>CAWGXF010000006.1:0-268519 GCA_963826485.1 uncultured Thermoleophilia bacterium
CCGCAGTCGTTCGGCGAGTTCCATCTCTCCTATCGCACCGGCGAGATCGTGTCTCCTGCGATGCGCCCGCTCGAGCCCCTTCAGGTGGAGATGGCCGACTTCTGCCGTTCGATCCACACCGGCGCGGTGCCTCGGTCATCTGCGCAGCTCGGCGTGGAGGTGGTTCGGATGATCGAGGCGGTCGACGCATCGCTCGACGCACAGGGCGCACGTGTCGAGCTGTGTCGCCTCGGGCAGCTGCGGCCTGACCGGCGCGCAGTACGTGCGATGCGCCCGCGCGCTTGACACGCCTACGCGGTGCTGGTAGAAAGAACGGCTTCGTCCCCGGCCGGTTTTCGGCCGCCGATTGAAAAGGAGGTCGGATGTCCTGCACGATCCAGATGACGAACCGTGGCTTCCGGCTTCCCGTCGCGGCGTAACTGATACCGCCGCGTAGGGCTCGCTGAAGCCCGCTTCCTGAAGGACCGGCCCGCGTCGAACAGCACGCGCGACGGCGTCTTACGCCACCGCGTCGCAGCTTCGGCACGTCGCCCGTCCAGACCATCGGCGCCGTCCCCCGGCGTCCGAAGAACACGATCCGTCTCGGAAGGAGAACGCACGTCTTGACAGCGAACGCCGGTCACCAACTCGCCCGCAACACGCCGACAAGAAGAAGGGAGGGACAAGATGATTTCTCATCAGCCTGAAGTGAGCCGCCTGATCCACCAGGATCACGTGCGGCGGCTGGCCGACGATGCGCAGCGACCGATGCGACATCCACGCCTGCCGTCGTGGCGTATCGCGGAGCTGCTCTCCGGACGGCCCGTCGTGGCACGTACCGCAGTCGACGTTCGGCAGACCAGACCATGAGCGAACTCGAAGCCGGCCGACTCCCCGCCGGTGGCGACGGGAGTCGGCCGGCGCTGCGCTCCGACGGTCGGGCAGTGACGCCCGCGAGCGACAGCGTCGACGATCACGCGGGCGCTCCGGCCGAGTCTAGGAATCCATGGATCGGGGCAGCTACCCGCGCATGCTCGTCCCGCACATTCTCCCGACGGATCCCCGACGCAAGACGGCGTGCACCCGGAGGGCGCCGACGGTCAGTGCGACGACCGTCGTGGCGACGTGCGAGAGTTCGAGCCGCCGATGAGGGGGACCGGGGGGTGGATCGGGCTGTTCGTGATGCTGCTGGCCGTTGCGGCCGGGATCGCCGCGAGCCCGGTCGAGGCCTCGAAGGCGGTGCGGTACGGGATCCAGGACGACGCGTGGCTGGAGTACGGCCCGGGGACGCTCGACCAGCGGCTGGCGACGTTCAAGCGGCTCGGAGTGCCGCTCGTGCGCTTCACGCTCCACTGGAACGAGGTCGCGCGGCGACGCCCCGCGGACCCGGCCTCGCCGCGCGACCCGGCCTACGACTGGCGGCTCCCGGACAGGATTCTGCGCGGCCTCCATCGCCACGGGCTCACGCCCGTGCTCACGCTGGTCGGCACGCCGTCGTGGGCAAACGGCGGCCGGGCGCCGAACTTCGCCCCGCCGCGGCCGCGGCACTTCCGCGCCTTCGCGCGCGCCGCCGCCACGCGCTACCCCTGGGTTCGGTACTGGCTGATCTGGAACGAGCCGAACAAGCCCCTCTGGCTCAAACCGACGAAGTCGTCGATCTACGTCAAGCACCTGCTCAACCCGGCGTACGAGGCGATCCACGCCGTGCTGCCGCACGCCCTGGTCGGCGGCGGCGCGACGGCGCCGCGCGGCGGGCTGGGGGGCGTCGCGCCCGTCACCTGGCTCCGCGGCATGGCGGCCGCCCACGCGAAGCTCGACGCCTACGCGCACCACCCGTACCCCTCGACCCCGGCCGAGACGCCGTCCAGCGGCGGCTGCCGCAACTGCCCCTCGATCACGATGGCGACGCTCCCGAAGCTCCTCATCCTCGTCAGGCGCGCGTTCGGGCGGAAGCCGGTCTGGCTGACCGAGTACGGCTACCAGACGAACCCGCCCGACACGTTCCTGGGCGTATCGCCGAAGAGGCAGTCGACGCTGCTCAGCCTCGCGGCGATGCGCGCGTGGCGACTGGCGCGGGTCACGATGCTGATCCAGTACCTCTACCGCGACGAGTCCGTGCTCAGCCGCTTCCAGACCGGGCTCGTCTACGCGAACGACCGCCCGAAGCCCTCGCTGCAGGGGTTCAAGCTGCCGTTCGCGGAGATGCGGCGGGACGGGTTCCGAACCGTGCGTCTGGGGTCAGGTCCGCTACGGACGGACCGGGCGGAAGACGGTACCAGCTGCAGGCGCTCCACAGGAACGTCTGGAAGCGGATCGGCCACGCCCGGCTGACGAACAAGGCGGGCGTCTTCGTCCGGACGACTCGCCTCAAGCGCGGCACACTGCTCCGGATCTGGGCGCCGCCCGGGCGGCGCTTCAGTCTCCAGCTGCGCGTCAGGTGAGCCGCGGGCTCAGACCGAGCGCAGGTGGTTCACGACGCGCGTCGCCCGCCAGGGCCGGTCAGGAGGTCTTGTGGGCGCTCCACTTGCCGCCGCCGGCCGGGCTCTTGTACGTGCCCGACATCGACTTGCCCGACACCTTGCCGGTGTAGGTGGCGCCGGCGCCCACGGCTCCGAACGTGATCGACTTGCCGTGCACGCTGCCGTTGATGCCGTACGTGCCGGGCGGGCTCGTCAGGTGGATCGAACCGTGCAAGCTCGTCCGTGTCTGCTTCCAGGTCAGTTTGAACGTGCCCGAGAACGCACCGCTGTACCGCCCGGACCACTTCCCGCCGACACTCGCCTTACTCTTCGCCGAGGCGGCCCGGCTCGAGGCCGAGGAGGCCTCCGCGACCCAGGTCGCGCCGAGCAGCGCAACCGCCGCAACAACCGCCGCCGACAGCCAGGGAATCCGCCTCATCGAAACGCTCCTTCGCGACTGGGGTGGAGACACGCTCGGGCCGGAGTATAGGCGCGAACCGCCATTCGATCTAGCGTGTCGCGCGTGCGCCGTACGCACGGCCGTGCAGCTCGAACGGGCCGCTCGGGCTGCCGAGCTGCCCGTGCAGATCGTCGTGCGCGAGCCCACGCTGCTCGGTCGTCGAGGCCGTGCAGCCACGCGCCGGCCGGGCCGACCTGCCGGTTCAGAGCACGCCAGAACTCGTCGTAGTCGCCGTACGACGCGGTGACGTCCAGCTCGCACAGCTCGATGTTCGCCAGGCCGGCTCCCGCGAGCAGGTCGTGCAGCTCCTGCGGGGTGCGGTAGCGGCGCGCACTCTGGCCGCGGTCCGCTCCGATCGCGCGCGCAGTCCTGTCGATCGCGGCGAACATCTGCACCTCCTCGATGCCCCACATGCAGATCGCGACCCGGTGTGCGACGCGGCCGAGCTCTCGCATGGCGGCGGCCGCGTCCGCCATGAAGGCGACGACGAGCTGGGCAAGTGCGATGTCGAAGCTGTCGTCCGCGAACGGCAGCTGCTCGGCCGGCGCCTCGTGCACCTCCATCAGAGGGAAGCGCGAGCGCAGCGCGCGGGTGAACTCGGGCGACGGCTCGACCGCGACGACGGTCGCGCCGCGTGCGACGAGCTCGCGGGTCAGCGCGCCGGTGCCGGCGCCGACGTCGAGCACCCGCTCTCCCTCGGCGGCGCCGGCGAAGTCCGCGAAGAGCGGCGCCAGCCGGACCGAGTAGCGGCCCATGAAGTCGTCGTACGACTCCTCGTCGACATGGAAGACGCCGCTCACCGTGTCCAATTCAACCATGGCCTCGCTCAGGGCCTGCCTCTGACGCGGGTCAGACGTGGCTCAGACGTGGCTCAGACGTGGCTCAGACGCTGAACGTCGTGTTCGAGCTCGTGGAGGCGCCGCAGCCGCGGCGACTTGAACGTGCGGTCGGTCAGGAGCGTCGCGAGCGCGCAGGCGAGGAAGCAGGCGGCTCCGAGCGCGGTGTTCAGGTTGGCCGCGGCCAGGTTGAGGATCGAGCCGGTCGAGGGGACGAGGTAGCCCGCGACCGCGGAGATGCCGAAGAAGATGCAGCCGAGCAGGTTGACGGCGGCCTCCCACCAGCCCGCCCGGCCGCGCGCCGGAAGCAGGCCGTGGCGCGGCGAGGCGCGGTAGGCGATCGCGCCGGAGACGAGGAAGCAGATCGAGCCGAGGGCGTCGGGGCGCCAGACCAGCCGGTCGTAGCTCGGATCGGAGAGCGCCGTGTTCAGCGCCTGGTAGGTCGTGACGTTGAAGAACAGCGTCCCCGCCGACTGGATGGTCGCGGCGAGCCACGCCGCCCGGCCGGCGCCGGGCGTCCTGCGGTCGGGGAGCGCGATCAGGGTCTGCAGCGCGCCGCCGGCGGTGAAGAGGATCGAGCCGACGAAGAAGGTGACCGCATCCGCCCGGCCTCCGACGAGCTGGGCGTAGCCGGGAAACGGCCCGACCAGGAAGCACGTCGAGCCGAGCGCGAAGCAGAGGGCCATCGAGCGTTGGCGGCTCACAGCGGCGGATTCTCGCTGCTTCGCCGCGAGTCGGGTGCGCACCGTGCCTCTCGTCCCTCGTCCGAGGGGCGCGCTTCCGGCCTCCGGGTGTCGATGGTCTCCGTGGATATCCACCTCGCCACGGAATGGAGTTCGTATGAAGCTCAAGATCGTGTTGCTGGCGCTCGTCGCAGTCGCCGGCACGACGGCATCCTTTGCACTCGCCGACTCGGGCCACCACGGCCGCGACGGCAAGAACGCGACCAAGGGTCAGAAATGCTCCAGGGCGATGGTCGTGGGAACGGTTGCCGCACCGCAGTCGTTCACCGTCACGGTCACGCATGCCGGCAGGCACAGCAATTTCCACACCGGCGACGTCGTCACCGTTTCGGTGGGGAGCGACGGACAGACCGTCTCCTTCCTCGGCGCCGGCTGCGCCGACGGATCGACGCTGACGACGAGCACCGCCGTGCTCCACGCCCGGACGCCCAGGACGACCACGTCCGAGACGACCACGGCCGAGACCACGACGGCCCGGACGCCCCGGGCACCACGAGTCACGAGTAGACAGCGAACGGCGGGCGTGGCGGGAGTACGGCTCACGCCCGCCGTCTCCTGCATGGCGGCGCGGCGGCGGTCTACGCGGAGTCGTCGTCGACCTCGGCCACGATCGCCGCGGCGGCCTCGGCGGAGACCGCGTGCTTGGCGATCTTCTGGTAGCCGTCGAGCGAGCGCTCCAGCTGCGCGACCATCCGGTCCTCGGCGACCGCGATGATCGCCGACGAGCCCGGCGGCAGGCTGTTGCCGATCTCCTTCAGGTCGTCGTCCTTGAAGCCCTTGTCGCGGACCTTGCCCCACACCCCGCCGGCACCCGCGCCGACGGCGGCCGAGACGATGATGCTGGGAGGGAAGATCAGGCCGACGACGCCGCCTGCGATCGCCCCCCGCTTCGCCCACTTCTTGCCGCTCGGATCGGCGGTCTCGTCGAACTTCACCTTTCCCTCGGCGGTGTGGACGATCACCGCGGCGTCGATCAGGTCGATCGCACCTTCCCGCTGCGCCGCCTTGAAGTCCTTGGCCGCGGCCGCGGCCCCGTCCTCGGTGGCGTACGTGGCCACGAAGACCTCCATGGTGCCGGTGCTCATTCGCGTCTCCTTTGCTCGTTTGGGTCGAGCGCGACAGTCATATCGCACTCGGCTCGCGGCGACCGCATCGCCTGACCGTCGGCCGTTCGTTGTAGGTTTGGCCGATCGCCGATCGCGAACCGCCACAGCCTCCCGATCCCGACGACTGGTTCGCCGAGCCTGCCGCCCCTGCGCCCAGGCGAAGCCCGCAGGCAAGGAGCGCCGAGCTCCCGACGCGGGCGGACGAGCCCCGATCCGCCGCCGCCGCACACGGCGGCCCCGGCCCCGTCGGCGGCCGAACCGTCGGCTCCGCGCGAGCTCGCCGCCGGCGCCGTGGTCGTCGTCGGCCTGATCGTGGCGGGCCTCGCCGTGGCCGGCGTCTTCTCGAACGGCAAGAAGCGCGCCGCCTCCCACCACGACGCCCACCGCCCCGACGACGGCCCCCGGCCGGACGACATCCACGAAGCAATCCACGACGACCACGACGACCACGACGACACCGTCCGGGCAGGGCGGTCAGACGCCCGCGGCGCTTCCGACGACGACGCTGAAAGCGGGGAGCCAGGGCTCCCAGGTCAAGCTGCTCCAGCAGGCGCTCGCACAACTCGGCTACGCGCCGGGGCCGGTCGACGGCGACTTCGGCCCGCTCACCGAGGCCGGGGTCATGCGCTTCCAGACCGCCTCCAACCTGGCGGCCGACGGCATCGTCGGGCCGCTCACCCTGGCCGCGCTCGGCAAGGCACTGCCGAACAGCGGCTGACCGCCGCCGCGCTCAGAGCAGGCGCGCGCCGTCGACGATCAGCACGGCGCCGATCAGGGCGAGCGTGTACACGGTCACCGGCCGGGTGTGACGTCCGAGCCAGCGCAGGGCCGTGTCGAGCCAGGCGACGACCAGGTTGCCGAGCAGCAGGTAGGCGAGCACCGGCAGCCACACGAGCAGCGTCGCGAGCAGGACGTACCAGCCGACGAGCACCGCCTGGTTCGAGCCGGTGACCCCGCCGCGGTGATCGAGGCCGCGGCGAGCGCGGTCAGGACCAGGCGCTTCGGGCCGCCGACCCCGAGCAGCACACCGGCCGCCGACGCGGTCGTCACGTGCACCCGTCGCAAGCGTTCGAGCGCCGCCTATCCCGAGCAGCACGCCGGCCGCCGACGCCGTCGCGACGTGCACCTGCCGCAGCCGTTCGAGCGCCGCCTGCGACCGGCCGCTCGAGGAGCGGCCCGCGAGCTCCGGCCGGCGGTGGACCGCGATCGCGAGGCACAGGAGGGCGACACCGAGGCCGAGCTCGAGCAGTGCGCTCGACGGTCGGGTAGGCCTTCGTCCGGTTCGGCGTCGCCTCGGCGCCGATCACGACGAGAGCGGTGCAGGCGAGGAACTGGCCGAGCACGACGCCGACCGCGAACCCGAGCGCCTTCAGCCGGCCCGTCTGCGTCACCGTGACGGTCGCCGCGAAGCCCAGCGGGCTCAAGGTCGCGATCAGGGCATACGGGATGAGATGGACGGCCGCGCTCAGCATCGGAGAAGCGGGCGGGCGGCTCGCCCTCTAGACGGTTCGGCCCTCGAGCAGGTCGCGGCGCTGGGCGAGCGCGGGCGAGAGAGCGGCGGCGAGCACCAGCAGCGTTCCGATGAGGATGATCCAGAAGAAGACCGCGATGATGATCCCGAACGCGCCGTAGGTGGTCGAGTACCAGTTCAGCCAGTGTGTGAAGAGGAGCGACGACACGAGGCGCAGCCCGACCAGGCCGAGCAGCGTGAAGACGGCGCCCGGGAGCAGGTCCCGCGCGGGGACACGGTGATGCAGGAGGAGCCGCGGCGCCCAGACGAAGAAGACGAGGAGCAGCGCGAGCCAGCCGATGTCGAGCACCCAGCCGATCCAGGCCGGCCGGCCGGTCAGCTCCCTGGTCTGGACCACGAACAGCATGACGCCGAAGACCATCGCCGCCAGCACCTCGGCGTAGCGCGCCTGGTCGGTGATCACCTTGCGCAGGTCGAGGCCCCACGAGCGTGCCTGCACGAGCTGGTACACCCGCGCGAACCCGAGCCCGAAGAAGAAGAGATCGATGATCGCGATCGCGACGGCCGAGAGCCGGTGCTCGCCGGCGCCGACCATCACCGTCGAGAAGAGCGCGGCGGTCTGCCCGTGCAGCCCGAGCCGGTGCTCGAGCCGGACGGCGAGGGCGGTCGGGTCGTTGTAGGCGTAGCTCGCGCTGACGAGCACCACCGGGATCATGGTCAGGAAGAAGTAGGCGCTCAGCAGCACGGCGTAGAGCTGGCCGTCGGCCGCCTGGTAGCGCCGCACCCAGCCGATCGTCGCGCCCTTGCGCGAGGACGGCTCCTGGTTGGCGATCCAGAGCTGCCCCCGCTCGGCCGCGGCTGCGCCCCAGTCGTAGGCGCGGCGCGCGCGCGCCGGAACGGGCGGGGTCTTCACCGACGTCTCACGGTGGTGACGATGGAGAACGCGCGGGCGGCATTCCTCATCTCATCTGGATGATCTCGCCCGGCTGCCGCGATGGACGGCAGCCGCCCAGCGTGCGATGGTCGCGAGGACTCGTGAGCGACGCCGGCGACCTCCCTCTCTCATCCGACCCCAAGGCGCTGATCCGAAGCCGCCCGTATCGCGTGCTGCTCGTGCTCGCGGCCGTGGTCGGGCTGGTCGTCTCCGTCGTCTCGTGGTTCTTCCTCGAGGGCGTGCACGAGCTCGAGGTCGGCGTCTACGAGACGCTGCCGCATCATCTCGGCTACGACGAGGCGCCGCTCTGGTGGCCGCTGCCGTGGCTCGCACTCGCCGGCCTGCTGACCGCATTCGCGATCGTACGGCTTCCGGGCCGGGGCGGGCACGTGCCCGCCGAGGGTCTGAAGGCAGGCGGCGCACCGCTCGGGCCGGCCGACCTGCCGGGTGTGCTGCTCGCCGGGGTCGCGACGCTCGGCCTGGGGCTCGTGCTCGGGCCGAGGCGCCGCTGATCGCGGTCGGGGACCGGTCTCGGCATCCTGATCACGAAGCTCGTGCGGCCGGACGCGCCGCAGCAGGTGCTGACGCTGATGGCCGCCGCGGGGAGCTTCGCCGCCGTCTCGGCGATCTTCGGCTCGCCGGTGATCGGTGCGGTACTGATCATCGAGGCGGCCGGCCTCGGCGGGCCGAAATGCTCGCGCTCGTGCTGCTGCCGGGCCGATGCGGCCGGGATCGGCTCGCTCGTCTTCGTCGGACTGGGATCGTGGTCCGGGTTCGAGTACCGCGGCGTGGTCGCTCAGCCCGTTCCCGCTGCCTCCCGACGGCGGCCCCGGCTCGGGGCGACTTCGGGGTGGACGCTCGGGCTCGCCGTCGTCGCGGCGGTCGAGATGTACGCGAGCGCGAGCCGCCGCCCAGACGAGCGAGACGTTGTCGAAGCCGATGTGCGGCAGGGCGAGCGAAGGCAGCGTCGAGGGCAGGTCGGCAACGACGGCGACGCCCGTGCTGCGGTTCGTGCGACACGGAGCACGCTCCCACGACGACGCAGGGCCGCCGTCGGCGGCGGGGCGATCGCCGTTCGCGGAAGGCGACCGACCAGCCCCGAACGCAGGTGCGTCTTCTCGGAGCGAGAGCAGCGTCCGGCCTCGTCGAACTGTTCGGCTCCGCCTCGACGCGAGCTCGGCTCTGGCCGACGATGATGTCGATGCATGCCCGTCGACAAGGGGATCGCCTGGAGCGTCTCGATGAAGTCGGCGAGCAGCCGCGGCGCCGGACGTCCCCGACGCGATCTTCGACTCGGCGTCGATCGCCGGCCTGCTCGCGGCCCGGCACCTGCCCGGCCTCCGAGGCTGCGGTGACGATCGACGCGCGGTGATCGCGGGGGTCGAGCTGGGGCGCGACCGACAGTCCTTGACGTGCCGAGCAGCGCCTGCCGCTCGCCGCGGTGATGATCGCGAGAACCCCGCCGTCCGGCGGGGCGCCGCGAGCGAGGCATAGGCGATCGCCTGCGGCGTGAGCATCGCCGACGTCGACGCCTACCATGACGCGAAGCGAAGCGCTCACCGCTCTACGTCGAAGCGCGCGGCGGCAGGCACGAGCCTCGCGATGGCCGTGCGACCGCCGCCGAGCAGGCGGGCTATCCTGCGAGCGTGCCGACGGTCGCCGTCCAACCGCTCCTCGCCTCCGGCGGCCCGGCCACGCGTGTCACGAGGGAGGAGCTGCGCGCGTTCGTGCGCGACCTCGCAGGCGAGGTCGCGGGCACGGGCGCGCGTCGCGTGCTGCTCGTGCCGCCCGACCAGACGCGCCTGCATTCGCGCGCCGGGGAGATCGTCGCGCAGCTCGCCGGGCTGCTCGCGGGCGAGGTCGAGCGCGTCGCCGTCATGCCCGCGCTCGGCACGCATCAGCCGCTCGGCCCCGCCGAGTCGCGGCTGATGTTCGGCGACGCGATCGATCCCGCCGCGTTGCTGCACCACCGCTGGCGCGACGACGTGACGACGGTCGGCGAGCTGCCCGCCGACGAGGTCGACGAGGTCGCCGGGCTGTCGCTCGGCCTCGCGCTGCCGTTCGCCGTCAACCGGGTGCTCGTCGACGGCTCCTACGACCTCGTCGTCTCCGTCGGCCAGGTCGTGCCGCACGAGGTGGCCGGGTTCGGGGGCTACACGAAGCACGTCTCGATCGGGCTCGGGGGCGCGGAGACGATTCAGCGCAGCCATTTCCTCAGCGCCGTCCACGGCATCGAGCAGACGCTCGGCCGGGCCGACGCGCCGGTTCGGCAGCTGCTCGACCGCGGCTTCGACCGCTTCCTCGAACCGCGCTGCCGCGTGCTCTTCGTGCTCACCGTCGTCGAAGGCCGCCGCGACGGCCCGCTCCTGCGCGCCGTCTTCGCGGGCGAGGGCGGGACCCGCTCTTCGGGCGGTGCCGCGTTCCGTGCCGCCGCAGCGCTCTCGGCCGAGGTGAACATCATCACGCTCGAGGCGCCTTTTCGCCGCTGCGTCGTCCACCTCGACCCGGTCGAGTACCGCTCGACGTGGCTCGGGAACAAGGCGATCTACCGCACGCGGCTCGCGATGGCGGACGGGGGCGAGCTCTTCGTCGTCGCTCCGGGCGTCTCGCGTTTCGGCGAGGACCCCGTCGTCGACGCGCTCATCCGGCGGCACGGCTACCGCGGGCGCGAAGCGGCGCTGCGGGCGATGGCGGACGACCCCGAGCTGGCTGCGAACCTCGCGGCCGTGGCGCACCTGATCCACGGGTCGACCGAAGGGCGCTTCAGCGTCACCTACGCGCCCGGGCCGGAGCTCTCGCGCGACGAGGTCGAGCGTGCCGGGTTCCGGTACCTGGCGCTCGACGAGGCGCTCGAGCGGTTCCCGCCCGACACGGCCGACATCCAGGATCCGGGGCTCGGCCTGTGGCGGATCTGAGCGCCGACCGCTACCTCGAGGCCTCACCGCTCGCGCTCGATCTGTACAGCGGCGTCGCCGGCCTGCCGATCGTGAGCCCGCACGGGCACGTCGACGTGCAGCTCTTCGCCGACCCCGTTGCGCGGCTCGACCCGCCCGGGCGCCTCTTCGTCACCGCCGATCACTACGTCGTGCGCATGCTCTACTCGCAGGGCGTGCCGCTCGAGCGGGCCGGGCTCCGGGCGCGCGACGGCGGGGCCGCCGACGTCGACGACCGCGCGGTCTGGCGGCTGCTCGCCGAGCACCTGCACCTCTTCGTGCTCACGCCCACGGGGCTGTGGCTGCGCGAGACGCTCGCGACGGTGTTCGGGATCGAGGAGCGGCTCGACCCGGCCTCGGCGGACTCGATCTACGAACGGGTCGAGGAGCAGCTCGCGAGCCCGGCGTTCGCGCCGTTGGCGCTGCTCGACCGTTTCCGGGTCGAGTGCCTCTCGACCACCGACGCCGCCGGCTCGACGCTCGAAGGCCACCGTGCACTCGTCGAGTCGGGGCACGGAGCCCGCATCCGCCCGACGTTCCGTCCCGACGCGGTCGTGGCGCTCGACGGCGAGGGCTGGCGCGCCGCGCTGTCGGGCCTCGAGGCCGCAGCAGACCGCGAGATCGGCGACTACCCGGGATTCGTCGCGGCGCTCGCCGCGCGACGAGCCGCGTTCAAGGCGCTCGGCGCCACCGCGACGGATCACGCCGCCACGAGCGCCGACACCACCCGGCTCGACGACCGCGAAGCCTCGTCGCTGTTCGCGGCGGCGCTCGCGGGCAACGTCTCCCACGCCGACGCGCGGCGCTTCGAGGCGCACATGCTCAACGAGTTCGCGCGCATGAGCTGCGACGACGGGCTCGTGATGCAGCTCCACGTCGGCAGCCTGCGCGACCACAACGTGTCCGCTGGCGAGGCGGTTCGGACGCGACATCGGCGGTGACATCCCGGTCGCGACCGACTGGACGCGCGGCCTGCGGCCGCTGCTCGAGGCGTGCGGCAACGACCCGGGCTTCGCGGTCATCCTCTTCACGCTCGACGAGAGCACCTACAGCCGCGAGCTCGCCCCGCTCGCAGGCCACTATCCCTCGGTCTTCCTCGGCTGCCCCTGGTGGTTCCACGACAGCCCGGCCGGCATCGACCGCTTCCTCGACCGGGTGACCGAGACGGCGGGGCTCTACAACCTCGCCGGGTTCGTCGACGACGCGCGCGCCCTGACTGCGCTGCCCGCGCGGCACGACCTGTGGCGCCGCCGCATCTGCGGCTGGCTCGCCCGCAAGGTCGAGGCGGGCTTCCTGGACGAGGGCGACGCCGACGGCCTGGCGCGCGAGCTCGCCCACGGCCTCGTTCGCCGCGCGTATCGACTCGGCTAGACCCCGCTGAAGGCGCCGAAGCCGCCGTCGACCGCCACGACGACGCCGGTGACGAACGATGCGGCGGCGCTGCACAGCCAGATCACGGTGCCGGCGAGCTCGCCCGGCTCGCCGAAGCGCCCGGCCGGTGTCGCGGCGATGATCCGCTCGCCACGCGCGGTCGGCGCGCCGGACTCGTCCAGCAGCAGCGCGCGGTTCTGCTCGGCGACGAAGAAGCCGGGGGCGACCGCGTTCACGCGCACGCCGCGCGGCGCCAGCTCGACCGCGAGCCAGCGCGTCAGGTTCTCGACCGCCGCCTTGGCGGCGCCGTAGCCGACCACGCGCGTCAGCGCGCGCTGCGCGGCCATCGACGAGATGTTGACGATCGACCCGCCGCTCATCGCCGCTCCGAAGACCTGGCACGGCAGCAGCGTGCCGTGGAAGTTGAGGCGGACGACCTCGTCGAGCGCGGCCGGCGGGAGCTCGAAGAACGACCGCTCGCCGACGCGTCGCGGCGGCCACGTTGCCGCCCGCCGCGTTGACGAGCACGTCGATCCGGCCGAACCGGTCGAGCACGCTCGTCCGTGCGCCCTCGAGCTGTGAGGCATCGAGGACGTCGGCCTCGAGGACGAGCGCCTGCCCGCCGAGCTCGTCGGCGAGCGCTTCCAGGCGCTCGCGGCGCCGTGCGAGGAGGCCGACCCGCGCGCCCGCCGCGGCCAGGCCCCGGGCGATCTCGCCGCCGAGCACGCCGGACGCGCCGGTCACGATCGCGACCCGGCCGTCGAGACCGAACAGCTCGGAGAGCGGGGGGACCATGCCCCCGAGTCTCTCAGGCAGGCCGCCTACGCGGTGCAGACGGCGTAGGCCGTGACGGTCATCGTGTTACCCGACCCGAGCGCCGCGTTCGAGACGCCGACGGCCGTCCAGGCCGCCGTGCCGCTCGGATACGAGGAGGCGAGGATGGCGCGGCTCGACTGCGACGCCGTCGTCGTCACCTCTCCGCCGCCGCTGAGCAGGATCTTCCCCGCCGGGCAGCTGACCGTCGCCGTCGTGAGGGTGTTGTTCGGGGTCGGGGCGGTGGAGGTCGTCGCGCTGCTCACGACCTGCGTGCTCACCGGGCCGGCCGGGCCCTGCGGCCTGGTCGGGCCGGTTGCTCCGGTTGCGCCGGTTGCGCCGGTTGCGCCCGCCGGTCCTGCCGGCCCCGCGGGCCCCGCAGGACCCTGTCGCTCCGGCCGGTCCGGTCGCGCCGGCCGGTCCCGCCGGTCCTGCCGGCCCCCGCCCTTTGCGCCTGCCGGTCCGGCCGGGCCGGCCGGGCCCGTTGCCCCCGTCGCTCCCGCCGGGCCGGCGGCGCCCGCGGCGCCGGTTGCGCCCGCGGCGCCCGCGGCGCCGGTTGCCCCTGCCCTGCCCCGGCTACCCTGCGCGCCTGCCGCGCCTGTCCGATCCCTGCGGGCCGCGCCTGTTCCAGGCCGCGCGGCGCTCGCTCGTCGTGTCGCATCCCTCGCTCGCGCGCACCAGCCTGAGCGCGCCGGTCGAGACGTCGTAGCAGCCCGCGTAGCGTCCGTTCGCATCCGGTATCCCCGCAAACCGGGTGCGGCTCGGCTGCGAGGCGCCGGCGCCACCTGCGACCGAGGTCGCGGTCACAACCGCAATGAGCAATGCGGCCGCAAATGTTGGGCGTGTGAACCGAATGGCCATCGTCCGCAGTAGGCGCCACCGAGACTCGCCGCCGAGCTCGGTTCGAGCGCCTGACCGGGACTTCGGCGCCCGCCCGCGGAGTCCTTCCGCGAGCGGGCGCCTCAGGGCTCACTTTTCGGCTAGAGACCGGTCGGGACCGTGAGGGTGCCGTTGATGATCTTCGCCTTGTAGGCGTTCATCAGCGCGATGTACGACTTCGGGACGGTCGGGTTGATCCGGCCGACGTCCATGCCGCCGTTCTTCAGGTTGAAGACGAGGTCGGAGCCGCCCTGGAACTTGCCGGCCTTCGCCTGCTGGATCGCCTGGAAGACGCCGTTGTCGACGCGTTTGACGCCGCTCGTCAGCACACGCTTGGCATCGTGGTACTGGTCGACGTCGACGCCGATCCCCCAGATGCCGGCATTGTCGGCCGCCTTGAGCGTGCCGAGGCCGCAGCCGCCCGCCACCTGGAAGAGCACCTTCGCGCCCTGGGCGATCTCGTTCTGGGCCACCGTCTGGCACTTGTCGGTCGCGACGAAGTCGTTCGAGTACTGCACCAGCACCTTCGTCCCCGGGACGGCCTTGTCGGCGCAATACCGATAGCCGGCGATCCAGATGTCGACCGGCGGGATCTTGATGCCGCCCACCGCGCCGATCGTCTTGCTGCCCATCTTCTGCGCCATCTTGGCCGCCAGCACCCCGACCAGGCAGCCCGACTCGTTTGCGTTGTAGGTCAGCCCCTCGACGTTCTTGAACGCCGGCAGGACGTTGCCCTGCTTGTCGGCGAACGGCGAGGTGTGCACCGTGTAGTCGGTGATCGCAAAGTCGACGTTCGGGAACTTCTTCGCGTAGGTCGCCATTGTCGGCGCGAGCAGGTATCCGGCGGCGATGACCAGCTTCGCGCCCTTGCGGATCGCCGAGTTGAAGTTCGGCGCGTAGTCGCTCGTCGAGTTCGACTGCAGGGCCAGGGTCTTCACGCCGAGCCTCGCCTTTGCCGACAGCAGCCCCTTCAGCTGGTTCTGGTTGAAGCCCTTGTCGGTGAACTTGCCGATGTCGCTCACGAGCGCTGCCGTGAAGCTGCCGCCCGAAGAGGTCGTCGTCGATGTGGTCGTGGTCGATGACGACTTGCTGCTCCCGCCACAGCCCGCGAGCAGGAGGGCGGCTGCGGCGGCTGCGACTGCGATCGCGATGCGTCTCATGGTCTCCTCTTCTCCTCGCTGGTTTCATCCACCATACGTGCACGGAACCAGCGCGTCGCACCTACGCTTTCCCTGTGAACCGCCTGGCCGGGGAAACCTCTCCTTATCTTCTGCAACATTCCGAAAATCCGGTCGACTGGTACCCCTGGGGCGAAGACGCGCTCGCCCGCGCGCGCGCCGAGGACCGCCCGATCCTGCTCTCGATCGGGTACGCGGCCTGCCACTGGTGCCACGTGATGGAGCACGAGTCGTTCGAGGACCCGCTCACCGCCCAGGTGATGAACGAGCGCTTCGTCAGCATCAAGGTCGACCGAGAGGAACGGCCCGACCTCGACTCGGTCTACATGGATGCGGTCGTCTCGCTGACGGGCCAGGGCGGGTGGCCGATGACGGTCTTCCTGACCCCCGCCGGTGAGCCGTTCTTCGGCGGCACCTACTTCCCGCCCGAGCCGCGGCACGGGCTGCCCTCGTTCAAGCAGGTGCTGCTGTCGGTTGCGGAGGCCTGGGAGGAGCAGCGACGCGAGGTCGAGCGCTCGGCGGCGAACCTGGCCGAGCACATTCGCGCGGGCGCGCGGCTGCAGCCGTCGCCCGAGCCGCTTCAGGGTGAGCTGGCGGCCGAGGCCGAGCGCAACCTGCGCGGCGGGTTCGACCCGGAGTGGGGCGGCTGGGGCGGCCGGCCGAAGTTCCCGCCGGCGCCGGTGCTCGAGTTCCTGATCCGCCGTGGCGAGGAGGCGATGACAGGCCTGACCCTGGACTCGATGATCCTCGGCGGCATGTGGGACGTCGTCGGGGGCGGCTTCCACCGCTACTCCGTCGACGAGCGCTGGCTCGTGCCGCACTTCGAGAAGATGCTCTACGACAACGCGCAGCTCGCCTCGGTGTACGTGCACGCCGCCCGCCGCTTCGGCGACGAGCGCTACCGGCGTGTGGCCGACCTGACGATCGACTACGTGCTGCGCGAGCTCGCGCTCGAGAGCGGCGGCTTCGCCTCCGCTCAGGATGCCGACACCGACGGCGTCGAGGGGCTGACCTTCACCTGGGCCCCGGGCGAGGGCGCGCCGGACGAGCTGCTGGAGCCGTTCGAGCACGGCCGCTTCGTCCTGCGCGGCGAGCTCGACGAGCAGGCGCGCGCGCAGCTCCTCGCGGTGCGCGAGCAGCGGCCAAAGCCGCTCCGCGACGACAAGGCGATCGCCTCCTGGAACGGCCTGATGCTGGCGGCGCTCTCGCAGGCGGGCCGGCTCCAGCCCGCAACCGCCCTGGCGCACTTTCTCCTCGACGACCTCTCGAGCGCCGACGGCAGGCTGCACCGCACGTGGCGGAACGGCGTTGCGAAAGGAACGGGGTACCTCGAGGACTACGCCGACGTCGCCTACGGCCTGATGGAGCTGCACACGGCGAGCGGCGACCCGCACTGGCTGCTCGAGGCCCACCGGCTCGCGACGCTCGCCGTCGACCTGTTCGCCGACGACGAGGCCGGCGGCTTCTTCCAGAGTCCGCGCGACGGCGAACAGCTCGTCGCGCGCAAGAAGGAGCTCGACGACCACCCGACACCGAGCGGCAACGCGATGCTGGCCTACGTGCTGCTGCGGCTCTCGCGCATCTGGGGCGACGACGAGCTGGAGCGCCGCGGCGTCTCGGTGCTGCGCCTGCTCCGCAGCTCGCTGACGCGCTCGCCGTCGGCGTTCGGCTGGGCCCTCGTCGCGCTCGACCAGCACCTCGCACCGCACCGCGAGCTCGCGATCGTCGGTTCCCCCGACGCGCCGGTCGCGCGGGCGGCGCTCGACGCGGCCTCGGCCACGGACGTGGCCGCCTTCGGGCCTGCGGAGGGCATTCCGCTGCTCGAGGGACGGACCGAGATCGCAGGGCAGACCGCCGTGTACGTGTGCGAGCGATTCGCCTGCGGGCTGCCGGTGACCGATCCGGCGGCGTTGTAAGCTCAGCGCGATGGCGCTGCTCTCCATTCGCAACGTCACCCGCCGGTTCGGCGGCATCGTCGCGATCGACGAGGTGTCGCTCGACGTGGAGCAGGGGCAGATCGTCGGGCTGATCGGCCCGAACGGCGCCGGCAAGACGACCCTCTTCAATGTGATCACGCGTCTCTACCGGCCGGACGCGGGCGAGCTCGAGTTCGCCGGCAAGACGCTCTTGCACACGCCGGCGCACCGGGTCGTCCGGCGCGGGATCGCACGGACGTTCCAGAACGTCGAGCTCTTCGGCACGATGACCGTGCTCGACAACGTGCTGGTCGGCGCGCACACGCGCACGAAGCCGTTCCGCTCGGGGGACGTCGGTGCGCGCGCGCTGGAGGTGCTGGAATACGTCGGCATCGCGAACGTCAGGAGCAGGCCGGTTGCCGGCCTGCCCTTCGGCACGCTGAAGCGCGTCGAGCTCGCACGCGCGCTCGTCGCACGGCCTCGGTTGCTGCTGCTCGACGAGCCGGCCGGGGGGCTCAACCACGAAGAGGTCTCGGCGCTCGGCTCGTTCATCGAGAAGCTGCGCGACGACTTCGAGTTGACGGTGCTCCTCGTCGAGCACCACATGGGCCTCGTGATGAGCATCGCCGAGCGGGTCCACGTGCTCGATTTCGGCCGCACGATCGCCGAGGGCTCGCCCGAAGAGGTGCAACGGGATCCGGCGGTGATCGAGGCGTACCTGGGCGCCGAGCCGACGGCGGCGTGACGCGCGCGCCTTGCCGCTCCTTGAGCTCCGCGACATCGAGGCGCGCTACGGCGAGATCCGTGCACTGCACGGCGTCACCCTGAGCGTCGAGGACGGCGACTTCGTCGCGATCCTCGGCGCGAACGGCGCGGGCAAGACGACGGTGCTGCGGGCGATCTCCGGCACGGTGAGGACGACCGGAGAGGTGATCCTCGAAGGCAGCAGGCTCTTTCACCGCACGCCGGAGCTGATGGCGCGCCGCGGCGTCGCGCATGTGCCGCAGGGGCGCGGCACGTTCGCGACGCTCTCGGTGCTCGACAACCTGCGGCTCGGCGCCTGGACACAGCGCGGCACGTCGCAGCGCGACCTCGCGCACGTGTTCGAGTACTTCCCGCGGCTCTACGAGCGGCGCCGGCAGCGGGCAGGAGCCCTGTCGAGTGGTGAGCAGCAGATGCTCGCGCTCGGCCGCGCAGTGATGGCGAAGCCGCGGCTGCTGCTGCTCGACGAGCCGTCGCTCGGTCTTGCTCCGCCGATCGTGCGCGAGATCTTCGACACGCTGCAGCGCATGAACGAGACCGGGACGACGATCGTCGTCGTCGAGCAGAACGCCGCGCTCGCGCTCGGTGCGGCCAAGCATGCGTTCCTGCTCGAGACGGGGCGTGTCGCGCTGGGCGGCGTTGCGGCCGACGTGCAGAGGGATGCCGGAGCCTGGTTTCTGTCGCAGACCGGACTTGCGAGCGAGACGTGACGAGCTTCCTGCAGCATCTCGTGACCGGCCTCTCGAGCGGCGGCATCTACGGCCTGCTGGCGCTTGCGATCGTCATCGTCCACCGCGCGAGCGGCGTGATCAACTTCGCGCAGGGCGAGCTCGCGACGTTGTCCGCTTTTCTGTGCTGGACGCTGATCGACCACGGCTGGTCGTTCTGGCCTGCGTTCGCGGCGACGCTGATCCTCTCGTTCGGCGGCGGCGTCGCGGTCCAGCAGGTTCTGATCCGCCCGCTGCAGGAAAGCCCGCTCGTTGCGATCGTGCTCCTCACCGTCGGCCTCTTGATCGCGGTCAACGGGCTGACAACCTGGATCTGGGGCGGCGCCGCGCGGCAGTTCGCAGGCCCCTTCTCCAGAGCGGCGGTCCACATCGGCGGCGCCGGGTTCTCAAAGCAGGAGGTCGGCGTGCTCGCCGTCTCGGTCGCGTGCTTCCTCGTCGTCGGTCTGTTCTTCATGCGCACGAAGACAGGTCTCGGCCTGCGCGCGTCCGCGGACAACCCGGTCGAGGCGAGGCTGGTCGGGATCCACGTGGGCGCGATGCTCGCGGTGGGTTGGGGGCTCGCCGCCGCGCTCGGCGGGGTCGCGGGCGTGCTGGCTGCGCCGTCGCTGCTCCTCGAGCCGAACATGATGCTGCGCGTCCTGCTCTACGCGTTCGCCGCCGCCGCGCTGGGCGGGATGGACTCGCCCGTCGGCGCGGTCGTCGGCGGGCTCGTGCTCGGCGTGCTCCTCGAGCTCACCGGCACCTACGTCCACTGGATCGACGACGAGCTACGGCTCGCGACCGCGCTCGCCGTCATCTTCGCCGTGCTGCTCGTGCGCCCCGCCGGGCTCTTCGGCGGCGCCTCCACGAGGCCTGCATGACGGCCGCCAAGCTGTGGGGATTCTGGGTCGGGATCGCGGCGCTCGTCGTCCTGCCGTTCCTGCTCTCGTCGTTCCGCCTGACGCAGCTTGCGACGGTCGGCGCCTACTTCATTGCGATCCTCGGCCTGGACGTGCTCGCCGCGAGCGGGCAGATCTCGCTCGGTCACGGTGCGTTCGTCGCGATCGGCGCCTACACCACCGCGATCCTGATGGCGAACCACGGCGTGCAGGACGTGAAGACGATCCCGATCGCGGCCGCGGTCGCCGGCGGGATCGGCCTCCTCGCAGGCGTGCCTGCGCTGCGGATTCCGGGGCTCTACCTCGCGCTCACCACGTTCGGCATCGCGGTCGCCTTCCCGACGATCCCGCGGAAGTTCGACCACTTCGCCGGCGGCTCGTCCGGCATCGAGCTGCTGGGGCTGCCGACGCAGACCTGGCACGGGCACGGCTACCTGTGGCTGACGAACGGCGCCTGGCTGTACCTGCTCACCTGGACGGTGGCGGTGTTGTGCTTTCTCGTTGCCTGGGGACTCGTCGAGTCGCGCTTCGGGCAGTCGCTGCGCGCGATCAGGGACAGCGAGCTCGCGGCGGCCGCGTCCGGGCTCAACCGGGCGGCGTACAAGGTCGCCGCCTTCGGTATCTCCGCCGCGTTCGCGGGCGCCGCGGGAGCATTGCTCGCGATCAACATCGCCCACGTCGGCCCGGGCACGTTCCCCGTCGCGCTCTCGCTCTTCCTGCTCGTCGGCGCCGTCGTCGGGCTCTTCGGTTCGATCTGGGGCGGGGTGCTGGGCGCGCTCCTGATCGTCTACATGCCGGATCTGGCAGGGCTGCTCCCCGACGTCCACGCCGGTGGGCGAGGGCCGACCACGTTCTTTCTCGGGGCCGTGCTCGTCGCGGCGATGCTCGCCGTGCCGGTCGTCGTCCGGCTAAGACGGGCTTAAGAAGCTCTGCGCGTGCAGGAGGAGCGCCGGGCGGGACGAAAGGTCCTGCTCTCGTGCGTCGCTTGCTCGCGCTCATCGTCGCCGTCGGAGCGTTGGCGGCCGTTCCGGCGGTTCACGCCGGCGTCAACCCGCAGATCGCCGGGTTGCAGGTCGCCCTGCGCGCGCACGGCCTCTATCTCGCCCGGATCGACGGCATCGCCGGCCCACGCACGTCGGCGGCGGTGCATGCGTTCCAGCGTGCGCACCGGCTGCCTGTCGGGCCGGCCGACACCCGCACGCGCCTTGCGCTCGGCCCGCTCGGCCAGCCGCTCTTCGGCTCGCGGGTCCTGCGCCGCGGCGACTTCGGCTGGGACGTGGCGGTGCTGCAGTTCCTGCTCACGCGGCGCGGCGTGTACTCCGGCGCGCTCGACGGCTACATGGGGAAGCAGACGGCGGCGGCGCTGCGCCGCTACCAGGCGCAGATGCATCTCAGCGTCGATGCGGTCGTCGGCCCGCGCACGCTGTCGGCGATCGTCAAGCACGACCGCGTGCCGGTGCGCGTTCATCGCGTTGTGGTGGCCGCCGCGGTGGTGCACATCGTCGTCGTGGGCGACACGCTCACGGCGATCGCCAAGAGCAACGGCACGACGATCGCCGCACTCGCGCGTGCCAACAAGATCGATCCGGCCAAGCCGATCATCCTCGACCAGCGCCTGCGGATCCCGGTCTCGACGGCCGGCCTGAGCGCGTCGCGCGCAGACGTGCGCGCGAAGCTCGACACCTGGTCGGCCCGGCTCGGGGTCGACCCGCATCTCGTGCGCGCGCTCGCGTGGATGGAGTCCGGTTTCCAGACGCGCATCGTCTCGGACGCCGGTGCGCGCGGCGTGCTGCAGACGCTGCCGGTCACGCGGGCGTATGTGCAGGACGTCCTCGTCGGGCGGTCGATCCCGCACACCGTGGACGGCGACATCGAGGTGGGGATCCTCTACCTCCGGCACCTCCTCCAGGTCTTCAACGGCGACGAGCGGCTTGCCCTCGCCGCCTGGTATCAGGGCGAGCAGGCCGTGCGGGAGCATGGGCTGTACAAGGTGACGAAGCCGTTCGTCGCCAACGTGCTCGCGCTGCGCGCACGCATGTAGCGTCCTCTGCGCCTCGTTCGGACGTGGTTCGCCGCGGCGCGGCGCGGCCGCAGTGCGGGTACCTTCCGGCCGTGCGGAAACGCGTCAGCCTCGCCCTCGGGGCGATCATTGCGCCGTTGGCGATCGCGGTCCCGTCCGCCGTCCCTGCGCAGCGGATCGCCGCCGCGCCGATCCCGGGCGTGCGCACACCGTCGCACAACATCACGTGTGCTGCGACGCCGGCTGCGCTTCACTGCGACATCGTGCAGTCCGCCTACCGTGGCCGGCTCCAGAGACGCTGCGCCGCGCCTCCGAACGGGCTCGACTGGCACGGCTTCGAGTTGACGCCCGCGGGACGCGGGGCGATCACCTGCAGCGGCGGCCTGCTCGTGATGGGGCCGGTGCGTTACGTCACGCTCGCCTACGGGCGCACCTGGCGTCACGGCCCGTACACGTGCAGATCGCGGATCACCGGGCTGACCTGCACCAACCGTGCGCATCACGGCGTCTTCCTGTCACGCGCTTCCTACCGAATCTTCTAGCTCAGGCTTCGAGCGCGAGCAGGTCGTCGACCGTCTCGCGCCGGCGGATCAGCCGAGCCTGCCCGTCGGTGACGAGCACCGCGGCGGGACGCGGAACGGCGTTGTACGTCGACGACATCGCGAGCGTGTATGCGCCGGTCACCGGCACCGCCAGGATGTCGCCGCGGTGGGGGGTGGGCAGCTCGACTCGCTCGATCAGCACGTCACCCGACTCGCAGTGCTTGCCCGCGACGGAATAGGCCTCGGTCGGCTCGGCGTCGGCGCGACCGGCGAGCAGCGCCGTGTAGCGCGCGTTGTACATCGCCGGGCGCGGGTTGTCGGACATGCCGCCGTCGACGGTCACGTAGGTCGTTGCGGCGCTCGCACGCTTGACATCGCCGACGGTGTAGAGCGTGACGCCGGCGCGCGAGACGAGGGACCGGCCCGGTTCGAGGATCAGCTGGGCCGGAGGCAGGCCCTGGAGGTGAAACGCCCGCTGCAGCTCGCCGACCATGCCGCCGACGAACTCGCCGATCGTGAACGTCGGTTCCTCGCGCACGTGCCGAACGCCGAGCCCGCCGCCGAGATCCACCACGCCCGGGGTCCAGCCGAAATCGGCGCGCAGGCGCGCGGCGAACTGGGCGATCCAGTCGACCGTCATCAGCGCCGCACCGAAATGCATCAGCTGCGAGCCGACGTGAACGTGCAGGCCCGCCGCCTCCGGCGCACGGCGGACAGCCTCGACGGCATCGTCGGGCGGCAGCCCGAACTTCGATCCGTGATGCGCGGTCTTGACCGCCTCGTGCGTGTCCGCCTCGATCCCCGGTGTGACGCGGATCAGGAACCTGCTTCCTCCCTCGGCACGCACGCGCCCTAGCTCGTCGAGCGAGTCGAGCACGATCAGCGCGCCCACCTCGACCGAGCGCCGAAGGAGCTCGTCCTCCTTGTTGTTGCCGTGCACGACGAGTCGCTCGCCCGGCATTCCGGCCCGGAGGGCGAACTCGAGCTCGCCGACGGTCGAGACGTCCGCGCCCAGCCCCTCCGCCACGAAGAGCTCCAGCACCGCGATCGACGGGAACGCCTTCGTGCCGTACGCGACGAGGGCGCCCGGCGCCGCCTCGAGATAGGCGTGCGCCTGGTTCCGGAGCGTCTGCTCGTCGTAGACGACGACGGGAGTGCCGTACTCGCGCGCCAGGTCGGTCGCGCGGACGCCGCCGAGGACGAGCTCGCCGTTCTCGAGATCGACCGTGTCCGGAAAGAGGTCGAGCTGCTGCATGACCGTGCATTCTGCGCAAGCGGCGGCTACCCCGCTCTGCCTACGCTGCCGGGCGATGTTCCGGGCCCTGGCCGATCTCGCCGCGCGCCGTCCATGGACGATCCTCGCGGTGGCCGCGGCAGTCGCCGTGGTGGCGGTCTTCTTCGGTGCGTCGACCGCGCGCCACCTCAGCTCGAGCGACGACGACTTCCAGGACCGTTCGTCGGAGAGCTTCCGGACGCTCGATCTGCTCACGAGCCGGGCCGGGATCATCCCCGGCCCGTCGATTCTCGTCGTGGCCCGCCCGGTGCAGGCGGCGATCGCAGCCGCACAGCTCCGCCGCGAGCCGGCGATCGCCGTCGTCCAGCCGCGCGCGGCGATCTCGCCCGACGGCCGTTTCGTGCTCGTGACCGCGTCGTTTCGGGCCGGCACCGGTCAGCATCCCGCGGTCGCGAAACGTCTGGCCGACACGCTCCCGGGCGAGGTCGGAGGAACGGCCGTCGCGAACGAGGAGGTGCGGTCGCAGTCGGAGCACGATCTCTTCCGCGCGGAGCTGATCGCCTTCCCACTGCTCTTTCTGCTCGCGCTCTGGGTCTTTCGCGGCGTCGTCGCCGCCGCGCTCCCGTTGCTCGCGGGCGGTCTCTCGATCGTGATCACGCTCGCCCTGATCCGCGTGCTCAACGACGTCACGCCGATCTCCGTCTTCGCGCTCAACCTCGTCACGGGCGCCGGCCTCGGCCTCGCGATCGACTACAGCCTGCTGCTCGTGTCGCGCTACCGGGAGGAGCTCGTTCGGCACGGGCAGGGCGTTGCGGCCCTGCGCGCAACCCTCGAGACCGCCGGGCGGACCGTCGCCTTCAGCGCAGTCACCGTGGCGGCCGCATTCGCCTCACTGTTCGTGTTCCCGCTCGGCTTTCTGCGCTCGATGGCGCTCGGAGGCCTGATCGTCGCGCCGCTCGCCGGCCTCGTCGCGCTGACCGTCCTGCCGGCGCTCTTCGCCCTGCTCGGCACGAAGGTGAACGCGCTCGCGCCGGCCCGCTGGCAGCGGGCCGCCGAGCGCGCGGCCCGTCCCGACGAGCGCGGCGGCTGGTACCGGTTCGCGCACTGGGTGATGCGCTACCCGCTTCCGATCGCGGTCGCCTCCGCGACGGTGCTGATCGCGCTCGGCCTGCCGTTCCTCAACGCACGCTTCGTCGGGGTCGATGCGAGCGTGCTGCCGCCGAGCGCGCACTCCCACGCGGCGGAGGATGCGCTGCGCGCGCACTTCCCGCCCGGAGCCGACTCGCCGATCCACATCGCGGCGAGCGTCACCGACCCGGCGCCGACGCTGGCGGCGATCCGCCGTCTGCCCGGGATCGCCTCGGTGCCGCCGCCGCAGCGGCTCGGGGCGCGCCTCTGGGACATCGAGGTGATCCCGCGCGCCTCCGCGATGAGCGGGCCTGCGAAGACGCTCGTGCGCGCGATCCGGCGTCTTCCCGGCGTGGCGGTTGCGGGGCGGACGGCGTGGTACCTCGACACGGCTTCCAGCCTCGTTCGTCACCTGCCCGCCGCGCTCGGCCTGCTCGCGGTCGTCACGTTCGGCCTCCTCTATGCGGTGACGAGGTCGCTCGTGCTGCCGCTGAAGGCGCTCCTGATGAACGTGCTCGGGCTTTCGGCCGCGTTCGGGCTGCTGGTCCTGATCTTCCAGGACGGCCGGCTCCAGGGAGCGCTGAACTACCACAGCCAGGGGGCTCTCGAGCTGACGCAGCCCGCGCTCCTGTTCGCGATCGCGTTCGGGCTCGCGACCGACTACGCCGTCTTCCTGCTCTCGCGGATCAAGGAGGCGCACGACGACGGCCTCGAGAATCGCGAGGCGGTCGCGCTCGGGCTGGAGCGGACCGGGAGGGTCGTCACCTCGGCCGCGCTTCTCTTCTGCGTCGCCGTCGGCGCCTTCGCCACCTCGTCGATCCTGATCGTCAAGGAGGTGGGGATCGGGATCGCGCTCGCGGTCGCGATCGATGCGACCCTGATCCGGGCGCTGCTCGTGCCGAGCCTGATGGCGCTGCTCGGCGACTGGAACTGGTGGCCCGACCGCCGGCGTGGCTAGGATGCGCCCAGTGGAACTGCTGCTTACGTGAAGTAGGAAGCACCGCGGCGCGAGCCGCGTCGGCTTCCCCAGGCCTCTCGTTCGAGAGGTTTTTTCGTCTCTAGGGAGCTCATGGACGCATACGACGCACAGAAGATCGAGCGGAAGTGGCAGGAGGTGTGGGAGGCCGAGCAGGCATTCCACGTCGACAACCCCACGCCGGGCGACGCGCCCGACGAGCACTTCTACATGCTCGAGATGCTGCCGTATCCGTCCGGGAGCCTGCACATGGGCCACGTGCTCAACTACACGCTGGGCGACGTCGTCACGCATTTCCGCCGCCGCCACGGCTTCACCGTGCTGCGGCCGATGGGCTTCGACTCGTTCGGGCTGCCCGCGGAGAATGCTGCGATCAAGGGCGGCGGCCATCCGCTCGAGAGCACCGAGCGCAACATGGAGGCGATCCGCCACCAGATGCGCATCATGGGCTGGGCGATCGACTGGCAGCGCGAGGTCTCCGCGCACGAGCCGACCTTCTACCACTGGACGCAGTGGATCTTCCTGAAGCTGTACGAGCACGGCCTCGCGTATCGCAAGGAGGCGCCGGTCAACTGGTGCCCGAACGACCAGACGGTGCTTGCGAACGAGCACGTCGTCGACGGGCGCTGCTGGCGCTGCGGCTTCGTCGTCGAGGCGCGGAACATGGCGCAGTGGTTCTTCAAGATCACCGCGTACGCCGACGCGCTGCTCGAGGATCTGGCGACGATCGACTGGCCGGAGCGGACCAAGAAGATTCAAACCTCGTGGATCGGGCGCTCCGAGGGCGCGGAGATCCTCTTCCGCGTCGAGGAGCTCGACCTCGACATCCCGGTCTTCACGACGCGGGCCGACACGCTGTTCGGTGCGACGTTCTTCGTGATCGCGCCCGAGTCGCCGCTCGTGCAGCAGCTCACCGGCGACGAGGAGGTGCTGTCGTACGCGCGCATCGCTGCGGCCCGGCCGACCGAGGAGCGCGAGCAGCGGAGGAAGACGGGCGTCTTCACCGGCCGCTATGCGACCAACCCGGTCAACGGGGCGCAGATCCCGGTCTGGGTCTCGGACTACGTGCTGATGGAGTACGGCACGGGCGCGATCATGGCCGTGCCGGCACACGACGAGCGTGACCACGAGTTCGCGGAGGAGTTCGACCTGCCGATCGTGCCGGTGATCGGCGACGACGGGATCCTGATCAACTCCGGCGAGTTCGACGGGCGGCCGGCGGACGAGGCGAAGCGCGCGATCGTCGAGTCGTTGAGCGCCCACGGCAAGGGGAAGCCGGCGATCAACTACCGGCTCCGCGACTGGAGCTTCTCGCGGCAGCGCTACTGGGGCGCTCCGATCCCGATCATCTACTGCGACGAGCACGGAGCGGTCCCGGTGCCCGAGTCGGATCTGCCGGTGCTCCTGCCGGAGGTCGACGACTACCGGCCGAAGGGCCAGCCGCCGCTCGCCTCGAACGAGGAGTTCATCAACGCGCCGTGCCCGATCTGCGGCGGGCCGGGCCGCCGCGAGGCCGACACGATGGACACCTTCGTCGATTCCTCGTGGTACTTCCTGCGCTACACGGACCCGAACAACGATCACGCGCCGTTCGACCGCGAGATCGCCGACTACTGGATGCCCATCGACCAGTACATCGGGGGCATCGACCACGCCAAGGGCCACCTCCTCTACTCGCGGTTCTTCGTCAAGGCGATGAACGACTTCGGCCTGGTTGGGTTCCGGGAGCCGTTCCAGCGGCTCTTTCACCAGGGCTGGGTGCGGCTCGACGGCAAGCGCATGTCGAAGTCGCAGGGCGGCGTCTCGCCGAACGAGCTCCTCGAGCGCTTCGGCGCCGACGCGATCCGCATCTACATCCTCTTCCAGGGGCCTGCCGACCAGGACATCGACTGGAGCCCGGATGGGATCGAGGCCACGGTGCGTTTCATCCGGCGTCTATGGCGGGTCGTGCACGAGGCCGCCGCCCAGCCTCCGTCGCCGGCCGGCGTCGCGACGCCCCTCGCACGCAAGGCGCACGAGACGATCGCACGGGTCACCGACGACATCGACCGCCGTTTCGTCTTCAACACGCCGATCGCCGCGGTGATGGAGCTCGTCAACGAGCTCTCGAAGGCGCCCGGCGACCCGGCGGCCCGCTTCGCCGCGGAGACGGCGGTGTCGCTCTTGCAGCCCTACACCCCGCACGTGGCCGAGGAGCTGTGGGGCGTGCTCGGCCGGACGTCGCGGCTGTGGAAGGAGCCGTGGCCGGCCTACGACGAGGCGATGTTGCTGCACGAGACGATCGAGCTCGTCCTGCAGGTGAACGGCAAGGTGCGCGACCGCATCCAGGTCCCCGCCGGGCTGTCCGAGGACGAGTTGATCTCCCGCGCCCACGCATCCGAGCGGGTGCAGGCGCATCTGACGAGCGCGGAGCGGCGCGTGATCGTCGTGCCGGACAAGCTCGTCAACATCGTCGTCTAGATGGTTGATCGGTAATTGACGGTGTTCCGGGGAGGGTCTGCACCAAGCAGTGTGGTCGACGCGACCGGGGTCAAGGCCGGTGGGCCTTGGCGCCGGGCGCGGCGGGCGCAATGCGCCGTGTGCAGGCCCCCATCCGGGGCGGCGTTGAATTCCCGATCAATCATCTAGGGGCGGCCGCCCACCCGCTGTGGGCGCGTTGTCGCTCTTTCGTCACACGCGCGTTTCCCACGCGTGACGTCTTGGCCGGCACGGTGAACGCGTGCTCTCGTTTCCGCTTGGTGTCCCCACTCGTCGGCTCCTTGCCGTGGCCCTGTTCGCGGTCATCGTGGCCGTCGTCGTGTGGCGCCATGCCGAGGCTGGAGGCGCGCCGGATGCGGTCCAGGTGGCGCCGATCGTCCCGGCAGCCACGGCTCGCGCGCCCACCGGTACGCCCACGCCCGCCGCTCCGGCCGCGGCTGCACTCGTCGTCGACGTCGCAGGCGCAGTGCGCCGGCCCGGTCTCGTCCGCCTGCCGAAGGGCGCGCGCGTGGCCGACGCCATCGCGCGGGCCGGTGGGCTGACCCGGCGCGCCGAACGGAGCGGAGTCAACCTCGCTGCACTCGTCTCCGACGGCGAGCAGGTGCTCGTGCCCGCGCGCGGCGCCGCAGCCGCCGCTGCGGGCGGGGCTGCCGGGCCTGCCTCCGCGGGTCCCGTCTCGCTCAGTTCGGCGACCGCCGAGCAGCTCGACACGCTGCCCGGCATCGGCCCCGTGACCGCCGAGAAGATCGTCACCTACCGGCAGCAGCACGGTGCGTTCACGTCGGTCGACGCGCTCGATGCGATCCCCGGGATCGGCCCGGCGCGGATCTCCGAGCTGCAAGGGCTGGTCGTCCCGTGAGAGGAGTGCTCCCCGCGCACGTCGTCGCCGCGGCGGCGGTGGCCGGGCTCTGTCTCGCCGATCTCGTGCGGGTCGAGCCGGGGGCGAGCTGGTGGCTCGCGCCCACGGCGTTGCTCGTGCTCGCCGCGACGCCCCGCCGGGCCACGCTCGCGGTCGGTGCGCTCCTCGTCGCGGCCGCAGGCTGGTGGTGGGGCAGCGCCCGCCTCGACGCGCTCGACCGCAGCCCGCTGCGCGCCGAGGTCGATCGCGCGGCTCGCGTCTCGGCCGTGATCACCGCCGAGCCGCGCGTGGGAACCTTCGAGCAGCGGATCTTCGCGCGCGTCTCGCGGTTCGGCACGCGTCGCGTCGACGAGCCCGTCCAGCTCGAGCTGCCGCTCGGCCGCGCACCGCCGCAGGGCGCCCGCGTGAACCTGCTCGCCGTCGTCCGGCTCCCACGTGGACCGTCGCACGGATTCGATGAGCGCACCTGGCTACGCCGGCAGGGTGTCCACGTTGTCCTCAAGGTCGACGAGTGGACAGTCACCGGACGCCGGGGCGGCATCGGCGGCGTCGGCGACCGTGTGCGCAGGTGGCTGCGGCGCGCCTCGGCACCCGGGCTCGCGGGAGAACGCCGCGCGCTCGTCGAGGGAGTGCTGCTCGGGGACGACAACGGGCTCACCCCGGGCCTGAAGAACGCCTTCCGGCGCTCGGGGCTTTACCACCTGCTGGCGGTCAGCGGCCAGAACGTCGTGCTGCTCGTCGCCGGCGTGCTCGGTCTCTCCCTCCTGCTCGGGATCCCGCGCGCGTGGGCCCATCTCGGTGGGCTCGCCGCGATCGCCGCGTACGTGCTGGCGGTCGGGCCGCAGCCCTCGGTGATCCGGGCCGCGGTCTCCGGGGCCGCCGTCTCGATCGCGTGGCTCGCAGGGCGCGAGCGCGACCCCTGGCACATCCTGCTCCTGGCTGCGGTCGTCCTGCTCGCGTGGAACCCGTACACCGTCTTCGATGCGGGGTTCCAGCTGTCGTTCGCGGCGGTGATCGCGATCTTCCTGGCCGTCGGCCCGCTCGTGCGGATGCTCGAGGGCTACCCGGTGCCGAGGTCGCTCGGTGCGGCGGTGTCGGTCTCGGCGGCATGCAGCGTCGCCACCGCGCCGATCCTCTGGCTTCAGTTCGGGGCGGTTCCGCTGCTCGGGATCCTGGCGAACGCCCTCGTCGAGCCGGCCGTCGGGCCGCTGCTCGGTCTCGCCTTCGCGGCGGCGGCCGTCGACCCCGTCGTGCCGCAGCTCGCGGCGGGACTCGCCTGGCTGAACGGGTGGGTCGCCGCGTATATCGCGCTCTGCGCGCGGCTCGTCGCTGCGATTCCCGTCGCCCAGGCGCGGGGCCCCGGTGCAGCGCTCGCCGCCGCGGGGTCGCTCGTCGTCGCCGCCTATGCTTGGCGGGGATGGCGGACGAGCTCAAACCGGCCTACCTGATCGGGGGCACCGACCGTCCCAAGGTCGACCGCACGCTGGCGCGGCTGCGCAGCCGCTTCGACCTGGACGCGGTCGAGGTGCTCCAGGCCGCCGACACGACGGGCGACGACGCGGTCGCCGCCTGCAACGTGATGGGCCTCTTCGGAGCAGGCATGCGGCTCGTCGTGGTCGAGGGGGTCGAGGTCTGGAAGGCGCCGGACGCCAAGGCGGTCGCCGACTACCTGAAGGCTCCCGCGCCCGGCACGACGCTGGCGCTCGTCGGCGCCCAGCTGAGGAAGGACTCGCCGCTCGCGAAGGCCGTCGCCGGCAAGGGCGAGCTCCTCCTCTGGGACGTCGTCGTGAAGGCGGTCGCCCGCTGGATCGCCGACCAATTCAAGCTGCAGCAGACAAAGGTCGAGCCCGAAGCCTGCCGCCTGCTCGCGGAGCTCGTGGGCGACGATCCTTACGAGCTCGCCGGCGAGGTCGACAAGCTCGCTGTCTGGGCGAACGGGGCGGAGGTGACCGAGGCCGACGTTGAAGCGCTCGTCGCCCCGCGTGCAGACGCGCCGCCGTGGACGCTGACCGACGCCTGGGGGGCCCGCGATGTCGGCGGAGTGCTCGGCGCAGCGGAGCGCATGCTCGACCATACGCCGGACCCGCGCTCGCGCACGATTCCGAAGCTCGTCGGCAGCATCACGAATCACGTGCGCCGCGCGCGGCTCGCGCATCGCCTCGACGAGCGGGGGATGTCGCCGCAGGAGGCGGCCCCGCTCCTCGGCCTGCGCCACCCGTTCCCGGCCCAGAAGCTCTTCGGGCAGGTGCGCAACTTCAGCGCGGAGGAGCTCGACAGCGCGCTGATCCGGCTGGCCGAGCTCGACCGCGCCTTGAAGGGTGGCTCCCGGCTCGCGAACGAGCTCGAGCTCGAGCGTGCGCTCGTCGAGATCACCGTGCCCGCCTGAGCCGGGGCTGGGCGGTCGGCGGCGGGAGAGGCTAGGAGCCGGAGCCGGCCGCGATCTTCGCGGCCTGCGACTTCTTGCGGGCGCCGGCATTCCGGTGCAGGGCACCCCGGGCAACCGCACGATCGATCAGCTTCGCCAGCGCGCGGTGCTCCTCCTCGGTCGCGGCCGCGTCCCCTGCCTCGACGGTCGCCGCCAGGCGCTTGGCCAGCGTCTTGATCGTCGACTGGTAGCGCAGGTTCTCCAGCCGCTCTTCGGCGGCGGTGCGAACACGCTTCTTCTGCTGCTTGATATTGGGCATATCGCGAACAAATGCCCGCTCCGGCGGGCGCGCGAAGGGTAGCAGAGGGTGCCCGCCGCCCGCCCTCGCGCGTAACGTTCGTCCCAAGTGGCCGACGACACCACGACGAGCGGCCCGGGCGGGATCGAGGGCCCGGCGGCAACGCCGGTCGTCGAGCGGCCGGTCCGTCGTCTCGCCGTCTCGACAGCGATCTTCTCGTTCGCGACCGGGATCTCGCGCGTGCTCGGCCTCTTCAGGGAGATCGTCGCCAAGAACTACTTCGGCGTCGACGGGCCGGTCAACGCGTTCAACATCGCGTTCCTCGTCCCGAACACGATCCGTGCGCTCGTCGCCGACGCGGCGCTCTCGTCGGCCTTCGTCCCGGTCTTCAGCGACCTGCTCGAGAAGGGCGAGCGCAAGCGCGCGTGGCGGGTCGCCTCGTCGCTCTTCTGGCTGACGCTGCTCGGCCTCGGCGGTCTGAGCGCGCTCTTCATCCTGCTTGCACCGTGGTTGATGCCGCCGCTCTATCCCAACTACCACCCGCTGCTGATCGGCCTCTCACAGGTGCTGTTCCCGATCGTCGCGCTGCTCGGCGCCTCCGGGATCGTGGTGGGGATCCTGAACAGCTACGACGAGTTCTCGATCCCCGCGCTGACGCCTGTCGCCTGGAACCTCGTGATCATTGCCGGGCTCGTGTTCGGCGTGCCGCGTGTCGACGGCACGGACAACAAGCTCTACGTCTACGCCGGTTCGATCCTCATCGGGACGGTCGTGCAGTTCCTGCTGCCGCTCCCCTGGCTGCGCGGGCGGGACGGCCGTCTGCAGATGGTGATCGACTGGCGCGATCCCGCGGTCAAGCGCGTGTTCACGATGATGCTGCCCGTCACGCTGGGGCTCGGCCTGATCAACATCAACGCGCTCGTCGACGGTGTGATCGGCGGCTGGCTGATCAGCGAGAACGCGCCGGCGACCATCGACGCGGCGTTCCGCATCTACATGCTGCCGCAGGGAGTGTTCTCCGTCGCCGTGGCGACCGTGCTCTTCCCGTCACTGGCGCGGCTCGCGGCGCGACGGGATGTCGACGGCTTTCGCCGAACGAGCTCGCTCGGGCTGAGGCAGATCTCGTTTCTGCTCGTTCCCGCGAGCGTCGTCACCGCGGTGCTCGCCGAGCCCATCACCCGCTTGATCTACCAGCGCGGGGCATTCACCGCCTCGCAGACGACGGCGGTCGCCGCCTGCCTGGCCGCGCTCTGCCTGGGGCTGACGTTCAACGGGACGATGCTGATGCTGAACCGTTCGTTCTTCAGCCTGCAGGACAACTGGGTCCCGACGGCGGTCGCGCTCGGCAACCTGTTTCTCAACGCATTGCTCGACATCGCGTTCTCGCCGTTCGGCATCTGGGGCATTCCGCTCGCCACGTCGTTCGTGAACGTCGCGGGCACCGCCGCCCTGCTCGTGTTGATGCGGCGAAAGCTCGGGCGCCTCGGGTTCGGCGCGATCGCCTCCTCCTTCGCCCGCGTCCTCGGCGCGGCGGTGCTCTCCGGAGCGGTCGCCTATGCGGTGTGGAAGCCGCTCGACTCGGCGTTCGGCCGCTCTCTGGGCGGGCAGCTGATCGCGCTCCTGCCGGCGCTCGCGGCGGCTGTCATCGTGTACCTGGCGGCGGCTCGCGCGCTGCGTGTGCGTGAGATGCAGGCGCTACTCTCCTTGCGCAGCCGCATTCGCAGCGGCTGAGCACTCATGGACCAGGAACACATCCGCAACTTCTCGATCATCGCGCACATCGACCACGGCAAGTCGACACTCGCGGATCGCATCCTCCAGCTGACGGAGACGGTCTCCGTGCGCGAGATGCGCGACCAGCTTCTCGATTCGATGGATCTCGAGCGGGAGCGCGGCATCACGATCAAGGCTCAGGCGGTGCGGGTCGCGTGGAAGGGGCACGAGCTCAACCTGATCGACACGCCGGGCCACGTCGACTTCACCTACGAGGTGTCGCGCTCGCTCCAGGCCTGTGAGGGCGCTCTCCTCGTCGTCGATGCCGCCCAGGGGATCGAGGCCCAGACGCTCGCCAACGCCTACCTCGCGATCGAGAACAACCTGGAGATCGTCCCGGTGGTGAACAAGATCGACCTGCAGCAGGCCGACCCGGACGCTGCATCTGCCGAGGTCGCCGACCTGATCGGCGACAGTGCCGACCGCGTTCTGCGCATCTCTGCGAAGACCGGGCAGGGAGTCGCCGACGTGCTCGACGCGATCATCGAGCGGGTTCCGGCCCCGGCAGGGGATCCGGATGCACCGCCCCGCGCGCTGATCTTCGACTCCTCCTACGACCAGTACCGCGGCGTGGTCGCGTTCGTGCGCGTCGTCGACGGTGTCTTCCGTTCGCGCGAGCAGCTGCGGGCGATGGCTCTCGGGACGCGGTTCGAGGCGCAGGAGATCGGCTTCATGTCGCCGGGCAACCGGCCGGTCAAGGAGCTCTCGGCCGGCGAGGTGGGCTACGTGATCACCGGTCTCAAGGACGTCTCCGAGCTCCGCGTCGGCGACACGCTGACTGCGGAAGGGAACCCGGCCGCCCAGCCGTTGCCGGGCTACAAGGACGTCAAGCCCATGGTGTTCGCAGGTCTCTTCCCCACGGACTCGGACGACTATCCCGAACTGCGGGACGCGCTCGAGAAGTTGAAACTGAACGATGCGGCGCTCTTCTACGAGCCCGAGACCTCGCAGGCCCTCGGCTTCGGTTTCCGTTGCGGCTTTCTCGGTCTCCTGCACATGGAGATCGTCCGAGAGCGCCTGGAGCGCGAGTTCGACCTCGACCTGCTCGTAACAGCGCCGAACGTCGCCTATCGCGTGAAGCCGATGAACGGCGAGTGGGTCGAGGTGCACACCCCGGCCGACCTGCCGGACGCGTTCGACGAGGTGGAGGAGCCCTACATCAAGGCCTCGATCATCGTGCCGAAGGAGTTCGTCGGCGCCGTCATGGAGCTGAACAACGACCGCCGCGGCCGTTTCGACCACCTGGAGTACCTCTCGGAGCTGCGCGTCCACCTCATCTACGAGCTTCCGCTCGCCGAGATCGTCCTCGACTACTACGACCAGTTGAAGTCGCGCACCCGGGGCTACGCGAGCTTCGACTACGACGTCTCCGGCTTCCAGCCCGGCGACCTCGCCCGCGTCGACATCCTCGTCGGCGGCGAGACCGTCGATGCGCTGTCACTGATCATCCATCGTGACTTCGCCTATGAGCGTGGGAAGTTGCTCGTCGAGAAGCTGCGGGAGGAGATCCCACGCCAGATGTTCGATGTGGCGATCCAGGCGGCGATCGGGGCGCGGATCATCGCGCGCGAGACGGTGAAGGCGCGTCGCAAGGACGTGCTCGCCAAATGCTACGGCGGCGACATCACCCGGAAGCGGAAGCTGCTCGAGAAGCAGAAGAAGGGCAAGAAGCGGATGAAGAACGTCGGCGGTGTCGAGGTGCCGCAGGAAGCGTTTCTCGCGGTGCTGAACCTGAACGAGGCGGCGAAGAGGTAGCGGCGTGGCTCTCGAGATGCGGACGGTTTGCGAGCGCTGCGACGCTCGGCTCGCCCCGGACGGCGACGCGCGCATCTGCTCGTTCGAATGCACGTTCTGCGTCGCGTGCACCGAAGCGCTGAAGGGCGTCTGCCCGAACTGTGGCGGCGAGCTCGTCGCGCGGCCTTGCCGCAGGAAGCCGTGAGCGGCGCGTCGTGAACGGGGTACGTCATCTCTACGTGCACCTCCCCTTCTGCTCGTCGCGCTGCGGCTACTGCGACTTCGTCACCGTCGTCGGCCGTTCCGGCGAGCACGGGGGCTACGTCGACGCGCTCCTGCGCGAGCTTGAGTTGGAGCGGGAGCTGCTCGCCTCCCGGCTCGAGAGCGTCTACCTCGGCGGCGGCACGCCGACGCTCACCGAGCCTCGCGCCCTCGAGCGCCTGCTCCGCGCCCTGCCGGCCGCGGGCGAGGTGACGGTCGAGGCGAACCCGGAGACCGTCACCCGAGAGCTCACCACCCTGCTCGCGGCCGCGGGTGTCGATCGGGTCTCGCTGGGTGCCCAGACGTTCTCGGCCCGTCTGCTTCGGACACTCGGACGCGTTGCCCGTCCTGACGACGTCCGGCGTGCCGTGTACCGTCTCCGTGATGCCGGAATTGACAACATCTCGCTCGACCTCATCTACGGCATCCCGGGCGAGGGGGCCGCCGACCTCGCACGCGACCTCGCCGAGGCCCTGGCGCTCGAGCCCGAGCACCTCTCCGCCTACGAGCTTGAGGCGAAGCCGGGCACCCGCTTCACGCACGCCCACGGAGACGAGCTGGAACGCCAGGCCGAGTCGCTGGAGCCCTATTTCGAGCGCGTCGTCGAGACGCTGACCGCCGCGGGCTACCGCTGGTACGAGACCGCCAACTTCTGCCGGACGGTGTTGCAGGACGCGGCCGGACGGGATCTGCGCGCGCGGCACAACCTCGGCTACTGGCTCGGGCGGGACTACCTCGGGATCGGCGTGGGCGCGGTCAGCACAATCGAGAACAGGCGCCGGCGCAACGCACCCTCGCTCGCCCGTTACGTTGCCGCCCTGCAGGCCGGCAGGCTGCCGCCTCGGGAGCTCGAGGAGCTGCCGGCCGAGGTGCGCGCGGCGGAGCGCGTGATGCTGGGGCTGCGCCTGGACGAGCCGCTGCCGCTTGGCGGTCTCGAGCAGGCGATCGATGCGGACGAGCTCGAACGGCTCGCCGGGCTCGGGCTGGCCGAGCCGCGCGGCGGCTCGTTGACGCTCACGCGGCGCGGCCGATTTCTCGGCGGCGGCGTCACCGCCCGCCTGCTCGCCTGACCGGCGCCCTACCATGGTGCGCATGAACATTCTGCTCTCCGAGCGGCAACGCGCCATTCTCCGGCTCGTGGTCGAGGAGTACGTGTCGACCGGGCAGCCGGTGGGCTCGAAGACGCTGGTCGAGAGCGCCGGTCTCGGCGTGTCGCCGTCGACCGTCCGGCACGAGCTCTCCGAGCTCGAGCGGATCGGGCTGCTCACGCACCCGCACACCTCGGCGGGCCGGCTGCCGACCGAGACGGGGTACCGCCTCTACGTGGACGAGCTGCTCGCGCGACCGGAGGTGCGCTCGACCGGCTTCGAGCTGGAGCTCCCGGCGGCGCGCGCCGAGGTGGAGGAGGCGCTGCAGACGACGACCGAGATGCTCTCCCAGGTGACACGGCTGCTGGCCCTCGTCTCGGCGCCGCCGGTCCAGGCGGCCACCGTGCGCCATGTCGAGGTGCTGCTGCTGCAGCCCGAGGTCGTGATGGTCGTCCTGATCACATCGACGGGCGGCGTCACGGATCTTCGCTTCGCGTTCCCGGAACCGGTCGACCAGGGGCTCGTCACATGGGCGGCCGACTATCTCAACGAGCGCCTGGCAGGTGCGCACGTCGGCTCGCGCGCGGTCAAGGTGGCGTTCGACGAGCCGAGCCTCAGGCCGCGCGAGCGCAGCTTCCTGCTCGTGATCCGCAGCGCGTTCGAGCACGCCGCCGACGAGGACCGGCGGCTGTTCGTGGGCGGTGCCGCCGGCCTGCTCGACGAGATGCGCTCCGAGGAGATCGGCGCGTACCGCAGCCTGATGGAAGCGCTCGAGAAACGGGCGGCCCTTCTCGACATGCTCGCGCAGCGGCTCGACCCGCGCCGGCCGTTCGCGCGCGTAGGCGAGGAGCTGGATCAGCCGGGACTGCATGATCTCGCGCTCGTCGGCGCGACGTACGGCATGGGGCACCGCACCCTCGGTGCGGTCAGCCTGCTCGGGCCGCTGCGGATGGACTACGAGAAGGCGCTGCGCACCGTTCGCTCGGCCGCGACCGAGCTGTCCCGCTTCGTCGAAGAGGTCTACGCAGACGACCGATGAGCACCGATCACGACTACTACGAGCTGCTCGGCGTTCCCCGCGACGCCGACGACGCGACGATCAAGAAGGCGTTCCGCCGGCTCGCGCGCGAGCTGCACCCGGACGTCTCCAGCGAGCCGGAGACCGAGCTCCGCTTCCGCGAGGTGACCGAGGCGTACGAGGTGCTCTCGAGCTCCGAGCGGCGCGCGCTCTACGACCGGTTCGGGCACGCAGGCCTCCGCTCGGGTGGGTTCACACCGACGCACTTCGACGTCGGGGGCCTCAGCGATCTCTTCTCGGCGTTCTTCGGCGACGACGTCTTCGGAGGCGGCCCGCGCGCGGCCGCGCAACAGCGCGGCGAGGACCTCGGCGTGGAGATCGCGATCGAGCTCGTCGACGCGTCGCGCGGCGCGAAGGTCCAGGTGCCGTTCGACGTGGCGGCCACCTGCAAGGTCTGCGGCGGCGACGGAGTCGAGCCGGGCACCCAGCTGCGGGCGTGTGAGCGCTGCGAGGGCAGCGGCCGCCTGCATCAGGTGTCGCGCAGCCTCTTCGGCGAGTTCGTCCGCGCGCAGACCTGCCCCGACTGCCGCGGCCGCGGCCAGATCATCGACAACCCGTGCAAGGAGTGCCGCGGCGCGGGGCGCGTCTCGGAGCCGCGGACGCTCGACGTGGAGGTCCCGGCCGGCATCCACGACGGGCAGCGCATCCGCGTCTCCGGGGAGGGTCACGCCGGTGCGCTCGGCGGGCGTTCCGGTGACGTCTACGTGCTCGTCCACGTGAACCCCGACCCGCGCTTCGTGCGCGAGGGGAACGACATCTACTCCCAGGTCGACCTGACGATCGTCGAGGCTGCGCTCGGTGCGACCGTCACCGTCGAGACGCTGGAGGGCCCGACGGAGCTCGAGCTTCACGCCGGCGTGCAGCCGGGCGAGGTGCGCGTGCTGCGCGGCAAGGGGATGCCGGTGCTGCAGGGGTTCGGACACGGCGACCACCGCGTCCTCGTCAACGTCTCCGTCCCGCGCCGGGTCAGCGAGGAGCAGCGCCGCCTGCTCGAGGAGTTCGACGCCGCGAGCGACGAGCACACCTACCGTCACGACGAAGGCTTCTTCGAGAAGCTGAAGAGTGCGTTCCGCTGAGCGGCCTGCGCCGAGTCGCCGTCGAGGTCGGCCCCGAGCGGCTCGAGGAGGCCCGCGCGACCATGCTCGAGCTCTTCCCCGAGGGTTTCGAGGAGGTCGACCGTCCGCAGGGAGTCGAGCTCGCGGCCTACACGGACGCCGGTGGGGAGGAGCGCCTCTGGCATTTCTTCGGCGGCGCCCGCACCCAGGATGTCGAGGTGGGCTGGGAGGACCGGTGGCGCGCGTTTCACCGGCCGGTCCGCATCGGCTCACTCTGGATCGGGCCGCCGTGGGAGACGCCGCCGACCGATGCGCTGGCCGTCGTCGTCGACCCGGGCCGCGCCTTCGGGACGGGCTCGCACGCGACGACGCAGCTCTGCCTCCAGTTCCTCCAGGAGCTGGAGCGCGGTTCTCTGCTCGACGTCGGCTGCGGCTCCGGTGTGCTGTCGATCGCCGCCGCGCTGCTCGGGTTCGCCCCGGTGCTCGCCGTCGACGTCGAGAGCCCTTCGATCGAGGCGACGCGCGAGAACGCGCGGGCCAACGGCGTCGAGGTCGAGGCGCGCCTCGTGTCCGCCGACGAGCGGCTGCCGCCGGCGGCAACGGCCGTGGCGAACATCTCGCTCGCCTCGGTCGAGCTGCTTCCCGGCCGCCTCGACGCCTCGTGGCTCGTCACGTCCGGGTATCTCGTCTCGGAGGAGCCCCGCGTCCCCGGATTCGAGCATGCCGGCCGGCGCGCGCTCGGCGGCTGGGCCTCGGACCTCTACGAACGGGCCTGAGAACATACGATTCCCGGCGTGGCAACGTTCCGCGTCGACTTCCTCGGCTGCAAGGTCTCGCATGCCGACGTGCACGAGGTGCGTGAGGCGCTCCTCCGCGACGGCCATGTCGAACGTCGGACCGGACGCGTCGACGTTGCCGTGATCAGCACCTGTTGTGTCACGAACGAGGCCGTGGCGAAGAGCCGCAAGGCTGCAGCGCGTGCTGCGCGGGCACACAGCCGCGTCTATCTCACCGGTTGCAGCGCGAACCTCGAAGGCGGGGCCTTCGCAGGCCTGCCCCCGAGCGTGACCGTGGTCGCGAAGCGAAGCGAGGAGACGGCGGCGTTCGTCGCCGGGGACGTGGGCGCAATCGCCTGTGTCCAGGCCGAGGCGCGCATCGACCGGGTTCGCGCCTTCGTGAAGATCCAGGACGGCTGTTCATTCTCCTGCAGCTTCTGCGTGATCCCGCTCGTCCGCGGCGCATCGCGGAGCCGCAGCGCCGCCGCGGTGCTGAGGGAGATCCGGCGTCGCGCCGAACAGGGTCATCGCGAGGTGGTGCTCACGGGCATCAACCTCGGTTGCTTCCGAGACCGATCCGAGGGCTACGACCTTGCGCGGCTCGTGCGCGAGGCTGGGTCGACACCGGGGCTCGAGCGTCTGCGGCTCAGTTCGATCGAGATCAATCACGTGAACGACGCACTCGTCGCCGCATTGCGTGAGACACCGGCTGTGAGCAAGCATCTGCACGTGCCGCTGCAGTCCGGGGACGACGGTGTGCTTCGCGCGATGCGGCGCCGCTACACCGTCGACACGTACCTTCGGCGGCTGGCGCCGCTCGCCGGCGACTTCAACCTCACGAGCGACGTGATCGTCGGCTTCCCGGCCGAGGACGACGCCGCCTTCACGACGACCATGCAGACGATCGAGCGCGCCGGAATCACCAAGGTGCACGTCTTCCCGTACTCGCCGCGCCCGGGCACGATCACGGCGCAGGACGATCCTGTGCCGCCACACGTGAAGAAGGAGCGGGGCGCCGCGCTGCGCGCGTTGTCACATGATCTCTGCGTGGGGCGGTGGAGCTGCAAGAAGGAGGACGTCGTGCTCGTCGATCGCCCCGGCCGCGGGTACGGCGACGACTACACACCCTGGCTCGTCGACGCGCCCGTCGGGGAGCTCGTGCGCGTCCGTGCCGCCGCCGTCACGGAGGAGGGAATCCTTGCAGCCGCGTGACGACTGCCTGTTCTGTGTGCTCGTGCGCGACGGCGACCACATCCACCGTGGGGACGGCTTCGTCGCGATCAACGACATCAACCCGAAGGCGCCGGTGCACGTTCTCGTCATTCCGGAGCGCCACGTCGACACGTTCCGCGAGGTGGGCGATTTCGACGCGGAGGAGACCAAGCGCATGCTCGACTTCATCGCGGAGACCGCCCGCGTGGTCGGAGTGGACGACTACCGGGTGGTCGTCAACGTCGGTCCCGGTGGTGGGCAGACGGTCTTTCACCTGCATTGGCATATCCTCGGGGGCCGGATGATGACGGAGAGAGATCTGTGAGCCTGATCGGTGAGCTCGAGGAAGAGGTCAAGGATGCGATGCGCGCGCACGACAACGAGCGCCGGGACGCGCTGCGGCTGATCCTGTCCGCCCTCAAGTCCGCCGAGAAGGAGCTTCTGCGTCCGCTCTCCGACGACGAGGAGCTGCAGGTGCTGCAACGTGAGCGCAAGAAGCGCCAGGAGGCGGCCGAGGCCTTCCGGGGCGGCGGCCGCGAAGATCGTGCCGAGAAGGAGGAGGCCGAGCTCGCCGTCCTCCAGGAGTTCATGCCCGAGCCGCTCGACGAGGAGGAGCTCGAGCGGATCGTCGACGACGCGATCGCTGAGAACAAGGCCACGAGCATGCGTGACATGGGCCGCGTGATGGCCGACGTGATGCCGCAGATCGCGGGCCGCGCCGACGGGTCGGCGGTCAGCCAGCTCGTACGCGAGAAGCTCGCCTAGGCCTTCTGCGGGCCTGATGCGACGAAGTCCTGGGGACGAACGAGCGCCACGGCGAGCACGGCACCGCAGGTTGCGACGACGGCTCCCACCAGGAGAATGTCGTGGAGCCCGACCACGAAGGAGGCGCGAGCGACGACCCCTGCGTGCGGCGCGAAGGCGCGCGGATCGACCTTGCTCGCGAAGATCGCGCCGAGCGCCGCGATCCCGGTTGCGATCCCGAGCTGCCGGAAGGTGTTGTTGATGCCGGAGGCCATGCCCGCGCGCTCCTGCCGTACGGTCGAGACGGCCGTCGAGGCGAGCGGCGCATTCACGAGGCCGATACCGACACCGGCGATCAGGAATCCGGGCAGCAGCACCGTCCAGCCGGACGACGACGTGACGCGGCTCATTGACCACATCGCCACGGCGTTCAGGAGGAGACCCGTGCCGAGGAGGATCCGAATCGGCACTCGTGTGGACAGCCGCCCTGCGATCGGCGCCGAGATGAACGACACCACGCTCAGAGGCAGGAAGACCAGGCCGGTCTTGAGCGGTGACAACCCGAGGATGTTCTGCAGGTAGAGAGTCAGGTAGAGAAACATCGCGAACATGGACGAGGAGATCGCGAACGCGGTGGTCTGCGCGCCGGTGAATGCCGGGCGCCTGAACAGCGTCAGGTCGACCATGGTCGTGCGGTCTCCCAGCTGCGAGACGATGAAGAGGGCGAGCAGGACAGCGGCCACGAGGAACAAGCCGACGATCCACCAGGTCGTCCAGCCCTGCGGATTCCCCTCGATCAGCGCGAGGATCAGGCAGAAGAGACCGCCGAGCAGCGTCACGAGGCCGACGGGGTCGAGGCGGCTGTGCTCGGGGTCGCTCGATTCGTGGAGCTGCTTCGCCGAGAGGACGATCGCTGCAATGCCGATCGGGATGTTGACGAAGAAGATCCACCGCCATGACAGCCAGGAGGTGAGCACGCCTCCGGCCAGCGGGCCGATCGCGACCGCCGCGCCGATCGTCGCCCCCCAGATGCCGAAGGCCGTGCCGCGTTCCTGGCCGTGGAACTCCTGCGAGAGCAGGGCGAGGGCCGTCGCGAACATCATCGCGCCACCGAGCCCCTGGACGCCGCGCGCGATGATCAGGAAGAGCGGATCGTTCGCGGCGCCGCAGGCCGCCGAGGCGAGCGTGAAGAGGACAACGCCGATCAGGAAGAGGCGCTTGCGGCCGAAGAGGTCGGCCAGCGACCCCGCCGTGAGCACACAGGTCGCGAGAGCCAACGCATAGGCGTCGACCACCCATTGCAGGTCGGAGAAGGAAGCGTCGAGTGAGCGCTGGATCGCAGGCAGCGCGACGTTCACGATCGTGATGTCGAGGAGGAGCATGAACGTCGCTGTGCACACGGCGATCAGCGTCCACCACTTGCGCGCCATCCCGGCAACCTACACTTCGAGTGAATGCAGGAAACGCTAGAGGTCTCCAATGCGGTCGCAGCCGAGCTGGCCGGGATCTCCGACGGCGTGCTCGACGCGCTGCGCGAGCGCTTGGACTGCACCGTGCGCCTGCGCGGGAACCAGCTGACCCTTGAGGGCGACGACCGGCACGTCGAGAGCGCGCGCGCCGTGATCGACGAGCTCGTCGAGCTGGTGGAGGGCGGCCACCAGATCGGCGGTCACACCGTCGACGCCGTGCTGGGGACGCTCGAGGCCGGCCAGGACGTGCGGGAGGTCTTCGACGCGGTCGTCTGGCGCCACCGCGGCAAGAAGATCGCTCCGAAGACGGTCACCCAGAAGCGCTACGTCGACTCGATCCGGCGCGCGACCGTCACCTTCGGTATCGGCCCGGCCGGCACGGGCAAGACCTATCTCGCGATGGCGCTCGCCGTGTCCGCGCTGCATGAGCGGGAGGTCGCTCGGATCATCCTCACCCGGCCCGCGGTCGAGGCGGGAGAGCGGCTCGGCTTCCTGCCGGGCGATCTGATGGCGAAGGTCGATCCGTACCTGCGGCCGCTGTTCGACGCGCTCTACGACATGCTCGACCCCGACAAGGCCAACAACCTGATCGAGCGTGGCACGATCGAGGTGGCGCCGCTCGCATTCATGCGGGGCCGCACCTTGAACGACAGCTTCATCATCCTCGACGAGGCGCAGAACACCTCGCCGGAGCAGATGCAGATGTTCCTGACGCGGCTCGGATTCGGCTCCAAGGTGGTCGTCACCGGCGACATCACGCAGATCGACCTGCCGCGCGAGCAGCGATCGGGCCTCGTACACGTTCGAGACGTGCTCATGGGGATCGACGGCATCCACTTCATCGAGTTCGGCCACAAGGACGTCGTCCGGCACAAGCTCGTGCAACGCATCGTCGAGGCCTACAAGGAGCACACCGACGAGCGCAACCGATGATCTCGGTCGAAGTCGAGAACCGCAGCGGCGCGAAGGTGGACGACGGCGGGGCGGTCGAGCTGGCCGGGCGCGTGCTGCAGGCCGAGGGGATCGAGGAAGGAGAGCTCGGGATCGCATTCGTCGGCCCCGACGAGATGCGTGCGCTGAAGCGCGACCACCTCGGGATCGACGAGGAAACCGATGTGCTCTCGTTTCCGATCGACGGCCGTGACGAGGTGCATGAAGGCGTGCCGCGCGCGCTCGGAGACGTCGTGCTCTGCCCGCAGGTGGTCGGCGAGGAGTGGCGCCCGCCGCTCACGCACGGCCTGCTGCATCTGCTCGGCTACGACCACGGTGACGCGATGGAAGCGCGCGAGCGGGAGCTGCTTCGAGCATGACGGCACGCCGCTCACCGACGATCATCGACTCGTTCAACAACGCGTTCGAAGGGATCATCCACGTCCTCCGCACCCAGCGGAACATGCGGATCCATTTCGCGGTCGCGTTCGTCGTCCTGATCGCCGCGCTGGTCATCAACGTCACGAAGCTCGAGCTGATCGCCCTCCTGATCTCGATCACGTTCGTTCTGATCGCAGAGATGCTGAACACCGGGATCGAGGCGGCGATCGACATCGCGACGACGTCGTTCGACCCGATGGCCAAGCTCGCGAAGGACATCGCCGCGGGCGCGGTCCTGATCGCGACGGTGAACGCCGTGTTCGTCGGCTACCTGGTGTTCGCCGGCAAGGTGGCCGATCGATCGTCGACGGTGCTCGACCGGTTGCGCCAGGCCCCCGCGGAGCTGACCCTCGTCGCGCTCGTCCTGACCGTGATCATCGTGCTCGCGACCAAGGCCTATACCGGCCGCGGGACCCCGCTCCGCGGCGGCCTGCCCTCCGGGCACGCGGCGATCGCGTTCGCCGGCTGGATGGCCGTCACCTACGTCGCCTCCGACTCGCAGCGCTTCCTGGTCTCCTCGATCGCGCTCGTGATGGCCTTCCTCGTCGCACAGACGCGGGTCGAGTCGGGCGTGCACTCGGCGCTCGAGGTCACGTACGGTGCGGTCGTGGGAGCTCTCGCAGCGCTCGTCGTCTTCCAGGTGTTCTCGTGAGCGACCTCGTCGCACGTGCCGAGGAGGTGGCACGGAAGGCGTATGCGCCGTACTCCAACTACCTCGTCGGTGCGGTCGTGCGCACGACCGACGGCCGTGAGTTCACCGGCACGAACGTCGAGAACGCGGCCTACCCGCTCACGCAGTGCGCGGAGACGACGGCGATCGGCGCCGCGGCGACCGCGGGCTACCGCCCGGGCGACATCGCTTCGGTTGCGATCAGCGCGTCGCCGTGCGGCGCCTGCCGTCAGTGGCTCTACGAGTGGCGGGTGCCCGAGGTGTCCTACCGCCGCACCGACGGGTCGATCGGCACCGCCAGTGCAGCCGAGCTGCTGCCCGACACGTGGGAGCTGCCCACCGGCGTAGGCTCGGCGGAGCCGGCAGGGAGCGAAGGCGCCGGCTCGGCCGGGGCCGGGAGCGGATAACCGTGAAGTCCGGGTTCGCCGCCGTCGCCGGGCGTCCGAACGTGGGCAAGTCGACGCTCGTCAATGCCTTGACGGGAACGAAGGTGGCGATCGTCTCCGACAAGCCTCACACGACCCGGCACCAGATCCGCGGTGTCCACACCACCGAGGATGCTCAGCTCGTGCTGGTCGACCTGCCGGGCTGGCAGAGGCCGATCGACACGCTCACCGAGCGGATGCAGGACCGCGTCGACGAGACGATCGCGAGCGACATCGACCTCGTGCTGCTTGTCGTGAGCGCGCGCGAGCGGATCGGGGCGGGGGACAGGTTCGTCGCGCGCCGGGTGTTCTCACTCGGGGTGCCGGTGATCATCGTCGTCAACAAGGTCGATCGGTTGAAGGCCGGGCACATCGCCTCGCAGATGAAGGAGGCCTCGACTCTCGGTGAGTTCCATGCATTGCACCCGGTCAGCGCCGTGACGGGCGACGGAATCGACGAGCTGCGCTCCGATCTGATCTCGCTCTTGCCGGAAGGGCCGTTCTACTACCCGGCTGAGACCGACACGGATATGTCGGACGACACGCGGATCGCCGAGCTCGTGCGAGAGCAGGCGCTGCGGCTGCTCCGTGAAGAGATGCCGCATGCGGTCACCGCCGAGGTCGTGGAGATCGCGGGCAAGCACGTGCACGTACGGCTCTACACCGAGACGGAGAGCCAGAAGCAGATCCTGATCGGCAAGGGCGGGACGATGGTGCGCGAGATCGGCCGGACGGCACGTCCGTTCGTCGAGCAGCTGCTCGGTCATCCCGTGTACCTGCAGTTGCAGGTGAAGACCGCCCCGAAATGGCGGCGCAACCAGACGATGCTCGAGCGGCTCGGCCTCTGACGGCCGACCGCACGTCTTGTTCGGACCCGTCCGGGGACTGTCCCTGGACCGGTCCGAATCAGACCGCTGCCGTGCCTCGATCCCTGCGGTTGTCCGCGTCGATTCGCACCGGGGCTACACTCGCACGATGGCCCAGGCGCCGGCGCTCCCGAGAGGCTTCGAACTGCCGCTGAAGCAGCGGCTGCCGCGAATCGGCTCGATCGACCAGGTCGCCGTCGAGCAGCGCGCGGCCGAGCTCGCGAAGCGCTCGATCAAGAAGGACGCGAAGGTGTGGGCGCTCGAGCTCGCCTTGCGCTGCTGCGACCTGACCACGCTCGAGGGCCAGGACACGCCCGGCAAGGTCGCTGCGCTCTGCTCGAAGGCGATCCGCCCCGACCCGAGCGACCCGAACGTCCCGTCGGTGGCGGCGGTCTGCGTCTACCCGAACCTGATCCCGGCTGCGAAGCAGCGCCTGGCGGGCAGCAGCGTGAAGATCGCGAGCGTCGCGACCTACTTCCCTTCGGGACAGGCCCCACTCGACGTGAAGCTGCGCGACGTCGAGGACGCGGTCGCGCTGGGAGCCGACGAGATCGACATGGTGATCGACCGCGGCGCGTTCCTCTCGGGGCGGTATGCCAAGGTGTTCGACGAGATCGTCAAGGTGAAGGAGGCCTGCGGTCCCGCGCACCTGAAGGTGATACTCGAGGTGTCGGAGCTCGGCACGTACGACAACGTTCGCCGTGCGTCGCTGCTCGCGATGGCTGCCGGCGGTGATTTCATCAAGACGTCGACCGGGAAGCTCCCGGGCGCGGCGACCCTGCCGGTCCAGCTCGTGATGCTCGAGGCGATCCGCGACGTGCACGCCGAGACGGGCCGCAAGGTGGGCATGAAGGCCGCCGGCGGCATTCGCACCTCGAAGAACGCGATCCAGTACCTCGTGCAGGTGCACGAGACGCTCGGCCCAGACTGGCTGACGCCCGACCTCTACCGGATCGGCGCGTCGAGCCTCGTCAACGACGTCCTGATGCAGCTCCGCAAGGAGAAGACCGGCGCCTACCAGTCGAAGGACTACTTCACGAATGACTGAGCTCGACAAGCGGCAGGATCGGAGCCCGGTCCCCACGGACTGGACGTATGCCCCGGCGCCGGAGTCGACCGACGTCGTCCACCTGCAGGACCGCTACGGCCTCTACGTCGGCGGCGAATGGCTGACGGCGAAGGAGCATTTCACGACGGTCTCACCGCGGGACGAGGCGCCGCTGGCCGAGGTCGCGCAGGCGAGCGCGGCCGACGTGCACGGCGCCGTCGCAGCCGCGCGCGAGGCGTTCAAGAGCTGGTCGAAGCTGCCCGGCTCGGAGCGCGCGAAGTACATGTTCAGGATCGCGCGCATCCTGGCCGAGCGCTCCCGTGAGTTCGCGGTGCTCGAGTCGCTCGACGGCGGCAAGCCGATCAAGGAGTCGCGCGACGTCGACCTCCCGCTCGCTGCTGCGCACTTCTTCTACTACGCGGGCTGGGCCGACAAGCTGGAATACGCGTTCCCGAACCGCACCCCGAAGCCGCTCGGCGTCGCCGGCCAGATCATTCCGTGGAACTTCCCGCTGCTGATGTTGTCCTGGAAGATCGCCCCCGCGCTCGCGGCCGGCAACACGGTGGTGCTCAAGCCGGCAGAGACGACGCCGCTGACCGCACTGCTCTTCTGCGACGTGCTTCGCCAGGCGGAGCTGCCGCCGGGAGTCGTCAACATCGTCACCGGCGACGGATCGACCGGCGCTGCGCTCGTCGACGCCGACGTCGACAAGATCGCGTTCACCGGCTCGACCGAGGTGGGCAAGGCGATCCAGCGCCGCCTCGCCGGCAGCGGCAAGAAGCTGACGCTCGAGCTGGGCGGGAAGGCCGCGAACATCGTGTTCGACGACTGCGCGATCGACCAGGCGGTCGAAGGCATCGTCAACGGGATCTACTTCAACCAGGGCCACGTCTGCTGCGCGGGCTCGCGGCTCTTCGTGCAGGAATCGATCTACGAGCCGGTGATCGACAAGCTGAAGCGGCGCATGGCGACGCTGCGTGTGGGGGACCCGCTCGACAAGAACACCGACGTCGGCGCGATCAACTCGCGCATGCAGCTCGAGAAGATCGAGGAGCTCGTCTCCGCCGGCAGGGAAGAGGGCGCCGAGATCTACCAGCCGCCGTGCAGGCTGCCCGAGCGAGGCTACTGGTTCGCCCCGACCGTGTTCACGAACGTGGCACAGAGCTATCGGATCGCGCAGGAGGAGATCTTCGGGCCGGTGCTGTCGGTGCTCACCTTCCGCACTCCCGACGAGGCGGTCGAGAAGGCGAACAACACCCCGTACGGGCTGAGTGCCGGCGTCTGGACGGAGAAGGGCTCACGGATCCTCTGGATGGCGCAGCACCTGCGTGCCGGCGTCGTCTGGGCGAACACGTTCAACCGCTTCGACCCGACGAGCCCCTTCGGCGGCTACAAGGAATCGGGCTTCGGCCGGGAGGGCGGCCTGCACGGCCTGGAGCCGTACCTCGACTTCGCATGACCCGTCTGCCCGTCAAGAAGACGTACAAGCTCTTCATCGGGGGCGCGTTCCCTCGCAGCGAGAGCGGACGCACGTACGAGGCCCAGCAGCAGAACGTGGCGCGCGCGTCGCGCAAGGACGTGCGCGATGCCGTGCAGGCGGCGCGAGGCGCGCAGCCGAAATGGGCCGCCGCGACCGCGTACAACCGGGGCCAGGTTCTCTATCGGATCGCCGAGATGATGGAGGCGCGGGTGCCGGAGCTCGCCCGGCTCTGCACCGGCAAGGACGAGGTGCATCGTGCGATCGACCGCTGGGTCTGGTACGCCGGCTTCGCCGACAAGCTCTCGCAGGCGCTCGGCGGCACGAACCCCGTGGCAGGTCCGTACTTCAACTTCACGATCCCCGAGCCCACCGGGGTCGTGGCCACGATCGCGCCCGACGAGCCGCCGCTGCTCGGGCTCGTCTCACGGATTGCACCGGTGCTCACGGGCGGCAATGCGGTCGTCGCGCTCGCATCCGAGGCACGGCCGCTGGCCGCGATCGAGCTCGCGGAGGCGATCGCGACGAGCGACGTTCCCGGCGGCGTCGTCAACCTGCTCACCGGGTACCGCGCCGAGCTCGCACCGTGGCTCGCGAGCCACATGGACGTCAACGCGATCGACGTGACGGGTGCGGACGGCCTGCGCGCAGACCTCGAGCGGGCCGCGGCGGAGAACGTGAAGCGGATCGTCTCGGGCAAGCCCGACAGCCAATCGCTCTACGAGATCTCCGCGTTCCTCGAGCTGAAGACGGTCTGGCACCCGATCGGAGTATGAGCTGAGCGCATTCGACGATCTCCGCGACATCCCGCCGAACGTCGTCTGGGACGGCCTGATCTCTCGCTCGCTGCACGGCGCCGAGGCGACGCTGGCGGCGATCGAGATCGAGCCGGACACCGATGTGCCGGAGCACGCGCATGTCAACGAGCAGATCGGGATCCTCACCGGCGGCTCGCTGACCTTCCGGATCGGCGACGAGGAGCAGGAGCTTCTTCCCGGTGCGACCTGGATCATCCCTGCCCACACCCCGCACTCGGTGCGTTCGGGGCGAGGCGGGGCGACCCTGATCGAGGTGTTCGCGCCGCCGCGCACGGACTGGGCCGGCCACGAGCGGCTGCCGCCGAGCGCGCCGAAGGGCTTCTAGCCAGTTACGCTTCGGCCACGCAGTGCCCGGTCCACGCCGACTCAGCCATCACATCTCCGAGGGAGATGGCATCGCCATCATCGTGTGCGTCGACGACGCGGGCGGCGCGCGAGACGCCGAGGCGCAGGGCGCGAAGGCGCTCGCGGTCTCCTCGCCGATCGCCGGCATTCGCGAGGTGACGAGCCTCCCGCTGCTCTGGATCGGCCCTGGTGCGCCGACGGAAGCCGACGCTGTCACGATCCGGCCGGACGAGGAGCACCAGCACCAGCACCTGGAGCCCGTGGTCGACGTGCGCGACGACGAGGAGCTCGAGTTCGCTCTCGAGCGCCTCGACCCAGAGATCTTCCTGCTCACCGCGGTCGGCTCGGACGATGATGTCGACCCGCTCGACGCCGTGCTCGAGCTGCTGCCCGACGTGCCGGCCGGCAAGCTCGCGATCGCCCAGGTCGACGTGGGGAACCGCGACGAGGTGCTCGCCCTCGAGCGGGCGGGAATCGATGCCGTGCTCGTCCCCGCCGGGGACGTCCGCGGGCTCGTCGGCCACCAGCCGGTCGACGTCTGACGAGGCCCGCCTCGGGCTACCATGGGCGCCCTGGTGAGAGGGCTCCTGTCGTTTTCCCTGCTCCTGGGGCTGTGCGCGCTGCTCGCGACGGGTTGTTCCGGCGGTGCGAAGAAGGCCGATGCCGCGCCGGTCGCGGCGCCGAAGGCCCATTGCCCCGACCGCGCCGGCTGGCAGAAGCTCGCGAATCGGATCAAGGCGCCGGTCTACTGCCCCGGCTGGCTGCCCGATCCACTCGTCGGGAAGCTCGGCGGCAAGTGGAACAACATCAACTCGGTCTCGGCCGATCGCAGCTACCTCGAGAGCTTCGTCTGGCAGGAGACCGGCGGCGGCGCCGCCGGCGGGGAGCTCCACGTCAACCTGCGCGCCTATCCAGGGCGCACCACGATCCCGACCTGCAGGACGGGCGGCGTCGACAGCCGCAACGTTCCCTGCTTCGACCAGCCCACCGGCTGGGTGACCGAGCGGGGAATCAGGTCCCGCATGTACACGGTGAACCAGGACGCGGACCAGTGGCACGTTGCGCTCGTGTGGCATGAGGACGGCAACCTCTACACCCTCTCCGAGCATGTCGCTCCGCCGCTGACGTTCTCGCACGTTGTGCGCTACCTCAAGCAGGAGCTCAGGGCGCTCGTGCGGATCAACCCGGCCGTCTGATGAAGCTGACGCGGAGGCAGGTGATCGCCGGGGCCGTGGCCGGTGTCGTCGGCGCGGGCAGCATCTACGAGCTCGTCGACCAGTTGAGCGGCGGGTCGCCGCAGCGGGCGGCGGCCGGCCGGCGATTCCCGGAGCAGTATCTGCTCGACGGCGTTCGAGTCGTAAAGAGCGACGGCGTCGAGGTGCTCGTGCCGCCCCTCCACCACGAGATCGTCACAGCGCGCGTCGTCGCCGGCCGCAGCGACCTGTCGGCGGCGCAGGCCGCGCTCGCGGAGGTGCTCGACGGCCTCGACGCCGACTACGCGGCGACGCCCGCCGGGCTCGGCGTGACGGCGGCGTGGGGCCTGCCCTACTTCGAGCGCCTGACTCCCGATGCCCTGCGGCGCTATCTCCCGCAGGACCGGCGTGCCGGGAAACCGGTGCTGTTCGACACCGAGCGGTTCCAGAGCGACCCGTACGACACCAGGCTCGAATCGAACGACGTCGCCTTCCTGATCCGCTCAGACGTTCGGGCGCACATCGACGACGCGACGAAGCGGCTGCGCGACTCCAAGCTGTTCGAGCTCAGGTCGATTCGCCGTGGGTTTGCCGGCGGAGGCTTCGACGGCGGCCGGTCTCTGCCCAAGCAGATGGCCGAAGCCGCGCAGGTGCCCGGCGCCGACCTGATCCCCGAGACGGCCGAGCTCTTTCTCGGCTTCACCTCGACGCAGCGCGCCGGCATGGGCCCCGGCCAGATCGCGAACTTCGAGACGCTCGGCTACGTCGATTTCCGCGGCAGCGACTACTTCGTGCACGGCACGCACATGCACCTGTCTCACATTCACGAGGACGTCGAGGCGTGGTACCTCAACTTCGACTTCGACGAGCGCGTCGCGACGGCGTTTCGCCCCGACCTGAAGGTCAAGGCCGACACCCAGACGGTGCCCCAGGGCCCGCAGGACGTTTCGAGCACGGCCGACGTGCACAGCGGCTACCGAAGCGCGGGGCGGATCGGGCACAGCGCATCGATCCAGACCACCTCGCGGCTCGACCGGGACGTCGCCGTGGAGGGGGTCGTCTATCCGAAAGGGACGGCGATCCCGGTGCGTGCCGACTTCAACACGCTGGACAACCCGTTCACGTGGTCGGTGAAGCCGGACGAGATCGGCGAGCTGCCGGCGGCGGGGGTGCACTTCGTGGTCTTCAACCCCACGTGCGACGATTTTCGCCGCAACCGGCTGGCGATGGACGGCCAGCTGCCCGGGGGCGAGATCGCGTTCACCCCGCGCGACCGCAACCAGGGCTTCAACTCGATTCTCTCGACGACGCACCGCCAGAACTTCCTGGTGCCGCCGCGCCGCAACCGCAGCTTCCCGCTCGCCGAGCTCTGAGTTCGGGTCTCGCTACCCGAAGAACGTCCGCGCGACGTCGTACCAGTCGGTGGGAACCGTCTTCAACTCGGCGGTCGCCTCTTCGAGCGAGACCGAGACCACGTCGTCTCCTCGCAGCGCCGCCATCTGACCGAACTGCTTCTGCTGGACGAGGTCGGCCGCCTTCAGCCCGAAACGGGTCGCAAGGATCCGGTCGCGCGCGGTCGGCGACCCGCCGCGCTGCACGTGCCCGAGCACGGTGACGCGGGTCTCGAAGCCCGTGCGTCTCTCGATCTCGTCGCCGAGCTGCTCGCCGACGCCACGCTTTGCGAGCAGCTTGTGGCCGAACTGATCGACTTCGCCCTTGTCCTCGGAGCCGGGAAGCTCGCAGCCTTCGCTGATCACGACGATCGAGAAGTTCTTGCCGCGTCCGTGCCGGCGCCGGATCTCCGCCTCGACCTCGTCGAACACCACGGGGATCTCGGGGATCAGGATCACGTCCGCGCCGCCCGCGATGCCGCTGTGCACTGCGATCCAGCCGGCGTGCCGGCCCATCACCTCGACGACCATCACGCGGTTGTGCGACTCCGCCGTCGTGTGGATGCGGTCGATCGCCTCCGTGCAGATCGCGACGGCAGTGTCGAAGCCGAAGGTGTAGTCGGTTCCGGAAAGGTCGTTGTCGATCGTCTTCGGGACGCCGACGATCGGCAGGCCGAACTCGGAGTGGAGCTTCGACGCGACCCCGAGGGTGTCCTCGCCGCCGATCGCGACCAGCGAGTCGAGCTGCGCGAATCCGCTGCGCACGTTCTCGACGCCGCCGTCGACCTTGTAGGGGTTGGTGCGCGAGGTGCCGACGATCGTGCCGCCGCGCGGCAGGATCCCGGAGATCTCGCTCGGCCCGAGCGGCTCGAACAGGTGCTCCACCATCCCGCGCCAGCCCTCGCGTACCCCGACGACCTCGTAGCCGTGGGCCCACGAGCGCCGGGCGACCGCACGGATGACCGCATTGAGCCCGGGACAGTCGCCGCCGCCGGTGAGGACTCCGATCCGCATCGAGGCGAGTCTACGTTCACGATCGCTCTCCGCGAGGCCGGGGCGAGTCGCCCCGCCCGCCCTTCCGGTCGTAGGCGGGTCCGCCCGCCTGCTGCACTGCCGCAACGATCTCGCGCTCGGACCGGCCCTCGCGGCTCATCGCCTCGATCATGACCTTCAGATGCTGGTCCTCGTCGATGCGCCTCATGCCGCCTGCTCCTCGTAGCGCAGGATCCCGTCGTCGTCGACGACGCGATGATCGATGCCGAGGATCTGTGCCGCCGACAGCAGGCCGGTGACGTCGAACGGCCGTCGGGAGACGCCGGCGAGCGCGAGGTGGAAGCCGATCTCGTGCGAGGCGATCGGCGCGAGCTCCTCGACCAGCCGCAGGGCGGTCTTCGTCGACGTGTACGGGGCCTCGGCGCGGCGCGCATGGGCGCGGACGCGCTCCTCGAGCTGGCGGACGCGCTCGCGCGAGTAACCCTCGGCCGCAGCCGCGACGGCCAGCGTGCACGCGCCCTTGCCGTCCCAGCCGAGCCTTGCGGCGACTGCCCTCGCCTGCCGGTCCTTCAGTTTCGCCTCGCGCAGGAGATCTGCGAGCTCCTCCTCGAGTGCCGGCGGCTCGATCCGCCGGATCGCTGCATACCTCATGACATCGCCTCCTCTTTGATGAACGGGGAAGGCGGCGTCGCCTCGGCGCGGACGGCGGTGTCCGGCGGGAAAACAGCTCGGCGTTCAGCCGGTCTGCGCATGCCTTACGACAGGCTGCTCGGGAGAGGGTAGCGACCGGGTCTGCCGGCGTGCAAGAACGTGCGCATGCGCACGTTGGCCGTCAGCCGAGCGCCGCGACGATCGCGTCGGCGATCACCTTCAACGACTGGCCGCTCACGTGGCTCGCGCGGCGAAGGCGTGCGAACGCCTCACCCTCGGTCATCCCCTCGTGCTCCATCAGGAGCCCTTTCGCCCGTTCGATCGCCTTGCGCGCCGCCAGCGCGGCGGCCAGCTTGGCCACTTCTTCGCGCAGGGAGGCGAGCTCCTCGTGGCGGGCCACGGCCGTCCGGATCGCCGGGAGGAGCTCGTTCGCCTCGAAGGGCTTGACGAGGTAGGCGAGGACGCCTGCCTCGGCCGCCCGCCCGACGAGCCCCTCCTCGGTGTAGGCCGTCAGAAGCAGGATCGGCACGGCGCGGTCCTGCATGATCCGTCGTGCCGCCTCGATCCCGTCGAGCACCGGCATCTTCACGTCGAGCAGGACGATGTCCGGCTCCGTCGACCGCGCCAGCTCGACCGCCTCCCGGCCGTCGCGCGCCTCGCCGCACACCCGGTATCCGGCTTCCTCGAGCTGCCCGCGGAGGTCGAGCCGGATGATCGTCTCGTCCTCGGCGATCAACACCCTCTGTCTCGTCACGCCCGGTCTCCGTTTCGCCAAAAGAAAAGGCGCCCGGAAGCTGTGCTTCCGCGGCGCCGTCGCCAGGACGCTCCATCGGCGTCCGCCCTCGATCATAGAGGCCGGGCGGCTTGATCGAGATTGCGGCTCAACCGCGCCGGGGCTCGCGCCGTCCAGCGACCATCGGCCCGTGCGCCTCGTCTGCTCGATCGCCGCCGCCTTCGGCCTGGTCGCCGCGTGCACCGGTGCGTCGGCCGCCGGCCCCGGCCTCGCGGCGCCGCATGCGTGTGCCGGCGCGGCCGGTTTCACCTGTTCGACCCTGACCGTTCCGCTCGACCATTCGGGCCGCCGGCCGGGGACGCTGAAGCTGGCGGTCGCGACAGCCGACAACGCAACGGCACCGCGAGGCGTCCTGCTGCTCCTGACCGGTGGGCCCGGGCAGCCGGGCCTTCCGGCGTTGCCGCGCGTGCCGGAGATCGTCGGCGCGGAGCAGCGCGACTACCGCGTCGTGATGCTCGACCAGCGCGGAACCGGCGCGGGCGCACTCGACTGTCCCGCGCTCCAGGCGGCGATGGGGAGCTCGGACCTCGCCCCACCGCCCGCCGGCGCGGTGCGGGCGTGTGCCGCCCGGCTCGGGAACCGGCGGCAGTTCTTCGGCACGGACGACGTCGTCGCCGACCTGGATTCGCTGCGGCGCGCACTCGGGGTCGACTCGTGGGTCGTCGACGGCATCTCCTACGGAACCTACGTCGGCGAGCGCTACGCCCTGGCGCATCCCCGTCGTGTGTCCAAGCTCGTGCTCGACTCGGTCGTCCCGCACCAGGGAGAGTCCGACCTGGGCCTGGACGAGTTCCGCGGCACGCGGCGGGTTCTTCGCGACGTCTGCGGCGGCGATGCGTGCGCGGCGGACCTCGCCGCCGCCGTGCGCAAGACGGGCAAGGGGCCGGAGCTCTTCGACGCACTGACGCTCGAGAGCATCGTCGACCCCTCCTTCCGCTCCACGTTCGACGTGCCGCGACTGCTCCATGCGGCCGCCGGCGGGCGGCCCGCAGAGCTCCTGCGGTTCCTCCGCTCCGCCAGGGGCTGGGAGAAGACGCCCGCGCAGGCACTCGACCAGGGGCTCCACGCGAGTGCGCTCTGCGCCGACTGGCGCTACCCGTGGGGCGACTCGGCCGCTCCGCTCGCGGGCCGCGAGGCCAGGCTTCGGGCCGCCGTCGCGCGCCGTTCCGCCGGCGCCTTCTATCCGTTCGATCCCGCGACGGCACGCGGGAACGGCTTCGTCAGGCAGTGCCTGCCCTGGTCGCCGACGCCGCCGACGGCGCTGCCGCCGCACGGCGCGAAGATCCAGGTGCCGGCGCTCCTCGTGAACGGCGATCGCGATCTGTCGACGCCGCTCGAGTGGGCGCGCGAGGAGCTCGCGCTCGCCCCGCACGGCACGCTCTTCGTCGCGCACGGCGCCGGCCACTCGGTGCAGTCGCGGGCGGTCGGCAACGCAGGCCGCGAGGCGGTGGCGCAATTCCTGCTCGACTGATCGATGAGTCTTCTTCGCCCGCTGGGTCGAAGCCGTACACGTTCACGCTGAGAGGAGAACGAGATGGGCAATCCGGTCGTGCATTTCGAGGTGATCGGGAAGGACGGCGAGCAGCTGAAGCGGTACTACTCCGAGCTGTTCGGCTGGGAGATCGACTCGTCGAACGAGATGAGCTACGGGGTGGTCACGGGCGCCGGGATCGGCGGAGGCGTGGCCGGCGGGCCCGAGGGTTACGGCGGGCACGTCACCTTCTATGTGGCGGTCCCGGATGTCGAGGCTGCGCTCGCGAAGGCCGAGAGCCTGGGCGGCTCGCGCATCTTCGGGCCGGAGACGATCATGGACGGCACACTCACCCTCGGTCAGTTCACGGACCCGGAGGGTCACGTGATCGGCGTCACCCAGATGTAGGTCGAACTGGAGCTCGTCAGCCGGTGTGGCGGCTGACGAGCTCCGCCTCGACGGCGTCGAGTACCTCGCCGGCTGCGCCGTCGCGCTCCTCGAGCTCGACCCAGTGCCAGTGCTCGAGGTAGGCGTCGCTCCCGACGAGGCCCTGTTCCATGGCCACACGGTCGATCTCCTGCTGGAACCAGTCGGGCAGCTGGCGCGAGACCTGTGTGCCGTCCTCGGCCGTCGCGCGAAGGAGCGACGGCAGCTCCTGCCAGTAGAGGACCTGGATCCTGGTCACTTGCGGTTCTGGACGAACTGAAAGCCGAAGCGGCCCTTGATGCACAGGTTGCCCCGGGTCACATCGTGGTCGTCGGGCGAGGTGACGTTGACGATGTCGCCTTCCTGCACGTGCAGCTCGAGGTTGCACCCGACGCCGCAGTAGGGGCAGATCGTCGTCACGACCTCTTCGCCGGTCTCGTCCCAGGTGCCCGCCTGCCGCCGGTCGTACTCGCTCTTCGACATCAGCGCCCCGGTAGGGCACACGGCGATGCAGTTGCCGCAGTACACGCACGCCGATTCGGGGAGCGTCACGTCGAGCTCGGTCGAGATGTGCGCCCCGAATCCCCGCCCGGCCACCGCGATCGCGAAGGTGTTCTGGGCGTCCTCCCCGCAGGCCGAGACGCACTTGTAACAGAGGATGCAGCGTGAGTAGTCGCGCACGTAGAGGTCGTTGTCGATCTTCACCTCCTGCGCAACGGTCGCAGCGTCCTCGCCGAACCGCTCGGGCCTCGCGTCGTAGCGCTCGATGTACTCGAGCGCATCGGGCGCGAGCGAGAGGTCGACCGACGAGCCGAGCAGCTCGAGCACGAGCTTCCGGCTCGTGCGCACGCGATCCGAGTCGGTGTGCACCGCCATTCCAGCCTCCGCCTTGCGCGAGCACGCCGGCACGAGCGTGCGCGCGCCCTCGAGCTCGACGACGCAGACGCGGCAGACGTTCACGGGTGTGAGCGTGTCGCCGTAGCAGAGAGTCGGCGTGTCGACGCCGAGCAGACGGCAGGCATCGAGGATCGTCGAGCCTTCGAGGACGCGCACCTCGACGCCGTCGATGGTCAACTCGATCATTCTCTTCGGTGCGGCCAGCAAGGTGCTCGTCGCCATCAGGCGAAGACTCCCAGATTCGCGATCGCCGACTCGATCGCGCTCGCCGCAGTCTGGCCGAGGCCGCAGATGGAGGCGTCGCGCATCACCTGGGCGAGCTCGGCGAGTGTCTCCCGCTCGTCGGCATGCGGCACACCGGCGGCCAGGCGCCGGAGCGCCTCCTCCTGCCGCACGGTGCCGACCCGGCAAGGCACGCACTGGCCGCACGACTCATCCCGGAAGAACTCCGCGATCCGCAGCAACGCCGGCACGAGCTCGGCCTCGCTGTCGTAGACGATCACGACGCCGGAGCCGAGCGTGACGCCGGCTGCGCGCGTGTCCTCGTGCGTCAGCTTCAGGTCGAGCAGCTCCGGGCCGACGAAGGCGCCCGCGGCGCCGCCCAGCAGCACCGCCTTGGGCGGCGATGAGCCCGCCAGGTCGAGCAGCTCTCGCAGGGTCGCCCCGAACGGCAGCTCGTAGAGGCCGGGCCGCTCGACGCAGCCCGAGACGCAGAAGAGCCGCGTGCCGGTCGAGCTCTCGGTCCCCGTGCGCGCATACTCGGCGCCGCCGTCGCGCAGCACCTCGAGCACGTTGAACAGCGTCTCGACGTTGTTCACGGCGGTGGGCTTGCCGAACAGGCCGGACTCGACGGGAAACGGCGGCTTGTTGCGCGGCTCGCCACGGTAGCCCTCGATCGACTGGAAGAGCGCGGTCTCCTCGCCGCACACGTAGGCGCCGGCGCCGATGCGCAGCTCGATCTCGAGCCCGCCGAGCTGGAGGAGGCTGTCGGCGATCGCATTTCTGATCCGCTCGTGTGCCAGCGGATATTCGGCGCGGATATAGATGAGCGCCTTCTCGGCACGCGTTGCGAACGCGGCGATCGCGATTGCCTCGACGAGCGCGAACGGGTCCTCTTCCATCAGCACGCGGTCCTTGAACGTCCCGGGCTCCGACTCGTCGGCGTTGCAGACGACGTAGTGCGGCTGCGCCTCCTGCCTGGCGACCGCCTCCCACTTGACGCCGGTCGGGAAGGCCGCCCCGCCGCGGCCAAGCAGCTGCGACTCCTTCAGCTCGCCGATCACGGCGTCCGCGCCCAGGTCGTGTGCGCGCCGGAGCTGTTCGAAGCCGCCGGCCGCGACGTAGGCGTCGAGCGACGTCGGATCGACGCCGGCGCCGATGCGACGGAGGAGCCGCAGGGACGGGTCGCCGGCCTGCGGCAGCGGCGGCCTCGTCTCCGGCAGTTGCAGCTCGCGCGGCTCGGGGCCGGCAATCGTGCGGTACGAGGCGGGCGCGCGTTCGCAGAGCCCGAGGCAAGGGCTCGCATGCTCGCCGGGCGCGACGCGGGCACCCTTGAGCGCGCACGCCAGGTCGGTGCAGACGTGCGTCAGGTCGGCCGGGCGCTCCTCGAGCGCGAGCAGCGCGTAGAAGCTCGCGACCCCGTAGGCATCCGCGGGCGGCACCGAGAGCCGCTTCGAGGCGTATCCGAGCGCGCCCTCGCTGACCCAGCCGACACGCAGCTGCGCGGCGCGGAGGGCGGGGAGGAGGAGCGGGCGTCTCGTCCGGTCGGCACGGGCGACCCGGTCGCTGGAGCCGCCCTCCTCGCCGATCACCGCGTCGATCGCCTCGCGCTCCGCGTCGGTCGGCGCAGCCTCGAGGAGGCGGATGTCCACCTACACCGCCTCCACGCGGATCGCGGTGGCCTTGAACTCTGCGGTCCCGGAGAGCGGGTCGGTGGCATCGATCGTGAGCACGTTCGTCTCGACGAGGTCGGGGAAGTGCAGGTTCATGAAGGCGAGGCCGGGGCGCAGGTTCGACGCGAACGCGACCGGTGCCTCGACCGAGCCGCGGCGTGACGTGACGACAGCACGGCCGCCGTCGACGAGCCCGTACCGCTCGCCGTCCTCCGGAGAGACGAGCAGCGCTTCGCCGCCGGCGTGCAGCGGCGAGTCGAAACCTCCGGTCTGGACGCCGGTGTTGAACGACTCGAGCCGGCGACCGGTCGTGAGCCGGAGCGGAAAGTCCTCGTCCAGCAGGTCGACGGGCGGCGAGTGCCTGACCGGCATGAACGGCGCGCGCTCCTCGACGACCTCGTCCCAGAGGCGTGCGTGCAGGAACTGGTCGCCCGGGTGGTCGAGGTCCCAGCAGGGCCATTGGATGCCGCCCAGCTCCTCGAGACGCGCGTAGCTCATCCCGGCATGCATCGGCGAAAGCTCGCGCACCTCGTTCCAGATGTCCTCCGGGCGGGTGCTGCCGAGGTCGGTGCCCAGGCGCTTCGCGAGCTCGTGGACGATCTCGATGTCGTCGCGCGCCTTGCCGGGCGGGTCGAGTGCCTTGCGCACCCGCTGGACGCGGCGCTCGCTCGAGGTGACCGTCCCGTCCGACTCCGCCCAGCCGGCACAGCCCGGCAGCACGACGTCGGCGAGCTCCGCGGTCTTCGTCAGGAAGATGTCCTGCACGACGAGAAGATCGAGCCCGCCCAGCAGCTTCCGAGCACGTGTCTGGTCGGCCTCCGACTGGGCCGGGTTCTCGCCGACGACGTAGAGGGCGCGCAGCTCGCCGTGCTCCATCGCGTCGAACATCTCGGTCAGGTGCAGGCCCTTCTCCGGCGGGACGGCGGCGCCCCAGGCCGCATCGAACCGCGCGCGGATCGCGGCGTCCTCGACGTCCTGGAAGCCGGGCAGCTTGTTCGGGATGGCGCCCATGTCGCCGCCCCCCTGCACGTTGTTCTGGCCGCGCAGCGGCTGCAGGCCGGCGCCGTACCGTCCGACCCCGCCGACGAGCAGCGAGAGGTTGATCAGCGCGAAGACGTTGTCGACGCCGTTGTGGTGCTCGGTGATCCCGAGCGTCCAGCAGATCTGCGGGCTCTTCGCGCGTCCCCAGGCGAGCGCGAGCTCGCGGATCGCATCGGCCGGAACGCCGGTCGCGCGCTCGGCCGCCTCGAGCGTCCACGGCTCGACCGACTCGCGGAACTGCTCATAGCCGGCGGTGGCGCGGTCGATGAACTCGTCATTCGCGAGGCCGCCGTGGATGATCTCGCGGGCGATCGCGTTCGCGAGCGGGATGTCGCTGCCGACGTCGAGGCCGAGCCACAGATCGGCCCACTCGGCAGAGACGGTGCGACGGGGGTCGACGACCATCAGCCTGGCGCCACGGTGCACCGCCTTCAGCACGTGGTGGAAGAAGATCGGGTGCGCTTCGCGCGCGTTCGAGCCCCAGAGCACGATCAGGTCCGCAGACTCGCGCAGCTCCTCGTAGGAGCTGGTCCCGCCGCCTGCACCGAACACCGTCGCCAGACCGACGACGCTAGGGGCGTGTCAGGTGCGGTTGCAGCTGTCGACGTTGTTCGAATGCAGGACGACCCGGCTGAACTTCTGTGTGGCGAAGTTCAACTCGTTCGTGGTCTTGGAGCAGCTGAAGATGCCCGTCATGGCGCCTTCGTCGAGTGCCCTTCGGAAGCCGGACGCGGCGCGATCGAGCGCCTCGTCCCACGTCGCAGGCCTCAGCTCTCCTTGCTCACGAACGAGCGGCTGGGTCAGCCGCTGATACTTGGGAGCCATGTTCCGAGTCTAGACCGAGTCCCGAGAGCCACGCCGTCGTGCGACGGCGCAGCACGTCCTCGTCGGTGCGTGCCCACTCGCGCCCGCGGGCGTAGAGCTCCTGGGCACGCAGGTCGGGACGACCCGGGACGAGCGGCTCGAGCAGCGATGGATCGTCGAGCGCCGGAGCGAGCACCTCTGTGGCGAGCGAGCCGTAGAGATGGAGCAAATGCGCGCGCGTCGCCACGTCGAGGTCGACCGGCCACGAAACTTGCGCGAGCCCGGTCGCTCCGGGCAGCGGCCGCGGCGCGCGGTCGAGGTTGCGCACGCCCAGCTGCTCGAGCGCGTCGAGGGCGATCCGCCGGTAGGTCGTCAGCTTGCCGCCCGCGACGCTCAGCATCCCCGAGGGCCCGGTGGTGTAGACGGTCTCGCGGCGCGCGTTCGCGGTGGCGCCCGGGCCGCCGGGCAGGACACGCAGCCCCCAGAACGACGCCCGGACCGGGCCGAGATCGCGGACGGCCTCGCCCGCCTCGGCGAGGATCGTCCGCACGTCGTCGTCGGTGACGCGTCCCTCCTCGGGCTCGCCTTCGTGCAGCGTGTCGGTCGTCCCGAGCAGCAGCTTGCCCTCCCAGGGGATCGCGAAGCTGACGCGAACCTTGTCGTGCGGGATCGTCACGGCCGCGCTCCAGCCGTCGCCGCCGTCCACGATCAGGTGCACGCCCTTGCTCAGGCGCACCGACGGTCGCGCATTCGCATCCTCGAGCCGCCGGACGCGGTCGAGCCAGGGGCCGGTCGCGTTGACGATCTTCCGCGCTCTCACGTGCACCGTCCGGCCGTCCACGACCACGTCGGCGGCGCCGTCTCGGACCGCCGTCACCTCGGCGTAGTTGAGGACGACCGCGTTTCGATCCGCGGCGCCGCGGACGTTCGCGATCGTCAGCCGGCCGTCGTTCGTCCAGGCGTCCGCGTAGACCGCCGAGGAGTGCAGCCCCTCGGTGCGCAGCTGCGGCACGAGGCCCGTCGCGCGCTTCGTGCTCACGCGGCCGTTCAGCCTCGCGCGGGCGAGCGCCGAGTAGAGCAGCACGCCCGTGCGCACCACCCACGGCCGGTGGGGGCCGTCCCGGTAGAGCGGGAACAGGAACGGGAGCCGCTCGACCAGGTGCGGCGCGACGACGCTCATCAGGTAGCGGCGCTCCTGGTGGGCCTCGCGGACGAGGCGGACGTCTCCCATCTGCAGGTAGCGCAGGCCCCCGTGCACGAGCTTCGACGACGCGCTCGAGGTCGCGCCGGCGAAGTCGCCGCGCTCGACGAGCGCGACGTCGAGGCCGTGCGCGGTCGCCGCCTCGGCGATCCCGGCGCCGATGATCCCGCCGCCGATCACCAGCAGGTCGAACCTGCGGGCCGCGAGCTGCTCGACCGACGCTACGCGATCCACAGCGGGTTCGTCCACGCCCGGTTGCCGTTCCGGTCGGCGACCTCGATGCGCCCGTAGGGCTGGCGGAACGGGCGCTCCAGCTTCGCCGCGGTGATCAGGCCGTCGTCCGTGCGCTCGAGGACCTCCGCGTTGTTTCGAAAGCCGAGTTGGCCCGCGTTGACGCGCGCCCCGCGGCGGCGGCCGGTGTAGAGGGTGATGGTCGCCGCCGGGCTGCAGCGCACGGTGACGTCGCCGTCGGTCAGCTCGACGGCGTCCATCCGCGGCCCGGTCGACCCGTAGAAGGCGCCCTCGCGCAGCGCGGCGAGCACGGCGGTTTGCGTCCTCTCCCGGGTGCGGACCCACGTCGACGCGAAGCCGCTGTCGAAGCCTGGGTGGTGCGAGTCGTCGGTCGCGAGCGCGTAGAAGCAGCGGCCGCGCTCCAGTGCCTCGTCCCAGTGCAGCGACGCGTCGCCGCGGCCGAGCTCGAGCTCGCAGCCGGTGTTCCAGACCTCGATCCCGACGAGGCCCTCGCACGTCTCCCACTGGTCGACGCGGAGGCCGCTCCAGTAGGTGTGGGCGAGATACGGCACCCCGCCGTGCTCGAGCACCCACCGGACGAGCTCCGGCAGGGGTGCGAACTCGGGCTCCGGCACGACCGGGTCGATCTCGAGGCCGAGGGCGAGCACGTGGGCGTCGTCGTCCCGGGTCGGGGCGATCGCGTTCAGTTCCGCCGACGGGATCACGAGCAGCCCCGACGTCGACGGCACGTCGGTGCGGGCCCAGTGGTCGGTGATCGCGAGGACGTCGTAGCCGGCCCAGTCGTAGTGCCGGACGAGGCCCTCGGGCGGGAGGTCGCCGTCGGAGCCCGTCGTGTGCGTATGAAGGGCGCAGCGGAGCCACTCGCCCGGCTCGTCGAATGGGTTCACGCCGGCGAGCCTACCCCGTTGACAGTCCGTAAAGATCTGACTTCCGTGCCGTGAATCCGTCTGAAGGTATTGAATCGGAAGGCCGGTCGTGATCTGCTACCGGGAATTCACCAACTGACTCTCGAGGGGGATTGATGGAGGACTACGAGGCCCAAGAAATCGAGTTCTGGGCCAAGCTCGAAGAAGAGGGACTGAGCCGCTCGTCGATGCTGCGGCGCAGTGCGGCGGCGGCGTTCGGTCTCACGGTGCTCGGCAACGCCGGCACGGCGCTCGGCGCAACGCGCGCCGGCCTGGCCGGGCCGCCGTCCCACGAGACCGCCGCCGGCCTGCCCGCTCTGATCAAGGCGGCGAAGAAGGAAGGGCACCTGAACACGATCGCCCTGCCTCCGAACTGGGCGAACTACGGCGAGATGATGTCGACGTTCACGAAGAAGTACGGCATCAAGATCACGAACGACAATCCCGACGGCAGCTCCGCCGAGGAGAATCAGGCCGTCGTGTCGCTCAAGGGCAACTCGCGTGCACCCGACGCCGTCGACGACGGTCCCGCGTTCGCGATCTCCGGCACGGCACAGGGCCTGTTCGCGAGGTACAAGAACTCGCATTTCGGAACGATCCCGCGTGCGATGAAGGACACGCGCGGCTTCTGGGTCGGTGACTACTGGGGCGCCGTCTCGATCGGGTACAACGCGAGCATCATCAGCACCCCGCCGAAGACCTGGCAGGACCTGCTGAAGTCGGAGTACAAGGGCAAGGTCGCCCTGAACGGCAGCCCTTTGACGTCGGGCTCGGCGGTCGCCGGTGTCTTCGCAGCGGCACTCGGGAACGGCGGCTCGCTCAACAACGTTCAGCCCGGGATCGACTACTTCGCGAAGCTGAAGCAGGTCGGCAACTTCATCCCGGTCCAGTCGACGCCGCAGACCGTGGCATCGGGCCAGACGCCGATCTCGATCGACTGGGACTACCTGAACCTCGCCTACACCCAGCAGTTCCCGGCGGCCAAGTGGAAGACGACGATCCCGGCAGACGGCGTGTACGGCGCGTACTACTGCCAGGCGATCAACGCGACGGCTCCGCATCCGTATGCGGCGCGCCTCTGGCAGGAGTTCATGTACTCCGACCAGGGCCAGCTGATCTGGCTGAAGGGGTTCTCGCATCCGGCACGGTTCCAGGACCTGTCGAAGCGGAAGGTCGTCCCGAAGTCGCTGCTTGCCGCACTCCCGTCCGGGGCGCTGTACGCCAAGGTCAAGTTCGCGAGCTCGGGCCAGCAGACGAAGGCCAAGGCGCTGATCGCGTCGCAGTGGCCCAGCAAGGTCGGGTCCTAGCCCCATCGCGACGAGCGTGGCATCCGAGGCACTCCGGCCGGACGTCAAGTCCGGCCGGAGGCGCCTTTCGTGGGCGTGGGTTCCCACGGTCCCGTTCTTCGCGTACACGATCCTGTTCCTGTTCCTCCCGGCAGGGGCGATCATCCTCGGGGCGTTCAAGAGCGTCGACGGCGGCTGGACGACCTCGAACGTCACGACGCTCTTCGACGAGCCGTACCGGCAGGCGTACATCGAGAGCGTCGAGGTCAGCGCGATCACGGCCCTGCTCGGCGGTGCGCTCGGCCTGGCGATCGCCTACGCGGCCGTGCGTGAGCACACGCCGCGGTGGATCCGCGGCACTCTGACGACGTTCTCGGGCGTAGCGGCGAACTTCGGTGGCATCCCGCTGGCGTTCGCCTTCATCGCCACGTTCGGGACGATCGGGATCGTCACCACGTTCCTGCGCGACCAGGTCCACTGGGACATCGGGAACCAGTGGCCTCACTTCACGCTCTTCGGGAAGACCGGGGTCGAGTTCGTCTATCTCTACTTCCAGCTCCCGCTGATGATCCTCGTCATCGCGCCCGCGCTCGACGGGATCAAACGTGAGTGGCGAGAGGCTTCCAGCAACCTGGGCGCGAGCTCGTTCCAGTTCTGGCGCTACGTCGGCGTCCCGGTGTTGATGCCGTCGATCCTCGGCGCCGTCATCCTGCTCTTCGGGAACGCGTTTGCGGCGTATGCGACGGCTTACGCGCTCACGTCCGGGACGCTGCCGCTCGTGCCGCTCCTCATCGGTGCCTACTACCAGGGAAACGTGCTCGACAATCCGCACCTCGCGCAGGCGATGGCCTTCGGCATGTTCGTCGTGCTCGCGGCGATGATGCTCCTCTACATCCCGCTGCAGCGGCGTTCCCAGAGGTGGTCCAAGTGAGGCTCCGGCGGCCGAAGATGGCGCTGTCCGCGTTCTTCTGGCTGCTGCTGGCCGCGGCGTACTTCCTGCTGCCGCTGGTCGCCACCTTCCTGTTCAGCATTCGCAGCATCCAGACGAACAAGTGCTGCAGCTTCGCCGCCTACTCCGCGGTGCTCCACAACGGCGATTTCTGGCACACGCTGCGCGTCTCCTTCGTGCTCGCGCTCGAGGTGATCGTGATCAGCCTCATCCTCTTCGTGCCGACCGTCTACTGGGTTCACCTGAAGGTGCCGAGGCTGCGCCCGGTGATCGGCTTCCTCGCCCTGATCCCGTTCGTGGTGCCGCCGATCGTGATGGTCGTCGGGCTGCTCAAGGTCTACAAGGGCGCCCCGAGCTGGTTCTACGACCAGCCCTCCGGCATCCTCGCCGCGGCGTACGTGATCCTCGCGTTCCCGTACATGTTCTTCTCGCTGGATGCGGGCTTCCGCGCGATCGACGTGCACACCCTCACCGAGGCGTCGCAGAGCCTCGGTGCGAGCTGGCCGCGTACCCTCACCCGCGTGATCCTTCCGAACATCCGCGCGGCGGCGCTGGCGGGCTCGTTTCTCGCGCTTGCGATCGTGATGGGCGAGTTCACGATTGCCAACCTCGCGCAGTTCCACACCTTCCCGATCTTCATCCAGTACATCGGGGAGACCGACCCGTACCAGGCCTCCGCCGTCACGCTCGTGAGCTTCGGGATCACCTGGCTCGCGATGAGCAGCCTCCTGTTCGTCGGGCGCAAGCGGGCGCGGACGGCCCAGATCGTGGAGGCTCACTGATCATGGCCTACCTCGAGCTGCAGGGGCTGCATCGGAACTTCGGGCCCGTCAAGGCACTGAACGGGATCGAGATCGAGCTCGGCGAGGGGGAGTTCCTCTCCCTCCTCGGCCCGTCGGGGTGCGGGAAGACGACGGCGCTCCGGCTCGTCGCAGGCTTCGACCGGCCGGATGCGGGGCGGATCGTCGTCGAGGGCAGGGACGTGACGGGCGTCGCGCCGGCGAAGCGGGACATGGGGATGGTCTTCCAGGCCTACTCGCTCTTCCCGAACATGACGGCCGCCCAGAACGTCGAGTTCGGCCTGAAGATCCGCGGCAAGCGGCGCGAGGACCGGCGCAAGCGTGTGCACGACCTACTCGAGCTTGTCGGGCTCGGGCACGCGGTCGATCGCTACCCGCACCAGCTCTCCGGCGGCATGCAACAGCGCGTGGCGCTCGCGCGCGCGCTCGCCATCGAGCCTCGAGTGCTCCTGCTCGACGAGCCGCTCTCGGCGCTCGACGCGAAGGTTCGTGTGCAGCTGCGCGAAGAGATTCGCCGCATTCAGCTCGAGTTCGGCATTACGACGCTGTACGTGACCCACGACCAGGAAGAGGCGCTCGCCATCTCCGACCACGTCGCGGTGATGTACGGCGGCGTCATCGAGCAGATGGGCGCGCCTGCCGAGATGTACACCGCGCCGGCAACCCCGTTCGTCGCGGAGTTCATCGGCACGATGAACCGCCTCGAGGCAAGGGTCGTGGACGGAGCGAGCGGTCACGTCGATTACGGCGGCAGCAGGCTTCAGATCGACGCGGCGCGCGGCCGAACGGACGGAGAGCGCGTGATGATCCTGATCCGGCCCGAGGCGCTCGAGCTCGAGGCGTCGACGAACGGCGATGCGCCGGGCGCGAACGTGCTGACCGGCGAGGTGATCGCCCAGACGTTCCTCGGCCCCGTGACACGGCTGAAGGTGAGCGGCGGGCTGATCGCCGACATGTCGACCGCGCGGGCCGCCGCCCTGCCCGTCGGCGCCAGGGTCAGCGCGCGGGTGCCGGCCGAGGGGGCGAAGCTCCTCAGCCTGCCGGAAGACGGCCCAGGACTGCCCGTGCTCGACCCGGACAGTCCGTGAAGATCCCGGTGACGTCCAGCTCTGCGAGCTCGAGCATGCGCGCCTCGTCGTTCACGGTGTAGACGGTCGTCGCGAGCCCGGCCCGCCGTGCAGACTCGAGCCCGCGGCGGGTGACACGGTCGTTACGGAACCCGACCGCCCAGGCGCCTGCCGCCCGGCGGATCGAGACGCCGAAGCCCACGTGCTGCACGGTGCGCACCGTGGGGCGCCGCTCGCGCGCCTCCTCGAGCGCACGGCGCTGAAAGCAGACGAGCACGTCGTCGTCCCGCATCAGCGCGAGCGCACGCCGGACCGTGTCGCCGCGCGGACGCTTCAGCTCGACCATCACGCCGATGCGGCCGTGGCAGAGGTCGAGCACCTCGGCGAGCGTCGGATAGCCGGCGCCGTGTCGCGGCGCGTCGTGGGTGACGCGGAGGTCGTTGTGGACGTCGAGCTCGACGAAGTCGGCTCCGAGCTCGATCGCGCGCTCGAACGCCGGCAATGTGTTCTCCGGCAGCTCGGCCGACGCGCCGCGGTGCGCGATCACGAGCATCAGGAGAGAAGGCGCTGAATCACATCGACGTCGATGCGGTCGATCAGCTCGTCGGCCCCGCCGAGCCGGTGTGGGTCGAGTGTCCCGCGCACCGCGAGCACGTGCCCGATGCCCGCCGCTTTCGCGGCCGCGATGCCCGCCTCGGTGTCCTCGAAGACGGCGGTCTCCGCTGCGTCCGCCCCGAGCGATGCGAGTGCCTTCAGATACCCCTCGGGGTGCGGCTTGCCCTCGGCGACGTCGTCGGAGGAGACGATGCCGTGCAGGAGCGCCGTGAGGCCCGCGGCCTCGACGACCGGTTCGATCTCCGCGCGAGCCGCGCCGGAGCAGATCGCGAGCGGCACGCGCTCCGCTGCGTAGCGCACCGCCTCCCGGGTGTGCTCGTGCACGGACGAGCCGCCCGCGACCGCCGCCCGGTAGCGCTCGACGCGCTGCGAAATCACGGCGTCGACCTCGGGATGGTCCCACCCGAGCCAGGTGCGCACGATCTCGGGATCGGAGAGCCCGGCGAGCTCGTCGAAGTACTCCTGTGCCGACATCGGCCTGCCGTGCTCTGCAAAGAGGCGGACGAAGATCTCGCAGAGAATGGGCTCGTCGTCCGAGAGCGTGCCGTTGAAGTCGAAGATCAGAGCACGCGTCGCCACCGGGTGAAGATCGTAGTGTTGGTGGATGACGACGACGGCGTTGCTGCTGGCGCTCACCGCCGCCGTCGTGCACGCGCTCTGGAACGTGCTGCTCGCGCGTGCGCGCGACCCCCAGGCGGCGACGGCGGTTGCGCTCCTGACGGCCGAGGTCGTGTTCGCCGTCCCGGCACTGCTCGTCTGGCGGATGGACCGGGCCGTCTGGCCGTTCGTCGTCGCGAGCGCGGCGCTGCAGCTCGTCTACTTCACGCTGCTCGTGACGGCCTACCGCTTCCTGCCGCTCACGGTGGTCTATCCGGTCTCCCGCGGAGTTGCGCCCGTGCTCGTGCTGGTGATCGGCATCGCGGTGCTCGGTCATGCGACGTCGGTGGGCCAGGTACTCGGGGTCTGCCTGGTCGGCGCAGGGATCCTGCTCGTCCGCGGGCTGCGGCCGACCGCGGGCGTGGGCGTCGCTTTCGGGCTCGTGATCGCCTGCGTGATCGCGACGTACACGCTCGTCGACAACCAGGGGGTCACTCACGCCGCCGCACTGTCCTACCTCGAGATCTCGATGCTCGCGCCGGCGCTCCTCTACGCGTCCTTCGTCGCGGGGACGAAGGGAGTGCGAGCGCTGAGCGCCGAGGTCAACGGGTCGACTCTGGTCGCCGGCCTTGCGACCTTCACCGCGTACTGTCTCGTGCTGCTCGCCCTGCAGCGGGCCGCCGCCGCCCCCGTTGCCGCGGTGCGCGAGACGAGCGTGGTCGTGACCGCGCTCCTCGCGGGTCGGTTCCTGGCCGAGCCGGTCGGAGGGCGGCGCGTCGCAGGCGCGGTGGTCGTCGCCTGCGGAATCGCCCTCGTCTCGCTCATGTAGCGCCGCGGGAGCCGATTCCGCAGGGTGGTGAACCTGATTCGGCTTGCCGAACCAGGTTCACGGGTGGCGAACTGCCGCGACCTCCGAGGAACTCGCGAATCTGGTTCGCTGCGCGAATCAGATTCGTGCGTCGTTTGCGGTGCTGCGGCGATTCCACGGCGTCGAGCGCAGCGCGGAGGCGAGCTTCGCGCGTCCGTCGCCGAGGACGGGGGCGCCGTGGGTGACGAGCACCCGCTCTGGGTGAAGGTCGAGGAGCGGCCTCAGCGTCGGTATGAAGCGCTCGCGATACCAGCGTGTGCGCCGCTCGCTGTCGAGGTCATCCTCCCAGACCCGCAGCCGATCGCCGGTCTCGATCACCGCGTCGCCGAAGGCGAGCGCCTTGTGCGAGGGGATCCAGAGCGGCTGCTCCTGCCGACGCGGACTGCCGATCGCGTGGGCGCGGACGCCGGCGGGAAGCTCGGTCTCGGGCGTGATCGGGTGGAGGGCGGCGCGGTTGGTGAGGCGGCTGGCACAGGCCTCGTGTCCCCAGATCGTGCAGCGCTTGCCGTGCTTTCTGCGCAGACGCTCCGCGTCGCGCACGTGGTAGGGGATCGTGATCAGCACCGCGATCCCGTCCTCACCCCCCTGGGCATCCACCAACTCGTGGACCGGCGCCGGGTCGGCCGGCAGCAACGGGTCGATCAGCAGCAGCTCGGCGTCGGTCTTCACGGCAAAACAGGCAACCTCGTCCCCGAACCCGGACGGGTGCCACTCGGGGTGACGCGCCGTCCAGCGCCAGATGCCGTCGTCGATCGGATCGAGACTCTCAGCCACCCGTGCTCCTTTCATTGCAGGCGGATCGTACGACCTTGGTCGGACTCCCGCGCCCGGGCGCCACCCGCCAGCCGTGGACCTCGTTTGGGCCGAACAAGCGGCCGGCCGTGAGGCTAGTCCTCCCGCTGCACGTCCGCGAGCAGCTGCTCGAACTCCGGTCCTTCGAGCTCCGCGACGGCGCGGTCGTACTTCTCCATCGCCCAACTCCAGAAGTCGAAGTCGAGCTCCGAGATCCCGTCCTGAATCGAGCCCCAGAGCGTCCAGCCGTACTTCGACATGAGGCCCCAGAGGCGTGCGCGTGCGACCTTGTGACGGAGCGGCCGTCCGTAGTAGTGCGCAATCAGCTCCTCGAGCTGGGCAACCGACAGGTTCGACTCGCTCCAGATGTTCCCGAGCTCGAACGCCGGCTCGTTGTTGCCCGAGTACTCGTAGTCGATCAGGCGCATGACGCCGTCGACCTCGATGAAGTTCTCGGCGAGCAGGTCGTTGTTGCACGGCACGGTCGGCTCGGCACGCAGGCGCATCAGCTGCTCCAGCTCCCGGATCGCGGGCTCGAACTCGGCATAGCGCTCCGGAAGCCGGAAGCCGTGCTCGGAGACGACACGGACGTAACCACGCTGAACGTCGAACATGTCGAAGTCGTGCAGAAACCTCCGCCCGGCGTGCAGACGGCGGCAGGCCGCTGCAATCGACTCGAGCCGGTCGCCGCGCCGCAGTCTTGCCGCGTCCATCACCTCGCCGTCGAGGAACGCGAGCACCAGAGCGTCGTGCTCCGGCAGGACGGCGACGACCGGTGCGCCGACGCCGGTCTCCGCCGCGGCGATCGTGTTGTGCGCCTCGTTCTCGCGGTCGATCGCAAGCAGCCCCGTGTCCCTCCCCGCGATGCGCACGACGTAGGTGCCGCCGGCAGTCGTGACCTTGTAGTTCGTGTTCGTGAGCCCACCGGCGAGCTGCTCGACGTCCCGCCCGCCGCGCAGCTCCGGCACGGCCTCCAGGACATCCTCGACGGCCATGCCGGCGATCGTACAAAGTGGACTGGACCCCGAGCCCGCTGATTTACTCGGCTCCGTGATCCCGGGGCGCGCGCGGGCGGTTGTGGTCGGAGGCGGCGTCATCGGCTCCTCGATCCTCTACCACCTTGCGAAGCTCGGCTGGAGGGACTCGGTGCTCGTCGAGCAGTACCAGCTCACGCACGGCTCGACGTGGCACTCGGCGGGCCTGGTCGGCCAGCTACGGTCGTCGATCTCCCTGACGCGGATGATGCAGTACTCCGTCGGGCTGTACGCCGAGCTGAAGGGGCTCACCGGCAACGACCCGGGCTGGCACCAGCTCGGCGGGCTGCGGCTCGCGTCGTCGGGCCCGCGGCTCGAGGAGATCCGCCGCCAGGCCGCCTGGGCGAAGACCTTCGGCCTGCCGATGGAGATCGTCTCCGCGCAGGAGGCGCAGGACCGTTTCCCGCCGATGAGCACGGACGGCGTGCTCGCGGCGGCCTTCCTCCCCGAGGACGGCTACCTCGATCCGTCGCAGCTCACCTTCTCGCTCGCCGCCGCGGCTCGCCACCTCGGCGCGCAGATCGAGACGCGTGTACGGGTCACGGGGATCGAGACGGAGAACGGACGCGTCGCGGCGGTCATCACCGATGCGGGGCGCATCGAGTGCGAGGTCGTCGTCAACGCCGCCGGCATGTACGCGCCCGAGCTCGCCCGCATGGTGGAGGTCGACCTGCCGATCGTCCCGTACGGCCATCAGTATCTGATCACCGAGCCGCTCGATCCGCCGCTCGCGCCGCTGCCGACGCTGCGCGATCCCGACAACCTCGTCTACTTCCGTACCGAGGTCGGCGGGCTCGTGATGGGGGGCTACGAGCGCAAGCCTGCTCCCTGGGCGCTGGACGGTATTCCCGAGGGGTTCGAGGCGAAGCTCCTGCCGGAGGAATGGGACCGCATGGAGCAGCTCTTCTCGAATGCGATCAGGCGCGTCCCGACGCTGGAGACCGCCGAGGTGAAGCTGTTCGTCAACGGCCCCGAGGCGTTCACGCCCGACGCCGATTTCCTGCTCGGCGAAACCGACGTGCCCGGCTTCTGGGTCGCTGCGGGCGGGTGCGCCCACGGCCTCGCCGGTGCGGGCGGTGTCGGCAAGGTGATGGGGGAGTGGATCGTCGACGGGCGCCCCGAGTGGGACGTCTGGCCGCTCGACCTTCGCCGTTTTGGGCGGCAGTACGCGAGCCAGGCGTACACGCTCGCGCGGTCCCACGAGGCGCTGTCGCACTACTACGACATCAAGTACCCGGGCGAGGAGAGGCTCGCGGGACGGCCCCTGCGCGTCTCGCCGGTGTACGCGCGCCATCGGGAGCTCGGGGCCTGCTTCGGCGAGAAGGGCGGGTGGGAGCGCGTGAACTGGTACGAGTCGAACGCGGCGGGCGGTGACGAGTCGCTGCGGCCGCGCGGTTGGGCGGGCGAGCACTGGTCGCCCGCGATCGAGGTCGAAGCGAGGGCGGCCCGCGAGTCGGCGGCGCTCTTCGACCAGTCGTCCTTTGCGAAGCTGGAGGTGCTCGGGTCCGGTGCGCTCGCCTTCCTCGAGCGGGTCTGCGCAAACAGGATCGACCGGCCCGTCGGCACGATCGTCTACACCCAGATGCTGAACGCGCGCGGCGGCATCGAGGCCGACCTCTCGGTGATGCGGCGTGCCGTCGACCGCTTCCTGCTCGTCACCGGCACGGCGTTCGGCAACCACGATCGCGCCTGGCTCGAGCGCAACGCCCCGCGCGACGGGTCCGTCTACGTGAACGACGTCACGTCGGCCTACGCGTGCCTCTGCCTCTGGGGCCCGCGCGCGCGCGAGGTGCTGCAGCCCCTGACGAGGACGCCGCTCGACTTCGCGTATCTGACCTCGCGTGAGCTCTCGGTCGGCAACGTCCCGGCGACGGCGTCCCGGGTCACGTACGTCGGTGAGCTCGGCTGGGAGCTTTACTGCCCCGCCGAGTACGGCCTGCAGCTCTGGGATGCGTTGACCGGCACGGGTGGCGTGACCCCGGGCGGCTACCGGGCGATCGACGCCCTTCGGCTCGAGAAGGGCTATCGCGCCTGGGGGAGCGACCTGAACGCCGAGACGACGCCCGACGAGGCCGGTCTCGCGTTCGCGGTGAAGCGCGACAAGGGCGACTTCGTCGGCCGGGACGCGCTTCGCGCGCCGCGGCAGAAGCTCGTCTGTCTCGTGCTGGACGATCCACGCGCGATCGCGCTCGGCTCCGAGCCGGTCCGCGCCGCCGGTGGGCAGATCGTCGGCCGCGTGACGAGCGGCGGCTACGGCTACGCGGTCGAGGCGAGCATCGCGCTCGCGTACGTCGATCCGGCCAACGGCGAGCCCGGCACGCCGCTCGCGGTCGACATCTTCGGCGACTGGGTGAGCGCCGAGGTGCGCGCCGAGCCACTCTACGATCCGACGGGAGAGCGGGTGCGCGGGTGAGCCGTGCACGGGCCTTCGCGGGCGCCGAGTGGGCGCGGGGCTCGTGAGCACCGTGGTGATCGGCGGTGGGATCGCGGGCGTCAGCTGCGCCTACCACCTCGCGAAGGAGGGTGTGAAGGACGTCGTGCTCGTCGAGAAGGGCGAGCTGACGAGCGGCTCGACCCATCACGCGGCGGGGCTCGTGACGCAGTTCAACCCGTCGCCGGCGATGATGCGGTTCCGCCGCTACAGCGTGGAGCTGTACCGGGAGCTCGGCGTCTTCGACACCGTCGGGTCGCTGCGGATCGCGTCGAGCCCCGAGAGCTACCTCGAGCTCCGTCGCGGTGTCAGCCGCGCCCACGGCATCGGGCTCGACGCGGAGCTCCTCGGGCCGGACGAGGTTCGGCGCCTGCTGCCGGAAGCAACGCCGGAATCGCTCTACGGCGCGGTCTGGATGCCGGGCGACGGGCACGTCGACCCGCACATCGCCACGCACGCACTCGCGAACGCGGCGCGGGGGCTGGGTGTCGAGATCCGCCTGCACGCGCGCGTCACCGGGATCGAGCTCGGCCCCCGTCACGAGGTGTGCGCAGTCCTGACCGAGCACGAGCGGATCGAAGCGGGCGCGGTCGTGAACGCCGCCGGCATGTGGGCGCCGCAGATCGCCGCGATGGTCGGCGCGTTCGCATGCTCGATCCCGGTCGACCACCAGCACATCGCTCTGCACGCGGTCGAGGGCCACGAGCTGCCGCGCGAGATGCCGTGCTTCCGCGATCCCGACAACCTGATCTACGGCAAGGCCGAGAGCGGCGGTGTCCTCTTCGGCGGCTATGAGCCGAACCCGGTGTCGCGCTGGCACGACGGCGTGCCGTGGGAGCACGGTTCGCGTCCGCTGCCGCCGGACCACGCGCGATTTCAGCAGCTGATGGCAGGGGCCGCGCGCCGGTTCCCGTTCCTCGACGACGCCGGCGTGACGGCGCTCGTGTGTCACCCGGATGCGATGACGCCCGACGGGAGCCCGCTGCTCGGTCCGGTCCCGGGTGTCCGCGGCTTCTGGCTCGCCGCCGGCCTCTCGCTGAACGGCTTCGGCGGTGCCGGTGGGCTCGGCAGGGCGCTCGCGGGCCTCGTGACGACCGGCGCGGCCGACGTCGACGTGCAGCCCTACCGGCCGTGGCGTTTCGGCGGCCCGTATCGCGATCCCGAGTTCGCCGCCGCCGGAGCGCGCGAGGCCTACAAGTACTACTACCGGCAGCGCTATCCCTACGACGTCTCCGCGGCGGGGCGGCCGCGGCGGCTGAGCCCGCTGCACGGCCGGCTGCAGGAGCTCGGCGCCGTGTTCGGCTGCAAGAACGGCTGGGAACGCGCCGACTACTTCCGTCCGGGCGAGCGCTGGCGGCGCGCAGGCGAAGACCAGCGCGCATCCGGCTGGGCGCGCCCGCCCTGGCACGACCGGATCGAGGTGGAGCACGCGGCGATCCGGGAGCAGGTCGGCATCGTCGACCTGACGTCCTTCGGCAAGCTCGAGGTGACGGGCGCCGACGCGTTCGCACTGCTCGACCGCGTCTGCGGCAACCGCATCTCTCCGTCCGTCGGGTCGGTGGTCTACACGCAGCTGCTGGACGCACGCGGCGGCATCGTCGGTGACGTGACCGTGACCCGGCTCGGCGAGGATCGCTTCCGCGTCGTCACCGGGGCGGGCGCTGTCGACGGCGACCGCGGCTTCCTCGAGCTGTGCGCGGACGGTGACGTCGCTATCGAGGATGTCAGCGACGAGCTTGCGGTCGTCGGGCTCTGGGGCCCCGCTGCACGCCGGGCGCTGCAGTTGGTGACCGCCGCCGACGTCTCGCGCGAGTCGTTCCCGTTTCGCGCGGCGAGGACGATCGACGTCGGGGGCGTGCAGGTGCTCGCGCAGCGGATCACCTACGTCGGTGAGCTCGGATACGAGCTCTACAGCGCCCGTCGCGATGCCGTACAGGTTTGGGATTCGCTGATGCGCGCCGCGGCGCCGGAGCCGGTGGGATACACGGCGCTCGACTCGCTCCGGATCGAGAAGGGCTACCGCTCCTTCGGGACCGACCTGACGAGCTCGGACACGCCGTTCGAGGCGGGTCTCGGCTCCTGCGTCGGCAGGGGCAAGCGGCCCGAGCTCGACCGTTCGCCCCCGCAGCGGCTCCGCACGCTCGTCATCGGGGCCGTCGACTATCTGACGGTCTACGGCGGCGAGGCCGTGCAGAGAGACGGCGAGGTGATCGGACGGGTGCGGAGCGCAGCGTACGGCTTCACGGTCGGGCGTAACGTCGCGCTGGCCAAGCTCCCTGCGGGGCTCGAGGAGGGGGCCGAGGTCCACGTCGACGTCCTCGGCGACCTCGTTGCCGCTCGTGTGGCGCCCGACGCGCTGTACGACCCGAGCGGGGAGCGCGCGAGAAGCTAGATGATTGATCGGGAATTCAACGCCGCCCCGGCTGGGGGCCTGCACACGGCGCATTGCGCCCGCCGCGCCCGGCGCCAAGGCCCACCGGCCTTGACCCCGGTCGCGTCGACCACACTGCTTGGTGCAGACCCTCCCCGGAACACCGTCAATTCCCGATCAACCATCTAGAGGCCGGGGCGCCCGAAGGCGCCCCCGCCCTTCTTACTCGCTCACTTCTTCGCGAGCCACTTGTTGACGGTCGCCTTGTTCTGTGCGACCCACTTCTGCCCGGCCTTGTCCGGGTTCATGTGGTCGCCTGCGATCCACTTGGCCACGGTCTCCTGATCCTTGTTCGTCCACGAGAACCGCTTGAGCACCGGGTAGGCCGGCGAGCCGCTCGTGGCGAACTTCTTGCTGAACACCTTCTCGAGGACGGTGTTCGCATACGCGCACTTGTACTGGCTGATCTTGCCGCCGGCGGTCGCGTCGTCCTGGCAGCCCTTGAACCTCTTCGGCAGCTTCACCTCGGACAGCTGGTACTCGGTGTTCAGGTACTGCGGCGTGTACCAGTAGAACAGCACCGCCTTGTGCTGCTTGTACAGCTGGCTCCAGCGCGCGACCTGCGCCGGCTCGGCGCCGACGCTCACGAACTTGAAGTTCAGCCCGAGCGCCTGGATCAACTGGGCGTCCTTCTGCTCGTACGACGGGTCACCGCCGAGGAACATCCCCTGCGAGCCGGACTCCGGGCTCTTGAAGAGCGACTCGTGCCCCTTCAAGCCCTTCCAGGTCTTGAACGACGGGTGCGCCTTCATGAGGTACGTCGGGATGTACCAGCCGATGTGGCCGACGACGCCGTTCGGGCCGCCCATCACGACCGTGTGCTGCTTGGTGATGTACTGCTTGTACTGCGCGACGTGCTGCCAGTCTTCGAGGACCGCGTCGGACTTGCCGTCGGCCAGCGCCTGGTAGACGGGGATCTCGGCGATCTGCGTGATCTTCACCTTGCAGCCCATGTTCTCGAGCACCGCTTTCGCCACGTACGTGTTGGCGGTCGAGCCTGCCCAGGCCTGCTCGTTGAGTGTCACCGTGCCGCAGCTGGACTTGCTGCGAGCACCGGCCGGGCCTGCGACGAGTACTGCGGCTGCTCCGACGGCGAGGACACCGACGATCGCAGCGAGCTTGCGCCCCCTCATGCGTTCCTCCTTGTGGATGTGGCTCTCAACTCTCGCTCCGTGCACCTGCAGCGCCTCGACCCTGCGTGACCCGGTCGAGTGCGATTCCGAGGGCAAGGATCGCGAGCGACGCGACGACTCCCTGCCCGAAGGCGTTCCGTTGCAGGCCCTGCGCGACCTCGTAGCCGAGCGCGCCCGAGCCGACCAGCCCGCCGATCACGACCACGGCGAGCACCATGATGATCGCCTGGTTGACGCCGAGCATGATCGCGTCGCGCGCCAGCGGGATCTTCACCTTCACGAGCACCTGCAGCCGCGTCGCGCCGAACGACGTCGCCGCCTCGACAGATTCGGGAGAGACGTCCTGGATGCCGCGCTGAACGAGCCGGATCATCACCGGCGTCGCGTAGAGCACCGAAGCCACGACTCCTGGGACGCCCGAGACAGGCATTAGATAGATGAACGGGATGATGTACACGAGCTGCGGCAAGGTCTGCAGCACGTCGTTCATCGGGCGCACGATGCGGGCCACGGTGCGGTTCTCTGCCGCGAGCACCCCGATCACGAGCCCGATGATCACGGTCAACGTGGTCGCCACGAGCACCTGCGAGAAGGTGTCCATCGCGTTCGGCCACTCGCCCACGAGCCCGACGACGAACAGCATCAGCGCGGCGATCGCTGCGCGCCGGAGGCCGCTGACCAGAAACGCGATCGCGACGAGGCCGCCGAGCGTGACCGGCCAGGGTGTCTCGATGAAGAAGGTGCGCAGGGGCTGGATCCCGTGCTGGACGATGAAGTTGCCGGTCGGATTCGTCAGGTCCCGGAACAGGAACGTGCTCGGGTTCTGGATGTAGTCGAGCCCGTTCTGCACGTAGTGCCGGAACCAGTCCTGCGCGGTCCAGCGCGACCAGACCGTCCCGGCGTCGAAGACGTGGGCGAGTACGGCCGTCAGCACGACGGTCACCACACAGAACCCGGTGTACACCCGAAGGACGTGCGCCTTGTGTGCGCTGAGGTGCCGCCGCGCGGGATCGGTGCGGTTGGCCATGGCCTCGGTCGAACGATCGAGCGCGATCGCCATGATCACGATCGCGGCGCCGGCGAAGATCGCGTAGACGGGGTCCGTGTAGAGCCCGTTCGTGACCGCGTCGCCGAGGCCCGCGCCGCCGATCAGCCCGGCGATCACCACCATCGAGAGCGCGAAGAGGATCGTCTGGTTGACCGACAGCAGCATCATCCGCCGGGCCAGCGGGATCTGCACCTTGGACAGCACCTGCCAGCGTGTCGCACCGAGCGCGGTCGCCGCCTCGACGGTGTTCGGCATGACGCCGCGGATGCCGAGCGCGGTGATCCGGATCGCGGGTGGAACCGCATAGATCATGGTCGTCACGACGGCCGCGCCCGGGCCGACGGAGAAGAGGATCACGACCGGGATCAGGTAGGCGAACGCCGGGATGATCTGCATCGCGTCGAGGAAAGGGGTGATCGCACGGTTGAATCTCGCCGACCGGCCGGCGATCACGCCGATCGGCATCCCGACCGCGAGCGAGAGCCCGACGGCGGCGAACATCAGGGCGAAGGTCTCGACCGCCTCGTCCCAGAGCCCGAGCACGGCGAAGCTCACGAACGCCGCGAGCGTGCCGAGCGCGGCTTTCGGGCCGCCGAAGCGCAGCACGATCAGCGTGCCGAGCGCGGCCGTCCCGGGCCACTTGAGGAAGTAGAAGAACCGCGTCAGCCAGGACACGAGGTCGTCGAGGAAGTTCGCGAAGCCGTTGAAGATCCGGAACGCGACGTTCGGGTGCGGCAGGTTGCGGTTGTTCGACAGCCACAGTTGGAAGCGGTCGAGGTGCGGTGACAGCGAGTTCCACTCCAGTCCCGCCGGCCATGCCCAGCGGCCCTTCCAGCCGAAGTACGCGATGACCATCGCCACCACGACGAGCACCGCAGCGCCGGCCTTCCCCCGCCACCAAGGGGCGGGCAGCGTGCTCGGCAGCCGGTGGGCGGCCTCGGCGACCGCCATCAGTCGCCTTCCCCCTCGCCCGCGAGCGTCAGCAGGACGGCTTCCTTGTCGACCACGCCGACGACCCGGCCGTTCTCGATCGCACAGATCGGGCGCTCACTGGCTGCGATCACCGGCACAGCCTTGCGCACCGTGGTCGAGACGTCCAGCGTCGGCCCGTCCGCCTCGCCCGGAGCGGGCTCCCGCATGATCCAGCGCAGCGTCAGCACGTGGCTGCGAGGGATGTCTCGGACGAAGTTCGTGACGTAGTCGTCGGCCGGAGAGCCGACGAGGTCCTCCGGCGTCCCGAGTTGCACGAGGCGGCCGTCGCGCATGATCGCGATCCGGTCGCCGAGCCGCAGCGCCTCCGGCAGGTCGTGCGTGATGAACACCATCGTCTTGCCGGTCTCGTGTTGCAACCGGATGACCTCGTCCTGCATGTCGCGCCGGATCAGCGGGTCGAGCGCGCTGAACGGCTCGTCGTAGAGCATCACCTTCGGGTCGACGGCGAACGCGCGGGCCAGGCCAACCCGTTGCTGCATGCCGCCGGAGAGCTCGTTCGGGAACTGGTTGGCGGCGTCTCCGAGCCCCACGAGCTCGAGCACCTCGCCGGCGCGCGCGAGCCGCTCCGCCTTCGACTTGCCCTGCACCTCCAGGCCGAAGGCGACGTTGTCGATCACGCTGCGGTGTGCGAGCAGCCCGAAGTGCTGGAAGACCATGGAGGAGGTGTGGCGCCGGAGCTGCAGGAGCTCGTCGCGGCTGGCGGCGATGACGTCGCGGCCGTCGATCTCGATGTGTCCCGCCGTCGGCTCGATGAGGCGGATCAGTGTCCGCACGAGCGTGGACTTGCCAGACCCGGAGAGGCCCATCACGACGAACACCTCACCGGGCCAGACCTCGAACGAGACGTCGCGGACCGCGGCGACACATCCGGTCTTCTCGCGCAACTCGGCGCGTGACAGCTCGGTGTCGGCCGTCCCGATCACCTTGCTCGCGTTCTTGCCGAAGATCTTCCAGATCCCCTCGGCACGGATGAGCGGATCGCCCGCCGTGGAGCTCATTGCGGGATGACCGGTCTAGAAGAGACCAACCGTTTCGCCCCGGTCGTCGATGTCGACGTTGATCGCCGCAGGTTTCTTGCCGAGCCCGGGCATCGTCTGCATGTCGCCGCAGAGCGCCACGATCCAGCCTGCGCCCGTGTAGGCGCGCAGGTCGCGCACTCCAACCGTGAAGCCGGACGGTGCATTGGCGAGCAGCGGGTCGTGGGAGAGGGAGAGATGCGTCTTCGCCATGCAGATCGGCAGGTTGTCGAGCCCGGCTCGTTCGAACGACTTGATCCTGGCGCGTGCGGCCGGCAGGAGCGAGATCCCGTCGGCGCCGTACACCCGTTTGGCGATCGCGTCGATCTTGTCCTCGATCGACGCGTCGAGCGGATAGACGAATTCGAACTGCGAGGGCTCGTCCGCTGCGGCGACGACCGCGTCGGCGAGGGCCGCGCCTCCCTTGCCGCCCTGCAGGAAGCCGTCGTTGATCTCGGCCGCGTAGGCACCGTTCTCGAGTGCGACCCTCTTGACGAGGCCGACCTCGTCGGCCGTGTCGCCGGGGAAGGCGTTGACGGCGACGACCGCGTTGAGCCCGAACTCGCGGATGATCCCGAGGTGGCGCGACATGTTCGCGGCGCCCTTCTCGATCGCCTCCATCCCGCCGTCCGGTTCGCCGGCATGGTGCTTGAGCGCCTTGACCGTCGCGACGAGCACGACGGCGTCCGGCCTCAGGTTGCCGAGACGGCAGACGATGTCGAAGAACTTCTCCATCCCCATGTCGGACCCGAAGCCGCTCTCGGTGACGACGTAGTCGGCGAGCTTCAAGGCGACGCGATCCGCGACGACCGAGTTGTTGCCGTGCGCGATGTTTGCGAACGGGCCGCAGTGCACGAATGCGGGCTGGCCCTCCAGCGTCTGAACGAGGTTCGGCTTGATCGTCTCCTTGAGGAGCACGGCCATCGACCCGGCGGCCTGCAGCTGCTCGGCGGTGACCGGCTCACCCTCGTATGTATTGGAGACGGTGATTGCGCCGAGTCGCCTGCGCAGGTCCCGCAGGTCCGACGCGACCGCCGCGATCGCCATCACCTCGGATGCCGCGGTGATGTCGAAGCCGGTCTGGCGCGGGTAGCCGTTCGCCTTGCCGCCGAGCCCGACGACGATGTCGCGCAACGAGCGGTCGTTGATGTCCATGCACCGTCGCCAGCTGATCGACAGCGGGTCGATTCCGAGGACGTTCCCGTGCAGTAGATGCGCTTCGAGCATGGCTGCCAGCAAATTGTTCGCGGCGCCGATCGCGTGGATGTCGCCCGTGAAGTGGAGATTCATGTCCTCCATCGGCACGACCTGTGTGAGCCCGCCGCCCGCCGCGCCGCCCTTGATCCCGAACACCGGGCCGAGCGAGGCCTCGCGCAGGCAGAGGGCGACGCTCTTCCCGATGTGGCCCAGGCCCTGGGTGAGTGAGACCGATGTCGTCGTCTTGCCCTCGCCGGCCTTCGTCGGTGTGATCGCCGTGACGTCGATCAGCTTGCCGTCGGGCTTCGACGCGAGCCGGTCGAGCACGGACAGGTTCACCTTCGCCTTGAAGCGTCCGTACTGATCGATCTCGTCGGGGAGCAGCCCGGCTGCCGCAGCGATCTCGGTGATCGGGCGCAGGACCGCCTCCTGCGCGATCTGGAGAGACGAGGGCATCGTCGAATCCACGTTCGTCCTTTCCGTCGACGGGGGGTCGCCGCGCAGGATACGACTAATATATCTCCGTGGCCAGAGCGGGCAACGCGTGGCTCCATGTCCCGCCGCCGGGCGAGGCAGCCTCGCTCGCCGACCGGGCCTACTACGCGCTGCGCGCCTTGATCGTCTCCCTGGAGCTCGCACCGGGCTCTCCGATCAAGGAGCCGGAGCTGACGGCGCGGCTCGGGATCGGCCGCACGCCTGTGCGGGAAGCGCTGCGCCGGCTCGCGCTCGAGCGGCTCGTCGAGGTCTACCCGCGCCGCGGCATGTTCGTCACGACGGTCGACGTCCGCGACCTCGCGCGGCTCTGCGAGGTGCGGGCCGTGCTCGAGCCCGAGGCAGCCAGGCTTGCCGCGGAGCGGGCCACCCGGGTCGACCTGGAGGAGATCAACGCCCTGCTGGACGAGCTCGGCGTCGAGCGGCGCCGTGACGACCACCTGCTGATCGCGCTCGACGAGCGGATTCACCGGGCGATCTACCGTTGCAGCCACAACCAGCTGCTCGAGGAGACGCTCGAGTGGTACTACACGCATGCGCTTCGGATCTGGGCGCTCGCGCTCGATCGGGCGCCTGATCTGCCGGGCGCGGTGCTCGAGCACCGGGTGCTCCTCGAGGCGATCGCCCACGGGAAGGGTGAACGGGCCGCCGAGCTGATGCGGGCCCATGTCGAGCACTTCGAGGAGGCGATGCGTGACGTTCTTCTCGAGGCGTGATATATCACCAACATGAGCGAGACCCACTCCTGGCCGACGACCGCCCGCGCGGTCGTGATCGGCGCAGGCATCGTCGGCTCCAGCCTCGCCGGGCAGCTCGCCGAGCTCGGCTGGACCGAGCTCCTTCTGCTCGACAAGGGCCCGCTGCCGAACCCGGGCGGCTCGACCGGCCACGCATCGAATTTCATCTTTCCGGTCGACCATTCCAAGGAGATGACGCAGCTGACGCTCGACTCCGTGCGCCAGTACCGCGACGCAGGTGTCTTCACGGAGTGCGGTGGCATCGAGGTGGCGCGCACCGAGGAGCGCATGCAGGAGCTGCAGCGCCGCATGTCGTCCGCCAAGGCCTGGGGGATCGACGACGTCTCGATCGTGACGCCCGATGAGGTGAAGGAGCTCGTGCCGTTCATCGACGAGTCGGTGATCGTCGGCGGTTTCTACACGAGGTCGGTGGGCATCGTCGATTCGCTGCGCTTCGGAACGATCATGCGCGAGCGCGCACAGGCCAAGGGCGCTCTGAGCGTGTTCGCGAACACCGAGGTGCTCGGGATCGACGTCGAGCACGGCCGGATCAGCGGGATCCGCACCTCCCGCGGCGACATCGCCACCGATACCGTCGTCTGCTGCTGCGGGGTCTGGTCGCCGAAGATCGCACGCATGGCCGGTGCGAGCATTCCCCTGACCCCGGCGGTGCATCAGATGATCGATGTCGGCCCCGTCCCGCACTTCAAGGACACGAAGGGGACGATCGAGTTCCCGATCGTCCGCGACATGGACACGAACATGTACGAGCGCCAGGACGGAAGCGGGCTCGAGATCGGCTCCTACGCGCACCGCCCGATCCTCCACGAGCCCGAGGAGATCCCGTCGAACGAGGAGGCGGCTCTGTCACCGACCGAGTTCCCGTTCACGGAGAAGGACTTCCAGCAGCAGATGGAGGACGCGCTCGAGCTGATCCCCGACGTCCTGAACGACGAGTCCGTCGGGATCAAGTACGCGATCAACGGCATCCTCTCGCTGACGCCCGACGGCCTACCGCTGCTGGGCGAGACGCCGGAGGTCGCGGGGCTCTGGTCGGCGGCCGCCGTGTGGGTCAAGGAGGGGCCGGGTGTTGGCCGGGCCGTGGCGGAGTGGATGACGAACGGCGAGTCGGAGATCGACCTCCAGTCGTCCGACATCGCGCGCTTCTACGAATGCCAGCGCTCGAAGGAGCACGTGAAGGCGCGGGCGGCCGAGGGCTTCAACAAGACGTACGGCATCGTGCACCCCGCCGAGCAGTGGGAGTCGAACCGCCGGGTCCGTCTCTCGCCGTTCTACGAGCGCGAACGCGAGCTCGGCGCCGTGTTCTTCGAGGCTGCCGCGTGGGAGCGCCCGCACTGGTACGAGTCGAATGCCGGCCTGCTCGACGAGTACGGCGACCGGATCAACCGCCGCGAGGCGGAGTGGGAATCGCGCTGGTGGTCGCCGATCATCAACGCCGAGCACCTGGCGATGCGCGATCGCGCAGCGATGTTCGACCTGACCGCGTTCTGCATCTTCGACGTGACGGGCCCGGGCGCGCTCGAGACGGTACAGCAGGTCTCGATGCGCCAGATGGACGTCGCGAACGGGAAGGTCGTCTACACGCCCGTGCTTTCGCCGAGCGGCACGTTCAAGAGCGACCTGACCGTGATGAGGCTCGCCGACGAGCAGTTCCGCGTCGTCACCGGCGGCGCGCACGGCATGGCCGACCTGAAGTGGTACGCGGATCACGCGCCGGCGGACGGCAGCGCGCAGGTCACCGACCTGACGTCGGGGTGGACGACGCTCGGCCTGTGGGGCCCGCGCGCGCGCGACATACTCGCGAGCCTGACGGCCGACGACGTCTCACACGACGCGTTCGCCTTCGCGACCTGCCGCACGATCGAGCTCGACTCGCTGCGGGTGCTGGCGTCGCGCATCTCCTACGTCGGCGAGCTCGGCTGGGAGCTCTACGTGCCGATGGAGCAGGGCGCCCGGTTGTGGGACATGGTGCGGGAGGCCGGCGAGCCGCACGGCCTGGTGCCCGCCGGGATCGGGGTCTACGGCACCACGGGCCGGCTCGAGAAGTGCTACCGGGCGTTCGGGTTCGAGCTCGACGCGGACTACGACGTGGTCGAGGCCGGGATGGCCTGGGGAAGGGTCAAGACCCCCGATTTCGTCGGCAAGGCCGCGCACGTCGAGCACCGTGAGTCGGAGCCGGCTGCGGTGCTCTGCACGCTGACGGTCGACGATCACACCTCCACCGACGGCACGAAGCGCTACATGCTCGGCCGTGAACCGGTGCTCTCGAAGCAGGGAAAGCCGCTCGTCGATGCGGAAGGCCGCCGTTCGTACGTGACGAGCGCCGGGGCGGGCCCGTCGATCGGCAAGCACATCCTGCTCTCCTACCTGCCGCCGGAACATGCGGTCGCCGGCGAAGAGCTGCTGGTCGAGTTCCTCGGCGAGCACTATCCGGTCACGGTCGCGTGTGCCGACTCGACGCCGGTCTTCGATCCCGAGAATGCGAGAGTCAAGGCATGAAGATCCTCTGTCTCGTCAAGAGAGTGCCGATCACCGGGGGGAAGATGGTGCTGACCGCGGACGAGCAGGCGCTCGAGACCAAGCACCTCGGCTTCACGATCTCGCCGCACGAGGAGTGCGGCGTGGAGGAAGCGGTGCGCATCGTCGAGGAGCAAGGCGGCGAGGTCGTGGTGCTGACACTCGGGCTGCCGGAGGCCGAGGAGCAGCTGCGCGAGTGCATGGCCCTCGGCGCCGAGCGCGCGATCCACCTGGTCAGCGACGACGAGTGGGACGCACAGGCGACGGCGACGGCGCTCGTCGAGGCGATCCGCTTGGAAGAGGATGGCGCCGGGCCGTTCGACCTCATCGTCTTCGGCAATGAGTCAGCCGACGCCGGCAACTATCAGGTCGGCATTCGGGTCGCCTACGCGCTCGGGCTGCCGGTCGTCACCGGTCTGAAGGGCTTGACGGTTGACGACGGACGCGCGCGCTGCGAGCAGGAGGCCGCTGCGGGGCGCGATGTCTACGAGGTGCCGCTCCCCGCCGTCGTCACCGTCAAGGAGGGCCTCAACCTGCCGCGCTACCCGTCTGTGCCGGCGAAGCTGCGCGCGAACCGCAAGCCGGTCGAGGTGCGCCCGGTCGAGCGCCCGGCGCTGCGGCTCCAGAAGCTCCGCCTCGTCGTCCCGGAGGGGGCCGCGAAGCAGGCCGAGGTGCTCGGCCGCGGCCCCGACGCCGCGCCCGCCGTCGTCGAGGTGCTGCAGAAACTCGGTGTTGCGTGAAGGTTCTGGTCTTCGTCGAGCCGGACGACGAGCTCTCGCTGCAGGCGGTGTCGCTGGCGGAGTCGCTCGGTGAGGCCCGCGCCGTCGCGATCGACGGGCCGTACGCGCCGAGTGCCTGGGCCGCGGCGCTCGTCGAGGCTGCCGGCGGCGACTCGATCGTCGGGCCCGGTTCCGACCGCGGCAACGAGGTGCTCGCGCATGTCGGCGCCCGCCTCGACGTGCCGTTCGCTGCGAACGTCACGGAGGTTCGAGGCGACGAGGTCACGCGCCAGCGCTGGGGCGGCACACTGCTCGAGGAGGCCTGGGTCGACTCTGCCCGGAAGCTCTTCACGGCGGCGCCGTTCGCGTTCCCCGCCGCTTCGCTGTCGTCGCTCGAGACCCTGCGCCCCGATCTCACCGGTGCGCTCCAGGTCGTCGAGCGCGTCACCCCGGACACGGGCGGCAAGGTCTCTCTCGCCGATGCGAAGGTCGTCGTCTCCGGCGGGCGCGGCGTGGGGTCGGCCGAGGGCTTCGCGATCCTCGAGGAGCTTGCCGGGCTGCTGGACGGGGCCGTCGGCTGCTCCCGCGTCGTCACGAGTGCAGGCTGGCGGCCGCACGCCGACCAGGTGGGGCAGACCGGCACGAAGGTTTCACCCGACCTCTACATCGCCTGTGGGATCAGCGGGGCGACGCAGCACATCGCCGGCTGCAAGGGGGCAAAGAAGCTGCTCGCGATCAACGACGACCCGGAGGCGACGATCTTCGCTCACGCCGATTACGCGGTGATCGGCAACCTGCACGAGATCGTTCCGGCCGTCTCCGCCGAGCTGAGGAAGGCGCGACCGACATAACGACGGCTGCCGGCGCGGTCGCGCTCGCGGCGGCGCTCGCCGTCGCGGCGGCGCTCGCCGGGCGGCGCGCGCAGCTGCTCGTCGGTCTCGTCCGCGCGGCGAAGCCGGTCGAACGCTCCGACGATGTTCCCCGTCGGGTTCGCAACGAGGCCGTGATCGTTCTCGGTCAGCGCAAGCTGTTCCAGCGGCTGCTGCCGGGCGCGATGCACGCCGCCATCTTCTGGGGCTTCCTGGTGCTCTTCCCGACGATCGTGATGGCGATGATCTCCGCGGTCGACCGCGCCTGGACCTTCCCCTGGCTCGGTTCGCAGGGGTGGTTCATGGCCCTGGTCGACGTGTTCGCGATCGCGGTGCTCGTGGGCGTCGCAACGGCTCTCTGGATTCGCAAGGTCGTTCGACCCGCTCGCTTCGAGGGCTCACACAGCGGCGACGCGGATGTCATCCTCGCGCTGATCGCGCTCGTCGTGCTGACCCTGCTCGGCTGGCACGCGTCGCGGATCGCCGCCGGAATGAACGAGTGGCCGGCGTCCGCGTCGTTCCTCTCGAACTGGCTCTCCGGTGCGATCCCCGACCCGACCGTCGCCGAGCGCTTCTTCGTCTGGGCGCACCTGGTCGTGGTGCTGACCTTCCTCGCCTACCTGCCGTATTCGAAGCACCTCCACATCGCCACCGCAGCGGTGAACGTCTACTTCGGGCGGACGCGCAGGCGAGGGCGCCTCGAGCCCCTGCGCTTCGACGTGCCCGACGAGGAGATGCGGTTCGGCGCCGGCACGGTCGGTGATCTGACGTGGAAGGAGATGGTCGATTCGTTCTCGTGCACCGAGTGCGGGCGCTGCCAGGACGTCTGCCCGGCCTACGCCACGGGGAAGGCTCTCTCGCCGAAGCTCCTGATCATGGGCATTCGCGACCAGTTGCTCGCAGAGGGCCCGAACCTGCTCGCCGGCGATGAGCTGACGCCGATCGTCGGGAACGGCGTGCCCGAGGAGATGGTGTGGGACTGCGTCACCTGTGGCGCGTGCATCCACGAGTGCCCGGTCTCGATCGAGCATGTCGACCACATCGTCGACCTGCGCCGCAACCTGGTGATGATGGAGTCGAGCTTCCCGCAGGAGTCCGAGTCGATGCTGCGCGACGTCGAACGGGTCGGCAACCCCTGGGGGAAGCCGCAGGGCGACCGGGCGGCGTGGGCCGAGGAGCTCGGGGTCAGGGTCGTCGAGGAGGGTGAGCCCGCGCCGGAGGTTCTCTACTGGGTCGGCTGCGCCGCCGCGTACGACGAGCGCGCGCGCAGGGCGGCCGAGTCGACGGTGAAGCTGCTGCAGAAGGCGGGCGTCGACTTCGCGATCCTCGGTGCCCGCGAGGCGTGCACGGGGGATCCGGCCCGCCGGATGGGCAACGAGTACGTGTTCCAGTCCTACGCCGAGCAGAACGTCTCGACGCTGAACGAGGCCGGTGTGACCAGGATCGTCGCAAGCTGCCCGCACTGCCTGAACTCGCTCGGCAACGAGTACCCCGACTTCGGCGGGCGCTACGAGGTGATGCATCACACGGAGCTCCTCGCCGAGCTCGTCCGAGCCGGCAGGCTCCAGCCGAAGGCCGGCGAGGGCGAGATCACCTATCACGACTCCTGCTACCTGGCGCGCCACAACGACGTCCGCGACGAGCCGCGCGAGCTCGTCGCCTCCGTCGGGAAGCCGGTCGAGATGGGGCGCACCCGCGAGCGGACGTTCTGCTGCGGGGCGGGCGGGGCGCACATGTGGATGGAGGAGCGCGGCACGCCGATCAACGAGGAGCGCGTGCGCGAGGCGGTCGAGACGGGCGCCGGGACGCTGGCGGTCGCCTGCCCGTTCTGCACCGTCATGCTCGACGACGGCGTCAGGTCGTTGGGCGAGGAGCTGAGGGTCGTCGACGTGGCAACCCTGCTCGTCGAGTCGATCGAGGACTGATCAGCCGAACAGGCTCTGCAGGCTGAACCCGCCGCGGACGAGCTGGTCGATCGGCGTGTCCCGGATCAGCCGCTGCAGGAACGGGACGGCGAACGCGGGAACGTCGCCGCGCCGGGCGGCTTCCGCGAGAGACCCCTGCAGACCCGCACGCACGGCGGTCGTGACCGTCTCCTTCGTCCAGTGCGGCCCGCCGCCCGCCGAGCTCCCTGCGATCGAGAGCACGAGTGCCTCCCGCGAGGCGCCGAGCCGGCAGGCAGCGCGGTCCAGCCCCGCCAGGACGACCTCCTGGATCGTCCCGTCCAGGCCGCTCGCCGCGGGCAGGGCGCGCGGCAGGCAGGGATCGGCGATACGCGGCGGCTGGTTCGAGCGGCCGCGCGCCGCCTCGACTCCGATCAGGAGCACCGCGCCGGCGAGCAGCGCGGCGAGGACACCGGCGGGCGCGCCGAGTCTCAACTCCGCACCCACGGACGTACGAGCGCGGCGAGCACGAGCGCGGCCGCGGCGAGAGCGGCGGAGAACAGAAAAGCCGGCCTGAACGCGCGGGTGATCGTCCCCTCGACCGCGGCCACCAGCCGGTCTCGCGCCTGCCGCAGCGCCGGATCCGAGTGAGCACCCTGCTCGTCGAACGGGCCGGCGAGGTCGGGAACCTGCCCGGCCTTCGCCCGGTCGAGCTCCCGCGCCACGCCGATCGCGATCGGGATCTTCTTCGTCACCGGGACCGGGGCATCGAGCAGCACCGCGGTCGCGCGGAGGCTCGCGCGGTGGCCCGCCGCCGGGAGGTCGCGGGCGAGGAGCGGCGCGATCACGGCGAGCGCGAGCACGAGACCGAGATGTCGAATGCCGACCGTCAGCGTGCCGCTGCGGGTCGCGCCGGAATCGAGGTCGAGTGCGTTGGCGGAGAGCAGCGGGACGGCGAGACCGAGGCCGGCTCCGCAGAAGACGAGCGCGAGCACGACGTACGCGACCGTCGACGACGGTAGGAGCGCGAGCGCCACGAGCCCGAGCGCGAGCAGGGCGGCTCCGCCGCAGACCGCCACCGGCTCCTGAAGACGCCGAGACAGTGGGCGTGCCGCGAGCGTCGCCGCCGGCAGAGCGCTGACGATCGCGGCGCCGCCGAGCGGTGAGTAGCCCCAGACGGAGATGACGAGCAGCACGGCGAGGAAGAGCACCCCGACGAGCGCTCCGAACAGCAGGCCGAGGCAGACGTTCGCGGGAACCGTGCGCTTGAGCGACGGCCGCCAGCCCTCCTCGAGGGTGCCCGGCGTCCGGGCGAAGAGCACCGCAACGAGGCCGGCGGCGGCGAGTGGAGCCTGGACGGCGAAGATCGCGCGCCAGTCGAGCGCCTGGGTGACGATGCCTCCGAGCGCCGGCCCGAGTGCCGCACCGAGGGTTCCTGCGAACGTCCAGACCGCCGCGCCCCGACCGGCCGACGCGGTCAGGACACCGAGCACGGGCAGGGCCCCGGCGAGGAGGAGCGCAGCCCCGGCGCCCTGGACACAGCGGGCCGCGATCAGGAACGCGAGGCTCCAGGCCGATGCGCAGGCGAGCGATGCGGCGACGAAGATCACGATCCCCGCCGCCAGCACGAACGCCGCGCGGGCGCGGTGCACGACGAGGACGAGCGCCAGCGCCACGACCGCGACGGCGAGGTTGTAGGCCGTGACGACCCACGAGACCCCCTCGATCGTCGTGTGGAAGTGACCGTACAGATCGGGAAGGGCGAGCACGACGATCGACGAGTCGGCGAAGGCGATCGCCACGGCCACGGCGATCAGGCCGGTGGCGACCGATTTGCGCCGCTCTACGGGCTCGGCTGGCGAGGCGGCGGCCGGTGCCACCGGCGTGAGAGGAGGAAGGTGGGAACGAGCCAGACGACGAGAAAGCCGATCAGCTCGGGTCCCGATGCCCCGTGGAGCAGGAGGGTGAGCAGGAGGACGAGCACGAGCACGAAGCTGAAGAGAAGCCACGCGCCGGTCAACAGCACGAGCACCGCGCCCCGCGCAGCCTTGCGCCGAAGCGACCGAAGGTCGGGCAGCATCGGGAGACCGGCGAGCGCGCGCCGGAGGTCGGCCTGCGAGCGGGCCCGGAGCACGCGGTCGGTGCGAGCGGCGAGCTCCTCCAGCGTCAGCCGGCCGTCGACGAAGTGCTCGCGCAGGGCGGCGACGGTGCGTTCGCGGTCCCGATCTCCGGCGACCATGGCGCGATCGTAGCTGCCTGTCCGCTTGACAACCGTGGAACTCATGTTCCACCATATGGGAGAGGTGGCGACCGAGTCCGGCACGCAGGCGATCGACCGCGCCGCGGACCTGCTGGTCTGCGTGGTCGAGTCGAGCAGGCCGCTCGGCGTCGGCGAGCTCGCCGCGGGCTCCGGCCTGCCCAAGTCGACGACCTCGCGCCTCATCGGTGCGCTCGAGCGCCGCGGGCTCGTGCAGCGCGCGGGCGACCGCCGCATCACGCCCGGGCCGGTCCTGCTCCGGTTCGCCCATCAGGACCGCTCGGTGAGCCTCGTCGAGCTGGCGCTGCCGGCGTTGCGCACGCTCGCCGAGCTCTCCGGCGAGACGATCAACCTCGGCGTGCCGACGCCGCTCGGGGTCGAGCATCTCGCGCAGGAGGACTCGCGTCATTTCATGGGCGGTACGAACTGGGTCGGGCGACGCGTGCCTTACGAGACGACGGCGAACGGCAAGGTGCTGCTGGCGTTCGGTGCGCGCACCGCCGAAGGCGGTGCGATCCGGAAGCGCGGGTACGCCTCCGCGGTCGACGAGCTCGAGCAGGGGCTCTCGGCGATCGCAGCACCGATCTTCGGTCCCGACGGCGACGTCGTCGCAGCGCTCTCGATCTCAGGCCCGACGATTCGTCTCACCCGCGAGCGCATGATCGAGCTCGCGCCCCATCTGATGACCCAGGCCGCTCAGGTCTCCGAGCGGCTGGGACACCACGACCAGCGAGGTGCCGCATGACACACGAAGAGATCCTCAAGGCGCTCTACGACGAGACGCTCGTCGGGAACGCACCGGAGGTCAGGGACCTTGTCGACAAGGGGCTCGCAGAGGGGCTCGGCTGCGAGTCGATGCTCTACGACGCCCTGATCCCGTCGCTCGAGGAGGTCGGAGCGCGTTTCGAGCGCGGCGACTACTTCGTGCCGGAGATGCTGATCGCCGCGCGCGCCATGCAGGGCGCTCTCGACATCCTGCGGCCGCTGCTCGCGGAGACGGGCGCCAAGCCGATCGGCACGTACGTGATGGGCACCGTCAAGGGCGACGTGCACGACATCGGCAAGAACCTCGTCAACATCATGCTCGAGGGCGCCGGGTTCACGGTCCACGACCTCGGGGTGAACGTCGCCCCCGAGACCTTCGTCCAGCAGATCCAGGAGCACAAGCCCGACGTCGTCGGCTTCTCGGCGTTTCTGACGACGACGATGCCGATGTTCAAGGCCAACATCAACGCGCTCCAGAAGGCGGGGATCCGAGACGACGTGATCGTGATGGTCGGCGGCGCGCCGGTGACGCAGGAGTATGCGGACGCCGTCGGTGCAGACGGGTATGCCGCCGACGCCTCGACGGCCGTTCGGCTCGCCAAGGACCTGATCGAGCAGCGCCGCGCCGCGGTGCCCGCCTGAGGCGCCGCGTCCCCGGGCCGTCCCAACCGAAACAGAAAGGGAACCGAGTGGAGACCGTTCTCGAGTCGCAGGCCAAGACCGTCGTGATTGGGCCCGACCGCCCGTTCTGCGTGATCGGCGAGCGAATCAACCCCACCGGGCGCAAGAGGTTCCAGGCCGAGCTGCAGAACGGCGATCTCTCGCGCATCGAGGCCGACGTCGCGCAACAGGTCCGGGGCGGCGCCGACATGCTCGACGTGAACGTCGGTGATCCCCTTGCCGACGAGATCGAGCTGATGCGCACGGCGGTCCCACTCGTCCAGAGCCTCACCGATCTGCCTGTGTGCATCGACTCGTCGGTGATCGAGGCGCTCGAAGCCGGCCTCAGCGCCTACCAGGGCAAGGCGCTTGTCAACTCCGTCACCGGCGAGGACGAACGGCTCGAGGCGATCCTGCCGATCGTCGCCCGGCACGGCGCCGCGGTGATCGGGCTCGCCAACGACGACGAGATCCCGATGGAGCCGCGCCGCCGGCTCGAGGTGGCGCGCAAGATCGTCTCCGCAGCCGGCGACCACGGCATCCCGCCCGAGGACGTTCTGATCGATCCGCTCGCCATGCCGGTCGGCGCCGAGCCGCGGGCTGTCACGCTGCTCCTCGAGACCGTCGGGCTGATCCGCGAGGAGCTCGGCGTGAACATGACGTGTGGCGCCTCGAACACGTCCTTCGGCCTGCCGGGAAGGGAGACGCTCGGCGCGGCGTTTCTCGCGATCGCCGCGAGCCACGGGCTGACGAGCGCGATCATGGACGCGCGATCGCAGGAGATCGTCGAAGCGGTCCGCGCGACCGACTTCCTGCTCGGCCACGACGAGTGGGGCGCCGCGTGGATCGCCGCGTACCGGAGGAAGCAGGCGGCGCTCGCATCATGATCGACCCGGTTGTCGAGGATCTCCGCCCGGACCGCGTTCGTCTCGTGTTCCAGCAGGCGGACGGCGCGACGAAGGAAGCGCGCGTGCCGGCCGGCACCACACTGTTCGACTGCGCGAGCTGGAACGGTGTCGCGATCGACTCGACCTGCGGCGGCCACGGCACCTGCAAGAAGTGCAAGGTGCGCGTCGCAACCGGCCGGCAGGAGCTCTCGCCGGTCGACCTGCGCGCATTCTCGCCCGCCGAGCTGCAGGGCGGCTGGCGGCTCGCCTGCCGTGCTCAGGCGGAGGAGGATCTCGTGGTCGAGGTGCCGCAGCTCCAGACGCGGCCGAAGGCAGCGCTCGCGGGGGTGGGGAGGCACGTGATCCTCCGACCGGCGGTCCAGAAGCGGCACCTCGTGCTGAGCGAGCCGACCCTCGAGGATCAGGTGTCGGATCTCGAGCGGGTGCTGAACGAGATGGACGACCTCGAGCTCCACGTGCCCCTCGGGCTCGTGCGCGCACTCGGCAAGACGCTGCGCGATGCGAACTGGGACGTGACGGCGGTCGTCGTCGACGACGCGCTGATCGACGTCGAGCCGGGCGACACGACGCCACGGCGGTACGCGATCGCCTACGACCTCGGCACGACGACGTGCGTCGCCACGCTGCTCGACCTCGAGACGGGCCAGCCCGCCGCCGTGCGCTCGATCCTCAACGCGCAGCAGCCTTTCGGCGCCGATGTCATCTCCCGGATCAGCGCCACGATGCTCGATCCCGGAGCGCTGGACGTGCTCCGCGCGAAAGCCCACGAGACGCTCGCGACGCTGACCGGAGAGGTCTGCGACGAGGCTGGTGTCGCTCCGTCCGAGGTCTACGAGATCGTCGTCGCCGGCAACGTGACGATGATCCAGATCGCGCTCGGGATCGATCCCGAGCCTCTCTCGATGGCGCCGTTCACGATCGCCGCGCGACAGCTTCCGGCCGCGACCGCTGCGGAGCTCGGCGTGCGGGTGCACGAGCGCGCACCGGCTGTGCTCTTCCCGGCCCTCGGCGCCTACGTCGGGCCGGACATCGTGGCGGGCATTCTCGCCACCGGCCTGACACTCGACAAGCGCCTGCGGCTCTTCATCGACGTCGGCACGAACTCCGAGATCGTGCTGGGATCGTCTGGCAGCGCACTCGCAACGGCGGCGCCGGCGGGCCCGGCGTTCGAGGCGGCCCAGATCCGCTGCGGCATGCGCGCCGCGGACGGTGCGATCGAAGGGGTGAAGATCGTCGAAGACGCCATCGACCTGACCGTGATCGGCGACGTCGAACCGGCCGGTCTCTGCGGCTCCGGCCTCGTCGATGCCGTTGCCGAGCTCGTCGGCGCGGGCATTCTCGATCACTCCGGGCGCTTCGTGCCCGGCTCCTCGGCGCACCTGGGCAAGATCGGCGAGGAGAACGTCTTCCATCTGTCCGGCAACGTCTTTCTCTCTCAGCGAGACGTGCGCGAGCTGCAGTTTGCAAAGGCGTCGATCGCGACCGGCTGGCAGATCCTGTGTAACGACATGGGCGTCGATCCCGAGGAGATCTCCCAGGTGCTTCTCGGCGGCTCGTTCGGCTCGTACCTGACCGCCGCGAGCGCCGTGAAGATCGGGCTCGTCCCGAAGCTCGCGCTGACGCGCATCGTGTCGGCGGGCAACGTCGCCGGCGAAGGCGCGAAGATCGCGGCACTGTCCGTGACCGAGCGCGCGGCAGCGAGCGCAGTGGTCGACGAGGTCGACTACGTCGAGCTGTCGGGCCGCACCGACTTCAACGACCTGTTCATCGATCAGCTGAGGTTTCCCGGATGAAGGTCGTCGTCGCCTGCGGTGCGTTGGCCTTGCACATCGATCGGATCGCGAAGCGCCGCGGGTGGGCGATCGAGGTGCGACCCTTGCCGCCGGAGCTGCACAACCGGCCCGAGCGCATCCGCGCGGCGGTCGATGCAGCGCGGGGAGACGTCGTCGCCTACGCGGACTGCGGGACACACGGAGCGCTCGACGACCTGCACCGCCTGCCGGGCTCCGACTGCTACCAGCTCTTCGGGGGGATGGAGCACGAGCCGGGCACGTACTACCTGACCGACTTCCTCGTGCGCTCATTCGACCATGTCGTGTGGCGTGGGCTCGGGCTCGATCGCCATCCCGAGCTGCGCGACGAGTACTTTCGTCACTACCGGCGCGTCGTCTGGCTCGCCCAGGCGCCGACGCCCAGGCTGCACGAGCAGGCCGCGGCGGCCGCATCCAGGCTCGGACTGCCACTCGAGCTTCGCGAGACCGGTGACACCGGTCTCGAACACGCCCTCGAACGTCTACTTCAGGAGGCTGGGTGAGTGCTGATCAACGAGCTCCCGCGCTACGAGATCCTCGACGAGCATTCGATGCAGGAGCTCGAACGCGGCTGGCGCCGCATCGTCTCGGAGCTCGGCATCGACTTCCTGCACGACGACGCGATCGCCGCGCTCGGAGGCGCCGGGCAGCAGGTCGACGGCCAGCTCGTCAAGTTCGATCCGGACTGGATCCTCGAGCAGGTTGCGAAGGCGCCGCGAGAGTTCGACCTGCAGGCGCGCAACCCGGCGAACAACATTCACGTCGGCGGCAGGCACATGGCGTTCGGTGCGGTCTACGGCTGTCCGTTCGTGCGCGAGGGGATCCAGAGGCGCGAGGCGACCTACGCCGACTTCGAGAACCTCGTGCGTCTCTCGCAGGCGTTCCCGCAGCTCGACACGCCCGGCGGGACGATCTGCGAGCCGAACGACAAGCCGCTCGACTCCCGGCACCTCGACATGGTCTTCGCCCTGATGACGCTCTCCGACAAGCCCTTCATGGGCTCGGTGACCTCGGGGCCGAACGCCCTCGACACCATCGCCATGGCGGAGATGGTCTTCGGACGAGAGTCGCTCGAAGAAACACCCGCGATCATCTCGCTGATCAACGTCAACTCGCCGCTGCGCTACGACGATCGCATGCTGTCCGCGCTCCTCGAATACGCGCGGGCACGCCAGGCGCTCGTGATCACGCCGTTCCTGCTGATGGGCGCGATGTCGCCGGTCTCGGTCGCCTCGGCGCTCGCGCAACAGGTCGCCGAGGCGCTCGCCGGGATCGCACTCGTCCAGACGGTCAATCCCGGCTCGCCGGTCGTCTTCGGGTCGTTCCTCTCGAACACCGACATGCAGTCGGGCTCGCCGAGCTTCGGCACCCCGGAGTCGGCGGTGGGGCTGCTCTGCACCGGCCAGATCGCGCGCCACTACGGGCTGCCGTTCCGCGGCGGCGGCGCGTTGACCTCGTCGCAGACGGTCGACGCGCAGGCCGCATACGAGGCGGCGATGACGTTGTGGCCGACGTTCCTCGCAGGCACCAACTTCGTCATGCACTCGGCGGGCTGGCTGGAGTCGGGGCTCGTGTCGTGTTACGAGAAATTCGTCGTCGACGTCGAGTTGCTGCGCATGCTGCACCACCTGTTCCAGCCCTTGCAGATCAACGAGGAGACGCTCGCCTACAGTGCGCACGAGGAGGTGGGGCAGGGTGGGCATTTTCTCGGCGCCGTGCACACGCTCGAGCGGTTCCGCGAATGCTTCTACCGGCCGCTGTTGTCCTCGACGGAGAACTACGAGCGCTGGTCCCGTCTCGGCGGCAAGGACGCGGCCGCACGCGCATCCGACGTCTGGCAGAAGACGCTCGAGGAGTACGAGGAGCCCGAACTCGAGCAGGGCCTGAAGGACGAGTTGAAGGCGTACGTCGATCGTCGGAGGACCGAGCTTGGCGACTAGGGCGGCGATGTTCGTCGACGGGGCCTGGTCGTCCGCGCAGAGCGGTGCGACCTTCAGCGCCGACTCGCCCGCGACCGGCGAGACGATCGCCGCTGTCCCGCTCGGGGGACGCGACGACGCGCAGCGGGCGATCGAGGCAGCGAACCGCTCTGCAGATGCCTGGTCGCGGACGACGGCGTTCGAGCGCGGCGCGTTCATGCATCGCGTGGCGGACGAGGTCGAGAAGCGGCGCGAGACGCTCGCGCACACGCTCACGCTCGACCAGGGCAAGGCGCTGTGCGAGTCGCACGACGAGGTCGAGGAGCTGGTGCAGTACTGGCGCAACGCGGCGGAGGACGGCAAGCGGCTCGAGGGGCGGCTCGCGAACTCCTTCACGCCGGGCAGGCGCGTGTTGCTGGTGCGGCGGCCCCGCGGAGTGATCGGGGTGATCACGCCGTGGAACTGGCCGTACACCATGCCCGCCGAGCTGATCGCGCCGGCGCTGGCGTCCGGCAACGCCGTGGTCTGGACGCCGGCGTCGTCGACGGCGGTGGCGGCGGTCGCCCTGGCCGAATGCGTCGTCGAGGCCGATCTCCCGCCCGGTGTCTTCAACCTGGTCACCGGTCCCGGGTCGGTCGTCGGCGACGAGATCGCGCGGAGCCCCGGCACCCACGGCGTGGGCTTCATCGGCTCCACGGAGACCGGGCGGAAGGTTGCGGAGGCGGCGGCCGGCAAGGCGGCGGTGCTCGAGCTCGGGGGGAACGGCCCGGTCGTGGTGCTGGACGACGCCGACCTCGACCTCGCCGCCGAGGCGACGGTCACCGCGTGCTTCATGTGCGCCGGGCAGAGCTGTACCGCGGGCGAGCGGCTGCTCGTGCACCGTGCCGTGCGCGAGGAGTTCGTGGCACGGCTCGGCAGGCTCGTCTCCGAGCGGATCGTGCTCGGCGACCCGTTTGCCGAGGGCACGACGATGGGGCCGCTGAACAACGCCGGGGTCGCCGAGAAGATGGACGAACATGTCGAGGACGCGCTGCGGCGGGGTGCGACCGTGGTCGCCGGCGGCCGGCGCCAGCACGGGCTCCCGACCGCTCTCTACTGGCAGCCGACGGTGCTCGACGGCGTGCCCGCCGACTCGCTCGTCGCGCAGGAAGAGACCTTTGGGCCGATTGCACCCGTCGTCGAGATCGGCTCGCTCGACGAGGCGATCCTGCTCGCCAACGCATCCCCGTACGGGCTGCTCTCGGCCATCTTCACCCGTGATCTCGCACAAGGGCTGCGCTATGCCGATTCGGTGCGAACGGGATGGGTCAACATCAACGACTCGTCGAACTACTGGGAGCCCCACCTTCCGTTCGGCGGCCGCGCCGGTACGGCGAGCGGGATCGGACGCGTCGGAGGCAGCGCGCCGATGGAGTCGTTCACGGAACTGCAGACCGTCGTCGTCGCGTGACCTACGACGTTCTGATCGTCGGTGGAGGTTCGGCCGGTTCGGCGCTGGCTGCGCGCCTGACGGAGGACCCGGGCACGCGGGTGCTCGTGCTCGAGGCGGGACGCGCGGACTCCTGGTGGGACCTCTACATCCACATGCCGGCCGCGTTCTCGTTCCCGATCGGCAACCGGCGCTACGACTGGAAGTACGAGTCCGAGCCTGAGCCGTTCATGAACGGGCGGCGGATCTACCACGCCCGGGGGAAGGTGCTCGGCGGTTCGAGCTCGATCAACGGAATGATCTTTCAGCGCGGCAACCCGCTGGACTACGAGCGCTGGGGCCTCCAGGGGTGGGACTACGCGCACTGCCTCCCGTACTTCAAGCGCATGGAGACGTGCCTCGCGGGCGCCGACGAGTGGCGCGGCGGTGACGGGCCGCTCTATCTCGAGCGGGGCCCCGCCGAGGGGCCGCTCTTCCGAGCGTTCCTCGCCGCGGCCCGGGAAGCCGGGCATCAGCCGACCGACGATGTGAACGGGTACCGGCAGGAGGGGTTCGCGCGATTCGACCGCAACATCCATCACGGACGGCGGTGGAGCGCCGCGCGTGCGTATCTCCATCCGGCGATGTCGCGGCCGAATCTCGAGGTGCGCACCCGGACGTTCGTCGAGCGGGTGGTCTTCGAAGGCTCCCGTGCAATCGGGGTACGGGCCGGCGGTGAGACGATTCGCGCAGGGGAGGTGATCCTGTGCGGCGGTGCGATCAACTCGCCCCAGTTGCTGCAGCTCTCGGGCGTCGGAGACGCCCGAGAGCTCGGGGTGCTTGGGATCGATGTCGTGCACGATCTGCCCGGCGTCGGCGAGAACCTGCAGGATCACCTCGAGGTCTACGTGCAGTGTGCGTCGAGGCTTCCGGTGTCCGTCGCCCCCGCCTTCAGGTTGCGGAACCGGCCGCTCGTCGGGCTGAAGTGGCTCCTCTTCAAGTCGGGCCCGGGCGCCACGAACCATTTCGAGGCGGGCGGGTTCATCCGGTCGAACGACGAGGTCGGCTACCCGAACCTGATGTTCCATTTTCTGCCGATCGCCGTCCGCTACGACGGCACGGCGCCGCGAGGTCACGGCTACCAGCTGCATGCCGGCCCGATGTACTCGGACGCGCGAGGCTCGGTGAAGATCACCTCGAGCGACCCGCGGGCTCATCCGGCGCTGCGCTTCAACTACCTCTCGACCGAGCAGGACCGGCGGGAGTGGGTGGAGTGCGTGCATGCCGCCCGCTCGATCCTCGCACAGCCGGCGTTCGAGCCCTTCGACGGCGGCGAGCTCTCGCCCGGGGCTGGGGTGGAGAGCGACGAGGAGATCCTCGAGTGGGTGCGTCGTGACGCCGAGACCGCGCTGCACCCGTCGTGCACCTGTGCGATGGGAACGGTCGTCGACCCGGAGACGATGCGGGTCTACGGGCTCGAGGGGCTTCGCGTAGTCGACGCGAGCGTCTTCCCGAGCATCACGAACGCCAACATCTACGCCCCCGTGATGATGGTCGCCGAGAAGGCGGCCGACCTGATCCGCGGCCTGACGCCGCTACCGCCGTCCACCGCCCCGTTCTACCGTCATGAAGCTGAGCGAGCTTCAAGTCGGTGAGCTGCTCGCGGCGGTGGGCGAGCGAACGCCCGCGCCTGCAAGCGGTGCCGCCACCGCCCTGACCGCCGCACTGGCCGCAGCGCTCGTGGAGCTGGCGGGGCGGTTCGCGGGCGACGAGGAGTCGGCCCTGCGGGCGAAGGCGCTGTGGTCGCGCCTCTCCGACCTCGCGGACGAGGACTCCGCGGCCTACGCCGCCTTCATGGCCGGGCGAAGCGATGAGACGCGCGCGCGGACGATCGCGGTGCCGGAGGAGATCGCCGGGTGCGCGGACGAGGTCGTTCGGCTCGCCGAGCGTGTCCGGGGCCTGCTCCGCTCGCCGGTCGCCGGCGATGCAGAGGCTGCCGCCGAGCTCGCAAAAGCCGCTGCGGTCGTCGCGCGCCGTCTCGCCGAGCTCAACCGTGGCTGAGGGAGGCCTTTCGGCCTCCCTCGCTCAGCCGTTGCCTCAGGCCTTGGTTTCTTCCTCGAGCGCGGCGATCTCGAGCTCGACCTCGAGTGCCTTGACGATGTTGCCCATCGCCGAGGTGATGCGTGCAGTGCCGACGATCGGCGCGACGGCGGCAAGGACGCCTGCGAGCCGGTCGGAGTCGATGTCGAGGTCGCTCGCCGCCCCGAGGTTCAGGATGTAGGACACGGGCGGGGCATCGACCGCGATGAGTGCAGCAATGCGCACGAGCATCAACGTCTCCGCGTCGAGGCTCGACGCTTCGACCGAGCCTGCGGTCATCAGTGCGAGCAGGTCGAGGACGGGGGTCTCTGCTGTTTCTGCCATGGAATCTCTCCTTACTCTCGTGGTTTTCAGATCCGGCGGCGCATGCGCCTGCGCTCCCGCCTGCGCACTCCGCACACCGAGACGGGTGACAACGGCCGACCGAACGGGTCGATGAACAGCGTCGTCGGCCCGGCCTGGGCGGGGACCGTTCCCTCGAGGACGTCGATCGTGTACGTGAGGCCGCCGTTCTCGAGGTGCGGCTTCTTGATCACGATCACTGCGTCCTCGGGCACGGCATCCCCGGGCTCGACGAAGGAGAGGACGGCGTTCGGCGGATCCGACTCGAAGCTGTTCTCTCCCTCGGCCCAGAGCTCCACGAAGTCGATGGTCGTCATGTGCCCGACGACTCGCTGTGGACGGTCGGAGAAATACAGCGTCGAGGGCGTGACGCCTTGCAACGTCAGCATCCCGTCTCCGCTCGTGACGCCCTGTGCGGTCTGGACGAACATCGACTCTTCGGCTTCGAGCTCGGCGATCAGTTCCTGGTCCATTCGGGCTGCCCTTCCCTTCCGTTTCCGAGGTCCCCGCTGAAGCGTGCCCGGTTGCCGGCGCGCCGGCCTCATCCGTTCTGGATGACCTGTGAGCCCTGACTCGAGATCGAAATCAGCGTTGCCGGCGGTGGCGGAGGATCAGGTAGACCGGGATCGCAATCGGGGCAAGGCACGTGAGGAGCAGGAACCAGACGATCTTCGCGAGCACGGAGATCGAATCGGCAACGAGGAGGAAGAGCGAGACGAGCCACGCGATCGCGATCGTCCCGAGGACGACGATCGAGATCACGAGGCCGAATCCCGAGGTCACCTCGAAGGAGGCGATGACGGAGGAGCTCATCCTTCGATTCCAGCATCCGGCCGCAGCTCGAACGTCATCCAACGAGGATGACCGGGAGAACTCGGAGAGGCGGGCGGCAGGACGGGGGCTCGGGCCCCCGTCCTGCGTGCAGAACTACGCCGTGGGCCCGAGCGAGTCCGCGAGCTGGCGGAGCGCCTGCTGAATCGACTTGCTCTTCTCGCCGAGCTTTTCCAGCTCGGTCGTCCGGTCCGACAGCTCGGCCGCGAGCCGCGCCAGTTCGGCGCTGTCCCGCTCGCGTGTCTTCTCCGCCTCCACGACGATTTCGCGAAGTGACGCCAGTTGCGAGCTGAGGCCGTCGCTGAGCGTTCTCGCGACCTCGTCGAAGTCGGTCGACGTCGGCTCGGCCGCGGCATCGCCGACGGCGGTGTCGACGACGGCAGGGCCTGCGTTCCAGACCGCGGGCGCCGGCTCTTCGACGGGCCTCTCCGCCTCCACCGCAGCCGGGGGAGCCGCGACGTCGGCGACGATCGTGCCGTTCTCGTTCTTTGCGAGGAGATCGCTGCGCAGGCCGGCGTCGATCGCCGATTTCGCGACGACGACGCAGTCGATCCGGTCGCCGAGAAGCGAACGGAGCGCGAGGAGGCGCGCGTCGGTCGGCTCGGCGAGCGCGACCACGATCGCGCCTTCATCGTTGAACTGCATCGGCAGGGCCTCGAGCCTCGTTGCCTCTTCGTGGGAAAGCCTGGTCAGCGCGTTCCCGTCGAACGAGATCGCGGAGCGTTCGAGGTAGCGGAGATGCCACTGGTCGGCAAGGGTCCGCGCCAGATCCTCCTCGCTCGCCCAGCCCATGCGAATGAGGACTTCGCCGAGCTTCTCGCCTGTGTCCGCACCGATGCGGAGCGCGTCGTCGAGCTGCTCCATGCTGATCAGGCCGCGCTCGATCAGCAGCGTTCCCAGTGCAGTTCTGGTCCCTTCATCGTTCGACTGGTCAATCACCGCATCGCTCATTGCCTGTAGCCCCTTATGATCGGAATCTCGACGATTTTCGGCAGATTCGCGCGATCCTTGAGGGTGGATTTGGCCCTCGGCGGCGGCGGCGCCTCGGTTTTGGCGTGTTCAAGCGGATCGAGGCCGTGCCCGAGCAGCGCTCCTTGCGCTCGGGCACGGCCTCCCGTGACCCGCGAGACCCGGCGGAGTTACCCCGCCAGAGCCTTTTGCTTGATGGCGTCGAACTCCGCCTGGGTGATCGCGCCGCTGTCGAGCAGCGCCTTGCCCTTCTCGATCTCGCCTGCGGCGCCGCCGCTGCCTGCGGTCTGACGGACGTAGTCGTCGACCTGGGACTGCTGCGCGTGCGCCCGCTGGAGGCCACGCTCCGTCATGCCCGCGTTCTGGGTGATCAGGTAGATGAAGACGCCCAGGAACGGGAGGATGATCACGAAGATCAGCCACGCGGTCTTCCCCCACCCGGAGATGTCGTGGCGGCGGAAGATGTCGGCGAACACGCCGATCAGGAGCCAGAACCACAGCACCCAGACGAAGAACACCAGCATCGTCCACATCACGTCGAGGAACGGGTAACTACTTGCGAGCACCTATGCGTCTCCTTTGATCGATTTGCGACCAGACTAAGTTGCACGGCGCACAGCGCGCAAGTCGAACCGTCGAATCGACCCGAACGCCGCGGCCTCGCCGAGGATCGGCGATTGACTGCCAACCGGCCCCGGGGGATCATCGCTGCTCGCGTCTCCTGACGAAAGACGAGGTCGAGGATGAGGTTCAGCCTGTACTCGGAGTTGCAGCTCCACCCCGGCACGACGCCGGAACAGCTCTACGGAGAGGTGCTCCAGCAGATCGACGACGCAGACCGTCTCGGCTACTACGCCTACGCGGCGATCGAGCACTTCTTCTATCCGAAGTTCTCGATCTCGACGAACCCGACCGCGTTGTTCGCGGCAGCAGCGCAGCGCACCCGAGACATACGGTTTCGAACGATGCTCCACGCATTGCCGTACCACAACCCGCTCGTGCTCGCGAGCGTGATCAACGCGACGGACATCCTCACCGGCGGCCGCTACGAGTGGGGGGTCGGCCGCGGCCACGGGTGGATCCCGCTTCCCGCGGGAGTGCCCCTCGACGAGCATGCAAGGCCCAGGTACGAGGAGGCGGTCGACCTGCTGCTGACGGCGCTCGCGAACGAGCGCTTCTCCCACGACGGTGAGTACTTCCACGTCGAGGACTCGCACATCGTGCCGTTCAACAATCGCAAGTTCCGGGTCTACCTCGGCGGCACCTCCGACCGCACGTACACGCTCGCCGCCGAGCACGGCTGGGGCGTCGCGGTGCCGCCGCTGCTCCCCTACGCGGCGCTCGAGCAGCAGATGGACCTCTACCGCTCCTCGTGCGCGGAGCACGGCACCGAGCCCGACATCGTCTGGATCCACGCCTGCCACCTCGACGAGGACCGCGAAACGGCCGTTCGCGAGGCGCGCGACTGGGTGAACGGGTTCATTCAGGGAAACTGCTCACCGCTGACGGAGTGGCCGAAGGCGCCGGCCGAGGATCTCGAGAAGGCCGGGTACGGGTTCTACACGGCCGGGATCATGGAGGGTCTCGCCCAGGTTCCGTACGAGAAGCTGATCGAGGACGACTACGTCTGGGTCGGCACGCCGCAGGACGTGATCCAGCGGATCGAGGAGACGCTCCAGGTCTGCGAGGGCATCCAGGAGATCGGCATCACGGTGAACGCAGGTGGAGCGCCGCACTGGATGGCGATCAAGAACCAGGAGCTGTTCGCGAGCGCCGTCATGCCGCACTTCGCGAAGGAGCAGGCCGCCGCGCTCGCGTGACCGCCAGCCCGCGCCTCCACCGCGCCCGGCTGCGTAGGATCGTGGCATGGCGGGGAAGGTGATGCTGATCGGCCTCGACTGCGCGGAGCCGTCCCTGGTGGAGGCCTGGCGTGACGAGCTGCCGACGCTCAGCGGCCTCATGGACCGGGGTGTCCACGGCACTCTGACGTCGATCGTCCCGCCGATCACCGTCCCTGCGTGGTCGTGCATGATGGCGAGCCGGACTCCGGGCGATCTCGGCATCTACGGCTTTCGCAACCGCTCCGATCACAGCTACGACGGGCTGTTCATCGCCGACGGCAGCGCGGTCAAGGAGCCGCGCCTGTGGGACATCGTCGGTCGCGCCGGCGGTTCGTCGATCGTGCTCGGTGTGCCGGGCACGTATCCGCCTCGGCCGCTGCGCGGCGTGATGGTGAGCTGCTTCCTGACCCCGTCGACCGACAGCCGGTACACCTACCCGCCCGGGCTGCGCGACGAGGTGCAGGAGGTCGTCGGCGAGTATCTCTTCGACTGCACGAACTTCAGGACCGACGACAAGGAGGATCTCCTGCGGCAGGTGTACGAGATGACGGACCGGCGGTTCGCCCTGGCCGAGCACCTGCTGGACACGAAGCCGTGGCAGCTCTTTGCGATGGTCGAGATGGGCCACGACCGGATGCACCACGGCTTCTGGAAGTACATGGATCAGCAGCACCGCAAGTACGCCGCCGGAAACCCCTACGAGAGCGCCATCCTCGACTACTACAAGCACACGGACGGCCTGATCGGCCGGTTGCTGCGCCGCGCCGACGACGAGACGGCCGTCTTCGTCGTCTCCGATCACGGCGCCAAGCGGCTCGAGGGCGGCATCCGGGTCAACGAGTGGCTGCGTCGCGAGGGCCTGCTCGCCACGCTCGAGGAGCCGACCGGCGTCTGCCGGCCCCGCGACGTCGGCATCGACTGGCCGAAGACGGTCGCGTGGGGCGACGGCGGGTACTACGCCCGCATCTTCATGAACGTGAAGGGCCGCGAGCCGGAGGGTGTGATCGATCCGGCCGACTACGAGGCGACGCGCGACGACCTCGCCCGGCGCCTGCAGGCGATCCCCGACGACCGGGGCCGCCCGATGGAGACGCACGTGTACAAGCCCGAGGAGCTCTACCCGCAGGTGCGAGGCGTCGCGCCGGACCTGGTCGTCATCTTCGGCGACCTGCTCTGGCGGTCCGTCGCCACGATCGGCGGGGAGGAGGGTGTGCACACGCTCGAGAACGACACAGGCCCCGACGACGCGAACCACGCCCAGGACGGCCTCTTCATCGCCTCGGGCGCCGGCGTCCGGGCGCGCGGGCACCTCGACCGGCAGCTCCTCGACATCGCCCCCACCGTGCTCGAGCTGCTCGGCCTCGAGATCCCGCAGGAGATGCGCGGTGAGAGCATGGCCGCGCTCGTCGGCGAGGAGGGGAAGCTGTGACGAACCTGATCGTCTACGTCTCCGACGCGCTGCGAACCGATCACGTCGGCTGCTACGGGGCCCGCTACGTCAAGACCCCGACGATCGACGAGTTCGCCCGCGGCGGCGTCAGGTTCGAGCAGGCGATGGCGAACGCGCCCTGGACGTGCCCGTCGACGGCCTCGATGATCACCGGCCTCTACCCTCACCACCACCGCTATCTCCACTGGGACGCGGAGCTCGACCCGGGGCTCCCGACGCTGTTCACCGTCGCCTCCGCGTTCGGGTACGAGACGGCCAGCTTCGTCTTCGACGAGAACTACCTCTTCAAGGGGTTTGCCGACGCGAACGTGGTGGGGACGAGCGAGCGGCTCGACGGCGTGATCGAGTGGCTGAAGGCCCATCGCGACCGCCCCTTCTGCCTCTGGTTCCACAGCTGGGCGACGCACATGCCCTACGACATCCTCCACTCCGAGCGGGGGGAATGGCTGGCGGCGAAGGACGAGATCATCGCCGGCATCCAGTCGGACAGCGCCTCGGCTCTCGAAGCGCTTCGCGAGGGCTACCGCGGATCGGTCGAGCACCAGTCGGAGGTGCTCTTCGCCTCGTTTCTCGAAGCCCTCGACGACCTCGGCCTGAGGGAGCAGACGGCGCTCGCCTTCGTGGCGGATCACGGCGAGTCGTGGGGCGAGCGGTTCGCGGACAAGAAGGACGTCAAGGGCACCTACCACCTCCACGGCGCGGGCCTCTACGACGAGGTCGTCGAGGTGCCGCTGATCGTTGCCGCGCCCGGGTGCCTCGAGCCGGGAGTCGTCCCCTTCCAAGTGAGCCTCGTCGACCTGATGCCCACACTCGCCGACCTGGCGGGAGCGCCGATCGACGGCCTCGACGGCAGCTCGCTCCTGCCGCTCGCAGATGGCTCCGAGCGCGAGGATCGGCCGGTGGTGATCGCGGCCACGGACAAGGGAGTGGTCTCGCAGCTCGCGGTCAGGATGCCGCCGTGGAAGCTCATTCACCGTGTGGATTCCGGTCGCGAGGAGGCGTACCACCTCGAGACGGACCCGCGCGAGCTCCACAGCCGGCCGGGAGACGTCCCGAGCGAGCTGCGCAAGCGCCTCGCGGTCGAGCTCGCAGCGACGTCGTCCGAAAGCCTGAGCCCGGCGGAGGAGACCGTCGTCGAGCAGCGTCTCGCCGATCTCGGCTATCTCTAGCTCCGCGATTCGTACGGCTGTGCTGCTTTACTGGGGCGCACCGACGGCGGCGATGACGAGGCGGACAAGGAGCACAACTTCGTGGCAGGCGAGCGCGTTCTGATACCCCGGGCCGAGTCTCGGGTGGAGCTGCTCTACGAGCAGATGATCCTGATCCGTCGTTTCGAGGAGACGCTGCTCCGGCTGTTCGGGGAGGGCAAGCTCCTCGGGACGACCCACACCTACATCGGCCAGGAGGCGAACGCGGTCGGCGTGATCGCCCAGCTCCAGCACGGGCGGGATGTCGTCTTCAGCAACCACCGCTGCCACGGCCATTACCTCGCGCTGACCGGCGACGTCGACGGGCTGCTCCTCGAGGTGATGGGGAAGCAGGGAGGGGTGTGCGGCGGGAAGGGCGGCAGCCAGCATCTCTGCAACGACGGCTTCTACTCGAACGGCGTGCTCGGCAGCACCGTCCCGGTCGCGACCGGCATCGCCCTCGCCGAGCGAGAACGGGAGAGCGGTGCGGTGACGGTCGCATTCGCGGGCGACGGGACGCTCGGCCAGGGCGTCGTCTACGAGAGCCTCAACATCGCGTCCCTCTGGCAGCTGCCGATCCTCTACGTCGTCGAGAACAACTATTACGCGCAGTCCACGCCGAGTCACCTTCAGTTGGCGGGCGACATCACCGACCGGGGTGCGGCATTCGGCATCGAGACCGCCCGGCTCGCCACCACCGACGTCGTCGAGATCGAGCGCGCCGCGGCCGAGATCGTCGAGGGGATCCGCACGACGGGACGGCCATTCTTTCTCGTCCTGGACACGTATCGCTTCAGCCCGCACAGCAAGGGCGACGACTTCCGCGACACGACCGAGATCGAGGATGCCCGGAGCCGCGATCCGCTCGTCCTGGCTGCAGCCCGCGTCCGTGAGAGTGACCGGCTGGCGATCGAGGAGGCGTGCGAGCAGCGACTCGCCGCCGCGGTCCGCGCAGCCGAGGACGCTCCACTCGTGGGGCACGCCTGATGGCGGTCGCGACCGAGCAACGCTGCGTCCGTGTGCTCAACGACGCGCTGATCGAGCTCTTCGAGCAGCGGGACGACGTCTACCTCCTCGGTGAGGACATCCTCGACCCCTACGGCGGGGCGTTCAAGGTCACCCACGGGCTGAGCACCCGCTGGCCGAAGCGTGTGCTGACGACGCCGATCAGCGAGGCCGGCCTCTTCGGTGTCGCCGCCGGCATGGCCCTGCGTGGCTACCGGCCGATCCTCGAGATCATGTTCGGGGACTTCATCGCGCTCGGTTTCGACCAGATCGTGAACGGGATCGGCAAGTTTCGAGAGATGTTCGACGACCAGGTGCGCGTGCCCCTCGTCGTGCGCACGCCGATGGGCGGGGGCCGCAGCTATGGCCCGACGCACAGCCAGTCGCTCGAGAAGCTGCTGCTGGCAGTCCCCGGCATCACCGTGGTCGCGGCGAATCACTGTCAGGACCTCCGCTCGCTCCTGCACGAGGCCGTCGCCGACGACGACCCCGTGTTCCTGATCGAGCACAAGCTCATGTACGGCCGGCCGAACAGCCGCCCGGTGGACGGTCACGTCGGCGATCTGCAGTGCATCGAGACGAACTCCCGTTATCCGGCCCTCGTCTTCTCCGGCAACGGCTTCAGCGAGGCGGCCACGACGATCGTCACTTACGGCGGGATGCTGCCCACCGCCCTCGACGCGGTTGTTCGCCTGATCCTGGAGGACGAGATCTTCACCGAGGTCGTCGCGCTCGGCCGGCTGCTGCCGCTCGAGCTCGAGCCCGTGCTCGAGTCCGTCGCGCGCACGGGGTCGCTGGTGACGCTGGAGGAAGGCACGTTCACCGGGGGCATCGGTGCGGAGATCGCCGCCCGCGTGCAGAGCGAGGCCTGGGGCAGCCTGCGCGCGCCGATCCACCGCGTCGCTGCGGCGGACCAGGCGATTCCCGCGGCCGCCGCGCTCGAGGCTGCCACGCTCCCGGCCGTGGAGGACGTCGTCGCCGCCGTACGGGCGGTCGAGCGGGCGAAAGGCCGACCGCGCTGATCGAGATCATCCTCACGCGCGAGGACGCGAACAGCGACTCCGCCCTGCTCGTCGAGTGGCTGGCGGCCGATCGGGAAGAGGTGCGCAAGGGGCAGCCCATCTGCGTCGTCGAGACGTCGAAGTCGGCGATCGAGATCGAAGCACCCGGCGGGGGAACCCTCTGCCATCTCGCCCGCGAAGGGGACGAGGTCGACCTCGGCAGCCGGATCGCGGCGATCGTGGCCGGCGAGGAGGAGCTGGCCGAGCTCGAGGGCTCCCGCCGGAGCGAGCAGCCGGCGGCCGCGCCGGCGGGGCCGAGCAGGGCCACTCGCAAGGCGATCGAGCTGGCCGCCGAGCACGGCATCGACCTCGAGACGATCGAGAAGCCGGGATTCATCACCGCCGAAGACGTCGAGGCTCTCGTCTCGGGCCGGTCGGCGACGACGGTCACGGCCGGGCCGCTCGATCCGAGGCTCCTCCGCGGGGTGACGCTCGAGGGGGTCAGCCTGCCCGACTCGCTGACGCTCGACGACGAGAGCGCCGGCGTCCTCGACGAGGCCTTTCTGGAATCGCTTCGCGCCGACCCCGCCTCCTTCGGCGCGCTCTCGTCGGAAGAGCGGTGCGAGGAATACCGGCGCCACGGCGCCCTGCTCGGCGACGGCGTTCGCCTCGGCGCCCGGACGGTGATCGTCGCACCGCGGATCATCCTGGGCGACGGCGTCGACATCGGCGACGACGGAGACATCCGGTGCGGTGAGCTCGTGTCGGTCGGGCCGCTGACGATGTCCTGGCCGGGCCTCCAGCTTCGCTGCCGCCGTGCCTACCTCGGCGCGGGCGGATTCATCAGCGAGAACGTGCACATCGGCGGCGGCGGCTCCGGCGATCCGCAGGCGATCTTCATCGCCGGCGATCTCCTCTTCATCGGTGCCGAAGCCTTCGTCAACGTTTGTCGTCCCGTCGTGATCGGACGGGAGGTCTTCCTGACCATGCGTTCGGCAACCATCACCCACAACGTCGGGCATTCGGTCTTCGAAGGGTTCGAGAACCGCTTCGCCCCGGTCGTGCTCGAGGATCGATCGCAGGTCGGGGTCGGCACCGTCGTCTACGCCGGGTGCCGCGTCGGCCGTGAGGCGATCGTCGGCTCGAACTCGTACGTCGTCACCGACATACCGCCGGGGAAGCTCGCCGTCGGGGTGCCGGCGCGGGTCGTGGGTGAAGCCCGCCGGGAACTGTCGGGTCGACGCCGCAGCGAGCTGGCCGACAGGATGATGGACGATCTCTCCGAGTTGCTCGAGCTGCGCGGGCACCAGGTCACTGCAACGGCCGACGGCCCGGGACGCGCCCTCACGCTCCCGATCGACGGCAGGACCTCACAGGTGGTGTTCGTCGAAGCTCTCGACGTTTCGTTCCAAGTTCCCGAGGTTGCGGGTGAGACCGTGGTGCTCGCCCTCCGTCTCGAGGGAGATCCTCCGGGGGGCTGCAGCGTCCTCGACCTGCTCGGCCGCCGGGTGCACGGGTCGGGCGGGATCCTGCTCGAGACGGCCCGCGAGTTCTGCCGCAAGCGCGGGATCCGGTTCGAGCCGGGGCCGTGGCGCTACCGCGGCGGGCTGATCTGATATGGAGGCGATCTTGTCAAGGGTCCAGGCCGCATCGCCCAGTCTTTGACGGGGTGAGTTGGCTGTTCGGGTGGGCGTCGGGCGCTGCGACGACGGTCGCTTCGCGGTCAGTCTGATGATGCGGGGGTTGGCTACCCCATTGCCCTGCTTGCGTCGCCGGCGTGCGCTGTCTAGGAACGGGCGTGGCCGGCTCGGGCTGCCCATAGATCAGTCGCGCGTGCCGGCAGCGTGTGGCCCGGCGCCCGCCCGAGCAGGCGGCTGTTAGCGAGGTCTATTCGGGCACGGCGGCGGCCCAGAGGAAGCAGGCGAGTTCGCGGGCGACGGCGACGGTGGTGACGTTGCCGGGTTTGCCGCGTTCGCGGAGGCGTTGGTAGAGGCGGTGCAGTCGTCGTTCGGCGCGGTGGGCGATCTGGAGGACGTGGTCGGGCTGCCCGGCGCGCCGGGCGGCGATCGTGGGTCCTTCGCTTGGCCGGGGTAGGTAGTGCCAGGCGGCCTCGACGAGCAGCCGGCGCGCGTAGCCGGAGCCGGTCTTGGTGATCGCGCCCTGACGGCGGCTTTCGCCGGACTGGTCGAGTGAAGGTACGAGGCCGGGCCAGCTGGCCAGCTTCGCTGGCCTGGGGAAGCGGGCGAAGTCACCGATCTCGAGGCAGAGCACGAACGCGGTCAGCGTGTCGATGCCGCGGAAGCAGCGCAACCGGGCGACCGTTTCCGACCAGTCTCCCTCGAACGCGAGCCGCGAGAGCCGTTCGTCGAGTGCCGACTTGCGCGCGACGAGGCCGTCGACGGCGGCGAGGCAGTCGATGTAGGCGAGCTCGGCGGCCGGCTCGTCGAAGCGCTGCTGGGCGAGCCAGCGACGGTGGGTCTTCGTCCAGGCGCTGCCGTCGTAGACGCGGCCATGCAGAAGCAACAGCTTCGAGACGCGGTGGCGGCAACGCATCAGGTCGCCACGCACCTGCTCGCGCGCACGGGTGAGATGCCGGGCCGCCTCAAACGGCGGTGTCGGCACCGCTACCGCTTTCAGCTGGCCAGCGAGCAAAAGCCGCGCCAACAACTCGGCGTCTTTGCGATCGCTCTTGATCCGGTCTCCGGGTGCCCGCGGCGTCTTCGACGGTGCGATCACGTCGAGCTGCAGGCCGGCCGCTTCGGCTGCCCGGTAGAGCGCAAAGCCGGTCGGGCCTGCTTCGTAACAGCCGTGCAGCGGCTGCGGCAGCGTCCGCAACCAGTCGATCACCTCCTCGCTGTCGCCATCGAAACGAGCGCGGTGAAGCTCACCCGTCAGGACATCGAGCGCCGCTCCATGTGTCGAGCGGGCGTGGACATCCAGACCCACATACGTCATCGTTTCCCTCATGGCCGGACCTCCTTCGTCTGGGGTCAGCCGGAGCCAGTCTCCGGCCAGACAAACCCCCGAACGTACGAAGTGTCCGGCCTTCAACTCGTGCGCGGCTACTCAGCCGCCATAGGGTCTAGCTTCGGCGCCCTCCTGCGACGCCCGGCGGGCTCGAGCGAGACGCTGCTGTCAGTGCCGAAGGTGGGAATCGAACCCACACTCCCCGAAGGGAACCGGATTTTGAGTCCGGCGCGTCTGCCAGTTCCGCCACTTCGGCTCGAGCGGGATCGTATCGGCGGTTGTGTCCGTCACTCGATAGGACTTTTCCGCTCCACCCAGTAAAGTCGCACTGAACCTTGGCCGCAGATGCCTCCGCACCGACCCTGGCGACCCGCGTCAAGCGGCCGAGCCTGATCTCGATCTTCGGATTGATCTTCCTCGGGCTGCTCAGTGTCTGGCTGGTCGTCAACGCCGTGCAGGCGCCTTCGGACTTCGCGACGGTGTTTCTGATCGGGATCACGACCGGCTGTGTGTACGCGCTCGTCGCCCTCGGGTACACGCTCGTCTACGGGATCCTCGAGCTGATCAACTTCGCGCACGGTGACGTCTTCATGCTCGGGGGCATGTTCGCGATCACGATCGGCACTCACTTCTTCAACCTTCATCATGGACAGGGTGCGGTCACGATCCCGATCGCGATCGCGACCTTGGTGCTGACGATGATCGCCTGCGGCGTGCTCAACGCGTCGATCGAGCGCATCGCGTACAAGCCCCTCCGCAACGCGCCGCGCCTCGCGCCGCTGATCACCGCGATCGGTGTCAGCTTCATCATCGAGGACGTCGGCCTCGCCTGGAAAGGCCCGAACTACATCACGGCGCCCGACGTCTTCCCGCACTCCCAGATCTTCAACTTCTACGGTGTCGCCTACGAGTGGAACAAGCTGATCGTGGTGATCGTCACCGTGCCCGTGCTGCTGGGGCTCTCGTACCTCGTGCAGCGGACGAAGCAGGGCAAGGCGATGCGCGCGACCGCCCAGGACAAGGATGCGGCGGCGATCATGGGCATCAACGTCAACCGCACGATCTCGTTCACGTTCCTGCTCGCCGGCCTGCTCGCGGGGGCAGCCGGGTTCCTCTACTCGCTCTACGTGACGACGGTGCGCTTCGACCAGGGCTTCCAGCTCGGCCTGATCGCCTTCACCGCCGCGGTGCTCGGCGGCATCGGCAACCTGCCCGGCGCCGTCCTCGGCGCGATCCTGATCGGACTGATCCAGGCCTTCAACGAAGGTCTCAACTGGCACACGCCCGGCTCCGACTGGACCGAGGCGATCGTGTTCTCGATCCTGATCCTGATCCTCGTCTTCCGGCCCGAGGGCCTGCTCGGCGAACGGACGCCGGAGGGCGGATGAGCCAGTCCGAGACGGGGGAGGCGCGGCCCGACGCGGTCGGGTTCCGGAACCAGGTTCGCGCACGCTGGAAAGCACTGTCGTTCAAGCAGCGCGCCGGAATCGCGATCGCGGGCGAGCTCGCCCTCGCGGCGCTGCTCTTCGCGGTGGATCACTCGCTCGGCTATGCCGTCGTCGTGATCAGCGCGCTGTACTGGATTCACCGGCTGCCGCCGCTTCCGTGGCAGCTCGCGGGACAGGCCGTGATCGTGGTCGTGTTCCTGATCACGGGCCCGCGCTCGCTCGCGGCGACGTTCGCGATCGCGTTCGCGATCACCTGGATCCCGACGCGCTACCGAACCTGGGCGCTGCCCGCGGTCGCCCTGGTCCTGATCGTTCTCTATCCCTTCTACCAACCGAAGATGTTCACGATGCCGGTCTTCGGCGTCTGGCCCGACGTCGCGACGGGCGTCTACATGATCGTCTTCGTGATGATGGCCGTCGGCCTGAACATCGTGGTCGGCTACGCGGGCCTGCTCGACCTCGGTTACGTGGCGTTCTACGCCACGGGCGCGTACACGGCCGCCTGGTTCGCGTCGCTGCAGTTCTCCCACCGGACACTCCATTTCGGTGCCGTCGGCATCACTCCGGACCTGCCCGGCCTCCACATCTCGATCTGGATCGTGCTGCCGCTCGCGGGCGCCATCACGGCCATCTTCGGCATCCTGATCGGCCTCCCGACCCTGCGCCTGCGGGGCGACTACCTGGCGATCGTCACCCTCGGCTTCGGCGAGATCATCTACGACGTTGCGCGCAACAGCGACAACTTCCTCGGCACCGGGTTCAACCTCACGAACGGCCCGAACGGGATCACGCCGCTCGACTCGATCGGCTTCGGCAACACCATCTCTCGCTGGACGGGCGGCTTCCTGCCGTCGAACTATCTCCAGTGCTGCAACGCGAAGTATCTCGGGCACCAGATCCAGTCGACCGACGTCTTCTTCTGGACGGCGATCGCCCTGCTCGTCTTCACCGTCTTCTGCTCGCTGCGCCTGCAGTACTCGCGGCTCGGCCGCGCCTGGATCGCGATCCGCGAGGACGAGACCGCCGCGGCGGCGATGGGCATCCCGCTGATGAAGACGAAGACCTGGGCGTACGCGAGCGGCGCCTTCTTCGGCGGCGTCGCCGGCGCGTACTACGCCGTGTTCAAGAGCGCGACGTTCCCGGGCGACTTCTACTTCAACATCTCCGTCTTCATCCTCTGCATGGTGATCCTCGGCGGCATGGGGAACATCTGGGGCGTGATGGTCGGCGGGGCGTTCCTCGCCTACCTGAACCAGGAGGGCCTCGCAAACACGGGGGCATGGATCAACGAGAACATTCACGTCGGCAGCCATCACCCGAATCTCGAGGTGCCGCTCTACGCATCCGGCATCTACGGCGTGATCATCCTCGTGGTGATGCTGTTCCGTCCGGAGGGGCTGATCCCGTCGAGACGCGTCGCTGCCGAAATGCACGAGGGGGTTCACGACGAGCCGCTCTACGACATCACGGCCGACAACCGGGCGGTGGTCGAATGACCGGCGCTTCCTCGACGGAGCCGCACGGGGGTGGAGGTGCCGCTATTGCCGGAGCGGGCGCCGACGACGGCGACGTTCTGGTCGCGACGGGCCTGCGCAAGGAGTTCGGGGGCCTGATCGCGGTCAACAGCGTCGATTTCACGGTGCCGCGCGGCAAGGTGATCTCGCTGATCGGCCCGAACGGCGCCGGCAAGACGACGTTCTTCAACATGCTCACCGGTGTGTACAAGCCGACCGCCGGGCAGGTGCTGTTCCTCGGGGAGGACGTCACCGGCAAGCCGCCGCATCTGATCACCTCGCGCGGTGTTGGCCGCACCTTCCAGAACATCCGTCTCTTCCAGAACATGACGTCGCTCGAGAACGTGATGGTCGGGATGCACTCGAGGATGAAGGCGAACATCTTCAATTCCGTCCTCCGGACACCAGCCGTCAGGCGCGAGGAGAGGCAGACGCGTGAGCGTGCGCTCGAGCTGCTCGAGTTCACGGGCCTTCGCCGGCAGGCACAGGCGACCGCGCGTAACCTGCCCTACGGGGATCAACGCCGACTCGAGGTCGCCCGCGCGCTCGCGACGCGCCCGCAGCTCCTCTTGCTCGACGAGCCGACCGCCGGGATGAACCCGCAGGAGTCGGCCGAATTCACGGCGTTTGTGGCCCGGCTTCGCACCGAGGAGCAACTGACCGTGCTGATGATCGAGCACGACATGCGGGTCGTGATGGGCGTTTCCGACCGTGTGTCGGTGCTCGACTACGGCGAGAAGATCGCGGAGGGGACGCCGCGCGAGGTGCAGCAGAACGAGCGCGTGATCGAGGCCTATCTCGGCAAGGCCGCCGTCGAGGACATGAAGCGGCAGGGGCTGTCGTGACCGCCACCGGCGCGGTGGTCCTGGAGATCCAGGACATCCACACGTACTACGGGTCGATCCATGCGCTGAAGGGCATCTCGCTGGAGGTGCGCGACGGCGAGATCGTGACCCTGCTCGGGGCGAACGGCGCCGGCAAGTCGACCACGCTGCGTTCGATCAACGGGCTCAACCATCCCCGCCAGGGGCACATTCGCTTCGAAGGGCGCGACATCACGGCTGTGGCTGCGCACGAGATCGTCAAGCGCGGGATCGCGCAGTCTCCGGAGGGACGGCGGCTGTTCCCGCGCATGTCGGTGACGGAGAACCTCGAGATGGGCGCGTTCCAGCGCGACGATCGCCACGAGGTCAAGGGCGACATGGATCGCGTCTTCGACCTTTTCCCACGCCTGCAGGAGCGGCGCCATCAGAAGGCCGGAACGCTCTCGGGCGGCGAGCAGCAGATGTGCGCGATCGGCCGGGCGTTGATGGCGCGGCCGAAGCTCTTGCTGCTCGACGAGCCGTCGCTCGGACTTGCGCCGATCTTCGTCGAGCGGATCTTCGACATCATCAAGCAGATCAACGAACAGGGAACGTCGATCCTGCTGGTCGAGCAGAACGCCCTGATGGCGCTCGACCACGCAAACCGAGGCTACGTGCTCGAGACGGGGCGGATCGTTCTCGCCGACGACGCGGCCGCCCTGAGGACGAACGAGCAGGTGCGAAAGACGTACCTCGGCGAAGCGTAGAAGGCCCGCTCCGGCGAGCGGCGGGCCGAGCTGGTGCGCGCTACGACCCGACGAGCAGCGGGAAGAAGGGCGGCGTCAGCAGGTAGCCGATGCGGCGGGCGCCCCGGCCGTACGTCATCTCGAGCGCGGCCCCCAGGCCGTGCACCGGGACGAAGCCGAGCTGCCGGGCCGCGAACGCATCCCGGCAGCCGGCGATCAGGACCGCGCCGAGGCGGTGTGAGGCCGCGTCGCATGCGCTCCACTCGACGAACGGCTGCAGTGGATGGCAGGCGCGTCCGGAGCGGTAGTCGTCGAGCGCAGCCTGATCTCGGACCGCCGCGAGCTCGGCGTCGCGCATCGCATCGACATGACGCGCAGTGCGCGGCTCGTAGAAGAGCGGGCGGTACGGCGTCTGAGTCGGGCGCTGGAAGCGGCGCGGCAGAGGGTGGGTCAGGATCACCGTGCCGCCGGCCGCGATGGGAGGCGCGTTACGCCAGAGCCGGAGCGCAAGCCCGAGCCCGAGGTAGGCGGCGGTGATGGGGTTCGGACGCTCGCGGGGAAGCCACGGCGTGGTCGGCGGGATCCCGATCACGAGCGCGTCGAGCGGCTCTTCGACGGAGACTCCCTTCAGCACCGTTGCCCGCAACAGCGCCTCGGTGTGTGCCACCGACGGGGTGCCTGCGTAGACCGCCGCGGCCGTCATGTCACGGGGAAGACGCTCGAGGATCCGCTGACGGACGCGGCCGGGTGCGAACTGGAAGACCCGCCGCGTGCGCGATCCGATCAGGCGGTCGATCGCCTCCTGATCGTGCGGATAGCCGGCGAAGGGCCCGGTGAGCCGCGGCGCGTTCAGTGCGAGCGAGACACCGGTGACGGGGACGCGCCGGCTCAGCCGCCGTTCGATCTCGACGGCGAGCTTCCAACCCTGCGACGAGCTCGTCTCGAGCAGGGAGAGGGCCCCTGCCGCGCGGAGCGACTCGCGGCCGCTCGCGGCGAGCAGCGCCGCCGGACCGCCATGCAGGACCGTCTCTGCGGCGGTGACGGTGACCACGAGGTCGGTCTCGACGAGCGCCCGGTTGACGCGGAGGACGACGTTGCCGTCGCGACCCAGGTCGACGAGGTCGGCCGCTTCGGCGTCGTGGACGCTCACCCGTCCCTTGAACCGGCGGCGAAAGTCGGGCGGGACCAGCATGCCGATCTCACGCGGCGTGGTCCTGCGCGACAGGCCGCCCGCAACGAGGATGGTGATCTGCCTGACCCCGAGCCGCACGAGCTCGTCGGCGACCGTCGCCGTCGCGACGTGTCGCGGGCCGGTGCCGGCGGTGGGGATCGGCAGCGACGGCTGCTCGATCACGATGGTCGCCGTGCCGCCGGGGCGGACGAGCTTTGCGAGCGGCTCGCCGGCGAGAGGGAAGGCGAATGCGTCGAGGACCGCCTGGCCGACATCCTCGAGCGACTCGCGCTGTTGTGGCGGCCGCAGCACGAGATCGGCCTCGCCGGTGTCCGCGACGACGAGGCGCGTGTCGTTCAGCAACGCGATCCGGGTCACGAGACCGTGACGACTACAGGACCGCTCGGAAGGGGGAGAGGTGCCGGTCGCGGAAATCGGAAAGTGGGTGAATCTCGAGGCTCGCCATCGCGCCCGGACGATACCTTTGCCCTGTGCCGAAGACGCTCACCGGGGTCGAGCTGGAGCTGGACGACGCGCCGGCGCGCGAGTCCGACCTCTTCATCGTCGACGGCAACAACCTCGCCTATCGCGCGTTCTTCGCCCTCCCCGAGGAGCTCGCGACGACGGACGGCCAGCCGACGAACGCACTCCTCGGGTTCACCAACATGCTGTTCAAGCTGCTCGCGGACTACCGTCCGAAGGGGGTTGCCGTCGCCTGGGACTCGCGGCCGGTGCACCGCGCGGCGGTCGCGGAGGCTGCGGAGGTCGTCTACAAGGAGGGCCGAAAGCCGATGCCCGGGCTGCTCCGCGAGCAGTTCCCGCACTTCCGGCCCATCGTCGAGGCGTTCGGCTACCGCAACCTCGAGTTCGAGGGGTGGGAGGCGGACGACGTGATCGCGACGCTCGCGACCCGGGCGGATGCGGCCGGGATCAAGACCTGCGTGGTCTCGACCGACCGGGATGCCTTCCAGCTCTGCAGCGGAAACATCTGCCTGATGATGACCCCGCGAGGTGTCGCCGACGTCAACGTCTACACGCCGGAGCGCGTCGAGGCCCGCTACGGCGTCACCCCGGAACAGGTGCCCGACTTCATCGGGCTCAAGGGCGACACGTCCGACAACATCCCGGGCGTGCCGGGAATCGGCGACAAGACGGCCGGGCAGTTGATCGCGCAGTACGGATCGCTCGAAGCGGTGATCGAGCACGCCTTGGAGCTGTCGCCGGCGCGCGCCCGCAACATCACCGAGAATGCCGACCTCGCGCGTACATCGAAGGAGCTCGCGACCATGCGCCGCGATCTCGACATCGACTGCGATCCAGCCCGGCTCGTGCTCGACCCGCCGGACCGCGCGGAGCTGAAGGAGATCTTTCGGCGCTTCGAGTTTCGCAACCTCCTGAACCGCATCGACGAGCTCGATGCGGCAGTGCCGAGTGCACCGATGCAGGTCACAGGCATCGATGTCCCCTGGCGCGAAGCCGAGCTCGACTTCCGCGGCGTGGTCGGCTACGCCGCGCTCGGCGGCCGAGAGGCTGTCGCGACCGGTGACGAGGTGATCATCGGGCACGCTGCTCCAGACCAGTTGCGTGAAGCGCAGTTGGTCGTGCACGACGCGAAAGCGCTGAGAGTCGATGCGCGCGACGACACGCTGCTCGCCGCATATCTGATCGATCCCGGCCGTGCCGGCTACGAGCTCGACGACCTCGCCGCCGAGTACGGCGTGGAGCTCGTCCCGAAGCCCGAGGCCGAGGAGGAGACGACCGCGCTCGTGCGGCGGGCGGAGACACCACGCCGGTTGATCGCGCCGCTGCTCGAGCGCCTCGAGGAACGAGGCGTCACCGGCCTCTACCGCGCCGTCGAGCTGCCCCTGACCGGCGTGCTCGCAGCGATGGAGGACGCCGGTGTGAAGATCGACACCTACCGGATGGGCGAGATCACGGCGCGGCTCGCAGACCGCGTCGAGGAGCTCGAGTCGCAGGCCTACGAGCTGGCGGGCGAGGAGTTCATGCTCGGCTCCACCCAGCAGGTCGGGCGGATCCTGTTCGAGAAGCTCGGCCTGACGGCCGGCCGCAAGGGCAAGACCGGCTACTCGACGGATGCGAAGGTGCTCCGCTCGATCCGGCACGAGCACGCCGTCGTCGAGGTGCTCGAGGAATGGCGCGAGCTGTCGAAGCTCCTGAACACCTACCTCGGTCCGCTGCCGTCGCTGATCTCGGACTCCGACGCGCGCCTGCACACGACCTTCAACCAGACCGTTGCCGCCACCGGCCGCCTGTCGACCTCGGACCCGAACCTGCAGGCGATCCCAGTGCGCACCGATCTCGGTCGCGAGATCCGCAGCGCGTTCGTCGCGGAGGAGGGGCACCGGCTGCTCAGCGCGGACTACTCGCAGATCGAGCTGCGCATCCTCGCGCACGTCTCCGGGGAGCCGAAACTGCGCGAGGCGTTCGAGCGCGGCGAGGACATTCACACCGCAACGGCGGCGGAGGTGCTCGGCGTCGAGCCTGCGAGCCTGACCTCGGCACAGCGGTCGATCGCGAAGATGATCAACTTCGGGATCGTCTACGGAATCTCCGCCTACGGCCTGTCGGAGAACCTCGAGATCCCACGCGACGAGGCGCAGCGTTACATCGATGCCTACCTCGCCCGGTTCCCCCACGTCCAGGACTTCATCGCCAGGACGATCGAGCAGGCGGCGGCCGACGGCTACGTGACGTCGCTCCTGGGGCGGCGCCGGCCCGTGCCCGAGATCCGCGCTTCGAACCGCCAGACACGCGGGTTCGGCGAACGCATCGCGGTCAACTTCGTCATGCAGGGCTCCAACGCCGACATCATCAAGGTGGCGATGATTCGCATCGCCACGCGGCTGCGCGAGGAGGGCCGGAGCGCGCGCCTCGTCCTCCAGGTCCACGACGAGCTGCTGCTGGAGGTGCCGGAGCCGGAGGTGACGAAGGTTCGCGAGCTCGTGCGGGCCGAGATGTGCGGGGCCTACGATCTCGACCCGCCGCTCGCCGTCGACGTCGGCGTGGGCGACAACTGGGCCGAGGCGAAGTAGGCCCGGCAGGGCATCGGCGCTCGCGGCGGGACGCCGCCGGTCCCGGCGGCCCGGCGGTGCGGAATCCGAACCTGGCTATACTTGGCGGCCGCCTTGGCTTCCCACGATCTCATGCAGCTCGAGCCCGGCGTCTGGGTCGAAGGCCCGGACGGCGAGCTGATCCCCGACTACGACTCCACCTTCCCCGAGATCAACGAGGGGCAGGTCGTCCACGGCACGGTCGTCCGGGTCGACAAGGACGAGGTTCTCGTCGATATCGGCTACAAGTCGGAGGGGGTCATCCCCGTCTCCGAGCTCTCGATTCGCCGGTCGGTGAACCCCGCCGACGAGGTGACGCTCGGCGACGAGATCGACGCGCTCGTGCTGACCAAGGAGGACGCCGAAGGACGCCTGATCCTTTCGAAGAAGCGGGCGCGGTTCGAGCTCGCCTGGAAGGCGATCGAGCAGGCCGCCGAGTCCGGCGAGCCGGTCAACGGCCGCGTGATCGAGGTCGTCAAGGGCGGTCTCATCCTCGACCTCGGCGTGCGCGGATTCCTGCCCGCGTCGCTGGTCGACATCCGTCGCGTGCAGGACCTGGACGAGTTCATGGGCCAGGAGCTGCGCGCGAAGGTGATCGAGCTCAACCGCTCCCGGAACAACGTCGTCCTGTCGCGCCGCGCCGTGCTCGAAGAGGAGCGGAAGGAGCAGCGGCAGCAGATCCTCGACAAGCTTCAGCCCGGTGACGTGGTCGAAGGGCAGATCTCGAACATCGTCGACTTCGGCGCGTTCGTCGACCTGGACGGCATGGACGGGCTCATCCACATCTCCGAGCTGTCGTGGTCGCATGTCAACCATCCCTCCGAGGTGCTCGACATCGGCCAGACGGTCGAGGTCAAGGTGCTCGACATCGACCGCGACCGCCAGCGCATTTCGCTCGGGCTCAAGCAGACCCAGAGCGATCCGTGGCAGCAGGTGATGGAGAGCTACCACGAGGACGACGTGGTCGAGGGCCGCGTCACGAAAGTGGTCACCTTCGGCGCTTTCGTCGAGATCCTGCCGGGTGTCGAGGGGCTCGTGCACATCTCGGAGCTCGCCCAGCACCACGTCGAGAATCCCCGCGAGGTCGTCTCGCAGGGCCAGCCGGTCAACGTGAAGATCATCGAGGTCGACGGCGAGCGCCGGCGCCTCTCGCTCTCGCTCAAGCGCGTCGAGGACACCGATCCGGTGCAGCCGCGCGCCGACGGAGCGGAGTCGGTGCACTCGCGGCCGTCGATCGACCTGTCGGAGGACGTCTTCGCCGACGAAGCCGAGTGCCCGAGCCCGCCGGTGAGCCGGAAGCAGACGGCGGGGCCGAGGCCGAAGACGAAGACGACCCGGAGACAGCCGACGAAGAGGCTCCGGACGATCTTCCGGCCGCCGAGGCTCCCGTTGCCGAGCCTCCCGCTGCCGAGGCTCCACCTGCCGAGGCTCCAGAAGCGTCCAGCTCAGAGGAGTGACCAAACCGGTAGCCGTCGCGATCACCGGCGGCATCGGAGCCGGTAAGAGCGAGGCGCTGCGGGCATTCGCGCGGCATGGTGCGGCCACGGTCTCGAGCGACGAGATCGTGCACCATCTCCTGCGGCGCGAGGACGTCCGTCGTGTGGTCGTCGAGCGCATGGGTGACGGGATCGTCGCGCCCGACGGCGAGATCGACCGCGCGGCACTCGCGACCGTCGTCTTCAACGACCGTGCTGCACTCGGCTGGCTCGAGGAGCTGCTGCACCCGCTCGTCTCGCTGGAATATCTGCAGTGGCGCGATCAGCTCGCCGCGCTGCCGAAGGCCCCGGCCGTGTGCGTGACCGAGGTGCCGCTTCTCTACGAGAGCGGCGGCGATTCGCGGTTCGACAAGGTCGTCGTGATCACCGCACCCGAGAAGCTCCGTCGTGCCCGCTCGACCGTCACGGTCGACGGCCGCGAAGCTCGGCTGATCCCCGACACGGAGAAGATGAAGCGTGCGGACTTCGCGTTCAGGAACATCGGGTCGCTCGAGGAGTTGGATGCGTTCGTGGCTTCCGTGATGCGCGAGCTCACCCGGTGAGGCGGCTCGTCTGGGTGATTCTGCTGGCGGCGATCGCCGCCGGTGCGTTCGCGTATGTGAACGAGTCCAATCCACCGTGGTACGAACGTATTCGCTATCCGCTGCGCTATTCGGAATACGTTCGCGTCCACGCTCGGGAGCACGGCCTCGATCCGGCACTCGTTGCCGCCGTCATCTACCAGGAGTCGAAGTTCAGAAGCGATGCGAAGTCGTCATCGGGCGCTATCGGACTGATGCAGATCACTCCCTCGACTGCGCGTGGCATCGCGATCCGCACCCACGGCAGCACGTTTCACACGAGCGATCTCTACAACCCCGAGATCAACATCCGCTACGGCGCGTGGTATCTGAAGAATCTCTTCGAGAAGTACGGCAGCGAAGAGCTCGTGCTGGCGGCCTACAATGCCGGCCAGGGAAACGTCGACAGGTGGCGTGCGAACGGCGAGTCGGTCCAGTTCGCGGAGACGCGCGCGTACGTGAAGCGCGTCGAGCATCTGAAGACCGTCTACCGCGATGCATGGGGCAAGGATCTCGGGTCCCGTGAACGACGACCGGTTGATCGAGCTCGCCGAGAACGCGAACGCGTACACGCCGCTCGGCCCGAAGGACGTTCGAATCGCGAACGACCGCTACGTGCTGTGGATGGGACGCGGCGACGAGCCCGCGTGGAACGTTGCACAACGTTTCCGCCTGCAGGAGGGGGAGGTGGACGAAGTTCGCGCGGAGATCCACGAGATCCTCCGCAGGCGCGGGCGTTCGGGGCTCACCTGGGAGGTCGGCACGCATGCGACGCCCACCGATCTCGCCGAGCGACTGCTCGCCCTCGGTGTCGTCGACGACGAGCCCACGCCGCTCGCGGTCGGCATGGTGCTCACGGAGCCGCCGGCCGCGCCCCCGGCCCACGTCGAGGTGCGGCGGGCGGAGACGCCGGGCGACCGGCTCGCGTCGGCGACGATCGCCGCCGTCGTCTTCGGCGGCCGGCTGCCCACCGAGCCGCCGCCGCCGAGTGACGACGCGGACAACGTCGTCTATCTCGCATTGGTCGAGGGCAGGCCCGTGGCGCGGGCGTCCGCCTCGTTGGCAAGCGCGCCGTCTCGCTCTTCGGCGGCTCGACGCTGCCCGAGGCGCGTGGCCACGGCGCATACCAGGCCCTCGTCGCTGCGCGCTGGCAGGATGCGGTCGCCCGCGGAACACCGGTGCTCGTCACCAGGCGAGCCCGATGTCGCGGCCGATCCTCGCGCGCCTCGGCTTCCGCGAGGTCTGCGAGATCCGCATCCTCCTCGACAGGTTCGCGTAGGCCGTGCCGGGGCGGGGGAGGCATCCCCCGGGAGAGGGCGCTATACTTGAGAGCGCAAACATGAGCACACAGCCGATCTCCCCACCGAAGCAGCTCGAGGCCTGGGTCTCGTTTCTCCGCTCGCATGCCGCGATCACGCGGGAGCTGTCCGCGCAGCTGCAGCGCGAGCACGGCCTGACGTTGAACGACTACGAGGTGCTGCTGCACCTCTCCCATGCCGAGGGCGGGATGCTGCGGCGGGTCGACCTGGCCCAGCGCGTCCTCCTGACGGCGTCGGGGATCACCCGGCTCCTCGAGGGGCTCGAGTCTCCGGGTTCGTGGCGAAGGAGACCTGCGCCTCCGATGCGCGGGTCTCCTACGCGAAGGTCACCGAGACCGGGCGGGCCAAGCTGAGGCGCGCGTCCGTGACCCACCTGCGGGGGATCGACGAGCTCTTCGTCGGGCGCTACTCCGGCTTGGAGCTCGCCACTCTCGCCGAGCTGCTGTCGCGACTGCCGGTCACCGGGGCGGAGTGCAAGTCGGACCCCGAGACGTCCTGCAGCTGACCGTCTGAGCCCTCCAGCTCCTTCGCAAGCCGCCTGAACGGGCCGTCGACAGCGAGCAGCTCGTCGAAGCGGCCGCGTTGGGCGACACGGCCGTGCTCCATCACCAGGATCTCGTCCGCGCGGCGCACGGTTGCGAGGCGGTGGGCGATGATGATCGACTGCGGCCGCGGAGCAGCCGGTCGAGCGCGCGCTCGATGAGGATCTCCGTCGGGCGATCGATGTTCGACGTCGCCTCGTCGAGAATGAGGATGCGCGGGTTCGCAAGGAGGGCCCGCGCGATCGAGATCAGCTGGCGCTCTCCCGCCGAGAGCCCGGCGCCGCCCTCGCGCACCGTGTGCGCCAGCCCGGCGTCGAAGCGACGCGCGATCCGGTCGACTCCGACGGCCTGGGCGACGTCGGCGACCATCGCATCGTTCGCCTCCGGCCGCGCGAAGCGGATGTTGTCGCCGATCGTGCCCGCGAACAGGAACGGATCCTGGAGCACGACCCCGAGCTGGCGCCGGTACGAGCGCAGCTGGAGGTCGCGGAGGTCGTGACCGTCGACCCGGATTGCTCCGTCGTCCGGGTCGTAGAAACGGCCGACGAGCTTCGCGGTCGTGGACTTGCCGCCGCCTGACTCGCCGACGAGCGCGAGGCAGCCGCCTGCGGGAACGTGAATGTCGACCGCGTGCAGCACCGGCTCCTTGCCGTAGGCGAACGTGACGTGGTCGATGTGCACGTCGCCCGCGATGCGCCCCGCGCGCTGCGAACCGGGCCCGTCGGTGATCTCCGCCTCCGTATCGAGCACGGTCGTGATCTTCTCCATCGCGGCGCCTGCCGACTGCACCTGTCCGTACAGGTCGGACAGCTCCTGCAGCGGCTGGAAGACGAGATTGAGCATGAAGACGGCGGCGACGAGCGTGCCGATCGCGAGCGACCCGCTGCCGATCATCTGACCGCCCACCCAGAGCACGGCGGTCATCGCGACGATGCCGAGGAACTCGATCCCCGGGAAGAAGAGGGAGTTCAGCCATTGGGCACGCGTGTTGGTGCGCCGGTTCGCATCGTTGCCTGCATCGAATTCCCCGAGAAACGCAAGCTCGCGGTTGTAGGCCTGGATCACGGCCATCCCCGAGACCGATTCTGCGATCTGCGCGGTCATCGACGAGATCGTCTCGCGCACCTGCAGGAATGCGGCATGTGAGCGGACCTGGAACCACCGCGTGAGAACGAGGGTGGGTGGGAGGATGACGAGCGCAACGAGCCCGAGGCGCCAGTCCAGCACGAAGAGGCCGACAACTGCCGCCAGCAGGGTCAGCGTGTTCACGACGAGCGTCGTGAGCCCCTGGGAGAGGACATCCGAGAGCGCGTCCACGTCCGAGGTGAGCCTGGCGATGATCCAGCCGGCCTTCTGTTGTGAGAAGTATTTCAGCGACAACGTGGTCAGATGGTCGAAGAGGTCCTCGCGGAGCCCGAGCACGACGTCCTGCCCGACCCGGGCGAGGCCGCGGACGAGCGTCGTCTGCATAACCCAGGCGAAGGCGTTGATCAGGAGGTAGACGATGACGTCGCGGGTGAGGCGCGCACTGTCGTGCGCCTGCATGCCTTCGTCGATCGCGTCCTGCACGATGAGCAGCGCGGCGACGGGTGCCGCCGCGGAACAGATGCCGACCACCGAGAGAAGCGCCACTCGCAGCCAGCGGCCGGTGAGGTAGCGGCTGAGCCGGGTGAGGCCGATTCGCTGCTTATGCCGCGGCACTGATCTCCTCGCCGAACAGGGACCAGAAGACGCCGCGACGGGCGAGCAGCTCGCTCGGTGTCCCTGCTTCGACGATCACGCCGTCGTCGAGGACGACCGCGCGGTCGGCGACCTCGACGGTCGACAGGCGCTGGGTCGCGATCAGCACGGTCCGGCCCTCGAGCGCCGGCCGGAGATTCTCGACGAGGTGGCGCTCGGTCTGTGTGTCGACCGCCGACATGGGGTCGTCGAGCACGACGACGCGTGCATCGGCAACGAGCGCGCGCGCCAGTGCGACACGCTGCCGCTGACCACCCGAGAGGTTGACGCCGCGCTCACCGATCAGCGTGTCGTACCCCTCCGGCAGGTCCGCCGCGAAGTGCGCGACGCCCGCGGCCTCGGCGGCGGCGACGACCTCTTCCCAGGGAGCGTCGGGCCGGGCGGCGGTCAGATTGTCGCGCAGAGGGATCGAGAAGAGGACGGGCTTCTGGGTGACGATCGCGACGGCATCCCGCAGGTCGCCCACGGGGACGTCGCGGACGTCGACCCCGCCTACGATGACGCGCCCGTCGGTAGGGTCGTAGAAGCGCGGCAGCAGGTTGAGGAGAGACGTCTTGCCCGCGCCTGTCGGCCCGCAGACGGCGATCACCTCGCCCGCCGCGATCTCGAGCTCGACGCCCGAGAGCACTTCCGAGCCGCTGCCGTACGAGAAACGCACATCCTCGAACCGGACCGCGAGCTCTCCTTCGGGCAGCGAGGTCGGGTGCGTCGGTTCCGGGATCGTCTCGATTCCCTGCAGCCACGCGAAGCTGCGCGACGCCGACGCGGTCGCGCGCTGGGCCAGCGAGAGGATCCAGCCGAGCGCCTCGAGCGGCCAGACGAGCTGCAGGAGCAGCTGGTAGAAGAGGAAGAACTCCCCGTAGGTGAGTGTGCCGCCGATCACGTCCCGGCCGCCGACGAGCACCACTGCTGCGATCGACACTGTCGGCAGGAACAAGAGGCCCGGCAGGAACGCAGCCTCGACGCGGGCCTGGCGCAACACGCCGTCGCGCACGAAGTTGGCCTTCTGGGCGAAACGCGCCTGGACGTCGTCCTCGCGGCCGAAGGCCTGCACCATCTCGATCCCGACCACGGCCTCATCGGCGGCCTCGGTGACGTCGGCCTTCAACTGCTGCACCTGGCGTGAGATCGGCATCACCTTGCGGGCGAAGGTGAAGGCGAGCACGAACACCGCGGGCATCGCGATCAGCGCGATCGCCGCCAGCTTGGCGTTGACGAAGAAGAGGACGGCCGCGATCCCGATGATCATCATCACCGACTGGATGCCCTGCGTCATCCCCCAGCCGATGAAGTACCGGATCGGGTAGAGGTCGTTCGTGGCGCGCGAGACGACCTGGCCGGTCGCGTGCCGGTCGTAGAAGGCGCGCGGGTAGCGCAGGTAGGCCTGGTAGAGCAGCTCGCGCATGCGCGCCTCGACACGAATGCCGGTGCGGGCCGTCGCGTAGCGGCGGGTGAAGTTGAGCGCGAAGCGGAGGGCGCCAAGCACGACGACGATCACGAGATAGGGCCACAACGGCTTGGAATGGCCGTTCGTGGGCGCGATCGACCCGTCGATCGCATGCCGGATGACGATCGGGATCGCGATCGAGAGGGCGGAGTAGGCGAAGGCGCAGGTGAGCCCGATCACCACGAGCCCCTTTTGCTCGCGCCAGAGCCTCGCCAGGCCCTTCGCGGTGGGCCAGAAACCGAGATCCGGAGGATCGACGGAAAGAGAGCGCCTCGTCACCACGGCAAGCTACCAGGGGTGGTTAACCACGCTAACGATGTGCTCAAACCGCCGCAGCCGGGAACCGGGTTCGCTCGGCGGCCGTCCGGCATGATCGCGCGGTGATGTCATGTCCATTCCCGGGCTCGAGCACCTGCCCTTCGCCGAGGTCTGGTTCCATGAGCTCGACGACGCCCGCCTCGCCGAGGCCTCGGAGCAGGCGCGCGCGCTCGGCAAGTCCGGGCTCGAGGTGTGGACGACGACGAAGACCCCGGCGGTGGCCGCGTTCCTCGAGCGGCGCGGTTACGAGGAGGTGCGCCGCTACGTGATCTCCGAGCTCGACGTGCGAGCGGCGCCGGCTCCGACCGAGCCTCGGTTCGCCCTGACCACGTTCGCCGAGCGCCCCGACCTCGCCGACCGGCTGTTCGAGCTCGCGCGGGCCGCCTACCCCGACCAGCCGGGCCGCTCGGAGACGGTGATCGACGAGGCCTGGTACGAGTGGGGGCTCCGTGCGCATCCTGCGGGCGCCTTCTTCATCGCGCTCGACGACGACCAGCTGCTCGGCTACGGCTACCTCGAGCTCGACGGCGGGCAGTGGAAGCACGGCTTCACGGCCGTGGCGCGTACGGCGCGCGGCCGTGGCGTCGCGGGTGCGATCAGGCGAGGTCAGATCGCCTGGGCGAAGGAGCACGGCGTCCAGGCGTTGCGAACTGCGAACGAGTCCCGCCTCGAATCGATGCTGGCGTTGAACCGTCGCCTCGGCTACCGCACGCTCTACGAGGAGATCGTCCTGCGCGGCCCGCTCGCCTGAGTTGGCTGCTCTCCCGCCTCCGCGCCCGACCTGCACGAGCGCGCAAACCAGCGTTTCCGCGTCCAGCCACGGGTGCTCGATCTGCGCTACGATCAACCGTACTGTAAACCGTACCGTTAACCGGAGAGTGAGTCATGGCCCGGATTGTCACTGCCGGTGACCTGCGCGCGAAGCTCGGTCGCGAACTCGATGCGCTTCAAGAGAGCGAGGAAGCTCTCTACGTCTCGAAGCGAGGTCGACTCGCCGGCGTCCTCCTCGATCCCGAGCGGTACGCCGAACTCATCGACCGGCTCGACTACCTCGAAGACAGCCTGGCGGCCCTTCAGGCGCGCGACGAGCGCGAGACCTCGGTCCCGTGGTCTGAGATCAGCGCGGAGGCTTGACCGCCGGGTCATACGAGGTCCGTCTTCATCGCGAGGCGGCTCGTGCGTACCGGCGGCTTCATGATCCGCTCCGCGCCCGGATCGGCGCGGCGATCGACGGTCTGGCCGACGAACCGCGGCCTGCGGGCGCAACGAAGCTCGCCGGTCAGGACGACTACCGAATTCGCGTTGGCGACTACAGAATCGTCTACGCCGTGGACGACAGCGAGCGTCTTGTCCTGATTGCAAGAATCGCCCACCGGCGCGACGTCTACAGACGGTAGGACGGTTTGCGCAACGTCCGAAAAGTGGAGCGTGCCGGGATCGAACCGGCGACCTCCGCCTTGCAAAGGCGGCGCTCTCCCAGCTGAGCTAACGCCCCGACGCGCCCGGAGTGTAGCGCCTGTGCAGCCGTCCTTCGAGGCGCCCCCGGCAGGTCCGGGGGCACCTCACGATGTGAGGCCGGCCGCGCTAGGCGGCGCGCGAGAGCCGCTCGTCCTGGCGGGCTCTCTGGATGATCAGATCACGGTCGCCGTGCCGAAGCATGGCGCGTGCATGGCGCTGCTCCTCCCAGAGCTGCGCGATCCGCTCCTCGAGGTCGAGATGCTCGGCCTTCAGCGTCGCGTCGTACCCCTCGGAGAGCGCGCGCATCACGTCGACCCGGCGCTCGGAGAGGTGATCGATCTCCTGTCTGATGTCGTTCAGCGTTCGCATAGTCCATGAAACGCCGGGTCCCACCTCGATATTCCTACGAGTATCCGAGCTCGTCCAGCCGGTCCTCGTCGATCCCGAAATAGTGGCCCAGCTCGTGCAGAACCGTGAGTCTGATCTCCTCTACCAGTTCCCGGCGATCGGGAAACCTGGCCGTCAGCGGCTTGCGGAAGATGGTGATCTTGTCGGGCATGAATTCGGCCGCCTCCCAGAGGCCGAACAGGCCAGGGTCGTCGGGATCCTCCTCCTCGACGACCACGGCGACGTTCTTCAAGGCGCGGGCCAGCTGCGGCGGCAGATCGTCGAGGGCGCTCTGCACTGCCTCCTCGAACTTCATCCGGGCGGATCAGCCGTGGAGCCCCTCGCGGATGCGCTCGGTCACCGACGCCATCTCGAGCGTCGCGCCCGTGACATCCCTGAGCAGGTCGTCCGCGGTGGGGCCCTGGCCGAGCGACCAGAGCTCGCGCAGCAGGTCGCCCGCATCGCGACGGGCGAACCAGTCGTTGCCGAGCTCCCCGCGCAGGAAGTCGCGGAGCTGGGCCTCGAATGCCCAGGAGCGCAGATACCCCGTGACGTAGAAGCTGCCGTCGATGTCGTCCAGGTAGCTCTCGGGATTGACCGGGAGCTTCAGCGCGTCACCGAGGATCTCGGCGTAGCGGGCGCGCATCCCCTCGACGTCCTCTGTCTGGAAGAACTCGATCTCGTAGATCAGCTTCGCGGCGTAGCGCCGTACGAAGTACAGGAGCGAAACAGCGCCGTCGCGTGCGAGATCTGCCGGGCGCGGCACGTCCAGCCTCCGGTTCAGCCAGGCCGGCTCCGTGACGAGGTGCTGCAGCAGCATCGCCCAGCCTTCGGTCACCGCCATGTCGCCCAGTCGGCGCGCCTCCATCGTCAGCGACCCGTCGGTGTGTGCGTAGTGCTCCGTGTGGCCGGCCTCGTGAAAGAGCGCCTCCCAGTCGTCCTTGCCGCCGACCGGCTGGATGACCAGCATCACCTTGCCGGGCACCTCGATCGGGGCGCAGAACGCCCGCGGCGTCTTGGACGGGCGCGACTCGAGGTCGAGATGAACGTTGTCCTGCGAGCGGAGGTCGACCCCGAGGTCGGTCAGCGTCGACTCGAGCGCCGGCAGCATGCGGTCCGACGGGTAGAGCTGGTCGAGCTCGGGCGCCCGAAAGAGCCGCGGCACGTCCCACGGCCGCGCCTCTGAAAGCCCGATGCCGAGGCGGGAGCGGAAGAGACGGTCGCCCTCGTGCTCCCAAAGCGTCTCCGTGTCGTCGAGCAGGACGCTGCACTCGTCGCGGAGCTCGCCGAGGCGGAAGCCGAAGCGCTTGTACAGCTCGTAGTAGTTCTCGGAGCCGAGCGAGCGCACGGCTTCGCGGTCGATCTCGACGGCGTTGAGATACACGGGGTTCAGATGCTCGTCGAGCAGCCGCAGCCTGCTCTCCTCCAGCCGCTCGCGCTTACCTCGATCGGCCTCGTTGGACATCACGACGCGCAGCATCCGGTAGGGATGGGTCTCGCCGTCGACGGTCGCCTCGAGCTCGGCCTCGACCTTCGCCGCCTGTGCCTGGTGCTCGCGCGTCAGGTTGCCGAGGTAGCCCTCGCACGCGAACCGCCACAGCTCGACGGGAGCGCCCTCCATCCGCTGCGCGGTGTCGAGCCGGGTCAGCTCCTCATAGCGCTCGTACACCTGCTCGACGTCGAGCGTGTCCTTCAGGCCCGCGAAGTGGAGGTAGTACTCCTCGTCGATGTCGGCGACGAACCGGTCGGCCCGGTCTCGGAATGCTTCGATCTCGCGCGGCTCTGGAGTCACGGATCCCTAGGATACGGTCCCCGTGCACACGCTGACGATCGAGACCGAGCGGCACACGCAGCTGCTCGACATCACCGCTCAGGTCCGAGACGCCGTCCGCGGCACGTCGGGGGCTGCGGTTCTCGTCTACATCCCGCATACGACCGCGGCCCTCACGATCAACGAGCATGCCGATCCGATGGTCGCGCGTGACTTCGAGATGGCGCTCGAGCGGATTGCACCCGAGGGGTGGGGCTGGCGGCACATCGAAGAGGGCGAGGAGAATGCACCATCGCACATTCGCGCGGCGCTGATGGGCTCGCAGGTCGTCGTGCCCCTCGTCGGCGGGGAGCTCCAGCTCGGCACCTGGCAAGGCATCTTCTTCTGCGAGCTCGACGGGCCGCGGGCCCGCTCGGTGCTCGTCAGCGTGCTGCAGTAGCTCCTGAGAAGAAGTGGTTTCAGGGTGGCGGCACCCAGTTGCAGCGCGGGCGGGCACATGCAACGGTAGGCGCCCTAGCGTCGAGCAACCGGAGGTGTTCTTCCAAGTGATACGCAGACCGACATCGATGCGTCCCAAGCGCCCCGTTCGCACCGCCGCCTTGGCCGCACTGGCAGCTGCCGTCATGGTCATCCTGGTCCTGCCGGGATCCGCGATCGGCCTGATTCGCGACGCCGTCGCGCCGCCGCCGGCCAACCCGACGAGCGCCGATCAGATCCAGAACATCGACCAGGTGAAGACTGCGATCAAGGGCTACTACGGCGACGTGATCGACCCGACTCGGGTCAACCCGATCGACGGCAAGCCGATCCACACGTTCTCGCCGACCGGCGCCTACGCCGACGAGGTGGGTGGGATCGTCGACGGCGCCGAAAGCTATCTTCAGAGGCCGCCGGCCATTCGTGGAAGCCTGAATCTCAAGACGAAGGCGGTCCTGTTCGACGTCGACGACACGACGCTCAGCTCGTACAGCTACGAGATCTACAGCAACTTCGTCTACGACCCGACCAGCAACGCGGCATTCGTCAACGGCGATGTGTTCCGCGCCGTGCCGCACATGGTCGACCTCGAGCACTACGCAGAGTCCCGCGGTTACAGGATCTTCTTCCTGACCGGCCGGCCCGAGTCGCAGCGGGTGGGCACGATCCAGAACCTGACCGACGAGGGGTTCGACGTGCAGGGCAGCAAGCTCTACATGAAGGACTATGGGGTCGACACGTGGCTGAGCCCGTGTGCGACCTCGTGCACCACGACCCAGTACAAGACGCTGACGCGAGCCCACATCGAGTCGTTGGGCTACGACATCGTCGCGAACTTCGGCGATCAGTACAGCGATCTGAACGGCGGCTTCGCCGATCAGACGTACAAGATGCCGAACCCGATGTACTACCTGCCCTGACGCCGGGGAGGTGACGGACGTCCCGGGCCCGCCCGCCGAGGCGGGCCCGGGAGCAGCTCCGCTTCGACTACCTTCAACCCGTGGCCGCACCCGTCCAGCGAGGCCAGGAGCTCGAGCTCACGATCGACTCTCTCGCCTACGGGGGGAACGGCGTGGCCCGTCTCGACGGCTTCGTCGTCTTCGTCCGGCGGGCACTGCCGGGCGACACCGTGCGCGTCAGCGTGACCAAGGTCCACCGCCGCCACGCAGAGGCGCTCGCCACCGAGGTGCTCTCGCAGGGGCCGCGGCGGGTGGAGGCGCCGTGCGCGCACTATCCGGCCTGCGGCGGGTGCCGTTTCCAGGATCTCGCCTACGACGCTCAGGTCGCGACGAAGGAGCAGTGGGTACGCGACTCGCTGGCGCGGCTCGCGGGCCTCGCCGATCTGCCGCTCGAGCCGATCCTGCCCGCTGCGTCGCAGTTCGGCTACCGGAACAAGATGGAGTACTCCTTCGCGGAGCTCGAGGACGGGCCGACGCTCGGCCTGCACAGAGCCGGCCGGTGGGACGAGGTGCTGGAGATCAGGAAGTGCCTGCTCACGACCGAGGTCGGCAACGGGATTCGCAACCGGATGCGCGACTGGGCGCGTGAGGAGAAGCTGCACGCCTACGACCAGCAGACGCACGAGGGGTATCTCCGCCATCTGCTGATCCGCGAGGGACGAAACACGGGCCAGGCGCTCGTGCAGCTCGTGACGAACCGCGGCGAGCGCTTCGACCGGGAGCGGCTGATCGAGGTGCTGACGGAGTTCCCGGAGGTGCGCTCGATCCACTGGTCGGTGAACACAGGCGTCTCCGAGGTCACGAACCTGCCGACCGAGCTCGTCTGGGGCGAGGACGCGATCGAAGAGGAGATCGGCGGCCTGCGGTATCGCGTACGGCCGAACGCGTTCATCCAGACCAACACCGAGATGGCCGCCGAGCTCTACGGGGTCGCGCGCGAGTTCGCCGGGCTCACCGGCGGCGAGACCGTCTACGACCTGTACTGCGGGATCGGGACGATCGGGCTCTCGCTCGCCGCGGATGCGCTCACCGTGTGGGGCATCGAGATCTCGGAGGAGTCCGTCGCCTGCGCGATCGAGAACCAGGAGCTGAACTCGATCGGGAATGCGGCCTTCTTCGCGGGCAATGTCGGTGAGGTGCTGCGTGAGCTACGGGATCGCGCCGGTGCGCCCGATGTTGTCATCGTCGACCCGCCGCGCGCAGGCCTTGCCGGGAAGGCGCTGAAACGCCTGGGCGAGCTCGAGGCTCCCCGCATCGTCTACGTCTCGTGCAACCCGACGACGCTCGCCGGTGACCTCAAGCGCCTCGGTGACGACCATGGCTACCGGCTGATTCGCGCCAGGCCGGTCGACATGTTCCCGCACACGCCGCACGTCGAGTGCGTGGCGCTGCTCGAACGATGATCTCAGCCGTCGTCCGGTGGGGGGTCGAGTGCGACCTCGCCGTTCCGGACCCGGGGCTGCCGTCGTTCGCGCCAGAGCAGGTCGGCGTTCGGAAGCAGGAACCCGAGCGAGATCGCCGGGAGCGCCGGCAGCCCGCTCAGGTCCAGCCAGACCGTCAGGGCGATCGTCGCGCCGAGGGCGGCGACGAGCGTCACCCAGGTCCAGTAGACGCGCAGGCCGAAGCGGTCGGCGGCGCCGAGGAAGAGCGCGAAGAAGAGCAGGTCGGGGACGCCGAGGTTCGCGGCCGTGTGCTCGCCCGGAACCGGGAAGGCGAACGACAGCACGCTGAAGACGTGCTCATGGTGCGCGACGATCTGTTTCGTCGGTCCTCGCCAGACCGAATATGCGTCGACCCACGGGATGATGCATGCGACGAGCACGACCCAGCCCACGGTCTCGAAGTAGCCCAGGAACCACCAGCCGAGCAATGTCGTCGCTCCGAGGCGGGCGAAGTTCGCCCACACGTCGAAATGGGCGAAGGTCAGGACGGCGGCGAGCACCGCGAACGCGAGCCCGACCGGGAACAGGCCGCGGTAGGTGCGCAGCGGCAGCGCGACGAGCACGAGACCGAACACGCACGGCATCAGGACGACCGCGATCCACGCCACGTCCCACCAGAGGCCCATCCGCCAGAGGTCCGAAGAGACCTCGTAGTAGACGATCAGGGGGATTAATAGGGCGGCAGTTCGGCCCACCAGGGGCCAATGGACTTGAATGCGTTCCAAAAGGCGGTCTTCGCAGGGGCCTCGTCGAGAGAGGAGTCGATGTCGGGTACGGCGAGTGCTTCGATCGTCGGCGTGAAGCGCTGCAGCCCGCTCACCTTACTGTCGACCGTCTGAGCCAGCGGAAACCCGATCCCGTCCAGGAACTCGACTGCGTCCTCGCCCATCACGACCATGAGCTTCGGTTCGACGATGCGCACCTCGCGACGGAGCCACTCGGCGGCGAGCGCCAGATCGCAGCCGGCGAACTTGACGCAATTCGTCCCGTAGACCTCCATCGGGTCGACGTGGAGCCGCTGCAGCGACTTGATCAGGGCGCTGCCGGCACGGCCGTGGAACGCGACTCCTTCCTGGAGCTCTTGGCCCTGGGGCCCGTACTTGAGCAGGAAGATGCTGGCGAGTGGATGTCCGGTCGGCAGCGCGGTCGGCGCTCCATCGGCCGCCTGCGCGATCTCGTGCGACAGGCGATTGATCTCGGTGATCGCCTTGCGCAGATAGCGCTCATAGATCTCGTCTGTCGTCACGGTGGAGGCCACGCGGCAGGGGGACCTTTCGCGCCGCAAGGGCCTTCTCCTAGCGGACCTTTTCTCGCGCCTGGGCGACCCACTTGAGCGACTGGAGGTAGGCGAGCGATTTCGGCCGGCGCAGGATTTCGGCCGTCCGCAGCGACAGCAGGAACTCCTCCCGGTCGTGGAATGCCCGCATCCGCAACGCCCCCGTGCCCACCCCCTGCAGGACGTGGGCGTCGGAGCCTGCGCCCATGGTGAGGTTGTACTTGCGCGCGAACCGGAGGGCCTCGTCGTTGTAGCCGTCGAAGAGGAGGCGCGCGTTGTACGCCTCGAGCACGTCGATGTCGGCGAGGTGGCGGTGCAGCGTGCGCGGGTTCGGGATCGCATGCATGCGGTCGAAGGGATGGGGCACGTAGACGATCCCGTCCTGGTCACGGATCGCCGCGATCGTCTCGGCGAAGCTGAGCCCGCGGGGGATCTCACGGTTGAGGAACAGGCCGATCACCTCGCCCTGGGAGTCCGTCTTCACCTCTTCGCCCGGAATCACGACGAGGTCGCGGCCGCCGGCATAGTCGGCGGCCTCGAGCGCGCCGCCGAAGACGTTGTGGTCGGTGACGGCGATCGCGCCGAGACCCTCTGCCTCGGCGTGGTCCACGAGCTCCGCTGCATCGATGCTGCAGTCGTGCGACCACGAGGTGTGCATGTGGAGGTCTGCGACGATCCACGGACGGTCGTCGAGCGGAGCTCCCTTTCGCCGGTTGCGGCGCCTCGTGCCCACGGATGCGTAGATCTCCTCGAGCTCGCGCGCGATCGCGGCGAAGGTGTGCTGCTCGGCGTCGGCCCGCGCGTTCACCCCTTCGCGTTCACGGAACGGCTCGTCCTCTGCGAGCCGAGCGGCCGCGGCTGCCGCGAGCTCCGGCTGCGTGTCGATGCCGCGCGGCCGCACGATCGCGCAGCCTGCAGCTGCTGCCTCGAGCGTCACCCGGCGCAGGCCCTCCACGCCCGGAACGAAGATCGCGGCCGTGTTGAGCACCGCTGCGCGCCTCGCAGCAGCACGCTCGGTGCGCGTGTGCACACGTCCTGCCAGATCGCGCGGGATCGCAGGGCGGCCGATCAGCGGGCGTGTGCGGAGCAGGACGACGTCCCAGCCGGGAAGCTCACGCAGCACCCGGACGACGCCGCGTGCGACGACGCGCTCGTTCGGCCGGAGCTCGACGACGATGATCTTCTGCTTCCGCCCAGGCCGAAAGAGAGCGGTGTCGACGCCGGGCGACAGGACGCGGTAGTCGCCGGGGAAGCGCTCCTCCGCTGCCGCGCGCACGTCCTCCGAGAGCGCGATCAGCGCGTCGAGGCGGGCCAGCAGCTTCTCGCGCTGCGAGCGGGCCGGCGGGTAGCCCAGCCGATCTGCGGACGCGAAGGTGGCGACGGCGAGAGCATCCGTGTCGCGCAGCGCCAGGTAGGAGAGCGAGGGGAGGCCGGGATCGAAGCCGTGGACGACGTCGTAGTCACCCTGGGCGAGCGCCTGGCGGAGGTTCGCCTGCACCCCGACGGGCACACCGAGCTGCGACCGGCGCGAGACCGGGACGGCCGGCCCGACCGCGATCACCTCTGCCGGCTCGCCGTGCAGGAGCGCCCGTCGCCCGGCGAGGAGGTCGGCGGCCCGGGTCGAGGGTGCGAGCACGGTCACGGAGTGCCCCGAAGCGCGAAGGGCCGAGGCCGCTCCCGCGACGTGGTCGTTCACGTCGTGCGGCTGCGACCACGCGAACGGCGTCACCAGACAGATACGCATCTTCCCCGAGCTTAGCCCGGAGACGATCAGACCTGCGCGGGCGCAGGCGTCGAGATCTCGCGGCGGTTCCGCTCGATGAACTCCTCGACGAGCTCTGCGGCGTCGTCGTCCCGGATCTGCCGCGGCGGTGACTTCATCAGGTACGAGCTCGGGCCTTCGAGGGAGCCGGAGATGCCGTTGTTCAGGGCGAGCTTCGCGAGCCGGACGGCGTCGATCACGATGCCGGCGGAGTTCGGCGAGTCCCACACCTCGAGCTTCAGCTCGACGTTCAGCGGCACGTCGCCGAAGCTCGACCCCTCGAGGCGGATGTAGGCCCACTTGCGGTCGGTCAGCCACGGCACGTAGTCGGACGGGCCGACGTGCACGTTCTTCGCGCCGAGGTCGTAGTCGAGCATCGAGGTGACCGCGTTCGTCTTCGAGATCTTCTTCGACTCGAGGCGCTCTCGTTCGAGCATGTTGAGGAAATCCGAGTTGCCGCCGACATTCAGCTGCATCGTCTTGTCGAGATGCACGCCCCGCTCGCGGAGGAGGGAGGTCAGCACGCGGTGGGTGATCGTGGCGCCGACCTGCGACTTGATGTCGTCGCCGATCACGGGGACACCGGCCTCCTGGAAGCGCTTGTTCCAGTAGTCCTCACGCGCAATGAAGACCGGCATGCAGTTCACCATCGCGCAGCCCGCGGCCATGATCTGCTCCGCGTACCACCGCACGGCGTCTTCCGACCCGACCGGCAGATAGTTGACGACGACGTCGACCTTGCGCTCCGTGAGGATCCCGACGATGTCGTCGGTGGGGCTCGGGTCCTTCTCGACGACCTCCGACAGGTACTTGCCGATGCCGTCGAGTGTCATGCCGCGGTTCACCTTGACGCCCGTCGTCGCCACCTCGGCGAACTTGATCGTGTCGTTCGGGTGCGCCCACATGGCCTCGGCGATGTCGACGCCGACCTTCCCCTTGACGACGTCGAACGCGGCGACGACCTCGACATCGCGGATGTGGTAGCCGCCGAGGTCGACGTGCATCAGCCCGGGGACGAAGTCCTCCGGCTTGGCGTCCTTGTAGTAGGTCAAGCCCTGCATGAACGAGTTCGCACAGTTCCCGACTCCTATGATCGCGACGCGGACCTTGTCCTGCTGGCGTCCGCGACCGTTGCTGTTGTCACTCACTGGATGCCTCCATCAGTTGGTTGCGGACATGCAGGACGCGCTGAACGACCGTGATCCAGGCCGTGCACGCGAGGAGCAGGAGCGCCCATGGGAGCACGCCCCACGGTGCGAGGACGAGCCCGGCGGTGATCACGACGACCCGCTCTGCGCGGGAGCCGACACCGACGTCGCCGCGCAAGCCGATCGACTCGGCCTTCGCGCGTGTGTACGAGACGAGGAACGACCCTGCGACAGCGGCCACCGCAACGGCGACGAACACGGGCCGGTCCTGCGTCGCCAGGAGATACGCGATCGCGGTCAGCATGAAGCCTTCGCTGACCCGGTCGGTGGTGGAGTCGAGGAACGCCCCGAAGGGGGTCGTCTTGCCGCCGGCACGGGCAAGCGCACCGTCGAGGATGTCGAGGAGGGATCCCACGACGAAGATGGCGGCGGCGAGCCAGTAGAAGAGAATCTCGTTGCGCCCCTCGAAGAGCACGAGGACCGACGCCGCTCCGCAGAGAAGAACGCCGCTCGCCGTCAGGGCGTTCGGAGTGATCCGGGTGCGGGTCAGGCCGGTGACCGAGCGCGACGCGAGCGTGCGCGCACCGGACGTATAGCCCTGCTTGATCGCTGCAGCCCTCGTCACGGACCTGACCGTACCACCCTGAGTGCCGAGGCTCTCGTTCGCGTCGGCAGGCGGTCGGTTACGCCCGACGAACGGCAATCACGCGGCGAAGACGCCCGCTGTAGACGACGGCCATCGCGATGAGTGCGACTCCGATGCCCGCGAGACAGTCGAGCCAGAAGTGGTTGCCGGTCGCCATCACCGAGAAGCAGACCCAGGCCGGCCACACGGCCCACAGCGCTTTCGCCCAGCGGCTGCGGCACACGCTGAAAAGGACGACGCCGACGATCAACGCATCGGCGGCGTGCAGGCTCGGCATCGCGGCATACGGGTTGGCAGCCAGGTTGACGAGCCCGTCACGGTGGGTGTCGACGAAGCCCACGCCGAGCATCCGCGGTGGAGCCGTCGGCATGAAGATGTAGCCGAACAGCCCGATCACGTTCGCCAGGAGGATCGAGTTGCGGAAGCCGACGAAGTGCTCGTGGCGTCGCAGGTAGACCCAGAGCACCGCCAGGCCGAGCACGGCGAACTCCGAGAGCCAGTAGGTCCAAGAGACGGCGGTCTCGAGCACATGTCGCTGGTCGACGAAGTTCTGGAATGTCAGCTCGTAGAGGCTGTTCGCGACGCTGGTCTCCAGATGCAGGACGTGGTAGCCGTTGGCGATCGCCTTCGACGGGTTGCGGTCGGCGAATCCGCGTGCGAGTTGATAGAGGATGGCGAAGCCGAACCAGATCGCCAGTTGGCGACCCAGGTCCGCCCACCCACGCGGCAAATGACGCCGCCCGGCTGCGACCATGGTGGACATGCTCACTCCATTCTAAACGCAGTACCGGGGGCGGGCGCTACCCGCCGATGTAGCTCATCTCCACCTTGGGCAAGGACTCGGTGGCCTCGGAGCGAAGCTCGGAATACCGGTCTTTCCGGGATTTCCACACGCTTTGCAGCGCCGATCGAAGCTCCTCGTCCGCGGCGCCGCCTCGAATCAGCGCGCGCAGGTCGTGCCCGCGAACCGCGAACAGGCAGGTGAACAGCTTTCCTTCGGCCGACAGGCGCGCCCTCGTGCAGTCACCGCAGAACGGCTGTGTGACCGATGCGATCACGCCGACCTCGCCGCGCCCATCCTTGTAGCGCCACCGCTTCGCGACCTCGCCGCGATATCCGGCATCGACCGGTTCCACCCCGAAGGCCCCGTCGAGTGCCTCGACGATCTCCTTCGCCGAGACGACGTCGTCGAGGCGCCAGCCGTTCGTGTGGCCGACATCCATGAACTCGATGAACCGCAGCGTGTGCCCCTGCTCGCGGAAGAAGGCTGCCATCGGAACGATTTGATCGTCGTTCGCGCCGCGCTTGATCACCGCGTTCACCTTCACGGGCAGGCCGGCCGCACTCGCCGCCTCGATCCCCTCGAGCACGCGCTCGACCGGAAAGTCGACGTCGTTCAGCGCGCGAAACTGGCGATCGTCGAGTGAGTCGAGGCTGACGGTGATCCTGCGCAGGCCGGCGTCCGCCAGCAGTTGTGCCTTCTGCGGCAGCAGCGACCCGTTCGTCGTCAACGTCAGATCCACATCGAGCCCGGACAGTTGCGCGATCAGCCGCTCCAGGTCTCGCCGGACGAGCGGCTCGCCCCCGGTGACACGGATCTTCCGCACGCCGCCTTCGACGAAGATCTGCGCGACGCGGGTGATCTCCTCGAACGTCAGGAGCTCGCGCCGCTCCAGGAACGCATGGTCGCGGCCGTAGACCTCCTTCGGCATGCAGTAGACGCAGCGGAAGTTGCAGCGGTCGGTCACCGAGATGCGCAGGTCGCGCAGGGGGCGTCCGAAGGTGTCGAGCACGTCCATCCGCTAACCGTAGCTCCCGCCGGCCGTCCGGGGACATCGTTTAATGGAGCCGTGGCTCTGATCGACGTTCTCCGCGGTGATCCGCCGCCGGTGGCTCAGGCGCCTCGCGCGTTGACACCCGCTGCTCGATGACGGCCGTGCTGCTCGCGCTCGCCTCGGCAGCGCTCTTCGGAGGAATGACGATCGCGGTGCGCGTCGGGCTCCGCGACGGCGGCGACGCCGCCGGGGCCGCGCTCGCGACCGTGCTCCCGGCACTGGGCGTCGCGCTCGTCGCGGCATCGTTCCGCCACGACGTGCACCACGTCTGGCCGTTCTTCCTGGCGGGGCTCCTCGCGCCCGGCGCGTCGCAGGTGCTCTTCACGGTCGGGATCCGCGAGATCGGCGCCTCGCGCACGTCGGTCACGGTCGGCGCTGCGCCGCTCGTCGCCGTCGCGATCGCGCTCGTCTTTCTCGGCGAGCCGTTGCGCCTGCCGCTGATCGTGGGCGCGCTCGCCGTGGTCGCGGGCGGCGTCCTGCTCGCCGCCGAGCGCGACCGGCCGGGCCACCTGCGAGGGCGCGGCCTGCTCTACGCCGGCGCGGCGGCGATGCTCTTCGCAACGCGCGACAACATCGTGCGTGCGCTCCATGCCCATGCGACCCCCGAGACCGCAGCCGCGGCGGCGCTCGTGGCCGGGACACTCGTTGCCGCCGCGTGGGCGAGACGGGCGCCGACGAGGAGTGAGCTCGCGCGGCTCGCGCCGGCCGGAGTTCTCTTCGGGCTCTCCTACGTCTGTCTCTTCGAGGCGTACTGGCGGGGTCGCGTCACCGTGGTGTCGCCGCTCGTCGCGACCGAGTCCCTGTGGGGGGTCCTGCTCGCAGCGCTGTTGATCCGCCACACCGAGGGAATGGGGCGGAGGCTGGCTCTCGGCGCCCTGCTGATCGTCGCGGGCGGCGCCCTCATCGGCGCAACTCGCTGACGAGGAAGACGACGACGAGGGCCGCGGACGCCGCCAGGATCCCGAGTGCGCCGCCCCAGATGCCGGCGAAGATGAAGAGCGGGATGAAGATGCCGAGATCGGCGGCCCGGCGGCCGACGCGGCTGTGGGCGAGCCGCTCGTCGACCCGGCGGTCGATCTCCTTCTCGATGCGGTCGAGGAAGCCCGACACGAGCTGGTCGTCGTGCGCGGGGCCGAGCTCCTGCCGGGCCGCGAGCGTCGCCTCGAGCTCTCGGTGCGTGTCGGGATCCACGTCACGGACTATCGCACAGAGGGTCGGGAAGAATCTGATACGATTCGGCTTAGATTTTCTCTCAGGACGACCACCAGAAGGAGACGAAACCACGTGGCAAAGACCATTGGCATCGACCTCGGCACGACCAACTCGTGCATCGCGACGCTCGAGGGCGGCGAGCCGGCCGTGATCCCGAATGCGGAAGGCGGGCGGACGACCCCGTCGGTCGTCGCATTCACGAAGGACGGCCAGCGGCTCGTCGGCGCTCCGGCGCGGCGGCAGCAGGTCACGAACCCCGAGAACACCGTGTTCTCGATCAAGCGCTTCATGGGCCGGAAGTTCGACGAGGTCAACGAGGAGATGACCATCGTCCCGTACAAGGTCGTGAAAGGCCCGAACGACGACGTGCGTGTCGACGCGGGGGGCAAGCAGTGGGCTCCGCCGGAGCTCAGCGCGATGATCCTCCAGAAGCTGAAGGCGGATGCCGAGGCGTTCCTCGGCGAGACGGTCACCGACGCGGTGATCACCGTCCCGGCCTACTTCAACAATGCCCAGCGCGAGGCGACGAAGGACGCCGGCAAGATCGCCGGCCTCAACGTGCTGCGCATCATCAACGAGCCGACCGCGGCGGCGCTGGCATACGGCCTCGACAAGGAGGGCGCCGACCAGACGATCCTCGTCTTCGATCTCGGCGGGGGCACGTTCGACGTGTCGGTGCTCGAGCTCGGCGACGGCGTGTTCGAGGTGAAGTCGACGAATGGCGACAACCATCTCGGTGGCGACAACTTCGACAAGGCCGTCGTCGACTGGATGATCGCGGAGTTCAAGCGGGACCAGGGGATCGACCTGGGCGCCGATCCGATGGCCCTCCAGCGCCTGTACGAGGCGGCCGAGAAGGCGAAGATCGAGCTCTCCTCGACGATGACGACGCAGATCAACCTGCCGTTCATCACGGCCACGCAGGACGGCCCGAAGCATCTCGACCTCCAGTTGACGCGCGCGAAGCTCGAGGAGCTCACGCACGCGCTGCTCGAGCGGACCGTCGCGCCCACGAAGCAAGCGTTGTCCGATGCGGGCTTGTCCGCGTCCGACATCGACCATGTCGTGCTGGTCGGCGGCATGACCCGCATGCCTGCGACGCAGGCGAAGGTCAAGGAGCTGATCGGCAAGGACCCGCACAAGGGCGTCAACCCGGACGAGGTCGTGGCGATCGGCGCGGCCATCCAGGGCGGCGTGCTCAAGGGCGAGGTCAAGGACGTCCTGCTCCTCGACGTCACCCCGCTCTCCCTCGGCATCGAGACCAAGGGCGGCGTGATGACGAAGCTGATCGACCGCAACACCACGATCCCGACGCGCAAGACGGAGGTCTTCTCGACCGCCGAGGACAACCAGCCGTCGGTGCTCGTGCACGTCCTCCAGGGCGAGTCGGAGATGGCGACCTACAACAAGACGCTCGGTAAGTTCGAGCTGGTCGGCATTCCGACGGCGCCGCGCGGCATGCCGCAGATCGAGGTTGCGTTCGACATCGACGCGAACGGGATCATCAACGTGTCGGCCAAGGACCTCGGCACCGGGAACGAGCAGCAGATCCGGATCGAGGGCGGCTCTGGTCTCGACCAGAGCGAGGTCGACCGCATGATCAAGGAGGCCGAGGCGCACAGCGAGGAGGCACACAAGCTGCGCGAGCTCGTCGACGCCCGCAACAACGCGGAGTCGCTCGCCTACCAGATCGAGAAGTCGCTCAAGGAGAACCGCGAGAAGCTGGAGGAGTCGGTTGCAGCCACCGTCGAAGGGCGGATCATGGAGCTGCGCGGCGTGCTCGAGTCGAGCGACGTCGCCGAGATCAAGGCGAAGACGGATGCGCTTCAGCAGGCCTGGACCGAGGCGGCTCAGGCGCTCTACGCACAGGCGTCCTCGTCTCAGCCGGGCGGGGGCACCGCCGACGGCAACGGCGCGACGTCGGACGACGAGGTCGTCGAGGACGCCGAGTACGAGGTGGTCGACGAGTGACGGACCACCGCTTCGAGCAGGACGAGGTCGTCGAGGAGGCCGTCGACCAGGCGGTCGATGAGGAGCCCCTCGACGAGCTGGCCGAGGCGCGGAGGGAGCGCGACGAGTACCTCGACGCGCTCCAGCGTCTGAAGGCCGAGTTCGACAACTACCGCAAGCGGGTTGCGCGCGACCAGCAGGAACTGGCCGCGCGCGCCCACGAACGGCTCGTCAAGGAGCTCGTACCGGTCCTCGACGACTTGGAGCGTGCACTCGCGCATGATTCCCGCTCCGGGGTCGGCGAAGCCGATCCCTCCGCTCCTGATCGGGTCCGTCGAGCCCACGCCGATGAAGGCGATGTGGACGAGGGCATCCGCCTCATCCACCGCCAGTTCTCGGACGCGCTGGCGCGCGAGGGGCTGACCGAGATCCCGACCGACGGCAAGTTCGACCCGCACACCCAGGAGGCGCTCCTGTCGCAGCCCTCCGACTCCGAGGAGGGAACCGTCATCGAGGTCGTGCAGAAGGGCTACCGGCTGGGCGACCGTGTTCTCCGGCCTGCTCGAGTCGTGATCAGTGCAGGAGCTGATGGCTAAGTCGCTCTACGAAGCACTGGGCGTCTCCAAGAACGCGTCGCAGGACGAGATCAAGAAGGCGTATCGCAAGCTCGTGCGCGAGGTGCACCCGGACACGAGCCCCGGCAACGAGGAACGGTTCAAGGAGGTGCAGGGCGCCTACGACGTGCTGTCCGACCCCGAGAAGCGCAAATCGTACGACCGGGCGGGCTCGACGAACGGCCGTGTGTCCCCGGGCGGGACGACGTTCGATTTCGGCGACCTGGATCTGGGCGACATCTTCGGCGGCATCTTCGGAGGCGGCCGAGGAGGCGGGCAGCAGCAGCCGCAGCGCGGCCAGCGAGGCAACGACGTCGAAGTCGAGGTGCGCGTGTCGTTCGAGGATGCGCTTCGTGGGGTGCAGGTGACGGTGCCGGTGCAGCTCGAGCTCGCCTGTCACACATGCCACGGGACCGGGGCAGCACCCGGCACGACGCCGACCACCTGCCCGCAGTGCAACGGCTCGGGTGTCGTCGCCACCTCGCAGGGGCTTTTCGCACTGCAGCAGCCGTGCCCGCGCTGCCACGGTATCGGCTCGATCGTCGAGACGCCGTGCCCGACGTGTCACGGCTCGGGCCGTGAGCGCCGGACGAAGCGCTACACCGTCAAGATCCCGGCCGGCGCGAAGGACGGCACCCGGATCAAGCTGAAGGGCAAGGGTGAGGCCGGGTACGGCGGAGCCCCCGCGGGCGATCTCTACGTCGTCTCGCGCGTCGAGCCCTCGAAGGTCTACGAGCGGCGAGGCGACGATCTGATCGTGACCGTCCCGGTCTCCTATCCGACGGCGGCGCTCGGCGGCACGGTCGAGGTCTCGACACCGGAGGGCGCGGTCTCCTTGAAGGTGCCGGGAGGCACGGAGGACGGCAAACTCCTGCGCATCAAGGGGCGCGGCGCGCCGCGCCTCAAGGGATCGGGCAAGGGCGATGTGCTGGCGCGGATCAAGATCAACGTGCCGAAGCGCATCTCGAAGAAGCAGCGCGAGCTGCTCGAGCAGCTGCAGAAGGCGGGCAGTTAGCGTGCCGGACCGTCCGCGCTACATGATCAGCGTTGCGGCCGACCTCGTCGGCATGCATCCGCAGACCTTGCGCATGTACGAGCAGCGGGGGCTCGTGCGTCCGGAGCGCACGGCGGGCAACACCCGTCTGTACTCCGACCGGGACGTAGAGCGGCTCCGGCTGATCCAGCGCCTGACGTCGGAGCTGGGGCTGAACCTGGCGGGTGTCGAGCGCGTGCTCGCGATGGAGGACGAGCTGCAGCGGATGCGTCGCAGGCTCGAGCGGATGGAGCAGGAGATGCGCCGTTCGCTCGACGAGGTCCACCGCCGGTACCGCCGAGACCTGGTCCTCTACCGGCCGACGCAACTCCCGGCTCAGAGGGTGCAGTGACCTCGACGGACAAGCCGGGTTCAGACCAGTCCTGTGTCAGACACAGGTTCGAATTCGTAACAAGAGAAGGACGGAACGGAAGAACATGGATTTCAACAAGCTGACGATCAAGGCACAGGAAGCCGTCGCCGCCGCTCAGGAATTCGCGCGCCGGCGTGGGAATCCCGAGCTCACTCCGGATCACCTGCTGCTCGCGCTGCTCGATCAGGAGCTGTTCGCCGACTGGCGCGGACTGCGTGCCGACGCCGACGCGAAGATCGCCGCACTGCCGACGGTGCAGGGCGGCCGGCAGCAGCCGAACGTCTCGGCGGCGCTGTCGCGCGTGCTCGACCAGGCCGACGACGAGCGGCGCAGGCTCGAAGACGACTACGTCTCGACGGAGCATCTCTTCCTCGCGATCGAGCCCGTGCCGCGCGACGAGATCGTCGCCTGGATCGACAAGGTCCGCGGCGGGCAGCGCGTCACCTCGCAGGATCCGGAGGGGAGCTACCAGGCCCTCGAGAAGTTCGGCCGCGACCTCACCGAGGCGGCCGAGGCGGGCAAGCTCGACCCCGTCATCGGGCGTGACGAGGAGATTCGCCGCGTCATCCAGGTGCTCAGCCGCCGCACGAAGAACAACCCGGTGCTGATCGGCGAGCCCGGTGTCGGCAAGACCGCAATCGCCGAAGGGCTCGCACAGCGCATCGTCGCGCGCGACGTCCCGGAAGGCTTGATGGATCGCCGCGTCTGGGCGCTCGATCTGGGGGCGCTGCTCGCCGGCGCGAAGTATCGCGGCGAGTTCGAGGAGCGTCTGAAGGCCGTGCTCACCGAGATCAAGAACTCGGAAGGCCGGATCGTCCTCTTCATCGACGAGCTGCACACGATCGTCGGTGCCGGCGCCGCCGAGGGCGCAGTCGACGCCGCGAACCTGCTCAAGCCGCTGCTCGCGCGCGGCGAGCTTCGCTGTGTGGGCGCGACGACCCTCGACGAGTACCGCAAGCACATCGAGAAGGACGCCGCGCTCGAACGGCGTTTCGCGCCGGTGTACGTCGGCGAGCCGTCAGTCGTCGACACGATCGCGATCCTGCGCGGGCTGAAGGAACGCTACGAGGCACATCACGGCGTCCGGATTCGCGACGCCGCTCTCGTCGCCGCCGCCGTGCTCAGCCACCGATACGTCGCCGACCGCTTCCTGCCGGACAAGGCGATCGACCTCGTCGACGAAGCCGCCGCGCGGCTGCGGATCGAGATCGACTCGAGCCCGCTCGAGCTCGACGAGGCGAACCGCAGAGTAATGCAGCTCGAGATCGAGCTCGCCGCCATGGCGAAGGAGGACCCAGCCACACGCGACCCATTGGAACGGGCTCTCGCCGAGGCGAAGGAGCACCGCGACGCGCTCGCCGCGCGCTGGGCTCGCGAGAAGGCCGTGCTCGAGCGGGTCAAGGAAGCAACGCGCAAGATCGATGAGCTGCGGATGGAGGCTGAACGCGCAGAGCGTGACGGCAATCTCCAGCGCGTCGCCGAGATTCGCTACGGGGAGATCCCCGAGCTCGAGAAGGTGCTGGCAGATCGTCCGCAGGACGATCTGCTGGTGAAGGAAGAAGTCGACGAGGACGACATTGCGACGACCGTGTCGCGCTGGACGGGCATTCCCGTCGACCGCCTGCTCGAGGGCGAGACCGAGAAGCTCATTCACATGGAGGAGCGTCTGCACCAGCGCGTCGTCGGCCAGGGCGAGGCCGTCGGCGCGGTTGCGAACGCTCTGCGGCGCGCACGGACCGGGCTGCAGGATCCGGACCGGCCGATCGGATCGTTCGTGTTCCTCGGACCGACCGGCGTCGGCAAGACCGAGCTGGCACGAGCGCTCGCGGAGTTCATGTTCGACGACGAGAAGGCGATGGTACGGATCGACATGAGCGAGTACCAGGAGCGGCACACCGTCTCGCGACTGATCGGTGCGCCGCCCGGCTACGTCGGCTATGACGAAGGCGGTCAGCTGACGGAGGCAGTCCGCCGCCGGCCCTACTGCGTGATCCTGCTCGACGAGATCGAGAAGGCGCATGCCGAGGTCTTCGACGTCCTGTTGCAGGTGCTCGATGAAGGGCGTCTCACCGACGGCCAGGGGCGCACGGTCGACTTTCGCAACGCCGTGCTGATCATGACGTCGAACATCCGGAGCGCGGACGCGCTGTCCGATTACTTCCGGCCTGAATTCCTGAACCGCATCGACGAGATCGTCGAGTTCAAGGCGCTCTCGCGCGAGCAGCTCGCCGACATCGTGGACCTCCAGCTGGGACGGCTGCGCGAGCGGCTCGCCGAGCGGGGCCTGTCTCTCGAGCTGACGGACGGCGCAAAGGAGGCGATCGCCGAAGCAGGGTGGGACCCGGCCTACGGCGCGCGGCCTCTCAAGCGTGCGATCCAGCGACTGCTCGAGAACCGGCTCGCTCTACGGCTGCTCGAAGGCGACTTCGCCGACGGCGACACGATCCGCGTCGATGCGCAGAACGGCGACCTCGTGTTCGAGCGCTTCGAGTCGCCGGTCGCGGTGTAGTCAGTCGTCGCGAAACTCGAGCCGCAGCTCCGCGAACGCGTACACCACCGTGTAGGCGACGAGGAGAAACGCGGTCAGGACGACGAGCACCGCCGCCATTCGCGGATGCCGGAACGGGTCCTCCAACTGGTGGCTGATGACGTGGGCCACCCGCCCCGGCCGGAGGAGCGCGTCCCAGCTGTTGAAGCGCAGGAAGCGTCCGAGATAGACGCCGAAGCTCGACAGGCCCAGGACGGCTGCGACGACGACCCATGACCACGTGGCTCCGACGACGCTCCGCACGATCTTCTGCACCAGGTACAGCGACGCGAACCCGAGTAACAGTGCCGTCCACGCGAACGACGACAGCATGAGCGCGTCGTACCAGAGCGGGACCGAGGGGCTCTCGCCGACGTGAATGAAGTCCGTGAGCATGTACGGGGCATTCGGGAAGAAGAGCAGCCAGAGCAGGAGCAGCACGATCACCAGCACGTCCAGCCGTCGGCGTGCGCGTGCGAACGCCGCCGCCGCGCACACGAGCGGGATCCAGGCGAGGAAGAGGTTCCAGATGAGGAATCGGTAGAACGGGTCGCCCGTCCGCTCGATTCGGATCTCGAGCGTCGCCACGCAGAGAACGGAGGCGGCGAGGAGCGCGAGAACGGTCAACGCCCGGCGGTCGCGCCTCCAGGACGAGAGGTCAGGTGCCCCGGTGCCCACCCGGCCGAGCGTAACGGTCCGGGCGAGCTTCTCACTCCGGCCTGCGGGTCGAACTACCCGCGGAGCCAGGCGAGGATCAGTCGGCGGGCGCGGCCCCGGTACGGTGCCTCGTCGAGAATGTCCCAGCCGTGGAAGCCGCCGGGGTAGATGACGAGCTTCTTCTGGGCCGAGCCGGCCCGCCGGTAGAGCAGCCGCGCGTCGGCGGCGTCGAGGTACCCGTCGTAGCGGCTTGCGACGACGAGCAGCGGCACCTTCAGGTGCCGGACCGCGTCGATCCCGTCCAGATTCCAGTTGAGCAGTCGAAGCTCGCCCGACAGGTCGATCACCCCGTCCAGGTTGCGAAGCTGCGGGCCGTGGGCGAGCGTCGCGGCTCCTCCGAACGAGGCACCCATCACGACCACCTTCTTGGCGCCGCGATCGTGGGCCGCGTCGATCGCCGCCTGCAGGTCCGGTGCAAGGTGCTGGGCGATCGCCCTGGGCGGCGTGCCCGAGGGAGCGAACGTGCGGAAGTCGAAGGCGAGTGTCGAGATCCCGTGCGACGAGAGGTACCGCATCGTCGGCAGCCAGCCGCACAGGTCGGCAGGCGACTGGTGCGCCAGCACGACCGTGGTCGTGCCGCTGTCGGCGGCTGCGGCATAGAGGCGCACCCCGTCGCTCGTTCGCAACCAGACCGGTGTGGCGCGGAGACCCGCAGGAGGCGGCCCGCACAACGACGCCACCGAGGGGGGCGTCGGGACGGTCGACACGACGTCGCTCGTGTGCCCGCCACAACCCGCGGCCGCAAGCGCGATGGCGGCCGCTGCGGCGCCTCGGCGCACCTACGGTGCGGAAGGCAGTTCGACGTCGTCGAGCATGTCGGCGCCCTCCTGGACGGGCGGTGCGCCGTAGACGAAGACGACCAGCTCCTCGTCGGTCTCGTTTCGCATCTGCAGCGGCGTCATCGGCTCGACCGCGACCACGCTGCCCGGCCCGAGATCGACGCGCTCCGGCGCAGCTCCGAGCAGCATCGTCAGCGTGCCGGACACGACGACGAAGACCTCCTCCTGGGCATGATCCTGGTGGCGGCGCCCGGTCGAATGCGGCGGATAGCGCCAGAGTCGCGCCCGCGACTGGCGCAGCCCGACCGCGGCTGTGAGATCCGCCGCGCGGCGCGGCTCTTCGCCGTCCTTCGGCGGCCGCTCGGCGTACTCGAGCTCGTCGGCGGAGACCCAGCGATAGCCCACGCCCCCAGTCTAGGCCGATACGGTGCGCGCGTGATTCTCGTCGTGGCCGCGACCCAGGATGAGCTGCGGGGCGCCGCGGAAGGCTCGACGCTCGTCTGCGGAGTCGGCCCTGTCGAGGCGGCCGCCCGCACGGCGGCCGCGCTCCGGGCCGCGCCGCTGCCCGGAGCGGTCGTCAATGTCGGGATCGCCGGGGCGCGCACCTTCGGCGAGCCCGAGCCCGTCATCGGCTCCGAGGCCCTGTACTGCGACGCCGACGATGCACGTTGGATCGCGCTGCGTGCAGCCGCCGATCCGGCGCTCTTCGAAGCCGCGAGACGAGCGTTGCCCGGGGCCCGCACCGGCCCGATCGGGACGTCGGCTCGTGTCGGCGGTTCGACCGCCTGCGAGATCGAGGCGATGGAGGGCTACGCGGTGCTGCGGGCGGCGGCGCTGGCGGGGGTCCCGGCGATCGAGGTGCGTGTGCTCGCGAACGCGATCGGCGAGCCCGACCGGCGCCGCTGGCGCATCGAGGACGCGAAGGAGCTGCTCGCCGGGCTTCTGCCCACGCTGATCGGGGAGCTTCGCGTTGCCTGACGTGCCGGCGCCACTCCCGCCCGCGCAGCGCACGGTCGGGCAGCTGGTCGCGGAGACGATCCGTGCGTACGGCGGGAACTTCTGGCGCGTCTTGCCGCTGGGCCTCCCGATCGCCGCGTCGAGCCAGATCTCGCTCGGCCACGACGCGAACGTCCAGACGGTGGTGCTGTTCGCGTTCGGCCCTCTCGTCGCGCTCGCCTACGTCTACGCCTGTCATGTGGTGCTGGACGTGCGGCCGACACCGGTGGCGTACGCAACGGCGGTGCTGATCTTTGCGCCCGTTCCGCTGCTCGTCCGCGGGGTCGTCCTCCCGGCGGTCGCCTGGCTTGCGCTGTTCGGTCTCGCGCCGGCCGCAGCGATGGTCGAGCACCTCGGATTCCGCGCTGCGCTCGACCGGGGCCGTCGACTCGGGACCGCCGACTACGTTCACGCGCTGGGATCGCTCGCGACGCTCGTCATCGTGGTCGTCGTCTCGGAGCTGACCCTGATCGCGCTCCTGCGGTCGCAGGGCGACAACGGACAGCGAATCGCGCACGGCTTGGCCGATCTCGTGCTCAGCCCTCTCCTGTATCTCGGAGGCGCTCTCCTCTATGGCGACCAGGCGGCGAGGGTAGGCTCGGGTCGACCACACCGAAGGAGCCGCCGCGATGCCGATCTTCATCCTCCTGTCGACGCTGACGCAACAGGGCGTTCAGACCCTCAAGTCGAATCCTGAGCGCCTCCGCCAGGTGAACCACGATGTCGAGGAGCTCGGCGCCACGGTGCTGCACCAGTGGGCGACGCTCGGAGAGTTCGACTTCGTCAACGTCCTCGAGGCACCCGACATCGCCACGGTCGCAAAGGTGTCCGTCGCGCTCGGTGCGCGCGGGTCGACGAGGATCGAGACGCTGCCCGCGCTGGAGGTCGAGGACTTCCTCCGGACGCTGGAATAGTCCGAAAGGACGAGTGTGCCCAGGCCCGGGCGCCGATAGGACCTAACGTGATGCGCGACCCTCGTATCGACGAGTACGCCCGCCTGCTCGTAGAGCGCTCGGTTGCGATCCAGCCCGGGTGGCAGGTCTCGGTCCGCGGCACCCATCTCGCGCGTCCGCTGGTCGAGGCCGTGATCGAGCAGATCGCCCGGATCGGGGCCTATCCGATCCTGCAGCTCGTGTTCGAGCAGGTCGGTGGCCCGTTCGCGCGCGAGGCGCCGATCGGGGTGCTGCGCGAGCCTGCGCCCTTGCAACGGCAGATCTGGGAGGAGGTGGACGCGTTCATCGTCGTCTGGGCCCCCGAGAATGCACGGGAGGGGGCGGACCTCTCCCCCGAGCGCCGCTCCGCGCTGCAGGAGATGACGGCCGTCATGCGCGAGCGGACGATGGCGATGGAAGCGCCCTGGGTGATCGCCGAGTATCCCGTGCACTCGCTGGCGCAGGAGGCCGGAATGACGTTCGAGGAGTACGCGCAGTTCATCTTCGATGCGGTGTTGCTCGACTGGGACGCGGAGGAGGCACGCCTGCGAAAGATCGCCGGGGTCTTCGACGCCGCCGACGAGGTGCGCGTCGTCGGCGGCGGCACCGACCTGACCCTCTCGCTGGCAGGACGTGAGGGCGCGGTCGACGACGGGCACGTGAACATGCCGGGAGGCGAGGTCTTCTACTCGCCGGTCGAGGACTCGGCCGAGGGCGTGGTCGAGTTCTCGGAGTTCCCGGCGGTCTACTACGGCCGTGAAGCGGAGGGTGTCCGTCTCGTGTTCCGACGCGGCCGCATCGTCGAGGCCACCGCACGCTCCGGCGAGGAGTTCCTGATCGACACGCTCAATAGCGACGAGGGCTCCCGCCGGCTCGGCGAGCTCGGGATCGGCTGCAATCCCGGCATCCAGCGGTTCATGAGAAACGTCGCCTTCGACGAGAAGATCGACGGGACGGTGCACCTCGCTGTCGGCAACTCGTACACGTTCACCGGCGGGACGAACAAGAGCGCGATTCACTGGGACATCGTCAAGGACCTGCGGAGTGGCGGCCGCCTCTACGCCGACGGCAGGCTCGTGCAGGAAGATGGAGCCTGGCTCTTCTGAGTCACGCTCCGCCCCCGGCAAGCACGGTTCACCCGGCGGAGATCTCGCCGGCGAGGCGGGCGTTCGCGACGATCAGGTCGCGATTTGCAGCGAGGGTGCGACCGCCGCTCTCACGGTGCAGGTAGGACAGGACGAACGGCGTGATCCCCTGTCCGTGGACGCCTTCGGCTGCGGCGGCTGCGAGCGCGTGCTCGATCAGCGGCTCGACATCGTCGAGGCTCTGGTCCGGCGGTCGCGCGAGCAGCAGTCCACCCCGGCCGAGCTCCCAGTGGCCGCGTGCGATCCCGGCCGCTTCCTTCACCGTCTCGACACGGGCCGAGACCGGCGGCCCGCCGCGGGCGGCATAGAAGAGCGGGAGCGTCTCCGTGCGCCAGCCGAGCACCGGCACGCCGAGCGTCTCGAGCAGCTCCACCGTGGCGGGAACGTCCAGCAGCGACTTCACACCGGACGAGACGACGAGTGCCTGCGCCTCGGCGAGCGCCTGCAGGTCGGCCGAGACGTCGGGTGGTGTCGGCCAGCCGCGGTGCACGCCCCCGAGGCCCCCGGTCGCCATGAAGCGGATTCCGGCCGCCCTGCAGACGGCGAGCGTGCCCCCGACCGTGGTCGCTCCGACAGCGCGCTGGACGACGGCGACCGCTAGGTCGCGCGGCCCGAGCTTGCGCGCCGACGCATCGAAGCGCATGAGCTCGTCCTCGGTCAGGCCGACGCGGATCGCGCCGTCGAGCACGCCGACCGTCGCGGGCACCGATCCACCTGCGCGCACGGCCCGCTCGGACGCCCGTCCGACCTCGCTGCCCTCGCCGGGCGGGAACCCATGTGCGATCAGGGTCGTCTCGAGCGCGACGACCCCACGGCCCTCGCGCAGCGCCTGTGCGATCTCGTCCGAGACGATCACGGCATCGCCCCCATCCGGGCGCAGCAGCGCGCAGCCGCCTCGAGCGCGAGTTTCTCCCCGCCCACGAGGAAACCGGCGGCGAGCGCGTCGCCGGCGCCTGTCGTGTCGACCACCTCCGTCGTCGCCGCCGGATGGTCGAGGCCGTCGACGCGCAGGCCGTCCGCGCCCCGCTTCAACACCCAGCGGGTATCGAGGCCGCCCACGGCAGCCTGCTCTCGCTCGGTCGCGAACACCACATCGGGCTTCAAGGCGCGCAGTCGCTTGCGGAACCGGTCGTCGACCAGCGACCAGGCCGAGACATCGACGGAGACCAGTCCGTGGCGCAGGCGTGCCGACCGCGCAGCCTCGGCGGCGGCCGCGCAGATCGGCTCGCGGAGCAACGAGTAGCCGGACAGGTGCAGCACGTCGCAGTCGAACCACGACTCGTCCAGGTCCCGCGGCGCGAGGTCGGGTGCGTTCCCGCGGTCCGACGCCATCGTGCGGTCGCCGTCCGCCGCGATCGAGACCACGACGCCGGTCCTTCCCGAGACAGGGCCGACGACACGCACGCCGTGCCCTGTCAGCGCGCGGGTGACGATCTCTCCGGCGGCGTCGTCGCCGCGACGACCGACGAAGCACGCGTCCGCGCCGAGTGCGACGGCCCAGGCCGCGACGTTCGCAGCCTGGCCGCCGGCAACCACGCGGGTCTCCGCCATCCGGTCGTCGCCGGGCACGAGTGGGTCGTCGAGGCGGACGATCACGTCCAGGAGCAGATCGCCGAGGGCCGTCAAGCGCATGACGAGTACGATCGTCGCATGGACGGCGCACAGCGCGGGAGCAGGCTCCGTTCGTTTGCGATCGGCAGCCTGGTCGGCGCGGCGGGCGCGATCGCGGCGGTGCGGCGTTCGTCGTACCGCTCCCGCCGCTCGCGAAAGACGCCCGCCGGTCTCGCTGCCTTCGAAGACGCGCCCTGCTTTCTCGAGCTCGTCGGCGAAGAGGCGCAGCGCCACCGTGAAGGCGGTGGTGAGCCCCCGAGCGTCCCATCCGCCTCGACCTAGCCGTCTCGCGCGGCGCGGTTGCACACAGGCCCCGCTGCTAGCCTTGCCCGTCCCATGCCGATCTACGAGTACAAGTGCCCGAACGGTCATCTGTTCGAGTCGTTTCACGGCATGACGGAGGCGGGGCCGACCGCCTGCGAGGTCTGTGGAGAAGGGCCGCTGCAGGTCGTCCTCCATCCGGTGGCGGTGCACTACAAGGGCTCCGGCTTCTATTCGACCGACTACGGCCGCAAGTCGAAGCCGCCGCCCAAGGACGGGGCCGCCGCCGAGTCGTCGTCGGACTCGTCGTCCTCGAGTTCGTCGCCGGCCGAGACCTCACCCGCGGGCGGCGATTCCAAGAAGGCCGCCGAGGCGTAGCCGTTGTTGCACTACTACGCGGCGCGTAGTAGTATGCGGCCGTGCGCGCAAACGATCCGTCCTTCCTGATCCTCACCAGCCTCTCGTCCGGTCCCAAGCACGGCCATGCGCTGCTGCTCGACATCGAATCCTTCGCGGGTGTTCGGCTCGGCCCGGGGACGTTGTACGGGGCGATCACACGCCTCGAGCAGCGGGGCCTGATCGAGGCGCTCGACGCGGACGACCGCCGCCGCCCGTATCGCATCACCCGTGCAGGCTCGGAGTCGCTGAGTGCTGCGCTTGCGGACCTGCGCAAGCTCGTCAACGAGGGGACCTCCCGACTTCGGGCGGCGAGCGCATGAGCGCCCGCATGAGCGCTCGGCTGCTCCGCGCCTATCCGCGCGCCTGGCGTGAGCGGTACGGCGACGAGCTCATGAGCGTGATCGAAGCCGAGTCCGGAAAGGGGCGGATCTCCTTGCCCGTGGCGCTCGATGTGGTCGGCGCCGGGCTCGGACAGCGGTTGCGCAGCGCAGGCCTCGTCGGCGACGAGGCGGCGCCGCCTCGGCGGATGCGGGCCGGCGTGCTGCTCGTCCTCGCCTCGTGGGCGGCCTTCGTCGTTGCGGGCCTCGGGTTTGCGAAGACCTCCGAGCATTGGCAGCAGCTTGCTCCGCAGCCGGATCGAGGAGTGCCCGCCGCCGCCTACGACAGCGTTCTCCTTGCAGCCGAGCTCGGGACGCTCGCGGTCCTGCTCGGGATTCTCCTGGCGGCCCGGCCGCTGATCTCGTTCCTGCGCTCGGGTGGATGGCAGAAGGTCCGGCGCCCTGTTCTTCGCGCGGCCGCCGTCACGGGAGTCACCCTCGTCGTGCTGCTCTGCCTGGTCTTCTGGGCGCACCGGCTGACGAGTGGGCAGCGCAACGGAGGTGATGCGCTCTACAGCACGGCGTTCCTCCTGGTCGGACTGCTCGGCGTTTCCTCGATCGCGCTCTGGACGCGGGCGGCGGTCGTGACGGCGGGCGAGCTCGCGCTGAGCCGCGCGTCTCTTCGGTGGGAGACGCTCCTTGCAGCGGTCACGACCGTGACGATGCTCGTGATGACCGCGTCGTCGGCGGTCTGGTGGGCTTCCCTGTACGGCGCCCTGCCGGCGGCGCGCATGATCGTCGGAACGCTCGTGATGCTCATAGCCGCCGCACTCGCGGTCGCAGGAACGTTGTGCTCGGCTCGCGCTCTGCGCGCGTGAGCGTCTCGGTCGTCTTCGAGACGCACTCGACGAGCGTCGACAACGAGCTCGGGATCGCGACCGGCTGGAACGAAGGCGCGCTCTCGAAGACGGGCCGCGAACAGGCTCGGCAGCTCGGCGGGCGGCGCCGGGACGACGGGATCGCCGTCGTCTTCAGCTCCGACCTTCGCCGCGCGGCCGAGACTGCCGAGCTCGCCTTCGCGGGCTCCCCGCTCCCGATCGTGCTCGATCGCCGGCTGCGCGAGTGCAACTACGGCTCGCTGAACGGCATGCCTCGCTCGATGCTCGAAACGGAGCGCCTGTCGCGCCTCGACGAGCCGTTCCCGGGGGGCGAAAGCTGGCGTCAGGCGGTGGAGCGGGTCGCCGGTTTCCTGCAGGAGCTGCCCCGATCCCACGGCGGGCAGCGAGTTCTCATCATCGGTCACGTAGCGACGAGGTGGGCGCTCGATCACCTCTCGAACGGCGTCCCGCTCGATACGCTCGTCCGGACGCCCTTCGCCTGGCGCGAGGGATGGGAGTACGTCCTGCACACCGACGGAGGAGCTCAGCGTGAACCTTGAACGTCCGCAGATCGAGCAGCCGAAGGGCGACGTCCCGTTCGAGCTCGGCATCGAAGACCTCCTCGTCGGTGAAGGCGACGAGGCGATCGCCGGGAGGAAGGTGACGGTCCACTATGTCGGTGTGTCCTTCTCGACCGGCGCCGAATTCGACGCTTCGTGGAACCGCGGCCGGCCCTTCGAGTTCAAGCTCGGGAAGGGGCAGGTGATCCCCGGCTGGGACGCGGGCGTCCAGGGCATGAGGGTCGGCGGACGTCGCAGGCTGACGATCCCGTCGGCCATGGCCTACGGAGCCCGGGGCGCGGGCGGGGTGATCGAGCCCCACGAGCCGCTCGTGTTCGTCGTCGACCTGCTGGCGGTGGCCTGATGGCCACGAACCTCGAGCGTGCGTTCGCCGAGCGGCCCGAGGTCTACGCCGCCTGGGCCGAGCTGAACGGTGCGATCAAGGCGGGGATGGATCTGCGCCGCTACGAGCTCGCGACCCTGGCGGCCGCTCGCCGGCTGCGCTCGAGTTACTGCTGTCTCGCGCACGGGTCTGTTCTGATCGACCGCTTCGGCGAGCCGGTGCTCGAGATCGCCCGTGATCACCGGTCGGCGGGCCTCGACGAGGTCGATGTCGCGGTGATGGATCTGGCCGAGCGGGTCGTCGACGACGCGACATCGATCGGTGACGCCGATCTGCGGCGGCTCCGCGAGCTCGGCCTGTCGGAGACGGACATCATGGACGTCGTTCTCGCCGCCGCCGCCCGCTGCTTCTTCTCGAAGACGCTCGACGCGCTGGGCGTTCTCCCGGACGCAGGCTACGCCGAGCTGGACGAGGAGCTGCGTTCCGTGCTCGTCGTCGGCCGGCCGATCGCGGGCACAGGGCGTTCCGCGAGCGAGGGAGGCGGTCAGTAGGCGAGGTGGTCGAACGCCTCGGGATAGACCACGCGGCCCGCGAGCCCCGCGTCGTAGCCGGGTAGCCGCTTGACCATGAACGCCGCATCCGGGATCGAGGCGTGCGGCGCGACGAATCCGAGCTCGCTCGCCCGCTCGAACCCGAACCGCGGGTAGTAGCTCGGGATGCCCTCGACCATGACGACCGGCGCGCCCGCTGCTTCGACGCGGGAGAGCGTCTCTCGGACGATGCTCGAGCCGACTCCTCGGCTCTGGCGGTCGGGGCGGACCGATACCGGGCCGAGGTCGAGGATGCGCTCGTCTGAGCTGCTCTCGAGGCCGACCCAGCTGACCAGCACGTGCGCGATCACGCCGGAGGCATCCTCTGCGATCAGTGTGAGCTCGGGAACGAAGTTCTCGGAGGCACGAATGCGCTGGACCAGAAGAGCGACCTCGTCGGGGTGGCGCAAGAACGCAGCGCGGACGAGAGCGTCGATCGCATCGTGGTCCTCCGTTTGCTCGGTGCGAATGACGACCGCCGCCTGCACATCGCCGATGGTGCCAGAGTCCCCGCGCCCCGTGCGAGGATCTCGCCGTGACCGATGCGCTCGTGATCCGTCCCGCGCTCGACCGCGATCGCCTCGCCCTCGCGAGGCTCTTTGCCGCAGTCGCCGAGGAGCGCGACGGCATCGCGACCGAGCCGCCCGTCGACATCGAGGCCCGGGCTGCAACCTGGACGCTCGAGGGGACGCTCGTCGCGGTCGCCGACGGTGCGATCGTCGGCTCGCTGCACATCGACTCGACCCGGCACGGGTTCGGCGAGCTCGGCATGGTGGTTGCGCGCAAATGGCGCGGTCGCGGCGTCGGCTCCGGGCTGCTCGAGGCCGGCATCGAGTGGGCCCGCGCGGAGGGACTGCACAAGCTGAGCCTCGCCGTGTTCCCTCACAACTCGACCGCCATCGCCCTCTACGTCAAATTCGGCTTCGTCGAGGAGGGTCGGCGCCTCAAGCAGTATCGGCGGGCAAGCGGCGAGCTGTGGGACGCGATCGACATGGGGCTCCTTCTCTAGCCCCCGGGGACTCCGCGAGCTCCGAGGCGTGCGCCTTCTTGATCTCGGGCGCAGCGGAGATTAGGGTGCTCCGGTGTCCGGTCTCCAGCGAGGTGCCTACCAGGTCTGGCGCGTCCTCATCGCCCTCATCGCCGTCGCGTGTGTGGTCCAGATCTTTCTGGCCGGTCGTGGCGCGTTCGGGATCCATGGCACGGCGAAGCTCGACGACCAGAAGAGCTTCGACGCGCATCGCGCCCTGGGGGAGGTGATCGGCCTGCTGGCAGTGCTCGCCTTCGTTGCCGCGCTGGTCGCATGGCGCAACAAGCGCTTGATCTGGATCACCCTCGCGCTCGCCGTGATGGCAGAGGTTCTTCAGCATCTGTTCGCCCTGCCCAAGCATCCGTGGGTCGCCGGCCTGCATGCGCTCGACGGTGTTGCGATCCTCGGTCTGTCGGCATGGCTCGCCCACCAGGCATGGCGCGGCGGAGCGGGATCCGGGGACGCGACGACGAACGCGGCGTCGCCCTGACGTTCGCGCTTCCCCGGCGCGAATCGGTGCGGGCCAGATGGTTGATCGGGAATTGACGGTGTGTTCCGGGGAGGGTCTGCACCAAGCAGTGTGGTTGACGCGACCGGGGTCAAGGCCGGTGGGCCTTGGCGCCGGGCGCGGCGGGCGCAATGCGCCGTGTGCAGGCCCCCATCCGGGGCGGCGTTGAATTCCCGATCAATCATCTAGTTCTGCAGGGGGTGACCGGTGACGCAGCCGGGGTCGAACGGCCCGGTCGGGGGCTGGGGGGCCGACTTGCCGAGAAACATCGCGATCGTCGCCGGATCGTCCTCGCTCGGGCTGCCGGTGCCGCCGCCCCCGAGGTCGCCGCCGAGCCGGCAGTGGACCGAGCCGGAGCCCGAGGCGCGGAACTTCAGCCAGCCGAGCTGGACGAGCTGGGGTGCGGTGAGGTCGGTGGTCAGCGGCTTCGCGAGCGAGCTGCCGTCGAACGGAACGCCGGCGAGCGTGCCGATCGAGGTGAACTTCGCGGCGGTCGCGTCCAGCACCGCCTGCTGACGGGCGCCGCGGGTGACATCGGTCTCGGCCGGGTCGAGCAGGTTCTCGCGAATGCGGGAGTAGATCAGAGCGCGCCCGCCGTTCATGTGCTGAGAGCCCTTGCGGAAACGCCAGCCGGGCCATTTGTCGCAGCGCGCCTGTGTCGGGTACGGGCAGTCGAACCGGTTCGAGCGAATCGGCTTCGGTACGTCGACGGTGATCCCGCCGAGCCTGTCGATCAGATCCTTGAAGTCGTTGAAGTTCACGACCACGACGTGGTTGATGTCGAGGCCCGTGAACTGCCGGATCGTCTTGATCGCGAGCGCGGCGCCGCCGATCTGGAACGCGGCGTTGATCTTCTGCGTCGACGACCCGGGGATCGCCACCTCGAGGTCGCGTGGGATCGAGAGGTAGTAGAGACGATGGTGCGACGGGTCGGTGCGCAGGAGGAGGATCGAGTCGGAGTGCATGTCGCCGGCGCGGCTCGCGAGCTTCGCGCTGTTGTCGGTCCCGAGCATCAGGATCGTCGTGGAGTGCGAGAGCAGGAGGCCGCTCTGGCTGTTGAGCGCGGCCTTCGCGTTCGGGTCCAGGCGCTCGTTGGCAGCGGCGACACCGCTCGAGAAGGCGAACCAGCTCGCGACGGCCCAGACGACGACCAGCACGAGGAGGACGATGAGCACGAGGCCGATCCGGCGGCCCCACCGCGGCTTTCCGCGGCCGGGCCGGGCGCCGGGCCCGCGGTACTCGGCGGGAGGTCCGCCCGCCGCGACATCGCCGCGGATCCCGGTCCTGCCGGTCTTCTGACGTCCCGGACGGGGCGTCGCCGGGACCCTTCCCTTGACGCGGCCACCCCGATAGACGCGATACGGCTTCTCGTCCGGCGCCATTCGGCGGGGTAGGTTACCCGCCGACCATGACCGCCAACCGCGTGATCGGCGTCGACCTCGGGGGGACCAAGATCCTGGCCGGATTGATCGAGGGCGGCCGCGTGCTGCAGACGGTCGCCCAGCCGACCTCGACGACATCCCAGGAAGCCCTGTTCGACGGGCTCGCGGCTGCGGTGCGCGAGTTGCCGCTCGAGGGTGTCGAGGCCGTCGGCTTCGGGATCCCCTCCCGGTTCGACTACCGCACGGGTCACGCCCTCGGCGCGGTCAACATTCCGTTGCGCGAGGTCGACTTCGTGGACGCGATGAAGCGGCGGCTCGATTTGCCGATCGGCGTCGAGAACGATGCGAGCTGCGCAGCGTATGCCGAGCATGCGCACGGGGCGGGAACCGGCACGTCGTATTTCGGGACGCTGACTCTTGGAACCGGGGTCGGCGGCGGGATCGTCTTCGCCGGGAAGCTCCTGCACGCCTGGACCGAGCTCGGGCACATGGTGATCGTCGCCGACGGCCTGCCGTGCCAGGGCGCCTGCGCGGGCCGGGGGCATGTCGAGGCCTATTGCTCCGGCACGGCCGCGAATCGTGTCGCGAAGGAGGAGATCGGGCCCGAGGCGACCGCGCACGACCTGATCGACCAGCACCATCACGCGCTGGAGTCGATCGGGCACTACCTCGGCGTTGCGATCGGCTCGCTCGTCAACATCTTCGGGCTCGAGCGCATGGCGATCGGCGGCGGGTTCGGTCTCGCCGCGTTCGAACAGCTCCTCCCGGCGGTCCGCAGCGCGGTCCTGCGCGAGGTGCTCGGCGACGGCGGCCGTGCCCTGCAGATCGAGCGCGCGTTGCTCGGCGAAGCAGCCGGGATGATCGGTGCCGGGCTGATGGCGCTCGAGGCGCTCTAGGGCGAAGCGGTCATGCCTCTCGCCATCTGTGCGACGCCGATCGGCAATCTCGACGACATCACACTGCGCGTTCTCGCCGAGCTCCGCGACGCGGACGTCGTGCTCGCCGAGGACACGCGGCACACCCGTGGGCTCCTCGAGCGACACGGGATCAAGGCACGACTCGTCTCCTACCACGAGCACAACGAGGCGGCGCGGGTCGCCGAGCTCGTCCCGCGCCTCGAAGCGGGTGAACGTATCGCGCTCGTCACCGACGCGGGAATGCCCTGCATCTCCGATCCGGGCGCACGGCTGGTGCGGGCGGCGTTGGAAGCGGGCGCCGAGCTAACGGTGCTGCCGGGAGCATCCGCGGTCGAGACCGCGCTCGTCGGGAGCGGGCTCGCCGCGGGGCGTTACGCGTTCGTCGGCTTCCTGCCGCGAAAGGCGGGAGAGCTGGAGGCGCTGTGGCGCGAGACGGCGGGCTGGACCTGGCCGGTCGTCGCCTTCGAATCGGCGAAGCGGCTGCCCGCGTCCCTCGGCTCACTCGCGGCGTTCGAGCCGGCGCGGCAGGCTGCCGTGTGCCGTGAGCTAACGAAGCGTTTCGAGGAGATCGCGCGTGGAACGGCGGCCGACCTGGCCGCGCGCTTCGCGGAGCCACCGAAGGGCGAGATCACCGTCGTCCTCGGGCCCGGGCCGGGCGTGTCCGATCCCGGCGTCGCTCGTGCGGCCGTGGCCGAGCTCGTTGGTGCCGGAACGCCGCGGCGGGTGGCCGCCGACGTCGTCGCCCGCCTGACGAACCGCTCCAGGAACGAGCTCTACCAGAGCTCTCTGTGACAAATCTGTAATCTTTTTTGACAACAGCACGCCGCCGTCTCTACGGTGGTCTGATCGTTCTCCCATCAGACAACTAGGCCAGCAGAGGTGGTGTCGCAGAGGTGGTGTCGATGCGTCGAGTTCTTCTTCCAGCGGTCATGGCCGCGCTCGTTCTTGCGCCGGGGGCGAGCGCATGGACATGGCCGGCCGGCGGTGCGGTGCTCCGCGCCTTTCAGTTCGATCCCGCCCATCCGTATGCCGCCGGGCAGCATCGGGGCATCGACGTCGAAGGCGCGGAAGGTTCTTCGGTGCTCGCACCGGCTTCGGGAACCGTCACCTTCGCCGGCACGGTTCCGTCGTCGGGAAAGAGCGTCACGATCGAGACGCTCGACGGATACTCCGTCACGCTCACTCATCTCGGCTCGATCAGCGTGGCCGGGAACGCGGCGGTGGCGGAAGGCGCGACGGTCGGGACGATCGGGCCGAGCGGCGACGGCGAGGTCGATGAGCCGTACGTCCACCTGGGCGTGCGGCTGACGGCGCAGGACCAGGGTTATCTCGATCCCCTGACGCTCCTGCCGGCGCACCCGGCTACACCGCCGAGCGGGCCTGCGTCCGCTCCGGATCCCGCGCCCGCGCCCGATTCGGCCCCGGTCTCGGCCGCCGCACCGGCGCCCACGGCCGCGGCCGAGCCGGTGTCGTCGCCCGTGCTCACTCCCTCCCCCTCGCCTTCGCCCTCGTCGTCGCCCGCTCTCGCGGCAGCGAGTCCCGTCGAGGCAGCGCCAGTCGTGGAGGCGGCCCCGGCACGGTCGGCCCCGGCACGGTCGAGGTCGGCGGCCCCGGCCCGGCCTGCCCGGCTCAGGGTCGATCCCACGCCCGGGGCGGCCGCACGTGCGGCCGTGCGGCGCATTGTGCGTGCTCCGGCTCCGGCGATCCGTCCGGCGATCCGTCCGGCGCTCCGGCCGGTCCAGGTGAGTCGTCCGAGCACGATCGCCGCGCAACCGGTCCGCCTTGCCGCTTCGCACGCCGAAGCGGGACCGATCGCGCGGCCGCGAGCGTCCCGGCACCTCGATCGGGCCCCGCCGGTGGCGCACGCTCATCGCCCAGCGGTCGCGCTGCGCGGGGTGCGGGCTGTCCCGTTCCCCCGGCGGTCGCACCCGCGTGTCGCCCCGCGCGCGGCTGGGCGAGGCCGGGCGTGGGGGCTCGCCGTCCCTGCCGGGCTTCTCCTGGCGCTGCCGATCGTCCTCGGGATCGTGGCCGTCGCCGTGGGCCGGCGAAAGGGCGCCCCTATCATTGCTCCCGATGCGGTTCTACGTGACCACGCCGATCTACTACGTCAACGACAAGCCCCACATCGGGCATGCCTACACGACGATCGCCGCCGACATTCTCGCACGGCATCACCGTCAGCGCGGCGAGGACACCTTCTTCCTCACCGGCGTCGACGAGCACGCGACGAAAGTCTGGCGGGTCGCTGAGAGCCAGGGCCTCGGGGCGCAGGAATACGTCGACCGCATCGCCGAAGCCTGGCGGAGCCTGCCCCCACGGCTGAACGCGGAGACGGACTTCTTCGTCCGGACGAGCGACGAGGGTCACAAGACCTTCGTTCGCGCGTTCCTGCAACGCATCTACGACAACGGCGACGTGTACGAAGACGTCTACGCCGGCCTCTACTGCGTGGGCTGCGAGGCGTTCAAGACCGAGGACGAGCTCGAGGACGGCAAGTGCCCGCTGCACGACACGGTCCCCGAGTGGATCGAGGAGAAGAACTACTTCTTCCGCCTCTCGGCCTACCAGGACAGGTTGCTCGAGCTCTACGCCGAGCGTCCCGACTTCGTGCAGCCGGCGTTCCGGTTCAACGAGGTCAAGAGCTTCGTCTCGGGCGGCCTGCGCGACTTCTCGATCAGCCGCGCGGGCCAGCCGTGGGGGATCCCGCTGCCTTGGGACGAAGGCCAGGTCGCCTACGTCTGGGCCGACGCCCTGGTCAACTACCTGAGCGCCCTCACGTTCGCCCGGCCGGGCGAGGATCTCCGCGACGAGTTCTGGCCCGAGGTGCGGCACCTGATGGCGCAGGACATCCTGCGTTTTCACTGTGTCTACTGGCCGGCGATGCTCCTCTCGGCGGGCTACTCCGTGCCGAAGCAGATCTTCATCCACGGGTACCTGCTCCTCGACGATCTGAAGATCTCGAAGTCGCTCGGCAACGCGGTCGATCCGCTCGAGCTGATCGACACCTACGGGGCGGATGCCCTGCGCTTCTGGTGTGCCCGCGCGGTGTCGTTCGGGCAGGACGGCAGCGCCTCGCTCTCCGGGATCGCCGACCGCTACGAGCGCGAGCTCGGCAACGATCTCGGGAATCTTCTCTCGCGCACGACGGCGATGATCGCGCGCTATCGCGACGGCGCGATTCCCGGCGGCCCCGCCACCGGTTCCGAGCTCGAGGCGGCGATCGCCGACGTGCGCGAGAACGTGCCCCGCGACCTGGACGCATTCGACATCACCGGTGCCGTCGACCGCATCTGGTCGCTCGTGCGCCACCTCAACCGGCACGTGACGGAACGGGCGCCCTGGACGCTCGCGAAGGACGGGTCGAAGGCCGCCGAGCTCGACCAGGTGCTGTACGACCTCGCCGACGGGCTGCGGGTGAGCGCGATCGCCCTCTGGCCCTACCTCCCCGAGACGGCGCCCAAGATCCTCGAGGCGCTCGGACAGCCGGTTGCATTCGGCTGGGAGCTGGTCGAGTACGGGCGCCTGACGCCGACGACCGCCGTCGCGGCGGCGCCGCCGCTCTTCCCGCGGTTCGAAGCCACGACCGCGTGATCGACACGCACGCGCACCTGGGCGACGATGCGCCCGAGGTGCTCGCGCGTGCGCGGGCGGCCGGGGTCACCAGGGTGATCGACGTCGCGACCACGATCACCGCCGCGCGGGCGACACTCGCACGTGCCGACCGCGAAGACGGCGTCTACGCCTGCATCGGCGTCCATCCCCACGAGGCGTCCGACCCGGGTGATTTCGACGAGCTGCGCGGGCTGCTCGCGCATCCGAAGGTCGTGGCGGTCGGGGAGACCGGCCTCGACTACTACCGCGACTACGCTCCGCGCGACGCACAGGCGCGGCTCTTCGAACGACAGCTCGCGCTGGCACGCGAAGTGGAGAAGCCGGTCGTGATTCACACGCGGGCCGCCGACGGCGACACGCTCGAGCACCTGCACGCCCACGACGGGGCGGTCGTGCTCCACTGCTTCTCCTCGCCGAACATCCTCGACGACGCGCTGCGGCGTGGCTGGTACATCTCGTTCGCCGGCAACGTCACCTACAAGAACGCCTACGACCTCCGGGCAGCGGCGAGGAGCGTCCCTGCCGACAGATTGCTCGCAGAGACCGACAGCCCCTACCTCGCTCCGCAGCCCGTGCGGGGCAGGCGCAACGAGCCCGCCTACGTCGCGCACACGTACGACTTCCTCGCCGGCCTGCACGGCGAGTCGATTCGCGCCCAGATCGTCGCCAACGCCGAGGCGGTCTTCGGCCTGTGAGGCTGCAGGCGAAGAAATCGCTCGGCCAGCACTTCCTGGTCGACGAGAACATCCTGCGCGTGATCGAGCGGCTCGCCGAGCTCGACCGGCGCGACGTCGTGCTCGAGGTCGGGCCGGGACTCGGTGTCCTGACCCGCTTCCTCGCCGAACGCGTCACGTACGTCCATGCCGTGGAGCTGGACAGGCGACTTGCCTCGCACCTCGCCGGAATCGAGCGGACGACGGTCCACTGGGGGGACGCGATGCGCCTCGACATCCCGCGTCTCGATCCGTCGCCTCACAAGATCGTCGCGAACCTGCCCTACAACATCGCCACGCCGCTCGTCGCCGAGACCCTGGATGTCGAGCAGATCACAGGCTGGTGTGTGATGGTCCAGCGCGAGGTTGCCGACCGGTTCTTCGCCGCGCCGTCGACCAAGGCGTACGGAAGCGTGTCGGTGTTGGTGCAGCTGGCGACGCAGCGGACCGGCTTCCATCCCGTGTCGCGCGAGGTGTTTCGCCCCCGGCCGAACGTCGAATCGGCTCTCGTCGCGTTCCGCCGCATCGCGCCCGCCGTGCCGCTCCCGGTCCGGCGCATCGTCGAAGGCGCGTTCAGGCACCGGCGCAAGACCCTGGCCAACTCGCTGGCGCTGTCCGGCCTCGTCACCCGGGAGCGCGGGGTGGAGGCGCTCGCGGCGATCGGCCGCGACGCGAGCGTGCGCGCCGAGGTGCTCGCCCCTCCGGAATTCGTCGCACTCGCAGCGCAGCTCGTGTGATCGGCGCGGCGCCCGCAAAGATCAATCTCGCGCTCGTCGTCGGCCCACGCCGTGCGGACGGCAAGCACGAGCTGGCGACCCTCTATCAGCGCGTCGAACTCGGCGATCGCATCCGCGTCGAGCCCGCTTCAAAGACCACGGTCGAGGGCTTTCCCGAGGACACGATCGTTCGCGCCGCGCTGGCGTCGCTTGCTGCCCCGCATGGATGGCGCGTTCGAATCGAGAAGCACACGCCTGTCGCCGCCGGTCTCGGCGGCGGCAGCTCCGACGCCGCGACCGCGCTGCGGCTCGCCAATGCGCAGCTCGACCGCCCGAGACCGGCGGGCGAGCTGCAGGAGCTCGCCGGCCGGGTCGGCGCCGACGTGCCGTTCTTCCTGCAGGACGGCCCGCAGCTCGGGACCGGAGACGGCACCCTGCTCGAACCGGTCGATCTCCCGCAGGATTTCGCGGTCCTGCTCCTGCTGCCGGACGGAGCGCCGAAGCGCTCGACGGCGGCGGTCTACACGGCGTTCGACGCGCGCGGTGGTCACCACGGGTACGCGGAGCGCCTCGAGACGCTCCGCACGACCCTCGCCGCGGTCGGCCGGCCCCGTGATCTCGCGGTGCTGCCGCCGAACGATCTCGCATCTTCGCCGCTCGCGGTCGAGGTGCTCGCGCAGGGCGCATTCCGCGCCGATGTCAGCGGCGCAGGACCGACGGTCTACGGGCTGTTCGAGCATGTCTCCGACGCGGACGGCGCGGCTCGAACGCTGCGCCGTTTCGGCCGCGTTTGGGTGACCGCGCCCGCGTGGTACGGTTGATTCCCATGGTCGGAACGACCGCAATCGAACACGGTTCCAGCCGTTCGGGACGCTGGCTCCGTGAGCGGCGACTGCGCTTCACGCTCTGGATCGCAGCGATCGAGGGGCTGCTCTATCTGTTCGGCGTCCTGCACTGGTGGGCCGCCTTCGTGCTTGCGCTGATCGCGGTCGCTTTCTGGTGGTTCGTCGGCCGTCGGAGCCGTACCGACTCCATACGGCACGCGGCGTGGATCTTCGCGGCGTCACAGTTGCTCGTCCTCTGTGTGCCGATCGCCCTCTCGCTCGTGAAGGCGGTTGCCATCGCGGTGATCGCACTCCTCGCGATCGGTGCACTGATCTTCCTGTTCACCGAGCGTCCATAGACTGTCGCCCAGCCGGTGGGGCGTAGCCAAGCGGTAAGGCAGCGGGTTTTGGTCCCGCGATCCCAGGTTCGAATCCTGGCGCCCCAGCCTCAGTGAGCACCACACCCCTAGCAGCCGTCGTCATGGCCGGAGGTCTCGGCACACGAATGCGCTCGTCCGTCCCCAAGCACCTGCACGAGCTGCTCGGACGCCGCATGGTCGACTGGATCATCGAGGCCGCCCGAGCGACGGGCGCCGATCCGATCGTCGTCGTCGCCTCGCCCTCGACACGTGATGCATTCGCCGGCAGCCCGGTCGAGGTCGCAGTCCAGGAGACGCCGCTCGGCACCGGTGATGCAGTCAGGTGCGCACGCTCTGCCCTCGCGGCGCACGACGGCGACGTGCTCGTGCTTTCGGGCGACACGCCGCTCCTGACCGCGGGGCTGCTCGAGCAGCTCGTCGACGCACATCACCGCGAGGGCGCCGCCGCGACGATCCTCAGCGCGGAGCCGCCGGACCCCCGCGTCTACGGTCGCATCGTCCGCGGCTCCGACGGGTCGGTGCTGCGCATCGTCGAAGGCACCGATGCGAACGAGGCCGAGCGGCAGATCGGCGAGATCAACTCCTCGATCTACGTCTTCCGGTCCGATGTCCTGTGGGCGGCGCTCGATCGGATCGAGCCGCACAACGTCCAGGGCGAGCTGTACCTCACCGACGCAATCGAGATCGTCGTCGAGGACGGAGCGAAGGTCGCCGCGCACATCGCCGGCGACCCGCGCGAGGCGGACGGCGTCAACACCAGGTCCGAGCTCGCCCGCGCCGCCGCCGTTCTGCGCGACCGGATCAACGAGGAGCACATGCTCGCCGGGGTGACAATCGTCGATCCGCCGACGACCTGGATCGAGCCAACCGTCGAGATCGAGCCCGACGTGACGATCCAGCCGTTCGCGGTCCTGCGAGGTGAGACACGGATCGCGGCCGGCGCCGAGATCGGGGCGAACACCGTCGCCATCGACGCTCGCATCGGCAACAACGCGACGATCGGCCCGTTCTGTTACCTTCGCCCTGGGACGGTCCTCGGCGACTCCTCCAAGGCGGGCACGTTCGTGGAGATCAAGAATTCACGCATCGGCGACCGCACGAAGGTGCCTCACCTCTCGTACATCGGCGACGCCGACATCGGCGACGACACGAACGTGGGCGCCGGGGCGATCACCGCCAATCTCCCGCACGGGCCGCGCCGGCCCAAGGAACGGACCACGATCGGGAGCAACGTCAGGACCGGCATCCACAATGGCTTCGTCGCGCCGTTGGAGGTCGGTGACGGAGCATGGATCGCAGCCGGTTCGCTCATAACGAAGGATGTTCCGGCCGACGCGCTGGGAATCGCCCGTTCACGCCAGGAGAACAAGGAGGGCTATGCAGCCCGTCAGCGGGACAACTGAGCTGGTTCTCCCCGGCCTTGGGCCGCCGGACGTCATGAGCCAGGACGCGCCGGGCCACTGGATCGAACGAGGGCCGCAGAAGCGCCTGATGGTCTTCTCGGGCCGCTCGCACTCCGATCTGGCGCAGCGGATCGCCGAGCAGCTCGGCGTCCAGCTCGGTGAGGTCGAGCTGAGCACCTTCGCAAACGGCGAGACCTACTGCCGATTCGACGAGTCGATCCGTGGAGCCGACATCTTCGTCGTCCAGACCGGGTGCGAGCCCGTCGACCGAAACGTGATGGAGCTGCTGTTCATGGTTCAGGCGGCGAAGCTCGCTTCCGCGAAGCGGATCACGGCCGTCATCCCCTTGTTCCCCTACGCCCGCCAGGACCGGAAGGCCAAGCCGCGCGAGCCGATCTCGGCGCGCCTGATCGCCGACATGCTCCAGCTCGCCGGCGCCGACCGGGTCCTGACGATGGACCTGCACGCCGGCCAGATCCAGGGCTTCTTCACGATTCCGGTCGACCACATGACGGCGGTGCCGCTGTTCGCGCGCCATTTCCGCGATCTGGGCCTCACCGGCGAGGGTGTCGTCTCGGTCTCACCCGACGCCGGCCGCGCCAAGCAGGCGGTGCGCTTCGCGGAGATGCTCGACGCAGACTTCGCGCTGATGCACAAGTCGCGCCCGTCTCACGACGTCGTCGAGGTGACGGAGGTGACCGGCCGCGTGCGCGGCAAGACGGCGATTCTCGGCGACGACGTGATCATGACCGGCGGCACCTTGCTCGCGAACGTCAAGGCTCTGCAGGAGCACGGCGTCGAGGACGTGTGGGTGTTTGCGACCCACGGCCTCTTCTGCGGCAACGCTCTGGAGAAGTTCCACGGCGCCGACATCAAGGGAATCGTCGTCACCGACACGGTCCCGATCGATCCGCTCGCCAGGCCGGACAAGATGACCGTACTGCCGGTCGCGCCGCTCCTCGCCGAGACGATCATGAACGTCTTCGCCGACGATTCGGTGTCGGCCATCTTCGGCGGTGAGAACCAGCTCTTTTAGGTTCTCCACCCTCGTTTGGCCGGTCGCGTCGCCGGCAATAGAGTGAGTCATGCACTACCGCGCCCCGAGTTGGCTCGACCGCAAGCTGATGAACCCGTTGATCGCCGGGCTGACCCGAATGGGAGTCAGCTTCTGGGGATCGCGGATTCTCGAGGTTCCCGGCCGCAGGAGCGGTGAGCCTCGGCGGAATCCGGTCAATCCGCTCGTCCATGAGGGGACCACGTATCTCGTCGCTCCACGCGGGCACACGCAGTGGGTGCGCAATCTGCGGGCGGCGGGCGGCCGGGGCGATCTCCTGCTGGGCTCACGCCGCGAGCGCTTCACGGCCGCCGAGCTGGGCGACGCGGACAAGGAACCGATCCTGCGCGCGTACCTGAGCCGATGGAAGTGGGAGGTCGGCCAGTTCTTCGACGGCGTCGGCCCCGAGTCACCGTCGAGCGAGTTCAGGCGTATCGCCCCGGACCATCCCGTCTTCCGTCTCGTCTCGTGACCGCGAAGCAGGCGCTTTTGCTGGCCCTGCGCGTTCTGATGGAGACCGGCGTTGTCGCCGCTCTCGCGTTTTGGGGGTTCAGCACCGGCGACTCGGCCGGGACGAAACTGGTTCTCGGGCTCGGAGCCCCCATCATCGGGTTCGGCGTGTGGGGAGCCGTCGACTTTCATCAGGCGGGGCGATTTGCGGAACCTCTGCGACTGCTGGAGGAACTCGTCATCTCCGCCGTCGCTGCGCTGGCGCTCGTCGACGCGGGCCAGGTCGGGCTCGGTGTCGGGCTCGCGCTCCTCTCGATCGTCTATCACGCTCTGGTCTACGTGTTCGGGTCGACTCTCCTGAAGCCGCAGGCCGCCCGCCGCACGCTCGACCCCGGACGGCCATGAGACGACCCGGGCGCTCGTGCCCGGGTGGGAAAGACGATCTCGCTACACTCCTGCGTCGTGGCTGGAGAGCGCGTCAAGCTGATGGTCCAGAACCGTGCCATCCTCGGCTCGGCCGAATCGCGCCGCCTGCGGCGGCAAGGGCTGATCCCGGGCGTCCTGTACGGCCGTGAGGAGCCCGTCTCGATCTCGATCCTGGAACGCGACCTGCGCGCCGCGCTCACCTCGAAGGGCGGCCTGAACGCCGTGCTCGACGTCATCGTCGACGGCGGGAAGGAGCACTCTTCCGTGCTCAAGGACTACCAGCAGGATCCCGTGCGCGGTCTGATCACGCACGTCGACCTACAGGAGGTGCGCCTCGACCAGCCGATCCACGCGACGGTGCCGCTCCAACTGCGCGGCGATTCCGTCGGCGTGAAGGAGGGCGGTGTCCTGTCGCAGGTCACGAACGAATTGAACGTCGAAGCGCTCCCGATGGAGGTGCCCGAGCACCTCGAGGCGGACGTCTCTCAGCTGGGCATCGGCGATTCGCTCCGTCTCTCGGCACTGGCGGTGCCGGACGGCGTGACCCTGCTCGACGACCTCGCCGAGACGGTCCTCGCGACCGTCACCGCTCCGACCCGTGAGGTCGAGCCCGAGCCGGTCGAGGGCGAAGAGGCTGTCGAGGGCGAAGAGGGGGCTGCCGAGGGCGAGCCCGCCGAAGGCGATGCCGCCGCAGGCGATACCGCCGACTCCGGCGCCTCCGAGGAATAGCAGGGCGCCATGCGGCTGTGGCCGCGCCGGCACGGCACCTCGTACGATCTGCTCGTCGCAGGGCTCGGCAACCCCGGCCGCGAGTACGCGGGGAACCGGCACAACGTCGGCTGGCTCGTCGTCGACGAGCTCGCGCATCGCCACGACGGCCGGTGGCGCTCGAAGTTCAACGGCCGTCTCGCAGAGGTGCGCATCGACGGCCACAGGGTCGCACTGCTCAAGCCCGAGACCTTCATGAACGATTCGGGCCGTGCGGTGAAGGCGGCAATGCAGTTCTTCAAGCTCGAGCCGGACGCGGTCCTCGTCGTCCACGACGAGAGCGATCTCGAATCCGGCCGGCTCCAGGCGCGGCTGGGAGGTGGCACGGCCGGGCACAACGGTGTCCGCTCGGTCGCACGGCACCTCGGCACCTCGGACTTCCTGCGCCTGCGTGTCGGCATCGGCCGGCCGGGCCGCGGCGACCCGCGCCCGCTGGCCGATTGGGTGCTCTCCGACTTCGCCGCCGACGAGGACCCGGCACGGCTCGCTCGAGACGCCGCGGACGCCGTCGAGGTGCTCGACGCCGAGGGTCTCGAAGCGGCGCAGCGTGCCGTCAACACGAGGCGCTCCTAGATGATTGATCGGGAATTCAACGCCGCCCCGGATGGGGGCCTGCACACGGCGCATTGCGCCCGCCGCGCCCGGCGCCAAGTCCCGCCGGCCTTGACCCCGGTCGCGTCGACCACACTGCTTGGTGCAGACCCTCCCCGGAACACCGTCAATTACCGATCAACCATGGTTTGGCCCGGAGGGTGGCACCACGAACGCCGCCCGCCGCGCCTGCGCCAACTGCCGGCGTTCGGCCTGATAGTCGATCGGCTGGACGCGGCCGCTGCGTCTGAGCGCTCTGAGCACCGTCGCGTCGGGGGCGTCGTGGCCGTCGACGCGCATCAGCATCGCCAGCTTGCGATGCCCCCAGGCCGGAAAGCGATCCGCGTAGGCGATCGCTGTCGGCTCGACGCGGTCGCGCGCCGGCGCCGGCCACGGCCCCTTCGCCGGCCGGCCCTGAAGGTCGCTGCCGTCTGCACGTTGCCGCCCGGTACGCTCATCAGACGCAGCACCTCCGAGCTAGGCGAAGCGGCTCGTCGGCATCGCGGCCTCGAGCGCGCCGATCTCGACCTCGAAGAAGTCGACCTGGCGTAGGCACCCGCCGATGCTCGGCCTCTCTTCGACCGGCAGCTCGAGTGCGCCCACCGAGCGGCGGCCATCAGTCCCGAACTCCTCGGTGAGCGGCGGCCGTTCGCACAGGTTGCGCGCCAACACCCCGTGCGCCTCATTCTTCGCGCGCGTCCGGGCACGCACCTGCCGCTCCCGCGTGTTCGTCAGCCGCCGCAGCTTCCGCGTCCGTTCATCCGGCGTCCAGACCCTGTTTGAGCAACCCCGTTCTCAAACAGCCGCTTCCAGCGTCCTTGAGATCGAGCTGCTCCGTCTTCGCCCTCGCCTCAGCGATCGAGCGGAACTCGCGACTGATGGCGAGGACGACGCGGATCCCATTTGTCTGCAGCAGCGAGACGAATAGAACAAAACAGAAGGACGTGCCACGAGCTGCTCCCTTCACGAGGAGCCCGACACTAACCCCACTGCCAGATTTCGTGACGCGGGACAAAGCCCTACCGGCCACGCACCAACGGCAAGGTCGAACGCTTCCACCAGACGATGGCACGCGAATGGGCCTACGGACTCGTCTACCAATCACACCACGACCGCGCCGCCGCCCTGCCACACTGGCTCAACCACTACAACACGACTCGGCCACACAGCTCACTCGGAGACCGACCACCGATCAGCCGCGTTCACAACGTCTGTGGGCAGGACAGCTAGCGGCGCCGAACGCGTACGATGGCGACCCGGCCGAACGCCTCGTTCGGCCCATCGTCATGGACCGGCCCGTTCTCTACAGCATCGTCGAGCGCCTCCGTGCGGAGGAGCGGCTCCAGGAGCTCGCCGCCGCGCTGCCGAGCAGTGCGCGCGTCTCGGAGCCCGTGCTGCCGCTCGTCCTGGCGGCCCTGCACGAAGAGCTGCAGCGCGGCGTCGTGGTGCTGCTGCCCGAGGACGCGGACGCCCGGGACGCGGCCGAGGCAGCCGGCTGGTTTCTGGGCGACGGGAACGTGGCGCTGTTTCCCTCCCGTGGCGTGCACTGGGCCTCGGGCCTGGAGCCGCCGCCGCACCTCGTCGGCGAGCGCGCCCGTGCACAGGCGGTCCTCGAGCGCGGCGGGCTCGTGTGCGCATCGGCGACGGCCGTGGCGGAAGGCGTTCCGAGCGCACCCGAGCGGGCCGCGATCGTCAGCATCGCGCCGGGTGACGAGCCGGGGATCACTGCGCTTGCGAGCCAACTGGCCTCGGCGGGCTACGAGCCGGTCGAGCGGGTGGAGGAGCGGGGCCAGTTCGCGGTTCGCGGCGGCCTCGTCGACGTCTTCGCGACCACGGGGCGCGAGCCCCTCCGCATCGAGTTCTTCGGCGACGAGATCGAGCAGATCCGCGCGTTCTCGCCGTTCACCCAGCGTGCCCTGCGCACGGTCGAGCGGGCGACGGTCTTTCCCGCCGCCGAGCGGCGGCGCGAGCTGGTCGAGATCGAGCTCGGCCCCGACGACGGCGAGGAACGCCCGCTCACGCCCCCCGTCGATCTGGTGCCGGCATTCGACCGGCCTCCCGACTTCGTCTGGTCCCGCGACGAGGTGCAGGCCGTCTGGTCGGAGGAGGGACTGACGCCGGTCGCGCTCGACGCCGCGACCGAGCTGTCACCGCTACCGCAGGGACAGCCGTATTCGTTCGACGCGCAGCGGCCGGCGCTCGCCGCGCGCGGCCTCTCGGAGGCGGAGAACGAACTGGGCGGACTGCTGCGCCAGGAGCTCGACGTCGTCGTGGCCTTCTCGCACCGCGGCGAGGCCCTTCGCCAGCAGGCACTCCTGCGGCGGGTGCAGGCCGGCGTGCTCGACCCGGGGGCCGCGCCGAGCGCCCTCCAGTTCGCGGTGTCGCCGGCGCGCCGCGGTTTCGTCTGGCGCGAGCTCGGTCTCGCGCTGCTCCCCGACACGCAGGTCTTCCGAAGGCGGCCGCCGCGACGGTCGAGCGCCGCCGGCCGCGCACTGCAGAGCTTCTCGGACCTGCGGACGGGCGACTACGTGGTGCACGAGGACCACGGCATCGCGCAGCTCCTCGGGTTCGAGACGAAGGAGGTGGCGAGCGTGACACGCGACTATCTCCTGCTCGCCTACCGCGGAGACGACCGCGTCTACGTTCCGCACGAACAGATCGGGAAGATCAGCCGCTACATAGGCGCCGACTCGAAGGCGCCGGCACTCTCGAAGCTCGGCGGCAAGGCCTGGGACAACCTGAAGACGCGGGCGCGTGCCCACCTCCGCGAGCTGGCGGGGGAGCTGCTGCAGCTCTACGCGCAGCGCCAGACCCAGCCGGGAGTCGCCTACGACGTGGACCACGAGTGGGTCGAGCAGCTCGAGAACGAGTTTCCATACAGCGAGACGGAGGACCAGCGCACCGCGATCGAAGCGGTCAAGGAGGATCTCGAGTCGCCGCATCCGATGGACCGGCTCGTCTGTGGCGACGTCGGGTTCGGCAAGACCGAGGTTGCGTTGCGGGCGGCATTCGCCGTCGCCGTCGCCGGCAAGCAGGTGCTGATGCTCGTGCCGACGACGGTGCTGGCCCAACAGCACTGGAACACGTTCAAGGAGAGGTATCGCGACTTCCCGGTCCGCGTCGAGATGGTCTCGCGTTTCCGGACCGCGAAGGAGACCAAGCAGGCACTTCGCGACTTTTCCGAAGGAAGGGTCGAGGTCCTGATCGGCACCCATCGCGTTCTGTCGAGAGACGTGATCCCGAAGGAGCTCGGGCTCGTGATCGTGGACGAGGAACAGCGCTTCGGCGTCGCGCAGAAGGAGCTCCTGCGGCAGTTGCGGCTCGAGGTCGACGTGCTGGCGATGAGCGCCACTCCGATCCCCCGGACGCTCCACATGTCGCTTTCCGGCCTCCGTGACATCTCGGTGATCGAGACGCCGCCCGAGGGACGCCGCCCGATCCGAACATTCGTCGGCGAGATCGACGACGACCTCGTTCGCACCGCGCTCGAACGCGAGGCCGCCCGTGGGGGCCAGGCGTTCTACCTGCACAACCGGGTCGACACCATCGAGGAGGCGGCGGCGAAGCTGCAGCAGCTCTGCCCCGGCCTGCGCTTCCTCGTCGCGCACGGTCAGATGCGAGAGCACGAGCTGGAGGAGCAGATGATCTCGTTCCTCGCAGGCGACGCGGACGTCCTCGTCTCGACGACGATCATCGAGTCGGGCCTCGACATTCCGCAGGCGAACACCCTGATCGTCGAGCGCGCCGATACGCTCGGGCTGAGCCAGCTCTACCAGATTCGCGGGCGCGTGGGCCGAAGCGACGTCCTCGCGCACGCGTATCTGTTCTATCCGGACGCGCACGAGCTGACCCCGGAGGCACGCGCACGTCTGGCGACGCTCGCCGACCACACCGAGCTCGGGGCGGGGTTCGCAATCGCCATGCGCGACCTCGAGATCCGCGGGGCGGGTGACCTGCTCGGCGCCGAGCAGTCCGGCCACGTCGCAGCTCTCGGGTTCGAGCTCTACGTCGAGATGCTCCACGAGGCCGTGGCGGAACTGTCCGGGCAACGGCGTCTCGCCGCGCGGCCGGTCCGCGTCGATGCCCGCGTCGACGCCTACGTTCCGGCCGCGTACATCGCCGCCGAGGCTCTCAAGATCGACCTGCATCGACGCATCGCGCTGACCGAGACCGAGGACGACCTGCACGAGCTGCGGGTCGCCACGGAGGACCGGTACGGACCGGTTCCGGAGCCGGTCGACAACCTCTTCGCCATCCAGGCGGCGAAGCTGAAGCTCGCGCGGCTCGGCGCCGACTACCTCGTGTTCCGGGGCGGTCGCGCGTCCGTCGGGCCCGTCGTGCTCGGCTCCGGTGAACTGCGCGATCTGCGTGCGCGGGTGGAGACCGCTGTCTACTCGACGGGCAACCGTGAAGTGACGTTAAGAGGCGATGAATTCAAGGGAGCGCTCGATTTGGTCGATGCTATGCTGGCCGCGCGCCAGGCTGCCTAGCCGGCGCTTCCTTATGAAAAAGCTCACATTCCCGCTTCTGCTCGTCCTCGTCGCCGCCGTCCTGGCAGGCTGCGGCGGCAAGAGCGCGAGCCCGAGCTCGAGCGACGTCGCCACCGTGGGGAGCCTGCACGTCAGCAAGGCCGCCTTCGCCGCGCTGCTCGTCCAGGCGAAGCGAAGCTACGCGTCCCAGACCCCGCCGAAGACGTTCCCGAAGCCGGGCAGCGCCGACTACGAGACGATCAAGGGACAGGCCGTGACGCTGCTCGTGCAGCAGGCCGAGCGCGAGGAGAAGGCCGCTTCCATGGGGATCACGATCTCGGACGCCGACGTCCAGAAGCGCCTCGACCAGGTCAAGAAGCAGTACTTCGGCGGCAGCGAGAAGAAGTACCAGGCCCAGCTGAAGAAGCAGAAGCTGACCGACGCCCAGGTCCGCGAGGACGTCCGCCAGCAGCTGATCTCGGAGGCCATCTTCGCCAAGGTGACCAAGGACACGAAGGTCTCGCAGAGCGAGGTGGACGCCTACTACAAGTCACACCAGTCGCTCTACACACAGCAGCAGTCGCGTGACGTCCGGCACATCCTCGTCAAGTCTCCGGCGCTCGCGAGGTCGCTCTATGCACAGCTGAAGTCGGGCAACGACAAGACCTGGTGCACGCTCGCGAAGAAGTACTCGCTCGACCCGAGCTCGAAGAACGCCTGCGGGAAGCTGACCGTCTCGAAGGGTCAGACCGTGCCCGAGTTCGACAAGGTCGCCTTCACCGAGAAGACGAAGGTCGTCCACGCGCCGGTGCACAGCTCCCAGTACGGATGGTTCGTGATCGAGCCGCTCTCGAGCGTCAAGCCGAAGTCGTCCACGCCCGAGAAGAACGTCGCGAGCTCGATCAGGCAGCAGTTGCTCCAGCAGGACAAGAACCAGGCGATGACCGACTGGGTCGCCTCCCTCTCGAAGAGCTTCTGCTCGGGCTCCAAGATCAAGTACCAGGTCGGGTTCGTGCCGACCCCGGACCCGTGCACGTCGACCACCAACTCGACGACGACCTAGAAGACTCGGTCTCGTGTCTCTCGCGGAAGCGCTCGTCGAGCTCCAGGAGCTGACCGAGCGGCTGCGGCGCGAGTGCCCGTGGGACCGAGAGCAGACCGCGCGAACGATCGTTACGCACACGGTCGAGGAGGCGTACGAGGTTGCCGACGCGGCGCTCGCCGGTGACGACGTAAAGCTCCTCGACGAGATCGGCGACCTGCTGTTCCAGTGCGTCTTCCTGGCGTTGACGCTCCAGGAGGCAGCAAGAGGAGACCTCGAGCAGGCGACACGCATCGTCATCGCGAAGCTCGTCCGTCGCCATCCGCACGTCTTCGGTTCGGCCGAGGCCACGAGCCCCGGCGCGGTGCGCCAGGGCTGGGAGGAGATCAAGCAGAAGGACGAGGGCCGTGAGGGCGTCTTTCACGACATCCCGGAAGGGCTGCCCGCCCTGCTCTACGCGCGCAAGGTGCAGCTGCGAGCCAGATCGGCCGGCTTCGAGTATCCGGATCTCGCCGGAGCACTCGCCGATTTCGACGACGAGCTCCGCGAGCTGCGGGCCGAGCTGCCGCGCGACGATCCGGCGGAGGAGACGGAGCCGGATGCGCGCGTGGCCGCGGAGCTCGGCGACGTGCTCTTCGCGGCTGTCAACGTCGCCCGCCGGTTGAACGTCGACCCGGAGCTCGAGCTGCGCTCGGCGGCGAAGCGCTTTCGCGCGCGCGTGGAAACTGCGGAGGCGATCGCCGCGGTCGCCGGCAAGGATTGGACGACGCTTCCGCTCGCCGAGCAGGACGCCTACTACGACGAGGCAAAGGGGACGAACTCGTGACGACCACGATCAGCGCAGTGCAGGGCCGCCAGGTGCTCGACTCCCGTGGCAACCCGACCGTCGAGGTCGATGTCCGGCTCGAGGGCGGTGGGCTCGGGCGGGCGATCGTCCCGTCCGGAGCGTCGACGGGGGCGCACGAGGCGGTCGAGCTCCGTGACGGCGCTCCCGAATGGGGCGGCAAGGGTGTCGGCCGGGCCGTCGGACACGTGAACGGGGAGCTCGCCGCCGCCGTGCGGGGCCTCGACGCGCGCGACCAGGCAGCGCTCGACCACACGCTGATCGAGCTCGACGGCACGCCGAACAAGGGACGTCTCGGCGCGAATGCGATCCTCGGGGTCTCCCTTGCCGCAGCGAAGGCAGCGGCCGCTGCGGCCGGGAAGCCCCTCTGGCTCCAGCTCGGAGGCGACACCGCAGCGACCCTGCCGGTGCCGATGATGAACGTGATCAACGGCGGCGTGCATGCGGCGAACTCGATCGATCTGCAGGAATTCATGGTCGTCCCGGCCGGCGCTACGTCGTTCGCCGAGGCCCTGCGGATCGGCGCGGAGGTCTATCACGCGCTGAAGCAGGTCCTCGGTGCCCGCGGGCTGACCACCAGCGTCGGGGACGAGGGCGGTTTCGCGCCCGATCTCGAGTCGAGCGAGGCCGCGATCGAGGCGATTCTCGAAGCCGCGGAGAACGCGGGCCACCGCGAGCGCGTCGCCATCGCCCTCGACCCAGCCGCGAGCGAGATCTACTCGGACGGCGTGTACCGCTTCGAGGGCCGCGAGAAGACGAGCGTCGAGCTGCCCTCGTTCTGGGCCGAAGTCGTCGAGCGTTACCCGATCGTCTCGCTCGAGGACGGCGCGGCCGAGGACGACTGGGAGTCGTGGGAGGCGCAGACGCGGCTGCTGGGCGACCGCGTGCAGCTGATCGGCGACGACATCTTCGTCACCAACCCGGAGCGGCTCCAGCAGGGGATCGACCGCGGCGTCGCCAATTCGATCCTCGTGAAGGTCAACCAGATCGGCACGCTGACCGAGACGATCGCGGCGGTGCGGCTCGCCCAGTCGAACGGTTACACCGCCGTCATCTCCCACCGCTCCGGTGAGACCGAGGACGCGACGATCGCGGATCTCGCCGTCGCGCTCGGTACCGGTCAGATCAAGACCGGGGCTCCCGCGCGCTCCGACCGCGTCGCGAAGTACAACCAGTTGCTTCGGATCGAGGAGCAGCTCGGCTCGAAGGCGCAGTACCCGGGGTGGGATGCATTTCCGCGCGCCCGCGGCTGATCGCTTCATTGATCGCTACGCTGAGGCGGGATGGCCGCGGAGCGCAGGAGAACGAAGATCGTCGCGACGATCGGTCCGGTCTCGTCGAGCCACGACGTTCTGCGCGAGCTGGTCGAGGCCGGTGTCGACGCGATTCGCCTCAACCTCTCGCACGGCACCCAGGACGACCACGCGGCGAGTGCCGGCGTCGTGCGCGAGGTTCAGGTTGAGACCGGCAAGCCGCTGGCGCTGATCGCCGATCTCCAGGGGCCGAAGCTCCGCATCGGCGACCTCGACGAGCCCCGCATTCTCCTCAAGGGCGAGGAGGTCGTCGTCGTCGGCGAACAGCATGCGCTGAACGGCGAGCTGCCGATCGCGCCGGCCGTGATCGGAGAGGTTCTGCGGCCGGGCCACGACATCCTGATCGACGACGGCCTCGTCCGCCTGGCCGTCCAGGAGGTCGAGCAGGGGCGCGCCCGCTGTCTGGTGGTCGTCGGCGGCGAGGTCAAGACGCACAAGGGAGTCAACCTGCCCGGCGTACCGGTGCCCATCCCGTCGCTGACGCAGAAGGACCTGAACGACCTCGAGTTCGCGCTCGGCCTCGGCGTCGACTTCGTCGCGCTCTCGTTCGTGCGGGCGGCGGCCGACGTGCGCGACCTGCAGGCGATCATCCGCCAGCACGGCTCGCCCGCACGGGTGATCGCAAAGATCGAGAAGGCGGAGGCGGTCGAGGTGCTCGAGGAGGTGCTGCTCGAGGCCGACGCGGTGATGGTCGCGCGCGGAGACCTCGGTGTGGAGATCGGCGCGGCGACCGTTCCCCTGCTGCAGAAGCGGATCATCCTGCGCTGTCTCGACGCAGGCAAGCCCGTGATCACCGCGACGCAGATGCTCGAGTCGATGATCGAACACGCCGAACCGACCCGGGCCGAGGCGAGCGACGTCGCGAACGCCGTCCTCGACGGCACGTCGGCCGTGATGCTCTCCGCGGAGACGGCCACCGGCAACCATCCGGTCCAGGCGGTGCAGATGATGGACCGGATCGCCCGCGCCGTGGAGCCGTCGATGGGATATCGCCACCAGATGCCGGAGGCAGCCGAAGAGGCGACCGTCGGCCGGGCCATGTCGAATGCCGCCTGCGACCTCGCCGAGGCTCTCGGCGCCCGCGCGATCCTCGTGCCGACGTTCACCGGGCGCACCGCGTCCGCCGTCGCCCGCTTGCGCCCCCGCCGCCCGATCCTCGGCCTCTCGCACCACAGCACCGCGGTGCAGCAGATGGCCCTCGAGTGGGGCGTCACCCCGGTGCTGATGCCTCCGAGCGACGACGTCGAGGACCTCTGGTCACGCTCCCTCGAGTCGGCGCTCTCGTCGGGGTTGGTGGACGCCGGCGACCGCGTCGTCCTCACGGCGGGAACGGCCGTCAATCTGCCCGGCTCGACCAACGTGATCAAGGTCGACGTCGCGTAACCCGCGTAGGGATCGGTGCGACGGTGGAGAAACTGTCGCCGTGCCCCGGCTCCGTCCCACGCGCCTCCTCGCGATCGGCGGGATCGTGCTCGTCGCGTTTCTCTACTGGAAGCCGCTCCACACCTATCTGCACACGAAGGGCGAGCTGCAATCGCGCACCACCGAGGTGCACGCGCTCCAGGCCGAGAAACGGCGTCTCGAGGCGCGTATCGCCGCTGTCGACACCGGTGACCAGCTCCTGCGTGAAGCACGCCGCATGGGCCTCGTGAAACCGAACGAACAGCTCTTCATCGTGCGCGGCATCGCTGCCTGGCGCCACAAGAACCATTAGCTTCCCCCCGTGGCCGACGTAGACGTCGTGGCGCGGCAGATCGGCCGCGCGCCCCGCGCGTTCCGGCGGGTTGCGGTTCGCTGCCCGTTCGGGAGCCCCGCGGTGACCGAGCAGGTCCCGTTCGACGCCGCGGGCCGCCCGTTCCCGACGCAGTTCTACGTGACCTGCCCGTTTCTCGTCGCCGCGATCTCGCGGCTCGAAGCGGGAGGCGGTGTCGAGCGCTGGACTCGCGCAGCTCGGGCCGACGTTGTCCTCGGCCGCAGCCTCGATGAGGCGCAGGCGGAGCAACGGCGTCTCCGGCCCCAGCTCGACGCCGGGATCGGCGGCTCGACGCGCACGGGCAGCCTCAAGTGCCTGCATGCACACGCGGCGTTCGCTCTCGCGCGGCCCGGCTACGAGCTCGGCGACCGCATCCTCGCCGAGCTGCCTGCTCTCTGGCCCAAGTCCTGCTGTACTCCGTGACGTGGACATCGATCTGGCCCGCCATCAGTGGCAGGACGGGATCCGGCGCATCGAGAGCGTGCGCGCCGATCGTGGCCGCTACGCCGATCGCATGGCACAGGTGGACATCGTCGTCGATGCGCTGCGGCAGCGGGTCGGGCAGGTCTTCACGCTCGAGGAGCTCGCCCGGTCCTACGACGGCGCCGACGACTGGGCGCGGGCGGTGCTCGACGATGCCGATCCCGAGGGGCCACCCGTGAGCGAGGCCGGCACGATCGCGGATGCGGCCTTCCATCTCTACGCCCGCGGGGCGACGGACTACCGGCCGTGAGGCGAGTCGCGCTCGTGGCCGCGGCTGCGGCGCTCGTCTTCGCCGTCGGCATCGCGCTGGGCGAGGCCCTCCACGACAATCCCCGGCCCGGCGGCACCCAGTCGATCGTGCGGACGCTGCAGCCGCTGCCGCTCGCCCCGGCTGCGCGCGAAACGGTGACTGTTACCGTTCAGAACCCATAAACCTGTTTAGGAACAGGAAGCTTTGGCTACGTTTGTCCGGTGACCACACCCGATAGACGAGCCCTGACCGACGAGCCCGACTGGCTGACGCTCGGCCAGGCTGCCAGGTTCCTCGGCGTCGCCCAGTCGACGATCCGCAAGTGGTCCGACCAGGGCCGGGTGCCCGCGTTCTACACCCCGGGCGGCCACCGCAGGTACCGGCGCCGCGACCTCGAGGTCTTCCTCGACCGGTCGGGGCCGGGAGGCCGAACGAGCGGGCCGCTCGTGCTCGTCGTCGACGACGACCCGCGCCTGCGCGAGTTCGTCCGCGTCAATCTCGAGCTCGAGGGCTACACGGTGCGCGAGGCCTCGAGCGCCGAGGACGCGCTCGAGGCGATCGAGGATCAGGCGCCCGCGCTCGTCCTGCTCGACGTCGTCATGCCCGGCATCGACGGCTGGCAGATGCTGCAGAGGATGCAGGAGCGCCACGGCTCGATCCCGGTGATCATGTTCAGCGGGAAGGTTGAGGCGACGGTCGGCGAGGACGCGGAGCAGCGGGGCGCCCGCGGCTTCGTCGGGAAGCCCTTCGACCCGCGGCAGCTGATCGAACGCGCGAAGCAGCTCGTCCCGGCATGAGCACGCCGCCTTCGCGCCTCACCCTCCGCTGATCGCCGCGATCACGTCGACCCGCGATCGGGCATCGAGCGGCGTCCCGAGCACGGCCCGCTCGCCGTCGACGTACACGTGGATGTGCGGGCGGATGACCGGGCCCGGCTCGCAGAGCCGGTCGCGCACCCCCGGCCAGCGGGCGTCCAGGTGATCGATCGCCGCCTCCACCGTCGGGGCGTCCACCTCGATGCGGCGGGGGAGCTCGGGGAAGAGCGGTGTCAGCGTCATCGGCAGGCGGAGGTCGGCCACGGCGTCAGTCGATCACTGCGACCGCGACGGACGAGATCGCCGGGAAGTAGCTCGCGATCTCGGTCCACGTCTCGGCGTCGTCGGTGCTCGCAAACAGCTGCCCGGTGCTCGTTCCGAAGTAGTAGCCGGGCACGTCGTAGGTGTCGTTCGCCATCGCCTCGCGCAGCACCCCGAGATACGCGTCGTGCTGGGGCAGGCCGGAGTCGCTCCGCTTCCAGCTCGAGCCACCGTCGCGCGTTCTCCAGACGGCGGCCTTGCCTTCGGGCATGGTGCGGCCGTGGCCGGGATCGAGCGGGATGACGAAGAAGGTGTCCCGGTCATGGGGATGCGCGGCCGCCGCGAACCCGAACTCGCTCGGCAGGCCCTCGGTGATCTCGGTCCAGCTCGAGCCTCCGTCGTCACTGCGATGAACCCCGACGTGGTTCTGCTGGAACATCCGGTCGCCGTCGGTCCGCGAGCGGACGAGCTTGTGCACGCAGAAGCCGACCTCCTCGTGCGGGCGCGGCCAGTCGGCGCGGAGACCGCGGTTGCGCGGCGTCCACGAGGCGCCGTCGTCGGTGGTCTCGAACACCCCGACTCCCTGCACGATCGCCCAGAAGCGATCCCGCTCGGAAGGGTCGGCCATCAGCGCGGACACGCCGAGATGTCCGGGAGGCTGGTTCGCCGGGTCGTCCCACTCCTCGCTCCCCGGTTGGCCGGCGAGCGTGCTGAGCAGCGACCAGGTGGCGCCGTCGTCCTTGCTTTCGAAGATTCCCGGCGCCTCGGCGCCGACGAGCACGCGGCCGTGTGCGACCGAGAGCGTCGAGACCTTCGAGAGCTTCCTGGCGCCGTCGTCGTAGGCGAGCCCTTCGCTCGAGTGGGTCCACGTCTCCCCGAGGTCGGCGCTCCGCCAGACGGCCGAGCCGTGCCATTCGCTCGCCGCCGCGGCGTAGATCGCGCCGGATTGTGCGTCGAAGACGGCGTGGTAGACCGGCCACCCCTCGCAGAATGGCCCACGCACCTGCCAGTCCCGACGATCCTGGTCACTCTCCAGCAGGAAGCAGCCCTTCCGGGTTCCGATCACGAGCAACGTGCGTGACATGTTCCCTCACCTCCGATGACGACAGCTCGGCCCGTAGAAACTCTCACAGAGACTCCCCGCCGCGCCGAAACTCATCGCTCATCCGCATGAGGAGACGCGCTGCGGGCGTTGAATCGAAACGCATGGCCGACGAGCCGATTCGGCGCGCGTCCCTGATCGATCGTCGGATCAGCAAGATCGCGAGCGCGCGCTCCGTGGCGCTCGGCCTGGCGGTCACCTTCATCCTGCTGGCATTCGTGAGCGCGGTGATCATCCGGCTGGTCGACAAGCACGACTTTCCGACTCTGGGGCTCGCCGTCTGGTGGGCCCTCCAGACGGTCACGACGGTCGGGTACGGAGACGCCGTGCCGACGACGTCGATCGGGAGGGTCGTCGGCGGCGTGGAGCTCGTGCTGAGCGTGTCGTTCGTCTCCTTTCTCACCGCCGGCGTGACGAGTGCGGTGATCCGGAGCCAGGACCAGAGCCGCCGGGAAGAGCAGCGCGCGCAGGAGGAAGCAGACTCCCAGTCGATCCTGGGCTCGCTGGCGGCCACGCGGGATGCGATTCGAGCGCTGGACTCGCGTCTCGACGCGATCGAGTCGAAGCTCCCCGGTTGATCAGTCGCCGATCATTTCCCGGAAAGCGGGCTCCTCGCGGATCGCGTCCAGGTCCGAGTCCTCCTTCGCGTAGGCGCGAAACTGCTCCGACATCTCGATCGAGCGGCGCAGGTGGTCGATCGCATCGGTGTTCCGGCCCGCGAGGCTCTCGCAGCAGGCCGCGTTGTAGAACAGACCGGCGTACTGCGGGTGAGCCTCGAGCAGTTCGCCCGCAACGTCGGCCGCCCGTGCGTACTCGCCCGCCCGGTAGAGACCGTCGACCGGGGCCCAGAGCTCCCACCCGATGGGCTCGTATGCCTTCCCAGGAGTGCCGCCGAGCGCGATGATCGTCGTGCCGGCCTCCTCGGCGAACGCCGTGCGCTTCACACCGGAAGCGGCGAAGACGAACGTGCCGGCGGGAGCGGCCACCCGGTCGCCGTCCAGCTCGAACACGGCGCGTCCTTGCATGACGAGATACAGCTCCTCGCTCGTAGGCCCGTCGGACTCGTCGTGCTCGTTGATGATCCGATCCCCGGCCGCCCGGGCCGTCCAGGCGGTGGCACCGAAGGACGTGATGCCGAAGTGGTGCCTGACGGGCCGGTAGGGACAGCGTCCGTCGTCCAGCTCTTCGATCTCGTCCAGATGCGTCACCACGTAGTCACCCATGAGACTGCTCACGAGTGTGACACATCCACTACTCGACGTTTCCCAGGAACCCGAGGACGCGCTGCTCGAGCAGCGTCGCGGCGCTTCGGTCGTAATCCGGCAGGCTGTTGTCCGCGAACAGGTGTCGATCGCCCGGGTACAGGAACAGCTCCGCGCCCTCGGTCGTCTCGACGAGTTCCCGCGCGGCGGGAAGGTCCTCGACGGCCCATTCGTCGCTCTCCATCATGTGGATCTGGAGCGGGACTCCCTGCGGCCACGAGCCCCCGAACTCGGAGGCCGGAAAAGCGGCGCTGAACAACAGCGCGCCCTTGGCCCCCGGGCGCGTCTGGGCCAGCATCTGGGCAGGCAGTGCTCCGAGCGAGAATCCGGCATAGACGAGCCCGCTGGGCAGGCCGTCGGCAGCGAGTCGGCCGCGCTCGCCGATCGTGTCGAAGCCGACCTGCTTGGCGTAGGCGACGCCCTCGTCGAGGTCGCTGAAGGTCTTGCCGTCGTAGAGGTCGGGGGCATGCACGACGTGTCCCGCTGCCCGCAGCTCGTCCGCGAACGCGAGGAGCCCCGGCGTCCGGCCGTGCGCATGATGAAACAGCAGCAGCTCGGCCACGACGCAGTTCTACCAGCCCCGGAATCCTCGTGGGGCTCCAACACGGTTCCCTCCCGGCATGCGTCGCTGCCCTACGATTGCCGGGTGCGGGAATTGGGCCCGGGTCTCTGGTGGTGGGAGGCCGTGCACCCCGAGTGGACGGCCTCCGACGACGCGGCCGGTGGTGATTGGGGGCCGGAGGTCTCGTCCTACGCCTTCGACGACGGAGAGCGACTGCTGCTCGTCGACCCGACGACTCCGCCGGCGCCGATCCTCGAGCTGGCGACCGGCCGAGAGACGGTGATCGTGCTGACGAACCCATGGCACGAACGTGATGCCCCCGCCCTCTCGAACAGCCTCGGCGCAGCGGTATTCGCGCCGCCGCCCGATGACGGCGGCAAGGGGACGCGGATGCCGGCCGAGCTCTTCTCGGCAGGCGATCGGCTGCCTCTGGGAGTCGAGGCGTTCCCCGGGCGAGAACCACCGTACGACGTGGTGCTCTGGGTCGAGCGGCACCGTGCCGTGGTGATCGGCGACACCCTCATCGACCGGGGCAACGGCATCGAGATCGTGGAGAGCTGGCTCGCCGACGGCGTCACCCGCGAGCAGGTCGTCGACGGGCTGCGCCCGCTGCTCGAACGGCCGATCGAGCACGTGCTTCCCACCCACGGACGGCCGAGCGGCCGGGCGGCCCTCGATCGCGCAGTCTCCTGAGAGGCCAGAGGAGCCGACCGGGCGGCGGGGCGGCGATGATTTCCCCGCCCCGCCGGAGTCGGATGGATCGACAGGCCCCGGCGCCGTGCCAGGCGCATCACCGTCGAGGATCGACAGGAGGGATGCAAGATGGACGAGTCGGCTGAGAGAAACGGCGAGGGCGGAGCGTGGCCCGGAGGTATCGCCGCGATCACGCTCTTCGTGGACGACCTGGACGAGGCGAAGCGCTTCTACCAGCGGGTCTTCGAGTCGCCGGTGGAGTTCGAGGACCAACACTCAGCGGTATTCAGGTTCGGTCACACGCTCATCAACCTGCTCGAGGCGACCGAGGCACCGAGCCTCGTCGAGCCGGCAAGGGTGGCGTCTCGGGACGCCGGCGTCCGGTTCCAGTTCACCCTGGCCGTTCGGGATGTCGACGCTATGGCCGAGGAGCTCGGACGCCGCGGTGTCGAGCTCCTGAACGGGCCGATGGATCGACCCTGGGGAATCCGCACCGCGAGCTTCCGCGATCCCGGTGGGCACATCTGGGAGATCGCCCAGTAGGCTCGATCGTGCAACCTGCCCCGAGAAATCGGGGCGACCGACCGCATTGGAGGGCCCATGCTCGTCCTGCTGACAGACCTGCCGCCGAATGTGCTCGGAGTGGAGGCGATCGGGAAGATCGAGGCGAGCGACTACCGCGCCGTCCTGGAACCGGCAGTTGAAGCTGCCCTCGCCGCCCACGACAAGGTGCGACTGCTGTTCGTCCTGGGAGAGCAGTACGAGGGCTACTCGGTCGAAGCGTCGTGGGAGGATGCGAAGCTCGGTCTCGGTCACTGGGGCAGCTGGGAGCGGATCGCTCTCGTCACCGATCACGAGTGGGTCGCCGGCACGGTGAAGGCCCTGGCGTGGATGCTCCCGGGGAAGGTGCGTGTCTTCGGGAACGAGGATCGAGAAGCTGCCGCCGTCTGGGTCGCAGCCGAATGAACGCCATGTGAGACGACGGAGCGGCGGGCGGATGTACTAGAGCTCTTCGGACGCGCGCAGGAGGCCGCCGCAGATCACGCCGAGGGCTGCGAGCAGGCTGATCCAGATGCCGATGCCACGGCCGTCCGCAGGGAGCACCGCATCCGGGATCGAGATGATCCGGATCAGGACGAAGATCGCCGCGAGCGCGCCGAGGCCGAGCACGACGAGGCTCTCCGGGACCGCCGCCGGCAGCTCGAAGCCCGACTCGCGCAATGCGACGAGCGCGACCACGGCGAGCCCGATGAAGAACACGAGCTTGCCGAGGATGCCCGTGTGCCAGCCGATCACCGCAAGCTTCACCCCGACACCCGAGCCTGCGTACCAACCCATGAACGACGAGAGCGCCAGCACGAGGCCCGCCACCCAGGTGATGCGGTCGCCGAACGCCCAGAGGCCGCCGGGGGCGGGCTGCGGCTGTTTGGACGGACCGGGCCCGCCTGGGCCCGCCGGCAGCTCGAGCTCGAAGAAGTCCGGGGTCTCCACGCCGCTAAGTATGGGGATCATCCCGGTCGGAAGTTGGCCGAACCGGCCGGGTGGAGCCTGCTCAGACGCCGAACAGGGTCTGGATCTCGTGCCAGGCCGCGACGAGCGCGAAGGCAGCGACGAAGGCCAGCACGAGGAGGCTGACCCAAAACCTGACGTTCGAGCGCTTGACCGCGCTTCGCCGCTCCGTCCTCGCCCGTCTGCGGGCGCGCTCGCGACGATAGTTCTGCTCGATCGCCCGCGGGTCGAGCGAGGGTGGGTCCTCGTCGAGGACCGCTGCGGCCTTGCGGGCGGGCATCGGCATCCCGCGATTGTAAGCAATACTTCCCCTCGGGATGGTCGTCGACGCCCAGCGGCTGCCGGTCGAGCGCCTGGCAGAGGCCGCGGCCCAGGTTGCCGAAACGGCGGACCTGCGGGTCGCGCTCGACGCGGTCGCCGTCGCAATCGCCGACGCCACACGGGCCGATCTGGCGGTCCTGCGCGTCCTGGACGACGGGGGGCGCCTGGCCACGCGGACGGTCGCGCCCTTCGGCTCGTGGCTCGGGGCCGAGGCAGCCGGCACCCGCGGCCTCGTCGAGGCGGTCGTCGCCGGGGAGGCGACCGAGCCGACCCGCCGGGTCGCGGATCGGGCCCGGGCAGCAGGGTTGCTGGCGGTCGCCGCCCGCGCCGGCGGCCACGTCGTCGGCTCGGTCGAGCTGATCAGGGTCGCCCAGGAGTTCGGCGACGACGATCGTGCGCTCGCGCGCGTCGCCGCCGGCCAGCTCGCGCTCGCGGTGCGCACGTCGGGGCCGGAGGTGGCGGGCGCGCGCGTCCGCGGCCGCCGCCTCGAGCTGGCCGGCGAGGCGCTCGCGGCCGGCGGCGACGTGCGCCGCGCTGCCCGGCAGGCGGTCCGCATCGCGGTCGAGACGACCGGCGCGCGTGGGGGAGCCCTGTGGCGCCTCGGTGCAGACCGCCCTCAGCTCGTCGCCTCGCTCGGATCGGTCGAGGCCGCGCTCGGCCCCGCAGCGATGGCCGTCGTCGAGGCGGTCGAGCAGCGCCGCCCGGCCGGCATCGCCCACGACTCGGTGACGACGCACGTTGCGACCCTGACGCTCGGGGAGCCTCCGTTTGCAGCGCTGCAGCTCTTCTACGCCGAGGATGTCGTGCCCCCCGAGGCGGACCTGCCCGCTCTCGCGGCGTTCGCGGCCCGCGCTGCTCATGCCCTGCGCTCGGCCGAGCGTGTCCAGGAGCTCGAGCTCGAGCTTGCGCGCACCCGGTCGCTGCTCGAGGTGGTGGCCGAGGCAGTCTCGCAGCTCTCGCTGGCGCACACCCTGGAGACCGCCGTCGAGCGAATAGCCGAGCTCCTTCAGGTCGAGCAGGTGAGCGTGTTCCTGCAGGACGCCGGCGGGCTGTGGGCGGCGGCGGGCCCCGGTCGGGGGGCTGCCGATGAAGACGTCGCCGCGCGACTCGCTGAGGCACTCCGCGGCCCGCTGCGAGCGCGGGGAACCCTGCATGCGGGCACCGAGGGCCGCGAGCCCCAGCTCGCCGCGGTGCGCGCTGCGCTCAGGTCGGCCGGCCGGCAGGCGGTGCTCGCCGTGCCGTTGACGGTGCGGGAGGAGTCGATCGGCCTGATCGTGGCGTACCCGGGTGCTCGGCGCCTCGGCGACAGCGAGACCGCGCTCGTCGCCGCGCTGGCGGCGCCACTCGCGGTCGCCGTGCAGAACGCGCGCCTGCACGAGCAGGCCCGAGCGCAGGAGGTCGAGTTGACCGCCGTTCTCGAGTCCGAACGCCTCGTTTCGCGTCGCGTGACGGCGCTGTACGAGATCTCCCGGTCGTTCGCCCAGACGCTGTCGCTCGACCGCACGCTGGCTGCGGTCACACAGACGCTCGTGAAGGAACTGAACGTCGATGCCGCGGTGATCCGCGTCCCGGACGAGCGAGGAGACCAGCTCGTTCCCCGCGCCGTTCACGTTGCGGATTCGCGGCTCGCGGACGCCATCCGCGCGATCTTCTTGCAGCCGCAGCCGCGCCCGCCGCGCACACATGACCCGATGATGCTCGACGCCGGCCTCGCGGCCCGACTGGGCGGCGGTCATTCCCTGCTGGTTCCATTCCTGCTCGGCGGGGCGACCGCCGCGCTGCTGCCGATCGCGACGGCCAGCGAGCTGCTGGCGCAACTCACCATCGTCTCGCTCGATCCCGCGGCACCGATCTCGCGCGAGACGCTGCAGACGGCGCGCACGATCGGCCGGCAGGCAGTGCTTGCGATCGACAACGCCCGCCTGTACCAGCAGCAGAAGAAGTTCGCGGAGACGATGCAGCGGTCGCTGCTGCCTCGCGACCGTCCGTCGATCGACGGGCTCGAGGTCGGTGCGGTGTACGAATCCGCTGCTCAGGTCGACGTCGGAGGCGATGTCTTCGACTTCCTCGAGCTCCCGGACCGTCGGCTTGCGGTCGTGCTCGGCGACGTCACCGGGCACGGGATCGACGCCACCGCCGATATGGCGATGGCGAAGTTCGTGTTCCGGTCGCTCGCACGCGAGCACTCGGAGCCGTCCGCATTCCTCGCCGCCGCGAACGAGGTGGTGGTCGACGAGCTCGCGATCGGAAAGTTCATCACGATGGCGTACGTCACGATCGAGCCCGGCGGAGAGGTGATCTCGGCCAGTGCCGGCCACCCCGAGCCGCGCCTGGTCTCGACCGACGGGGCCGTCACCGGGCTTGCCTGCGGCGGGCTTGCGCTCGGAATCGAGGCAGGGCAGGTGTACGAGCAGGTGAGCGCCAGGCTCTCGCCCGGCGGGATGGTCGTCCTCTACACCGACGGCGTGATCGAGTCGCGATCGGGACACGACCTCTTCGGGCTCGAACGCCTCGATCAGGTGCTCTCGGCGAACGCCTCGCTGCCCGCACAGGAGGTCGCGGACGCCCTGCTCGCCGCCTGCCGGGACTTCGCCGGCGGCGATCTGCCGGACGACTGCGCGATCGTCGTGCTGCGCCGGACGTGAACCTCTTCAGGCGCGGGCTCGGCCGCCCGCTCGTGATCGGGCATCGCGGCGCGGCGGCGCTCGCAGCCGAGAACACACTCGCCTCGCTCCAAGCGGCGATCGCCGCCCGGGTCGACGTCGTCGAGTTCGACGTCTCGCCCGGTCTTCGCCTGGGCCACTCGCTCGCGGAGCTGCCCGAAGACGAGCTCTCGCTCGACGACGCGCTCGAGTTCCTCGGCAGTCACGACGTCCTGCTGCACCTCGACGTGAAACTGCCCGGCTACGAGGACGGTGTCCTCGAGGCTCTGCGCCGGCACCGGCTCGAGGACCGCGCCTACCTCTCGACGGCGTTCGCCCGCACCGGCAGGCGCATCGCGACCCGGGCGCCGGATTGCACGATCGCGATCGGCTATCCCCGCGACCGGGCCGGGATCTCCGAGCTCCACTGGCCGTCTGCGCTCACGCGTGCAGGAGCGGCCGCCCTGCGCCAGGTGATGCCCGTGCGGGTGCCCGTATTGCTGCGCAGCGCGCGCGCCAACGCGCTCTCGCTGCACCACGCGCTCTGCTCGGCCGCTGCCGTGTCGGCAGCGCATCGGCTGAACGCTCCCGTGCTCGCGTGGACGGCGAACGACCCGGAGGCGGTGCGGCGCCTCGTCTCTGCCGGGGTCGACGGCATCGTCTCCGACGATCCCGGAATGGTGGTGGAAACCCTGGCTACACTGCTTGCGCAGTGAAGCGTCTCCACGCAGCCGTCCTGTTCGTGCTCGGCTTCGCGGCAGCGGGGGCCTTCTCCGGCGCCGTGATCGCCGACGTCACCACCTCGACCGGCTCGTCGACGGTCGCGGAGACGACGACCGTCCCGGCGGCTCCGACCACCACGACGGCCCCCGCCACGACGACCACCGCCACGACGACCGCGGGGACCTCGACGCAGACCAGGCCGTCGCTCGGGAAGAAGCTGCCCCGCGGCGTGCGCGTCGCCGGCGTCCGCGTCGGCGGCCTGGCGCCCGCCGACGCCGTTACGGCGGTTCAGGCGGCCTTCCAGCGGAAGCTGCCCGTCGTGGTCGACCGCAGGAAGCTGTTGGTCGACCCGCGAAAGGTGGCCTCGGCCTACAGCGCCACTGCGGTTGCCCGGGCGCGCGTCGCCGATCCCGGTGCGAACGTGCGACTCGTGGTCGCCGTGCGCGGTCCGGTCCTGCGTGCGTGGCTCGCGGCCGCCGCGCGGCGGTTCGCCCGCGCTCCGGTCGACGCGTCCCTGGAACTGAAGGACGGCGCTCCGTACTTCACGACGGACAAGCCCGGCCGCAGGCTCGACACGGCTCGTCTTGCCCAGAGGATCGTGACGGCGCTGAAGGCGAACACGCGACTGCCCGTCCGCGTGCGGACGAAGCAGATCGCGCCGAAGGTCTCGGCTGCGTCGTTCGCCGAGGCGATCGTGATCAACCGCTCGACGAATCGTCTCTCCCTGTACGACACCGGGAAGCTCCAGCGCACCTTCAGGGTCGCGACCGGGCAGGCGATCTATCCGACGCCCAAGGGTGTGTGGCACATCGTCGTCAAATGGAAGAACCCCACCTGGTACCCGCCCGTGCAGGATGCGTGGGCGAGGGGGCTGAAGCCGGTTCCGCCCGGGCCGAACAATCCTCTCGGGACCCGTTGGATGGGGCTCGACGCGCCGGGGGTCGGCATCCACGGCACCGATGAGCCGGCGTCGATCGGCTACAGCGCCTCGCACGGCTGCATCCGCATGCAGGTCCCCGACGCCGAATGGCTCTACGATCACGTCGAGGTGGGGACCACGGTCTACATTCTCTGATGCGCATCGTCCGTGTCGCCGTTGCCGCCGGAGTTCTCGCGTTGCTCGGCCTGCTCGTGTGGGACGTCGCGCACGGGCGCGGCTCGGGTGTCGCGCAGAAGGTGGACAAGGGCAAGGTCGTCCCTGCTCCCCGGCTCAACTTGCCGCGCCTCGACGGCAAGTGGCCGCCTGAGTCTCGCCTCGCTGCGCGGCAAGGTCGTCGTCGTGAACTTCTGGCAGTCGGATTGCCTCCCGTGCAAGCAGGAGGCAAAGACGCTCGACGCCGCCGCGCGGCACTGGAGCTCGAAAGGCGTGGTGTTCGTCGGCGTCGATGCGCTCGATTTCAAGGGGCCGGCCCGCGCCTACCTGAAGCGCTATGGAGTCAGCTACGTGAACGTCCGGGACGCATCAGGTGGGACGTATCCCGGCTGGGGTGTGACCGGCACGCCGGAGACGTTCTTCATCGACCGGCGAGGCAATGTCGTTCCGCCGCACATCGTCAGCGTCGCGTCGCGCGCGAAGCTCGACGACGGCATCAGGCGGGCGCTCAGCTCGTGAGAGCCGTCGCGGTCGTCGCAGCGGCGCTCGTGCTCGCTGCGCCGGCGGCGGCGTGCACCACGCACGCAAGCCAGTCGCACCTCGAAACGCTCCTGGTCTGCCTCGAGTGCCACACGACGCTCGACGAATCGAGCTCTCCGTTCGCGAACGAGATGAAGGCCGATGTGGCGCGCCGCATCGCAGCGTGCCAGACCGAGCAGCAGATCCTCGATGCGATGGTCGCCCAGTTCGGCACCGCGGTGCTCTCGACGCCGCAGACGCACGGGTTCGACCTGGTCGCCTGGTTGCTGCCGCTCGGGGGGATCGCCCTCGGCACCGCAGCGCTCGCCGGCGCCGCCTGGCACTGGTCGCGCAAACGGGGGACCGGTGACGGCCGGTCACCGGCCTCGGCGCTCGGGCCGGAGGACGAGCGCCTCGTCGACGACGCGCTCGCTCACTTCGATGATTGAGAAGCTTCCCATCGCCTTCGCAGCCGGGCTCGTGTCCGTCGTGACGCCGTGTGTCCTGCCGCTCGTACCGGGCTACCTGTCGGCGATCTCGGCCGTCGAGATCGACCAGCTCGGCGACCGTGGAGTGGGCCGGAGGATCGCGCTCGCGAGCGTTCCGTTCATCATCGGTTTCACACTCGTCTTCGTGCTGCTCGGCGCAGGTGCCGCCGCCGTGGAAGCGCTGTCGACAAGCCGACCCAGCTCAAGATCGCCGGGTTCGTGCTGATCGTGCTCGGGCTGGCGTTCATGGGGTTGTTGCCGTGGCCCGAACGGGCTGTCGCTCCCGGGCTCCTCCAGCAAGCGCGGCGTCGCGGCTCGAAGGCGCTGCTCGGAGGCGCGTTCGCCGTCTGCGCGGCGCCGTGCATCGGTACCGTGCTCGCGTCGATCCTCGTGCTTGCGTCCGGTTCCGGATCGATCGTGCGCGGTGTCGTCCTGCTCGTCGCCTACTCGCTGGGCCTCGGTGCGGCGTTCGTCCTGGCCGGGATCGCGTTCGCGCACGCGATGACGGCGTTCGGCTGGGTGCGCGACCACTATGCGGTCGTCCGATTCTGCTCAGGTGCGACCCTCGTTGCCCTCGGGCTGTTGCTCTTCTTCAACCGCAACTGGTGGCTCCAGGTCGCGCTCGATCAGGTGCTGACGAAGATCGGGCTCGGCTCGCTCTAGCCCGGCGAGGAGCCCGGCCACGTCGAGCCCGCGGTGCACCGGCGCGAAGGGCGCGAGCCGCCGCAGGGCTTTCTGGCGCTGGCGCTCCGCCGCAACAGGTCTGCCGCGGCCCCTCTGATAGGCCGAGACGACGACGTGCACGAGCCCCTGGAAGAAATCGCGCTCGGGGGCGGCGCACGCCCGCCATGCGGTCTCGAATGCTTCGTGCGCCTCGAAATAGGCGCCGTTTCGTGCGAGCGCCAGCCCGTCTTGGTAGGCCGGGACGACGGTGCTAGGCTCGCTGTCAGGCATGGCGACGATCCTGCTGTGTGGGGTCGACCTCTTCATTCGAGGGAAGCTCGAGGCGCTCCTGCCGGAGCACCGCTTCGAGACGTCGGATGGGGTCGAGCCACCCGATCTCGTGATCGCAGACATTGCGCGCATCGACGCCAACGACGTCGTGGACAACTATCCCGACGTGCCGATTCTCGGCTACACGAATCACACCGACACGTCCGGTCTGCGACGCGCTCATGCCGCCGGCTTCGACCAGGTCGTCGCGAAATCGGCGCTCTTCGAGCGCACGCGGGAACTGATCGATCCTCTGCTCGCGTCGGTAGAGTAGGCGCCCGTGACGTACATCATCGCCGAGCCGTGTATCGACATCAAAGACCGCTCGTGTGTTGACGTTTGCCCCGTCGATTGCATTCATGAGGCGGGCCGCATTCTCGTGATCGATCCGGAGGAGTGCATCGACTGCGGGGCGTGTGAGCCCGAGTGCCCGGTCGAGGCGATCTTCCCCGAAGACGCCCTGCCGGAGAAGTGGGCGCCGTTCGTCAAGATCAACTACGCGTACGGTGAAGGCATGGATGTCGTGAACGGGCTGACGGATGAGTACGCGACCGAGCACAACGTCCAGAACGAACCGCTGGCGTAAGACGCTCGGGCCTGAACCGACCGATGCGTCGCTCGTGCACGACAGCCTGTGTTGTGCGTCCCGCGCGAGCGTAGTGTGTGCGTAGAAGAGGATCGTTTTCCTTTTCAGCAACGTGCGGAGGAAGTTGTCCGTCCGCGTTGCACGTTACAAACGAACGTGGTAGGGAATCGTGCACGCGCAAACCGACCCAGGAGGTCAGTTGTGTCCCAAGAGGATTGGAGCGAGACCGGCGAGTCGTCACAGACGCCGAACGCCGGCTTGTTGATCGAACCGTCGCCGGAACGAGCCGTCGACGAAACGTGGGGAGAGTCCGCCGCCGGCGACTTGCAGGAGATCGCAGAGCCCGTCGCCGCCATTCCGGCTCGCACGCGATCTTCGTCACGCTCCGGCTCGCGTAGCTCCTCCCGGAGTTCGACCTCGCGGAGGTCTTCGGCCAGAAAGTCAGGCGCAAAGAAGACTGCGGCGAAGAAGAAGACGGCCGTCAAGAGAAAGTCTGCTCCGAAGCGGAAGACCGCTGCGAGGAAGACAACCGCCCGCAAGAAGACGACGGCCCGGAAGACGGCGGCCCGGAAGACCACGGCCCGCAAGGCTTCGACGGCGCGGAAGAAGACCACCGCCCGCAAGAAGACGACGGCCCGTAAGAAGACGACTGCGCGCAAGAAGACGACCGCCCGGAAGAAGACGACGGCGCGGAAGAAGACGACGGCGCGCAAGAAGACAACCGCCCGCAAGAAGACGACCGCGCGGAGGAAGACCACCGCCCGGAAGGCTTCGACCGCGAAGCGGGGCACTGCGCGTAAGAAGACGACCGCGCGGAAGAAGACCACCGCCCGGAAGTCCGCCGGCACCAAGCGCAAGACGACAGCCCGCAAGGCGGGTGGTGCTCGCAAGAAGACGACCGCTCGTAAGACGACGGCTCGCAAGGCCGGTACCTCCCGTAAGTCCGGCCCGGCCCGCAAGAGCGGCACGCGCAAGTCGGCGTCTCGCTCCCGCACGGCACGTCGGAGCTCTCGGTAAGCCGCGTTCAGCGTCCGGGCCCTTTGCGTGCGGGGCCCGGACGCAGCGCTCTCCTCTCCGTTCGGCAACAGGGTCGCGGTCGATAACGTTCGCGCTCGTGCACCCGAAGACTCTCGATCACGTTGCGTTCTGGGTCGCGGACCGCGCGCCGATGGTCGCGTTCGTCGAGCATCACCTCGGGATGCACGTGATCGCCAATGAGGAGAACTTCACGCTGCTCGGCAGCGATGCGCGACGCGGGAAGCTGACGCTGTTCGATGCCGACGGTCCGCGCGAGCAGGGGGCGCTGAAGCATGTCGCTCTCCGCGTTTCCGACCTCGGCGCGGCACGCGCCGCTCTGCCCGAGGGCACGGCGGACGTGTTCGAGTCGGAGAGGGGATCTCGCTGACGCTCGTGGAGGCCGAGACGGACGTCGAGTACGACCTCGACCACGTTGCGCTCTGGTCGTCCGTCGCCGACGGAGACCGCGAGGGAGTACGAGCGGTACGGCTTCGCGCACGCCGGAACGGATCGAGTCCAGGTCGGAGGAGCCTTCATCGTGTTCCACCAGGGAGATCCCGGCGACCCGGAGCGTCCGCTGCTCAACCATCTCGCGGTGCTGGTGGACTCCGCCGACGACGTGATCGCAGACGCAGGCGATCTCGGGATCGAGGTCGAGTCCGTCGTCGACGCCGCAAACACGTACGCGGCGTTTCTCTGGGGGCCGGAGCGCGTGCGGATCGAGTACGTCGAGCACAAGCCGACGTTCTCGCTCACGTAGGAGCCTCGATGCAGATCGCCGGTGCCGGCATGGCGGGCTCGTCGCCGCCGCACGCCTCCGTGAGCTCGGGTGCTCCGCGACCGTCCGTGAGAAGGGCACGCGCATCGGAGGCTCGATGCTCCTGTCGTCCGGGGTGATCTGGCGTCATCGCGACTGGGACGAGTTTCGGCGCGAGTGCCCGGCCGGCGACGAGCGCGTCCAGCGGGTCGTGTGGGAGCGCCTCGACGGGGCGATCGGCGGCTCGAGTCCAAGGCGCGCCTGTCGTCTGGGACGAGAGCGGCGACCCGAGACGGTCGGCAAGCGCTTCGAGCCGCGCGGGCTGACGGCCGCGCTCGCGGGTGACGTCGAGCTCGGGGTCGACGGCTGCGACGACCAGGCGGCGATTCTCTGCACGGGCGGCTTCGCAGCCTCCGCGGACCTCGTGTCGAGGTACATCGCACCGGCGGCGTCGCTCCGGCTGCGTGCAAGCCCGTGGTCGGAGGGGGACGGTCTCCGCCATGCCGTCGACCGCGGGGCCGCGCTGACGCGCGGAATGGACGAGTTCTTCGGCCGCAACATGCCGGCTGCCTCCTGGGACGAGGCCGAGCTCGTTTCGCTGGCCCAGCTGTACGGGCGTTTGCGCGAATCTTCGACGAGGACGGGGTCGAGTTCTTCTCGGCCGGCGACGTCTCGTGGTCTGAGACGAACGTGGTCCAGGCCACGGCGCGCCGGCGGGGCGCCACGGCGTACTACCTGCTCGACGGAGGGGCGCTCGAGCAGCGGGTACGTGAGCGGACGGTGTCGCAGCTGGTCGAGTCAGCACCTGCGGAGGCTCGCATCGCGATCCCGACCTGCCGTTCGACGCGCCCGCGGGCACCGTCGCGGCGGTGCGCGTGGTCGCCTCGATCACCCACACGATCGGTGGGCTGCGCGTCGACGAGCGGGCGCGCGTGCTGCGGGAGGACGGCACGCCCCTCGAGGGACTGTGGGCGGCGGGTGTGGACGCAGGGGGCGTGTCGACCGGCGGCTATGCGAGCGGCCTGGCCCAGGCGCTCGTGCTCGGCCTTGCGGCCGCAGAGGACGCCGCGCGCTGAGGCCGGTCCGGCCTGCCCAGTCGGTCCGGGCGAACCTGGTTCGATTCACTTCCCGACCGAGAACACGCAGCGGCGGGTGTCGCCGGGAAGGGGCGAGGCGCCGATATTGTTGACGACGAGGAGCCGGTCGCCTCATCGAGCTCGCTGCCGACCTCCGGAGGGTCGCCCTGCTGCTCGCGCAGCGAGTAGCCGGCCGGGGACCAGACGAAGAGGAGATAGCCGTTTCCGTCGGTCATCGGCGCGGAGCTTACCGCCGGGTCGCGTACGGTGGCAGCGTCACCACGACCTGTGTCCCGGACTCGCCCGCGTCGACGTCGATCGTCCCGTGAAGCTGCTTGACGCGCTCCTCGATCGCCTCGAACGAACGGCGCCGCCGCTCGGGCTCGGCGTCGTCGGCAATCGTCGTCGCCGCTCCGCCGTCGGGCGTCGCCTCGAATGCGTCACGAGATGCGGCTGGGCGGCCCGCGGCGGACTGCCTGGTCGAGAAGCTCGCGAATGATCGTGTAGATCGCGACCTGCGCGGTCTCGCCGATGCGCGCCGCCGCCTCGATCTCGAGGTCGATCCAGATCTCGTTCGTGGTGCCGATCTGCTCGGCCAGCGCGTGCAGCGCGGCCCGAAGCCCTGGTCACGCAGCACGACCGGCTCGAGCGCGAAGGAGAGATCGCGGAGCTCCCTGATCGTCGCCCGCTGACGTCGAGGGCGGTCCCGATCACGCCCGCCGCGTCGTCGAGCTTGCCCGTCTGGATCGCGTGCAGGGCGGCGTCGAGCATCAGCGCGATCCCGGCCAGGTTCTGCACCGGCCCGTCGTGCAGGAAGAGGGCGAGCCGGCGCCGCTCGTCCTGCTCGGCTGCGATCAGCCGGTCGAGCCCGTCATCCGTCAATCGATGATGGCTTCGCGCAGCGCGATCGCGACCGCGTGCGTTCGTGTGTCGGCCTCGAGCTTCGTCAGGATGTGGCGCACGTGGCTCTTCACGGTCTCCTGCGAGATGAAGAGCCGTCCCGCGACGTCGGCGTTCGACAAGCCGTCGGCGAGCAGCTGGAGGATCTCGCGCTCGCGCCCCGTGAGCATGTCGGTCTGGTCCTGCCGGCGAGGAACTCCGGCATCAACGCCGGGTCGACGTAGCCGTCGCCCACTGCGACCTTCTCGATCGCGCGAACGAGCGTCTGGTGCGGCGCCTCCTTGAGGACGTAGCCCTTCGCGCCCGACTCGAGGCCCCGCCTGAGCAGCGAGCGCTCCGAATACGCCGTGAAGATCAGGACCTTCGACTCCGGTACGCGCTCTGTCAGGAGCTTCGTCGCCTCGAGCCCATCCATGCCCGGCATGCGCACGTCCATGATCACGACGTCCGGCTTGCGGCGCTCGGCCATCTCGACCGCGGACGCGCCGTCCGACGCCTCGCCGACGACACGGATGTGCGGTGCCCGCGAGAGTGAAAGTCGCAGCCCTTCACGCACGACCTCGTGGTCGTCGACGATCAGCGTCGTGATCTCGTCGGGCATCGGCCTGCAATCCTATGCTGAAAGGAGAGAGAGTTGTTCCGGCCTCGCCGGCGGCCGCAGCGGCTCCGGCCTGCGGTCTCTGATCCCGCAGGCCCGCGCCAGGCGGCGGACCTCATCCTTGGCAGGCCGAGACTCGCTTTGCGGCAGATACGCGCGCCGCGCATAGAGACGTTCGTACTCGGGCAGCAGCTCGGGCCAGTCGCGGGAAAGGCACGAGAGGAAGTGCTCGCGCGTCCCGGGGCGAAGGTAGAGCAGGTTTGCCCAGATGCCGCACGCCCCGGCTTCGCGGGCCGCCGCCACCACGCGGGCGAGCTGGCTCGGGTGATCGGAGAGCCCGGGGAGGATGGGCGCCATGCCGACTCCGGCTCGCACTCCTGCGCGCACGAGCTCGCTGAGCGCACGCAGCCGCTGCCGGGGCGGCGCCGTGCCCGGCTCGGTCGTGCGCCAGACATCGTCGTCGACGGTCGGCACCGAGAACGTCACCGACACCTCGGCGCGACAGGACGCCTCGACGAGCACGTCCACGTCGCGAACGATCAGCGGCCCGCGGGTGATGATCGAGAACGGCTGCCCGGCGTCGCGCAGCACCTCGATGCACGCGCGCGTGAGCCGGTAGCGGCCCTCGGCCGGCTGGTACGGGTCGGTGGCGGCGCCGATCGCGACCCCTTCGTCGCGTGGGCCGGTGCGATGCAGCTCGAGCCGCAGGACCTCGGCGATGTTCGGCTTGACCCTGATCGAGGTGCCGTAGCGGTGGTCGGACGGACGGTCGGCGCGCTGCTCGAAGCCGCGGACGTAACAGAAGGTGCAGCGGTGGACGCAGCCCATGTACGGGTTGAGCGACCAGGCGAAGGGCATCCCCTGCACATGGTTGAGCGCGACCTTGCACGGCTCTTCGCGGTAGACGACGCGCATCCGGTCATGATACGAACACCTGTTCGTACTGTCCAGGCCGCGGCTATACTTCGCCCACTGATTCGCGTGGACGACGATCTGCCGCCCAGTACGCGCGCGCCTTCGGGGCGCGGCTGCCTGTGAGTTTCCTGCTGCAGCTCCTGGCCCTGCTCGGGCTGATCGCGCTGAACGCGTTCTTCGTGGCGGCGGAGTACGGGCTCGTCACGTCGCGGCGGACGCGGATCATGGAGCTCGAGCACGAGGGCAACCGCCGGGCGCGGGCGGTCTTGCGCATCACCGGCGATCCACCGCGCTTCATCGCCGCGATGCAGCTGGGCGTCACGATGACCAGCCTCGGCATCGGCGCCCTCGGCGAGCAGGTGCTCGCGCATCACCTCGACACCGTGATGGCCTCCATCCTCGCGGTGATCGTCGCGCTCCTGATCGTCACGTACCTGCACGTCGTGATCGGCGAGCTCGTGCCGAAGGGGATCGCCCTCGGTCATCCGGAGCGGACCGCCCTCGCGCTCTCCACCCCGGTGCAGTGGTTCTTCATCGTCTTCCGGCCCTTGATCTGGGCGTTGCAGGCATCGAGCGCGCTGATTCTGCGCGCGCTCGGGCTCGAGCCCCCGGGGGCCGAGCACGAAGCGCACTCGGAAGCCGAGCTGCGCATGCTGCTCAGCTCGTCGGCCGACCACGGCGAGATCGAGCACGACGAGCAGGAGATGCTCTACAAGGTCTTCGACTTTGCCGACAAGGAGGTCGCGGACGTCATGGTCTCACGGCCGGAGGTGGTCGCGATCTCGATCGCTCTGCCGGCGGAAGAGGCCCTCAAGGCCGTTCTGGAGTCGCCCTACACCCGCTACCCCGTGTATCGCGAGACGTTGGACGACATTGTCGGGGTCCTGCATATCCGCGACCTGATCGAGGCGATGCACGATCGCGGCATCAGCCTCGTCGATGTCGAGTCGCTCGTGCGCCCGGCCTACATGGTCCCCGAGACGAAGGACCTGGGGGCGCTCCTCACCGAGTTCCGGCGCACGAACCAGCATCTCGCCGTCGTGATCGACGAATACGGCTCGATGGAGGGAATCGTCACGCTCGAGGATCTGCTCGAGGAGATCGTCGGGGAGATCGAGGACGAGTTCGACCTGCCCGACGAGACCGTGGAGCGCGTCGACGACGACACGATCCGGATCGACGGCACGTTCCCGATCGACGACTTCAACGAGCGCTTCGACTGCGACCTGCCTCAGGAGGACTACCACACGATCGCCGGTTTCGTCTTCGGCGAGCTGGGGCGGGCGGCCGAGCCCGGCGACGAGGTCTCGCACGACGGGTTGCGCTTTCAGGTCGACTCCGTCGAAGGGCAGCGCATCGATCGGTTGACGGTTCTCTTCGAGCTGCGGCATCACCGCGGCGAGCAGGCGCCCGGCGACGAGGCGCGCGAGGGTTGAGATGTCGATCGAGGTCTGTGCCGCGCTGTTGCGCAGCCCCGGTCACTCCAGCCCGAGCAGTGCGGGGTAGAGCGTGCGGTAGCGCCCGTAGCCGTCCTCGTAGGCTGCGACCCAGGCAGGATCCGGTTCGACGCGATCGCGTACGCGCACACAGCGCGAGACGGCCTCGTCGGCGTCGGCGAACATGCCTGTGCGCACGCCGGCGAGGAGCGCTGCGCCGAACGCCGAGCCCTCTTGGGAGACCGTGCGCTCGAGTGGCAGCCCGAGCACCGCCGAGACGATGCCGAGCCAGAGCTCGCTGCGAGAGCCTCCACCGGAGACACGGCCGACCTCCGGCTGGACGCCGAGGGCGCGGAGCAGCTCGAGGGAGTCGCGGAGGCCGTAGGCGACGCCTTCGAGCATCGAGCGCCAGAGGGCACCGCGGTCGTGGCGGATCGAGAGGCCGGTGAAGGCGCCGCGTGCGTTCGGATCGGCGTGCGGGGTGCGTTCCCCGGCGAGATACGGCGCGAACAGGAGCCCTTCGACGCAGGGCTCCCAGCCGGCCGCCTCTGCGTCGAGCGTCTGGAGGTCGGCGGCCAGTGCATGCCGAAGCCACGCGGCCGACCCGGCGGCGCTCAGCATCACGCCCATTGCGTGCCAGGTGCCCGGAACCGCATGGCAGAAGACGTGCACCCGCGCCTCGGCGTCGGGTGCGTAGGCGGGCAGCACCGCGAAGACGACACCGGACGTCCCGAGCACGACGGACACCGGGCCGGGCGCCGTGATGCCGATCCCGAGCGCCGCGGCCGCCTGGTCGCCCGCACCGGCGATCGCGGTCGACTCGTACACGGGCGGCAGCCAGCCCGCCGGAATCTCGAGCGCGTCACAGACCTCGCCCGACCAGCGCCTGCCTGCGACGTCGAAGAGGAGCGTCCCGGACGCGTCGGTCACGTCGATCGCATGCTCGCCGGTCAGGCGGAGCCGCACGTAGTCCTTCGGCAGCAGCACCCGGCGGATCTGCGCGTAGGTCTCCGGCTCGTGGGTGCGCAGCCAGAGGAGCTTGGGGGCGGTGAATCCGGTCAGGGCCCGGTTGCCGGTGAGCTCGATCAGCCTGTCGAGCCCGACGCGGGCTTCGATCTCGGCGCACTCGGCGGCCGTTCGCTGATCGTTCCAGAGGATGGCCGGGCGCAGCACCCGCTCGTCCGCCCCGAGCGCGACGAGACCGTGCATCTGCCCGGACAGCCCGAGCGGCCCGTCCGGCAGCCGTGCCAGGCATGCCTCGGCCGCCCGCCACCAGTCCGCGGGATCCTGTTCCGACCAGCCGGGGTGTGGGGACGAGAGCGGATAGCTCTCGTCCGCCGTCGCGACGATCTCGCCCTCCGGCGAGATCGCGACCGCCTTGACCCCGGACGTCCCGACGTCGAGGCCGATCAGTACTTCTGCTGCGGCGCCGGCGGAGCCGGCACCTCCGCTCCTCCGCGGCTCCGCCGAGCCTACGCCGCCGCTCCTCCGCGGCTCCGCCGAGCCTACGCCGCCGCTCCTCCGCGGCTCCGTCGAGCCTGCGCCGCGGGTTTCAGGCACCCAGCGCGGCGTACACGAGCTCGTACGCCCGGACGGCGTCTTTCGACTGCTGGGCCCGCCGCAGGGCGGGCTCGTCGATCTTCTCGGCAACCGCGTCGATGAACCGCCACTGGAGGACCGAGCGCTTGACGGCCCCCACGGCGTCCTCGGTGTAGGGGTAGAGGTCGAGGCCGAGGCGTTCGCCGCTCGACCCGTAGCCGATGCGGCGCAGTTCGAGGGCGAGCTCGAGAGTCTCCATGAACGCCGTCGCCCCGACCATGTTGTCGTCGTCGAAGGTGCCCCAGCCGGAGTTGCCGTGCTGGTGCCCCAGCAGCCCTTCCGCGGCCAGGAGCGCGGCATATTCGGCGAGGTTCTCGCCGTTCATGATCAGGTGCTGCCAGTCCATGTTGACCTTCACGTTCTCGATCCCCTGCCCGCGCAGCGTGTGGATGACGTGCAAGGTCATGCCGATGTTGCGCATGAAGATCTTCATCGCCGGCTCGGAGTTCTTGTGCTCCAGAAACACGGTGACGCCGCGCCCGTTGGCGTGCTGGGCCGCCTCGCCGACCCCGTCGATGAACCTCTTCCAGGAGTCGGCATAGCCGGTCTGGAACGGGTAGTTGTAGCCCTCGATCCCGGGCCAGATGATGAAGTGGGCGCCCACGTCCGCGGCCAGGTCGATTCCGTCGGTGGTGAGCCGGAGCGCCTCCGCGCGCGTCGCGTCGTCCGGTGAGGAGAAGCCGCCCTTCGCAAAGAGCGGATTAAGGTGCAGCCCGCTCGCGATGCAGTACATCCCGTGACCGTCGAGCGCCTCCTGGACCTCCTCGAGGTTCTCGCGCGAGACCTCTTGCGGATAGTGGAACTCGTAGTCGTCGATCAGATCGCCGAGGCCGTCGACGGCGGTTCGAACCTTGTCGGCCGTGGAGGCGCCCGCCAGTTCGGGCTTGTAGCCACCCGGGTTGAAGCGGGTCGCCATTGCCCCGAACGCCCAGATACCGAGGCTCGTCTTCACCTCGCTGACACTAACGGGATCCCGCGCGGCGCGTCGAATCACTGTGGGCGACTTGACGCGCAGTGCGCGATGGGAGAGGTTCGGTCGTCGAGGAATTGTTCCGTTGCACAAGAAACCGCTGTAGGATTGTCCCGGCTGACCCCCCGTCACGCAAACAGAACAGGAGAACCAGGTGCAGAAAGTCTTTCGGAAGTGGACTGTGCTGCTGCTCGCAGCCGTCGTGACCACTTCGGCGGTCGTCGTCACGGCTGCGACCGCAAGCTCATCCAAGAAGGCGGCGAGCGTCCAGGTCTGCGTGCTCCTGCCGGACACGAAGTCCTCCGTCCGCTGGGTGCAGTTCGACGCTCCGGCGATGAAGGCTGCGTTCAAGAAGGCCGGCGTCACCGCGTCGATCAACAACGCTCTCAACGACCCGCTCAAGCAGAAGGCACAGGCGCAGGCCTGCATTGCCGCGGGCGCGACGGTGGTCATCGAGACGTCGCTCGACAACGGCTCCGCCTCGTCGATCGAGAAGCTCTTCACCTCGAAGGGCGGCAAGGCGATCGACTACGACCGCCAGGTCACCGGCGGCACCGCGTCGGTCTACGTGACGTTCGACGGCAAGGCGGTCGGCAAGGCTCAGGCCGCGGGGATTCTCGCGGCGATGAAGGCGAAGGGCACCTACAAGGGCGGCACCGTCGCCCAGCTCTGGGGCGGCCAGACCGACCAGAACGCGTACTGGTTCCAGTCCGGCAACCTCGCCGTCTTCAACCCGCTCTTCAAGACCCACAAGATCAAGAGGGGCCCGCAGCAGTTCGTCCCCGACTGGGATGCGAACAACGCGGCGACCATCTTCAACCAGATGCTCGTCAAGACGAACAACAACATCCAGGGCGTGCTGGCGGCGAACGACAACATCGCCGGCGCCGTCGTTGCCGACCTGAAGGCGAAGCACCTCAAGCCGCTCCCGCTCTCCGGGCAGGATGCGAGCGTGCAGGGTGTCCAGAACATCATCTCGGGCTGGCAGACGGGCACGGTCTACAAGTACGTGCCTGCCGAGGCGAACGCCGCCGCTGAGGCTGCGGTCGCGCTCATCAAGGGCAAGACGCCGAAGTCGAACGGGACCCGGCCGAACGGCAAGAAGCCGGAGCCGACCTACGCGCTCCCGGTGATCTGGATCACCAAGCACAACTACAAGCGCCTCTTCACGGATCATTTCCTGAAGCGGAGCGATGTGTGCGTCGGCACGTACAAGCAGTACTGCAAGTAGGATCACGCACGATCCGCGGTGGAGGCGCCTCTCGGGGCGCCTCCACCGCGACTAATCCACGATGAGCGAGACTGCACTCCTCCAACTCCGCAGTGTCACGAAGACCTTCGGTTCGGTCGAGGCGCTGACCGCCGTCGACTTCGAGGTCAATTCCGGTGAGGTGATGGCGCTGGTCGGCGACAACGGCGCCGGCAAGTCCACGCTGATCAAGTGCATCGCCGGCACCCATGCCTACGACAGCGGGCAGATCTTCTTCGAGGGCCGCCAGGTGCACATCCACGGCCCGAAGGACGCGGCCCGCCTCGGGATCGAGGTCGTCTACCAGGATCTCGCTCTCTGCGACAACCTCGACGTCGTCCAGAACATGTACCTCGGCCGCGAGGAGAACAAGTGGCAGATCCTGAACGAGGCGGCGATGGAGCACACCACCGCGTCGACCCTCAAGAGCCTCGCGGTGACGACGATCTCGTCGATTCGGCAGCCGGTGGCGACGCTCTCCGGCGGTCAGCGCCAGTCCGTCGCGGTTGCGAAGGCCGTTCAGTGGAATTCGAAGCTCGTCATCCTGGACGAGCCGACCGCGGCTCTCGGCGTGGCGCAGACCGAACAGGTGCTCGCTCTCGTCCGCCGCCTCGGGGAGCAGGGGCTCGCGGTCGTGATCATCTCGCACAACCTCCACGACATCTTCGAGACAGCGGATCGGATCACGGTGCTTCGTCTCGGGCGGAACGTCGGCATCTTCGACCGCCGCTCGACGACGCAGCAGGCCGTCGTCGAGGCGATCACCGCGGGCGTGCCCACGAAGGTCTCGGGCGTCTCGCCCGTGCCGGCAGCCGGAGGCGAGGCATGACGTCCATGGACGTTGTCGGCCCCGACGGCCCGACGCCGGCGGAGGTGGAAGAGACACCACACGGCATCGGAGGCCTCTACCACAGGGCCCTGTTCAACCTCAGGACCGGCAACCTCGGCCCGGCCCCGATCATCGTCGGCGAGATCCTCGTCGTCATCCTCTTCAGCCTGACGGCGACGAACTTCTTCACGGCCGTCAACTTCACCAACCTGATCAACGAGATGGCCGGCACGGCGATGCTCGCCTTCGGCGTCGTCTTTGTCCTACTGCTCGGCGAGATCGACCTGTCGATCGGATACCTCGCAGGCATCGGTGCGCTCGTGGTCGCGGAGCTGCAGCTACCGGGGAGTGGGCACCAGCTGAACGGGATCCTCGCAATGGTCCTCGCCGTCGCGGTCTGCGCAGCGATCGGCGGCCTTCAGGGCTCGATCGTGGCGTTCGTCGGTGTGCCGTCGTTCGTCGTGACGCTCGCCGGCTTCCTGATCTGGCAGGGCGTGATCCTGAACCAGCTCGAGCAGCGCGGCACGATCATCATCCAGGACCGCTGGATCAACTACACCGACAGCTACGCCTTCTCGCATCTCGCCGGCTACCTGATCGCGCTGCTCGTCTCGGCTCTCTATCCGCTCAGCGTCCTGTACAGGCGGTTCGCCGCCCGAGGCACGGAGATCGCCAGAGTGAACTGGGCCGGGTTCGTGGTGAAGACCGCGGGGATCGCCGTCGCCGCGTTCGGCACGGTCGCGATCGCGAATCATGGGAAGGTGATCTTGACGTCGCTCGGTCTCCCGCTCTCGGGCGTGATCCTCATCTTCTTCTTCATCGTTTTGACGTTCCTCGCGAAGGCGACGACGTTCGGACGTCACGTCTACGCGGTCGGTGGGAACGCCGAGGCCGCTCGCCGAGCCGGCATCAACGTGCCGCGCATTCGCGTCCTCGTCTTCATGCTCTCCGGCGCCACGGCCGGGATGGGCGGGATCATCTTCGCCTCGCAGGTGAACTCGGTGGCGCTGACGTTTCCGCCGGGCAACCTGCTGCTGAACGCGATCGCCTCGGCGGTGATCGGCGGCGTCAGCCTGTTCGGCGGCCGCGGCGAGGTGAGCGGGGCGCTGCTCGGCGCCGTGCTGATCGGGACGCTCCAGAACGGCCTGAACACGCTCAGCGTGTCGAACGGCTGGATCTACATCATCACCGGCCTGGTGCTCCTGGCCGCGGTGACGCTGGACACGGTCGCCGTTCGTCTTCAGGCCCGCTCGGGCCGCTGACCGACGACCCGTTCACGCATCGTTTTCCTTGTTGCGTGCCCGTCGCGCGGGAAGAACGCGGTACTTGAGGATCAACCCGAATCCCGCGATGGAGACCAGGGTGCCGGTGGATGGGGACCCGCTCACGTAGACGATCCCGCCGAGCAGGATCAGAAGCGCACCGATCAGGGTGCCTGCCGTGGGAGTCTGGAATCGCCGGAGCAAGGCGCCGACGACTCTACTGGACCTCCGCGCTCGGTCAGCCGGCGAGCTTGTGCCACACGAGCCTGCCGACCTTCGTCCCGATGGTGCGGCCTGCCGCCGCGTCGCCCGGGAGCTCGGTGCCGCGATCGACGCCCTGCTTCGCAGCCCGGGCGGCCTGGGACGCGAACGAGCGACCGCTGAATGCCGTGAGCACCTCGTCTGCCGCGTAGGCGAACGCACTGTCCCCGGAGGCCCAGCCGGGCGATGGGGGCGTGGGGGCGAGCGGGCTCCACCGCGCGCCCTGCACCCAGCGGCCTGCTCGTAGGACGAGCTGCCGGGCGCCCACACGCTCGATCAGGCCGGAGACGACCGGGAGCTCGTTGTTGAAGGCCAGATACCGGATCATCGAGATCGGCCGGGGCGCCTCGTGGGCGCGTTTCGCGCCCCAGGCCGAGACGGCTGCGTCGTTGAGCGCGGCGTTCAGAGCGAGGTCGAGCCGGACATCGTGCGCGAGACGCGCGGTTGCGTTCCCCCCGGCGGGCAGCGTCGCGGCGATGCGATTCCACCCGAGCGGCGAAGGGTCGACCACGGCCCGGCCTCCCGCCCTCGAGGCGGCGCGGATCGCCGCGACCGCGGCCTGCTTGTACGCGACGCTCGACGGGTCGCCGAGACCCGGCGAACCGGCATCGACACGCCCCGCGAACGTGCGCACCTGGCCCCACTGCGAGTCCTCGAAGGTCTGGATGTCTGCAGGCACCGAGCCGCCGCCCTGGGCGGCCTTCTGCGAGTGCGCCAGCGGCTGCCAGAAGGTCGCGTCGTGCACCGTCGAGACGCCGGTCTGGACGACGAGCGGCTCGTTCACCGGCGTGTAGGTCGGATCGGCGTAGTGGAGCGCCTCGTTCGAGCCGTCGTTTCTCCCGGCGGCGATCGCCGCCGCCCCGATGCGGTTCCCGAGATCGGCGGCCGAAGCCCCGGACGCGCGAGTGAAATCGGGTGAGAGGCAGAGACTGCGGAGCCGCTCGGTGAGGAGCGTGAATGTCCGGTCGAGGTTCGCTCCGTACGACGCGCGCCAGACGAGCAGGCGGTATGCGGCGTAGCTGATCGCCGTCTCGCGGCTCTGCAGCCCTCCGGCCGCGTGCCAGGCCTGGGAGATCGCCGTCGAGAGGTCGAGGAGATCGCGCGCCTCCACCGGCTCCGACGCGCCCCCGAGCCTGAGCACCTTGATCGCCTCGTCGTTCCAGATCCGCGCGACCGACCGGCCGTGCCGCGGCGCGGGCGTGCAGTTCGCGAGCTGCGACGGGGTCGCGGTCGTGTGGGTGACCGCGACCGGCGGCGGAGATGCGATGTGGACCACGCGGTTCGCGCGGACGTTGCTGCGGAAGCTCGTGCCTCCCCACGGGTAGCGCACCGTGAGCGAGGTGACCGAGGTGGCGGCGCCGAGGCCGAAGTGGACGCGCTGATCCTCCGACGAGAGATAGCTGCTGCCCGCCTGCACGATGCGCGCCAGGCGCCGGCCGTCGGGCAGCGTGGCGGTGACGACGGCGCCCGGCGCAAACCGGGAAAGCTGCACGTCGAGCCAGTGCCCGCTGGGGCCCGACGGATGCAAGAGCACGAGCTTGCCGCCGATCGTGTTGATGGCGACGTCCATCCGCCCGTCGTTGGCGACATCCGCGGCGGCCGCGCCGCGCCCGTTCAGGCTCATGCCCTTCGCCGCGATCACGCCCTTGGCGTTCCCGAACGTCCTCGCGGCTCCGACCGGCGCGAGCACGCGCACGGCTTCCGCGTCGGCGGAGAGGTTCGTGACCGGGATCGCGCCCGCGGTCAGCAGCAGATCCGGCACGCTCGAGTTGGCAAAGTCGACCCACGTCGCGCCCCAGCCGGCGAAGCCGGTGCCGAGCGCCGGGACGTACCGCGGTCGCACGTTCGCGAAGGCTCCGGTCGCCGTCTGCACGTACGCGGCGGAAGGCTCGTTACGGGAGTTGGTCGCGAAAAGGCCGAGACGCCCACCCGACGTGACGCTGGTCGCCACTCCCATCCCGGCGTACGGGTCGGCGACCCCGGCTGCGTCCGCTCGCTCCTCGAAACGGAAGCCGAGCCCGGCGGGATCGGCGCTCGCGCCGCCGGGCCACGGGACGTTGACGTAGAGCTGGTTCGGGTCCTCGTCGTTTGCGACATAGATGTCCGGGCGGCCGTCGCCGTTGACGTCGGTGAACGTCGCCCCGAGCCCGTGGGCGAAGTTGGAGGACTCGAGGCCTGCCTGGGCGCCGACCTCCTTGAAGCGTCCCGCTCCCTCGTTCAGAAAGAGCCGGTCGCGGACGCCGGCCACGTTCGTCGGAAAGCCGGCGAGCGAGTTCTGCACGGGTTGGCCCAGGTCGGAGTAGCCGGCGACGAAGAGATCCGGCCGGCCGTCCCCGTTCACGTCCGCAACTGCGGCACCGGTGAACCAGCCGCTCGCCGGGAGCCGATCGCTGGTGAACGTCCCGTGACCCGTGTTCCAGAGCAGGTCGATGCCGCTCGTGGTTGTCACCACGAGGTCGGTGTGACCGTCGCCGTTCAGATCTGCGACGGCACAGCCGTCGCCCTGGACGGGCAGAGCCGCATGCGTGGCGGTGCTCACGTCCTTGAACGTGCCGTCGACGTTCTCGAACAGCGCGGAACGGGGGAGGCCGCCGTTCGACTCCCACTGCGGAGCGTCCGCACTCGAGTAGGAGTTGACTGCGAACAGGTCCTGCCAGCCGTCGTTGTTGTAGTCGAGCCAGCAGACGCCACCGCCCATCATCGCCTTCGCGTCGCTCGACATGCCGTAGTGGAACGCGCCCTGCTGGAAGTCGAGCCCGAGCGACGGCGCGAGGTCGGTCAGCCGAAGGCCGGCGAGCGCCGAGCTCTCCGGGCCGTCCGCCACGACCTGCGTCGGGGCTGTCACGGCGAGCGCCCAGTGGCCGCTCGCCTCCTGGTGCAGCTGGTAGGTCTGGCCGGCGAGCTGTGCGACCGCGACCGGCGGGCTCTGGCCGCGGCCCGGCCCCAAGTGCAGTGTCAGTCGGTCGGCGGTGGTTGCATGGACGGTCGACAGAAGGTCGTGCGCGATCAGCTGCGCGGTGTGGAGATCGAGCTTGGTCTGCACGCCCTGCGATGCTGCGATCGTGATCGGCGGCAGCCCGCCGGGCGGAAGCGCGCGGAATGCCGTGGCCGCCCTGGTGGTCGAGACGGCGGTCACGCCGGCGAACGCTGCGAGCACGACCGGGATCACCACCAGCGCGAGGCGCCGGTTGACCGGTACCGGCCAGCGCCGCAGGATCGGTATCGCCAGGCACACGACCGCCAACGACCCGAGCAGCGCCACCTTGCTCGCGAACTCCGTCGTGGTCGGCGCGATCATGAGCGCCGCGAGCAGCCCGAGGGACATCCCATAGACGAGCCGTTGGGTCGAGGAGCGCGGCGCCGTCTTCGGGTCGGTGATCATGAAGAACAGGAACACCAGCACCTCCGGCGACGTGACGAGCACGAGCCAGAAATGGAACCCCTCGATCGGGCCAAGGTGCCAGCGTGCCAGCATCGCGTGCCCCGAGAGCGCGAGCAGGCCGATGCCGGCGGCAAACGTGAGCCAGAAGACGATTGCGAGCCACAGAAGGTTGAGGCGCGAGAGGATCAGGAATCCGCCGGCGAGGATCACGGCCAGCGCGAGGACGAGCCAGAGCGACATCGGGCCCCACCAGAAGTCGAGCGGGTTGGCGCGGCCGCGGCCGAGAATCAGAAAGCAGAGAACGAGCCCGAAGTTCGACGGGTTGAAGATGTGGTTGCCGCGCCACTTGATCAGGTACTTGGAGAGCAGAGAGACCGCCGCCGTCCCGGCGAAGATCCACCACCCGTTCATGCTCCACCAGTCACCGTGCCGCGTGCCGGGCACGCGCAGGATGAACGCGACCCCGTTGCCCGTGAGAAGCGCGCTCGCGGGCCACATCAAGACGTGCTGTCGGCGCATGGTGATCGCCACCTCGAGCACGGCGCAGGTCACGAGTGCCACCAGGATCTGGGCGATCGAGAGCTGAAAATGGAACCCGATCTGGCCGATCACCTGCAGGGAGACGATCGTGGCCGCCAGGTGCAGCCGTGGATCGCTCAGCTTTGGGAGGACGACGGGGTACGGCGTGCCCCGAATCACGACCGCAGTCATCCCGTCGAATCGTAGCCCGCTCCGGAAGTGATTACGATTAAGCGGTGAGGCTCGAGCGGGCGCGCCGGATCGTCGACTTCGTCGTCTCGGAGGCTTCGGCGCCCGTCTCGGTGTTCGTCGCGGACGGCCACGGCGAGATCGTCGCTGCGGCGACGATGGACGGAGCGGCGCCCGACACGCGGCTGAACGCCCAGCGCAAGGCGTACACGGCAGCCCGCAGCGATGCCCGGACGACCCGTGAGCTTGCCGGGAAGGCGAGGGAAGACGCAGTGGAGAGAGCGAGCTTCGATCCCTTCTTCACGTTCTTCCTCGGAGGCGTGGCGGTCTTCGAGGGGACGCAGCGCGTCGGCGCGGTCGGTGTCAGCGGCCTGCCCGGCGAGCTCGATGAGCAACTCGCCCTCTCGGCTATCGAACGATCCGCGGATCCGTGAACACGTCGGTCTCGTCGCGGCTCCGCGTCGAGAACTCCGACACGACCGCACCCTCGTCGCCGGCCTGGAACCAGTGCAGCGTGTCGGGCGGGATCGTCCACTGCTCACCCGGTCGAAGGACGATCTCGCCCTCGCCGGCAACGTGCAGCCGCACCATTCCGAGGCGGCACCTGAAGGTCTCCTCTTTGCCCGGATCCGTTCCGACCCGCGGGTGCCGGTGCTCGGGACAGACCTGGCGCGGGAGCAGCACGAGCTCCTTGGCGCAGACGCGCTCGGTGTTGACATAGACCACGATCTGCAGCCCGATCTCCTCGAGGCGACCGAGCCCGAAGTCGGCCACCTCGATCGATTCACGCTCGGCAGCGGTGAGGACGATGCCGGCGTCGCCGAGCATCGCCGCCGCCCGCTCGCGCGCCTGCGCGTCCGTCACGGCGAGACGGGGCTGCCGCTCGTCGCGGACTCGTGCAGCGCTGCGAGCGTGCGCGCCTGCCCCAGCGCGTCCTCACGTCCCAGCAGAAGCGTGCCTTCGCCGCGGATCGCATCGCTCACGTTCTCGAGCTCGAGCCGGTAGGAATCCTCGCGTTCGACCTCGATGCGCTCGACGTCGCCGTCGCGGCGCAGCTCGATCGTCGGTGCGGTGCAGTGCCACGGGTCGTCGAGGAGGAGCGAGCCCTCGCTCCCGATCACCTCGAGCTCGTCCTGCTCCGGCAGTGCGGTGCCGCAATGGAAGCTCGCGATCACGTTCTCGGGGAAGCGGAGCGTGCCCGCGAACACCCAGTCGGTGCCGGACGGGCCGAACCACGCCTCGCCGAATGCTCGCTCGGGCTCGCCGCCGAGGAGGCGCGAGCCCGAGACGTTGTAACAGCCGACGTCCATCAGGGCGCCGCCCTCGACATCGGTGCGCAGGCGGATGTTGTCGTGGTCGTAGAGCGAGTAGCTGAACACCGAGCGGACGAGACGAAGCTCGCCGACGGCACCCGCTGCGACGAGATCCTTCAGACGCTTCGTCTGGGGATTGTGGCGGTACATGAACGCCTCGCTCAGGTGGAGGCCGGTGCGATCGGCTGCGTCGAAGGCGGCGGCCACCTCGTCCGGATGGCGCGAGAGAGGCTTCTCGCAGAGCACGTGCTTGCCGGCCTCCAGGGCGCGGATCGACCAGTCGCAGTGCATGGTGTTCGGGAGCGAGATGTAGACAGCTTCGATCGCGGGATCCGCCAGCAGATCGTCGTACGACCCGAACGCGCGCGGGATCTCCCATCGCCTGGAGTACTCGTCGGCACGTGCCCGATCGCGGCTTGCAACGGCGCAGAGCTCGACCTTGTCGGAGGCGTGTGCGCCCGGGATCACCTTCCGGTTGATGTCGGCGGTCGAGATGATTCCCCACTTCACCGGCTTCGTCATATGCTTACTATCGCCCAATGCAGGAGATCGGTGTCGGGATGCTCGGCTACGCGTTCATGGGCAAGGCCCACTCGAACGCGTTCAAGAAGATCGCCTACATCACATGGCCGCCGCCCCTGATGCCGAAGCTCGTCGGCATCGCAGGGCGAGACGCCGGGGCGGTGGGGGAGGCTGCCGAGCGTTACGGCTACGACTATGCGACCGGCGACTGGCGCGTGCTCGTCGCCGACGAGCGCATCGGGCTCTTCGACAACGGTGGGCCGAACTCGCTGCATGCCGAGCCGACGATCGCAGCAGCCGAAGCGGGGAAGCACGTGATCTGCGAGAAGCCCCTCGGCCGTGAGGCGAACGAGAGCTTCGACATCTGGCAGCGGGTCGCCGCGACGGGCGTCAAGCATCTCTGCGCGTTCAACTACCGCTTCGTTCCTGCCGTGCGCCTGGCGCGCGAGCTGATCGAGGCGGGCGAACTGGGGGAGATCCGCCACTTCCGCGGTCGATATCTCCAGGACTGGGCGGACGACCCGACCCTCGACACGTGGCGCTTCCATCCCGGCGAGGCAGGGTCGGGCGCCCTCGGCGACATCGGCACGCACGTGATCGACCTCGGCCGGTTCCTGAACGGCGAGATCACCTCCATCTCGGGGGTCGTCAAGACGTTCGTTGCCGGCCGTTCGGTCGACGATGCGCTGGAGGCTGCGGTCGAGTTCGAAAACGGATCGGTCGGCACCATCGAGGGAACACGGCTCGCGCTCGGCCGCCGAAATGCGCTCCAGTGGGAGATCAACGGCTCGAAGGGCTCGCTCGCGTTCGACATGGAGCGGCTGAACGAGTTGCAGGTGTTTCGCGCCGACGGTGACCGCGCGCGCGGCTTCAAGACGGTGCTCGTGTCGGAGGCGGACCACCCCTTCTGGGAGCACTGGTGGCCTCCCGGACACATCATCGGCTGGGGCGACACCTTCGTGCACGAGCTGCATCACATGCTGAAGGCGATCGCCGACGGGACCGACGTCGCGCCCTACGGTGCGACATTCGAGGACGGCTACCGCGCATCCGAGGTGGGCGACGCGCTGCTGCGCTCGAGCGAGAGCGGCGAGCGCGTGCAGATCTCGTATCGAGCCTGATTCGGCGGGTCAGTCCGAGAGCACGAGCGTCGCCTTGCCGCCGCGATGGGCGAACGCCTCCTCGAAGCGGTCGAGGGGCACCCGGAGATCGACGAGCTGCTCGACCTCGCCCGGCCAGCGCCCGCGCATGCAGTCGAGATCGGCAACCGCCGCGACCCAGTCCTGTCGCGCTGCGTTGACACTGCCGAACAGGACGCGGTTCTCGAGGATCGCATCGTGCGCAAGCGTCCGGCCGTCCAGCGCCACCCGCTGCACGCGAGGATCGATTCCGAGCAGGCAGGCGACGCCGCCCCGGCGCAGGAGACCGAGCGAGTCGGCCATCAACTGCGCGTCGCCGGCCGCCTCGACGACCAGGTCGAAGCCGCCCAGGCTCTGGAGGGCCGTCTGGGGGAGCGGAACGTACTCCGCACCGGCGGCGGTCACCAGGTCGTTCGACGGCTCGAGCGACGCAGTCCACACCTCGATCCCGGAGAGGCGCAGCAGGAAGGTCGTGAGCGTCCCGACCGCGCCGGCGCCGAGCACCAGCGCGCGCCGCAGCTCCCAGGGCTGGCGGTTCCCGATCGCGCGCGCATGGCGCAGCGCGCGCTCGCAGATCGACGCCGGCTCCGCAAGCACGCCGAGCCGGCCGAGAGACGGGGGAATCGCGACGAGCTGGTCCGGGATCCTCGACGACGAGCTCACAGGCGAATCCGTTCAGCCGCGTGATCCCTCGCTCCACGTAGTCGCCGGTCAGGCACGAATCGGGGAAGCCCTCGGAACAGGCGAGACAGTGTCGGCAGGAGCGCCGCACGATCGCCGTGACGAGGTCGCCGCGCGTGTAACCGTGACCGTCTCGCTCCACCTTGCCGAGCACCTCGTGCCCCAGCACGAGCTCTCGTTCTTCGTCGGGCGCGACGCCGAAGAGCCCGTGGGAGATCTCGCGGTCGGTGCCGCAGACGCCGACCTCGAGCACGCGGACGAGGACACCGTCTCCGGCCGGCTCCGGAACGGCGTCGACCCGCGTCGACCCAGCGATGCCCGGCTGCGTCACGAGGGCCTGCACGCCCCCATCGTCGCAGCTCAGCGGTCTCGGAGCACCGCGCCTTCGGATGCCGAGCCGACGAGCAGCCGGTAGCGCGCGAACACGCCGTGGTCGTAGGGGAGCGGCGGCGGCTGCCACGCCGAAAGCCGCGCATCGATCTCGGCGGTCTCGAGCTCGAGAGTGAGCGTGCCCGCGTCGACGTCGATTGCGATGGGGTCGCCGTCGCGAACGATCGCGAGCGGCCCGCCGCGCGCCGCTTCGGGCGCAACGTGGCCCACCATCAACCCGCGGGTCGCGCCCGAGAAGCGACCGTCCGTCACGAGCGCGACGGACTCGCCGAGCCCGGCGCCGACCACGGACGCGGTCACGCTCAGCATCTCTCGCATGCCCGGCCCGCCGGCAGGGCCCTCGTAACGGACCACGAGCACGTCGCCGCTCTGCACGACGCCGTCCCGCACCGCGCCGGTGCACGCCTCCTCGCTGTCGAACACGCGTGCCGGCCCGCGCTGGCGCCGGCGCACCGATCCGGACGCCTTGACGAGGCTGCCGTCCGGTGCGAGGTTGCCGCGAAGTGCGTGCAGGGCTCCGGTTGCCCTGAACGGGCGCTCGAGCGTGAACACGACCTCGCCGTCGGGGTCTGCCGCGCCGCGTGCCGCCTCGCCCAGCGTTCCACCGGTGACGGCCGGCGCCGCGCCGTCGAACAGCCCGCCGCGGATCAGCTCGCCGATCACTGCGGCGCTGCCGCCGGCCCGATGCAGATCCTCGGCCGCGTGGCGGCCCGACGGCACAAGGCTCGCGATCACCGGGGTGCGCGCGCCGACGTCGGCGAGCTCGTCGAGCGAGAGCGGCACGCCGGCCTCACGCGCGATCGCGAGCAGGTGCAGGATCCCGTTCGTCGAGCCGCCGGTCGCCGCGATGCCCGTCATCGCGTTCAGCAGGGCCCGCCGGTCGAGAAACGTGCGCGAGGCTGCGGGGAGTGACGCGGCCAGTGCGCCCGCGCGTGCGGCGGCGTCGCCCTTCGCGCCGAGCTCGTCCGCCGGGATCAGCCCGTCCCCCAGCATCGTGATTCCGAGGCAGTCGAGTGCCACGGCCATCGTGTTGGCGGTGAAGTGGCCCGCGCACGTCCCCGCGCCGGGACAGGCGAGCCGCTCGAGCTCGTCGAGCTCTGCGCGCCCGATCAGGCCCCGCTCTTCCGCGCCGACCGCCTCCCAGACGTCCTGAATCGTCACCTCGCGGCCGTGGAGCCGGCCCGCGCGCATCGGCCCGCTGTAGAGCACGACGGCCGGCTTGTCGACGCGCGCCAGGGCCATCAGCGCGGCGGGCACCGTCTTGTCGCAGCCGACCAGGCAGACCAGCGCGTCGAAATCGTGTGCGTGCACCATCAACTCGATCGAGTCCGCAATCACTTCGCGCGAGATCAACGAGGCTCGCATCCCGGGCGTCCCCTGGGACTGGTTGTCCGAGACCGCGATCGTGTTGAACTCGAGCGGGACGCCGCCGGCGGCGGCGACTCCGTCGCCGACGCGCTCGGCGAGCTCCCGCTGGTTCGCGTTGCAGGGCATCGTCCCGGTCCAGGTCGAGACGACTCCGACGATCGGGCCGTCGAGGCGGGCCGGGTCGACGCCCATCGCCCGGAAATGCGCGCGGGCGCCGGCGCGCTCCGCTCCGGCGGCGAGGCCTTCACGTGCGCGCCGTCGCAGTGCGTGCTGGCTCACGGCGCGATCAGTGCTTCTTGCCGGGGTTGAGCAGGCCCTTCGGGTCGAACGTCTGCTTGATGCGCCGGTGCAGGCCGTAGCCGACTGCGCCGAGCTGGGGCTCGAGCTGGCCGCGCTTCAACCAGCCGATGCCGTGCTCGCCGGTGACCGTGCCGCCGAGGCGCAACGCGAGGTCGAACAGCTCGTGGCAGGCCTCGTCGGCCCGCTGTTCCTCGTCGGCATCCCCGGCCGAGAAGAGGAAGGTCGAGTGGATGTTCCCGTCGCCGGCATGGCCGAACGAGAGTGCGGGCACGCCGTGCCGCTCCCCGATCTCGAGCGTCTCGCGTTCAACCTCGCGCAACCGGTCGAGCGGAACGGCGATGTCCTCGCTGAAGGCGCCGCCCCGCTGGGCCAGGATCGCGAAGCCGACGCCGCCGCGCCAGCGCCAAAGCTCGGCCACCTCCGACGCCAGGTCGGGCGCGTGCACGGCGACCGCGTTCTCCGCGAGGGCCTCGCGCAGCTCGGCGGCGACCCGGCGAGCCTCGCTCGCGGCGCCGTCGGCCTCGGTGATGACCATGAAGGTTGCGTCGTCGGGAACCCCGAACGGATAGGCATCGCCGGAATACGCCAGCGTGACGGCATCCAGGTACTCGACGGCGGCAGGCACGATCCCGGAGCCGAGCACGCGCTCGATCGCGCTGATGCCCGCCTCCGCGCTGCGGTAGAGGCCGATCACCGGCAGTTCGAGCTCCGGGGCGGGGACCAGTCGCAGCCAGGCCGCGGTGACGAGGCCCAGGGTGCCCTCGGAGCCGACGAGCAGGCTCTTCAGGTCGTACCCGGCGACGTCCTTGCGGACCGGGCCGCCGATCTCCACGATCTCGCCGGGCGGGATCACCGCTTCGAGGCCGGTCACCCAGTGGCCGGTCACTCCGTACTTGAAGGCATGCGGGCCGCCGGCGTTGCAGGCGATGTTGCCGCCGATCTGGGAGATCTCGGCGGCACCCGGGTCGGGCGGGAAGCGGAGGCCGCTCTCGCGCGCGAGCCGTTGGACATCCCCCGTCGTCACGCCCGCCTCGACGTGCATCCGCCAGAGCAGTGGATCGAACTGCCGCACCTTGTTCAGCCGCTCGAAGCCGAGGACGACACCGCCTTCCACCGGGATCGCCCCGCCGGCGAGGCCGGTGCCGCCGCCGCGGGCCGTCAGTGGGACGTCGTGCTCGTAGCACCAGCGCATGACGGCCGCCACCTCGTCCGCCGTGTCGGGGAGCACGACCGCATCCGCCGTCCCCTGGACGCCGCGCCCCATCAGGTCGGCGAGATAGCGTCCCTGTGGCTCGACCAGCGATTCGGCTGAGACGACCTCTGCGAGCTCCACCTGCGCGAGCGTACCCTGCCGGCGCCGGGGACAGTCCCCGGACGTGACCTACGTGGACAGGGGCAGTTCGACGACGCCGTCGCGGGCGATCCGCCACGCGCGCAGCTCGTCGAGCTTCAGGCCGTAGATCAGGAACGGCCGGCCGGACCAGAGGCCCGCCAGTTCGCGATCGGTTCGCGACGGGACCGGCTCGGTCTCGGGATGAGAATGGAAGACGGCGAGCTCGTAGCCCTCGTCCTCGAGGAACCAGATGCTCGGATCGATCTCCAGCTCGTAGCGGTACGGCGAGGCGAGCGCGTTCCGACCGCGCTCGTACCGTTCCGCGACGCCGTCCCGCAGGACGACGAGGCCGCAGCACTCGTTCGGCGCCTCCGCTTCTGCATGCGCGCGGAGCTGCCCGCGAACGGCGGCCGGGACTACCACCAGAGCACCGCCTCGTCGATCTGCTCGCCGCTCCAGAACGGGGCCGAAAGGTACTTCCAGCCGCCGTCGGCGAGCACCGCGACGATGACGGAGCCCTCGGGGAGCTCCTCGGCGATCCGGCGCGCCACGTGGACCACGGCGCCGGCCGAGACACCGGCGAAGAGCCCCTCGCGCTCGAGCAGCACGCGCACCGCCGCCGCGGCCTCGGTGTTCGAGACGAGCAGCTTGCGGTCGAGTCTCGAGACGTCGAGCACCGGCGGCACATAGCCGTCCTCGAGCGAACGGAGGCCCATCACGGGGTCCCCGGGCAGCGGTTCGGCCGCGACGACCTGCACGGAGGGAAATGCCTCCCGCAGCCGGGCTCCGGCGCCCATCAGCGTCCCGCCGGTCCCGAGGCCCGCCACGAGCGCGTCGACCCGGGGGAGGTCGCGCGTTATCTCGAGGCCGGTTCCCTCGTAGTGCGCCCGTGGATTCGCCTCGTTCGCGTACTGGAAGAGCATCACGAACCGATCGTCGCGGGCGCTCATCTCCTGCGCCAACCGCACTGCGCCGTTCGAGCCCTCCTCGCCCGGTGAGTCGATGATCGTCGCCCCGTACAGCTCGAGCAGCGCGCGCCGTTCGGGGGTCGCATTGGAGGGCATGACGCAGGTCAGCTTCAGTCCCTTGAGCTTCGCGACGAGCGCGAGCGAGATGCCGGTGTTGCCGCTCGTCGGCTCGAGCAGCTCCCGGCCGGGCTTCAGGTCTGCCGCCTCCACCATCGCGAGCGCGACGCGGTCCTTGATCGAGCCGGTCGGATTCTGCCCTTCGAGCTTGACGTAGATCGTCCGGCCCGGCGGCGAGAGCGCCTGGAGCTCGACCAGCGGGGTGTTCCCGATCAGGTCGAGGAGCGAGCTAGCGACCACCGGCCATCGCCGGTAGGAGGATCACCGTGGAGCCGTCGCGCACCGGCGTGTCGAGCCCGTCGCGGGTGCGCACGTCCTCGCCGTCGACGTAGACGTTCACGAACGACCGGATCTCGCCGTCGCCGTAGACGCGCGAGCCGAGCGCCGGGATGCGTCGCACCAGGTCGTCGAGCAGCTCACGCACGGTCGAGCCGGACGCCTCGACCTCGCGGGCGCCGCCGGCTTCGCTCCGAAGCACCGGAGGAACTCTCACCACGCTCATCCGAGCGTCATCGAGCGCAGAACTCGACATAGTCGATGTACTCCGTGATCGTCGGGTGATCGCCGCAGACGGGGCAGTCGGGGCGGCGTTCGATCTTCACCTCGCTGAACTCGGTGGCGAGTGCGTCGAGCAGCAGCAGCCTGCCGACGAGCGGCTCCCCGATCTGTGCTGCCAGCTTGATCGCCTCGTTCGTCTGCAGCGTGCCGACGATCCCGGGCAGCACTCCGAGCACGCCGCCCTCGGCGCACGACGGCGCCAGCTCCGGCGGTGGCGGCTCCGGGAAGAGGCAGCGGTAGCACGGTCCCGGCTCTTCCAGCCGGGCGTCGCCCGCTTCGCTTCCAGCTCTGCGGGGCTTGAAGACCGTCACCTGCCCCTCGAAGCGATAGATCGAGCCGTGGACGACCGGGATGCCGCGCCACACCGACGCGTCGTTCACGAGGTAGCGGGTCGGGAAGTTGTCGGCTCCGTCGACGATCAGGTCCCAGCCGTCGTCCAGGATCCGGTCGATGTTCTCCGACGTCAGGCGCTCGCGATAGGTGACGACGTCGACGTCGGGGTTGAGCGCCGCGATCGCGCGTTTCGCGGAGTCGACCTTCGGAGTGCCGAGGGTCTCGAGCGAGTGCGCGATCTGTCGCTGCAGATTCGTCTCGTCGACGATGTCCGCGTCGACGATGCCGAGCGTCCCGATGCCGGCCGCGGCGAGATAGAGCGAGGCAGGAGAGCCGAGCCCGCCTGCGCCGATCAGCAGGATCTTCGAGTCGAGAAGCCTCAGCTGGCCCTCTTCGCCGATCTCGGGGATCAGCAGGTGGCGCGAGTAGCGCGTCCGCTTCTCCGGCGACAAGGTCCGCGGCATCACGATCTCGAGCCCGTTTCGCTTCCAGTCGGTGAAGCCGCCGGTGAGCGAATAGACATCCTCATACCCCAGCTCCGCCAGGGTCTTCGCGGCGAATGCCGACCGGTTCGCGGCCGCGCAGTAGAGGATCACCGGCTGCGTCTTGTCCGGCGCCACACCTTCGACACGGCTCTCGAGGTTGCCGCGCGGGACGTGCACCGCGCCCGGGAGGTGGCCCTCCTGCCACTCATCGGCCTCTCGGATGTCGATCCAGATCGCCCCGGGTGTCGACAGTGCGGCTTTGGCGTCGATCTCGGAGATCTCGCTCTTGGTCTTCTGGAGGAGCTCGCGATAGGTCGGCATGACTCCATAAACGGTAGCGGGAGCTCTCCTATTTCCAGCTACGTTGCGCGCGATGTCGGCGGCGAAACGCGTGCGGCTGCTCGTTGCGGCGATCGCCGTCGTGGCTGCCGGGGCGGTCGCCGGGGTCGTTCTCGCGACGCGCCAGGATCCAGCGCAGCCGACGGCCCAGTGCAAGCAGCGCCCGACCGCGCTGATCGTGCCGGGCGTTCCCTCGTCCCATGTCGCCGCGGTGCGCGCGGCGCTCCGGCGGCCGCCGACGGAGGCCGCGCAGATTCTCGAGTCCCTCTCGCAGCAGGCTCCCCACGATCCGGTCGTGCAGTTCAACTTCGGCACGGCGCTCTTCTGCGCCGGCTACCTGGCCGACGCCGAGCAGGCATACCGCCAGGCGAAGAAGGCCGGCTACGACACCTACTACGAGATGCGGGCCGACGAGATCCTGCACCTCCAGTACTTCCAGCCCGAGGACGGGCTCTATCCGATCTTCCAGCCACAGCACCCCGACCCCCTGCTGATCCAGGGCGTGCTCCTGCAGCGGCGCGGGAAACAGCACTCGGCCGAGAAGCTGTATGCGCGGGCGGCGCGCCTGCACCCGGGAAACGACGAAGCGCAGGTCGCGGCCGCGGTCGGCCGGTTCGACGAGGACGACCTCTCGGCGTCGTTCTCGCGGCTCGGCCCGCTGGTGAACCGATTCCCGCGCAGTCAGTCGGTGCGGTACCACCTTGGCCTGCTGCTGGCGTGGACCGGCCAGCGAGATCAGGCAATCAAGGAGTTTCGGCTTGCACGAAGTTTGAATCCGACCAGTACACTTGGAAAGCAATCGAGCACGTTCCTACACGGTCTCGTCGGAGGTGGGGCCGGCACGCCGAAGAAATGAGCCGATCGGCCCATGGCGTCCGTCCGGTTCTCTTGCGACAGTTGCGCATCCGTTCAGGAAATGCTCGGTCACCGAGGGGGATGAGTGGGCAAGAAAGAGATCGACGTTGAGAGAACCGACTTCGAGGATGACAGCGACGTCGAGGTCGTAGTCGATTCGGTCTCCGACGACGACGTCACGCCACTGGACGCGGCGGAGGCAGCTGAGGCGGACTTCTACGCCGCCCAGACGGAGGAGGTCGAGGAGCCGGTCGACATCGAGTTCTCGGCCGATTCGCTGCAGCTCTTCCTCAAGGACGTCGGCAGGGTCGACCTGCTGACCGCCGCTCAGGAGGTCGAGCTCGCGAAGCGCATCGAACGGGGCGACCACCGCGCGAAGCAGGACATGGTGGAGGCGAACCTGCGTCTCGTGGTCTCGATCGCCAAGCGCTACCGGAACCAGGGGCTGCCGTTCCTCGACCTGATCCAGGAGGGAACGATCGGGCTCGTGCGCGCCGCGGAGAAGTTCGACTGGCGCAAGGGGTACAAGTTCTCGACCTATGCCACCTGGTGGATTCGCCAGGCGGTCGCACGGGCACTCGCTGACAAGGCGCGGACGATCCGCATGCCGGTGCACGTCGTCGAGAAGCTGAACAAGATCATGCGCACGGAGCGCAAGTTGCGCGCCGAGCGCGGCCGCGAGCCCACGAACGAGGAGATCGCCGTCGACCTCGAGATGACGGTGGAGGAGGTCGAGTCGATCCGCCGGACCTCGCAGACGCCGGTCTCGCTGGAGAAACCGGTGGGCGACGAGGAGGAGTCGGAGTTCGGGCAGTTCCTGGAAGACGAGCACACGCCGCCCCCCGACGAGGCAGCCGACACCGCGTTCCGCGCCGCCGCGCTCACCAAGTGCCTCGGGGCGCTGAGCTACCGTGAACGCCGCGTCCTCGAGCTCCGCTACGGCCTGAACGGCGAGCATCCGTGCACCCTCGACGAGGTCGGCCGGGCGTTCGAGGTGACGCGCGAGCGGATTCGCCAGATCGAGAATCAAGGCCTGAAGAAGCTCCGGGCGCTGGCGGAGTCCCAGAAGCTCCGAGACGTCGCGTAGACCGGCCGACCGGCGGCTGGGGTCCCTGTCCATGGAGTGGTTCGACGAGCTTGCGGACTTTCTCCGCATCCCCTCGATCAGTGCCGACCCTGCGCACGCAGCCGACGTCGAGCGGGCGGCGAACTGGGTGTGCTCGGTGATCCGCGAGGCGGGAGGCGCCTGCGAGGTGACCGACTGGCACGGCCAGCCGCTTGCGATCGGCGAGCTGCGTGCGTCGAGCGGCGCCGAGAGCGCGCCGACGGTGATCTGCTACGGGCACTTCGACGTGCAGCCGCCCGACCCGCTCGAGTTGTGGGAGACCGATCCGTTCGAGCCGGAGATTCGCGGCGACTATCTGTACGGCCGCGGGACCGTGGACGACAAGGGCCAGCTCTACATGCTGCTCGCCGCCGCGCGAGACCTTGCGCGCTCGGGCGAACTGCCCGTCAACGTCCGCTTCTGCTGCGACGGTGAAGAGGAGACCGGCGGTCACTCGATCGTCGAGTTCCTCGAGGCCGATGATCGTGGTGCGGACGCGGCCGTCATCTTCGACAGCGGCATGATTCGTCGTGACGTTCCGGCGTTCAACGTTGCGACGCGCGGGATGGCGTACTTCCACGTCACGGTCCGCACGGGCGAGCGCGACCTGCACTCGGGCATGTACGGCGGCGCAGCCCTGAACGCCGCGCACGCCCTGATCAAGATGCTCGACGGGCTCATCGCGCACGACGGCACCCTCGTGGATGCGTTGCGCATCGGCAGCGCGGCACCCACCGAGGAGGAGCTCGCGGGCTGGTCGCAGCTCCCCGCCGGCGTGGATGAACTGGCGGAGCAGGGCGCGCGTCCGAAGGATGCAGCCGCAGCGTCCGACTTCTACCTGCGCACGTTCGCCGAGCCGGCGTTGGACGTGAACGGCATCACCGCCGGCTCGCCGTTGTTGCAGAAGACGGTCCTGCCGGTCGAGGCGGTCGCCAACGTGTCGATCCGCCTCGCGCCGGGCCAGAAGGTCGACGAGGTCGCGCCCGTCTTCGAGCGACTGCTGCTCGAGGGGGCGCCGGAGGGTGCAGAGGTCGAGGTCGAGCTGTGGTCGTCCGCCCCCCCGGGCCTCGTCCCGCCCGACTCGAGGGCGATCCGGCTCGGGCTCGACGCGTTCGAGCGTGCGCTCGGGCGCCGTCCGGCGCTGATCCGCTCCGGTGGGACGCTGCCGATCGTGCCGGCGCTCGGGGACAAGGGCATCCCGACGGTGATCACCGGCTTCGGCCTGCCGGACTCGCAGATCCACGCGCCGAACGAACGGCTCGTTGCCGACTACGTTCCCGCCGGGATCCGCGCGGCACGCGAGCTGTTCCTCGCGTTCGCGCAGCTTTGATCGATCTGCACTCGCACGTGTTGCCCGGTCTCGACGACGGGGCAGAGGATCTCGACGAGGCGATCGCGATCTGCCGGGCTGCCGTCGCCGACGGAATCTCCGTGCTCGCGGCGACGCCTCACGTCCGCGGCGACTATCCGACGACGCCCGAGCAGATGGAAGCCGCTCTCGCCGAGGTGCGAAGCGCGGTCGGCGAGGCGCTACGGCTCGTTCCAGGAGGCGAGCTCGACCTTGCGGAGCTCGACAGGCCTCATGAGGAGCTCCTTCGCTATGCGCTCGCCGGCAACCCCGGCTACCTCCTGGTCGAGACACCGTATGTCGGCTGGCCCCTCGACATCGGCGACCGCCTGTTCCGGCTGCGGGCGGCAGGGGTCACTCCGGTGCTGGCGCATCCCGAGCGGAACCTGGAGGTCCAGCACCGGCCGGATCTGCTCGAGCCGCTCGTCGCGAGCGGCGTCCTCGTGCAACTGACGGCGGGCGCCATCGACGGGAGCCTCGGCCGCGGCTCGCGCGCCTCGGCCTTCACGCTGCTCGAGCGAGGGCTCGCGCACCTGGTTGCAAGCGACGGGCACGCACCGTCGATCCGGCGAATCGGCATGAGCGGCGCGGTGGCGGCGCTTCGCAACGAGCCGCTCGCGCGCTGGTTGACGGTGGAGGTGCCGGGAGCGATCGTCGACAACGGCATGCTGCCGCCCCGTCCGGAGCGTTCCCGGCCGGGGCGGCGTCAGCGGCTGTTTCGGCGCTAGATCAGTTCTGGGTCATCGGGTCGCCGGGCTCGTGGTCGCCCACGTGCACGGCGGGGATGGCCTCGACCTGCTGGAGGGTCGCGGCGCGCGCCGCGCGAACGCGAATGGTGATGCGGTCGCCGGGCTTCAACTGCGACGGGTCGATCACGGTCGGCACCCTGCCCTGCCAGAGCAGGAAGATCGTGCCCTCGTCGTAGGTGAACGTCTCGTCGAGCGGCTGGCCGAGCATGGAGCGCAGGCCGCGCCAGTTGCCGCCGGTGACGTGCAGGGCGACGTGGCCGCCGGCCTGGCCGCCCGCGACCGTACCGACGTAGAGGAACAGCGCGCGGCCCTTGCCCGTCGACTTGCTGCCGTGGTCGCCGACGAGCGCTGCGGGCTTCGCCTCGATGTCGGTCATCGATGCTCCGCGCCCGAGGCGGATCGAGACCTGGACGTTGTCACCGGTCTTCAGATCGCCGGTCGAGATGGCATGCGGGACGCCGTTCGTCCAGCCGAGGAGCCTGGTCTTGGCATCGGTCGTGAACGTCGCGTCCTGGCTGTGCCCGATCAGGGCCTTCAGGGCGGCGTGGTTCCCGCCCTCGACCTGGACCTGGACGGAGTCGGCGCCCGTGGCGAGCAGTTCGCCGCGGAACTGGTACAGCCGCCCCTTGCCGCCGCCGGCTGCGGCGGCAGCGACAACAGCGCAGGCGAGCGCCCCGAGGGCGATGGAGCCGATCAGACGGTGCTTCATGGTCGTTCCTCCTGGGTCATGCGAGTGGACGACCTGACCATCGCGCGACTGCGCCAAGCGACCGTTGCCAGAGCGTAAGGCGGATGCAAAACCCGATTGGGGAGGTGTGGGTTCGTGGCCGGAGCCGGGCTCCGCCCGGCGGGAGGCCCAGCTATCCGCTGAGTTGAACCGGCAAGAAGAAGGGGGTCAACGGGGGAAACCTGGTTCCCCCGTTCGTCACCAGGGCGGGGGGTTGTGGACCCAGCGGCCGCCGACCATCGTGGCGACGACCTGCGCGTCGAGGTCGTCCCACGGGTCGCGGTCGAGCACGACGAGGTCGGCGTAGTGGCCCGGGAGCAGCGTGCCGCGACGGCGCTCGTCTCCTGCGAGCCAGGCAGGCGCGACACACGTCGCGTGAAATGCCTCGCCGACGGTCAGCGTCTGCTCGGGGCGCCAGGCCGCGCGGCCGTCGACCGTGCGCCGGACACCTGCCCGGATCCCCGCGAGGGGGTCGAGCTCCTCGATCGGCGCGTCGCTGCCGTTCACGACGACCGCGCCGGAGTGGAGCAGCGAGCGAAATGCATAGGCGCCCGCGGTCTTGCCGTGCCCAGTACTCGTCTGCGAGATCGCGGTCGGAGGGCGCATGGGAGAACTGCACCGAGCAGGCGACGCCGATCTCGGCGAAGCGGTCGAGGTCCTCGGGCGCGAGCAGCTGGGCATGCTCGATTCGCTGTCGCAGCCCGAGCGGGCCCCACGCGCCCTTGGTCTGCTCGAACGCGTCGAGTGCCTCCCGGTTCGCGCGGTCGCCGATCGCATGGACGGCGACCGGGAACCCCGCCGCCGCCGCCCGGCGCACGATCCCGGCCAGTTCCGCGCCGCTCGTGATCTGCACGCCGCTGCCGTCGAGCATCCACGCAGTCTGCGAGCCGAGCGTCCCGTCCATGAACACCTTCAGGTAGCCGAGCTTCACGTACGGGCTGCCGAAGCCCGACCGCAATCCGACCTCCACGGCGGCGTCGAGCGCGTCGTGCGGGATCGACTGCCACACGCGCAGGGTCAGCCGGCCGCGCTCGTCGAGCTGCTGCCACAGCCGCAGTGCTCCGAGCCAGCCGTCCTTGTCGTGCACGGCGGTGACGCCGCGGGAGTTCGCGAGGCGCACCCCGGCCCGCATCGCGTCGAGGTAGTCGTCATCCGGGACGGTCATGTACCGCTCCTTGAAGCGCCACGCGGCCTCTTCGCGCAGGATGCCGGTCGGCTCGCCGTACTCGTCGCGTTCGACGACTCCGCCGTCGACGTCGAGATCGCCGTCCGCGAACGCGAGCGCCGCCGAGTTCAGCCAGAGCGAGTGGTAGTCCTTGGAGATCAAACCCGCCGGTGTGCGGCCCGTGATCGCGTCGAGCTCGTGCCGGTTCGGGTCGCGTTGGGGGCGCCAGTCGCCGCTGCGCCAGCCGTAGCCGCGCAGCCAGCGGTCCGGGGTGAGCGACGGCGTCGCGGATTCGCTGCAGCGCTTCGTCGAGGTCGGCGCAGCCGTCGAGTTTGACCTCGCTCTGTGCCAGCGCCCACGTCGGGAAGTGCACGTGCGAGTCGGTGAAGCCGGGCACGACCACCAGCCCGCCGAGGTCCGTCACCTCGGGCGATGCGAGCGACGTCTCGTGGACGCCGACGCCGCCCGCGACGAGGTCGCCCGCGACGCAAGCGCGCGCTGCGTCGGCACCTGCGGGTCGAGCGTGCGAATGAGCCCGTTCGCGAGGATCATGGGTCGGCAAGAATCTACGCGTGTCGACCGCGCGGCGGCACTACACTTGAACCCTCGATGAGCGCCCTCGACCCGCTTTCGGACGAGCAGCGCGAGATCCGCGAGCTGGTGCGGACGGTGGCGCGGGAGCGGGTGGCGCCGCGGGCGGCGGAGATCGACCGCTCGGCCGAGTTCCCGTGGGATGTGGTGGAGGCGTTTCGCGAGAACGAGCTGTTCGGGGTGCTGTACGACGAGGAGTACGGCGGGATCGGCGAGAGCTCGTTGATGGCGCTGGTGATGATCGAGGAGCTCTCGAAGGTCTGTGCGACGAGTGGGCTGATCGTGGCGGTGCAGGAGCTCGGCTCGTTGGGGATCAAGCTGGCGGGCAACGGCGGAGCAGAAGCGGCGGTTCCTGCCGAAGCTCGCGTCCGGTGAGTGGCTCGCGGCGTATGCGCTGACGGAGCCCGGGTCGGGGTCGGACAGTGCTGCGATGCGCACGACCGCCGTGCGCGACGGTGAGGAGTACGTGTTGAACGGGGGGAAGCGGTTCATCACGAGCGCGGGGGTCGCGTCGGTGTACGTGGTGTTCGCGAAGACGGATCCGGAGCAGGGCCACGGCGGCATCTCGGCATTCGTGGTCGAGGCCGGTTCGCCGGGGTTCGGGTTCGGGCGGATCGAGCCGAAGATGGGGATCAAGGGCTCGACGACGGGCGAGTTGTTCTTCGACGACTGCCGGGTGCCGGCCGCGAACCTGCTCGGCGAGGAGGGGGAGGGGTTCAAGATCGCGATGCGGATCCTCGACCGCTCGCGTCCCGGGATCGCCGCGCAGGGCCTGGGGCTCGCGCAGGGCGCGACCGACTACGCGCGTCGAGTACGCCCGCAGCCGCGAGACGATGGGGCGCCCGATCGGCCAGCATCAGCTGATCGCCGGGATGCTGGCCGACATGGAGACGAAGTGCGAGGCGGCGAGAGGCCTGCTGTACAAGGTCGGCCAGATGATCGACGAGGGCGACACCGGGCCGGAGCTGACCAAGCTCTCGGCGATGGCGAAGCTCTACTGCACCGACGTCGCGATGGAGGTCACGACCGACGCGGTGCAGGTGCTCGGCGGCTACGGCTACATCCAGGAGTATCCGGTCGAGCGGATGATGCGCGACGCGAAGATCACCCAGATCTACGAGGGCACCAACCAGATCCAGCGGCTCGTGATCGCCCGCGAGATGCTCAAGGAGAACCGCACCTTCCTGCTCGCCGGCGTTGGCTGACGCCGGCGCGATCGACCCGGCTCGCAGCTTCGACCGCGCGGCGGCCGAGTACGAGCGTGCGCGCCCGGGCTATCCGGCCGCGCGTGCTCGACTTCGTCCCGCTCGGCGGAGACGCGGACATTCTCGACCTCGGCGCCGGGACCGGGAAGCTCACGCGCGTCCTCGTCGAGCGATACCGCCGGGTCGTCGCCGTCGAGCCCCTCGACGGCATGCGGGCGATCCTCGACGCAGGTCGTGCCCTCCGCGGAGAGCCTTCCGGGAACGGCGGAGGCGATCCCGATCGCGGACGCCGCCGTCGACGGCGTGTTCGCCGGCCAGGCGTTTCACTGGTTCGCGAACGACGAGGCGGTGCGGCGAGATCGCGCGGGTCCTGCGGTCACGCGGTGTGCTGGCCGTGATCTGGAACGAGCCTGTCGATCCATCGCCGCTTCCCGGCGCCTACCGCGCGTATCTCGAGGCGCTGCAAGCGCCGTCCCTCGCCTCGGCCCGGTCGGTGTCGGTGTCCGAGCTGATCGCGCGCGGGCCGTTCGACGAGCTGCGCGAGGAGAGCGTCCCGCACCGGCAGACCCTGCCCCGAGACGAGGTCCTCGCGTTCGCCCGCTCGGTGAGCTGGATCGCGCACCGGCCCGAGGAGCGAGCGGGCGCAGATCATGCGTGAGCTCGACGCGCTGCTCACGGCCGGGCCGTTCGTCTTCCCGATGCAGGCCCATCTGAACTGGGCGGTGCGCGTGTGAGCCGGGAGGTGAGGCTGAGCTCGGCCGACCGCGTGCTCTTCCCGGACGACGGGATCACGAAGGGCGACCTGTTCGCCTACTACGACGCGGTCGCCGGCGCGATCGTGCCGCACCTGCGCGACCGCCCCTTCACGATGAAGCGCTGGCGCGAAGGCCTTGCAGGGCGAGGCGTTCTTCCAGAAGCAGGCGCCGAAGGGCATCCGGGCTGGATCCCGACGCGGGAGTTCCGGACCTGGCCGCGCGGCGGGAAGGGCGAGTCCCGCCTGGTCGACTTCCCGCTCGTCAACTCGCGTGAAGCCCTTCTCTGGATGGTGCAGATGCACTGCATCGACATGAACGCGTGGTACTCACGCGTCGACAGGCCCGACCGGCCGGACTGGGTGCTCTTCGACCTCGATCCTCCCGAGCAGGCGGATGCGTTCCCGCTGTGCGTACGCGTCGCGCACCACCTGCATGCTGCGCTCGAGGAGCTGGAGCTCGAGTCGTTCGTGAAGACCAGCGGCGCGGACGGCATTCACATTCTCGTCCCGATCACCCGGCGCTCGACCTACGAGGAGACGTATGCGTTCGCGGAGCTGCTCGCCCGCAGGCTGGAGGCGCAGCACCCGGTGAGGTGACGACGGAGTGGTTGAAGCGCAAGCGCACGGGGGTGCTCGTCGACCACCGCCAGAACGGGTGGGGAAGACGATCGCGTCGGCCTACTCGGTGCGGCCCAAGCCCGGCGCGCCGGTCTCGACGCCTCTGCAGCTGGGGCGAGCTGACGGAAGCCGTGCGGCCGCGCGACTTCTCCATGCAGGTCGCCCTCGACCGGGTGTCGAAGCAGGGCGATCTCTTCGAACCGGTGCTGCACGGGAAGCAGGCTCTCGGCCCTGCCCTGCGGAGCTTGCGCTAGCTCACGGGAGCCGGCCGGCCTTCGTGTCTCCCGCCCGGACTTTCGCCTTGTGGGCTCGCTTCGCGGCCTGGTCGTCGGCGAGCGACTCGGGCGAGGTGACGGCACCGAGCGTCGGATGGTTCGGCGTGAGGGCCTGCGCGGCCTCGACGCCGAACTGCTTCGCCGAGCACCGCTGCGAGCGACTTGATCTTCATCTCGCCGAACCCCGGAAGAGCGCCGATCCGCTTCTTCAGATCCGCGCTGTCGCGCGCCTCGGACCAGATGCGCGACGCGTCGCCCCCGTACTCCTCCGTCACGACGGCGGCGAGCTCGCGGACACGGTCGGCCATCGCGCCCGGGAACCGGTGAATCGCCGGCTTCTCGGCGAACGCCGGCCGGAGGTCCATTGCGGCGAGCTTCCCCGGATCGAGCGTGCCCACCCGTTCCCTGAGGACGTACGGCCTTGCAAAAGCCTTGGGGACGGTCACCTGCTGGTCGATCGCGAAGCCGACGAGCAGCGCGAAGGGGTCGGCGGCGAGAAGCTTGCATGCCTCGGGATCATCGGTGAAGTGCAGTGCGGCAGGCACCAGTTCGATGCTAGTCGCTCGACTGTTCCTCGCGTGGGCCCGCGGCCCGCGACTAGGCTCCGAGGATGGACCCGCTAGAGCGTCTTCTCCCCGGCGACGCGGGCCTGGTTCGAGCAGGCCTTCGACGCGCCGACCCCGGCGCAGGTGCAGGGCTGGCCCGCGATCGCGAGCGGCGGGCACGTGCTGATCCAGGCGCCGACCGGCTCGGGAAGACGCTGACCGCCTTCCTCTCGGCGATCGACCGTCTCAACGGTTCACCCGGCGAGGGCCTGCGCCTGCTCTACGTCTCTCCGCTGAAGGCGCTGAACTACGACATCGAGCGCAATCTCCGCGGGCCTCTGGCAGGGCTCGAGTCGAAGCTCAGGGTGGGCGTTCGCACCGGCGACACGCCGCCGAAGGAACGCCCGAGCTCATGAAAGAGCCGCCCGACATCCTGATCACCACGCCCGAGTCGTTGTATCGATGCTCACGTCGCAGGCCCGCGAGTCGCTGCGGGGCGTCGAGACGCTGATCCTCGACGAGGTTCACGCGATCGCGGGCTCGAAGCGGGGGGCGCACCTGTCGATCTCGGTCGAACGCCTCGAGGCGCTCGTCGACGAGCCGATGCAGCGGATCGGGCTGTCGGCGACCCAGAGGCCGATCGAGGAGATCGGCCAGTTTGTCAGCGGTGGCCGGCCGATCACGATCGTCGATGCCGGAACCCGCAAGGATCTCGATCTCGAGGTCGTGGTGCCGGTCGAGGATCTGCGCGAGCTCGGATCGACCGCCTCTCTCTCGCAGCCGGTGCCCGCCGACGGCCAGGAGATGGACAGCGGCACCGAGCACGGCGCGCGGTCGATCTGGCCGTCGATCTATCAGGAGGTGCTGCGGCTCGTCGAGGAGCATCGAATCGACGATCGTCTTCGTCAACAACCGGCGCCTCGCGGAGCGGCTGGCGTGCGGCTGAACGAGCTCGCCGAGAAGGAGATCGCCCGCGCGCACCACGGCTCCCTCGCGCGCGAGCAGCGCGTCATCGTCGAGGAGGACCTCAAGGCGGGACGGATCCCCTGTCTCGTGGCAACGTCCAGCCTGGAGCTCGGCATCGACATGGGCGCCGTCGACCTGGTGATCCAGGTCGAGTCACCCAGTCGGTCGCGCGCGGCCTGCAGCGCATCGGCCGTGCAGGACACGAGCTGGGCGCAACCTCGAAAGGGCGGATCTTTCCGAAGTTCCGCGCCGACCTGCTCGAGTCGGCCGTGGTTGCGCGGGCGATGCCGAGGGCGAGGTCGAGGAGACGCGGATCCCGCGAAACGCGCTCGACGTGCTCGCGCAGCAGATCGTGGCGATCTCTGAGGACGCCGAGATCGCCGTCGACGATCTGCACGCCCTCGTGACGCGTGCGTATCCGTTCAAGGACCTCTCACGCCCCCAGCTCGAGAACGTCCTCGACATGCTCGCCGGCCGCTACCCGTCCGACGAGTTCGCGGAGCTGCGCCCGCGCATCGTCTGGAACCGCACCGAGGGCCTGATCCGGGCACGTGACGGAGCCAGGCGGCTCGCGGTAGCGAACGCCGGCACGATCCCCGACCGCGGCCTCTTCGGCGTGTTCCTCGCCGACGGGAGCGGCCGGGTCGGCGAGCTCGACGAGGAGATGGTCTACGAGGCGCGGGCCGGGCAGACGTTCCTGCTCGGGGCATCCACCTGGCGGATCGAGGAGATCACCCGCGATCGCGTGCTCGTTTCGCCGGCGCCCGGCCTCCCGGGCGCCGTTCCGTTCTGGAAAGGAGGGTGTCGGCCGTCCGTACGAGCTCGGGCAGAAGATCGGGGCCGCATCGCGTGAGCTGTCGGCACTCTCCGAGCAAGAGGCGGTGGAGCGGCTCCGGGGTGACTTCCATCTCGACGAGCGCGCCGCCGGCAACCTCGTCACGTTCCTGCGCGAGCAGGAGCTGGCAACGGGTGTCGTTCCCTCCGACCGCACGATCGTGATCGAGCGCTTCAGGGACGAGATCGGCGACTGGCGCGTGTGCATCCTCTCGCCGTTCGGAGGCCGGGTGCACGCGCCCTGGGCGATGGCGATCGCCGCGCGACTGCGTGCGGCTCACGGGATCGAGGCGCAGTCGATCTGGTCGGACGACGGCATCGCGCTGCATTTCCCCGAGTCGGATGCGACGCCGCCGACCGAGGATCTGATGATCGATCCGGGCGAGGTCGAGGATCTGGTCGTCGCGGAGGTCGGGGACACCGCGCTCTTCGGCGCACGCTTCCGCGAGAACGCCGGACGCTCTCTGTTGATCCCGCGCCGGCGACCCGGCGAGCGCACGCCGCTCTGGCAGCGGCGACTGAAGGCACAGTCGCTCGTTCAGGTCGCGGGGCGCTCGGCAACTTTGCCGTCATCCTCGAGACCTACCGCGAGTGCCTGCAGGACGTGTTCGGCCTGCCGGCGCTGCGGACGCTCTTGCTCGGCCTTAAAACGCGCCAGGAAGATCTCGTCGAGATCGAGACCCAGAGCGCGTCGCCCTTATTCGGCATCGCTGCTCTTCGACACATCGCCGCCTATCCGTGCGCGGGCGACCCGCCGCCGGGCGAGCCGGCGCGCCGGCGCTCACCGACCGCGACCTGTTGCGCCGGCTGCTCGGGCAGGAGGAACTGCGCGACCTGCTCGACGCCGCGCGGTCGACAGGGTCGAGCGGCAGCTGCAGGGCGCGCCGAGGAACCCCGACCAGCTGCACGACAAGTTGCGCCTGCGGGGTGATCTGCGAGCCGGCGGGTACGATCCGGCGCTCGCGGCCCCGCTCGTCCGGGAGCGGCGGGCCCTCGTCGTGCGCATCGCCGTGAGGAACGGCTGATCGCCGTCGAGGATGCGGGCCGCTATCGCGATGCGCTCGGTGTGATGCCGCCGTCGGGCCTGCCGGATGTGTTCCTCGAGGGCGGAGCAGAGTCTCTCCGGCAGCTCGTGCTCCGTTACGCGAAGGGCCGCGGGCCGCTGCACGTCCGGTGTGACGAACGAGCGCTTCGGGCGGGACGTCGCGGCGTGCTCGTCGAGCTCGAACGGGCCGGGCACCTCGTCCGCGGCGAGTCTCGTCCGGGCGGCGCCGAGCGGGAATGGTGCGATCCGGACGTCTGCGGCGGTTGCGGCGCGCCTCGCTCGCTGCACTGCGGCGCGAGGTCGCCCCGGTCGACCGGGAAACGCTCGCGCGCTTCCTGCCGTCGTGGCACGGAATCGGCCGGCGCGCGTCGCTCCGCGAAGCGCTGGTGCCGCTGCAGGCGCTTCCGCTGCCGGTCGCCTGTGGGAGACCGAGATCCTCCCGCGGCGCGTTCCCGGCGACCGGGCCGACCGTCTGGACGCGCTCACGGCGACCGGCGAAGTCGTGGGGTCGGGGCCGGGCGAGGACCGCGTCGCGCGCCTCTTCCGGAGGTGCCACTGCCCTCGGCCGGGCGCCCGCAGCGGCGGAGCCGAAGGGCGCCGGGCCGGGCCGGATCCGCGCCGCGCTCGAGAGCGCGCTCTTCTGGGACGGCTGCAGGCCCTCACCGGCCTCGACGAAAGCCTTCTGCTTCCGGCGCTGTCGGTCTCGTCTCGGCGGGCGAGGCTCCAACGACGCCTGGGCGCCGCCTCGCGCGGCGCGTCGCCGGCCGCCGAGGCGCGAGCGCCGCCCCGTTTCTCCGGCGGCGCGTCCCGGGGCCGACGGCGACGGCCGGGCGCTGGTCGCAGACGGAATGCCTCTTCGCGGGCGCGCCCGATCGTCGCGCCTCGCCGAGCTGCTCTAGAGCGCCGGGCATCGTCACCCGCGACGGCGTGCGCGGCCAAGGGGATTCCCCAGCAGCTACGGCGCCGTCTACGCCGAGCTGCGAGACCTCGCGACGCTCGGGCTGTGCCGGCGCGGGTACTTCGAAGAGGGCCTCGGCGGCGCACGCGGCGCGCTCGGAGGCGCGGTCGAGCGGTGGCGTGAGGCTTCGCGACGGAGCGACGAGCGCGACGCGCTCGTCCGCGCTGCCGCCGATCCGGCCCAGCCGTACGGTGCGGCGCTGCCCTGGCCGCGCCGGGTCGGCGCCCGCCCGGCGCGCGTGCGCAGGCGCCACTCTCGTCTCGCTCGGCGGTGAGCCGGTGTTGTACGTCGAGCGGGGCGGCCGCTCGCTCGTGCCGCTGCGCGACCCGGCCGAGGAGTGGCTGCGGCCGGCGCTCGCGGCGCTCGTGGCCCATGTGAAAGCAGGCGGGCTCAAGCGCCTCGCCGTGGAGCGGTTCGACGGTGAGCCGGTGGCCGGCACGGGAGGCGATGCAACTGCTCGTGGATGCGGGGTTCCTCGCCGGCCCGCGCCGCGCCGTCCTGCGCGCGTAGCGCGGCTCGCCCGGACGGTCACTCCAGGCAGGAGACAGCCCGCCGCGCGTGTAACTCCACGGCGTGCCGCTTCGCGCACCGCATCTCTACGAGTCGCTGCGCGCGTTCTGCCTCGCGGCGTTCGCCGCCGAGCGCGGGGCGCAGATTAGTTGGCTTCGAGGAGCACACGACGCGGGAAGGACCGTCGCTCTACGAGTACCGCCCCCTGGTTCGCGGCTTCGTCGAGCAGCAGGCGCCGACGCTGCGGCGTCTGCCCGATGCCCGCAACGCGATCGACGATCTGAAGCTCGAGCCGGCGGCGGCGATCTTCGCCCGCGCCCACGCGGGGATCGGAGACACGAGCGAGGAGGCGCTCTTCCGGTCGATTCTCATCCCGATGCTGACCTGGACGGCCGAGCGGAGCGGTGGATTCGACTGGCACGACGATGCGTTCGACGCCGCATACGCCGATCTCGAGCACACGCTCTTCGGCAGCGCGCGCACCTATGTGGCCCTTGCGCCGGTGGTCGGCCTCTCCGCCGCCGCCGAGGCCACCTCGGGGCCGGCATCCGCTCCGCCCGGTCGTCTCCGGCGAGATCTCGCAGCTCTGGCCCGAAGCGCGGGCCTGATGCCGCCCGAGTTCGGGCGTGAGCCTGACCGGATGCTGGTGCTGGAGCTCGCCCGCGAGCTCGAGCCCGAGGGTCGGAGCCGCCGGACGCCGCGGCCGCAGCCGCCGACGCCGTCACCGCGCTGCGGCTCGCGACCGCGGGGGCGATCGCCGCAGGGCCGGTCGTGTTCGAGCGGCTCGACTACCGCCCGCTTCGCATCGCGCCGCTCCTCTCCGATCGCCGCGACGATGCCGGCCTCAGGGCGAGCCGACGCGGCTCGACTCGCATCCGGGCCAAGCTCGCCGCCGACCTGCGCGAGCGCCTGACGCTCGCCGACGCCGACCGGAAGCTGGGCGAGGCGCTCGACCGCTGGGAACTCTCGCTCTTCGCCGACGAGCCGTTCCGCTCCGCCCACGTCCGCGAGGGGCTCGCGTGCCTGCTCGGCGACGACGGCGGGAGGGGGGCCGCCGCGATGCGCACCGCCGTCCTGCTCGGCGAGCAGACTGCGGAGCGCGCCGATCTCCTCGGGGCCTGCGCCAGGAGCGGCTGCGCCGCGACGCACGCGACGCGGTGCGCCGGGCGCTCGTCGAGACGCTCCTGCACGGGAGCCGCGCCGAGCTCGTCGCGGGCGCTCGACGGCGCGCTGCTCGGTGTCCGGCCCCGGCCGGCTTCGGTCCTCCGCGTCGCCTGTAAATCCCACTCTCGTACAAGGTGGGCACAAGCTCGCGTCACGCTTCCGGGGCTACGGTCCCGTGCGTGGACGAGGCGCAGCACGTGATCGACCGGCTCCATGGGTCGACGAGCTGCGCGCGCGGGGGAGGGGCCGGCGGGGGCGCTGCTGGGCGAGCTGCGCTCGCTCGTGGCCGAGGCGGAGGCGTGGGCGCGGGCCGAGGGCGACGCCCGGGCCCGGTCCGGCCGTGGAACGACTTCGACGGGAGGCGGAAGGAATGACGTAGACCAGCCCGAAAAGGCGGACACATGGGTCTCGCTCGCCTGCTGACACGACCCAAGGTCGCGCTGCGAGAACGTTCCCCGACCTCGCGCGCGTCATTGCGCTCGCGAATCCAGAAGGGCGGGGTCGCGAAGACGACGACGACGCTGAACCTCGGCGTCGCCTTCGCGGAGCAGGGGCACCGGGTGCTGCTCATCGATCTCGACCCGCAGGGGAACCTGACGATGTCGCAGGGGCTCAACCCGGACACGATCGAGCAGTCGATGTTCGACGTGCTTGTCCACCGGCTGCCGATCGAGCACGTGATCGAGAGCCTGGAGGTGGACATCGCCGTCTCGTCGATCGATCTCGCCGGAGCCGACATGGCGCTGGCGAGCCAGATCGGCCGGGAGCGCGCGCTCGAGAAGGCGCTCGCGCCGATCAGGGACGACTACGACTCATCCTCATCGACACCCCGCCGTCGCTCGGGCTGCTGACGGTGAACGCCTTCGTCGCGTCGAACGGCGTCATCGTCCCGGTGCAGACCGAGTACCTGTCGCTCCGCGGCCTCGTCCAGCTCGAGAACACGCTGGTGATGGTGCGCGAGAACCTCAACCCGGACGTCGAGATCATCGGGATCCTCCCGACGATGTTCGACAAGCGCCTCACGCACTCGCGCGAGGCCGACGAGATCCTCCGCGAGAACTTCGGCGATCTCGTCTACAACACCCGGATTCGAAAGACCGTGAGTTTCGCAGAAGCGCCCGTCAAAGGAGCTCGGTCCTGGCCTACGAGCCATAGGGAGAGGCGGCGAGGATGTACCGCGACCTTGCGAAGGAGGTGCTCGGTGGCGAGAAATCGCGCCAGCATGCGTGAAGGGCCCCTCGCGGACCTGTTCCGGGCGACGGAAGCCGCGCGGCGGCAGTCGAGGAGCGCCCAGGGAGAGCAGCAGCAGCTCCCGACGGAGCAGCCGGTCACCCCGGGCCCGTCGCCGAGGAGCCGGCTCCGCCCCGAGCCGACGCCGATCCGTGCGGTCGCGCCGGCGCCCGAGCCCGAGCCGGGTCGCTCGCCCGCCCGCTGGCTCGACCCGCTGCCCGAGCAGCCCGCGCGGCTGGAGCGCGCGCGCGACAACGCGTCGTATCTCGCCGTCATCCGCGTCGTCGGCGTCGGTGGCGCCGGCCTGAACGCCGTCGACCGCATGATCGACGCCGGCATCAACCAGGTCGACTTCATCGCCGTCAACACCGACATCCAGCAGCTGCAGATGAGCGACGCCCCGACGAAGATCCACATCGGCAGCGAGATCACCGAGGGCCTGGGCTCCGGCGCGGACCCGGAGATCGGCCGGCGCGCCGCGGAGGACGGCTACGACGCGATCAAGCGCTCCCTGCGCGGCTCCGACATGGTGTTCGTCACCGCCGGTGAGGGCGGCGGCACCGGCTCGGGTGCGGCACCGGTGGTCGCGCGGATCGCCCGCGAGCTCGGAGCGCTGACGGTCGGCATCGTGACGCTCCCGTTCAAGTTCGAGGGGACCCGCCGCAAAAAGCAGGCGAGCGAAGGCCTGGAGGCGCTGCGGGAGGCCTGCGACACCCTCATCGTCGTGCCCAACGATCGCCTGCTCGAGGTGCTCGACAAGTCGACCTCCATGCTCGACGCGTTCCGCATCGCCGACGACGTGCTCCGGCATGGCGTGCAGGGCATCTGCGACCTGATCACCAATCCAGGCCTCATCAACCTCGACTTCGCCGACGTTCGCACGATCATGGCGGACTCCGGCTCGGCGCTGATGGGCATCGGTTACGCGACCGGCGAGAACCGTGCAAAGGAAGCCGCGGAGCGTGCGTTGCGCAGCCCGTTGATCGAGACCGAGATCACCGGCGCGCGCGGCATTCTGCTCTCGATCGCAGGCGGCGACGACCTGACGTTGTTCGAGGTCAACGAGGCCGCGGAGGCAGTGCGTGAAGCGGCGACCGACGACACGAACATCATCTTCGGAGCCACGATCGACGACCGGCTCGAAGGGCAGATGTGGATCACGGTCGTGGCTACCGGGATAGGCGGTCGGTCGGCGTCGAAGCGCGGCACGTTCGTGACGGCGGCGTCGGCGGGATTCGGCGAGGTGCTCGAGCCTCCGTCGTTCCTGAGAGACGACTAGAACGCGAGGAAGAAAGCCACACCCACCCCGGCCGCGAACGCGACCGATGCGCCGACCGTCGCGACCCGCAACGTCCAGCGGCGCACGACCGTGCGTGAGCCGGCAAGGTAGAGCGCGCCGAGTGTCCCGGCGCTGATGCTGACGAGCGTCTCGACCGCCTGGATTGCGAAGCCGACGCCGAGCGCGTCGTTCATGCCGATGCCGCGGCTCGCCAGGGCGACCGCGACCGCGCCGCTGCCGATGCCGATCGAGCCGGGTGTGATGGGGAACGCCGAGGCCACGTCGAGCGTGGGGAGGATCAGGAGCGCGGCCAGCATCGGGTGCGGGATGTCGAGCGCCGCGGCGACGGCCACCGTCGCTCCGAGGCGCGCAAGCACCATGGCCGCCGACCAGCCGAGCACCGTCGCGAGCGCGCGCGGCGAACGCTCGAGCGCTGCGAGGCCGGAGAGCACCTGGGCGATCCGCGGGTGACGGCGCAGGCGCCCCGAGAGGGCGGCGGCCACAGCGAGCGCGGTGACGACCCCGCACAGGGCAACGCGGGCCAGAGCGGCATCGCGCCCGTTGCGGACGCGACGACGAGCAGGGCGGCGAGCATCAACGAGCGGGCCGCTGCAAGGGCCGCGTAGATCCCGCCCGCCGTCCAGAGGCGCCCCGGTGCGTCGATCGCCTTCGAGAAGAGCGCGATCTTCACGGCGTCGCCGAGCTTGGCGGGCGCGAACGAGTTGACCATCGCGCCGACTCCGAGGCCCGCGGCCGCCCGCCTGGGGCAGACGCGGCCGCCGGCGGCTCCGAGCGCGGCACGCCAGGCACCGACCGTGCAGCCGAACGCAGCCACGAAGCCGACCGCCGCGACCAGAAGCCAGTGCCGCTCGGCGCCGCGCAACGACTCGAAAGCCGAGGCGACGTGCGCGCCGAGCAGCTGCGGCGACGAGGCAACGCCCAGGAGGAGGGCGAGGGTCGCCGCGGAGATGAGAAGTTTCCGCCGGGAGATGATCATCGGATGGGCCGTCGTTCTATGGACCCCGAAGCATCGCGGCGAGTTAGTGCGGAAACGGTGAAGATTCGAACAGGAATGCTCAACACGCTGTCGTCATCGGCCTCCGGGGGCCGTCCATGAGGGGTGCTGTAGCCGCGGGCCATCCGCTGACCGCAGCCGCGGGCGCCCGAATGCTGGAGGAGGGCGGAAACGCCGTCGACGCCTGCGTGGCGGCCGCCTTCGCGGCCTGGGTGGCCGAGAGCCCGCTGACCGGGCCGGGAGCCGGCGGGTTCGCCCTCGTCGTCCCTTCCGACGGCCGCCCGGCCCGGGTGGCCGACTTCTTCGTCGCGACACCCGGGATCGCCGGCCCGGCGCGCGGCGAGGCGACGATGCACGCGATCGACATCGCCTTCGGCGGAGACAGCGGGACGACCCAGGTCTTCCGGATCGGCGAGGCCTCCTGTGCGGTGCCCGGTGCGGCGGCGGGCCTCGAGGCCGTCCACCGCGGCTACGGTCGGCTACCGTGGCGGGTCCTGCTCGAGCCCGCGATCGAGCTGGCCCGGAGCGGCGTCGAGGTCTCGCGGCCGCAGGCGCACCTGCATGCGATCCTCGACCTGATCCTGCGGCACACCCGGGAGGGCCGGCGGGTGTACAGCAGCGCGGGCGGGTCGCGGCTGGGGCCGGGCGAGCGCCTCCATCTGCCCGATCTCGTCGGCACCTTCGGGCAGATCGCCGAGGAGGGGGCGGCGGTGCTCTATCGGGGCGATCTCGCCCGATCGATCGTGCAGACGATGAGCGAGGGCGGCGGGAGGATCACCGGGTGCGACCTGGCCGCCTACCGCGTCGTCTGGCGCCGCCCGGTCCGTGTTCCTACCTCGGGCACGAGGTGATCTCGAACCCGCCGCCGTCGTCGGGTGGGATCCTGATCGCCTACGGGCTGGCACTGCTCGCCCGCGCGGGGCGCGGCGGGCCCGGAAGCGCCGAGTCGATCGCCTCGCTCGTCGAGGTCATGCGCGAGCAGACGCGGGTCCGTGAGGAGGGCTTCACGAGTGGTCTGCACCGCGGCGGTCTCGCGCGGCGCCTCCTGTCCGACGAGGGGGTCGATCGCGGTCTGGCCCGGATGGAGGCGGGAGCCCCGGGCGTCGTCGAGCCGGCGCCGGCCGGGACGACGCACGTGTCCGCAGTCGACTCCGACGGAACGGCCGCGTCGCTCTCCTCATCGACCGGCTCCGGCTCGGGCGTGATCGTCCCGGGCACCGGGATCCACCTGAACAACATGCTCGGCGAGTACGACCTCGTGGCGGGCGGCCCGACCGCGCCCGGCCGGCGGCTCACGAGCATGATGGCGCCGACGGTCGTGGTCGGCGGCGGGGGGCCGCGTCTCGTCGTCGGCAGTGCCGGATCGGTGCGGTTGCGCGGAGCGATCATGCAGGTGATCGCACATGTCGTCGCCCACGGCCTCGACGTGGGGGCGGCAATCGACCAGCCCAGGGTGCATGTCGACGAGCCGCACGTTCACTGCGAGGGCGGGTTCGATCCGGCGGTGCTCGATCGCGTCGAGTCGTTCGGATACGAGGTCGTGCGCTGGCGCAGGCGCAACCTCTTCTTCGGCGGCACGAACGGCGTCGAGTTGAAGGACGGTTTGCTCGCCGCGGCCGGCGATGCCCGCCGCGGCGGTGCGGGAATCGTCACCGGCTCGTGAGCCGGCTGCGTCACTCCTCTGGATCGAGCGGCGTGACCTTGCCGTTGCGGCCGGCGCGCTCGCGCAGGAGCTGCTCGGCCTGAAGCGCCTCGAGCGACGTCTCGAGCACCTCGACCAGTCGGGCCATGCGGAGCCGCGGCGAGGTCATCGCGAGGATCTCCTGCTTCGGGTCGGCGCCGAAGTCGACACGCGCCGCCAGCTCCCAGTCGAACGTCGGCGACGACGGATCGGGGACGTCGACGTCGCTCTCCGCCATCGCAGCCAGGTCGCCGAACAGCTCGAGCGCGTGCTCGACGTCGGCGTTGTCGGCCAGATCGTCGTCGTCCTCGAGCTGCTCGACGATGCCGGTGGTGAACGCCCGGCCCGTCGTGAGCTCGAGCAGGCGGAAGCGATCTCCGCCCTCCACGATGACGTTCATCCGGCCGTCGTCGAGCACCTCGAGCACGTCGGCGACCCGGGCTCGAGTCCCGACCTCGTGCACGGCGCCGTCGCCGGTCGAGAGCGCGAGCCCGAACTCCGTGCTCGACGCGACGCACTCGTCGATCAGCTCCCGGTAGCGCGGCTCGAAGATGTGCAGCGGGATCCGCTCGGTCGGGACGAGCACGATCGGAAGCGGGAAGAGGCCGAGCTCCGGCATCCCTGCAAGCGTAGATGTACCCGCGCGGCCCCAGATGGGTAGGGTCCAGCGATGTGACGAGCGGGTTCGAGGACTTCGAGGATGCCTTCTTTCGGCCCACCGTCAGCGGGCTGACCCCGTATCAGCCGGGAAAGCCCGTCGAGGACGTCCAGCGCGAGCTCGGGCTCGAGCGGGTGATCAAGCTCGCCTCGAACGAGGGCCCGTTCGGCCCGTTCCCGGCGGCGCTCGAGGCGCTCGACCGCACTGCCCGGGACCTGAACCGCTACCCGGACGGCGGCAGCTACCGGCTGCACGAGGCGCTGGCCGAACGGCACGGGGTGGCATTCGACGAGATCAGCGTGGGGGCGGGCGCCGACGGGTGCATCGACATGATCAGCCAGGCGGTCCTCGACCCCGGCGATCGCATCGTCTGCGGCTGGCCCTCGTTCCCGAGCTATGTCATCTACGCACGCAAGCAGGGAGCCGAGACGACGCTCGTCCCGCTCGTCGATCATCGGTACGAGCTCGGTGCCCTGCTCGACGAGATCGACGAGCGGACGAAGCTCGTGTACATCTGCCACCCGAACAACCCGACCGGGACGATGAACACCGCGGCCGAGCTCGACGCCTACTTCGACCGCGTTCCCGGACACGTCCTCACCGTCGTCGACCAGGCGTACTTCGAGTACATCGCGAGACCCGACTACCCGGATGCCGTCGAGCGCTATCTGAAGGCGGGGCATCGCGTCGCGGTGCTGCGGACGTTCTCCAAGATCTACGGGCTCGCGGGCCTGCGCGTCGGATACACCGTCGCCGCTTCATCGGTGTGTACGGCGATGGCGAAGGTGCGGCGGCCGTTCGACGTGACGACGCCGGCGCAGGCTGCGGCGGTTGCGAGCATCGGCGAGGTCGCGGAGATCGCACGGCGTCGCGCAGTGAACGCCGAGGGGCTGGAGCGTCTCGAGTCGATGCTCGTCGACAACGGCCTCGAGCCCGTCCCGTCGGTGGGCAACTTCCTCTACGTGGACACGGGCACCGACGCGGACGGGCTCTTCGACCGGCTCCTGCACGAGGGGGTCATCGTGCGGCCGCTCTCCGGCTTCGGCTCGCCGACCGCGATTCGGATCTCCGTCGGCACTCCGGAGGAGCTCGATGTGCTCGCGGCGGCGCTCGGACGGGCGCTCGCGCACGCGTGAGCGAACGGTTGTCGCTTAGCCGGCGCATGCCGGCGCTCCGGTACGACAACTTCCGGCTGCTCTTCTTCGCCACGCTCGGCTCCGGTGTCGGGACCTGGATGGCCACGATCGCGTTGACGGTCGACATCGAGCAACGCACCGAATCGCCCTGGTGGGTGAGTGCCCTCTTCATCGCCACCTTCCTGCCGTCGGTGATCGTCGGGCTCGTTGCGGGCCAGTTGGTCGACGTGCTCTCGCGCAAGCGCCTGGTCGTGAATGCAGACCTCGTGCGCCTGGCCGTGTTCTGTGCTCTGCCGTTCGTCGGCACACCGCTCGCGATCGTCCTGCTCGCGGGCATCGCCGGGATCGCCAACTCGTTCTTCCGGCCGGCTGTGCTGGCGGGGGTGCCGAATCTCGTCTCGGAGGGCGATCTGGCGAGCGCCACGTCGCTGCTGCAGGCGACCGACTGGCTCGCGACCGCGGTCGGCCCGGTTCTCGGCGGGGCGATCGTGGCGTGGTCCAGCCCGGACCTCGTCTACTGGATCAACGCGGCCACCTTCCTGTTGTCGGCGGCGCTGCTCGTCCGGATACCGGCCGAGTTCCTCCAGAGCGAGCAGGGCATCACCCGCGGCCGCTGGCGCGACCTCGGGGACGGGCTCGCCATGTTCAAGCGGTCCCGTCCGCTCGTGATCGTGCTCGTGGCCTTCGGGCTGACCATGCTGGCGGGCGGCCTCGTCAACGTCTCCGAGATCTTCCTCGCGACACGCTCGCTCGGCGCCGGGGCGTTCGGCTACGGCCTGCTCTGGACCGCCAGCGGCGCCGGTCTCGTCGCCGGGAGCTTGATCACGGGAGCGGTCGTCGGGGGCCGCAGGCCCCTGCGTGTCTATCCGCTGGGTTTCGTCCCGTGGGCAGCCGGGATCACCGGCGCCGCACTGGCGCCGAACGTGTGGGTCGCCGCGCTCGCGATGGCACTCGCCGGTTTCGGCAACGGCGTCACGTTCCCGATGACCGTGCTGATCATCCAGGAGCACACGATCGACCGGCTTCGCGGGCGGGCGTTCACCCTGATCATCAGCGCGCACAACGCGCTCCTCGGAATCGCGATGATCGCGGCGGGGGCGCTGACGGATGCCGTCGGCGCCCGCTGGACGTATGCGGTGGCGGGCGTCCTGACCGCGGGCGGCGGCCTCACCGCCTACGTGCTCGCGCGGGGCGTGAGACCGCAGCCGGCTGTCGTCCGTGAGTTGGCTGCGTAGCATCCGAGCGTGAGCGAGCGGCGCAACTGGACGCGCGAGCGTCTCGTCGAATCGGTGCTGGCGGGCGACCGCCGCGCGCTCGCGCGTGCGATCACGCTCGTCGAGAACGGCGACCCACTCGCGTACGAGGTTGTGAGCGACGTGTATCCGAAGACGGGGCACGCCTTCGCCGTCGGCCTGACCGGTCCGCCCGGGGTCGGCAAGTCGACCCTCGCCTCCGCACTGATCCGCCTGGTGCGCGGGGAGGATCGGACGGTCGGCGTGATCTCGGTCGACCCTTCGAGCCCGTTCACGCAGGGGGCGCTGCTCGGCGACAGGATCCGCCTCACGGACCATTTTCTCGATCCCGACGTCTTCATCCGTTCGATGGGCACCCGCGGGCATCTCGGCGGGCTCGCCGAGACGACCCTGCAGACGCTGCTCGTGCTCGACGCGGCCGGGAAGGACATCGTCTTCCTCGAGACGGTGGGCACAGGCCAGAGCGAGGTCGGGGTGCTCTCGATCGCCGACACGGTGGTACTCGCGTTGATGCCCGGCTCCGGTGACTCGATCCAGGCGCTGAAGGCCGGGATCATGGAGATCCCGGACGTGATCGCGGTCAACAAGCAGGACCACCCGATGGCGAAGACGATGCTCAACGAGGTCAGGCAGGTGCTCGCGCTCGGCCCGCGCGAAGGCTGGCGGCCGCCGATCGTGCTCACCGAGGCGATGCGCGGCGAGGGTGTCGAGACGTTGTGGGAGAAGATCAAGGAGCATCGCGCGTGGCTCGAGGCGGAGGGCGAGCTCGAGAAGCGTCGCCGCCGCAACCTCGCTTCGGAGGTGTTTCAGGTCGCCTCGAACCGGGCGCGTCGGCACATCGAGCGCGCGGTGCAGGATGATGCCGAGCTGCAGCGACTGCTGGACGAGGTTCAGGCGCGTCGGCTCGACCCGTTGACCGCGGTTCGTGAAATCCTCCGGAAGGTGTTCCACGTTGGCGACGCAGACGGCTCCAACACTCCCTGAGCTCGAAGCAGCGCGCGAGCGCGTCGCGGGCCATGCGCGCGCGACCCCGGTCTACGGGTCCGAGACGCTCTCGAGGCGGGCCGGCCGCCGCGTCTGGTTGAAGGCGGAGAACCTGCAGCGCACCGGCTCGTTCAAGATCCGCGGCGCCGTCAACAAGCTGACCGGCCTCGGCAGCGCCGAGCGGGAGGCCGGGGTGGTCGCTGCGAGCGCCGGGAACCACGGCCAGGCCGTCGCTTTCGCGGCCCGCGAGCTGGGGATCAGGGCCACCGTCTACATGCCGCGGGACGCTCCGATGGCGAAAGTCGACGCGACGCGCAACTACGGGGCCGAGACCGTGCTCGCAGGCGCGATGTTCGACGATGCCCTCGCCGAGGCGATCGCGCACGCAGAAGCGGCGGGCGCGACCTTCGTGCATGCCTTCGAGGACGAGGCCGTGATCGCGGGCCAGGGCACGCTCGGCCTCGAGCTCGCCGAGCAGCTGCCGGACGCGGAGACGTTTCTCCTGCCGATCGGGGGCGGTGGGCTCGCCTCGGGAATCGCGATCGCGCTGAGGGCGCTTCGCCCGGGCGTTCGCCTGGTCGGCGTGCAGGCCGGCCGGCAGGGGCAGGGGACGATCGCGGACGGCATCGCCGTCAAGCATCCGGGCGAGCTGACGATGTCGATCCTCGGCGAGCTGCTCGACGAGATCGTCCACGTCGAGGACGAGGAGATCGCCGAGGCGATCACGCTGTTGCTCGAGCGCTCGAAGCTCGTCGTCGAAGGCGCCGGCGCCGCCTCGGTGGCTGCATTGCTCGGAGGGAATGTCGGCGGCTCGGGCGGCGTATGCGCTCTTCTCTCCGGCGGCAACATCGACGCGACGCTTCTCATGTCGGTGGTGCGGCACGGCCTCGCGCGGGCCGGCCGTTTTCTCGTGTTGCGCACCAGCGTCAGCGACCATCCGGGTGAGCTGCTGAAGCTGCTGCAGCTGGTCGCCGACCGGCGCGGCAACATCGTCGAGGTGAACCATCGGCGTGAGGGGACCGGCATCGGCCTCGTCCGCACGGGAGTCGAGTTGACGCTCGTCACGCGTGACGAGGAGCATTGCGTCGAGCTCTGCGGGGCTCTCGCCGCCGCCGGCTACGAGTTCGAGCGTCTCAGATAAGCGGTCGTCGCAGGGCGGCTGCTACGCCGCTTTCGCCCTCCGCAGGGCTCGTCGCAGGACGGTCTCGTATCCGCGGAGGCCCTCACGGTAGAGGCGGGACTCGGGCCCGGCGGCGATGCCCACGCGCTCCGGGATCACGCCCCAGACCGGCACGTTCTCTCCTCTCCACCAGGAGATCGTCTCCTCGAGGTCGTTCGTGCCCAGCCGTGCCGCTGCGATGATGACTCCGCGTGGCGTGCGGGTGGGGATCATCTCGAGCGTCGCGACCACCCTCGGGTACTCGACCCCGCCCGCCCGGGTCGGGATGATCACGGCGTCGGCCGCGTTGATGGCGGACTGCACGAGGCGCTCGTCGCCGGGTGGCGTGTCGACGACCGCCAGGCCGTCGTGCCGGCTCATCGCGCGTGCCAGCGTCCGCTCGGAGGGTGCTTCGACGACGGTCACCCCGTCGCACGGGCGTTCCTCCAGCCACTCGGCCGACGAAGCCTGCCGGTCCGCGTCGATGAGATGCACGGGCTCGTATCCCTTCGCGACCGCGACCGCCGAGAGATAAACGGCGGTCGTCGTCTTGCCGACGCCGCCCTTGAGATTGGTGACAACGACATTCATCCGCGGCGCCAGTCTATGCCAGGAGGTCGCGAAGCTCGTCGATCCGGCGATGCAGCGCCCGCCGCTTGTCCGACACCTGGCGCTCCTCGTTCACTGCGGCCTCGCTCGGGAACCTGTCGATCCGTTCGTGCAGCTTCCGCCGGTAGGCGGAAACCTCGTGTTCGTCGCGCTCGAGTTGCTCGAGCTCGGCTCGCAGTGCGGCGAGGTCTCGAGGATCGGCGTTCACGGACCACCGCAACGCCGGAACGACACCGTGTCGGTGAAGTCGGCGATGCCGCCGTCGGCGACGGCCCGCACGTCGAAGCCGTCGCGCTGGAGCAGGGACGCGGCGATCGCGGCGCGGGGGCCGCTCTCGCACACCGTGACGACCGGCCTCGACCGCTCGAGCGCGCCGCAGCCGAGCCTGCGGATGAGCCGGTAGGGGATGCTGCGGGAGCCGGGTATGTACCCGTCGTCGCGTTCTGTCGTCTCCCGCACGTCGACGAGCTGGACGTCGGCGGTCTCGAGCAGCCGCTTCAGCTCCGGGACGCCGACGGTCGCCAGAGTCTCGCTCGCATGTGGTGAGAGGACGTATCCCGCCAGGTCGAGCTTGCCGATCGCCCAGAGCCCCCACTGCGCTCTCAGTGCCTCGTCGCGCGAGCGCGCGTGCAGGACCACCGGCTCGTCCGCCGCCAGGACGAACCCCGCCTTCGTCCCGAACGAGGAACCGGTGACCGGAACGCTGATCGACCCCGGCACGTGACCGGCGGTATGGTCGGCGAACGGGCGGACGTCCAACACGGTCGCGTCTCCGGGCTGTGCGCGCTCGGTCAGGTCGGCGGGACGGCCGATCCAAGGCCCGCGGTTCAGCGACACGACGAGCGCGGTGGTCGGCGGGCGCGGTGTCGACACCGAGGCGGACACCAGCACGAACTCCTGCACATCGCGGAAGCCGAGCGCGCTGTTCGTCTCGCGCTCGTGCGCGATCGTCGACGACCGCTCGCTGCTCATGTTGCCGCCGCAGAGCGAGCCGGCGACGTGACCGGGGTACACCTCGACCTCGTCGCCGAGCGCGGCCAGCTTCGCCAGCGAGTGGAAGAGATCCTGGGCCCCTTCGCGCGCGGCGACCGCCAGATCCGGTCGTGCCGCGTCGCCGACGAACAGCGAGTCCCCCGTCAGCGCAATCCGTTCGTCGACGACGAACGCGCAGTGCTCAGGACGATGGCCGGGCGTGTGCACGACGCGGATCCGCGCCGCCCCGACTTCCACGACCTCCCGGTCGGCGAGCGGCTCGAAGGGATAGTCGGGCACAGCGATCGAGTGGATCGCGACCGGTACGCCATGCTCGAGCGCGAACCGCCCGTGCCCGGAAAGATGGTCGGCGTGGGTATGTGTCTCCAGGACCCGCTCGATCCGCACTCCGGCTGCGTGTGCCGCCTGCAGATACTGCTCGATCCGAAACGACGGGTCGACGACGACGGCGACGCCGGCCTCGGGGTCGCCGACCAGGTACGAGGCGCACCCGAGGTCGTCGTCCACGAACTGCCGAAAGAGCAGCACGGCTCCCGAGGTTAACTCACGCAGGGGGCGGCCGCAGCCACACGTACAACAGCGCGAACAGCGCTGCCAGAGCCAGTCCCGCGCCGACCACTGCGACGATGAGTGCCGCCTCGCCGAGCGAGCGCGCTCCGTTGTCGCGCGGGCCGTGGCCGACCGCTTGCAACGCGATCCGGTAGGTGGTCGACGTGCCGGCCCGGTCGGCGACGCGCACCGTGAACGGCACCGTGCCGGGCTCCGCGGGCGCGGTGCCGCGAATCCCGAAGCGCGCGTACTGCCGCAGCGGAATGCTGCCGCCCTTCCAGCTGAGGGTCTGGCCGGTGCGCGACTGCGTCCAGCCGGCGATCGCCTCACCGTCGTCGAGCACGAAGTCGGCCGGGACCTCGATGGTGACCTGATCGAGACCCGCCGGGTCGGCGGCGTTCGGGACGGAGAAGACGAGGTCGACGAGAGCGCCGGTGTGCACCTGGTCCGGGTTGACAGAGAGGTGCGCACCCGCCGGCGCCGCGAAGACGAGCGCCGCGGCGACGCTAGAGGCCCAGATACTTCGCGATGACCATCCGCTGAACCTCATTCGTCCCTTCGCCGATCTCGAGGATCTTCTGGTCGCGGTAGAGCCGCGAGATCGCATATTCGTCCATGAAGCCATAACCGCCGTGGATCTGGAGCGCCCAGTTCGCAGCGCGGTGTGAGAGCTCTCCGGAGAAGAGCTTGGCCATTGCGGCGGTCTTGCCGAAGTCGCGTCCCTCGTCCTTCTCCCACGCGGCCTTCCAGACCAGGTTGCGAGCGGCCTCGACCTCCGTGGCAATGTCGACCAGCATCGCCTGCACCGTCTGGAACTTCGCGATCGGGCGGCCGAACTGCTCACGCTCGAGGGCGTAGCTCGAGGCGAGGTCGTAGCAGCCCTGCGCGAGCCCCACGCCCATCGCGGCGACGGAGATGCGTCCGCCGTCGAGGATCTGCATGAACTGGTGGAAGCCCTCACCGCGCCGGCCGAGCAGGTTCCCCTCGGGGACGCGCACGCTCTGGAACGACAGCTCACGTGTATCGGAGGCGCGCCAGCCGAGCTTCTGCATCGGCTCGGAGATCGCATACCCCGGCGTCCCGTTGGGCACGATGATGTTCGAGATCTCACCCTCGCCGGTGAGCGCCGTGATCGTCACGCACGCGGTGATGTCCGTGCCGGCGTTGGTGATGAAGATCTTCGAGCCGTCGACGACCCACTCACCGCCGTCGAGCGTGGCCGTCGTGTGCGTCGCGCCGGCATCCGACCCTGCGTTCGCCTCGGTCAGCCCGAACGCGGCGAGCGCCTTGCCCGACGCCAGGTCGGGCAGCCACTGTTGCTTCTGGGCCTCCGTGCCGAACGAGTAGATCGGGAGCGTGCCGAGCGAGTGGTGCGCCGCCACGGTGATCGCGACCGACGAGTCGATCCGCGCCAGCTCCTCGATCGCGATCGCGTACGAGAGCGTGTCGGTGCCGCCGCCGCCGTAGGTCTCCGGGATCGTCATGCCCATCAGCCCTAGCTCGGCCAGCTCGGCGACGAGCTCGTAGGGAAACCGCTTCTCGCGGTCGAGCTCCTCGGCGAGGGGCGCGATTCTCTCGAGTGCGAATCGGCGAACGGTGTCCCGCACCAACTTGTGCTCGCGCTCAACGTCGAAGTTCACGCAAGCGCCCTCGGGTCGGCACGCATCGGGGGGCGATGGTAACCGAGGAGCGGAGGGCGATGTGTCGAAACCCCCTTTCGTGGCATGACGGAACCGTTCCAGCGGCCGATTGGCCTGAGGAGACACATGCGAGCGGCGCGTGACAACAGGGCGGTACGTCATACGGTGGAGACTCTGACCGAGGAGATCGGCCGGATCGTCGCGGAGCGGCAGGAGCTGCGCGCGAGCGGCGCCGGGCAGGGCGAGCTCGAGGAGAACCGCCGCCGGCTCGCGGCCGCCCAGAGTCGGCTCTCGCATCTGCTCATCGAGCGGCATCTGCCGCGGGTGGGCTCCGCCTGGTCGGCCGCTCCGGTAGCTTGACCGCGAGTCGACCTACGATCAAGGAGCGGATGCAGCAGTGGCAGCCAGGGAATTCTTCGACACCCTCGAATCGCGGGCGGACGCGTTGAACCTCGCAGGGATGACGAACTCGTATCTGTTCGACATCGACGGCGAAGGCAAGTGGCTCGTCAACATCGCCGATGGTGCGCTCGCCGTGAAGGAGGGTGACGGAACCGCGGACGCGACGATCGAGGCGTCGGCCGAGACGTTCGAGAAGATCGCCAGCGGCGAACAGAATGCGACGACGGCGTACATGACCGGCAAGTTGAAGATCAAGGGCGACATGGGCGCAGCCATGAAGCTCCAGAAGATCTTCTAGTCGGCGAGCTCGACGAGCGGTGCGCCGCCCGCGACACGGTCGCCTTCCGCGACGTGAACGGCGCGCACTGTCGCGTCGTACGGGGAGGCGAGAGGCGTCTCCATCTTCATCGCCTCCAGCACGACGAGCGGATCGCCGCTTTCCACGGCCGAGCCTGCCTGAACGTTCACCTTGATCACAGTGCCCGGCATCGGCGCCACGATCGTGCTCGACTCCTCCCCGGGCCCGTGCGTGTGCGCACCTGCATCGACCTCGGGCGGCGGCTGGGATGGGGGAGCGGGGAGGTTGAGACGAAAGGCGCCGCGCCAAAGGCCCGCCGGCAGCGAGGCGGGAAACGCGGACAGCGGTGGGTGCTCGACGAGAAACGCCGTGGTCGCCCCGCCCGCGCGCAGCGCGGGGTGCGCCACGAGCCAGCGCAAGAACGTCAGGTTGGTCGTCACGCCGCCGACGGCGGTCTCGGCGAGTGCGCCTGCGAGGCGGTCGAGCGCCTCGCCTCGCGTCCCGCCGTGTGCGATCAGTTTCGCGATCAGGGGGTCGTAACGGGTGCCGATCTCGTCGCCTTCGGCAACGCCGGTCTCGACGCGGATCGACGCGGGCAGGCGCAACGTGTCGATTCGCCCTGCCTGCGGGAGAAGCGTCCGCGGGTCCTCGGCGTACAGTCGCACCTCGACTGCCGCTCCACGCGCGTCCGGATCGACGTCGAGGGTCTCGCCCCCTGCGATCCGGAGCTGCCATTGCACGAGGTCGATCCCGGTGACCGCCTCCGTCACGGGGTGCTCGACCTGGATCCGCCCGTTCAGCTCGAGGAAGAAGAACTCGCGTCCCTCGAGCACGAACTCGGCGGTTCCCGCTCCGACGTAGCCGATTGCGCGTGCAAAGCGCACGGCAGCGTCGCTCAGCCGTACGCGCAGCTCCGGGTCGACGGCCGGCGACGGCGACTCCTCGAGGATCTTCTGGTGGCGGCGCTGCACCGAGCAATCGCGCTCGCCGAGCGCGAGCACCGTTCCGTGGCTGTCCGCGAGCAGCTGAACCTCGATGTGCCGGGGCCGCTCGAGGTAGCGCTCGAGGTACACGCGGCCGTCGCCGAACGCCGACTGGGCTTCGCGCCGGGCTGCCTCGACCGCCTCGTCGAGGTCGGCCCCCGGCCGCACCACACGCATGCCGCGCCCGCCGCCGCCCGCCGCCGCCTTGACGATGAGCGTCTCGCCCGCCTCGGGGATCGTGGGGATGCCCGCGTCGGCCGCGATCCGCTTCGCTGCAAGCTTGTCGCCCCCGGCCCGCAGCGCCGACGGCGGCGGTCCGACCCAGGTCAGGCCCGCGGCCTCGACTGCCTCTGCGAAGTCGGCGTTCTCGGCGAGGAACCCGTACCCCGGATGAATCGCATCCGCGCCCATCCGTGTGGCGGCGCGAATGTGCTCGGCGGCGTCGAGGTACGAGGCGATCTCAACGACCTCGTCGGCGGAGCGTGCGTGCAGCGAGCCGATGTCGTCGGGCGCGACGACGGCGAAGGCACCGAGCCCCAGCTCGCGCGCGGCGCGAAAGACCCGGAGCGCAATCTCACCGCGGTTCGCGACCAGCACCTTCTGCACGCGCGGGACCCTAGCCGTCCCCGCATCCGCAAGAGCCTCCGGCGGCAGCTAACCTGCCGATCCGCGATGAGGATCTGGATCGTCCTACTTGCGGCCTTCGTCTTTCCGGGGCTCGCGCATGCCGGCACGGTCTTCCTGCTCGACGGCAGGGGATGGGGGCACGGAGTCGGGATGAGCCAGTGGGGCGCAGAAGGCTATGCGCGCCACGGGTCCGGCTATCGCCAGATCCTCTCGCACTACTACCCGGAGACGCACATCGCCCAGGCAGGAGCGCGCACGGTGCGTGTCCTGCTGCAACAGGGCCAACCGGCGTTGCGCATCGGGTCTGCAGCACCGTTCCTCGCCGTCGACGCGCGCGGCCACAAGCAGCATCTGAAGCCGCGGACGCTCGTCGTCCGGCGGCGGCTCGAAGGGCTCACGTTTCCCGTGCGGTTCGAGGCCGGAGCGCAGCCGTTGTCGCTCGGCGGCGCCGGCTACCGCGGCGACATCGTCGTCACGAAGAAGCCGGGCGGATTGACGGCGGTGAACGTTCTCCCCCTCGACCGCTACCTGCGGGGTGTCGTGCCGTCGGAGGTTCCGGTCGGTTGGCATGCACAGACCTATGCGGCGCAGGCGGTGGCGGCACGCTCCTACACACTCGCGACCCTGAGACCGGGCGCGGACTTCGATGTGTTTCCCGACGACCGTTCGCAGGTCTACGGCGGCATCCGGGCCGAGCGAACCGAGACGAACCTGGCGGTCGGTGCAACCGCCGGCCAGGTGCTCGAGTGGCATGACACGATCATTCCCGCCTACTACTTCTCGACGTCGGGCGGTCGGACGTCTTCGATCCACGACGCGTGGCCGCGCGCGCAGCAGGTGCCGTACCTCGTGTCCGTCGCCGACCCATACGACTACATCTCACCGCATCACGTCTGGCCGACCAGGGTGCTCACGGCGCAGCAGGTCTCGAGCGTTCTCCACGTGAGCGGCGTGCGCGACCTGCGCGTCGTACCCAACTCGTCGGGCCGCGCGCGAGCCGTTCGCGTGCTGTCGTCCAGCGGTTGGGAAGAGCTCCCCGGTCGTGTCGTGCGCGCGAGGTTCGACCTCGGATCCTCGGATTTCGAGATTCATGCAATGACGCTCGACGATGCGCCCCGCCGCCTCGTCTACGGGGACCACGTCGTCGTTCGCGGGTGGCTGCGGGGTCTCGGCAAGGCACGGCTTCAGGAACGCACCGACCGGGGCTGGCAGACGGTGCGTCACATCAGTCCGGCACCGACCGGGCGGTTCGCCGTGTCGATTGCCGCGGTCCGATCGACGGACCTACGCCTCGCGTACAACGGCCTGGCCGGCGACACGGTGCTCATGCAGGTGACGCCTCGCGTGTCCCTGACCGAGAGCGACGGGAGTCTGCACGCACGCGTCTCACCGTCACTTCCGCTGCAGGTGCAGCGGCTGACCCGGCAGACGCTGGCGGCCCGTCGCGAGCTCGCGCGGAGTCTTCAACGGCGTGCTGCGCCCGGGCAGCTACCGCGTCGAGGTGCAGGGTGGCTCGTCGTTCGCGACCGCGGTGACGCCGCCGGTCTCCGTGCACGTGCCTGCAGCGGGCCCCTGAGTGCTCTACCGGCCACGGCCGGGGCGCTGCCGTGCCTGCTCAGTCGCGCTTGAAGACGCCCCACGAGGAGCCGTCGGCGCCCCTCGCCGGACGTCGTTCGAGGAACGCCAGCAGGCCTTCCTGTCCCTCGGCGCTCGTGCGGCGTGCGGCGATCAGTTCCGCCGTCTCCTGCGCAGACAGTGGTGCGCGGCCGAGCAGCTTCGCCGCGCGGACCGCTTCAGGTGCGGCCGAGAGCAGCTCGCCGAGCACCCGCTCGACGGCGTCGTCGAGGTCTGGGTCGACTTCGTGCACGAGCCCTATGCGCAGGGCGACCTCGGCCGAGAACCGCTCGCCCGTGACGAAGTAGCGGCGGGCGGCGCTCGAGCCGATCTTCGCGAGCGCGAAGGGCGAGATCACCGCCGGCACGATCCCGAGCTTCACCTCGCTGAACGCGAACTGTGCGGCGGGCTCGCACACGACGATGTCGGAGCACGCAACAAGGCCGCAGCCCCCGCCGAGGGCATGTCCTTGGACGCGGGCGACGACCGGGGCCGGACATCCATCGATCACGTCCAGCATCGCGCGCAGGCGCAGCGCGTCGGAGACGTTCTCTTCGTGGCCGAGCTCGATCGACGAGCGCATCCAGTCGACGTCCGCACCTGCCGAGAACGACGGGCCGTCGCCGGTGAGGAGCACCACTCGGATCTCGTCGCCGACCACGGCGAACGCATGTGTCAGCTCCGCGATCAGCGCCGCGTCGAACGCGTTTCGCTGCTCTGGCCTCGCAAGGGCGATTTGAAGCAGCGCCCCGTCCTGTTCCACGCGAAGCGCGCTCATTCGAACGCGAGCCCGAGCCGCGCGAGCTCCGCGGCGGCGGACACCGATGCCTCCAGGTCGAACACCTCGACCACGTCGGGATCCTTGCCGATCAGCGCGCGCGCACGCGAGGGCAGCTGCTGCTCGGACGCCTCGCGCGACTCGAAGAAGTAGATCGCACCCCAGCGCTCGGTCGCCTCGTCCGAGAACCAGGCCAGGAAGGGCAGCCCCGGCACCGATTCGAACGCGTCCACCGCCTCGTCCTGGAGGTGACGCCGCAGGTCACCGACGTTGGTCGGCGAATCCGCGAGGTTCCAGAGGACGAGCCGGACTAGAACGGCCCGTGAGCCTCGTAGCCGCCGGGGCACGCACCGATCTCGATCCGGAACGCGGAGTAGCCCACGCCGGAACTCTAATTCACTACATCCTGAAGACGCCGAAGGTCGTCTCCGGGATCGGCTCGTTGAGCGCCGCGGAGATGCCGAGCGCGAGCACGCGGCGCGTGTCGAGCGGGTCGATGATGCCGTCGTCCCAGAGCCGCGCGGTCGAGTAGTAGGGACTGCCCTCCAGCTCGTACTTGGCACGGATCTCATCGGCATCGGCGTCGCCGACCATCGTCAGCACGGTTGCCGCCTGCTCGCCGCCCATCACCGAGATGCGGGCGTTCGGCCACATCCAGAGCTGGCGTGGGGAGTAGGCGCGGCCGCACATGCCATAGTTGCCGGCTCCGAACGATCCGCCGGTGACGACGGTGAACTTCGGCACGGCGGCGCAGGCGACGGCCATCACGAGCTTGGCGCCGTCGCGGGCGATCCCTCCGGCCTCGTACTCCTTGCCGACCATGAAACCGGTGATGTTCTGCAGGAAGACCAGCGGCACTCGCCGCTTGCAGGCCAGCTCGATGAAGTGCGCGCCCTTCTGCCCGCTCTCGGCAAAGAGGACACCGTTCGAGGCGAGGATCCCGACGGGGAAGCCCTCGATGTGAGCCCAGCCGCAGACGAGCGTCTCGCCGTACAGCGTCTTGAACTCGTCGAAGCGGCTGGCGTCGACGATTCGCGCAATCACCTCGCGCGCGTCCATCTGCGTCCGATGGTCGTCGGGAATCACGCCGTAGAGGTCGGAGGGATCGACCGCGGGAGGCGTCGCCGGCAGGCGCGTCCACGGCAGCTCGGGCCTGCGTCCGTGCGTGTTCGCGACGATCCGGCGGGCGATCGCCAGGGCATGCTCGTCGGAGGTGGCGTAGTGGTCGGCGACGCCCGAATGTCGCGCGTGAACGTCTGCGCCGCCGAGCTCCTCCGCGGTCACATCCTGTCCGGTCGCCGCTTTCACGAGCGGCGGCCCGCCGATGAAGATCGTCCCGGTCCCGCGGACGATCACCGTCTCGTCGCTCATCGCCGGCACATACGCACCGCCGGCCGTGCACGACCCCATCACCACCGCGATCTGCGGGATCCCCTTCGCCGACATGCGCGCCTGGTTGAAGAAGATCCGACCGAAGTGATCCCGGTCGGGAAATACCTCGGCCTGCAGCGGCAGGAAGGCACCACCGGAGTCGACGAGGTAGAGGCACGGCAGCCGGTTCTCCTCGGCGATCTCCTGCGCGCGCAGATGCTTCTTCACGGTGAGCGGGAAGTACGAGCCGCCCTTGACCGTCGCGTCGTTCGCCACGATCACGCACTCCCGCCCCTCGACGACACCGATCCCCGTCACGATCCCGGCACTCGGGGCCTCGCCGCCGTAGACCTCCCACGCAGCCAGCGCGTTCAACTCCAGAAAGGCCGTTCCCGGATCGACGAGCCGGTCGATCCGGTCCCGGGCGAGCAGCTTGCCGCGTCCACGATGGCGCTCCACCGCCGCCTCGCCGCCGCCCGCGGCCACCAGCGCCGTCCGCGCCCGCAACTCCTCCACCAGCGCCTCGAGCCGGGCGTGCCGGCGCGCGAAGTCGTCCGTGTGCTCGACCCGGCTCGAGAGCTGCACCACGAGTGGGAGCCTACTCCTGCTTGCGTCGCCGGTCTCCATCGCGCGGAGAGTGCTCGACTCGGGCATGCTGTGCGCGTGAACCGGTCCCGTCTCTACTTGATCGTCGCCGCCGCGCTCGGCGCGATCGTGGTCGTCGTTGTTCTGATCGCTGTGGGGACGGGCGGCGGTTCGTCGAGCACCACCACGAGCGCGGATGCGACGACAACCACGTCGACGTCCACCGTCAACCTTGCCGGTGTCCCCCAGAACGGCGTCACGCTCGGCCGTGCGTCGGCACCGGTCACGGTGCAGGTCTTCGAAGACCCACAGTGCCCCTATTGCCAGGAGTGGAACGACGGCACGTTGCCGAGCGTCGTCAAGAACTACGTGAGGACCGGCAAGATCAAGCTCGTGTACCGCGGCATCAACATCATCGGCCCGAACTCCGAGTACGGCTTGCGCGCCAACTATGCGGCGGGGCTGCAGAACAAGCTGTGGCAGATGTCCGACGAGCTGTATGCCCGGCAGGGAGCCGAGAACAGCGGCTGGATCGACGACGCAACGATCGCGAGCGCAGCGAAGGCCGCCGGCGCCAACGTCAACTCGATCTCCGCGGCCTTCCTGACCGCACCCGTCACCACCATGTGGCGGAATGCCGAGAACGCGGCGAAGACGTACGGCATCAACGGCACTCCCACCTTCATGGTGCAGCGCCCTCCGGCGCTCCCGACGCAGTTGCAGCTCTCTGCGCTCGACCCGGCTTCGTTCGCCGCGGCGCTCGACCCGCTGCTGAAGTGAAGCTGAGGGTCTCGATCGCCGCGGTCGCCCTGGTCGGCGCGGCGATCGCCACCTACCTGACCTACATCCACTACTCACACACGGCCCCGATCTGCACAACCGGCGGCTGCGAGACCGTGCAGAAGTCGAAATACGCGGAGCTGGGCGGCGTCCCGGTCGCCCTGCTCGGCCTGATCGCCTACATCGCGATCATCGCGACCGCTGCTGTCCGCGGCGGCGGAGCTGCATTCGCCGGCGTCGTGATCTCGTTCGTGGGCGTCGCTTTCAGCGGGTACCTGCTCTGGGCTCAGCTCGGACCGATCGGCGCGATCTGCCAGTGGTGCCTCGGAAACGATGTCGCGATCTCGGTCGTTGCCGTGCTGTGTGTGGCACGGATGGTCACCGAGCCATAGACGAGCTTTGTCAACGCACGATCTGGACGAGGTCATCCGGCGCGGCTCTCTCGAGGGCAGCCTGGTCGGCACGGACGACGAGCACCGGACAGGGGGCGTCGTGGAGAACCGCGCTCGACACGCTGCCGTGGAGCAGACGCCGAACCCGCCCCCAGCCGTGCGCGCCGATCACGATCATCCTGGCCTGGTGCTTCGCCGCGACCGCGCAGATCTCGTCGGAGATCGTGCCGGCGGCGTGCACGGCCTCGCAGCGGACGCCTGCCTCGGCCGCGATCGAGCTTGCCCGTGCAAGGACCTCGTCCACCTGTTCGGCCCCCAGCCTGGCCAGCTCCGTGACGACCTCCGAGTAGCCGTAGTAGCTGTAGGCGGGCACTGCCACGGGCTCGACCGCAACGGCGACGAGGGTCGCATCGAGTGCGCCGGCAAGCTCGACGGCGCGGAGCGTTGCCTCCGCGGCCGAAGGTGAGCCGTCGGTTGCTAGAACGATCGTCTTCATCGTGGGGCTCCTTCCTCGTCGGACGTCCCCATCGTGCCGCCTGCGCCGCGTGTGGGAATCAGGGCGCGGATCCTGGCAGATACGTAGTTTCCCGCATCATTTGCACGGCCCGCGGCGGATGGTCTCTCGGCCCGCCTCGGCGACAGTGGCTGGCGTGGTTGCGATCGCCGATCGGGAAGACGTCATCCTGCGGGACGGCTCGACGCTGCGCCTGCGACCGACCGCCGCCGCCGACGAACGGGCGCTGGTCGACTTCTTCGAGCGCCTGACGCCGCAGAGCCGCTACCTGCGCTTCCAGGGCTCGGTCCGCGTCGACTCGCACCTGATCAGTTCGTTCTTGCGCAGCGACGGCGACGAGAGCCTGTCGCTGATCGGCGAGCTGGTCGACTGCGACGGCGCCGTGCGCGTGATCGGCCTGGGGACGTGGATTCGGCTCCGGGATCCGTCTCGTGCAGAGGTCGCTTTCGTCGTCGCCGACGAGTTCCAGCGCCGGGGCATCGCGAGCCGTCTGCTCGAGCGGTTGGCAGCGCACGCGCGCGACGCAGGCATCGACCGGTTCGTCGCCCAGGTCCTGCCCGAGAACGCAGCGATGCTGCGCGTGTTCGGCGACACCGGCTTCGAGGTTCGCCGCCGCTACGTCGGCGGCGTCGTCGAGGTCGAGTTCGCCCTCCAGACATCCGCCGAGGTGCTCGACCGCATGGCGGAGCGAGACCACTCGGCCGTCTCAGCGTCGCTCGGGTCGTTCTTCAAGCCGAGCTCGGTCGCGGTGATCGGCGCTTCGGCCCGGCGGGGAACGATCGGCGGAGAGCTCTTCCGCAATGTCATCGCAGCCGACTTCTCGGGTGCCGCCTACCCGGTCAACCAGAAGGGCGATCCGGTCGGCGGCGTTGCCGGTTATCGCTCGATCGGGGACATCCCGGCTCCCGTCGACCTCGCGGTCGTCTGCGTGCCCGGGGAGCAGGTGCTCGCTGCGACCGAGTCGGCGCTTCGCGCCGGGGTCCGTGCGATCTGTGTGATCTCGGCGGGATTCGCCGAGACGGGCTCCGAGGGCCGCGAGCGCCAGGGGCAGCTGCTCGCGCTCGTCCGGGGATACGGCGCCCGCCTGATCGGGCCGAACTGCCTGGGCGTGGCGTCGGCGGCCTGCCGCCTGAACGCGACGTTCGCGCGGAGCTCCTTTCCAACGGGCCGCATCGCGTTCTCGTCGCAGAGCGGTGCGCTCGGGCTGGCGTTGCTGGAGCAGGCGGACGCACGCGGGCTCGGCCTGTCGGCGTTCGTCTCGATCGGCAACAAGGCCGACGTGTCGTCGAACGACCTCCTCGAATACTGGGAGGACGATCCGGAGACGGACGCCGTCCTTCTCTACCTCGAATCGTTCGGCAACCCCCGCAAGTTCGCCCGGGTCGCGGGTCGGGTCGCCCGCTCGAAGCCGATTCTGGCAATGCGGAGCGGCACGAGCAGCGCCGGCGCACGCGCCGCGGCCTCTCACACCGCGGCCCTGGCGGGATCGGACGTCGTCGTCGACGCGCTCTTCCGCGAAGCAGGCGTGCTGCGGGCGACAAGCCTGCAGGAACTGCTCGACACCGCAGTCCTCCTGACCTCTCTCCCGGCGCCTGCTGGAAACCGCGTCGCCGTTCTCACGAACGCGGGCGGTCTCGGCATCCTCTGCGCCGACGCCTGCGAGGCTCACGGCCTCGTCCTCCCGGAACTGACGCCGGAGACGCGGGCCGTCCTCGCAGAGAGCGTCCCGAAGGAGTCGAGCCTCGCGAACCCCGTCGACCTGCTCGGCTCGGCCAACGCCGCGACCTACGAACGGACGATCGGCCCGATTCTGGCCGACCCGAATGTCGACGCCGTGATCGCGCTCTTCGTCCCGCCCGTTGTCGAGGAGCCTCGCGCCGTCGAGGAGCTGCTCGCGCGTTACGCCAAGGAGTCCGACAAGCCGCTGCTCTCCGTGGTGATGAGCGCCGGCGGCTCTGCGCGCGGAAGCTTCGAATACCCCGAGTCGGCGGCCGACGCTCTCGGGCTGGCTGCGCAGCGAGCGGCCTGGCTTCGGAGGCCCGCCGGCACGGTGCCGGACGTCGAGGTCGACCACGCCCGAGCACGAGCGATCGTCGAGGCGGCCGAGGAAGGCTGGCTCGACGCGGATCGCGCGCACGCCCTGCTGGAGGCCTACGGGATCCCCCTGGTCGGCGAGCGCCGCGCCGAGACGCCGGACGAGGCCGCTGCGGCGGCCGAGGAGCTCGGGCTGCCCGCGGTCGTCAAGACCGCTGCGGCCGGTGCCCACAAGACCGAGTCCGGTGGTGTCGCCCTCGACCTGCGCACGAGCGACGAGGTTCGCGCGGCAGCAACTCGAATGGGTGGACCGGTGATCGTCCAGCGGTTCCTGACCGAGGGCGCGGAGCTCCTCGCCGGGATCGTGCAGGATCCGGTGTTCGGCCCACTCGTTGCCTTCGGACCCGGCGGTGTGCTCGCCGAGCTGATCGGCTCGGCGAACTTCGCTCTCGCACCGCTCACCGATGTCGATGCCTCCGAGCTGCTCGGCAGGGGGAAGGCAGCGACGCTCCTCGACGGCTGGCGCGGAGCTCCGGCGGCCGACCGGACGGCGCTCGCCGACCTCCTGCACCGGCTTTCGCGGCTCGCCGTCGACCTACCGGAGTTGACCGAACTCGACCTGAACCCTGTGCTTGCAGGCCCCGACGGCTGCGTCGCAGTCGACATGCGGGCCCGGATCGGCCGGCCGGCGCCGTCGGCCTCACCGAAGACCTGGTGAGTTTCTGCGACGATTGCCGGGTGGTGGAAACCCAGCAGTCGACTCGCCTGCGCACCCTTGTGCAAACGGGGCTCGCGATCAGCTCGGAGCTGTCGCTCGACGGCGTTCTCGAGCGCATCGTCGAGGCGGCGGCGCTGGTCACCGGTGCACGCTACGCAGCGCTCGGCGTCATCGATCCGACCGGCACCAGCCTGGAACGCTTCATCACACACGGGATCGACGACGACACCCGGTCGGTCATCGGCGACCTTCCGCGTGGGCGTGGCATTCTCGGCGCGCTGATCACCGATGCTCGGACCCTCCGTCTGCACGATCTCTCCCAGGATCCGCGCTCCGTCGGCTTTCCGCCCGGCCATCCGCCGATGCGTTCGTTCCTCGGCACGCCGGTCGTGCTCCGCGGCGTTGCCTTCGGCAATCTCTATCTGACCGAAAAGGAGGGCGGGACCGACTTCGACGACGAAGACGAGGAGCTCGTCTCGCTCCTGTCCGCTCAGGCGGCTGTGGCAATCGAGAACGCGCGTCTCTACGAATCGGCGACCGCCTGGTCGCGTCAGCTCGAGTCGTTGCAGGAGATCAGCGCGGCGCTCGCCGGCGAGCTCGAGCTGCCACGGCTGCTGCAGCTCGTCGCCGAGCGGCTACGCGAGCTGATCCACGCTCGCATCGTCGCGATCGCGTTGCCGGCGGCGGACGGCCTGCGGATCGAGGCGATCGCCTCCGAGCGGCCGAACGAGTTGCTGCACGACCTGATCCCGCTCGAGACGAAGGTGGGAAACGTGCTCCGGCGCGCCCGCAGTGAGCGGGTGGATGCCGTGCTCGAGGATCCGGAGGTCGTCCAGGAGGTGGCCCGGAACTTCGGGGCGACCACAGGCCTGTACGTGCCGCTCCTGACTCGTAACGGTGCGATCGGGGTTGCCTTCGCCCATGACCGGGACGGTCGCGACCCGCGGTTCACGAACGCCGATCTGCGGCTCGCCGAGCATTTCGCCCAGCGTGCCGCCGTCGCCGTGGATCTCTCGCGCCGTGTCCAGCGCGATTCGCTGCGCCGGCTGATCGAGGGACAGGAGCTCGAACGGCGCCGCCTCGCGCGCGAGCTGCATGACGAGACGGGCCAGGCCCTCACATCGGTCCTGCTCGGGCTGAAGATGGTCGAGAACGCGGATGACAAGGCCCCGGCCGTCGCGCAGCTGCGCGAGCTCGTCGTGGCGACACTCCAGGATGTCCGTCGCCTCGCCGTCGAGTTGCGGCCGAAGGCGCTCGACGACTTCGGCCTCGTGCCGGCACTGGAGCGGCTCGTGGAGACCTTCGTCGAGACGACCGGAATCCGGGTCGACTTCCAGTCTCAGCTCGGCGAAGACCGCCTGCCGTCCGAGGTGGAGACCACCCTGTACCGGATCGTGCAGGAGTCCTTGACCAACGTCGCCAAGCACGCCGGTGCGAGGCGCGTCAGCGTGCTGCTCGTGCGGCGCGCCGGCGCAGCGACCGCGCTCGTCGAAGACGACGGTCACGGCTTCGACGCGGAGGACGAGCTGCGAGGCGGCATCGGGCTGGCGGGAATGCGAGAGCGCCTCGCGCTGTTGGACGGGCGCCTGACCGTCGAGTCGACCCGGGGGACCGGAACGACCCTCATCGCCGAGGTGCCGCTGTCGTGATCCGGATCGTGGTGGTCGACGACCATGCGGTCGTCCGCTCCGGCCTGAAGCTGCTCCTCGAAGCCGAGCAGGACATGCAGGTGGTGGGCGACGCCGGGAATGCGCGAGATGCGGTCTTCGAGGTACGAGCCGCCAAGCCCGACATCGTCCTGCTCGACGTCGTGATGCCGGACGAGAGCGGCATCGAGGCGCTGCCGAAGCTGCTCCACGAGGCGCCGGCGGCGAAGGTGCTGATGCTTTCGATGCAGGACGATCCGAGCTACGTGCGGGAGGCGTTCGCCGCGGGGGCGAGTGGCTATGTCCTGAAGGAGGCGGCAGACGCGGAGGTCGTGGCCGCGATCCGTGAGGTGGCGGTCGGGAACCGCTACGTCCATCCGGCACTCGGCGCGCGGATGGTCGCCGCCGACGCAGCCGCCCAGCAGGCGGCGGCCTCCGACCCGCTCTCCGATCGCGAGCGGGAAGTGCTGCGCCTCCTGGCGCTCGGCCACACGAATCAGGAGATCGCCAAGCAGCTCTTCATCTCGGTGCGGACGGCCGAGACCCACCGCGCCCACATCATGCGCAAGCTCCAGCTCTCGACACGGGCAGAGCTCGTTCGCTACGCGATCGAGCACGGTCAGCTCGAGCAGCCCTAGATGGTTGATCGGTAATTGACGGTGTTCCGGGGAGGGTCTGCACCAAGCAGTGTGGTCGACGCGACCGGGGTCAAGGCCGGTGGGCCTTGGCGCCGGGCGCGGCGGGCGCAATGCGCCGTGTGCAGGCCCCCAGCCGGGGCGGCGTTGAATTCCCGATCAATCATCTAGCCCTGGGCGCCGGTCTCCCGGCGGTCGACGCGAAGCCTGCGGGCGAAGCCGTCGAGGTCGCGCGGCCCTCCGCCGAGCGGGCGGATGTAGATCGGCTCGTCGTCGCGGAGCTCGAGCACCACCGTCGACTCGCCGCCCACCAGCTCGGTGTTGCTGCTGCCGAGGCGAACCTCTCGGATCGCGGCGTGGGGGATGGAGAGCGAGACGTCGATGCCCGTGGTCTCCTCGCTGCCGCCGAGCCGGACGCTGCTCTCGGTGACGGTCACGTAGCCGACGTAGTGCCGCGTCGCGTGCTGTCGCCGCCAAGCCACTCGCCTCGTGTCGCGGACACCGAGCATCACGCGGCCGAGGCGGGTCGTTCGAGAACAGTGCTTCCTGGTTCCATACACCTTCCCTGATCGAAGAACAAAGGCGGGCCGTCTGCAGGCGGCCCGCCTTCGGAGATGCGCAGGTTTTACGCGACGGGAACGGTCTTCGTTACCGTCGCCTCCGGCGTGCGCTTGCCGAAGGGGTGCTCGCGGCCTCGGAGCGACCCGAAGAGCACGAGGATCCCGAATCCGATGCCGGTCAAGAGGAACGCGATGCCGGTGACGATCCCGAACAGCGCCACGTTCTCCGCGAGGTAGCTCGCGTTGAGCGCGGTCGACAGTGCGGTCTCGGTCACCCACGTGTTCCGGGCCGGGTTGTCGACCGGCTGCCCGTTCGCTCCCTGCGTGGCCTTGGCAGCGTCGTTGGTGCCCTTGCCGTCCGCCGTCGCATAGCGCGGCATCTGCGAGTAGGGCAGGCCACCGCTCGCCTCGAGCGCGTGGATTCTCATGTACGTGGCGAAGTCACGGGCCAGGGCGCCCGTCGTGATCGCCTTGCCGGCGATGTCCGCCGTCGGCAGCTTGATCGAGGCGGGCAGGCCCGCCGCCTTCGCCTCGGCCGCGATTCCGGCCTTGGTCATGTCGGAAGAGCCGACGATCTGCTCCGCCTTGAGGCTGTCGCGGACCGTGTTGCGGCCGTTGACGCCCAGTGCGATGGCTACGACGCCGAAGATGATCAGCACGACCGTTGCGACGACGCCTCCGATCTCCAGGTACCTACGCATCTCTCTGACTCCTTTTCACTCGGGCCG
>CAWGXF010000007.1:0-162187 GCA_963826485.1 uncultured Thermoleophilia bacterium
GCCCGGCCCGGCGCCTGTGGGTCAGTCGGCGATCCCGAGCCCCCAGCCGCCGTCGATGACGATCTCCTGGCCGGTGATGTACTCCGACGCGGGAGAGGCGAGGAAGAGCGCGAGCGCCTTGATGTCGTCGGGCTGCCCCACGCGATGCATGGGGATCTCCCTCGCCACCGCGGCCTGCAGGTCGCGATCGTGGGCGTGGCCCCCGCCGATGTTCGTGACGAAGAAGCCGGGCGCGATCGCGTTGGCGGTGATGCCGTCCGCCGCGAGCTCGAGGGCGATCGAACGCGTGAAGTGCCGGGCGCCGGCCTTTGCCGTCATGTAGGCGGAGCCGATCGGCGGCTCGACCCTGGTCGCCGCGAGCGACGTCGTCACGATGATCCTCCCGAACCCGCGGGGGCGCATGTGCCGGGCCGCCGCCCGCGCGGTCGCGAAGATGCCGTTGAGGTTGATGTCGATCACGCGCTGCCAGCGCTCGTCCGTGTAGCGCTCGAGCGCGCCCTCGGCCACCCGCGGCCTGGCGCCACCCGCCCAGCCGCCGAGGAAGCCGACGCCCGAGTCGATGCCGGCGTTGGCGAACGCGACGTCGAGCCGCCCGAATTCGGCTGCAGCCTCGTCGATCACGCGATCGAGCGCCTCGTGGTCGGTCACGTCCGCGACCGCGCCCCGCACGTCGAGTCCCTCACCCTGGAGCCGGTACGCCTGCGCGGCGACCGCATTCGCGTCGACGTCGATCAACGCCACCCGCGCGCCGTGCGCCGCGAGCACCTCGCCGTAGGCGAGCCCGATCCCACTTGCCCCGCCGGTGACGATCGCACCGAACCCGGCCACGTCAAAACGCTCCGAAACGTTCACGTGCAGCTGCCTCCCTGGTCTCGTTGGCGGCTGAGCCTATCGCCGGCGCTACGGTCGAGTGTCAGGCAGGACTGATCGAGCCGAGCAGCCCGTGCACCCCGAGCTCCGTCTCGCCCCGCCAATCGTGCGGGCCCGAGGTGAAGAACAGCGTGCCGGGTGGGCCGGCCGAGCCGCCGTTTCCGAAGCCGAGACCCCAGAGGCCGTTCAGGACGAGCGGCTTGCCGTGACCGTCGTTCAGCGTGCCGGCATACGACCAGCCGCCCGGCGTTCGCCGGAAGGCATTGATGCGGCCGTCGCCGAAGTTCCCGATCAGCAGATCGCCGCCGAACCGGCCGAAGGAGCCGGGCGCGAGCGCGAGCCCCCAGGGCGCGTTCAGCACCCCATCGTGCCCGATCCGGGCGACCAGCCTGCCGTCGCGGTCGAACTCGTCGACATAGCCGCCGGTCGGCGCGTCGTTTCCGTTCACCGGCGCCCGGTAGACGTACGTCACGAAGACGTGGCCGCCGATCGCCTGGATGCCGAAGGGCGCATACCAGGGGGAGATCTTCTTGTCGACGAAGGCGCCCGCCGAACGGACACGATGCCAGCGCCCGTCGTAGACGTCGACCCGCGCATTGTGGAAGTCGGTCGCGTAGACGCGGGCGCCGTCGATCGCCACACCGCGAAAGACGGCCGCATCGGCCGCATCGTCGACGACCACCTCGGACTGCGTCGACCAGCCGCCGGGCACCGTCGGCGTCCAGGCGCGCAGCTTCCCGTCCTCACACGCATAGACGAAGCGCGCGGGGTCCGAACTGCCGCCGCCCGAGACGCGCAGCTGCTTGCCCGCGTACCACGCGACACCGGTCGGGCCGCCGGGGACGTGAACGGTCAACAGCTGCTTGCGCCCCGAGCCCGAGTACAACGTGCTGGTCGAGCTCGCCTCGTTCGCCGTCCACCAAGGCCCGGTCGGGCTGGCGGCGAGCCCCCACGCGTTCACGAGGCGCGCATCGACGTGGGCCGCCCTGCCCTGGCGGTCGGAGACGAGCCGCTGCACGTCGTACGCATTGCGCGGTCCACCTCCCAGCGCAAAGGCTGCTCCGATCGCGATGCCGGCCGCGCCGAGAGCCGCGACGATCGCGAGGCGCACGATCTACCGCCGTGGAGGCGCCGTCGTCTCGCGCACGACGAGCTTCGTCGCCAGCTCCATGCGCAGCGCATCGACCCGCTGCCGCTCGAGGAGGCGGACGAGGAGGCTCACCCCGGTCCGTCCGAGCTCTGCGAGCGGCTGGCGCACCGAGGTCAGCTGCGGCATGACGACGGTCGCGAGCTCCGTGTCGTCGAACCCGACCACCGAGAGGTCGTCCGGCACCTTGAGACCGCGCTTGTGCGCGGCATGCAGGACACCGATCGCAACGTTGTCGTTGAACCCGAAGATCGCGGTCGGCGGGTCCGGAAGCGACAGTAGCTGCTCGGCGGCCTCGGTGCCGCGCGGCATCCGCCAGTCGGAATAGGCGAGGAGCTCCGGATCGAGCAGCATGCCTGCTCCTGCGAGAGCTGCGCGAAAGCCGATCAACCGCTCCTCGGTCGCATACCACCCGGGAGCGCCGGCGATCGCACCGATGCGGCGGTGGCCGAGGCCGAGCAGATGCTGGGTCGCCTCCTTGGCTCCGGCGGCGTGCATCGCCGAGACGGATGCGATGCCCTCGGGCGGCGTCTCCCGCGGGTCGACGACCACGTAGGGGAAGCCCTGGCGCTGGAGCATGAGCAGCTCGTCGGGGGACTCCTCCGGGAGCATCAGGATCGCGCCGTCGGTCGTCCCGCGCATCAGCCGCTCGAGCAGCGAGACCTCTCTGTCGTGCTCGTGCAGCGTCGGGGCGAGCACGAGCCGCATGTCCCGCTCGTGCAGGGCCTCGGCCGCGCCGCTCAGCATCGGGCTGAAGTAGGCATCGGCGACGAGCGGCAGCGTGAGGCCGATCATCCCCGTGCGCCCGCTCGACAGCCCGCGGGCGCCGCGGTTCGTGCTGAAGCCGTGCTCACGCACGACCTGCATGACACTCTCGCGCGTCTCGCGTGAGACGTCGGGCCGGTCGTTCAGGACCCGCGAGACGGTCGCGATCGAGACGCCGGCGAGGTCGGCGATGTCCCGGATCGTGGCGCGGCCCCGGAACGGCGGGACGGGCTGAGTGTCGGTCTGAGCCATCCAAAAGCTATTCAATCATCTGAAAACGTTTCCGGCAATTGTTTCGGCCTCACTTCCGCATGTTTGCGGGTTTTCCCCTTGACACCGGACGGCTTTCCGTGGTAACCGTTACCGGTAATTACCGGAAATCTCCCCAGATCGAAACAAGCCGCCCACGCTGGGCAGGAAAGGAAGGCAGATGTCACGTCAGACCCGCTCCACGCGTTTCGGCTTCGCCGTTTCGCTCGGAGCCGCGCTGCTGGCGGCGCTGTGCGTCGTCGCCATAGCAGCCGCCCGCCCCACCGGGCATGCCGCCGCAGTCGTCCAGGCCGCCAAGAGTCACTCGTGCCTCGTGATGACCGGCTCCGGCGACCCGGCGTTCACCAAGAACTTCAACCCGTTCACCGCGACCGGCCTCCCCAGCGGCCAGTTCGTCAAGGGTGCGATCTACGAAGGCCTGATGGTCTCGCCCGAGGGCGGTAAGCCCACGCTGCCGTGGCTCGCCCGCTCCTGGAAGTGGAGCAACGGCAACAAGACGCTCACGCTGCAGCTGGCGAAGGGCGTCAAATGGTCCGACGGCAAGCCGCTCACGTCGACCGACGTGGTGTACAGCCTGACCGCCGGCAAGCAGAACAAGGTGATGGACATCGTCGGGTTCACGCGGCCCGACACGAACATCGCATCCGTCAAGCGGAAGGGCTCGTTCGCGGTCGTCATTCAGCTGAAGACGCCCGACTCGCAGTTCATCGCCTCGACGCTGAACGGCGCGATCGTGATCCCGCGGCACATCTGGTCGAAGGTCGCGCACCCGGACACGTTCACCAACCCGAACCCGGTCGGATCCGGCCCGTTCACCCGCATCACCCGGTTCACCACCCAGGACTTCGTCCTGAGCAAGAACCCGCACTACTGGCAGGCGGGCAAGCCGCTGATCGGCTGCCTCGAGTACGTCCAGGCAGCGTCGAACGACTCGGCCCTCGCCCTGATCCAGAGCGGACAGGTCGACTGGACGCACAACTTCGTCCCGAACGTCGACAAGGCCTACACATCGAAGGACAAGGCTCACTACCACGCCTTCTACGCGACGACGGCCTACCCCGTCTCGCTGGTCTTCGACAACACCCAGTACCCGTACAACCTGGTCGCCTTCCGGCATGCACTGTCGATGGCGATCGATCGGAAAACGGTCTCGAAGCTCGGTGAGTACGGCTATGCGCCGGCCACCGACGCGATCGGCCTGAACGGCCTGTTCCCGCAGTGGGTCACCGACAAGAGCGTCAAGGCTCAGTCGAAGCTCCTGTCGACCTACAGCCCCGCCGCGGCGAAGAAGCTGCTTACCGACAACGGCTTCACCTACAAGGGGAGCAAGCTCTACGACCCGAAGGGCAACGCTGTCTCCCTGAACATCCACGTGATCTCGGGCTGGTCGGACTGGGTCGCGTCGAACCAGATCATCACGAAGAACCTCCAGGGGATCGGGATCGACTCGAACGTCGCGCTCGAGCCCGACTGGAACTCCTGGTTCCCGAACGCGTTCGCAACCAAGAACCCGACGCTGCTCTGGCAGAACGGCTCCCAGGCATCGCCGTACGGCTTCTTCAACGCGAACCTCGGGCAGAACTCCCTGATCCCGCCGGGGCAGGACGCCTCGTCGACGGGCAACTGGTCGCACACCTACGACGCAACCGCGACCGGACTGCTCAATCAGTGGAAGGTCACCCTCGACTCGAAGACGCAGCACACGCTCGCCACGAAGCTCGAGAAGATCTTCCTCAACCAGATGCCGATCGTCCCGCTCTTCATCGGGCCGCGGTGGTCGACCTACAGCACCAAGTACTTCCATTGCTTCAACTCGCCGAAGAACTTCTACGGCGACCCGATCTTCTCCACCTATCCGGACAACCTTCTCTCGTTCACCCGCATCTGCCCCGGCGGACACGCCGGTCCATAAGCGGGCCTCTGGCAGCCGGGCGGGACTTCGGTCCCGCCCGGCGCAATACTCCTAACCGATGCGCTGGTTTTTCCGCAGATGCCTCTTCTACGTGTTCGCCATCTGGGTGGCGCTGACACTGAACTTCCTGCTGCCGAGGCTCATGCCGGGCGACCCGGCCGGCGGCGTCCTCGCCCGCCTCTCGCCCGCCCAGATCCAGGCGAACCCGGGAATCATCCAGACCTACCGGGCGCTGCTCGGCGGCGGAAACAACTCGGTCTGGCACGACTACGTCATCTACCTGCAGCGCCTCTCGCACCTGAACTTCGGGATCTCGACCTCGAACTACCCGGCCCCGGTCTCCGAGGTGATCGGGCGGACACTCCCCTATTCGATCGCCCTGGTCGGCGTCGCCTTCCTCCTCGCGTTCGTCATCGGCACCGGGATCGGGATGATCGCGGCCTGGCGGCGCGGCGGCACCGTCGACACGTTCTTCGTGCCGACGCTGATGGGGCTGGGCGCGTTCCCGGCCTTCTTCACCGCGCTCCTGGGCGTCTACTTCTTCGGCCTCAAGCTCGGCTGGTTCCCGATCCAGCACGCCTACGACAGTGGGCTCGTGCCCGGCTTCAACTGGGCGTTCGTGCAGAGCGCCGTGCGGCACGCCGAGCTGCCGGTCCTCGTGATCATGGCCGCCTTCACCGGCGGCTGGGTGCTGAACATGCGCACCGTGATGATCAACACCATCAGCGAGGACTACGTCGTCATGGCGCAGGCCAAGGGCCTGAAGGACCGACGCGTGATGACCCGCTACGCCGGGCGCAACGCGATCCTGCCGCCTCTAAACGGGTTCGCGGCGCAGTTCGCCGGCGCCGTGGGCGGCCTCGTCTTCATCGAATACGTGTTCAGCTACCCGGGCGCGGGCCTGACGCTGCAGCAGGCCGCGCTCGGCAACGACTATCCGCTCACGCAGGGCCTGCTGCTCGTCTTCGCGTTCGCGGTGATCGCCGCCAACTTCCTGATGGACCTGCTCAACTTCCTCCTCGATCCGCGGGTCAGGGCCAACTGATGTCGCAGCTCCAGCCTGTCATCGAGCCGGAGGCCGTCCCCCTTGCAATCGCGGGGCCCAGGAAGCACAGCCGCATCCCCGGGTGGCTCTCCCTGCTCCTCTCCAACCGGAAGTCGCGCTTCGGGCTGACACTGCTCGCGATCATGGTGGTCGTGGCGGTGATCGCACCCTGGATCTCCGTCAACAACCCGACCGACTTCAACGTGGAGGCAACGCGGCAGGCACCGTCGTTGCATCACCTGTTCGGCACGACCGACCAGGGCAGCGACATCTTCTCGCAGGTCGTCCTCGGCACGCGCCGCTCGCTGATCCTCGGTGCCTCCGCCGCCCTGCTCGCAACGGCGCTGGCCGCAACGCTCGGAATCCTTGCGGCGTACTCGGGCGGGATCATCGACGAGATCGTCAACTTCCTCACCAACGTCTTCCTCGTCATTCCCACGATCCCGCTGCTGATCGTGATCTCCGGCTACCTCAACGCGCGCGGCATGACGACGATGATCCTCGTGCTCGGGCTCACGCTCTGGGCCTTCGAAGCACGCATCCTTCGCGGACAAGCTCTCTCTCTGAAGAGCCGCGATTTCGTGCACGCCTCGAAGGTCGCAGGCGAATCGACCCGGCGAATCGTCTTCGGCGAGATCATGCCGAACATGATCAGCCGCATCGCGGCGGCCTTCGTGCTCGTCTTCTACGTCGCCCTGCTCGTCGACGCGGGGCTCGAGTTCCTCGGCCTCGGTGACACGTCGCACGTCAGCTGGGGCATGGTGCTCTACTGGGCGCAGACGAACTCGACCGTCCTGCAGGGCGAATGGTGGCCGTTCCTCTTCCCCGGCCTTGCCCTCGTGATCACCGTGGTCGGGCTCGTGTTCCTGCTCGCCGGGATCGACGAAGTCAGCAACCCGCGCCTGCGCGCACTGAAGAAGTCGAAGTGACGGTGGCGGAACGCGACCTGTCGCAGATCCCCGAAGCCGGGCGCGAGACACTGGTCGAGGTTCGCGATCTCCGGGTCGCCTACGGCGACGTCGTGGCGGTCGACGGCGTCGACCTGTCGATCTCCGCCGGGGAGATCCTCGGTCTCGCCGGCGAATCCGGCTGTGGCAAGACGACGATCGCGAACGCCATCATGCAGGTGTTGCGCCCGCCCGCAGCGATCACCGGCGGAAGCGTCCTCTTCCGCGGCGACGACCTGGTTGCGCGCAGCCCGGAGGAGCTTCGCCGCTATCGCTGGCGCAACGTCTCGATGGTCTTTCAGAGCGCGATGAACTCGCTCAACCCGGTGACGCGCGTCGGCGACCAGTTCGTCGACATGATGCGCGCGCACGAGCACATCTCGAAGCGAGATGCGCTCGAGCGCGCCGGCGATCTGCTGGACCTGGTCGGCATCGACAGACGGCGCACGCGCGCCTACGCCCACGAGCTGTCCGGCGGCATGCGGCAGCGCGTGATCATCGCCATGGCGCTCGCGCTCAATCCGGAGCTCGTGATCATGGACGAGCCGACGACCGCCCTGGACGTCGTCGTGCAACGGGAGATCCTCCAGCAGATTCACGATTTCCAGGAGCAGCTCGGATTCGCGGTCCTGTTCATCACGCACGACCTGTCGCTGCTGTTCGAGGTCGCACACCGGATCGCGATCATGTACGCGGGCGAAGTCGTGGAGGAGGGGCCCGCAGCGGAACTGCGGGAAGCCGCGCGGCACCCGTACACGCTCGGCCTCATCCGCTCGTTCCCGCCCCTCACGGGGCCGATCGAGCGGATGACCGGGATCCCCGGCTCCCCGCCCGACCTCGCGTCGCCGCCCGCCGGCTGCAGATTCCACCCTCGCTGTCCGTACTGCGTGCCGGAGGAGAGCACCCTGCACACGCTGCAGACGACGGTGCGCCCGGTGCTGCGCAGCGTCGGGCCTCGTCACCGCGTGGCCTGCCATCTCGTGGAGCAGCAGGGATGACGGTTTCGATCTCGGGGCCGATCGAGGTGCGCGGCCTGACGAAGCACTTCGCAGCCGGGAACGGCCTGGTCGGACGGCGCGGCCGGCTGCATGCCGTAGACGACGTCACCTTCACTCTCCGCCCCGGCACGATCACCGCCCTCGTCGGCGAGAGCGGCAGCGGCAAGAGCACCGTTGCGCGCATGCTCGCGCGTCTGTACGAGCCGACGAGCGGCAGCGTCTACTTCGAGGGGCACGACGTCACGCACGTCCGCCGCAGGCGCGACGTCCTGCATTACCGGTCGCAGGTGCAGATGATCTTCCAGGATCCCTTCGGGTCGCTGAACCCGGTGAAGACGATCCACCACCATCTGGCGCGGCCCCTGAAGATTCACGGCCTCGCCACGCGGGCGCAGATCGACGAGCGCATCGACGAGTTGCTGACGACGGTCGGACTGGTGCCGCCGGAGCGCTACATCGACAAGTACCCCTACGAGCTGTCGGGCGGCCAGCGGCAGCGCGTCGCGATCGCCCGCGCGCTCGCCGTCGAGCCGACCGTCCTCGTGGCCGACGAGCCGACCTCGATGCTGGACGTCTCGATTCGCGTCGGCATTCTCAACCTGATGCTCGACCTGAAAGAGCACAAGCAGCTCGCGTTCCTCTACGTCACCCACGACCTCGCGAGCGCCCGCTATGTCGCGGACTACATGCTGGTGATGTACGCGGGGCAGATCGTCGAGCAGGGGCCCGCGGAGAGCGTGCTTCAGACCCCTTTGCATCCATACACGCGGCTGCTGCTCGAGGCGGTTCCCAACCCGGCCGTTGCCGAGCACGACCGCATCGAAATGCGCAAGAGCGGCACGTCGGCCGCCATCGACCCACCCGAGGGCTGCAGGTTTGCCGACCGCTGCCCGCTCCGGATCGATGTCTGTACCCAGGTGACGCCGGAGCTCGTCCTCACGAAGGACGGCCACAGCGCACGCTGTCACGTCACCGCACCGTCACCCGTCAGTCGAGAGGAACTCCATGTCCAGCCAGCTCATTAAGATCTTCCCCACCGATTTCGTGTGGGGCGCCGCGACGGCCTCGTACCAGATCGAGGGCGCAGCGAGCGAAGACGGCCGCGGCGAGAGCGTGTGGGACAGGTTCTGCGCGACGCCGGGAAAGGTGCGGAACGGCGACAGCGGGGCCGTCGCATGCGACTTCTACCATCGCTACCACGACGACATCGCGCTGATGCGCGAGCTCGGGCTCGATGCGTTCCGCTTCTCGGTCGCGTGGCCCCGCGTCCTGCCCGAGGGCAGGGGCCGGGTCAACGAGGCAGGGCTCGACTTCTACGACCGGCTGGTCGACGAGTTGCTCGGCAACGGCATCGCACCGTACGTGACGCTCTTCCACTGGGACACTCCGCAGGTGCTGGAGGACGCGGGGGGCTGGCCGGCGCGCGACACGATCGATGCGTTCGCGGAATACGTCGACGCCGTCTCCGCCCGCCTCGGCGATCGAGTCGGTCATTGGATCACGCACAACGAGCCCTGGGTCGTCTCCTGGGTCGGCCACGGCTGGGGCCACCACGCTCCGGGCCGCCAGTCGGAGTCGGATGCGCTCGCAACGGCCCATCACCTGCTGGTGTCGCACGGCCGCGCGGTGGAGATCCTCCGCCGCAACTCGCCGGCCGCGGAGGTCGGAATCACACTCAACCTCGACAACCCCTACGCAGCGAGCGACTCGCCCGAGGACGTCGCCGCGGCGCGGTGGGTCGACGGGCTCCACAATCGCTGGTTCCTCGACCCGCTCTTCCTCGGCTCCTATCCGGAGGACATGCTCGAGGCGTGGGCGGAGATCCTGCCCCAGGTTCGCGACGGCGACCTCGATCTGATCTCCGCTCCGATCGACTTCCTGGGCGTCAACAACTACACCTCGCCGCTCGTGGCCGCCGACGAGAACGGCGGCCGGTCGCAGATCGTGCGACGCAACGACGTCGACCGCACCGACATGGGCTGGGAGGTCGTGCCCGACGGCCTGCAGGATCTGCTGCTGCGGCTGCATCACGACTACCGCCCGGCGGCCATCTACGTGACCGAGAACGGTGCCGCGTACCCGGACGTCCGCGGACACGACGGCAGCGTGAGCGACCCGGAGCGGCAGTCGTACCTCGAGAGCTACCTCGCCGGCGCCGCCCGCGCCACCGCAGAAGGCGTGCCCCTCCGCGGCTACTTCGCCTGGTCGCTGCTCGACAATTTCGAATGGGCGTGGGGCTACTGGAAGCGGTTCGGGTTGATCTACATCGACTATGCGACGCTCGAGCGGGTGCCGAAGGGCAGCTTCTACTGGTACCGGGACTTCATCGCCAAGCAGCGTCTGCGAACGGCGGGGACCGAAGAAGCAGCCTGAGATCCGTCCGGCCGAGTGACACGGCCGCTCGCCGATCTCCACAATGCGGTCCGTGGAACGCCGCCGCTTCCGGGTCGGAGGAGTCGTGCAGGGCGTCGGTTTCCGGCCGTTCGTCTTCGGGCTCGCGCAGCATCATCGCCTGGTCGGCTTCGTGCGAAACGACGGCACCGGCGTCGTCATCGAGGCCGAAGGAGCCTCAGCGGATCTCGACGCCTTCGCGGCGGCGATCCGCACGGACGCTCCCGTGCTCGCACGCGTCGAGACCCTCGAGGCAGAACCGCTCCCGCCGGCGGGCGAGGCCGCCTTCACGATCGAGGCGAGCAGCCGGACCGGGCACTCGGCGCTCATTCCGGCGGACACCGCCACCTGCGACTCGTGCCTGCGCGAGCTCCACGACCCGGCCGACCGCCGCTACCGCTATCCGTTCATCAACTGCACGCAGTGTGGTCCCCGTCTCACGATCGTCCGCTCGGTCCCGTACGACCGGCAATCGACCACGATGGCGGGCTTTCCGCTCTGCGCCGAATGCCGCAGCGAGTACGAAGACCCGGCCGACCGCCGCTTCCACGCCGAGCCGCTCTGCTGCGCCACCTGCGGACCGCGGCTGACCCTGCCGCTGGAGGAGGCAGTCGAACTGCTCCGGAGCGGGGCGATCGTCGCCGTCAAGGGCCTCGGCGGGTGGCATCTCGCGTGCGATGCCGCGGACGAGGCGGCGGTCGCGCGGCTCCGCGCGCGCAAGCACCGCGAGGACAGGCCGTTCGCGCTGATGACCCTGCGCCCGGAGCTGCTGGTGGAGCTCGCCGCGGACGAGCGGGAGCTGCTCGAATCACGGCGGCGGCCGATCGTGCTCCTGCGTCGGCGCAGCGGTGCGACGGTCGCGGAGGCGGTCGCGCCCGGCAGCCCCTGGCTGGGAGTGATGCTGCCCTATACGCCGCTCCACCACCTCCTGATCGACGACGTCGGAGGCGCGCTCGTGATGACGAGCGGCAATCGCTCCGACGAGCCGATCGCCTACGACGACGACGATGCACGCGAGCGGCTCGGCGGGATCGCAGACGCGTTCCTCGGACACGACCGGCCGATCCACCGGCGCTGCGAGGACTCGATCGTGCGAGTGTCCTTCCCCATCCGGCGGTCGCGCGGGTTCGCACCCGAGGCGCTGCTGCTGCCGCTGCGAGCGGAACGTCCGATCCTGGCCGTCGGCGCCGAGCTCAAGAGCACCTTCTGCCTCGTGCGCGGCGCCGAGGCGTTTCTCTCGCCGCATCTCGGTGACCTCGACACGGAGCTCGCGTATCGCGCGTTCCAGACCGACATCGACCTCTACCTCTCGATGCTCGGGGTGGCCGCAGAGACGATCGCGCACGACCTGCACCCCGAGTATCTGTCGACGAAGTGGGCCCTCGAGCAGGAGGCCGCCGGCCTCGTGGGCGTCCAGCACCATCACGCGCATGCCGCGGCCTGCCTGGCCGAGCACGGCGAGACCGGGCCGGCCCTTGCTCTCGTCTTCGACGGCACCGGCTACGGGACCGACGGCACGCTGTGGGGCGGAGAGCTGCTCCGTTGCGACCTGGCCGGGTTCGAACGGCTCTCGCACCTGAGGCCCGTGCCGTTGCCGGGCGGCGAGGCGGCGATCCGGGAGCCCTGGCGCATGGCCGCCGCCCACCTCGAGCGGGCCGGGCGGCCGGTCCCGTTCGAGCGCTGGCAGCTCGTGCGGGAGAGCCTGCAGGTGAATGCGCCGCTCTCCTCGGGCATGGGCCGGCTGTTCGATGCCGTCGCCGCGCTGCTCGGGCTGCGCGAGACCATCACCTACGAGGGCCAGGCGGCGATCGAGCTCGAACTGCTCGCGGGGCAGACCACCGCCGAGGCGTACGCCTGGCGCTTCGACGACGGCGCCGAGTTGATCGCGGCCCTGCACGACGACCTGGCGGCGGGGCGCCCCCGCACCGAGCTCGCCGCAGCGTTTCATGAAACCGTCGCGGCGGCGGCGGCCGCCGCCTGCGCCGAGGCCGCGGAACCGGGCGTGGTCGTGCTCTCGGGCGGCACGTTCCAGAACCTGCGCCTTGCCGAGTCGACGCGGCTCAACCTGGAAGCGCACGGCTTCCGTGTTCTCACCCACCGTCTCGTCCCCCCGAACGACGGCGGCATCAGCTACGGCCAGGCCGCCGTCGCCGCAGCCACGTCGGCGCCTCCGGCACTCCACTTCAAGAACTGAAGTGACCGGCTTGACGCTCGCCGCCCGACGTGCAAGGGTGTAGCCACGCGTGGCGGCGACGGCGCCGCACGCGGAGGCAATGTGGCCTCAGAACTCCGTACCTGGAGCTCTGGGGCTTTTTTGTGTTGGGCGAACGAGGCGAACGGGCGAGGTGCCCGCTGAAAAGGAGGCTCGATGCTGTACCCCCAATGGCTGAACCCCGGCGACAACTCGTGGCAGATGACTGCGGCCACGCTCGTCGGTCTGATGAGCGTGCCCGGCCTCGTCGTGCTCTACGGCGGCGTCATGCAGAAGCGCTGGTCCGTGAACAGCATGATGCTGGCGTTCGTCGCCTTCGCGATCGTGCTGCTCGTGTGGGTTCTCTATGCCTTCAAGATGGGCTTCGGCACGCCGATCTCGATCGGCGGCAAGTCGAGCTTCTGGCACAACTTCGTCGGCAAGCCCGGCCCCGTGCTGAACCACAACGAGCTACAGGGCCAGGGGAAGATCCCGAACCTCGGCTCGTCGGGAGTGCTGGACTTCCCACAGTCGTCGCTCGTCTATTTCCAGTTCGTCTTCGCGGCGATCACACCGATCCTGATGCTCGGATCGATCCTGGGACGGGTCAACTTCAAGGCGTGGATCCCGTTCGTCGTGCTCTGGATCAGCGGCGTCTACGTGATCAACGCGTTCCTCATCTGGGGCGGCGGCTGGTTCGCCCAGCACGGCGCGGTCGACTTCAGCGGCGGCTACGTGATCCATCTCGCCGCCGGTGTCTCCGGCTTCGTCGCCGCGTGGGTGATCGGCCCACGCCTCGCACGCGATCGTGAGATCGATGCACCGAACAACCTCGCGATGGTCGCGCTCGGCGCGGGGCTGCTCTGGCTCGGCTGGAACGGCTTCAACGGCGGCGACCCCTACAACGCGGGCGTCGACGCGTCGGCGGCAGTCCTGAACACCAACCTGGCGACGGCCGTGGCGTTCCTCGTCTGGGTCACCTGGGACTACGTGACCGGGCGCAAGCCGTCGCTGCTCGGGAGCGTCAACGGCATGATCGTGGGCCTCGTCGCGATCACGCCGGCCGCCGGTTTCGTCAACGGCTTCGGCGCGATCCTCATCGGCGCGATCGCGTCGTCGGTCGTCTACGTGGCCTACAACTACCTGGCGCTCGTCCGCCCGTTCCGGAACGTGGACGACACACTCGGCGTCGTCTACACCCATGGCTTCGCCGGCGTCATCGGCGGCCTGCTCGTGGGCGTGCTCGCCGACTCCTCGATGGAGGTGGTCCCGGGCTTCTCGGTGGCCGGCAGCCTGCACCTCCTCAAGTGGCAGGCGCTCACCGCGCTCTGGGTGATCGTCTTCAGCGCCGTCGGGACCTTCATCCTGCTCAAGCTCGTGGGCGTCTTCGTCCCGCTGCGGATGAGCGAGGAAGAGATGGAGATGGGGGACATCGCCATTCACGGTCACGAGGTGTACCCCTCCGACATCCCGTCGCTCGGCCTGCCGTCGGGCATCCCCCAGCCTGCAACGGCGACGGGCAGTGGAGGCCCGGAACCGATCACGTCGACGTAGTGTCGCGACGACCACCGGCGTCCCGGGTCGCGGCCTCCGCGATCCGGGACGTTCCCTGGAGCGAGAGAGGACATCTCAGTGACCACGAAGATCATCGTTTCGTACGACGGGACCGACAACGACCGCGACGCGCTCGCGCTCGGCAAGGTCCTCGCGGCGACCGGAGCGAGCGTCGCGCTCGCGTACGTGCGGCACGCGACGGAGGGCAGGAGGTCGGCGGAACGCCTCGCCGAGCGAGAGGCCGAGGAACTGCTCGCCGCCGCCGCCCGGGCGCTCGGCAAGCCCGACGTGACAACGCACGTCGTCCTGAGCGGTTCGACACCGGACGGGCTGCGCGATCTCGCACTCGAGATCGACGCCGACGCGATCGTGTTCGGCTCCGAGTACCGCACGGCGCCCGGGCACGTCGACCCGCAGGCATCGGCGCGGCGACTGCTCGACGGAGGCCCGATCGCAGTCGCCCTGGCGCCTGCGAGCTTCCACGAGCTCGAGTCGTACGCCGTCGAGACGGTCGGCGCGGTCGCCGAAGACGGCGACCCATGCGTGCTCGAGACGGCGGAGACGATCGCAGCGCGCCACCACGGCATCGTCGCCGCCCGCGCGACCGCGGACGCCGACCTGATGGTGGTCGGCTCGAAGCCCGGAACCGTGACGGGGCGTGTGACGATCAGCGCCGCCGCCGACTACCTGATCGAGCTCGCGCGCTGCCCCGTCCTGGTGCTTCCGCGCGGCGTCGCGGTGGCGTTCTAGCGATGCCGGCCGAGGCGTCCCGCTTCACGCGGCGCGTCGGACGCCGCGACCGCCGGTTCCTGGCGGCGCTGGCAGGCGCGGGCGTCGTCGGCGTCGCGTTCGGTGCCGGCTTCGCCGCGCACGGCGGGACCTCGACGCCGCGCGCCGACTGCGTCTCGCTCGACCAGCCGGGCGTGATGGGCGGCGGTACGTGGCGGTTCTGCGGCGCGGACGCGGTCACGTTCTGCCTCCAACATGCCGCGGAGAGCAGTACGCTCACCGACCGGTGCCGTCGCCTTGGCACCGGCACCGATTCCGAGCCCAGCTAGCGGCTCACTCCGGCTGCACGTCGACGGAGATCGACCCGTCGGGCTTGCGCTGGACCCGCAGCGGCCACACCCGGCCGCTGCTCGAGGTGACGTCGACCTCGATCGGATCCTCGCGCTTGCCCACCTCGCGCCGCGCGGTCAGCAGGTCGGCGTGGCGTGCGACGGCGGCACGGATCGCCGGAATGACGTCGTGCGGGCCGAACGGCTTCGACAGGTAGGAGAAGACGCCGGCATCGACCGCCCGCTCGACCGTCTTTCGATCCGAGTACGCCGTCAGCATGATGATCGGCAACGGCCGCTCCGCATAGACGCGCCGCGCCGCCTCGACACCGTCGAGATTCGGCATCTTCAGATCGAAGACCGCGAGGTCGGGCTGCGTCCGGCGTGCCAGCTCGACCGCCTCGAGCCCGTCGCGGGCCTCGCCGCACACGTCGATGCCGTGCTCTTCGAGCATCTGCCGCAGGTCGAGCCGGATCAACGTCTCGTCTTCAGCGATCAGCACCCGTAGACCCTGGAGCGTCATGCCGGCGAGCCTCCTTTGCTATACCTTTTGAAGCGATGGCCGAGATCCGCATTCCACCGGTGCTGCGCCCGGACGCCGGCGGACAACGTCTCGTCGACGTCGAAGCGACCACGGTGCGTGAGGCGCTGGACACGCTCGTGGTGCAGTTTCCCGCGCTGCGTCCGCGGGTTCTGGAAGGAGACGGGGTCCCAAGCTTCCTGAACGTCTTCGTCGACGGTGACGACGTCCGCCTGCTCGGGGGCCTCGAGACGACCGTCACACCGACGTCGAAGATCTTGCTTCTCCCGGCAGTCGCCGGCGGGTCGTAAGAGGCCCACCACCACACTCCTTCCGTCGCACGAGCAACAAAAAAGGCCTCGGGAGCACCTGCCGGTGCGCCCGAGGCCTCAATGCCTCTCCGAAACCGGCGTCGTCACCGGATCGAACAGTCTCCGATGCTACACAAACTGAAGGATGATTTGAACCCGAGCGGCTGTTGCTCTAGACTCTCACCCATGTGCGGCGTGATCGAGAAGATGTTTTTCCTTCCGGTCATCGCCTGCGCGCAACTGGCCTAGCCGGACACACCCGTCCTTCCGGTTAGGTTCAAGCCAAGAGACGGGGAGCCTCCAACCATGAGCGCCGCCGGCCTGCGCTGCCGCGTCTGTGAAACCGTCTCGCGCCCGGAGCCGGTGGAAGCCTGCCAGCGCTGCGACGGACCGACCGACCTCACCTACGACTGGGACCAGATCGCGCGCGACGTGTCACACCGCACGATCGCCGCCGGTCCCGAGTCGCTCTGGCGCTACGGCGGGCTGCTGCCCGCCGGGCCTCATGTCGATCACGGCACGGGCTGGACGCCGCTGCGACGTGCCGACCGCCTCTCGGAGCTCCTCGGCCTCGATCTCCACCTGAAGCTCGAGAGCGACAACCCGACACAGTCCTACAAGGATCGCATCGCCACGATCGCAGCTGCCGCGGCCCTCGACCACGGCGTGACGACGCTCTGCTGCTCGTCGACCGGCAACCTCGGCCATGCCGTCGCCGCTGCGGCCGCGACGACGGGGCTCGAGGCGATCGTCCTCGCGCCGGTCGGCGGTGAGGCGGCAGCGGTGGCGGCGCGCCATCCAGGGGCGCGCATCTTCGCGGTCGCGGGGACGTACGACGACTGCCGGCGCCTCGAGCTCGAGCTCGGCGGTCTCTTCCCCTGGGGCTTCGTCAGCGGGAACCTGCATCCCTATGCGAGCGAGGGCGCGAAGACGATCTCCTTCGAGATCGCCGAACAGCTCGGTTGGCGGCTCCCGGACGCGGTGGTCTGCCCCGCGGCCAGCGGCACGCTGTTCTCGAAGCTCGCACAGGGCTTCGCCGAACTGACCCTGGCGGGCCTCGCCGCCGCCCCCGTGCCGCGGATGTTCGCCGCCCAGGCGCTCGGGTCGAGCCCGATCGCCACGGCGTTCGCCGACGACCGCGGCATCTCACGCGTCAAGGCCGTGACCGGTGTCGCCTCGCTCGCCGTCGGGGACCCGTCGCACGGTGACCTGGCGATCGGCGCTGCGCGGTCGAGTGGAGGCGGCATCGTCGCCGTCGACGAGGACGTGATCGAGGAGAACACCGCTCTCCTCGGCGAGACCACCGGCATCGAGGCCGACTGCGCCGGCGGTGCCGCGCTCGGCGCACTCGCCCAGAGCGCGGAGCGTGGTGAGATCGCGCCGGGCTCGCGCGTCGTCCTCGTCGTCACCGGCGCCCGCCCGCGGCCGGTGGAGAGCGACGTCGCGCAGCTCACGACGATCGCGCCCGACGCAGACGCCGTCCTCTCCGCGCTCGGCCTGCGCTCGTAGCAGCGAAGGGCATGGCGACGGAGAGGTCCCGCGGCGACACCGCCGCCCCGCTTCGCCGCGATGTGCGGGTGCTCGGAACGATCCTGGGCACGGTGCTCGTCGAACAGGAAGGCGAGTGGCTGCTCGAGCTCGTCGAGGCGATCCGGCGCGAGGCCCGCGACGCGCGCGCCGACAGCACCACCGCGAGCACGGCGTCCTCGCTCACCGCCGACCAGCAGGTGCTGGTCCTGCGCGCCTTCGGCCTCTACTTCCAGCTCGCGAACCTCGCCGAGCAACACCACCGGCTGCGACGCCGCCGCGAGGATGCCCGCGACGGCGTCGTCGCGCGCGAATCGCTCGACGATGCGTTCCGGCAGCTCGCCTCCGTTTCGACCGGCGAGCTGGTCGAGCGCGCGTCGACCGCGTCGATCCGTCTCGTTCTGACCGCGCACCCCACCGAGGCGACCAGGCGAACCGTCCTGCTCGCACACATCAGGATCGCCGACGAGCTCGTCCGCCTCGACGATCCGCGCCTGGCCCCGGATGAGCGGACCGAGGTCGAGGAGCGCCTCGCCGAAGAGGTGACGCTGCTCTGGCAGACCGACGAGGTGCGGCACGACCGCCTCAGGATCACGGACGAGATCCGCAACGGGCTGTGGTTCTTCGAGCACAGCCTGATCTCCGCCGCAACCGACCTGCTGCACGCCTGGCGGACGAGCGTGCCGGGCTCGCCCCCGCCGCTCACGTTCGGGTCGTGGATCGGAGGCGACATGGACGGCAACCCCGCCGCCGGCCCGGCGTCGATCAGCGAGGCTCTCGACGCGGCGCGCGGCGTGGCGTTGCGCCGCTACCGGGACGAGGTGCGCGAGCTCGCCGTCGAGATCGCCTCGACCCGTTCGCTCGTGCGCATCTCCGACGACCTCGAGGCTTCGCTCTCGCGCGACGAGACGGAGCTACCCGGGTACGCGGCGGAGATCGGGGCGCGCAACGAGCTCGAGCCGTATCGCCGCAAGCTGTCGTTCATGTGGTGGCGACTCGAAAACGACGCCTACGGCGGGCCGCGCGACCTGCTCGACGACCTGCGCACGATTCGCGAGAGCCTGGCGGAGAACGGCGGACGCCGCGTCGCCGATGGGCGGGTCGCGCGGCTGGAGCGGATGATCGAGATCTTCGGCTTCCACATCGCCAAGCTGGACCTGCGGCTGCACGCCCGCGATCTCGCGGAGCGACGCGCCGAGGAGGCGGTGGCGGCCGGTCTCGCCGCCCGCGCGCGGTGGGGCAGCGAGGCACTCGACACGCTGATCGTCTCGGGCACCTCGAGCGCCGCCGACGTGATCGCCGCGGAGAGGCTCGCCCACGGGTCGCTCTCGGTCGTCCCCCTGTTCGAGACGCTCGACGACCTCACGGCGGCGCCGACCGTCCTCGACGAGCTGCTCCGCGGCGGCTGTGCCACCTCCGAGGTGATGGTCGGCTATTCGGACTCCGGCAAGGACGGCGGCTATCTCGCCGCCCAGTGGGCGATCTACCGCGCGCAGGAGGAGCTCGCCGAGGTGGCGCGGCGGCACGGCGTCGCCCTGACGATCTTCCACGGCCGCGGCGGAAGCGCGGGACGCGGGGGCGGCCCCACCCACGCCGCGATCGCATCCCAGCCTGCAAGCCACCCGCCCGGCCGGATGAAGCTGACAGAGCAGGGCGAGACCGTGTCGTTCAAGTACGGCCTCGAGGGTCTCGCGCGGCGCAATCTCGAGGCGGCGCTCGCCGGAACGCTTCTGGCGACGTTCCCCGAGCATCTCCCCGAGCCGCCGCGCGACGACGAACGCGCACTGCTCGACCGGATGGCCGCAGTCTCGCGCGACGCCTACCGCAGCTTCGTCTGGGACAACGAAGGCTTCGTCGAGTTCTTCCGCGCGTTCACGCCTGTCGACGAGCTCGCGATGCTGGAGATCGCGTCGCGACCGTCTCGCCGTCCGAACGACGCCGACTATCTGTCGTCGCTGCGGGCGATCCCGTGGGTGTTCTCCTGGACGCAGAACCGCGTGCTGTTGCCTGCATGGTTCGGGTGCGGGTCGGCGTTCGAGTCGGTCGGAGGCGATGCGTTGCGGGAGCTGTACGAACGGCTGCCGTTCTTCCGCGCCGTGGTCGACAACCTCGAGATGACCCTGGCGAAGTCGAGCCTGCCGATTGCACGGGGCTATCTCTCGCTCGTCCGCGACACCGGCCTCTACGAGGAGATCGAGCGGGAGCACGCACGCGCAGAGGCGGGCGTGCTGTCCGCGGCGGGTGTCGGCACCCTGCTCGAGCGCCAGCCGGTCCTGCGCCGCTCGATCGACCTGCGCAACCCGTACGTCGACCCGATGAACGCGGTTCAGGTCGAACTGCTGCGCCGCCACCGCGCCGAAGACGAGACGGCGCAGTTGCCTCTCCTCCGCTCGATCGCCGGCATCGCCGCCGCACTCCGCAACACGGGCTAACTCTGGCTAGAGACCAAGCTCGTGCGCGTTGAAGCGTGCGGCTTGCACCGCCTCGTACGCGGTGATCTCGTGCGCGCGGTGCAGCGTGCGTGACACGTCGTCGAGACCGTTGACGAGCGTCTCGTGCGCATGCGCATCGAACTCGAACTCGACCACGTGCCCGTGTCGATGCGTGATCCGCAACTGCTCGAACTCGACCGTCAGCTCGTTCTCCGACGCCAGGGCCTCGCGAAGCCGCGCGATGTCGGCGGACGGCAGCTCGACCGGCGCGAGGCCGCTGTTGATCGCGTTGGCGCGGAAGATGTCCCCGAACGAGGGCGCGATCACGACCCGGAAGCCGTAGTCCTCCAGCGCCCAGGCTGCATGCTCCCGCGACGAGCCGCAGCCGAAGTTGCGTCCCGCGATGAGAATCGGCGCGTCTCTCGTCTGCGGGTCGTTGAGGAAGAAGCTCGGGTCCCGCACCCAGTCGTGGAAGAGGAACTGCCCGTAGCCCGAGCGCTCGATCCGTTTCAGGAACTGCTTCGGGATGATCTGGTCGGTGTCGACGTCGGCACGGTCGAGCACCGCGACCTTCCCCGTGACGCTCCGCAACTCCCTCATCCGAGCTCCCGCGCGTCGGTGAAGTGCCCGGCCACCGCCGCCGCAGCCGCCATCGCCGGGCTGACGAGATGCGTGCGTGAGCCCGCGCCCTGCCGACCTTCGAAGTTGCGGTTCGAGGTGGAGGCGCAGCGGTCACCCGGCCCGAGGACGTCCGGGTTCATTCCGAGGCACATCGAGCAGCCGGCGCGACGCCACTCGAAACCGGCGGCCTCGAAGATCTCGTTCAGGCCCTCGGCCTCGGCCTGCCGCTTCACCTGAGCCGAGCCGGGCACGACGATGGCGTGCACGTGGTCGGCGATCCGCTTCCCGGAGACGACGGTCGCGGCGACGCGCAGGTCCTCGATACGCGCGTTCGTGCACGAGCCGATGAACACCTTGTCGATGCGGATGTCGACGAGCGGCGTGCCCGGCGCGAGGTCCATGTAGGTGAGCGCGCGTTCCACGGCCTCGCGTTCCGCCGGGTCGGTGAAGTCGGACGGATCGGGCACCACGTCGTCCACGGCCGCCACCATGCCGGGGTTCGTGCCCCAGGTGACCTGGGGCTTGAGAGTCGAGACGTCGACGACGACCTCGCGGTCGAACGTCGCTCCTTCGTCGGTGCGAAGCTCGCGCCAGTCCTCGACCGCCCGCTCCCAGTCGGCCCCTGACGGGGCGCCCGGCCGGCCTTCGAGGTACGCGAGGGTGACGTCGTCGGGAGCGATCATCCCGGCGCGCGCCCCCGCCTCGATCGACATGTTGCAGATCGTCATCCTCCCCTCCATGGAGAGCGCCTCGACCGCGGCACCGCCGTACTCGATGACGTGGCCCTGACCCCCGGCGACGCCGATCTGGCCGATCGCAGCCAGCACCATGTCCTTCGCCGCGAGCCCGAACGGCAGCTCACCGGAGAACGCGACCCGCATCGTCCTCGGCAGCGACTGCGTCAACGTCTGCGTGGCGAGAACGTGCTCGACCTCCGAGGTCCCGATCCCGAACGCGAGCGCGCCAAACGCACCGTGGGTCGAGGTGTGGCTGTCACCGCAGACGATCGTCATCCCCGGCTGGGTGAGGCCGAGCTCCGGCCCGATCACGTGCACGATTCCCTCCCGGCCGCTGCCGGTGGCGAGCAGGCGCACCCCGAACTCCTCACAGTTCGCGGCCAGCGCCTCGAGCTGGGCGCGCGCGAGGTCGTCCGTGATCGGCCCGTCCACCGTCGGGACGTTGTGATCCATCGTCGCGACCGTCAGCTCGGGCCGCCGCACGGTCCGCCCGTTGAGCCTCAGCGACTCGAACGCCTGCGGGCTCGTCACCTCGTGCACGAGATGCAGGTCGACATAGAGGAGCGACGGCTTCCCGGGCTCCTCCGCGACGAGGTGGGCGTCCCAGATCTTGCGGAAGAGAGTCCTCACCGGTCGCGCTCCGCAGCGTAGGAGCCGAAGAGCCGCAGCTCGCGCGTCAGCCCGCGCAGCTCGGCGAGCGCCGGCCCCACGTGGTGGTCGTACACGTGCCCGTCGAGGACCACGTCGAAACGGTAGCGCCAGGGCGAGTTCGGGAGCGGGCGCGAGACGAGCTGCACCAGGTTGACGCTGTTTCGTGCCAGCGGCCCGAGCGCGCGAAACAGCGCTCCGGGCTGGTGGTCGGTGACGAACGACAGCGCCGTGCGCCAGCCGTCGCCGCCGCCCACCTGGGTGTAGGGCGCGAGCGCGACGAAACGCGTGAAGGCGCCCGGGCGGTCGCCGACGTCGTCCGCCAGCACCTCGAGGCCGTAGGCCGCCGCGGCTTCGGCGCTGGCGATCGCCACCTGGCGCGGGTCTCCCGCGTCGGCCACCTCGCGGGCGGCGTCCGCGGTCGTGGCGGCAGGAACGCGACGAACGTCTCGGGCGCCGAGCAGATCCCGGCACTGATCGAACGCGGCCGGGTGCGAGAGCACGACGCGAGCGTCATCGAGACTCGCGCCCGCGACGCCGACGACGCAGTGGCGGATCGGCAGGGTCGCCTCCCGGATGATCGAGAGCGGCGCTCGGAAGAGCAGGTCGTGCGTCTCGGCGATCGGCCCGACGAGGGAGCTCTCGATCGGCAGGACACCGAGCGTCACCTCGGCCGCCGCCGCGGCGTCCACCACGGCGACGAAGCTCGGCAGGTCGACCGAGCGGACGGCGTCGGGAACCAGCACCGCTGCAGCGGCGTCACTGTGGCTCCCGGGCGGTCCCGGGTATCCGACGCTGAGGCTCATCGGGCCGCGCGCTCCAGGAGCGACTCGAGCACCGCATCACCGAACTCGCCGGTCGTGGCGTCGCCGCCGAGGTCCGGTGTCGGCCGGGAGACGAGCGCGCGGTCGACCGCCTCGACGAGCGCTCCGGCGAGGTCGCCCCGCTGGAGCGCGTGCTCGAGCAGCAGCGCGAGCGAGCGGAGCATCGCCGCGGGGTTCGCAGCGCCGGTCCCGGCGAGATCCGGGGCCGAGCCGTGCACCGGCTCGAAAATGCCGGGCCCGTCGTCGCCGAGGCTCGCGGACGCAGCGAGCCCGAGCCCGCCGGTGACCGCGGCAGCGATGTCCGAGAGGATGTCCCCGAACATGTTCTCGGTCACGACGACGTCGATCGTCTCGGGTGCGTTCACGAGCTCCATGGCGAAGCTGTCGACGAGCGCGTGGCGGACCGCGACGTCGGGATACTCGGGAGCGATCTCCTCGACGACGCGCCGCCACATGCGCGACGTTTCGAGTACGTTCGCCTTGTCGACGGAGACGAGCGAGCGGCGCCGGGCACGCGCCAGATCGAAGCCGCTGCGCACGATGCGCGCCACGTGATCGGGGTGATACTCGCAGGTGTCGTAGACCGTCCCGTCGTCGCGCACGCCGCGCGCCCCGAAGTACAGCCCGCCGACGAGCTCCCGCACGATCAGCAGGTCGACCGCTCCTTCGGTCGCGGGGCGCAGGTTCGCGTAGACGTCGAGCGCCTTGCGCAGGCCGAGCAGCCCCTGCTCCGGCCGCACCGCGCCGGCGTCCCAGCGCGGGCCGCCGACGGCGCCGAGCAGCACGGCTCGCGCGGAGCGGCAGGCGGCGAGCGTCTCCGGCGGCAGCGGCTCGCCCGTCGCGTCGATCGCCGCGCCGCCGAACGGCAGCCGGACGATCTCGACCCCGAGCGGCAGGTGCTCGAGGACGCGCACCGCCTGCTCCAGGACCTCCGGCCCGATCCCGTCGCCCGGCAGGGCGGCGATCACGTCAGGAATGGGTCACCTCCCGCTTGACGAGGGCCAGGACGAAAGCAACGAGATCCTCGACGCCCGCCTCGGAGAGTGGGCCGCGGTTCGCCTCCTTCAGCTCCTGGAGCAGTGCCGCCTCACGGTCCGGATCGACGAAGGGAAGGCCCTGCTGCGCCTTGACCCGCCGCAGCTGCTCGACCGTTTGGATCCGTGCGTTCACCGTCTCCAGGATCCTCTTGTCGAGCGCCGTGACCTCCGCCCTCAGGAGGTCGACCGTCATGCCGTCACTCCGATGTGCTCGAGCAGCTCGTCGACGTCGGCCTCGATGTCGACGCCGGAGCGCGTCTCCACGATCTGCGGCGTCTTCAGCCCGGTGCCCGTGACGAGCACGACGACGCGATCCTCGGGCCTGAGCGCGCCCGCTTCGACCGCGGCCCGGAGGGCGCCGACCGTGACGCCGGCGGCCGTCTCGCCGAAGATCCCGGCCAGCGCCGCGAGCATCGACACGTTCGCCCCGATCTCGTCCTCGGGGACCGCGTAGATCCCACCGCCCGATGCCTGGGCCGTCGCGATCGCGAGATCGCCGTCGGCCGGAGCGCCGATCGCGAGCGAATGCGCGAGTGTGTTCGGGCGGATCGGGGAGACGGGCCGCTCTGCGGCGAAGGCATGAGCGACCGGGGCGCAGCCCTCCGCCTGCCCGCCGAAGATGCGCGGACTGCCTCCGTCGACGAGCCCGAGGCGCCGGAACTGCTCGAAGCCCTGCCAGAGCTTCGTGAAGAGCGAGCCGGAGGCGATCGGGGAGACGACCGCGTCGGGCATCTGCCAGCCGAGTTGCTCGGCGATCTCGAAGGCGAGTGTCTTCGATCCCTCCGCGTAGTACGCGCGCAGGTTCACGTTGACGAAGGCCCAGTCGAGCTCGCCGGCGAGTTCGACGACGAGGCGCGAGCAGTCGTCGTAACTGCCGTTGACGGCGAACATCTCGCCGCCGTACACGGCGGTGGCGAGAAGCTTCTCCGGCTCGACCGTCCGGGGGTACAGCACGACCGAGCGCATCCCGCTCGCCGCAGCGCGGGCCGCGACGGCGTTCCCGAGGTTGCCCGTCGACGCACAGGCGAGCGTCTCGGTCCCGAGCTCGGCCGCCTTCGCCGCGGCGACGGCAACGACGCGGTCCTTGAACGAATGGGTCGGGTTGGTGTGGTCGAGCTTCAGGTGGAGCTCGCCGACACCGACCGCCCGAGCAAGCCGGGGTGCGGGCAGAAGCGGCGTCCAGCCCGGCCCGGCCGCTGCGTCCGGCGGCGCAGGCGCCGGAAGAAGCGGCGCATAGCGCCAGAGCGAGCGCGGCCCCCGTCCGATCGACTCGCGGGTCGCCTCCCGGCCGACCCGAGCCCAGTCGTAGACTGGCTCGAGCGGACCGAAGCAGCGGAGGCAAACCCCGCTCGCCACGGCCGGGTAGTCGGACTCGCAGATCCGGCATCTGAGCGTGTCAACAGTCATGGCTCTCCCTACAATACTTTCCGAAATGAAGTTTTGCCGGATCGAGGATCTGCCGCCGTACGTCTTCGCGACGGTCGACCAGCTGAAGCGCGAACTGCGCCGCGACGGTCGCGACGTGATCGACCTCGGCTTCGGGAACCCGGACATCCCTTCGCCTAGGATCGCCGTGGCGAAGCTGCAGGAGGCGGCCGGGAAGCCCGCCAACCACCGCTATTCGGCCAGCAGAGGCATCACACAGCTGCGGCATGCCGTCGCCGAGCACTATCTGCGCGCGTTCGGCGTCGTGCTCGACCCCGAGACCGAGATCACGAGCACGATCGGAGCCAAGGAAGGGCTCGCTCACCTGATGTGGGTCCTGGTCGAGAGCGGAGACACGGTCGTCGTCCCGACGCCCGCGTACCCGATCCATCGCGTCGCGCCCGCGCTGGCCGGAGCGCGCGTCGTGACCCCTTCTGCCGCGGGAGGGGTGGCGGCAATCGCAGACGCGGTTCGCGCCACCGGGCCGAAGGTGGTGATCGTCTCGTTCCCGCACAATCCCACGACCGCCGTCGCCTCGGCCGCAGAGCTTCAGTTCCTGGTCGATCTCGCCCGCGAGCACCGGTTCCTGCTCGTGCACGACTTCGCGTACGCCGACGTCGCCTTCGACGGGCACCGGCCGCCGTCCGTGCTGGCCGCCGACGGCGCCGCCGGATGCGCGGTCGAGCTCTACAGCCTCACCAAGTCGTTCTCGATGGCCGGCTGGCGCGTGGGGTTCGTGCTCGGCCGCCCCGACGTCGTCGCGGCCTTGACGAAGCTGAAGTCCTACCTCGACTACGGCACCTTCCAGCCGATCCAGATCGCCGCGACGGTGACGCTGCGGGAGGCTCGCGAGTACCCGGCGGAAGTGTGCGAGATCTACCGGCTGCGACGGGATGCGCTGTGCCGGGGGCTCGACCGCGCCGGCTGGCAGGTCGAGCCGCCGCGCGGGACGATGTTCGTCTGGGCCGAGATCCCCGAGCGCTTCCGCGCGCTCGGATCCCTCGACTTCGCGCTGCTGCTCGCCCGCGAGGCGAATGTCGCGGTCAGCCCCGGGATCGGCTTCGGCGACGGAGGCGACGGCCACGTGCGATTCGCACTCGTCGAGAACGAGCAGCGGATCGGCCAGGCGACCCGCGCCGTGCGGAAGCTGCTCGAACGCTGAGCTGCGAGAACGGCTCATTCGGTGCGCGCCCCGGTCGAGGCCGAGCCGACCCCCGCCGCGTACTTCGCGAAGACGCCGCTCGCATAGCGCGGCTCCGGCGGCGACCATTCGCCGGCACGGCGTGAGAGCTCGCCTTCGGGAAGCTCCACGTTCAACTCGCGCGCCTCGACGTCGATCACCACGGTGTCGCCGTCGCGGAGATGCGCGATTGGGCCGCCGCGGAACGCCTCCGGCGCCACGTGCCCGACCATCAGCCCGTGGGTGGCGCCCGAGAAGCGGCCGTCCGTGATCAATGCGACCTCGTCGCCGAGCCCTTCGCCGACGAGCGACGCGGTGACGTGCAGCATCTCGCGCATCCCGGGGCCGCCGGCCGGGCCTTCGTAGCGAATCACGACCACGTCGCCCGGCTCGATCGCACGCGCCTTGACGGCGGCGAAGCATGCCTCCTCCGAGTCGAACACGCGTGCAGGCCCACGATGATGGAGCCGCTCGTGGCCGGCGAGCTTCACGACGCACCCGTCCGGAGCGAGGTTGCCGCGCAGGATCGCGAGCCCTCCGGTCGGCTTCAGCGGGTCGTCCCACGACACGACCACGTCCTGGCCCGGCCGCTCGTGGGCCCCGTCGGCGACCTGCCGCAGCGACCGCCCGTCGACCGCTCTCGCGTCCTCGTCGACGATCCCGGCACGCACGAGCTCCCGCGCGACGAGCGCAACGCCGCCGGCCTTGAACAGGTCGGTCGCCACGTACCGGCCGCCGGGCTTGATGTCGGCGACGATCGGCGTGCGGGAGGAGATGGTGTCGAAGTCGTCGATCTCGAGCGGGATGCCGGCCTCGGCTGCGATCGCCAGCAGGTGGAGCACCCCGTTGGTCGAGCCGCCGGTCGCCGCGATCGCGGCAATGGCGTTCTCGAACGCCGCCCGTGTCAGCACCTGCGACGGCCGCGTGTCCTGCTCGACGAGGCGCATCGCGAGCTCACCCGCGACCACCGCCGCCTGCGGCTTGCCCGGATGGTTCGCGGGTATCTCGTTCAGCCCGGGCGCGCTCACGCCGAGAAAGTCGAGCGCGGTCGCCATCGTGTTGGCGGTGAAGTGACCGCCGCACGCGCCGGCGCCCGGGCACGCGACGCTCTCGAGCGCGTGCACCTCCCGGTCGGAGATCACGCCGGCCGCGTGGGCGCCGACCGCTTCGAACACATCCTGGATCGTCACGTCGGCCCCGCGATACCGGCCCGCCTCGATCGAGCCGCTGTAGAGGACGAGCCCCGGCAGGTCGAGCCGCGCGAGCGCCATCACGCCGGCCGGGATCGTCTTGTCGCACCCGACGATGCACACGAGACCGTCGAAGAGATGCCCACGGGCGACGAGCTCGATCGAGTCGGCGATCACCTCACGCGAGACCAGTGAGGCGCGCATGCCGGCCGTTCCCATCGACACGCCGTCGGAGACGGCGATGGTGTTGAACTCGATCGGTGTCCCGCCGGCGCGGCGAATGCCCTGCTTGACGTAGCCGGCGAGCCGCCGGTGGTTCAGGTTGCACGGCATCGTCTCGATCCACGTCGTCGCCACGCCGACCAGCGGCTTCGCGAGGTCGGCGTCGGTGAACCCGACGCCCTTGAGCATCGCCCGCGCCGGAGCGCGGTCGACGCCGTCGGTGAGGGCTGCGCTGTGTCGCTTGGCGGGATGCGTCTTTCCGTACGTCATTGAACGTGGGCTCCTACCTGGGCCACCCGCAAGGGGAGCACCGTCGCGGTTGAAGGAACGGACTGCTCGAGCGCGGCGACCACCGCGTCGATGCGCCCGGGCTCGGCCCAGACGACGACCGACGGCCCGGAACCGGAAAGCGTGACGCCGCTCGCACCGTCGGGCAGGTCTTCGCGCAGCGCCTCGAGCAGCGGCGCCTGGGAGCCGCGGTACTGCTCGTGCAACCGGTCGTGAAACGCGTCGCGGAGCAATGTGGCATCACCTCCGGCAATTGCGGCCCCGAGCATCGTCGCAGACGCGACGGTGACGGCGGCGTCATGATGGCTGACGGTGAAGGGAAGGTCGCTGCGGGATCGCGCCGTGTTCGTCCGGGACGCGGGCACGACGAGCACCGGCGCGAGCGGCAGATCGGTCGCGATCCGCGCTGCCTGCGGGCCGGCGTCACGCGTCCACGAGACACAGGCGCCGCCGTAGAGGACGGCCGCGAGGTTGTCCACGTGCCCTTCGAACCGTGCGCCCGTGAGGAGCAGCTCGGCCGGGCCGGCGTCCGCTCCGGCCGCCGCCGCCCCGGCGACGAGCCCGAGGCCGATCGCGGCGGCGCTCGAGCCCAGGCCCCGCTCGAGCGGGATGCGGTTCAGAAACCGGAAACGGCGGCCCGCGACGGGCGCGAAGAGCGAAAACACCCGCAGCGCCAGGTGGGTCGCATCACGCGGCAGCTCGCCGGCGCCCTCACCGCTGATCTCGACCTCGAGCTCGTCCGCCGTCTCGATCTCCAGCTCGTTCCAGAGCTCGAGGGCCGCCCCGGCCGAGTCGAATCCCGGTCCCAGGTTCGCCGTCGACGCGGGTGCGAACGCGCGGATCACCCGATCGCCTCGAGCACGGCCTCGAGCGTCGCCTCGACGTGCTCCGAAGCACCTTCCTCGACGGCCTCGGCGTCCTTCAGCCCGTGCCCGGTGACGATGCAGACGACCGTCGCGCCGTCCACATCGGGCAGACGCTCGAGCGCGGCGATCCCGGCAGCCGACGCCGGCTCGCAGAACACGCCCTCCTCGAGGGACAGCAGCCGCCATGCGCTGCGCAGCTCGTCCTCGGCGAGCGTCACGACCTCGACGCGGCCTGCGCCGACGAGCTCGGCGACATGCGCCGCATGCGCGGGCTCGCCGATCCTGATTGCCGAGGCCCACGTCGTCTCGCGCTCGGCGGCCTGCCCGACCACGATCCTCGGCGAGACACCGGCAGCGGCGAGCCCCGCCGCCACGGCGGAGACGTTCCCGCCGCCCCCGAAGGGCAGCGCGACGACGTCGGGCGCGGAGCCGAGCTGCTCGAGCAGCTCGGCCACGACGGTCTTCTGGCCCTCGATGCGGTCGGGGTTCAGCGAGTTGACGAGCACGAATCCTTCGCGTTGCCCGAGCTTCCGGCAGAGCTGCAGCGCGTCGTCGAAGCTGCCTCTGACCTCGAGGAGCCGCGCGCCCGCCGCCCGTGCCTGTGCGCGTTTCGCGGTCGCGGTCGCGCCCGCGGGCGTCAGCACGATCGCCTCGAGGCCGGCACGGGCCGCGTACGCGGCCGCCGACGCAGCCGTGTTGCCCGTCGACGCGCAGACCACGGCCCGCGCGCCCGACGTCGCTGCGCGCTCGACGGCCACCACCATCCCCCGGTCCTTGAAGCTGCCGGTCGGGTTGAGGCCTTCGCATTTCAGGTACAGCTCGAGCCCGAGGCGCTCCTGGAGCCGCAGGGCCGGCACGAGCGGCGTCGAGCCCTCACCCAGCGTCAGGCTCGAGGTCGCGTTCACGCCCATCCGAGCTCGGCCACTCCGCGGTCGGAGACGACCGGGCGCGGCGTCGAGCAGCCGTGCACCTCGTCCAGCCCGCCGACCGCGTCGAGGGCTGCGCGGAGGGCGCCCACCCTCGCTCCGTGCGTGACGACGTGGAGTGCTGCGCCGTCTCCGTTCTGATGCTGCAGGAGCCGCGCGATCGAGATCTCGCGCTCGGCGAGCTCCTCGGCCACGCGGGCGAGCGCACCGGGACGGTCCTCGACGTGCAGCCGGAAGTAGAACGGTGATGAGCTGTCGCCGTCCGGCAGCATCGGCAGCTGCCGCCACGCGGCGTCGTTCTGCAGGAAGCCGGTGCCCATCGTCCCCAGCACGCTCGTGATGTCGGCGATCACGGCCGACGCGGTCTCGACGCCACCGGCACCGGGGCCTTCGAGCGTGATCTCCCTGATCGCATCGCCCTGCAGCATCACGGCGTTGAAGGCACCGTCGACCTTGGCCAGCGGATGCTGCTTGTCGACGAACGCGGGTTGGACGGATACGTCGACCTGCCCGTCGACCAGCCTCGCGGCGCCGACGAGGCGGATCACCATGTCGAGTTGCCGCGCTGCCGCCACGTCGAGCGCGTCGACCTTCGTGATGCCCGAGTACGCCACGTCGGCGAGCTCGACGTGGGAGTTGAAGGCAACCGTCGCGAGGATCGCCATCTTCGCTGCGGCGTCGGCACCCGAGACATCGTCGGTGGGGTCGGACTCCGCGTAGCCCCGGCGCTGGGCGTCCGCCAGCGCCTCGTCGTAGCTCTTGCCGCCCTCCATCTCGGTGAGCACGAAGTTGGTCGTGCCGTTGACGATGCCGAGCACGCGATGAACGTTCGTGACGACGAGCGACTCGCGCAGCACCTTGATCACGGGGATGGCGGCGCACACGCTCGCTTCGAAGCGCAGCTGGACGCCGGCCTCCGACGCCGTTGCAAAGAGCTCCGCACCGCGGCGGGCGACGAGCTGCTTGTTCGCGGACACGACGTTCTTGCCGCGTTTCAGCAGCTCCAACACGTAGCCGCCCGTCGGCTCGATGCCGCCCATCACCTCCGCCACGACCGCGATGCTCGGATCCTCGAGGATCTCGGCGAAGCTCGTGGTGAGCACCCCACTCGCAAGTGGGTAATCACGCTCCTTCCCTGCATCGCGAACGAGCGCCTTGACGACGCGCAGCCGGTGCCCCGTGGCACGCTCGATGTCGTCCGCCGATTCGATGAGGAGGCGATTTACCGCGGAGCCGACCGTGCCGTAGCCCAGCAGGGCGACCGGTACGTCAACCGACGCCAGCGGTCTCCTCCTTCACGTTCAACGCACGCAGCCGCGCGCCGACCTGCTCGATCTGCGTCTCGGCGAGCTTTGCGCGATACACGTCGAGGGACGGCTGCCCGCGGTCCATCTCGGCGATCCAGTCGCGAGCGAACGACCCGTCGCGAATCGCGGCGAGGACCGCGCGCATGTTCTCGCGTACGTGGTCGTCCACGACCTTCGGCCCGACCGCATGCGAGCCGTACTCCGCCGTGTCGGAGATGGAGTAGTGCATGCGCTCGATTCCACCTTCCCAGATCAGGTCGGTGATCAGCTTCAACTCGTGCAGGCACTCGTAGTAGGCGACCTCTGGTTGGTAGCCGGCCTCGACGAGCGTCTCGAACCCGAGCTGGATCAGCTGGGTCACCCCGCCGCAGAGAACCGTCTGCTCGCCGAACAGGTCGGTCTCCGTCTCTTCCGCGAACGAGGTGACGACCATCCCGGCGCGGGCGGCTCCCAGCGCGGCACCGTAGGCAAACGCGAGCTCCCGGGCGTCACCGCTTGCATCCTGCGCGACGGCCACGACTGCGGGTGTGCCGTAGCCCTCGGTGTAGAGGCGGCGGACGACATGGCCGGGCCCCTTCGGCGCGACCATGATCACGTCGTGTCCCTCCGGCGGGACGATGCGGCCGTAGTGGACGTTGAAGCCGTGTGCGAACAGCAAGGCGGCTCCCGGCTCGAGGTTCGGTGCGACCTCCTGCTCGTACAGGGACGGCTGCGCACCGTCAGGGACGAGGAATGCGACGAGCTGCGCCCCGCGCACGGCGTCGGCGAACGAGCGAACCGTCAGCCCCGCTTCCTCGGCCGCGGCGACCGACGCGCTGCCGGCGCGAAGCCCGACCTCGACCTCCACCCCGGAGTCGTGCAGGTTGAGCGCGTGCGCGTGCCCCTGGCTGCCGTATCCGAGCACGGCGACCTTGCCGTTCAGAAGCGCGACGTTTCCACTCTTGAAGATCTCTGCCACGTTGGTTCCTTTCAGACTTGGACGGAAGGAGTTGCAGTACGACCGCCCGCGCTCGGACGGCGAAGACCGACCCTGCCCGTGCGCACGAGCTCGCGCACGCCGTAGGGCCGGACGAGCTCTTCGAACGCTTCGACCTCGTCGGGGCGCCCCACGAACTCGAACGTGATCGCATCGCGGCCGATGTCGGCGACGCGGGCGCCGCCCACCTGGCTGAGCGCAACGAGCTCCGCTCGCTTCTCGGTCGAGACGTTGACGGTGAACAGCGCCAGCTCGCGTTCGACGGCCTCGTCCGGCCGCAGCTCCGTCACGCGCAGGACATTGACGAGCTTGTGCATCTGTTTCTCGATCTGCTCGAGCGAGTGCTCGCTGCAGTCGACCCGCAGCGTCAGCCGCGAGATGTCGGAGTGCTCCGTGGGCCCGACGGCAAGGCTCTGGATGTTGTAGCCCCGCCGCGAGAAGAGCTGCGAGACACGCGCCAGCGCACCGGGCTTGTTCTCGAGACGCACCGAGATGGTATGAGCGCTCACGTGGTCACCGCCTGTTCGTCAGGAGATTCGAGCACATCCACGGCGGCCGCTCCAGAAGGAACCATCGGAAAGACCTTCTCCTCCGGATCGCAGCGGATGTCGACCACGGCGCTGCGACCCGCGGTGAAGGCGCCGCGCAACGCGTCCTCGAGCTGGTCCTCGCTCTCGACCGTGAAGCCGGCGCAGCCGAATGCCTCGGCGAGCTCTGCGTAGTCGGGCACGGCGTGCGTGAGATGTGTCTGCGCGAAACGCTGGTCGTAGAACAGCTCCTGCCACTGGCGCACCATGCCGAGCCAGCCGTTGTTGATCACGACCGCGACGACCGGCAGCCGCTCGAGCGCCGCGGTCGCGAGCTCCTGACAGGTCATCTGGAAGCAGCCGTCACCGTCGATGCAGACCACGGTGGCGTCGGGCCGCGCGGCCTTGGCGCCGATCGCGGCCGGAAGGCCGTAGCCCATCGTCCCGAGGCCGCCGGAGGTGATGAACGAGCGGGGCTGGTCGCAGACCAGATACTGCATCGCCCACATCTGATGCTGGCCGACCCCCGTTGTCCAGATGATGTCGTCTCGGTCGCCCGCGACATCGCGGAGCGCCTCGACGGCGGTTTGCGGCTTCAGTTGCCCGTCCACCTTCGCGTAGCGGTACGGGAACTGCGCACGCCAATCCTCGAGCTGACGCAGCCAGGGGTCACGAGCGGCGCGACCGTCTGCGGCAACAGCGCGCACCTCCTCGGCGAGCTGCGCCAGCGCGAGCTTGAGCGGGCCGACGACCGGAACGTCCGCGTGGCGGATCTTGCCGACCTCGGCCGCGTCGATGTCGAAGTGGATCACCTTCGCGCCCGGCGCGAACGCGGAGAGCTTTCCCGTGACGCGGTCGTCGAAGCGGGTCCCGACGGCGATCACGAGATCGGCCTTGTTCAGGGCCCAGTTGCCGTACTTCGAGCCGTGCATGCCGGGCGGCCCGTAGTTGAGGGGGTGCGAGTCGGGGAGGCAGCCCTTGCCCATCAGCGTCACGACGGCGGGAAGCTGGGCCGAGTCCACCAGGTGGCGAAGCTCGGCGCAGGCGTCCGCGTTGAGCACGCCCCCGCCGGCGTAGACGATCGGCCGTCGCGCCTCGGCGATTGCGCGCGCCGCCTCGCGGACCTGCCGGGGGTGAACCTTCTGCGGGGGCCTCCACCCGGGCAGATCGACGTCGTCCGGGTAGCTGAAATCGAACTCGGCCTCCTGCACGTCCTTGGCGACATCCACGAGCACCGGCCCCTGACGGCCGGTTCGCGCGACGTGGAACGCGGCCTTCAGGACGCCCGGCAGCTCCTCGACATCCTGGACGAGCCACGAATGCTTGACGATCGGCATCGTGATGCCCGTCGCGTCGATCTCCTGGAACGCATCGGTGCCGATCAGCGAGGAGCGCACCTGCCCCGTGATGCAGACGAGCGGTGTCGAGTCCATCCAGGCGTCGGCGATCGGCGTGACGAGGTTCGTCGCGCCCGGTCCCGAGGTCGCGATTGCGACGCCGACTCTCCCGGAGGCCCGGGCGTAGCCCTCGGCCATATGGCCTGCGCCCTGCTCGTGGCGGGCGAGCACGTGGCGGACGGTGGTACCGCGGGCGATCGCGTCGTACGTGGGCAGGATCGCGCCGCCCGGGATCCCGAACGCGACGTCGACTCCCTCCAGCTCGAGAGCCCGCAGGATCGCGTCCGACCCGAACATCCGCGACCGGCCCGTCACACCCACACCTCGTCGAAGTGCTCCAGGTCGACCCTCGACTGCGGCAGCAACTCGATGACGGCGTCGGTGAACGACCGCGTGTCCTGCCCCGCCGGCGGAAGGCGCCTGGACGCCGCGTCCACCGCCCGTTCGAGCGTCCGCGACGCCGACCGGCGCTTCAGCCCCTCTGCAAGCATCAGCGACGCCGCGAGCAGCATCCCGCGCGGGTCGACGACTCCGAGCCCGGCGACATCGTCGGGCTCGCTCGCGCCGGGGAAGAACACACCCGCGCCTTCGGTGGGCAGCCAGCCGTGGGCGACCGACGCGTGCGAGCCGGCGAAATGGGCGGCGGTCTCGACCATCGCCTCGACGAGATGCGACTCCGTCACGACGAGGTCGAGTGACCCGGGCGCCTCACGCAGGCGGACGAGCGCCTGCGCAAGCGAAGCCTCCTCGACCGCGAGCCCGCTCCAGCGCGCGCGCTCGACCTCGACGGCTGCGCGCCAGTCGGCGGAGGAACCCACACAGAGCACGCGTCCGCGCCTCGCCGCCGAGCTCGAGAACGCGCGTTCGAGCGCGATCGTGTTGCCCCAGTCGCCGACCGGGCCGGTGACGACGAGATCGCCGCCTCCGCCGAGCTGCACGCGCGCGACGCGCCACGCCAGGTCGAGGTCGGCCTTGACCCCCTCGAGCGCCGGGTTCTCGGGTGACGCGACGAGGATCGCGTCCACGTGGCGGTAACCGGCACGCGTCGCCGGCGGCAGCGGATGCCCCGTCCGTGTGACCGCCTCCCCGCCGAAGGGCAGATGCACGTCGTCGAGTTGCAGCGAGTGGAGCTCGGCCACCCGCTCGAGGGCGCGCCTCGCGGCGGCCATCAGCTCCGGCCCGACGCCGTCGCCGGCGAGACAGGCAATGGTTTTCATGCAAGCACCTCGTCGATCTTCTGGTTCCTTCGCATCTAGTTCGCTCCTTCGTCCGGCCCGTCCTGCGGGCGCACTTCTCCTCGAGTGAAGTCGGCGTATGCGGCGTCTACCGGCCGCGTGAGCGAAATCCCCCCCTAGCGGGGGAGAATGACGATGACCGTGAGAATGACGAGCCCGAGCACGAGCAACTGCGCCGCAAGCTGCGACCGAGGCTCGAGAGCGCGGGCTGCTGAACCGGTCATCGTCGTCTGAGTGTGCCGACGGGCATCGGCATTGTCAAGCTACAGAAGGTATAGCGACAGCCGCAACGTTGCTATGCTTTTCGAAGCAATGGTCGGGAAGCGGTCCATCTTCGAAGCGGTCGACAGTGGTCTCTCCACTGCGGGCCTGCGCGCGCTTGCCCTGCTCCTTCCCCGCTAGGGGAGGCGACCACGCGACATACCCGTCTCGCGTTCCCGCACCGCCGGGAGAAGTCCGCCCACTGGAGGAGCTGTAGCCATGCCGATGCCCTACTGGAAGTACCGCCCGTATCCGACCGTCGAGCTGTCGGACCGCACGTGGCCCGACCGCGTCGTCGAGCGCGCGCCGATCTGGTGCTCGACCGACCTGCGCGACGGGAACCAGGCGCTCGTGAAGCCGATGGACGCCGCCCGTAAGCAGCGAATGTTCGATCTGCTCGTCCAGCTGGGCGTGAAGGAGATCGAGGTCGGGTTCCCGTCCGCCTCGAAGACGGACTTCGAGTTCGTCCGCAGGCTGATCGACGAGGACCGCATCCCGGCCGACACGACGATTGCGGTGCTCACCCAGGCGCGGCCCGAGCTGATCGAGCGCACGTTTGAAGCGATCGAGGACGCCCCACGGGCGATCGTGCACCTCTACAACTCGACGTCGACCACGCAGAGGCGCGTCGTCTTCCGGCTCGACGAAGCAGGGATCGTGGCGCTCGCCGTGCGGGCGACCGCCCTGTGCAGGGAGCTCGCAGGGGCCGGCCGAACGCGCACCATCTTCGAGTACTCGCCGGAGAGCTTCCACGGCACCGAGCTCCAGTTCGCGCTCGAGATCTGCGAAGCGGTCATGGAGACATGGGAGCCGACGCCGGAGGAGCGGATGATCGTCAACCTGCCGACGACGGTCGAGGCGTTTCCGCCGAACGTGTACGCGGACCGCATCGAGTGGTTCCAGCGGCACGTCTCGAGCCGCGAGAGCATCGTCCTGAGCGTCCACCCGCACAACGATCGAGGCACGGCGGTCGCAACGGCCGAGCTCGGCCTCATGGCCGGCGCCGACCGCGTCGAGGGAACGCTGTTCGGGAACGGGGAGCGGACCGGCAACGTCGATCTGATCACGATCGCCTTGAATCTGCTGACGCAGGGCGTCGATCCGGAGCTCGACCTGTCGCAGCTCGACCAGGCGAGAGCGATCGTCGAGGAGTGCAACGAGCTGCCCATCCATCCGCGGCACCCCTGGGTGGGAGAGCTGGTCTATACCGCCTTCTCCGGGTCGCACCAGGACGCGATCAAGAAGGGAATGCATGCCCAGCAACGAGGGAGCTCGGAGCTGTGGGACGTTCCGTACCTGCCGATCGACCCGGCCGACCTCGGTCGCGACTACGAGGCGATCATCCGGGTCAACTCCCAGTCGGGGAAGGGCGGAGTCGCCTACCTGATGGAGACCGAGCACAGCCTCGAGCTGCCGCGCGGGCTGCAGGTCGAGTTTGCGCAGAAGGTGCAGTCGATCACGGACGCACGTGGCGACGAGCTGACCGCCGACGAGCTGCTGGCGGCCTTCCACGACAACTATCTCGCGCACGTCACGCCCTACGAGCTCGGGTCGTACACGCATACGAGCAGCGACACCGACTCGATCGCCGCGGTGCTCGTGGTCGAGAGCGAGACGCGAGAGATCTCCGGATCCGGGAACGGCCCGATCGCTGCCCTCGTCGACGCGTTGGAGCGTGAGTTCGGGATCGTCGTCCGGCTTCGCGACTATCACGAGCACGCAATGGCGGCCGCGGCCGACGCGACCGCCGCCGCCTACATCGAAGCCGAGATCGACGAGGACGTCGTCTGGGGCGTCGGCGTCCATCCGAGCATCGTCACGGCGTCGCTACGTGCGGTCGTGAACGCGGTCAACCGGGCGCTCGCCCTCCGCCGGGAGCTCGAGGAGGCGATGCTCTTCGGTTGAGCCCGGCTCTCGCCGAGGGCAGTCGGATTCGAGCCATTTGTGTCGGCGAACAGGTGCTGTCATCATCACCTCGCCATGGATCTCGAGCAGCTGAAGGGTGTGCGCCTCTTTTCGAGCCTCTCCAAGAAGGAGCTCGAACGGCTGGCTCAGTGGACGGACGAGATCTCGGTCGACGAGGGCTACGAGCTCGCGAAAGAGGGCGAGTTCGCATACGAGTTCTTCGTGATCGAGAACGGCTCGGCGAACGTCCTGAAGGACGGAGAGCCGATCGCAGAGCTCGGCCCCGGCGACTTCTTCGGCGAGATCGGGTTGATCGAAACGGAACGTCGAACTGCGACCGTGGTCGCGACCGGCCCGATGCGGCTGATCGTGATGTTCCGGCGTGAGTTCAGGCAGATGGAGCAGGAGATGCCGATCGTCGCGGACCGCGTCCGCTCCGCGATTCGCGCCCGGCTCGACGCAGGCGCGTCCGGCACTGGCTGACCTCTTCGACCCGGCGAGTCACGAGCCGCTGACCACGAGCCCCTGGAACGAGCGGCGGGCCCGGGAGGCGATCGAGACGGTCGTGGCCGAAGCCGAGAGTGCATTCGACGAGACGGCGTTGTGGCCGGCCCATCCGCTCGACACGGCCGACGGACCGCTCTCGTCGGTCGCCTCGCTCTACCTCGGGGCCTCCGGCGTGATCTGGGCGCTGCACGAGCTCGCGCTCGCCGGGTCGGCCGTCGTGGAACGTGATTGGGCCCCGGTGGCAGTGGGGTTGGCCGACCGCTATGCGTCGCAGCCGGACTTCCAGGACCTCGTCACAGGGCCGGTCCCGTCGCTTCTGATGGGTGAGACGGGGATTCTCCTCGTCGCGCACACGTTGGCACCGGCGGCGTGGCAGGAGAAGCGCCTGCTCTCGGCGGTGCGGAGGAACGCCGCCAATCCGTCACGGGAGCTGATGTGGGGATCGCCGGGAACGATGATCGCCACGAGGACGCTGGCGGAGCGGACGGGGGAGGAGCACTGGCGGCAGGCGTGGCGCGAGTCCGCCGACCTGCTGCTCGCGCAGTGGCACGACGATCTCTGGGAGCAGGATCTCTACGGAAGCACCGTCCGGTACCTCGGGCCGGCGCACGGGTTCGCCGGCAACGTTCTCGCGCTCGCCCAGGGCGGCCTCCTCGACGCCGGACGGCGCACGGAGCTCGAACGCCGCGCAACCGCGACCGCGACGACCTATGCCCAGCGCGCCGACGGGCTCTGCCAGTGGCCTCCGACCGCCGACGGACCACGAGCCGGCGGAGCCCGGCCGGTTCGCACGCAGTGGTGTCACGGCGCGCCGGGAATCGTGGCCTCGCTCGCCGCGCTCGCCCCGGAAGACGAAGAGCTGACCGAGCTGCTGCTCGCCGGGGGCGAGCTGACCTGGCGTGCGGGCCCGCTCAGAAAGGGCGCCGGCCTCTGCCACGGCACCGCAGGCAACGGCTTTGCCCTCCTGAAGCTCTTTGAACGAACGAGCGACGAGCTCTGGCTCGACCGCGCACGCAGCTTCGCCATGCACGCGGCGGAGCAGATGGAGAAGGCACGCGCCGAGTACGGCTGCGGCCGCTACACGCTCTGGACGGGTGACGCCGGCGCCGCGCTCTACCTGGAGCGCTGCCTGCGCGGATCGACGGACTTCCCCACCCTCGACCGGTTCTAGATGGTTGATCGGGAATTGACGGTGTTCCGGGGAGGGTCTGCACCAAGCAGTGTGGTCGACGCGACCGGGGTCAAGGCCGGTGGGCCTTGGCGCCGGGCGCGGCGGGCGCAATGCGCCGTGTGCAGGCCCCCAGCCGGGGCGGCGTTGAATTCCCGATCAATCATCTAGTCGTCCCGTGAGCCGAGCTCGCGCGACCGTTCCGTGGCCGCGCTGATCGCATTCAGGAACGCCGCCCGAACGCCGCTCCGCTCGAGCTCCCTGATCGCACGGGTGGTCGTGCCCCCCGGCGAGGTGACCGCCTCCCGCAGCTCGACCGGATGCATCCCCTCGTCGCGCAGGAGCAGTGCACTCCCGAACATCGTCTGCACGACGAGCTTCGTCGAGTCGTCGCGGCTGAGCCCGAGCAGCAGCCCCGCCTCGATCATCGCCTCGGCGAGCAGGGCGAAATACGCCGGGCCCGATCCGGAGAGTGCCGTCACCGCGTCGAGATCCCCCTCGGAGACCCGCACCACCGCGCCGAGGTGCCCGAGTGCCTCCTCGGCGAGCGCCAGGTCGGCCTCACCGGCGGACCGCCCGGCCGCGATGCCAGCGATCCCCTCGTGCACGAGAGCGGGCGCATTCGGCATCGCGCGCACGACCCGCGCCTCCGGCGAGAGATGGCTCTCGATGAACGTGGTCGTGACACCGGCCGCGACCGAGAGGATCACCTGCTCCGACGTCACCTCGGAGGCGATCTCGCCAAGCACCGTCGAGATGTCCTGGGGCTTCACGGCGACCACGACGAGCGTCGCGCCTGCCACGGCCTCGACGTTCGAGGAGCCGACGGGCACGCCGTAGCGCTCGCGCAGCTCCTCGATCCGCTCGGGCCGGCGAACCGTGGCGGCGAGCTCGTCGCTCCGCCGCCAGCCGGAGCTCAGTAAGCCGCGAAGGAGCGACTCGCCGAGGCGCCCGGCGCCGAGGATCGCGATCCGCCCGGGCACAGGCGTCCGGCTAACGACGTGCCGTGGCTGTACGCCGGCGCTTCGCGGGCTCTGGAACCATCCAGGCGTGCCCGAACTTCCGCATCTCGCGGATGATCGGGAGCAGCGCCCGCCCCTTGTCCGTCAGCTCGTATTCGACCCGCGGCGGCGATTCCGGATAGCTGCGCCGGATCGCGACGCCTTGCCGCTCCAGCATGTCGACGCGCTCCGACAGGGTGCGCGGACTGATGCCGGGGCACGCGTGCTCGAGCTCCATGAAACGCCGCGGGCCCTCGGAGAGGTCGTGGATGATCAGCGGCGTCCATTTCGTGGCGATGATCTCCGCCGTGGCGGCCACAGCGCAGTCGCTGCCGTGAATGTCGTTCATTGTTCTCTTCATGGGTCGCAGTCTACTCCGAGGGTCGGCCCGTGGCTATCGAAACAAAAGTGTCGCGCCGGTCTCTGCCGCGCTCGCCGTCGAGCCATTCGCCGACCGCCCGCGCGCACCGGCGGCCCTCGTCGATCGCCCACACGATCAGTGACTGGCCGCGCCGCGCGTCTCCCGCGGCGAACACCCCGTCCGCCGAGGTGAGATACCGTGCCGCGGCGGCGTTGCCGCGCGCATCGCGTTCCACCTGCAGTTGATCGAGCAGGTCGCTCTCGGGCCCGACGAACCCCATTGCGAGCAGAACGAGCTGGGCCGGGTGCGACTCCTCCGTGCCGGCGACGAGGTCGAAGGGTGGGACACCGGAGTTCTCCTGCCAATGGATCGCTGCGACCCGGCCGTCGTCGCCGCTGAACCGGGTCGTCGAGATCGCGAACGACCGCTCACCCCCTTCCTTGAGTGCATACGACATGCGCAGCTTCACCGGCCAGCGCGGCCACGGTGTGACGTCGTCCGGACGTGACGGCGGCGGCTCGCCCAGGAGCTCGATCTGAGTCACCGACTCCGGCGCCTCCCGGTGCGCGTGCGCCACGCAGTCGGCTCCGGTGTCGCCGCCGCCGATCACCACGACGTGCTTGCCGGCGGCGCTGAGACCGCCGGTCGCCGTACCCGCGATCGCGCGGGCCCGGTCGTAGAGGTACTCCATCGCGAAATGCACGCCGTCGAGCCCGCGGCCCGGCACGGGCAGATCGCGGGGAACGCGCGACCCGGTCGCGACGACGACCGCATCGTGGCGTTCCCGCAGCTCCACGGCACCGACGTCCTTCCCGACGTCGACGCCGAGCCGAAACTCGACACCCTCCGCGACGAGCTGCTGAACCCGCCGTTCGACGAGCCGCTTCTCGATCTTGAACTCCGGCACGCCGAAGCGGACGAGGCCTCCTGCCGCCTCGTCGCGCTCGAAGACGACGACGTGCTCGCCGGCCCGCGCGAGCTGCTGCGCGCAGGCGAGCCCTGCCGGGCCGGAGCCGACGATCGCGACGCTACGGCCCGTTCGGCGGGCGGGGGTCTGCGGCTGGACCCAGCCTTCTTCCCAGCCGCGATTGATGATCGCGAGCTCGACCTGCTTGATCGAGACGGCGTTTCCCTCGTTGATCTCGAGGACGCAGGCCGCCTCGCACGGTGCAGGACAAAGCCGGCCGGTGAACTCGGGGAAGTTGTTCGTTCGCTGCAGCTGCTCGAGCGCCTCCTGCCAGCGGTCGCGGTAGACGAGGTCGTTCCAGTCGGGGATCAGGTTGCCGACCGGACAGCCGTGGTGGCAGAACGGCACCCCGCACTCCATGCAGCGAGACGCCTGCCGTCGCAGCTCTGCGACCGGAAGCGTGCCGACGAACTCGCGGAAGTCACCGACCCGTTCGGCCGGCGGCCGCTCGGGCGCCTCGACGCGATTCAGCTTGAGAAATGCGCCGATCTTTCCCATCGGCCTACGCCGCCGCCTCTTCCGTCTCGGTGGTGAAGAACCCGTCGCCGCCTGCCGACATGGGCTCGGAGAGCGCACGCTTGTAGTCGTGGGGGATCACCTTCACGAACCGGAGCGGATCCCACTCCTCGAGAAGCGCCCGGGCGACGGGCGAGCCCGTTCGCACGACATGCTCTTCGAGCAGCGACGAAACCGCGTCCTCATCGGCGCTCTCGAGCCCCTCGAGGGCGACGAGCTGCGTATTGCAGCGCGCGGCGAACTGCGAATCGTCGTCGAGCACGTACGCGATTCCGCCGCTCATCCCCGCCGCGAAGTTCCGCCCCGTCGGGCCGATCACGACGACGCGGCCGCCGGTCATGTACTCGCAGCCATGATCGCCGACACCCTCGACGACCGCGGAGGCGCCCGAGTTGCGCACGGCGAAACGCTCCCCGGCGATGCCTCGGAAGAACGCGCGCCCCGAGGTGGCGCCGTAGAGAACGGTGTTGCCCACGATCACGCTCTCCTCCGCACTGTAGGCGGCGCCTTCCGGCGGCCGAACCGCGATCACTCCTCCCGACAGGCCCTTGCCGACATAGTCGTTGGCATCGCCGACGAGCGTCAACTCGATGCCGGGCGCAAGCCAGGCGCCGAAGGACTGCCCTGCGGAGCCCCGGAGCTCGAACTCGACCGCGACGTCGAGCCCGTTGGCGGTGACGTGATGCGAGAGAAGCCCACCCACCGCACGGTCGACGTTCCGCACCGCAAATCGCCGGCGCCCGTCGTCGAGCGCCTCGATCAGCTGCCAGTCGAGCGCCTCGCCGATCGGTGAGACCTGCGACCGCGTCCGCCGAAGCGGCGTGCCCTCCGGCACGTCCGGGGCGCGCAGGAGAAGTGAGAGATCGACGCCGCGCTCCTGCCAGTGGGCGAGCGCGTGGTCCGGCTCGAGCAGGTCGACGCGGCCGACGAGATCCTCGAACCGCGCGATCCCGAGGGAGGCCATCAGCTCGCGCACGTCCTCGGCGACGTGGAACAGGAACTCGATCACATGCTCGGGCCGGCCGTTGAAGCGGCGGCGAAGCTCGGGATCCTGGGTCGCGATGCCGACCGGGCAGGTGTTGAGGTGGCAGGCACGCATCATCACGCAACCCGTCGCGATCAGCGGTGCGGTGGCGAAGCCCATCTCGTCGGCGCCGAGCAGGGCGGCGATGACCACGTCGCGGCCCGTCTTCAGCTGGCCGTCCGTCTGCACCCAGACACGCGACCGCAGGTCGTTCAGCACCAGCGTCTGCTGCGTCTCGGCGAGCCCGATCTCCCACGGCACGCCGGCATGGAGGATCGAGGAGATCGGCGAGGCCCCCGTGCCGCCGTCGTGGCCCGAGATGAGAATGTGATCGGCGTTGCACTTGGCGACGCCGGCGGCGACGGTGCCCACGCCGACCTCGGCAACGAGCTTCACCGAGATCCGGGCGTCGGGGTTCGCGCAGCGCAGGTCGTAGATCAGCTGCTTCAGGTCCTCGATCGAGTAGATGTCGTGGTGCGGCGGCGGCGAGATCAGCCCGACCCCGGGCGTCGTCAAGCGCACACCGGCGATGTACGGGTCGACCTTGTGGCCCGGGAGCTGGCCGCCCTCGCCGGGCTTGGCGCCCTGCGCCATCTTGATCTGGAGCTCGTCGGCATTCGTGAGGTAGTCGATGTTCACCCCGAACCGGCCCGAGGCGACCTGCTTGATCTTCGACCGGCGGTCGTCCAGGTACCGCGCCGGGTCCTCGCCGCCTTCGCCCGTGTTCGAACGGCCGCCGATCCGGTTCATCGCCACGGCCAGCGTCTCGTGCGCCTCGCGCGACAGCGATCCGAGCGACATCGCACCCGTCGAGAACCGCTTCACGATCTCGGCCGCCGACTCGACCTCCTCGAGCGGGATCGGCACCTGTTCGCGGAAGCGGAGCAGGCCGCGCAGCGTCGAGCGTCGTGCCGAGTCGTCGTTGACGAGCGCAGCGAACTCCTTGTACGTCTTGCGCCCGCCGCCGCGCACGGCGTGCTGCAGGAGCGCGATCGTCTCCGGGTTCCACTGGTGATGCTCGCCGTCGCGCCGCCACGCGTAGAGGCCGACGACGGGCAGGAGCTCGCCCGCGGCACCGGGATAGGCGCGGGCGTGCCGAACGAGTGCGCCCTCGGCCAGCTCGCGCGCTCCGATGCCGCCGATGCGCGACGGGGTACCGGTGAAGTGCTTGTCGATGAGCGCGGCCGAGAGGCCGACCGCCTCGAAGACCTGTGCCCCGCAGTACGACGAGAGTGTCGAGATGCCCATCTTCGAGATCGTCTTCAGGAGGCCCTTGCCGACCGCCTTGAGCGCACGCTCTTCCGCCTCCTCGACCAGCATCTCCACGCGTCCCTCGGCGACGAGCTGGCCGACCGTCGCAAGCATCAGGTACGGGTTGACGGCGGCTGCGCCGTAGCCGATCAGGACCGCGACGCTCTGCACGCTCCGCGGCTCGCCGGACTCGACCACCAGGCCTGCCTGCAGACGCGTGCCCGCACGCACGAGATGATGGTGGATCGCGCCCACGGCGAGCAGCGACGGCATCGCGACACGCTCAGGCCCGACGTTGCGGTCGGAGACGATCAGGATGTTCACGCCCGCGGCGAGCGCAGCGTCCGCTTCGGCGCAGATCCGCTCGAGCGCCCGTTCGAGCCCGTCGACGCCCTCTGCGACCGGCCAGGTGAAGTCGATCGTCTGCGCCTTGAAGACGTCGGAGTCGACCTGCCTGAGCCGCTCGAGCTCCTCGTCCCGCAGGATCGGGTTCTCGATCACGAGCTGGCGGGCGTGCTCGGGCGTCTCGTCCAGCAGGTTCCGCTCGGAGCCGACCAGCGACTGGACGCTCATCACGACGGCCTCCCGAATCGGGTCGATCGGAGGGTTCGTGACCTGGGCGAACAGCTGTTTGAAGTAGGAGTACATGAGCGGCCGCCGCGCCGAGAGGACGGCGAGCGGGGTGTCGTTGCCCATCGACCCGATCGCCTCCTCTCCGTTGACCGCGAGGGGCGCGAGCATCACCTTCATGTCCTCCTGCGTGTACCCGAAGGCCAGCTGCAGCCGGCGCACGGGCTCGCCCGCGGCGAGCGCCGGCGCGCGGGCGGGGAGGTCGGCGAGCCGCACGTGCTCGCGGTCGAACCACGCCCCGTACGGCCGGCGCGCCGCGACCTCGGCCTTGACCTCGGTGTCGGGGACGATGCGCCCTTGCTCGAGATCGACGAGGAAGAGCTTGCCGGGCTGTAGCCGCCCCTTGCGCAGGATGCGGTCCGCGGGGATGTCGAGGACACCGGCCTCGGACGCGAGCACGACCCAGCCGTCCGTCGTCTCGAGCCAGCGTCCGGGCCGCAGCCCGTTCCGGTCGAGTGTCGCGCCGATGACGGTTCCGTCCGTGAACGCGATCGCCGCGGGCCCGTCCCACGCTTCGGTCAGGCATTCGTGGAAGCGATAGAACCCGCGCAACTCGTCGGACACGTCGGCGCGGCCGCCGTAGGCCTCGGGCACCATCATCATCAGCGCGTGCGGCAGCGACCGGCCGGAGAGCACGAGCAGCTCCAGCACGTTGTCGAAGACGGCGGTGTCCGAGCCGGCCGGCCGAATGACCGGCACGAGCTTCTCCATGTCGCTGCCGAAGAGCTCCGACGCGAGCTGCGACTCGCGGGCGCGAATCCAGTTGACGTTGCCGCGGAGGGTGTTGATCTCGCCGTTGTGCGCGATCAGGCGATACGGGTGCGCAAGCTCCCAGCTCGGAAAGGTGTTGGTGGAGAACCGTGAGTGCACGAGGGCGAGGGCGCTCTCCATCCCCTCGTCGGCGAGGTCGAGGAAGTACCGGCCGAGCTGCGGAGCCGTGAGCATCCCCTTGTAGACGAGCGTTCTGGCCGAGAAGCTCGGGATCACCAGGTCGGGGCCCGCCGCCCGCTCGGCGACGCGCCTGATCACGTAGAGCTTCCGCTCGAACGCGAGCAGGTCGCCCTCGAAATCGCCTGCCGCACCGACGAAGAGCTGACGCATCACGGGGGCGAACAGGCTGGCGTGCGCACCGGCCTGCTCCCGGTCGACGGGGATGTCGCGCCAGCCGAGCACGACCTGCCCTTCGGCGCGGACGGTGCTCTCGAGCAGCTGTTCGAGCTCGTGGCGGCGCAGCGCCTCCTGCGGGAGAAAGCAGACGGCCACCCCGTAGCGCCCCGGCGGCGGCAGCTCGAAGCCGGCCGCGGCACGCAGAAAGGCGTCGGGCAGCTGGACGAGGATGCCCGCACCGTCCCCGGTCGCCGCGTCCGCACCGGCCGCTCCCCGGTGCTCGAGATTCCCGACCGCCCGCAGGGCCTGCGCGATCGCCTCGTGGCTGCGCTTCCCGTCGAGCCGCGCGACGAACGCGACCCCGCAGGCGTCGTGCTCGAAGGCAGGGTCGTAGAGGCCCTGCGTCTTCACCGGCCCCACTCCCCGCCTGACTTTTCGCTAGTCCGGCGGGGCGAGGGGGGTGCAGGGCCGGCTAGCGCTTTGTCGGGCGCGACTTGACCACGATCTTCGTAAAGGAGGCCGGCGCGCTCATCGCTTCAAAGAGTAAAGGATCGCTCTGGCACCCGCAAGCCCGGCCCGTTACTCTCTTTTTCAGACGTGGCACGCGCACGGATCACCTGGTCGAACGCCGGCGGCCGCTGGAGCAAGGAACTGGTGGCCTACGCCCTCGACCGCTATCACCGCAGGCACCTGCGCACACCGACGGTCAGGGAGCTCCGGGCAGGTGTCGCCGACCTGCCCAGCCATGCCACGATCCGCCGGATGTACGGCAGCGCCTCACGGATGTATGCCGAGCACGGCTACCGGGTCCGGGCCCGCGGCGGTCAGCCCGGGCGGAGGACGACGCTCGCACGCGACTCAGCCGGCCGGTTCCTGCCGAGAGCCGAGACCGAGAGCGGCCGTTAGGTAGTTCTTTCGGATGCGCGGCGACCGACGCCGCGAGACCCTGGCGGCGTGACGTTCGCCTTCGTGTTCGCGGGAGACCTCTCCCCATCGCTCTCGGCACTGTGCGACCAGCTCGACGCGGAGCTGCGCGGCCGCGGCTGGGCCCGTAGCGAGGGCCCCGCCGATGCGAAGCTCGTCTTCAACCTGGTCGACCCGGCGCACCCGCGGCCCTTCCGGCGTCACGCACGCGGAACCTACGCGGCGACGCTGTACGACGGCCCCGTCGACGACCGGTCGATCATCAACACGAGCTATCCGCTACTCGTCCGCTCGCTCGCCAACATCGTGCTCGCGCACGTCGGCGACGCCGTGTGGTTCACGACGATGGAGCGCGGCACGTACCGGGCGAGCGGCTCGTCGCTCGCCAGCGCTGTACTCGAGCGGCTGCTGCCGCTCGCCACGGCACGTCTCGTGATCGAGAACGACTTCCGCCGCGATCTCGAGCCCGAGCTCTGGGACGGTGACGAGAAGACTGCGGAGATCCAGCTCACGGGCGCCCGCATCGACGAGCTCGGCCTGCTTCCCGCGCCGTTCCCGATCGACGACCTGCTCGACGATCGCGACCTGCAGCACGTCAAGCGCCTCTACGGGATCGGCGGCCTGTCGTACGGCAATCTCTCGGCGCGGAAGGACGAGCGACGCTTCTGGATGAGCGCATCGGGAGTCGACAAGTCGAAGCTCGAGGAGCCGGGCCGCGACATCCTCCTCGTCAGCGGCTACGACGCCGAACGGGGGGTCATCGTCCTCAGCGTCCCGCCCGGGGTCGAGCCGCGTCGCGTCTCCGTCGACGCGATCGAGCACTGGATGATCTATCAGGCCCATCCGAAGATCGGTGCGATCCTGCACGTGCACGCATGGCTCGACGGGATCCCCACCACCGAGTTCAACTACCCGTGCGGCACCGAAGAGCTCGCGATCAGCGTCGCCGACGCACTCGCCGCCGAACCGGATCCCGCCCACGCGGTGATCGGCCTGACCAACCACGGCATCACCGCGACCGGCTCGAGCCTCACCGAGATCCTGGGCCGCATCGGGACGTCGCTGCGCGCCAGCGTCCCGATGATCTAGCCGGGCACGACGCGTCACCGCCCCACGCGGTAGAACGTCGAGGTGAGCGCCGCCCTCCTCGTCCTGTCGTCCTTCCTCGCCAGCGCGGTCGAGATGGTGGAGGCTCTGACGATCGTGCTCGCGGCCGGGCTCACCCGCGGCTGGCGCTCGTCGCTCTTCGGCGTGGCCGCTGCGACGCTGGCGCTGGGCGTGATCGTCGCGGCACTCGGACCGGCTCTGACTCTCGTGCCCCTGAACGACCTTCGGCTCGTCGTCGGTGCGCTCCTGCTCGTCTTCGGCCTGCAGTGGCTGCGCAAGGCGATCCTGCGCGCAAGCGGCTACAAGTCACTGCACGACGAGGACGCGATCTTCGCACGCGAACTGCGCGAGGCGGAGACCGCGCCACGGGACGAGCGGGCCGGGCTCGACTGGTACGGCTTCACCCTCTCGTTCAAGGGAGTCTTCCTCGAAGGGCTCGAAGTGGCGTTCATCGTCCTGACTTTCGGAAGCACGCAGGGGTCGATTCCGCTCGCAGCCGCCGGGGCGGCGGCGGCGATCTTCCTGGTGGCGCTCGTCGGCGTGCTCGCCCGCGCGCCGCTCGCGCGTGTGCCGGAGAACGCCATGAAGTTCGCCGTCGGGATCATGCTGACGACGTTCGGGATCTTCTGGTCGGCGGAAGGAGCCGGGGCGCACTGGCCGGGCGGCGAGATCGCGATCCTCGGGGTGCTCGCCTTCGTCTCTCTCTGGTCGCTCGCGCTCGTCTCGCTGCTCCGTCAACGGCGCACCCGGTGGGCCAACGCGTGAACGCCGTCGCCTCGTTCGGCAGGTTCTGGTGGGGCTTCATCGTCGGAGACGACTGGCTGGCCGCTGCCGGTGTCGCCGTCGCGCTCGTCGCGACCGCCGTTTCGGACCTCTGGTGGGTCCTGCCGCCCGCGATCGCCCTCGTGCTCGCCGCCTCCCTCTACCGGGCGGCGCGACATTCGTAGGGAACTCACAAGCCTTTCTTAGGAACGGCGGCAACGCTGTGACCATGAACGTATCCAGGAACACCAAGATCGGCGCGCTCGCGATCGCCGCGGTCGCACTCGTCGCTGCCGGCGGCGCCTTCGCAGCCGGGAAGTTCCACGGCTCGAAGGCGACCGCCACGGGCGGCTACTCGGCCGCACCGTATTCGGCCGCGCAGGCCGACGGGACCGCGAGAGGCCCACGCGGCATGCGTTTCGGCTTCGGCTTCGGCCGCGCCGGCGATCTCGCCGCAGCGGCGACGTACCTCGGCCTCGGCCAGAGCACCCTGCAGGCGGATCTCCAGTCCGGCAAGACCCTCGCCCAGATCGCCGACGCCACGGACGGCAAGTCCTCGTCCGGCCTGATCGACGCACTCGTCACGGCCGAGCAGGCACAGCTCGCAGCCGCCGTCACCGCCGGCACGATCACGCAGGCCCAGGCAGACCAGATCACCGCCACGCTGAAAGACCGCATCACGAGCATGGTCAACGGCACACCCTCCCGCGGCGGCTACCGCGGCGGCGGCTTCGGCTTCGGCCGCGGCGGCGATCTCGCCGCAGCGGCGACGTACCTCGGCCTCGGCCAGAGCACCCTGCAGGCGGATCTCCAGTCCGGCAAGACCCTCGCCCAGATCGCCGACGCCACGGACGGCAAGTCCTCGTCCGGCCTGATCGACGCACTCGTCACGGCCGAGCAGGCACAGCTCGCAGCCGCCGTCACCGCCGGCACGATCACGCAGGCCCAGGCAGACCAGATCACCGCCACGCTGAAAGACCGCATCTCGAGCATGGTCAACGGCACACGCCCCCTCCGCGGCGGCTACGGCGGCGGCCTCGGCCCCACTCCGCCCCGTTCGGGCTTCCTGAAGCCGAGCGGCAGCACTCACATCTAGCCGGACAGCTCACGGGCGCCGGACGGCGCCCGTGAACGCTTCCCTGGCGGAACGGCGTTCCACGGGTTAGAACACCCGTGTGGGAACGAAAGCCCGAAGCGGCACCTACTCGCAATCGCTCGAACGCGGTCTCGCGATTCTCTCCTCGTTTCGCTCCGGCAGCCCGCTGCTCGGCGTCAGCGACCTCGCGCGCGAGGTCGGCTTGAGCCGCTCCACGACACACCGCTACATCTCCACGCTCGCCGCGCTCGGCTACCTGCAGCAGGATCCTGCGACGAGGAAGTACCGGCTCGGCCCGCGGGTGCTCGACCTCGGGTTCTCGGCGATCAACTCGATGGACCTGCGCGAGGTCGCCGTGCCCCACTTGCAGGCGCTGAGCGACGAGACCGGCCGGACCGTGAACATGGCGGTGCTCGACGACGTCGACATCGTCTACATCGAGCGGTGCCGCACCTCCCAGAGCGGCCAGCGCGACATCGATCTGAACCTGCACATCGGCTCGCGCCTCCCCGCGTACTGCACATCGATGGGCAAGGTGCTGCTTGCCGGGCTCGAGAGCGACCGGCAACGTCAAGTGCTCGAGCGGGTGCGGTTCACACAGAGAGGCCCGAATGCACTGACCGATCTCGACGAGCTTCTCGCCGAGCTCGACCGCGTGCGCGCGGCCGGTCTGGCCGTGAACAACGAGGAGCTCGCATACGGCTTGCGGTCGATCGCCGCTCCGGTCCGGTCGCAGAACGGCGAGGTCGTCGCGGCGATCAACCTCGCCGTGCACAGGACGATGGTCTCGCTCGACTCGCTGGTCGCGCATCTCGGCCCGCAGCTCAAGCACACCGCCGCCGAGATCTCCGCCCGCATCGGCTACGCCCGGGTCGGCGACTGACGCTCAGTCGGGCTCGACCGTCACCTCGAGCAGGAGCGGCGTCGTGCGGTCGCGCAGTCCCGGCACGACGCGGTCGAGCTCCGTCTCGAGCGTATTCCGGTCGCCGATGCGACGGGCTTCGCACCCGAACCCCTCGGAGATCGACGCGATGTCGACGGCGCCGAACGGAGGCCACGCGGGCGGCCCACCCTGCAGGGCGGCGAGCCGGTCCATGATCCGGTAGCCGCCGTTTCCGAGCACGACGAGCAGAGGGCCGATGCCGTATCGGGCGGCGCTCCAAAGGCCCTGGATGCCGAACACCGTCGAGCCGTCCCCGAGCAGAGCGACGACCGGTCGTTCGGGCAGGCCCATCCGCAGCCCGACGGAGGCCGGCAGCCCCCAGCCGAGGCCGCCCATCGCCGGGCTGACCATGCCGAGCGGCCGCCGGGCCGGCATCCGCAGCATCAGCTCGTCCCGGTTCGACGGGCACTCTTCGACGACCACCGCATCCGCCGGGAGCCGGTCGCCGAGCGCCTGCAGGACGTGGCCGGCCCTGAGCGGCGCCTCCGCCGCCGGCGGCGCCGGCCTCTGATACAGCGGCTGCCCGGGCCGGGGCCGCTGCGCGAGACGATCCGCGAGCGCGTCGCAGACCAGGTCGGGCGCGGCGAGAACCGCCAGAGCGGCCGGGCTGCGGTGCACCTCGTCGGCATCGTCGCTGACGACGGCGATCACCGTCCCCGGGCGCACGAGCGGGCCCGGCTCATACGTGCTCTGCCGAAACGCGGGCGCACCGACCGCGACCACGAGGTCGAACGGCTCCAGCGTGTCGCGCAGCTGCGGGCGCAGGAACGGCAGTGGGCCGGCCCACAGCGGGTGGTCCTGCGGGAACCCGGCCTGGCCGCTGAACGGCTCCTGGTAGACAGGGGCGCCGAGCCGCTCGGCGAGCGTCACGAGCGCGGCCCAGCGCTCGGGCGTGTCGAGGCGGGCGCCGGCCACGAGCGCCGGATGCGCCGCGCGGTCGAGCAGCTCGGTGAGCGCGGTCACCGACTCGTCGTCGACCGCACCCGGGCGAAGCACGCGTTCCGGCGCGGCGATCTCGTGCGGCTCGCCTGCCTCCTCGAGCCAGTCGCCCATCGGCACGATCACGATCGCCGGCCCACGACGGGTCTCCGCCTCGTGGTAGGCACGCTCGAGCGCACCGGGCACGTCCTGCGCGCGGGCGGGCTCGGAGACCCAGACGGGGTAGTCGCCCGCGAGGCCGGCGAGCCGACCGGCGAGGAACGGCTCGAACGCGATGTGCCGCCGGTCCTGCTGCCCGACGGCGATCACGATCGGCGTCCGGTTCACGCGGGCCGTCGCGATGGCATTGACCGCGTTGCCGAGCCCGGGAGTCGTATGCAGCAGCGCAAACGACGGGCGCCGTCGTGCGAGGGCGTAGCCGCTCGCCATGCCGACGACCGATCCCTCGTGGAGACCGAGCACGAAGTTCAGGTCGTCGGGGAGGCCGGTCAGAAACGGGATCTCGGTGGAGCCGGGATTGGAGAAGATGTCCGTGAGCCCGCGTCGCCGCAGGAAATCGAAGGTGGCGTCGCGAACCGTCAACTCCAGGCCTCCTCTGCCACCTCGACGATCAGGGCGAGCTTCGCCCACTGTTCCTCCTCGCCGGGCGAGCTCCCCTCGACCCTGGACGAGAGGCCGCACGGCTTCCTTCGCGTCATCGTCCTCCTCCTCCCATGATCAGACGCGCTCGAGCCCGACGTAGTTCTCGGCGAGGCTCGTCGCGGCGGCGGTCGACGTGGTGACGTAGCGCAACTGCGAGAGCTGAAGCTTACGGTCGAACTCGTCCGCGCCGGGTGTGTTGTGCAGCATGGACGTCATCCACCAGGAGAAGTGCTCGGCGCGCCAGACGCGCCTCAGGCATTCCGTCGAGTAGGCGTCCAGGCCCGCACGGTCGCCCTGCACGTACCACTGGATGAGGGCGTCGGCGAGAACGCGCACATCGTGCGCCGCGAGGTTCAGCCCCTTCGCTCCGGTCGGAGGCACGATGTGCGCCGCGTCGCCGGCGAGGAAGAGGCGGCCGTGCTGCATGGGCTCGGCGACGAAGCTGCGCATCCCGGTGACCCCCTTCTCGAGCACGGCTCCCTCGTGGAGCGTCCAGCCGTCGAGCGCGGTGCGCGCCTGCAGCTCCTCCCAGATCCGCTCGTCCGGCCACTGCGTGATCTCCTCGTCCGGTGCGCACTGGATGTACAGGCGGCTTCGCGTCGGCGAGCGCAGGCTGAGGAGCGCGAAGCCCCGAGGATGATTCGCGTAGACGAGCTCCTCACTCGAAGGCTCCACGTCGGCGAGGATTCCAAGCCAGCCGTAGGGATACTCGCGCGTGAAGGTGCGCAAGACGGTCTGGATCGCCGGTCGGCAGATGCCGTGGAAGCCGTCACAGCCGGCGATCACATCGCAATCGAGTCGGTGCTCCTCGTCGTCGCGCTCGAAGCGCACGTACGGCTCCTCGGAGTCGAAGCCATGCACGCTCACCTCATTGACGTCGAAGAGGAGGGGCAGGCGCTCTTCGAGTCGTGCCGCGATCAGATCCTTCACGACCTCGGTCTGGCCGTAGATCACGATGTTGCGCCCACCGGTCAGCTCGCTCATCGGAACGTGATGCCGCTCGCCGTCGAACTGAAGGTGAATGCCGCCGTGCACGATCGCCTCGGCGTGCAGACGCGCGGTGACCCCGGCCCGCTCGAGCAGATCGACCGTGCCCTGCTCCAGCACCCCGGCCCGGATGCGGGCCTCGACGTACTCGCGGCTGCGATCCTCCAGCACGACGGATTCGATGCCGGCCCGGTGCAGGAGCGTGGCGAGGACGAGCCCGGCCGGGCCCGCACCGATGATCGCGACATGGGCGCGCAGGCGCTTCACGACTCGTCGAGCACCTCCTGGGCGATCGCGAACGCACGGTTCGCCGCGGGCACGCCGCAGTAGATCGCCGACTGGAGCAGCACTTCCTTGATCTCGTCCACGGTCAGCCCGTTGCGCCGTGCGGCGCGAACATGCATCGCAAGCTCCTCATGGTGGTTGAGCGCGATCAGCGCGGTCAGGGTGACCGCGCTCCGCATCCTGCGGTCGAGCCCGGGACGGGCCCAGATCTCGCCCCAGGCATAGCGCGTGATCAGATCCTGAAAGTCGGCCGTGAACTCGGTGGTTCGTTCGGCGGCGGCATCGACGTGCTCGTCGCCGAGGACCTCGCGCCGTACCTTCGAACCATCTTCGTGGCTCACAGATGCTCCTCGATGAGTCGGTTGAACACGTCGGCCCGTTCCACACTCGCGATGTGGGCTGCGCGTTCGATCACTTCGAACCGTGCGCCGGGAATCTCCGCGGCGACCACCTCGACCACCCCGGGCGGCGTCGAGGGATCATCGGCTCCGGCGATCACGAGCGTCGGAGCGCGGACGGCGCCGAGCGTGCCGCGTACGTCCCAGCCGGCGAGCGCGTCGCAGCAGCGCGCGTACCCTTCGGGATCGACGGAGAGCAGCATGTCGCGGTACGGGCCGCTGTCGGGAAACCGAGGTGTGAACCAGCGGTCCAGCACCGCGTCGACGATCGGCTCGAGCCCCTTCGCCCGAACGACTGCGGCACGCTCGCGCCATTGCCCGGGCTCGCCGAAGCGCGTAGCCGTGCTGACGAGCACGAGCCGGTCGACACGTTCGGGAGCCGAGAGCGCGAGCTGCATGCCCACAGCTCCGCCGAGCGACAAACCGACGAACGAGAAGCGGTCGCCGGCGACGGAGGCGAGAACACGCGCAGCCAGGTCACCGACACTCCGGACGTCGGCGAGCGAGGCATTCCCGTGGCCGGGATGGTCGATCCGCACGACCTGCGCTCCGCCGAGCACGGCGGCCTGCGCGTCCCAGATCGAGGCTGTCGAGCCGAGCGAGCTGCAGAGAACGACGGTGCCGGTCATGCCCGGTGCAGCGCAAGCGCCCGCTCGACGAACGCATCCACGGAGCCGAGATAGTCCTCCGGGCGGTCTGCTGTGAGGCCGAACCGTTCGGCCTCGGCGAGCGTCACCGGCTCGATGTTCGTCCGCATCCGGTCGACGTCCACTTCGAGCCCGGTGAGCGAGCGCCGCACGGCGGCTGCCGCACCTCCCGTGGCGGCGAGCGCCGTCGTGAGCGCATGCCACTCGGCCTGCCAGGCGCCGGCGGCGCGTTCGTGCTCCTGGACGACGCTCTCGAGGAGGATGCCGGCGTTCGTGCGCGCGTGGCGCGCGCAGGCGATCGAAAGCACGGCACCCGCAGGGTTGCGCTTGTGCGGCATCGTCGACGATCCGCCCGCTTCACGCTCCGACACCTCACCGACCTCGGTCTGCGCGAGCAGCACGATGTCGGTGCCGATCTTCCCTGCCGCGCCGGCGGCACCGGCGAGTGCGCCCGCGAGCTCTGCGATCGGCGACCTGATCGTGTGCCAGGGTAGGACCGGCTCGCGGAGGCCGAGCTCCTCGGCATAGAGATGCAGCACGTCGACTCCGCGGTCGCCGAGTGCCGCGAGCGTCCCGGCCGCACCGCCGAGCTGAGCCGGCAGCGACCCCGCGACGGCGGCGAGCCGGGCTCCCGCCTCCGTCAGGCCGACCAGCCAGCCGGCGGCCTTGAAGCCGAACGTCGTCGGCACCGCCTGTTGCAGCAGCGTCCGTGCGGCCATCGGCGTGCGGCGGTGCACGGCCGCCAGCTGCGCACATTCGTCCGCCGCGCCGCGGAGATCGACATCGACGATCCCGAGCGCGCGCTGCGCGACCAGCATGGCGGCGGAGTCGACGATGTCCTGGCTCGTGGCGCCCCGGTGAGCGACGGCCGCGTGCGGCTCGCCGATCCTCGCCCGGAGCGCGCGGACGAGCGGTTCGGCCGGGTTGGCGGCCGCACGCCCCTGCACGGCGAGCTCGGCCGGGTCGTACAGCGACGCATCGCACGCCGCGGCGACCGCCGCGGCAGCTTCGCCGGTGATCACCCCGGCGCGGGACTCGGCGCGCGCGAGCGCGCTCTCGGCGTCGAGCATCGCCGACAGCCACGCACGGTCCGAGACGGCATCGGCCAGCTCGTCCGGCACGAAGATCGCGGAGAACGGGCTCACACCGCGAAGAAGACCGTCGGCCGTTCGCCCTGCATTCGAATGTCGAAGCGCACACCGCCATCATCCCGCGTCGCGACGAGCACCGCGCGATCCTGCTCCGGCAGGGCGGAGAGAACGGGATCCGAGGCATTGGCCGCCGCTTCGTCCGGGAAATACATGCGCGTCAGCTGGTGCCTCAGAAGACCGCGCGCGAAAACGTAGACGTCGAGCCGCGGTGCCTCTGTCCCCTGCGCGGGGGGCTTGGCGGTCACGAACGAGAACCCGCCCTGTGCGTCGGTGCGGCTGCGGCCCCAGCGTTCGCCGGCCGCATCCCACGCCTCGATCATCCCGTCGGTGATCGGCTCCCCGTCTCCGTCGAGCAGCTGCCCGGCCACGCGGATCGCCGCGGGATCGGCCTTCGGGACGAGCTCGTTCTCGATGCGCCGGCAGAGCCCGATCGAGTAGTACGGCCCGACGGTCTGCGACGGCGTCTTCGGAAGCGTCACGCATCCTCCTCGAGCGGCGTCGTGTCGCTGCCGCCGCGGCCGAGCACGATGTTCCAGCGGAAGGCGAGCGCCCAGTCGGGCTTCGTGCTCGCGAGATCGAACTCGGAGATGAGCAGGGCGCGCGCCGCCGGGTTGCGGACCGAGTTGAAGATCGGGTCGAAACGAAACAGCGGGTCGCCGGGAAAGTACATCTGTGTGACCAGCCTCTGGGTGAACGCCCGGCCGAAGACCGAGAAATGGATGTGCGCCGGACGCCAGGCGTTCTCGTGGTTTCCCCAGGGGTACGCGCCCGGCTTGACGGTGATGAAGCGGTAGTTGCCCTCGTCGTCGGTGAGGCAGCGCCCGGCGCCCGAGAAGTTCGGATCGAGCGGCGCAGGATGCTGGTCGACCTCGTGCTTGTAGCGGCCTCCCGCATTGGCCTGCCAGACCTCGACGAGCGCGTTCCGGACGGGTTTGCCGTCCACGTCGAGCACGCGGCCGGCGACGATGATTCGCTCGCCGAGCGGCTCGCCGTCGTGCTGCCGGGTCAGGTCGTAGTCGAGCTCGGACACCGTCTCCGCCCCGAACACGGGCCCGGCGGCCGGGTGCAGGCTCTCGGGCAGCGTGACGAGCGGGCGTTTCGGCGCGCGGAGCCGCGTCGAGCGGTAGCCCGGATAGTCGACCTGCACCTCGTCGCCGAACGACGGATCGTCGGGCAGAACGATCGGCGACTCGTCGCTCACTCGCGTCCTTTCGTCCCGAGGGCACGCAGAGCGTCGAGCTCGGCGCTCGAAGGCGGCTCGGTCTCATCGAGATCCGGGGCCACCCTCAGCTCCCAGCCGGTCGCCCCGCGAGCGTCGTCGACCGAGACACCCGGGTGCACGCGCACCAACTCCAGCTCGCCGTCTCGTTGCTCGAGGATCCCCATGTCGGTGACCACGATACGGACACGTTCGCCACGGCTCGTCTTGAAGTCGAGCTGCTTGACGAACGTGCGCTGCGATTGGCGCAGCATCACGAAGACCTCCGACACGGAGGTTGCGATCTCCGGCGCTCCGCCGCCGCCGGGGAGACGCACCTTCGGCGCGTCGTAGTCCCCGATCACCGTGCTGTTCAGGTTTGCGTGACGGTCGATCTGCGCGGCGCCGAGAAAGCCGACGTCGATGCGTCCGCCCTGGAGCCAGTACGCAAACATCTCCGGCACGGGCACGACCGAATCCGCGGTCTCGGCGAGCTCGCCGTCGCCGATCGAGAGCGGCAGCGCCGTCGGCTTTGCGCCGATCGTCCCACTCTCGTACACGAGCACACATCCGGGCGCGTGCGTTCGCCGTGCGAGGTTGGCGGCCAGGCTCGGCAGGCCGATCCCGACGAAGCAGACGCTGTCGTTCGTCAGCCGCCGCGACGCCGCGACCGCCATCATCTCGTCCGCAGTCCACCTTTCCGTGACCGTCATACGGGCACGCCCTCGAGGACGTGCTCGCGCATCCAGGCCGTGAACGTGTCACGGTCGCGGCTGATCCCGTCCCACGCGACGTAGAAGTCGTTGTCGCGCTCGTAATAGCCGTGGGCATACGACGGATGTGCGCCGCGCGGCACGCACGCGACCGCATCGATCACCCAGGACGGCAGGACCACGGAGCCGGGCCTGTGCTGCAGGCGGTCCACGATCTCCTCGACGGTGACGATCGAATGCCGCGCTGCGAGCACCGCCTCCTTCTGGACACCGGTGATGCCCCAGAGCTGAACGTTGCCCTGCCGGTCGGCCTGCTGGGCATGGACGATGGCAACGTCGGGGCGGTGGGCGGGCACCGCTGCCAGACGCTCACCGGTGAACGGGCACTCGATGAACGCGACACGCGTGTGCGGGGGCAGATCGGTGCCCGCATAGCCGCGCAGCGCGCCGAACGGGAGATTCGCCGCCCCGGCGGCGTAAGCGGCCGCCATGCCGGCATGCGAGTGCTCCTCGAGCTCGAGCGGCATCGGCCAGCCGTGCTCGACGGCGTCCCTCAAGCGATGCAGCGATCCGACGCCGGGGTTTCCGCCCCACGAGAAGACGAGCTTGCGCGCGCACCCCATCCCGATCAGCTGGTCGTAGATGACGTCGGGCGTCATCCGGATCAGCGTCAGCTCACGCCGCCCTTGGCGGATCAGCTCGTGCGCGGCGGCATGCGGAATCAGGTGCGTGAACCCTTCGAGCGCGACGACGTGCTCGTCGGCGACAAGCTCGCGGATCGCGTCGGAGAGGGAGACGATCTCGGCCATCGAGGCTCAGAAGGGGAACGGGTGCCCGCTGCTTCCCTGCACCGTGATCCACCGTAGCTCGGTGAACTCGTCGATCACCGCCTGCCCCCCGAAACGTCCGAACCCGGAGTCCTTGACGCCTCCGAACGGCATCTGGGGCTCGTCGCCGACGGATTGGTCGTTGACATGCGCGATCCCCGAGTCGAGCTGCTGCGCGAGCGCGAACCCGCGATCGGTGTCGCCGGTGAAGATGCCGGCGCTCAGGCCGTAGCTCGTTGCGTTCGCCCGGGCAACCGCCTCGTCCGCCGAGTCGACCGTTTCGACCGCGACGACGGGCCCGAACGTCTCGTGCTGCGCGAAGTCGGCGGCGGGGGGAACGTCCGTGAGCACCGTCGCCTGGTAGCAGGGGCCGACCGCCTCGCCTCCGGCGAGCACCTTCGCGCCCTTGGCGACCGCCTCGTCGACGCGGCTCTTGACCATCGAGAGCGCGGACTCGTTGATGAGCGGGCCGATGATCGTGTCGTGCTCGTTGGGGTCGCCCACCTTCAGCGTCTTCGCCTTCTCGGCGAGCCGTGCGGTGAACTCCTCGGCAACGGGCCGCTCGACGAAGATCCGGCGCGAGGACATGCAGATCTGGCCCTGATGCAGGAACGAGCCGAAGATCGAAGCGTTGACCGCATAGTCGAGATCCGCGTCCGCCAGGACGATCAGCGGATTGTGGCCGCCGAGCTCGAGCACGACGCGCTTGAGTTGGCGTCCGCAAGCCTCGGCCAGACGGCGGCCCGTCTCGGTCGACCCGGTGAAGTTGATCCGGCGCACCGCCCTGTTCTCGACCAGCTCGTCGCCGATCGGCGCTGCCTCACCGGGCGCGTGGGTGACGACGTTCAGGACTCCGCCCGGCAGCCCGGCCTCCGCGAAGACCTCGCCCCAGATCAGGCCGCCGACGACCGGCGAGAGCTCCGAGGGCTTCAGCACCACCGTGTTGCCCAGTGCGAGGGGCGCCGCGATCGAGCGGGCGGACAGAATCAGCGCTGCGTTCCACGGCGCGATCGCCGCGACGACACCGACCGGCCTGCGAAGGCCCATCGCCAGGGTCCCCGGGTGATCCGAGGGGATGATCTGCCCGGCGGGCGCATAGGCGAGGGCCGCAGCCTGGCGCAGCAGGTTGGGCACGAAGCCCAGCTGGAACATCCCGAAGCCGAAGCTCGCGCCGGTCTCGCGGGCGAGGAGGCCCACGACCTCATCGAGCCGGCCTTCGAGCACGTCGGCGGCCTTGAGAAAGATCCGCTGGCGCTCGGCAGGGACGGTCTGCGACCACGCAGGGAACGCGTCGCTCGCAGCTTCGATCGCGCGCGCGGCGTCGGCGCGTGCGCCCGCCGGAGCGAGCGCCACGACATCGCCGGTGAACGGGTCGCGATCCTCGAACGTGCCGCCCTCCCCGGCGATCCATTCGCCGCCGATGAACTGCCGGTACTCACGCACGTCGGATTGGACGCTCGTCACAGAGGTCTCCTTTCCCTACGCCATCCGCGGGACGGCTGCCGATGGTCGCTCTTCCACAGCGGGCTCTCCAAGCGACTGTCCATGTGTCAAGACACCGTTCCATATATCAGAACGAACGGAATCACGCCAACACGCGCGCGTACAGCAAATCGACGCTACCGTCGCGGCCGTGCGCGTCCTCTTCGCCGTCCTGGCCGTGGCGGCCGTCGCTCCCCCGCGGCCGGCGATCGTCTCGAAGGCGATCCCGTTCGGGTCGGCGCGCCGCGCGGAGACGCAGCGGTACGCGGAGCGCCACTATGGCCTGAAGACCTGGCGGCTCGTGCATCCGCACGTGATCGTCGAGCACTACACCGCGAGCACCACGTTCTCGTCCGCGTGGAGCACGTTCGCCGCCGATGCACCCGACCCCGAGCTGCACGAGCTCCCGGGAACGTGTGCGCACTTCGTCATCGACAACGACGGCACGGTCTACCAGCTCGTTCCGCTCACGACCATGTGCCGTCACACGGTCGGCCTCAACTGGACCGCGATCGGCATCGAGCACGTCGGCACGAGTGACGCCTCGATCCTCGACAATCCCCGCCAGATGCGCGCGTCGCTGCAGCTCACGCTCTGGTTGATGCACCGCTACGGCATCTCGCTCCCGAACGTGATCGGCCACGCGGAGAGCCTGACGAGCGCGTATCACCGGGAGCGGTTCCCCCCGTGGCGCTGCCAGACCCACGCCGACTGGCAGCACGCGGACATGGTGACCTACCGCGCACGGCTGCTCGCACTCGCACGGAGCGAGCGCGTGGCGATCTCGCGGGCGGGCGGGCCGGTTGCCTCTCGGTGCTGAACGCGTTCAAGAGGAGCGCGTTCCCTGCCGACGAAACCAGTCAGATGCGGACTTTCGCCGTCGCGCTGTTTGCCCTCGGGCTCGTGGGGCTGACCCACGCTGCCGCAGGCTCGTCTGCCCCACCGTCGGCCGAGATCCAGGCCAAGAACGCACAGGCTTCGCAGGTGCTCGCGCAGGTGAACGCGCTCGACACCCGCTTCGGCGCACTCGTCGACGCGTGGGACGGTGCCAAGGTTCAGCTCGCAGCCACGGAGCAGCAGCTCGCCGCGCATCGCGCCGAGCTCTCGATCGCCCAGAAGCAGAGCCTGATCGCGCAACGCCACGCCGCGCAGCTACTGGTCACGATCTACGAGGGCCAGAGCCCGGACCTGATCCAGCTGCTCGTCGGCAGCTCCAAGCTGTCCGACGTGATCAACGCGGTGCAGTACACCCGGGACGTCGCTTCGAGCGCACAGCACGTCGCCGCGGCCGCCGTTCGCGCGAGGGACAGGCTGACGGCAGCGACGGCGCGGCTGCAGCGCTCGGAGCGGACACGACGGGCGACCCTGGTGCAACTCGACAGTGAGCGGGCAACCATCGGGGCGATGCTCACGAAGCGGCGGGCACTCCTCTCGTCGATCCAGTCGGAGATCGTGCAGATGAGAGCCCGGGAGGCCGCGCAACAGGCCCGCGCTGCCGCGGCGGCGCGGGCACGGCTCGCACGTCAGGAGGCGCAGCTCCGGGAGGAGGCTGCCCAGCGGGTCAAGGAGGCCTCCGCAGCCGCAGCGCCGAAGCCGACCCCGACCGCGAACACCATTCCGTCGACGACCACGGCTCCCGCCGTGACCACGACCCCCGCGGCGACCACGACCACTAGCGTGACGACGAGCGTGACGACGACCGACGCCGCGGCCCCCACCACCCCGGCGGCTGCGCCGGTCTCCGGCGGCCATCCTCAGGCGGCGTCGATCGCGATGCAGTACCTCGGGATCAAGTACCAGTGGGGCGGTGCGTCGCCCGGCACCGGCTTCGACTGCTCGGGGCTCGTGATGTACGTCTTCGCACAGATCGGCGTTCAGCTCCCGCACTTCGCGGCCGGCCAGTACGGCTACGGGACCCCCGTCCCCCGTGATCAGCTTCAGCCGGGCGATCTCGTCTTCTTCGACGGGCTCAGCCACGTCGGCATCTACATCGGCAACGGGCAGATGGTGCACGCACCGCAGACCGGCGACGTCGTCAAGATCAGCCCTCTCTCGGAGTTCGGTGGCGCCCGGTATGTCGGTGCCAGACGCGTTTGACCGGTTCCTTCAGGTTGTAGCGCGGGCGCGCAGCTCGTCCTCGACCGCGGCGATGTCGAGCCCGCGCGCCGCCAGCAGCACGTACAGGTGGTAGACGAGGTCGGCCGCTTCTGCAACGACGCGCCCGTCGCTCTCGTCGAGCGCGGCGACCGTCAGTTCGACCGCCTCCTCCCCCACCTTGCGGGCGACCGCTCCGATGCCGGCGTCGAGCAGCTCGGTCGTGTACGAGCCTGCGGGCCGTTCAACGGCGCGTTCGCTGATCGTCCGCCAGAGCGCCGGGGCGAAACACGAAACCGATCCGGTGTGACACGCCGGCCCCGCCGCGGTGACACGCACGAGCAGCGCGTCACCGTCGCAGTCGTCGCGCAGCTCCGCGACCGCGAGCGTGTTGCCCGACGTCTCGCCCTTCCGCCACAGCCGCTCACGCGACCGGCTCCAGAACCACGCCTGGCCCGTCTCGCGGGTCCGGCGCTCGGCCTCCTCGTTCATCCACGCGAGCATCAGCACGCGGCCGGTGGAAGCCTCCTGCACGATCGCCGGCCGCAACATCACCGGAGCGACACCCCGAGCTCGCGCAGCTCGTCTCGGAGCGATGCGAGCCGCTCGGGATCCTCGTGCAGGATCGAGGCGAGCAACGCGGCCTGCGCCACGTCGAGCGCCTCGGCGACATGCCGCGCGTTGCCGGCGCCGCCGGATGCGATCACCGGGACGGCCACCGCCTCGGAGACGGCGGCGGTCAGCTCGAGGTCGTAGCCGGCGCGCGTGCCGTCGGCGTCGATCGACGTGAGCAGGATCTCGCCCGCGCCCCGGGCCTCCGCCTCACGGGCCCAGTCGACGGCGGCGCGGCCGGTCTCGGTCGTGCCCGCCCGCGAACGCACCCGTCCTCCCTCGGCGTCGACGGCGACGACGACGGCCTGCGAGCCGAGCCGTGAGGCGAGCTCCGTCACGAGCTCCGGGCGCGCGAGCGCGGCCGAGTTGACGGCCACCTTGTCGGCGCCGGCGGAGAGCAGCTCCTCGCCGTCCTCGGGGCTGCGCACGCCGCCGCCGACCGTGAACGGGATCGCGAGGCGCTCGGCGATCTGGGTGACGAGCGCGACCAGCGTCGCGCGCTCCTCGAGCGTCGCCTTGACATCGAGGAAGACGAGCTCGTCCGCGCCGGCATCCGAGTAGGAGGCGCCGAGCTCCACCGGGTCGCCGACGTCCCGGAGACCCTGGAAACGAACGCCCTTCACGACACGGCCGCCGGCGACGTCGAGGCACGGAATCAGGCGAGGGAGAGGGATACGGCCTCCGCGAGATAGCGTGCTCCGAGCTCACCGCTCTTCTCCGGATGAAACTGGCAGCCGAAGAACGAGCCCGAACGGGCCTCCGCAACCACACCCTCGGACCACGCGGTCGCGCAGGGTGTCTCCGCAGCGAAGGAATGAGCGAAGTAGAACGCACCGCGCCCGTCGACGTCGGCCCACCCCATCCGCGGCACGCGACCCACCCGCAGGCGCGCGGCACGGCCCGGAAGCAGCCCGAGCCCCGGCACGCCGCCGTCCTCCTCGGTCTCGTCGAGCGCGAGCTGCAACCCGAGACAGATGCCGAGAATCGGTCTGCCCGCCTCGAACCGAGCGCGCAGCGAGGCATCGTGGCCCCGCGCTCGCAGCCCGGCCATCGCGGCACGGGCCGATCCGACTCCGGGCAGTACCGCGAGATCGGCGGCCGGGACGGACTCGATGAGCTCTGCGCCGAGTCGGTGGAACGCGATCTGCACCGACCGCACGTTGCCGGCTCCGTATTCGCAGATCGCGACCTTCACAGGAGACCCTTCGTCGACGGGAGCACTGCGCCCTCCGGGCGCACCGCCGCGCGCAGCGCCCGGCCGACAGCCTTGAACGCGGCCTCCGCGACGTGGTGGGCATCCCGGCCGGACGACTCGACGTTGATCGAGGCGCGCGCGGCCTGCGCGAAGCTCGCCAGCATGTGGACGGCCATCCCCGGGTCGAGCTCGAGCTTCAGCTCGGCGTTCGCACGCCCGCCGAGATCGACGGCGGCCCGTGCGAGCGCGTCGTCCATCGGCACGACGGCGTCGCCGTAGCGAGCGATCCCACGCCGGTCGCCGAGGGCGGCGTCGACCGCCGCGCCCAGCGCGAGCGCGGCGTCTTCCGCCGTGTGATGGTCGCCGGTCTCGAGATCGCCTGCGCCCTCGAGGACGAGGTCGAAGCCGGCGTGGAACGCGAGCTGTTCGAGGAAGTGGTCGTAGAGCCCGGCGCCGGTGAAGACACGGACGCGGCTGGCGCCGTCGAGCGCGAGACGCACCGCGATCCGGGTCTCGGCGGTGGCCCGCAGCGTGCGGGCGCGCCGCCCGCCGCCCGGCGCGACCGGCAGGGGACGGTCGAGCACGCCCGCGAGCGCCTCGACCAGCACGTCGTCGTCCGGCGCGTCGCGCACCGAGACGCGAATCGCCTCGGGATAGGCCCGGACGACGATCCCGCGCCGGAGCAGGGCCTCGTCGAGCGCCGGCCCGTCCTCGACCGGGACGTAGAGGAAGTTGGCGTGTGACGCGAGCGGATGAAGACCGAGCGCCCGCAGGCTCGCACCGAGCCGGCCCCGCTCCTCGACCACCGGCGCCGGATCGGGGCGCTCCGCGAGCGCGGCAAGCGCGAGCGCTGCAGACAGCGTCGAGACCGGCGCGGGCGCCTGCCGTGCGTTCAGCTCGTCGGCCGTCTCGCGCGCGGCGAGCGCGTACCCGATGCGTGCACCGGCCAGGCCGAAGAGCTTCGAGAAGGTGCGCAGGACGATCACGTCGTCGTCGAGCAGGTCGACTGCAGTCACACCGCTGTACTCGAAGTACGCTTCATCGACGACGAGCGGGCGCACAGCGGGCAGCGGCCCCAGCTCGCCGGTGGGGTTGTTGGGCCGGCAGGCGAAGGTGAGCACCGGATCGACGTCGCCGATCTCCGCTCCCGCCAGCTGCGCGGCGATCCGAAAAAGCGGGTAGGTCGGCGCCTCGGGGAGAGCGATCGTGTCGCCGGGACCCGCATAGGCTCGTGCGCAGAGCAGGATCAGGTCGTCGGCTCCCGCCCCGAGCACGACGTTCTCGGGCTCGACGCCCGCGTAGCCGGCGATCCCACGCCGCAGCGTCTCGTACCCCCCGGCGGGGTAGCCGCTCACGCGCGCGAGCGCGCCGGCCACGGCTCCGGGCCGCACCGACGCCGGCGGGAGCGGCGGTGTGTTCTGGTCGAACCGCAGCACCTGCGAGGCATCGATGCCGGCGATCCGGGCGACCTCGCCGGTCGGCAGCGCAAACGCGTACGGCTTGAACTCCGGCGCGATCACCCTCATCTGCGGGCCGCCTCCGCGTGCGCGGGCATGCCCTCGGCCGCGGCGAGCGCCTCGATCGTCGGCCGCAGGCGCGCGAGCCCGTCCTCGCTCAGGCGCTGAATCGTCACCGGCTTGAGAAACGTCTCGAGACCGAGCCCACCGACCGAGCGCGCCCAGCCGTTCGTCGGCAGGACGTGATTCCCGCCGGTCGCATAGTCGCCGGCGGCGACCGGTGACCACGGCCCGACGAAGACCGAGCCCGCGTTGCGGACGAGACCGGCGTGCTGTTCGGCATCGCCCAGCAGCACGAGGTGCTCGGGGGCGATCGCCTCGGCCTCGGCGAGCGTCGCGACGTTGCGGCAGACGGCGTCGCGACCGTGCTCGCGCTGCGCGGCGAGCTCCAGCTCGATCACCCGCGTATCGCCGTCGCCGAGCACGACCACTTCCGACGGGCCGCCCGGGAGGTCGATCGGAACGTCGCGCGAGACCTCGAGCTTCGCGTCGTTCACGTGCCGGTTGCCCGGTCCGACGATCTTGTCGACCCGCTCGACGTAGGCCAGCCAGCCGATCGCCTGCGGGCCCCCGAGCGCCCAGACCTCGTCGAGACCGAGCACCTCGGCAGCCGCCGCGACGAGCCCGGCACCCTGCGGCGGTGTACAGACGACGATCCGCCGCACTCCCGCCGCCTGGGCCGGCACGGCGCACATGACGAGCGTCGAGATGAGGTTGCGCGGCACGTAGATGCCGACCGTGTCGAGCGGGACCCAGCGGCGCTCGAGGTCGACACCCGGCTCGATCATCAGCGCGATGTCCGCCGGGCGCTGCGCCTCGTGCCAGCGGCGAACGCGATGCGCCAGGGCGAGCAGGGCCTCGCGAGGCGCCTCGCCCCGTGCGATCGCGCGCGCGGGCTCCGCACCATCGAGCTGGACGGCCCACTCGCGAACCGCGGCGTAGCCCCGCTCCTTGATCTCGCCGACGATCGTCATCCGGTTATCCGCTCGACGGGCACGATCAGGATCGACGTCGCCCCGGCGGCCTCGAGCTGCGGAAGGAGACGCCAGATCTCCGCGGACGGAACGAGCGCATGCACGGCGACCATGCCCGGCTCCGCGAGCGGGAGCACGCTCGGTGTCCGGGGGGCGACGAGCTCGCAGATCGCGGGCAGCGCCGACTCGGCGGCGTTCAACATCAGGTAGCGGTGGCGGCGCGCCTCGACGACCGACCGCAGCATCGCCGCAAAGGGGGCTGCGACCTCGCCGTCGCGGGCGACCAGCACCGCTTCGGATTCGAGCAGAACGCCGAGCGAGCGCAGTCCGTTCGTCCGCAGCGTGTTGCCCGACGAGACCAGGTCGACGATCGCATCGGCCAGGCCCAGCCGCGGTGCGATCTCGACCGATCCGGTCACGTCGACCAGCGTCACCTCGGCCGAGAGCAGCTCGCGCGTCAGGTGCGGATAGACAGTGGCGACCGACATTCCGGCGAGCCCGGCGAGCGATCGCACAGGTGACTCCTGCGGCACCGCAGCCTCGAGCCGGCAGGATCCGAAGCCGAGCGGCAGCAGCTCGTTCACCTCCGCGCCGCGCTCGCGAACGAGATCGATTCCGGTGATGCCGCAGTCGACGACGCCGTCCTGGACGTACTCGGGGACGTCCGCCGCCCGCACGAGCAGGACCTCGACCGGGGCATTGCGGCAGGGGAAGGCGAGAGCGCGATCGCCGGGCTGCTCAGGCCCCAGCCCGGCGTCCTCGAGCAGGTGGAACGACGGGTCGCGCAGACGGCCCTTGGCCGGTACGGCGACCCTCAGGAGGCCGAGCGGTCGAGCGCCGCGCGATAGCCGCCCTCTCCGTGCCGGAGCCAATGCGCCACCCGTGTCACGGTCGTCGTCGAGGCGCCCGTCCTCTCGGCGATCTCGAGGTAGGGCAGCCCCCGCTCCAGCAGGCGCGCCACCTGCCACCGGTGGGCCATCGCCTCCAGCTCCGAGAGCGTGCAGAGGTCCCGGAAGAACGCCTCCGTCTCCGGCCTCGACTCCAACGAGAGGATCGCCTCGAAGAGATCTCGCATCTCCCTGGTCCGCCATGAGTGTCGACTGCGCTCCGCCATCGGGTTCTCATGTTAGCACGCTAACATGATCATATGTGGTTTGCAGGACCGATCGAGGTGATACCGGCCGTGGACGTGCTCGGCGCCGAGGCCGTTCGGCTCCGCCAGGGGGACTACGACTCCGTCGTCGAGCGCGCGGATGATCCGGTTGCACTCGCCCGCCGCTGGGCCGCGGCCGGTGCGGGACGCATCCACCTGGTCGACCTGGACGGCGCGCGGTCGGGCCGTGTGCGGCCGGCGCTCGTGCGGGAGGTGGCGGAGATCGGGCTCCCGGTGCAGGCCTCGGGAGGCATCCGGAGCCTCGAGGACGCGCATGCACTGCTGGAGGCGGGCGCCGACCGGGTGCTCGTCGGCACGGCCGCATGGCCCGACCCGGCGCCCTGGTTCGAGCTCGGAGAGGCGCTCGTGATCGCAATCGACGTGCGCGGCGGCCGTGTGCAGGCAGCGGGCTGGACCGAGCCTGCGGGAATCTCGTTCGCCGATGCGCTCGGGCGCGTCGCGGGCCGCCGCGTGCTCGTGACGGCGATCGACCGCGACGGGACGCTCGCCGGCCCGGATCTGGCGCTCGTGAGAGCCGCCGCGGCAACCGGGGCGCGCGTCCTCGCTGCGGGCGGCGTTCGAACGCCCGCCGACGTTCGCTCGCTGGCCGCCGCCGGAGCGGAAGCCGCCGTGGTCGGCCGTGCGCTGCTCGCCTGAAACCGGGGCCCTCGGGCGAATCTGTCCCAGTGGGTGGGACGCCGTTCCATTCGGCAAGACAGTGTTCTAGTATCGGGCCCGTGTGGAGGGCAGACGTCGAGCGGGCGCCGGAGCAGACGAGCGCGGCCCCAGTCAGCCATTCGGCCGTCGGCCGTTCGACCATTCTCGCGGCTTCTCCGTCGCTTGACTCCCCGCCCCGGACCGAATTACGGTCGGAGAGTCGCACCGCACCTTCGCCGACGAGCCTCAGGCTGGTCGCTGCGCGGGCCTGCGGTCCCCTCCAGGAGGTCGCCGACGCAAGGAGGACGCACTTGACGAGACCCTGATCGGAGGCGCTGCGGATCCGCTCCGCCGCGCCAACGTTTCCTGGTTCGGTCAACCACAGCTAGCGACTAAGAGGAGACCTGATGAGATCGATGAGATTCAAGGGCGGTGTCGCGTCCGCGATCGTGGCGGTACTGGCACTGACCCTGGCTGTCGCAATGGCGAGCAGCGCGGGCCCGATCGGCATGGGCAAGGCGTCCGCGAAGAAGTCCGTCTGCGGCATGGGCACCGGCAAGAAGGCAAAGGGGACGCCGATCAAGCTGGGCGGCATCGACATGCTGATCCCCGGCGTCGACTTCACCACGATCGGCAAGACCGCGAAGGCGTACTTCGACTGCGTCAACGACAACGGCGGCATCCACGGTCGGCCGATCAAGTACACGCTCTACAACGAGCAGCTCAACCCGGCTCAGGAAGCGGCACTCGCACGCAAGCTCATCCAGAGCGACAAGGTCGTCGGCGTGGTCGGCAACACGAGCTTCGCCGAGTGCGGAACGAACTGGAAGTACTACAAGAGCAAGGGCTTCATCGTCATCGGCGCCGGTGTGCAGGCCGAGTGCTACTCGACTCCGTCCTTCGTCGAGGTGAACTCAGGCCCGCGGTACAGCAACGTCGGCGCCGCTCAGGCACTGATCAAGGCCGGTGCCAAGAAGCTCGCAATCGCCTCGCCGGACACCATCTCGGCGTACGCGGACGGCGGGCCTGCTCTGGTCGCGAAGCGGGCCGGCATCCCGGTCAAGGTCTACCCGACCCACCTGCCGGTCACCGACGCGACCTCGCAGCTGCTCCAGATGTACCAGTTCGCCGGTGACGGCGGCGGCATCCTGCTCGACTTCACCCCCGACACCGCCCCGGCGTTCATGACGGCCGCCGAGCAGCAGGGGATCGTCAGCAAGGTGCTTTGGGGCTCGTCGACCCCGATCGCAAACACGTTCATGTCCGGCCAGTTCTCGCCGGCGTTCGACGGTCACCTCTGGATCGACAACGAGTTCTCGAACGTCGATCCGAAGGTCGGCCCGGACTCGGCCCTGATGTTCCAGGTCCTGAGCAAGTACGCCCCAAAGATCGCCCCCCAGGCGTTCGCACAGATGGGCTACCTGGACGGGAAGTTCGCCGTCAACGCACTCCTGAGCGTCAAGGGCGCGATCACGGCGAAGTCGTACAACACCGCCGTCAGAGGGCTGAAGAACCAGAAGACGGACATCCTCTGCAAGCCGTGGTACGTCGGCGCGCTGCCGTACCACATCCCGAACAACACGAACATCGTCGTCGACTACAACAACAAGAACGTGGTCGTGAGAAACGGCTGCACGCCCTTCCAGGCAGTCGACAAGTCGATCGCCCAGACGCGGGTCTGGGAGAAGAAGTACCACCTGAACGGCCAATAGCGAATGATGAAGATCAGGGTGCCCGGAGACTCCGCATGACCACCGTGCTCGCGTTCAGCGTGTTCGGCGTCGAATGGCAGTTCCTCAAGCCGTTCATCGTCATCGGCCTGGCGTTCGGCGGCGTGTACGCGCTGTCGGGCGTCGGGCTGGTCGTGCTGTACCGGGCGACCGGCGTCCTGAACCTCGCGTTCGGCGCCATCGGAGCCGCCGGCGCCCTGATCGCCTACTACATCGTCAATCACACGGGCTGGCCGCACTGGCTCGCCTACACGATCTGCGTCGCGTTCGGCGGGGTCGTGAACCTTGCCTACGGCATGGTTTTCGGCCCCGCCTTCGCGCGACGTGATGCGCTCGTGAAGATGATGGGGACACTCGGGCTGGCGCTGATCCTGCTCGGCCTGATGGCGTGGCGCGCACCTGCCGGCGGCGCCTTCGCCCGGTTTCTGCCGCTCGGCACCACACAGACGCGCTACGAGATCTTCAAGACGAGCGTGAGCCTGACCCAGATCATCGCGATCGCCCTCGCACTCGCGATCACGGCCGGGGTCAGCATCTTTCTGCGCGTGACGAAACTCGGCACGGCGATGCGCGCGCTCGCCAACGACCGAGAGGTGACCGCGATGCTCGGTGTCCCCGTGCGCAAGGTCGAGGCCGCCGCCTGGTTCGGCTCCGGGCTCGCCTGCGGAGCCGCGGGGCTGATTCTCCCCGACCTGCTCACGTCGCTCGACTACTCGGCACTGACGTTCCTCGTGATCTCCTCGCTGGCCGCCGCGTTGATCGGCCGGCTGCGGTCACTGTGGGTGACGATGTTCGGCGGTCTCGCGGTCGGCGTCGCGCAGGCGGTGCTGAGCCCCTACGCGCGCGTGTCCGCCTACCGGTCGGCCGCACCGTTCGTGCTGGCGATCGTCGCGCTGCTCTATCTGTCACGCCGTCGCGTCGTGACCATTTCGAGGACCGCGAATTGAGCCTGACGAATGCGTACCTCGAGCGCGGCTTCGCCGTGCGGGCCGCGATTGCCGCCATTCTGCTCGCAATCGCAATCTTCGTCCTGCCGCAGATCGCGGGCGCGGACTGGATCACGACCTTCACGAGCGTGGCGATCTACTCGGTCGTCGCCCTCGGCTTCGGGATCCTCTACGGGCGTGTCGGGCTGATCTCACTCGGCCAGGTGGCGCTGCTGACGATCGGGTGCTGGATCGGCACGCGCATCGCGTACGCGACCGCGCTGCCGTTCCCCGTGCTCCTCCTGCTCGCAGGCGGCATCACCTGCGCGATCGGCGTTCTGGTCGGGCTGCCGGCCCTGCGCCTCTCGGGGCTCTATCTCGCGCTGATCACGCTGATGTTCGCCGGCGCAACCACGATCGTCCTCTCGGTGACCGATTTCCCGAACGGCGGGGGCGGCTTCACCGGCCGCTCGACCACCGGCGCCCTGACGACCAGCACGCCGCCCGTACGCCGTCCGTCCTGGGCGGTCGGCGACGTCGCGTACTACCGCTACACGGTCATCGTCTGCACGATCCTCTTCCTGCTCGCGCTCGTGCACGTCGCAGGGAAGCCGGGCCGCGCCTGGGCGACGATTCGGGAGAGCGAGCCTGCCGCGCTCGCCGCCGGAGTCAACATCACGCTGTACAAGCTCTGGGCGTTCGCCCTCGCGTCGTTCGTGACCGGCGTCGCCGGGTTTCTCCTCGCCGCCCAGGTGGGGGTGCCGAGGGCGATCACCTTCCAGACCCAGGACTCGCTGACACTCGCCGCGACCGCGCTGATCGGCGGCATCTTCAGCATCTGGGGCGCGATCGTCGCCGGGATCTTCAACCAGCTGCTGCCGTTTCTCTTCCAGGCGCAGTGGGGCCTGAACCCGAACTTCCTGCTGATCATCTTCGGCGCGGGATTGCTGCAGGTCCTGCTGACCGCGCCCGGCGGTCTCGCCGACCAGTTCCCGAAGGACATGGCGAATCTCGCCCGGCTGATCTACGGCGGCTTTCGCAAGCTGTCGGGTGGGGCACCGGAGCACGAGAAGTGATCGAGGTCTCCGGGCTGACGGTTCGGTTCGCGGGCGTGACGCCGATCGACGACATGTCGCTCGTGTTTCCCGGCGGGACGTGCGGCCTGATCGGCCCGAACGGCGCCGGGAAGACGACCTTCTTCAACGTGCTCAGCGGCTTCGTGCGGCCGGCAACGGGCACGGTCACCGCCTTCAGCGAGAACCTCCTGAAGATGGCCGACTACCGGCGGGCGCGCTGGGGCCTCCGCCGGACCTTCCAGACCGAGATGGCCGTCGAGCAGCTCTCCATCTTCGACAACGTGGCGATGATCCACGAGCACTCCGGGGCGAAGCGGTCGACACGCCGTGACGACGTGCTCGGCGCAATCGAGTTCGTCGGCCTGGACGCGAGCCCCAACTCGAAGGTCGGAAGGCTCGGCGCACGGGAGCGGCGGCTGGTCGAGGTGGCCCGGGCCGTTGTCGGACGGCCGCGCATGGTCCTGCTCGACGAGCCCGCCGCCGGGCTGCCCGACGAGGAGACCGGCCACCTCGCGACGGTGATCCAGCAGATCCCGGAGCGGTTCGGGGCGCTCGTGATCCTCGTCGACCACGACATGGCACTCGTCTCCGCCTGCTGCGAGACAACGGCCGTCCTCGACTTCGGCAAGCTGATCGCTTCCGGCCCGACCGCGGACGTGCTGCGCAACGAGCACGTGATGCGCGCCTATCTCGGCACGGAGGAGGAGCTCTGAGCGACAGCCTCCGGCTCGACGCCCTCTCGGTCCCGCGTGGCGGCCGGCCCGTCGTCCGTGAGGTCTCGATGGAGATCCCGCCGGGCCAGGTGACCGCGCTCCTCGGCGCGAACGGCGCGGGAAAGTCGACCCTCGTGCTCGCCGTCAGCGGTGCGCTCCGCCCGAGCGGCGGGCGCGTCCTGCTCGGAGAACGCGATCTGGCCGGGATGCGCCCGGAGCGAATCCGCGCCGCCGGGGTTGCGGTCGTTCCCGAGGGTCGCAGGCTGCTGCCCGACCTGACCGTGCAGGAGAACCTGCGCGTCGCGACCTACGCGCTCAGCCGTGGCGACGCGGCGAAGGGGATCGACTACGCGCTCGAGCTGTTTCCAGAACTGCAGAAGCGCTGGGAGATCCACGCACGCCTGCTCTCCGGCGGCGAGCAGCAGATGCTCGTGCTGGCGCAGGCGCTCGTCTCGCAGCCGAAGGTCGTTCTGGTCGACGAGCTCTCACTCGGCCTCGCGCCCGTGATCGTCAAGCGCCTCGTTCCGACGCTTGCGGCGGTGGCCGAGTCCGGCGTCGGCGTCCTGCTGATCGAGCAGTTCGCGCACGTCGCCCTCGGTCTTGCCGAAACGGCGTACGTGATCGAGGGCGGGCGGATCCACTACGAAGGCACCGCGAAGCGGCTGAAGGACGAACCGGAGATCCTCCGCTCGGCCTACCTGCTGCGCGGCAAGACTGTGGACTGAGTGCTCCTCGACTCGATGATCAGAGTCTGCGTGGCCGGAGTGACGGGCTGGACGGGCAGTGCCGTCGCGGCGGCGATCGAAGCGGCGGACGATTTGCAGCTCGTCGCCGGCGTCTCGCGCTCCGACCCCGAGAGTCACTCGTCGGTCGAGGACGCGCTCGCCGCCGTCGACGCCGACGTGCTCGTCGACTACACGCACGCGTCCGCCGTCCGCATGAACGTTCTCGCGGCGGTGGAACGGAGCGTCAACGTGGTGGTCGGCTCGAGCGGCCTCTCGGCGGAGGACTACGACCAGATCGATGCGCTCGCGCGGAAACGGCAGGTGGGTGTCATCGCGGCCGGCAACTTCTCCCTGACGGCTGCGCTGCTCCTGCGGTCCGCGGTGGAGGCTGCGCGCCACCTCGAGTCCTGGGAGGTGATCGACTTTGCGAGTGCCGGCAAGGCGGATGCTCCGAGCGGCACCGCCCGAGAGCTCGCCGAGCGGCTCGATGCCGTGCGGCGCCCGGCGCTCGGTGTTCCGCTCGACGAGGTGCTCGGCGAGCGCTCGGCGCGCGGCGCGACCGTCGGCGGGACGCAGGTGCATTCACTTCGCCTGCCCAGCTTCGTGGTCTCGACCGAGATCGTCTTCGCCGCGGAGGGCGAGCGATTGACGATCCGGCACGATGCCGGCCAGACGCCTGCGCCGTACGTGGCCGGGACACTGCTCGCAGTCCGCGCCGCGCCGGAGCGGCTCGGTCTCGTCCGCGGTCTCGATCAACTGCTGGTCTAGATGGTTGATCGGTTTCGCGGGACCGGGTGGTCAGGGAAGCCGCAGGTCCCGGTGTTCCCGCGCGCCGACCCGCTCCGACTCGCTCAGCGCGTCGTCCGCAACCGGGCTCACGATCGACCAGTGTCCGCCGACCGGGCAGCGTTGTAGACGCCACCAGCCCAGGCGGACCGACTTCAGGGACACGCCGGGGATCCAGAGAGTGGTGAACAGATGCCCCTTCCGGCATCTCACCACCACGTTGCCCCCGATCCGGTATCCGTTCATCCACAGCGCAAGCGTCTCGGTCAGCACAGAGCCGACGACGATCAGCCAGCGGTACCTCCGCGAGATGCGTCCGAGCTTCATGCCCAAGCCTACGCGGTCGCACGCTCTGCCCTCTACGCGACCGGCGGCGCGCCGCCCGGGCGGGGCTCTGCCGGCGTCGCGTCGAGCTCTGCTTCGGCGCCCGGTTGCACCGCGGGGATGCCGCCGGTGAAGAGCAGCGCGAGGAGCGAGAACAGGGCCAGGATCGAGACGGCGACGCGCAGTCCGTCGATCCGGCTCTGCTCGTTCGTGGCCACGATCGCGTCTGCGGTTCGCGACGGCACGTGCGCATCCGCGAGCGCCGTCTGGAGGTCGGCGTCGGACATGAACGGGACGCCGGCCGCGAGATTCGTCTGCGCCTGGGCGGCGACGCGATCGGGAACGGCCGGGTTGTCCTGGACACCGGTGAGGAACGACGCCGTCAGCGCGGAGATGAGCACGGCGCCCGCGAGCGCGGTGCCGATCGACGCGCCGAGCTGTGTTCCCGTGTTCTGAAGCCCGCCCACCTCGCCGCTCTGCTCGTCGGGCACCGCCGACACGGTCACGCTGCCGAGCTGCGAGGCGATCGCGCCGATGCCTGCGCCCACGAGCAGCAACGGCCACGTGACGATCTCCGCGCCGGCGCCGTAGTCCAGCAGGGCGACGAGCAGCACGAGGCCGGCGAACATCGTCGTGAACCCGAGACGTATGACCCGCCGCGGCGACACGTCCGGGAGGACCTTCGGGATGCCGGCGGCGAAGAGCAGCAACGTCAGCGAGAGCGGCAGCAGGCGGACACCCGTGGCCACCGCCGACAGCCCGAGGGCGACCGAGAGGAACAGCGGGACGACGAAGAAGACTCCGGCCTGGACCAGGAAGAGGAAGAGGAACGACGACGACCCCGTCGCGCAGCTGGACGGTTGCGCAGCATGGACGGGTCGATGAGCACGGCCCAGGCCGCGCTCGATGCGGCGGCCCTCCCACACGGCGAAGAGGGCGAGCAGGACGCCGCCCGCCAGCACGAGCCAGATCACCGGTGAGAGCCCGAGCCAGACCGGAGCACCGGGCTTGGGTTGAACGAAGCCCCACGAGCCCGAGCGCAGGAGGCCGAACACGATCAGCCCGAGCCCGGACGCCGAGAGGGCCGTGCCTCCGAGGTCGAGCTTGATGCCCCGCTCGGTCGGTGTGTCGTTCATCCGCCGCGCCAGGACGAGGATCAGGGCCACGATGAGGTCCTCGCCGATGAACACCCACCGCCACGAGGCGTAGGTCGTGAACGCACCGCCGATCACCGGGCCCGCCGCACACGCGATCGCGCCCGCGGCGGCCACGAGCCCGTAGGCGCGTGGTCGGTCGGCACGGCCGAAGTTCGAGGCGACGAGGGCCACGATCGCGGGCATGATCAGCACCGCGCCGAAGCCCTCGAGGAACGACCAGCCGATGATCAGCACCGTCAAGCTCGGGGCGAGTGCGGTCGTCAGCGATCCGCACGCATAGATGACGCAGCCGATCGTGAACGCGCGCTTGCGGCCGAGGATCTCACCGACCTTGCCGCCGGTGATCATGAAGCGACGCCATCACGAGCGTGTAGAGCGTGATCGCGGTCTGGATCCCGGTCACGTTGGTCCCGACGTCGCTGGCCACGGTCGCGATCGCCGTGTTCATCACCGTCGTGTCCAGGGCCATGACGAACTGCCCCGCCGCCAGCGTGAGGAGGACGACACCCGACGCGCGGGCGGCGGTGGAAGACGACGCGACGGAGGTCACGGTCAGCCCGGGACGAGCACTGCGCGGCCGGTCACCTCGCCGTCGCGCAGCTTCTCGAGCACCTCGTTCACGGAGTCGAGCGGGTGCACCTCCGTCTTCAGCGTGATCTTGCCGGCGACGTGCAGCTGCAGCAGCTCGTAGAGGTCGACCCAGGTGCCGACCAGGTTGCCCACGACCGAATGCTCGTCGACGACGAGCGCGCCCGAAGGGATCGAGATCGTCCCGCCGTAGCCGATCACGGAATACGTGCCGCCGCGAGCCAGGATCGCGGCCGACCCGGCGTGTGTCTGGTCGGTGCCGACGAAGTCGAAGACGATGTCGGCGCCGCGGCCGTTCGTCACGTCGCGCACTGCATCCAGTCCGTCGACGACCTCGTCCGCGCCCAGCTCGGCGGCGAGCCGCCGACGACGCTCGTCGGTGTCGACTGCGATCACGGTGCTCGAGCCCAGCTCACGAACGAGCTGGAGCGCGATGTGGCCGACACCGCCGACGCCGATCACAGCCGCCGTCGAGCCGGGAACGGCGAGCCGGGCCACCCGTCGAACCGCGTGGTAGGCGGTGAGCCCGGCGTCGGCGTGCGGTGCAACCGCCGCAGGCTCGACTCCCTCGGGAAGCCGGATGAGCGAGCGCTCCGAGACGAGCACGTGCTCCGCGAACCCTCCGTCCACCGAAAGACCGGTGAACTCGTGGCGTACGCAGTGCATGTCGTTCCCACGGCGGCACGCGACGCAGAGGCCGCAGCTGTACGGCGGATACACGAGCACGGCGTCACCCACCGCAACCGTCGTGACGCCGGCTCCGGCCTGCTCGACCCAGCCGGCGTTCTCGTGACCGAGGACACGCGGCAACGTCACCCCGGCCGGCTCCATCAGCCCCTCGATCGCGTGCAGATCGGTCGCGCAGACCCCTGCGCCTCCGATCCGTACGAGCACGTCGTTCGGGTGCGAAAGCTCGGGCACCGGGCGCTCGACGAGCTCGAGCGGCCGGTGGTACTCGCGAAGGACGGCCGCCTTCACGCGCCGCCCACGGTCACGTCGTCGTGCACCGCTCCTCCTTCAGCTTCGGGGCCGCCCGGATCCTACGGCACCTTTCAGCCATTGCGAATCACGACCTTCATCACCTCGCGTGGGTTCTCCATCGCGAACCTGAGCGCCTCCGGGGCCTCCGTCAGCGCGAACTCGTGGCTCACGAGCCGGGCCAGCCGGCCCGCGTTACGCTCGACGAGGTCGACCGCCCCGGCGAACTCGCCGGTGCCGCAGCACGCGACGCCGAGCACGTCGATCTCCTTCTCGGTCAGGCTCCCGAGGCGTAGGTCGATCGAGTCGCCGGACATGCCGACCTGCACCATCCGCCCCGCCGAGCTGACCATCTCCACACAGGCTTCGACCGCCGCCTGCACGCCCGTCGCGTCGATCGCCACCTGCGGCGCCTCGCCGCTCCACTCCCGCGCGTGACCGACGACCTCGTCCGACGTCGTCCACGGAAGGATCTCCGCGCCGAGCGCGCGCGCCGTTGCGAGACGGTCGTCGAGCGGGTCGACGAGGAGCACATCGGCGCCGCGATCCTGCGCCGCGACGAGCAGCGACTGGCCGATCGGCCCGGCGCCGAGGACGACGACGTGCTCGCCCGCCTCGATCCGAGCACGCTGCACCGCGCGCATCGCGATCGACACGGGCTCGACGAGCGCGGCGACAACCGGGCTCGAGACCTGGATCGGGAAGACCTGATCCTCGCGGATGCGCAGCTGTTCCTGCAGGCCGCCGTCCTCGTGGACCCCGATCAGGCTGAAGTTGACACAGACGTTCATGCGGCCGATACGACACGGGTAGCAGTGGCCGCAGGCGGTCAGCGGGAAGAGCGCCACGGTCTGACCCGCCGAGAGCGCGCTCTCCGGCCCGACGGCCTCGACGGTCGCGCCGACCTCGTGCCCCTGGATTCGCGGGAAGCCCGATCCACCCGCGTGCTCGGACAGGCGCCCTTCGAAGAAGTGGAAGTCGGAGCCGCAGACGCCGATCGCGGCGGGTCGGACGATCACCTCGCCGGGGCCGGGCTCTCCAGGCTCGGGCACCTCGCGGATCCGCATCTTCTCGACCGCCTCTGTGACCGCTGCGATCATGCGCACACCTCCTTCACCGCCGCCACGATCGCATCGATGCCCGGGACCCAGGCGTCTTCGAGCGGTGGGCTGTAGGGAATCGGGGAGAACGGCGCACCGACGCGCACGACCGGCGCATCGAGATAGTCGAAGGCCGCGGCCTGCACCTCGGCCGCGAGCTCGGCGCCGAACCCGCCGTGCTCGACGGCCTCGTGGGCGATCACGAGGCGTCCGGTCTTGCGCACGGACTCGAGGATCGCCTCGAGATCGAGCGGCACGAGTGTGCGCGGATCGATCACCTCGGCGTCGATGCCCTCGAGCAGCTCGGCCGCGGCCAGCGCATCCTCGACGAGCGCCGAGAGCGCGACGATCGTCACGTCGCCGCCCTCGCGCAGCGTCACAGCTTCTCCGATCGGCACGGCTTCCCCGCCGACCTCGCCCCGGCGGAAGTACAGCGTCTTGTTCTCGACGAACACGACGGGGTTCGGGTCGGAGATGGCGCTGGCCAGCAGGCCGGCCGCATCGGCGGGGCGGCTCGGCATCACGACCTTCAGCCCCGGCACGTGCGTGAGCCAGCTCTCGAGGCTCTGGGAGTGCTGCGCTGCGCCGCGCTGGCCGGCGCCGCCCTGGGTGCGCAGCACCATCGGAACGGTCAGCTGGCCGCCGGACATGAAATGCGCCTTTGCAGCCCCGTTCACCAGCTGGTCGAGCGCAAGCGTGATGAAGTCGATGAACATGATCTCGAGCACCGGGCGCATCCCGGACTGCGCCGCGCCGATCGCCACGCCGGTGATCGCGGCCTCGCTGATCGGCGTGTTGATCACGCGCTCCGTGCCGAACTCCTCGCGCGAGGCCGGCGGTCGCCGTGTACGGGCCGCCCTCGGCGACATCCTCACCGAGCACGAACACACGGTCGTCCGCGCGCATCGCATCTGCGAGCGTCGTGGTGATCGCCTTGATGTAGGTGAGCTCAGGCACGCGCGTAGACCAGTTCCTCGACGAGCGATCCGTCGGGAAACGGGCTGTCGCGCGCAAACCGCACAGCCTCCTCGAGCGCCGCCGCGGCCTCCGCCTCGATCGCCTGGACTGCACTCTCGGCGAACCACCCCTGTGCGATGCCGTGGCGCTGCAGGCGCCGGATCGGGTCCCGCTCCTGCCATTCGGCTGCGGCCAGCGCCTCCCGGTAGGCACCCGGATCGCCCTCGTAATGACCGCTCAGCCGATGGGTAAGGCACTCGAGCAGAAACGGGCCGCCCCCCTCGCGGGCGGCCTCGAGATAGCCCCGGAACGCCTTCGACACCGCGAGCGTGTCGTTGCCGTCGACCGTTGCACGCTCGAGCCCGTAGGCCGCGACGACATCGCTGACGCGCTCGACGACGGTGTGCGCAGAACGCGGTGTGAACTCGGCGAAGCCGTTGTTCTCGCAGACGAGGATGATCGGAAGCCGCCAGAGCGTCGCGAGGTTCACGGTCTCGTTGAAGTGCCCGGCCTGCACCGCGCCGTCGCCGAAGAACACGACGGCGACGGTGTCGTCCCGGCGCAGGCGCGCGGCCAGCGCGCTGCCGAGGGCGACCGGAATGTTGCCTCCCACGACCCCGGTCGCGCCCATGAAGCCGTGCTCGACGTCGACCAGGTGCATCGACCCGCCGAGGCCGCGGCAGAGCCCACCGTCGCGGCCCATCAGCTCGGCGAGCATCCGGTCGAGCGGTGCGCCTCTGGCGATCGCGTGCCCGTGAGCGCGATGCCCCGAGTAGACGGCGTCGTCGTCGCGGAGCTGCGTGCAGACGCCCGCGGCGACGCCCTCCTGGCCGACGCTGAGGTGCACGAGGCCGTGCACCTCGTCCGCGCGCTTGAGCCGACCGACCCGCTCCTCGAACAGCCGGATCCGCCACATCGTCGCCAGCAGGTGCAGTGCGTGCTCGCCACCGGGGGGCGGCGGTGCGCCCACCTACGCGCCGACGGGCGCCGCGCCGACCACCTGCTGCACCGCGGCGACGATCTTGTCCTCGTCCGGCAGCACCCAGGCCTCGAGCGGCTCGCTGTAGGGAATCGTGGCGTCGAGTGCGGTCACCTGCACGATCGGCGCCTTCAGCGACGAGAAACCGTGCTCGGCCACCTCACCCGCGATCACCGTGGAGACGGAGGCATGACGCGTCGACTGGTCGACGAGCACGAGCCGGCCCGTCTTGTCGACCGATTCGAGGATCGTCTTCGTGTCGAGCGGCGCCAGCGTGCGCGGGTCGATCACCTCGGCCTCGATCCCTTCGGCGGCGAGCCGATCGGCCGCGCCGAGCGCGCGGTCGACCGTCCAGCCCGTGGCGACGATCGTCACGTCGCCGCCGGCGCGCCGGATAGCAGCCTCGCCGAACGGAACCAGGTACTCGCCGTCGGGCACGTCGCCGTGCTCGAGCGTGAGCAGGTAGTGATGCAGATAGACGACCGGGTTGTCGTCCCGGATCGCCGTCGCCATCAGGCCCTTCGCGTCCGCCGCCGTCGAGGGCATGACGACCCTGAGGCCGGGAACGCCCATGAACAGGCCGCCGATCGTGCCGGTGTGCTGCCCCGCCCACCCGGCCGTGAAGCCGAAACCGGCCTTGAGCACGAGCGGCACCTTCACCCGTCCGCCGCTCATCGCGCGGAAGCGCGGCGCCTCGTTGATCACCTGGTCCATTGCGACGAGCATGAACTCCGCCATGTACAGCTCGACCACGGGGCGGTAGCCGGCGATCGCAGCGCCGATCGCCATCCCGATCTCGGCCGTCTCCGAGATCGGCGTGACCCGAACGCGGTCCTTGCCGAATGCATCGACGTACGGCTCGTTCTCGGTCGTGGCCATGTTCTGTCCGAAGTAGAGAACTGTCTCGTCGCGCTCCATCTCGAGCCTGATCGCCTCGTCGATCGCGGCGATGAAGGGCAGTTCGTGTGCCATGTTCGCTGCCTCCTCATGCGTAGACGAATTCGAGAGCGGACTCGACGTCCGGAAACGGGCTGTCGAGACCGAACGTGACCGCCGCCTGCATCTCGTCGCGGACGCGCTCGGCGATCGAGTCTGCTTCAGCGGCGGAGAGCACGCCGTCGGCGACGAGCCGTCCGCGGAAGGCCGGGACGGGGTCGCCCTGCAGGGCAGCCTCGTACTCCTCCGGCGCACCGAACTTCTCGATCGCCTCGTGCTCGGGGAAGTGCAGCGGCACCCCGGGCGGGGCGATGATGTTGCCGTGCGCGGAGAGGCGGTACATCTGAGACTCGACGAGCGTCGGCCCCTCGCCTGAACGCGCGCGGGCGACCGCCGCTCCGACCGTCTCGTAGACCGCGACCGGATCGCGGCCGTCGATCGTCACGCCGGGCATGCTGAACGCTCTCGCCTTGACGGAGAGGTCCTCCCCGTTCGCGCGGTTCGCGTCTTCCTGCTCGGTGCGCGTGTGGACGTTGTAGCCGTTGTTCTCCATCACATACACGATCGGGAGCTTCCAGAGCGACGCGATGTTGAGCGACTCGGAGAAGGCGCCCTGCTTGGAGGCGCCGTCGCCGAAGAAGCAAAGGACGACCTGCTCCTGCTTGCGGATCTGCGCCGCCCAGGCCGCACCGGTGGCGTGTGGGATGCCCGCCGCGACGATCCCGGACGTGCCGAGGAAGCCGTTCGACGGGTCGGCGAGGTGCATCGACCCGCCGATGCCCTTGCAGAGGCCGTCCCTGCGGCCGTAGATCTCCGCCATGATCGCCTTCGGGTCGGTGCCGCGCGCGAGCGGATAGCCGTGGCAGCGATAGGTGGCGAAGAACTGGTCCAGCGGCCCGAGGGTGGCGATCGACCCCACGATCGACGCCTCTGCACCGTCGGCGAGGTGGGTGTGACCGCGAATCACGCCGGGGTGCTCGATGAACGTGCGCTTGACGCGCTCCTCGAACTCGCGGATGCGGACCATCTGCTCGTACATCCACACGAGCCGGTCGCGGTCGAGCTGCTCGACTCCATCCGCTGCGCTCACGCTGCGCTCCTCTCTGGTTGGAATTGGGCTGCGGTGGTCTCGTCGGCGCGCCGGAAGATCACGTCGATGGGGTTGCTGCGCAACTCGTCGGACAGCACCTCGACGCCCCAGGGGCCGGATAGCCGTGGTCCGTGCACGCTTCGATGTAGGCACGCAGGTCGAACTCGCCCTCGCCGGGAAGGGCGCGGTGGTTGACGGTCTCGTCGACCGCGTCGTCCATGTCCTCGAGCAGGCCGTCGCTCAGCTCGACCCAGCGAGAGGTACTCGGGCGGGATGCGCCGAAGGTCGTCGGGCGCGATGCCGAGCTTGGACATGTGCCAGGTGTCGATCGCGATGCCGCCGTTCGGTGCGGCGGCGCCGGCGACGACCGCGAGCGCGCTGTCGAGGCTGCGTGACGTTGGTGTCGAAAGGCATCAACTCGTAGACGATCTTCGCGTCGGTGTGCTCTGCCGCGTCCACGCACAGCTCGCCGAAGCGCTCGGTCAGCTGGGAGAGCTCGCACGGCGACCCCGGGGATGTTGCCGACCTTGATGTGATGCGCGTCGAAGACGTCGTCGGCCGCGCCGAAGAGCAGCCGCGCGGATCCTGTCGGAGTCCTGTCTCCGCTGGTCGTCGGCATCGAGGAACCAGTCGATCAGGAACTCGAGCTCGAGGTACCGGAGGCCGTTGTCGTCGAAGACCTGCTTCATCTGGTGCAGGCTCTGCGTCTCCAGCAGGTGCTGGAGGTCGGCGTGCCAGATCCCGAGCCCGCTGAAGCCGACCGTGCGCCGCCGCGGCGCAGCGGTCGGGCCAGTGGAAGAGGCTCCACTCGCGCCCGACGTGCACTCGACGGACGGAGAGTAGTAAGGCGAGGAGCTCCGCGTCCTCGCCCACGGCCACCGCCTACCGCGGCCGATACGAGGCGCGCACGACCTCGGCATAGGGAACGGGTGAGACCGTCGCGCCGATCTCGGTCTGGACGTGCCGTTCCACGACGGGCTTGTCCGAGCCGCCGCCCTCCTCGCCCCAGACGAGTGTCACCTCCGTGCCCGGCTCGCTCTGCTCGACATCGACGATCGCGAGCGACAGCATCGAGCTCTCGTTCGAGCTGTAGCCGGAGAAGGTCGAGACGCCGACCATCTTCCCGTCCTTCATGATCCTGTCGTTCGGCCAGGTCGAGTAATTGGAGAGCGGGAGATCGATGTACTTGGCCCTGTTCTCGGGCTGGAACATCGTTTCCATCGCGCGGGCGACATCGTCGCCGTGCCAGGCGAGCGTCACCTTCTGCCGCCGGGCCGGTCCCATCTGCTCGAGCGCTTCGCGGCCCGTGAAGTCGTGGTCGAACTTGACGAAGTGCCCGTAGCCGAGCTCGGCGGGCGTCAGGTAGTAGTCCTCGATCGACTCCGAGTAGTAGCTGCCGCCCAGGGAGCCCGTGGCCTCGTACCCGTTCGCGGGCAGCCACTCCCGGTAGTCCTGCAGATCGTCACCGGTGAAGATCGCGGGCAGCGGGCACGGGATCCAGCCCGACTCGAGCGTGTTGGTCGCGTAGACCCTGGACCCGACCTGGGCGAGCCCGAACTCCTGCCCGGCGGCGACGATCGCCGCCCTGACGTCGTCGCCGTCGGCCGTCGGGCCGAACAGCTCGAGGCCCGGAACGCCCGACATGCCGTGATGGAGCGCGCGCACCTTGTGCCCTGCGATCGTGATCTCGCCCATGTTGAAGAACTTGATCTCGGGCAGGTCACCGCCGGTGACCTTCTTCAGCACCTCGAGCGCGGTCGGGCCCTGCACCTGGAAGCGGTAGAGCTTTCGGCCGGTCGGGTTGACGGCGGAGCGCTCGTCGCGCTCGATCGTCACGTCGTAGCCGTCCTTCTCCGCGTGGTACTGCACCCAGTTGTGCGCCGACGGCCGGCCCACCAGACTGAAGAGGTCGTCGTCGAGGTAGAAGAGAATCGCATCGCCGATCACCTGGCCGTCGTAGTTGCAGGCGACGAACTGCTTGGCCTTGTCGACCCGGAAGTTCGAGAAGGTGTTCACGCCGGTCGCCGAGAGCAGCTTGAGCGCGTCGGGGCCCTTGATGTACATGTCGGTCATGTGGTGGGACTGGTCGAAGAGACAGCAGGTATCCCGCCAGGCGTGCTGCTCGTCGCGCCAGTTCGAGAACTCGGCCGGCACCTTCGGGTAGACGTACGGCCCGATCTGGGAGTTGCGCACGAGATCGACCGGATTCCCGACGCTCTGAAGCAGGCCTGCCAAGCTCTGGGCACTCATAATCGCGAGCAACTCCTCTTCTCGACCACACGGACGTCTGCCGACGGCAACCAGCTTCGAGACTCGCAGAGGAGTTGCCCACTTGTCAAGACAGCGTTCTGATTGACGGAACCGGAGTGTCTAGTGGCGCACTAGGATGCCAGCCATGCCCGGTCAAGGGTCCGCATGACCGACCGCCTCTCACTCGGTGATGCCGTCGCGATCGACTTCCACACACACGTGGAGATGTCCGCAGCCGGGGTCGATTCCCTTCCCGACGAGCTGCGCGACGCAGCCGTGCGTCATTTCCGCGGCGAGTCGGCGCGCCCGACGGCGGTGGAGCTCGCCGAGCACTACCGCTCTCGCCGCATGATGGCGGTGGTCTTCACCGTCGACTCGGAATCCTTCACCGGTCAGCCGCGCGTCCCCAACGAGGAGATCGCCGCCGTCGCGCGGGCGAACTCCGACGTGCTGATCCCGTTCGCGAGCATCGACCCGCACAAAGGGCGGCGCGGGGTCGACGAGGCACGGAGGCTGATCGCCGAGCACGGCGTCCGAGGCTTCAAGTTCCACCCGAACGTCCAGGGCTTCTTCCCCTCGGACCGCATGGCGTACCCGTTGTACGAGGTGATCGAGGAAGCGGGGCTGCCGGCGCTCTTCCACACCGGGCAGTCGGGCGTCGGCTCGGGCCTCCCGGGCGGCGGCGGCGTGCGGCTCAAGTACTCGAACCCGATGCACGTCGACGACGTCGCCGTCGACTTCCCCGAGCTGAAGATCGTGCTCGCGCACCCGTCGTTCCCGTGGCAGGACGAGGCGCTCGCGGTCGCCGTGCACAAGCCGCAGGTCTACATCGACCTCTCGGGGTGGTCGCCGAAGTACTTTCCACCTCAGCTCGTCCAGCATGCGAACACGCTGTTGCGCGAGCGGATGCTCTTCGGCACCGACTATCCGTTCATCAGCCCCGAGCGCTGGCTCGCCGACTTCGACACGCTGGACTTGAAGCCCGAGGTGCGCCCACTGATCCTCAAGCAGAACGCCATTCGCCTGCTCGGCCTGAAGGACACATGAGCCGGCACCAAACCGTCACCGCGGCGGGCGCCGACCCTCCCGCCGTCCTGTGGACACCGCCGCCCGATGCTCGCCGGCACACGGAGATCGGCCGCTATCTCGAGTGGCTCGAGCGCGAGCGTGGGCTCACATTCGGCTCGTACGACGACCTTCAGCGCTGGTCGATCGACGACCTGAGCGGCTTCTGGTCCTCGATCTGGGAGTTCTTCGACGTGCGGTCGACCACGCCGTACACCTCCGTCATCGAGGAGGAGACGATGCCGGGCGCACGCTGGTTCCCCGGCGCCACGCTGAACTTCGCCGAGCATCTGCTCGGGTCCGACGACGATCTCGACGCGAACGCGGTCGTCTCCCGCTCCCAGACCCGCGATGCCGTCGACCTCACCTTCCGCGAGCTCCGCGACCAGGTCGCCCGCGCTAGTGCCGGCCTGCAGCGGCTCGGCGTCCGGCCCGGCGACCGCGTCGTCGCCTACCTGCCGAACATCCCGGAGACGCTGATCGCATTTGCGGCGACCGCGAGTCTCGGAGCGATCTGGGCGAGCTGCGCGCCCGAGCTCGGCGCGCGCAGCGTCATCGACCGGCTCGTGCAGCTCGAGCCGACCGTGCTGCTCGCCGTCGCGGGCTACGGCTACCGCGACAGGTCGATCGACCGGCGCGAGGAGGTCGAGACGATCCGCGCTGCGTTGCCGAGCTTGCAGCACGTCGTGCACGTGCCCTACGGCGAGCACGTGGTCGAGGACGCGCTCCCGTGGGAGGCCGTCGTCGCAGAGCCGGGCCCGCTCGAGTTCGCTCCTGTCGCATTCGACCATCCGCTGTTCGTGCTCTTCTCTTCCGGGACGACCGGCCGTCCCAAGGCGATCGTGCACGGGCACGGCGGGATTCTGCTCGAGCTGCTGAAAGCGCACGCCTTCAGCTGGGACCTGAAGCCCGGCGGGCGCCTCCTCTGGTATTCGACGACCTCGTGGATGATGTGGAACGCCCTGGTCGCGGCGCTGCTCGTCCGCTCCTCGATCGTGATGCTCGACGGTGATCCGTCGTGGCCCGACCCGGGCTGGCAGTGGCGCGTGGCCGAGGAGACGAAGCCGAGCTTCATGGGCGTCAGCCCGGCGTTCCTGATGGCCTGCCGCAAGGCGGGGCTCGAGCCCGGTCGCCAGTACGACCTCGGCTCGATCCGCGTCTTCGCCGCCGCAGGCTCGCCGCTTCCGATCGAGGGCTACCGCTACGTCTACGAGCAGCTCGGCCCGGACGTGCGGCTGCTCGACGGCAGCGGCGGGACCGACGTGTGCAGCGGAATCGTCGGCGGCTCACCGCTGCTGCCGGTCTACGAAGGAAGGATCTCGGGACGGCTCCTCGGTGTCGCAACGGAGGCGTACGACGCGAACGGCCGGCCCGTCGTCGGCGAGCTCGGCGAGCTCGTGATCACGCGGCCGATGCCTTCGATGCCGGTGGCGCTCTGGGGCGACACGGACGGATCGCTGTACCGAAGCTCCTACTTCGCGATGTTCCCCGGCATCTGGCGGCAGGGCGACTGGATCCGTTTCGCGGAGAACGGAAGCTGCGTCTTGACGGGCCGCTCCGACGCGACGCTCAACCGGGGCGGCGTGCGGCTCGGGACGAGCGAGTTCTACGGCGTGGTCGAGGAGCTGCCCGACATCCGCGACAGCCTCGTCGTGCATCTCGAGGATTCGGAAGGCGGGCCCGGCGAGCTGATCCTCTTCGTCGTGCTGTCGGACGACGTCGAGCTCGACGACGATCTCCGTGCCCGCATCGCCGGGGCTCTGCGCAAGGACCTCTCGCCGCGGCACGTCCCCGACGTGATCCAGGCGGTGCCTGCGATCCCCCGCACGCTCACGGGCAAGAAGCTCGAGGCGCCCGTGAAGCGCATCCTCCGTGGCGATCCGATCGAACAGGTGGCGAGCAGGGACTCGCTCCTCGATCCGGCTGCTCTCGACACCTTCGCGACGATCGCGCGCGCCTGACGGCCGCCGCCGACGTCAAGCGGAAAGCGCTGCGCTGCTCGCAGCGTAGGCACGATCGAAGATCTCCTCGATCGGGAGCGCCCGCAGCCCCTCCGACAGCACCTCGACGCCCCACGGGCCGCCGTAGCCGGCGTCACGCGCAGCCGCGACGTACTCGCGGATCGGGAACTCGCCCTCGCCCGGCAGCTCGCGATGATTGATCGTCTCGTCGACCGGGTCGGGCATGTCCTCCCACTGGCCGTCGGAGAGCTCGATCCAGCCGAGGTGGCGCGCAGGCACCGTGCGCAGGTCGTCGGGTGCGATCCCGAGCTTCGCCATGTGCCAGGTGTCGATCGCCAGTGCGCCGTTCGGCGCATCCGCCCCCTCGACCACCGCGAGCGCGGTGGGCAGGTCGTGAACGTTGACATCAGGAGGCATGAACTCGTAGACGATCTTCGCGTCGGTGTGCTCGGCTGCGTCGGCGCAGAGCTCGCCGAAGCGTTCGGTCACCTGGGAGAGCTCGCACGACACCCCGGGGATGTTCCCGACCTTGACGTGATGCGCGTCGAAGACGTTCGCCGCCTCGAAGAGGAGCGCGCGCATCTTGTCGGAAGCTGGTCTCCGCTCGTCGTCGGCATCGAGGAACCAGTCCATCAGGAACTCGAGCTCGAGATACCGGAGGCCGCTGTCGTCGAAGACCTGCTTCATCTGCCGCAGGCTCTGTGTCTCCAGCATGTGCTGGAGGTCGGCGTGCCAGATCCCGATGCCGCTGAAGCCGACACGCGCGGCCTGGGCGCAGCGGTCGGGCCAGCCGAAGAGGCTCCACTCGCGGCCGTAATGCGGCTCCGCGGGGCCGGACGTCGTCCAGTACAGCCCAAGCACCTCGTCGGCGGCCACGTGCGGAACGTACCGGTTTGGCCGAGCGCATGCAGCCGTTTAGTCTGAGCGTGATGGCGGCCGACTACCTGATCGTCGGGGCGGGCTCCGCGGGCTGTGTGCTCGCGGGGCGGTTGACCGAGGATCCCGGCGTGAGTGTCGTGCTGCTCGAGGCGGGCGGGCCGGACACCGCGCCGGAGATTCACGTGCCCGCGATGTTCCCGATCATGTTCAAGTCGAGCCTCGACTGGGATCTGCTCGGCGAGCCCGAGCCGGGCCTCGACGGGCGCCGTCTCTACCTGCCTCGCGGCAGGATGATCGGCGGCTGCAGCTCGATCAACGCGATGATCTATCTCCGCGGCAACCGGCGCGACTACGACGACTGGGCGGCGCAGGGCTGCGAGGGCTGGGGCTACGACGACGTGCTGCCGTACTTCAAGCGCGCGGAGGACAACGAGCGCGGCGAGGATGCCTATCACGGCGTCGGTGGCCCGCAGACCGTCTCGGACAGCCGCTCGCTGCACCCCCTCGTCGATCTGATGCTCGAGGCCGCGGTCCAGGCGGGCCATCCCGCGAACCCCGACCTGAACGGCGCGGTCCAGGACGGCGTCGGCCGCTTCCAGCTCACGCAGCGCGGCGGCCTTCGCTGCAGCACCGCGGATGCCTACCTCCACCCGGCGGCGGAGCGGCCCAACCTCGCGGTGCAGGACTGCTCGTTCGTCGAGCGGATCGTCTTCGAGGGCGAACGTGCCGTCGGGGTCGACGTGGTCCGAAACGGCGTGCGCGAGACGATCCGCGCCGAGCGCGAAGTGATCGTCTCGGCCGGCGCGTATCAGTCACCGGTGCTGCTGATGCTCTCGGGCATCGGCCTCGAGGAGGAGCTCGCGCCGTTCGGGATTCCCGTGCGCGAGCAGCTGCCGGTGGGGCGGAACCTGCAGGATCACTTCATGGCGAACCTCAACTATCTGAGCAACGAGCCCGGGCTGTTCGGCATCTTCACGCCCGAGAACTTCGAGCTGCTGCACACGGAGGGCCGTGGGCCGCTGAGCTCGAACCTGCCCGAGGCCGGCGGCTTCTTCCGGAGCCGTCCCGGCCTCCCCGCGCCGGACGTCGAGTTCCACTTCTCCCCGTCGCTCTTCTACGACGAGGGGCTCACCGCTCCTCACGACCACGGCTACGTCTTCGGGCCGGTGCTCGTGCACCCGGTCGCACGCGGGAAGGTCGCCCTGCGCACCCCGATGGTCGACTCGAAGCCGTGCGTGCTCAACAACTTCCTGACGACCGTGGAGGACCGCGAGAGCTTCGTCGCCGGCACGCGGATCGCACTCGAGGTCGCAGCGCAGCCGGCCCTCAAGGCGGTCGAGCGGGCGTCCTTCAGCGTCCCGGGCTCCGATTCCGACGAGGACATCCTGGACTGGGGCCGCCGGGTCGGTCAGCCCGTCTACCACCCGACGTCGACGTGCGCCATGGGGTCGGTCGTCGACTCCGAGCTGCGCGTCTACGGCATCGACGGGCTCCGGGTCGTCGATGCATCGGTGATGCCGGTGATCACGCGTGCGAACACGCACGCTCCGACGATGATGATCGCCGAGAAGGCCGCCGATCTGATCCTCGGCCGGGCGCCGCTTGCGGCGACGGCCTGAGGCCGCCGCCGCTCGCGCTCACACGGTCGCGGACCGCCAGCCGCCCGGCGCGTAGCCGGTCCGGACCGTCTCCACATAGGGAACGGGGCTCACGATCGCCCGGATCTCCGTCTGCACGTGCCGCTCGACCGTCGGCTTGGCCGATCCGCCGTCCGGCTCGCCCCACACGAACGTCACCTCGGTGCCCGGCTCGGCGTGCTCGGCGTCGAGCACCGCCAGTGTCAGGATCTTCCCCTCGTTGGCGCTGTAGCCGATCCAGGTCGACACGCCGACGATCTCGTCGTCCACCATGACCTTGTCGAACGGATGCATCGAGTAGACGGCCGACGGCCAGTCCAGGAACTTCGCGCGCCCGGACTTCTCCAGCATCGTGCCGATCGTGTGCAGGACGTCAGCGTTGTCGAGCGCGAGGGTGACCTTGTGGCGGTGGTTGTCTCCCGCGGTCTGCTCGAGTGCCTCGCGGCCGATGAAGTCGTGGTCGAACTTCACGAGGTGGCCGTAGCCGAGGTCCCAGGGCGTGAAGTAGTAGTCCTCGATGTCGGGCGAGTCGAAGCTGCCTCCGATCGACGCCGCGCCCTCGTACCCGGCCGCGGGGAGCCAATCGCGGTAGGACTGCAGCGACGCCCCGGAGTACACCGCCGGCAGCGGTGAGGGGATCCAGCCCGACTCCAGGGTGTTCGACGAATACGCCCTTCCCCCGACCCGGCGGAGCTCGAACTCCTCGCCGGCGGCCAGAAGCGCGGCGAGCACCGCCTCCCGGTCGTCCCACGGCCCAAAGAGCTCCCAGCCCGGCTGACCGACCATGCCGTGACGGAGCGCCCGCACCGGCTTGCCCGCGATCGCCAGCGTCGTCATCCGGAAGAAGCGGAGCTCCGGCGGATCCTCACCGAGTGCCTTCTCGATCACCTTCATCGCATTCGGCCCCTGAACCTGGAAGCGGTACGACTTTCGCCGCCCGTCCGTGCGCTGCGCGGTTCTCTGATCGAGCTCGACGGTCACGTCACGGCCGCCCTTCTGCGCGTGGTAGGTGACCCAGTTCAGAACCGGGGCGCGGCCGACGAGGTTGAAGCGATCGCCGCCCAGGGCGAAGAGGATCACATCGCCGATCACATATCCATCGGGTGTGCAGGGCACGAACTGCTTCGCCCGGTCGGCCGTGAAGCCGTCGAAGCTGTTCACGCCGAGGTGGGACAGAAGCTCGAGCGCCCCGGGCCCCTCGACCGCGAGATCGGCCATGTGGAACGACTGGTCGAAGAGGACGCAGGTGTTCTGCCACGCCAGCTGCTCGTCGCGCCAGTTGGTGAACTCGGCGGGGACTCCCGGATAGACGTTGGGACCGACCTGCGAGTTGCGCAGGAGCTCCACCGGGCTCGAGACCGCCGCGAGCAGATCGTTCAGGCTGCGTTCGCTCATTTCACCCTCCTCATTGGCTTCCGCCGTCGCTCGCGACGGCCTGCGTGTGCTCTCCCAGGTAACTCGCGACCAGTAGCTGGCGGTCCGCGCGCAGCCGCTCCGCGTCGTTCTCGAGCACGATCTCACCGTGTGCGAGCACGTAGCCGCGGTCCGCGACCTCGAGAGCGAGATGGACGTGCTGCTCGACGAGCAGCACCGCACAGCCGCTCGTCTGTGCGAACTCCCGCACCACCGGAAGCAGCCGCTCCACGATCACGGGCGCCAGACCGAGGCTCAGCTCGTCGAGCAGCAGGAGCTTCGGGCGCCGCGCAAGGGCGCGCGCCACTGCGAGCATCTGCTGCTCGCCGCCGGAGAGCAGGCCCGCTCGACGCCGCTGCAGCCCCTGGAGGCTCGGGAAGTACTCGTACGCGACTGCCTCGTCCAGATGCTCGCGCCGCGGCCCGACGCGGAAGTGCTCCGCGACGGTGAGACCGAAGAAGAGGCCCCGGCCCTCGGGCACGTGCGCGATCCCGAGCCCCGAGCGGGCGCTCGGGGAGATGCGCGACAGGTCATGCCCGTCGAGAACGATCCGGCCGGCCATCGGCTTGACGATCCCGGAGATCGCGCGCAGGGTCGTCGACTTGCCCGCGCCGTTCGGACCGAGCAGGGCCACGACCTCGCCCGTTCCGACCTCGAGATCGAGGTCGCGGATCACAGCCGCCTGGTCGTAGCCTGCGGACAGGCCCTCGATCGACAGCACGGCCTCAGCCACGGTCCACCTCTGCCGCCGCGTCGAGCAGCGTCGGCGTGATCTCCGATGCGGCGCTGCCCAGGTAGGCCGCGATCACCCGCTGGTCGCGGCGAACGACGTCGGGCTCGCCGCTCGCGATCACCTTGCCGAACTCGAGCACGACGACCTGATCGCAGATTCCGAGCACGAGGCCCATGTCGTGATCGACGAGCAACATCGACTGTCCACCGTCGACGAGCAGGCGGAGCCGGCGGCCGAGTTCCTCGCTCTCGTGTGTGTCGAGCCCGGCCGCGGGCTCGTCGAGACAGACGAGGCGCGGCTTCACGACGAGCGCCCGCGCGATCCCGACGAGCTTTCGCTGGCCCTGCGCCAGCTCCTCCGGCAAGGCGTCGGCCAGCCCCTCGAGCCCGAGGAGTGCCAGCGCGTCCGAGATCTCGGCGCTGGCCGCGCTCGGCAGGGAGACCGCCTCCTTGAGCGTTCCCCACACCGAAGGGCGATGCGCGGCCACGAGCAGGTTCTCGCGGATCGTGAGGTCGTCGAACAGCTCGATCGACTGCCACGTCCGCGCGAGTCCGAGGCGCGCCCGGGCATGCGGCGCCAGCCGCGTGAGGTCGCGCCCGTCGAGCTCGACGCGGCCCTGTGCTGGAACGAAGCCGGTGATCGCGTCGATGAAGGTCGTCTTGCCCGCCCCGTTCGGCCCGATCAGGCCGACGAGCTGCCCCTGCCCCACCTGGAGATCGACGTCGACCACGGCGTGCACGCCGCCGAAGCTGACCGAGACGCCGGCCGCGTTCAGGACCGCAGGGCCGCCCGGTTCGCCGGCGGTCACGCAGCCTCTGAATCGCCGGCAGGGCTCGGAACTGCGGCCCGGCTGCGGCCACGCAGCCACGGCGAGCTCCGGGCGAGGCGACCGGGGCCCTCGTGCAGCCGGCCTCCGTCTCGCTTTGCCTCGCGGCGCAGCTCACGCGGCGAGCAGCCGTAGGCCGTCCGGAAGACGCGGCTGAAATGCTGCGGGCCGGGGAGCCCCCAACGGGTCGCGATCGCCAGGATCGTCTGATGCGAGAGCGCGGGATCCATCAGGTCGCGACGGCAGCGGTCGAGGCGGGCCGCGCGGATCCAGCCGCACACACTCGTCCCTTCCGCCTCGAAGAGCTTGTGGAGGTATCGCCGGGAGATGAAGCTCGCCCGCGCGATCTGCTCCGGCGTGAGGTCGGGATCTCCGAGGTTCGCCTCGATGAACGACTCGACCGCGAGCAGGATCTCGGCGCGCGACCGCAAGGTTCTCGGCTCGCCGGCGGATGAGGGGACGACGTAGAGGCTTCGGATCAGATCGACGACGCTCTCGACGATCTCAGCCTCGTCGCCGGGCCCGATCGTGCCGTTCTCGAGCCCGACGGCGAGCTCGGGCAAGAGCGTTGCCGCAGCCTGTGCGAGCCGGGTCTTCCCCGAGATCGTCACCGCGGTCCGGCTGTCGATCTGCGTCGCATGGTCCCGCAGCAGGGCCCGCGGCACCCGCAGCACAACCGTCTCGAACGGGTCGTCGGCGCAGAGGATCGCCGGATGCGAGGTCTCCTTGCTGATCACGTCCCCCGTGCGCGCGACCCCGCTTCTGCCCTGCTGGGCGGAGTTGAGCTGGCCGCGCATGACCACCGAGAGGTCGATGCACTCCGGGTCGCCGGCGGCGACGGCGCGGGACGTTCGGATCATCGTGTTCGCGGCGGCTGCGATCCGGTAGACATGGAGCGGCCCGAGCTCGTACGCCCACATCCGCGCCCAGAACGCGCCGCGATCCGCACTCCGGATCTGCAGCGGGACGTAGGCCGCGCACGACGACTCCATCCAGAAGTCCAGCCGCTCGCCGGCCGGGACCACTGCCGTGTCGATCAGAATGGGCACGCGACGCGGGTCGGGAACAGGGGCATTCAGGACGATCTTCGCTGGTGTTCCGCGCAGGCGCAAGATCCGCTCACATCGCCCCGACCTGCCCGAACAGGCGCTTCGTTGCGAGGCGCGCTCCCTCGGCGAGCGCCTCGAGCTTCGCCCACTGGATCGTCGGGTGGACGCGATGGATGAACGCGCTCTGCGCGAACCCGCAATCGGTGCCGCCCATGACGCGCTCGGCACCGACGAGGCCGGCGATCCGGACGATCCGGTCGGCGACGAGCTCCGGGTGCTCCACCACGTTGGTGTGGTGCGTCACGACGCCCGGAACGAGGACCTTGCCCTCGGGGAGATCGACGTTCTCCCAGAGCCGCCATTCGTGCTCGTGCCTCGGGTTTGCCTGCTCGATCAGGTAGTAGCGGGCCCGCACGGCGAGAACGAGATCGATCACATCGGCAAGCGGCGGGTCGTAGGCGTGCGGGCCGTGCCAGCTGCCGAAGCAGACGTGGTAGCGGATGCGTTCTTCCGGGATTCCCGTGAGCGCGTGGTTGAGCGCCTCGATGCGCAGCGACGCCCAGCGCCGATAGTCGTCGATCGAACCGCCGCTCGCGAGGATCGAGTCGTACTCGTGCAGGAGCACGGCGTCGTCGACCTGAAGCATGAAGCCGGCCTCGACGATCCGGCGGTACTCCTCGTGCAGCGCGTCCGCAACGGCGAACACGAACTCCTGCTCGGTCGCGTAGTACTCGTTTCGCAGCCAGTAGACGCTGGCGGGCGCCACGACGGGCAGAAAGGCATCGACGACGTCGACGGTTGCGAGCGCCCGCTCGAAGCGCGCGATGTCTCGCTCGAGCGCCGACGCCTCATACGCGATCGGCCCGGTGCAGAACCAGCGCTTCGCCTCGAGCCGGTCGCCGGGCGCGGCGCGGACCCTGTTCGAGACCTCGCGGGTGAACGCCGCGTCATGCTCGGCGTAGAACTCCGGGAACGCCTGCCGGTCCCTGCTCGGAGGGAGGATGTCGCCCGCCTCGATCGGCACCAGCCGTGGCTCGATCCCGCTCATCCGCTCGTACAGGTACGTGATCCAGTTCGCCTTGCCCATCTCGCCGTCGTCGACGATGTCGATCCCGGCCGCAGCCTGGCGTTCGACGACGTCGGCGACGGCGGTCTCGAGCGCGCGGTCGTACGCGGCGCGGTCCTCCGGTTCCGAGTCGTCGATCGATCCGCCGAGATCGAGCAGCTCGGGCGGGCGGATGAGGCTTCCCGTATGCGTCGTGAGGACCCGATCCATCAGGTCTCCTCTCCCGAGGCGACGAGCACACCGACGTTCCGCACATCTGGTCCCTGCCGCTTCCGTTTCAGGCGGCGCTTCCGGTAGGTCGCGCCGGCCACGCCCTCGGGGTTCTGGACAAGTGTCAGGATCAGCGCCAGGCCGCCGAAGAGAAGCGCCCAGTTGCCCGCGATGCCGAACCACTTCTCGAGTGCATAGGGAAACAGCGCCTCGACGGAGATGAGGCCGGCGAAGATCGCGCCGGCCACCGTGGTGATACCGCCGACGTAGGCGAACGCGATCAGGCTCAGCGCGGTGAGCGCGGAGAATCGCGTCACCGTCACCGAGCTGAAGTTGTAGCCGTACAGCGCTCCGCCGATCCCGGCGATGCACGAGCTGATCCCGAACGCGGCGAGCTTCACGCTCGTGACGTTCACTCCCGTCGCCGCAGCTGCCCGCTCGTTCGAGCGGACGGCGAGCATTCGCTGCCCCAGGTTCGACCGGCGCAGGTTCGCGACGAAGAGGCCGAGCGCGACGGTGATCGCCACGACGAAGAACCCGAAGACCGGGCTCGGGATCTTGCCGTCGAGGCCGCGGAATCCACCGTATGGGCCGAGATCGAGGCCGAGGACCTTCGGTGTCGGCACGGGCGAGCTCGAGCTGCCGCCCCCCCACGTGGTGCTCAGGAACACGAACTGCTCGATCGCAACGGCGGCGCCGAGCGTCACCACGGCGAGACTGACGCCGCGGACGCGAAGCGCCGAGACCGCGACGACGAGACCGCAGACGGTCGCCCCGAACGCACCGATCAACATGCCGAGCGGAAACCCGATGCCGTGATCGACAGCCAGGTGCGAGAGGATGAAACCGGAGATCCCCGCGAGGGCGAGCTGGACGATCGAGATCTGGCCGACGAAGCCGGTGATCACGACCAGCGAGAGGCACATGATCGTCGCGAGCAGCGAGGTGATCAGCGCCTGCCGAAAGTCGTAGGGAAGGACGATCAGCGCGACGGCCGCGGCTCCTGCTCCGAGGAGCGCGTTCGGCCAGAGCTTCCTCGCCCGCGGAGCGAACGGCAGCCGTTGGTCGACCAGCTCGCCCCGGCTCGGGAGGGTGGTCCCGCGGAGGAACATCGCGATGACCATCAGCACGAAGACGAGCAGCGGCTGTATGCCCGGCATCGCGACGCCGTGGTCGGTCGGGAACCAGCTGAACGTCTGGAAGTAGTAGAGGAGGTTCTCGAGCATGCCGATCCCGAGCCCGACGAGCGCCGCGATCCAGAACGACGTGAAGTTCGCGAACAGCGCCGCGGTCAATGCGGGAACCACCTGGAGCGGGAGCGCGGTGGAGTCGAGCTGGGTGATCGACGCGGCGAGCACCCCGAGGCCGCCGGCGACGATGGTCGCGGCGACGGTGTTGACGAGAGCCAGCTGGTTCGGCGCGAGCCCGATCAACATCGCGCCGATCTCGTTCTCCGAGGCAGCACGGGTCGCGAGGCCGAACCGGCTCAGCTTGAAGATGAGCGAGAGGACGAGCGTGGCGAAGAGGACGATCACCGGGAGGATCAGGCGGTCGACGGGGACGATCGCGCCGAGCAGCCTGACCGTGTTGGTCGGCAGCACCGTGGGCTGCGGCTGGCTCCCGATCCCGAACGCGAGCGACACCGCCGCCTGCGCGACCAGCAGCACGCCGAGCGATGCGGCGAGCTTGGCGAGCGGCGATGCCGTGCGCAGCGGCCGAAAGGCTGCGAACTCGATGAGCACGCCGATGCCGATCATCACGAGGAGCGTGATCAGCAGAGCGACGGCGGTCGAGGCGTGCCAGCCGCCGAATTCGCCCGACCTGAGCGACCAGTAGGAGTACCCCGCGAGCATCGCGATCGCGCCGGTGGCGAGGTTGATGATCCCCGAGCCGCGATAGGTCAGGACGATGCCGATCGCGATGCCTGCAATCAGCGACCCCGCCCCGAGGCCGAGGATCGCAAACAGGAGCACTTGGGTCCAGTCCATGCGCGAGGCTAACCGAAAGGGGGATGGGGCGCGAACGCCCCATCCCCCTGCGCGGAGAGCGGGGTGCTACCCCTGCGGCGTGAAGTTGGCAGGAGGCCGCAACCAGCTGGTCAGCCGCTTGAAGACGCCCTTCCCCTTGTACTGGAAGAACTGCGTCTGGTCGTTGCACGCGGCAGGCTGCGTCTTGTACTTGCCGCAGCTGAGGCTCGGAGCGCCCAGGGCCTGCGGGCCCTTGAAGCCGCGGAAGGCATTGGTCAGCCTTGCAGGCGTGATCTTGGCGACGCCGACCTTGTTCAGCTCCTTCACCGTGGTCAGGATCTGCCCCCACGAGACGATCACCCAGGCGTCCTGCGCGAGCGCCGACTGGTGGAGCAGGGTCATCGCCTTGTTGTACGGGACGGTGGCCGGATCGGACTTGTCGCCCGCGAGCGACGACGCGATGCCGTACACCCACGGAGCGAGGTCACCGCCGAGACCCGCCGCGACCTGGCCGCTCAGGCACAGCGGGTTCGAGACGATCTTCGAGCCGGGCACGCCGAGCTGCTGCAACGTCTTGGCGACGTTGACGCAGCCGGCCGCGTTGCTCTGCGGCACGACGATGTCCGCCGTCTGGGCGCCGGCGGCCGTCAGCGGCCCGGTCAGGTCGGTCGAGTTCGGATCGAAGCCGACGAGCTTCGTCTTGATGCCCGCGTCTTCGAGGCTCGTCTTCTCGACCTTGGCTCCTTCGTCGATGCCGGGAACCTGCGGATAGATCACCGCGGCGGTCTTCGCCTTCAGATACGTCTTCGCGAACGTGCCCCACGGCCCGAGCACCGAGTCGTTCGTCCCGAACAGTGCGAACTCGTTCTTCTGCGCGCCGTCGACCGGCAACAGCGCGACGCCGCTGACGATGGGCTTCTTCCCGCCGAGGGCGGCATAGAACGACTGGTTCCCAACGGCGACCGCGCCCATGTCGACCACCGAGATGCGCTTGTCGTTCCTGAACTTCTGGCCGCACTTCGTGCCGTCTTCCTCGGCCGAGGTGGTGAAGCACTCGCTCAGGACGAGCGGGTGCCCGTGGATGCCACCGAGATACGTGTTGACGAACTTCGTCGCCAGCTCGGCGCCCTTCGTCCAGTTGGGGCCGACGAGCACCTGGCCGCCCTGCGTGTTGAGGGCGCCGATGACCACGGGCGAGAGCTTCGGGTTCGCCTTCCCCTTCTTCCCGCCGACGTACTTCAGGTAGTTCGTGACCGGCTTGCCGGCCGTGTCGTGCCCGAGTGCGATCGGAACGGTGACGGCAAGCGTCAACGCTGCTATCGCGATTCCCGTCGCCGTGCGTACGAGGGGGACTCGCTTTGATGACCTCATGCGCCTACCAGCCTCCTTGCTCCGTCAATTCTGGCTTCATCGCCAGATAGGTCGATCAACCCAACTCGGACGCCCAGGGCCCGGGAAAGGTTAGAGCTGGATTTTCGCCCGGAACGAACGCCCGCTCTTCGCAATGGGCGCACAGTCCCGAGATCGACGTTTGGCGGGTCGGCGGTCGACCCCGAGGAGGGAGGATCGATCAGGGTGCTTCGTCGCGCAATTGCGAGAGCCACGCCGCGGCCGCGGCGGCGATGCGCGGCTCGACGCCCAGCTGCTCGACGTAGGCTGCGGCCGCCCGCATCTCGTCGACCCGCCGGGCAGCATGGGCGCGGCTGCCCGCCAGCAGGCGGTCGAGCAGCGGCTCGCCCAGCACGGCGGCGATGTCCGGGCGTACGTGCTGCTCGACGCCGGCAGCCTCGGCGGCGGCGAGGCTCTCGAGCGCGGCCGCCGCGATGCCCTTCATGAACACGCTCCGGAGGAGCTTCAGCCCGGCGGCATCGCCCGGATGCGGGCCGACCACCTCGACCGGCATGCCGAGCGGGCGGAAGAGCCCGGCGAACCGCTCGGCGGCCGCACCCGAGACGAGCGCCGGGGTCTCGAGACCGGAGGCGGGAACGACTCCGACGAGCGCAACGTCGACGAACGGGACCGGCACGGTCTCCGCGAGCTCGCGCTTCAACTCCGGCGCAGACGTGTTCAGGTCGGCATACAGCGCTTCGTTGCCGAGTGAACCGGCGACGTCGGCTGCCGTCTCGAGAGCGACCGCTGCCGCGTTGACACTGAGCACGACGTCTGCTCCCGCGACGGCAGTCCGCGCGCTCTCGGCGTTCGATATCCCCGCCGGCCGCCGCGCGGGGTCGAAGCCCCGCACGACGCAGCCCGCGGCGACCAGGTCGGATGCGATCCGGCCGCCGGCCTCGCCGAGGCCGAGCACGGCGACCTCCATCAGCCCTCCACGATCTCGCGAAGCCCGTTCACGTCGTAGGAGAGCTCGCCGGCCGCGTAGCGCTCGCGCAGCAGCCGCTCGCGCTCCGCGCGCTCCTCGGCACGGGCGAGGACCTCGCCGGCTCTCGCGTGCGGGACGGCAACGGCTCCGTCGCAGTCGAGCACCACGAGATCTCCCGGCCGGATCTCGGTCCCGCCGATGACCACGGGCACGTCGAGCTCTCCCACCTCGCCCTTCGTCGCTCCCTGCGCCCGCACGTAGCGCGCCCAGACCGGCAGCCCGAGTTCCTTGAGCTCGTCGAGGTCGCGCACGGCGGCGTCGACCAGCATCCCCGCGACGCCGCGCACCTGCGCCTGGGTCGCGAGCAACTCGCCGACGAGCGCCACCGGCGCGGGCTCGGGGCTCGTCAAGACGAGCACGTCGCCCGGGCTCGCGCGGGCAACTGCTGCGTGCACCATGGTGTTGTCGCCCGGCACACAGCGCGCGATGCAGGCGGGGCCCGCCACGCGAGAGCCGGGCACGATCTGGGTCAACTCGAGATCGACGACCCCGGTCCGGCCGGCTGCTTCGTGAACCGTCGCGACGCCGAGCCGGGCGAATGCCGCGTAGTCCGTCAAAGCGCGTCCACGACGACGGGCAACTCGCGCTGGAACGCCTCGGCGTAGCGAATCCCGCCGCCGCCCGAGATCCGGCGAGCGTGATTGGCCCGATGTTCCGCGCGCTCGGAGTAGTACTGCCGGAGGTACGACTGCGCGCCCATTGCGTCCATGGCGGCGACCTTCCTCTCCCAGACGGGTGTGATGTCGAGGAACGTGGTCGGGACGAAGCCGCAGAGCTCCGGCTGGTGCGGCTCGAAGAGCAACAGCTCCGGCGGCGCGATCGTCTCGAACGCGCTGGCGACGCCGGCCCCGCTGGCGAGCTGCCGGGCCTGCACCGTCGCATCGTGCGCCACCGCGTGGTCGGGGTTGAACGGGTCGCGCGCCGCGTGGGTGATGACGATGTGCGGTGCGAGCTCCCGGATCATCCCCGTCAACCGGTCGACCGCGACGGCATCGGCGACGAGCGGATAGTCGCCCAGGTCGAGAGCGTGCAGGTCGGCACCGAGCACGGTCGCGGCGGCGAGTGCCTCGCCGTGACGGATCTCCTTGACCCGTTTCTCGGTCTGCCCCGGCCATTTCCAGAGCTCGCCCGATTCGCCTCGCTCGCCGTAGGAGAGCGCGACCACGTGCGCCACCCCACCCGCTTCGACCACGGTCGCAATCGCACCGGCCGCACGCCAGACGAAGTCGGCGGAGTGCGCGCTGACGACGAGCAGAGTCCTAGGCACCCGCAAGCGTCCTCGTGTTGACCACCGCCATCGTTCGCACATCCTCCTCGCTGAACCCGGCCTCGAGGAGGCGGTCGGCGAGCAGCGCGAGGCCGTCCTCGACCGGCGGATTGGCCGGCTGACCGAGGTCGGTCGAGAGCACGTTGTGCCGGGGGCCGGTAGCGCGGATCGCCTCGAAGGTCGTCTCCCACGACACCTTGCCGGTATGGATGGGCGCGAAGCAACGCTCGAGCCACGCACCGCGCTCGGCGAGCTCACGCTGCTCGTCGATCGGGACGCCCTGGGTCGGGTAGTCGGGGTGGGTGACGACGACCTGGGCGACGCCGGCCGCGACTGCCGCGTCGACGACCGAGTGGATCTCCGCGCGCCCGAGGTGGCCGGTGGCGAGCACGAGCCGGTGGCGGGCGACAACCTCGAGCACGGGTGCGAGGGCGGCGTCGAGCCGCACCGGCCCGGTCGCAACACCGGCAGCTTCGAACTCGGCCTGGATCGCGCGCCAGACCGGCTGCTTGGCGGGCTTGGGGCCGTGCTCGCCAGCCTCGTTCTCGGCGTCGACGGTCGGAAGCCAGACGAGGCGCGCGCCGCTTCTCGCCGCGATCTCGACCGCCTGGGCGTTCAGGCCGCCGACGCCGGCGTTGAGCGTGATCGCGCCGAGTGCCCGAACCGCGGGCACGGCGGCGCGCACGACGGCGGCCCGCTCGCTCGTCGGCGCGTAGTGCGACTTGAGCACGAAGCCCGCCAGGCCGAGCTCGGCGAAGCGCCGCGCAAGCCCGAGATCGTCGATGCGCCGAGCCGCGAGATCCGGCTCGACGTGGACATGGAGGTCGTAGGCGCCGCGCACGAGCTCGCGCGCGCGGGCGGAGGGCTCAATGTCCGGCGGCGGCAAGCAGCGAATCCTCCTCGGGCACGGGCGGAGAGCCCTTGATGTGGAAGCTCGCCACCGTCTGCATCCCCCAGGCCTGTCCCTTGGCCCGCTCCGACTGTGACCAGACCACCGCCTCGTGGTCAGGCGCGTAGATCAGGTATCCGCCCGAGGCGACCTCGATGCGGTTTCCCCCGGGTTCCCACGTGTAGAGGAAGAACGTCTGCTGGATCGCGTGCTTGTGCGGCCCCGACTCCATCACGATCCCATGCTCGAGAAAGATGTCCGCCGCGCGAAGCACGTCCTCGCGCTGATCGACGAAGAAGGCAACGTGGTGCAGTCGTCCGCGGGTGCCGGTCTGATCGCGCGTGTAGGTGACGTCGTAGGACTTCTGGTTCGACGCAAGCCACACTCCCGCCTCGGTTCCGTCGTCGAGCACGATCTGCTCGGTCAGCCGCAGACCGAGGTTCTGTTCGAGGAACACCCGATTCTCCGCCGGGTCGACGGCCAGGAAGTTGATGTGGTCGAGATGGCGAACACCGACGCCACGGCCCGGGTAGCGCTGCGGCTGGTTCTTGAGCGCGGGGCGGAGCTCGGGCGGCGCGACGTAGCGCTCCGACTCGAAGAACAGCTCGAAGCTGTGCCCATCCGGATCGAGGAAGGCGTACGCGGGACCGTGGCCGAGGTCACCGTCGGTCCAGTCGCCGTCGACACCGGCCGCCTCGAGCGCTTGGACCCTGCGCGCGAGCGCCTCGGGGCTGTGCGCCCGGTAGGCGATGTGCCCGACTCCGGACTGAGCGGCGGTGGTCAGCTTCAGCGACGAGCGCTCGTAGTCGCCGAAGCCGCGCAGGTAGACGGAGTCACCTTGTTCGCCGGCCACCTCCATCCCGAGGATCTCCCGGAAGTACGTGAGGCTCTCCTCGGGGCGGGGCGTGAGCAGTTCGACGTGCGAGAGGTGTGCGAGGTCGCGGACTTGCTCGGTCAGGAGAGATATCCGTTCGGGTCGGCGTGGAGATGCTCGGCGAGACGGCTCGCGAGCGCCATGATCGTCAGGGACGGATTGACGGAGAGCGTGCGGGGGACCACCGAGCCGTCTCCCACGTAGAGCCGCTTGACATCCCAGGACTGGCAGTCGGCGTCGACGACCGAGCGCTCCGGGTCGCTGCCCATGCGGCACGTGCCCTGCACGTGGGTTGAGGCCAGCCCCGTCCAGAGCACCCTGGAGGCCCCCGCCGCGAGGAGCACGTCGCGCGAGAAGTCGAGCGCGCTCGCCATGCGCTCGCGATCCGTGGGCGTGAACGGCGCGTCGAACGCCTCCCGGCCGTCCTCGTCGAGACGCACGACACCGCAGTTCTCGTCGTTCACCATCGCAAGCACGCCGATCCAGCGCCGGAAGTCGCGCACCGCCTCGACGAGCGGGGCGCCCCAGAGGGGGCCGTTCTCGTCCTCGAGGGTCGTGGCGAACGAGACGGGATCCTGGATCGTCGTGGCCTCGATCACGAAGCCGCCGTCCGCGTCGACCTGGTGCGCCATCGAGTGCGCACTGATCGGATACACCATGTGGGCGTCCTGGGGCTCGTCGAACAGACCGTAGACGAGACGCACCGGATGGAAGCCGAGGTGGCGGCCGACGAGGCGGCTCGACGGGCTGTCCGGCAGCGTCGACCGCTGCAGCAACTGCGGTGTGTTGAGCGTCCCCGCCGCGACGACGACCGCGCCCGCGTCGACCCGCCGCGCGGCGCCGTCGCTGTCCACGTACTCGACGCCGTTGGCCTCGCCGTCCTCGATCAGCACGCGCTCGACCCAGGCGTCGGCGCGCAGCTCGAGCCTGCCCGAGGCCCATGCATCGTGGATGTAGGTGTTGAGCGTCGACTTGCCGGCGTTCGTCGGGCAGCCCTGGAGGCAGGAGCCGCAGCTCATGCAGTTCCCGTCCGTGTACGAGCGAACCGCCTCCAGCGGGGCCCCGAGCCGGCGAAACGCGGGCTCCACGGTGAGCACGCTCTTGCGCCAGTCGGTGCGCTCGCGGACGCCGAGCCGCTGCTCGACGCGGTCGTAGTGGGGGTCGAGGTCCGCCGCACCGAACGGCTCGCCCGACGACCCGACCAGCCGGCTTGCTTCGTGCCACTTGGCATAGTCCTGCGCGTGGGCGCGCAGGGCGACCTTCGTGTTGACCGTCGTCGTGCCGCCGACGCACCGGCCGCCGAGCAGGGCCACGGCACCGCCCGCCCCGCCGTCGATCAGCGCGAAGCGAATCGGCCACCAGAGCTCGTGCGCCGCCTTCGACTCCCAGCGCGTGAAGTCCGCCGCAGTCTTGTGCGGCCCCGTCTCGAGCAGCAGCACGTTCCGGCCGCGCTCGGCGAGCTCACCGGCGATCACGCCGCCGCCGGCGCCGGAGCCCACCACGACGACGTCGAACCGCTCGCTCACCCTGAGATGCCCAGGTACGACCAGTCCTTCTTCAGGCGGGTCGCGAGCGGTGTGTTGAAGTCGATCTCCTCCCAGGCGCCGGTCGCATCGACGCCGGGCGCGACGAAGTCGCTGTAGAAGGCCTCGATCGCAAGCGCGCGCACGTAGAGGAAGGCCGGCGTCCCAACATGGTCCGCAAGTTCACCGTTCGCCACCGTTGCGAAGCTCTCGAGCACCGCCGCCCGGGCACCCTCGTCCAGCTGCGCGACCAGGGCATCGATGTAGACGGCCGGGCGCACGCGGGCCGACCCGGGCACGATCGCGTCGCAGACCGACTCCACCGACGCCGCCGTCTCGAGATCGAGGACCTGTAGGCCGGCCATTCGTCGATGATAAATCAGGCAGACTGACATGGGCAATCGTCTGCCCCCACGATGACTTCTCTTCGCGAACAGCTCGCACGCCCAGGCGCATTCGTCGTCGCGGCCGAGGTCGTCACGAGCCGCGGCCTGATCACGGCGAGCTCGAGCCGAAAAGTCATGGAACTGGCGCACGAACTGGCTTCCGACGAACGGGTCGACGTGCTCTCCATCACCGACAATCCCGGCGGCCATGCGATGCTCGCGCCCGACACCCTCGGGACCGACCTGGTGTCGCGCGGCCAGGAGGTGATCATCCACCTCTCCTGCAAGGACTGGAATCGCAACGCGCTCGAGAGCCGCGGCTGGAAGCTCGGCTCGGAAGGCTTCGACAACGTCCTCGCCCTCTCGGGGGACTATCCGGTGACCGGGCACAAAGGACTCGCAGCGCCGGTGTTCGACATCGACTCCGTGGGGCTGATCAGCCTCTTCTCCGAGATGAACGAAGGCCTTCGCGACGAACGGCGACCGGACACGCGGCTCGATCGCACGAGCTTCTTCCTCGGCTGCGTCGTCACGAACCACAAGCGACGCGAGCGCGAGGTGATGCCGCAGTACTTCAAGCTGCGGAAGAAGATCGAGTCCGGCGCGCGCTTCGTCATCAACCAGATCGGATGGGACACCCGCAAGGACGACGAGCTTCTGCGGTGGCTACGGCACGACGGTCTCTCGGTCCCGGTGCTCGCCAACGTCTATCTCCTCTCGCGCACGGCGGCGCGGGCGTTCCACGCGGGCAAGATCCCGGGAGTCATCGTCACAGACGAGCTTCTCGCGCTCGTGGAGCGCGAGGCGTCCAGCCCCGACAAGGGCCGTGCCTTCTTCGTCGAGCTCGCCGCCAAGCACGTCGCCGTGTCGCGCGGGCTCGGCTTCGCGGGCGTCTACCTCGGCGGGCACATGCCGCCGGCGACGTTCGCGGAGATCCTGGATCGTGCAAGCTCGTTCGCGCCGGACGACTGGCGGCAGTTCGCGCGCGAGATCCAGTATCCGTTCGCGGACGAGTTCTACTTCTTCGAGCGGGACGCGGAGACACGGCTGTCGTCGGACGAGATCGACGCGGCGTACCTCGCGTCGAAGGATCGCCGGACGACCGAACTGCGCGTCCCGCTGAAGTACAGGTTCAGCCGGCGGCTCCACACTCAGGCCTTCGAGCCCGACGGGCCGCTTTTTCCCGCCGGGCGTGCCTTCTACCGTGCCGTCGAGAAGTCCCGCGCGCTCACGAAGGCGGCCCACGCTGCGGAGCAGGCGGTGAAGGTGCCGCTCTTTCGCTGCCGCGACTGCGGCGACTGCTCTCTGCCGGACATCGCCTACGTCTGTCCCGAATCGCAATGCGCGAAGAATCAGCGCAACGGCCCGTGCGGCGGCACACGCGAGGGGCTGTGCGAGGTGTACGACACCGAGTGCATCTGGTCGCAGGCGTACGAGCGGCTCAAAGCCTACGGCGAGGAGGAGTCGATGCTGGACGGCCCGGCGATCGTCAAGGACAACGCGCTGGCGCGGACCAGCGCCTGGGCGAACACCTTCCTCGGCCGCGACCACCACTCGCGGGCCAGGCCCGATCCCGAGTAGCCGCGGTCCGGCTACTCGCCGGCCACGTCGCGGCGGAGGAAGACCAGGTAGCCGATGCCGAGCGGAACGGCGATGTACAGCGCGCAGACCCAGAGCGCGCGCACGATCGGAGTCCAGTCGGCCGGGGTGCGCAGGAAGCCGTGCCAGGCCTGGAACTGCTCCCCGAGGAGGTACGGGCGGATCGACTCGGTGCCAGGGAGAACGCCGAGCAACTGCATGAGCAGCGCCCACATCAGCGTGCCCACCACCGCGGAAGCGCTGTTTCGGGTCACGGTCGAGAGAAACAGGCCGAAGGAGGCGATCGCGGCCATCGGCCACGCATAGATCGCGAGGCTGGCCGAGAGCAGGCCGAGACCGTGCCACGCGCCGACGGTGGTCCCCGAGAGCGAGGTGAGATCGTTGAAGCCCCACTCGCTGCTTGCGGCGGCGAACGCGACCAGTCCCATCGCAAAGACGACGACCGCCGTGTACGTGAACGTCGCGAGGATCTTCGCTGCGAAGATCTCACCCCGGTTGCGCGAGCGAGTGAGAATCGTCTTCAGCGTCCCGTTGTGGCTCTCCGAGGCGACGATGTCGCCGGCAACGAGCGCGGTGATCAACGGGAACGCCCAGATCGACATGAAGAACAGCACCACGAACGGGGTCGCGAGCCCGGTCTCCCTGATGTACCGACCGAGCGGGATGTCATTCGGGCCGCCGGTCTTCAGGATCAGCACCGTGACGAAGATCAACGGCACGAGCATTGCGGCGCCCAGGCCGAGGTAGGTCCTCTTCTGGGCGAGCAGCTTCAGCACCTCCCACTTGTACGTGAGGGTCACGCCACGGCCTCGTGCTCGGTCATGTCGAGAAAGAGCTCCTCGAGCGTCGCGACGCGCGGCATCAGCGCGGCGATGCCGATTCCCGCCTGACCGAGGGCGATGCTCAGTGACTCGACTGCCGCGGGTTCCGCCTGGAAGCGCAGCTCGCCGCGATCGAAGAACGGCCCCTCGATCCCGTGTGCGAGGAGCAGCGCCCGGGCGCGTTCGGGCTCGCTCGTGCGCAGGATGTAACCCCCGCCGGCGCTCTCGAGCAGCTCGTCCAGTCGTCCCTCGTAGATGATCCGCCCCTTGCGAATGATCGCGACGCGGTTGCACAGCTCCTCCACCTCGGCCAGCACGTGGCTCGAGAGCAGGATGGTGATGCCCTCCGACGCCAGCCGCTTCACGAGCTCGCGCATGTCGCGCATTCCGGCGGGATCGAGCCCTGTCGTCGGCTCGTCGAGAAGCAACAGCTTCGGGTCGCGCAGCAGAGACGCGGCGATGCCGAGCCTCTGCCGCATACCGTGCGAGTAGCCTCCGACGCGGTCCTTGCCGCGATCGCGCAGCTCGACGACATCGAGTACCTCTTCGATGCGCGCCCTCGCCACTCCGCCGTCGAGATCGCCGAGCAGCCGCAGGTTGCGGCGGCCGGACAGATACGGGTAGAAGCGTGGGCCCTCGACGAAGCCGGCCACGCCGTCGAGAGCGCGCGCGCCGTCGACCAGCGGATCGCGGCCGAAGAGACGCGCGTTTCCCTCGGTCGGGCGGATCAGCCCGAGGAGCATCCGCAGCGACGTCGTCTTGCCGGCACCGTTCGGACCGAGGTACCCGAAGACGTCGCCTCGATCGACGGTCAGGTCGACATGGTCGACGGCGACGATGTCGCCGTAGCGCTTGACCAGCCCTCGCGCCTCGAGCGGCGGCCGCTCGCTCACTTGAGCGAGCGCGCCGCCGACTCGGCCGCAGAAGTCGGAACCGACCCTGCAAGGACGTACGTGACACCGGCGCGGTCCCAGCCCAGCACCGTTCCGAGCTGTGTCGCGAGCTCGTGCGCGGTGACGCCGTCGAGGGAGATCGACGGAAGCGCGTCGAGCATCCCGGCTTGGCCCGCCTTCGCAGCGTCCGCTGTGCGCTCGACGACGACGATCGCGCCCAGGCCTTGCCCGTAGACGACGATCACCGACCGGGAATCGGCGGGCCCGACGAGCCGCACGTCCTGTCGCGGCAACCCGACCAGCGTGTCGGGCGCGACGACGGTGAACGGCGCGGCGGCCTGCACGGCGGGAAGCCCGGTGACCGGCGCGGCCGCACCGGCGCCGGACGTGCCGCTGCCCGACTGAGAGGAGAGATCGACGACCGTTGCTCCCGCCGGTGGCGGGACGGCGACGTCCGAATCGGGAACGGAGCCGAACGAGATGTCGGTTGCCTGAAGCGCCAGCACCGGAGACGAGGAGCCCTGCGCGTAGACCGCGATCTCGAGCGGCGTGCCGTGCGCCACGTCCCAGGCGAGCTGGGCGGAGCCGAGCAGCCCACCGTCGTGGCTCGGCGAGATGGTCACGGTGTAGGCCTCCTGCCCTGCGACATTGGACGGCTCGGCACCCGAGACGGTCCAGTCCTTTCCGAGGCCGGTCAGGAAGGTCGTGATCTCGTCGAGCGTCGGCACGGCGTGTGCGGCGGTGCCGGTGCTTCCCTGCTTCTGCGGCAGGTCGGCCGTGTACGCGGTGTTCGAGCTTGCGTCGTACACGGTCACCTTGGTGTCGTTCCAGACGATCTGCGCGTCGCCGGCGTCGGATTGAAGCTCCAAGCGGCCGCCGTTCGCATTCGCCCAGAGCCGGCCCGTCGCGCCCGTCATCAGCGCCGACCCAGCCTGGCCGGTCAGCGCGCCGGAGGGGAAGAGCTTGTTCGTGAAGGAGATCCGAGCCGTCACGCCGGCCGGTTCCGCGGCGCCAAGCGCGTCGTGGATCGCGTCGGCCAGCGGCTTCGGCGGCGGTGTCGCGCCGCTGCCGCCACGAGCGGCAACGGCGACGGCACCGGCGACGAGCACTGCGACGACGGCGACGAGGAGGGCGATCAAACGCGATGTCGGCAGCGTGCGGAGGATCTTCAAGGCAGTCCTTTCTCGAGGTGCTCCGGAGCAGGATCGCCGACGGACTCTGACGCTTTCCTGACGAGCTCGATGGTGACGCGAGAGCCGTCCGCGTAGGCGCGGCCCCCGTGACGCTCTGCCGTGGCACGGACGATCGCAAGGCCGAGTCCCGAGCCCTCGCCGTAGAAGCGCTCGAAGGCTCGTTCCCGGTCGGCGGCAGGGATGCCCGGCCCCTCGTCTTCGACGCTGAGCCGCGCGAGCCGGTCATCACGTACGACCTCGACGGTGATGGCGCCGGTTCCGTGGCGGCGGGCGTTCTCGAGCAGATTGCCGAGCGCCCGTTCCAGTGCAGCCCGGTCGCCGCGCACCAGGACGGGCTCGGCATGCACCGTGACTCCCTCCCCGGCCGCGCCTCGTGCGAGCTCGTCGAGCGACACATCCCCGGCCGGCGGCGGTGCTGCCTCTTCCCGTGAGAGCGCGAGCAGGTCGTCCGCTAGCTGGGCGAGCCGATCCGCGTCGGCCTCGAGGTCCGCGACGAGTGACGGGGTCGCACCGTGACGCGCGAGGTGCGCCACGTTCCCCCGCAGCGCCGTCAGCGGGGTCCGGAGCTCATGGGAGGCATCGGCCAGGAAACGGCGCTCGGCGTCCCGTGCGTGCTCGAGCCCCTCGAGCATCGTGTTCAACGTCGTCGCGAGCCGCCCCACCTCGTCGAGCCGGTGGGGATCCGGCAGCCGCAGGCGGGCATCTCCGCTCTGACCGATCTCGGCCGCTGCGCGATCGAGGCGGACGAGCGGCCGCAACGCCCCTCGCATCAGAAACGCCACCGCCGCGCCGCCGATCGCCGCGGCCGCGAGGGCGGCGATCAGTGTGAGCGCACGGAGCGTATGGACCGTGTCGGCGACGTCCGCCGTCGAGGCCGCCACGAGCACTGCACCGCCGCCGGCCACCTCGGCGAGTGGAGCCGAGTACACGCGAATCCTCTCGTCGCCGAAGTCGACCGTGCGGTATCCCCCGCGTCCGCCGGCGATCGCCTGCTTCGCAATCGAGCGTGGCAGCACGCGCCCGCCGAGCGAGAGCGAACGCGACACGATTCGGTCATGACGGTCGACGACCTCGACCATCGCCTGTGTCGATCCGACCGGAGAGTCGAGCGCACCGGGCTGTGTGACGAGCGCGGGCGCGGAGGCGGCGAGCTGCGCCACCTCGACTGCGCGGGTGCGCAGGGTCTTGTCGAGCCCGTGATGCAGATGACGTGCCACGAGCAGGTCGACCGCCGAGCCGAGCACGGCGACGGCGAGCATCGTCGAGATCGCCGCGGCGAGAATCGAGCGGAGGCGGAGGCTCATCGCCCGATCACGAACCCGACGCCGCGCACGGTCTCGATCAAGGGCGGCTCGCCCAGCTTGCGCCGCAGGTTCGTGACGGCGCGATCGACGGTGTTGGCACGGCTGGCGCCCTGCCAGATCTGGGTGATCGCCTGCTCGCGGGAGACGACCCGCCGGGCGTTGCGCAGCAGCAGCTCGAGCAGGTCGGCCTCGCGCGGAGAGAGGACGACCTCACGGCCGCCCCGCTGCACGGATCGTGTTGCGGGGTCGAAGCTCAGATCGGCCAGCGCGAGCACCTCCTCCGGCGCCCGCCTGCGCAGCAGCGCCCGTACCCGGGCGAGCAGCTCGTCGGTTGCGAACGGCTTGACGAGGTAGTCGTCGGCACCGGCATCGAGCCCGGCAACGCGGTCCGGCACCTCATCGCGTGCGGTCAGGAGCAGCACGGGCGTCGCGAGGCCTTTCGCGCGCAGCCGCCGGCACACGGCGAGCCCGTCGAGGCCGGGCATGCTGACGTCGAGCACGATCAGGTCCGGCGCGGACCGCTCGACGGCGGCGAGCGCCTGGCCCCCGTCGGCGGCCGACTCGATCGCGTAGCCCTCGGCCGCGAGTGTCCGGTCGAGCATTCGCAGGATCGGAGCGTCGTCGTCGACCACGAGGATCGCGGTCTCCTTCATGCCGTCAGGGTATTCCGCTCCTCGGCCTCGGGCGGGGACCGCCGTCGCCCGCCCGTTCTAGATGGTTGATCGGGAATTGACGGTGTACCCGGGAGGGTCTGCACCAGGCAGTGTGGTCGACGCGACCGGGGTCAAGGCCGGTGGGCCTTGGCGCCGGGCGCGGCGGGCGCAATGCGCCGTGTGCAGGCCCCCATCCGGGGCGGCGTTGAATTCCCGATCAATCATCTAGGCCGCGTTGTCCTCGGCCCATGCGCGGAGCAGGCCGCGGTAGTGCTCGACGAAATGGTCCTGCTCGTGAGCCGGGAACGTCGCCTGCACCGTCTGGACGAGCACCTCGTCGAACTCGCCGGAGGTGAACCATTCGTAAGCGACCTCCGGCAGGTGCGCGAGGTGCGTTGCGCAGAACTCCTCGTAGGCGTCGACCTGGAAGTAGTCGTCCGCCAGCCGGCGGTAGGCCGCGAGCTTCTCGTCGTAGGAGAGGTCGTCCCGGTCGCCCCAAATGAAGTAGTCGCGCGAATTCTGGTTGACCAGCATCTCGCGCCGCGTGATCGTGCAGAACGCGCACCAGCGGACGAGCGCGGTGATCGCCCACGGAAAGTAGTAGTGCAGCGACGTCAGTGCGACGTCGGGCGACGCGTTCGCGTAGTCGATCGGGTATGCGACGCCCTCCTTCACGATCGTCTCGCACGAATTGAACTCCCAGCGGAAGAACGCGTTCACCAGCCGCGAGATCGAGACGATCTCGTCCCCGAGCTCGGGCGTCAGGAAGTCGTGTCGCACCTGGTAGCGGTCGTGCATCGGCTTCGACGGGTCGAACCACATCGACATCGTCTCCGCTCCGATCGACAACGACCGGACGAAGACATCGAAATCCTCGAGCGCCGTCTGCAGGTGCATCATTCGCTCGCCCGACTCGTCGTACCGCGCACGTAGCTCCTCGGCCGAGGCGACTCGCGACACGCCGACCCACTGGCCGCCGTCGAACGGCTTCATGAAGAGCGGATACCCGATGTGCCCACCGATCGCCTCCAGCTCGAACTGCGCGTTGTAGCGCTCCGCCGTCGGTTGAAACCGCGGGTTGTCGGGCGGCACCTTGTGCGGGATCAACCATGTCTCCGGCACGCGAATCCCGAGCCGCATCAGCGCGCAGTAGGCGGAGTGCTTCTCCATCGCCTGGAACGTGAAGGGGTTGTTCAGCAGATACACGTCGTCGGCCAGGGAGACCTTCTTCAGCCACGCGCGCGGCAGGTCGTACCACCACGCGAGCCGGTCGATCACGAGCGCGTACCGGGGCCTGTAGCGAAGATCGAACGGCTCGTTGACGATCCGCTCGGTGACGAGCCGGTGGCCGCCGACCGGGCCGAGGCGCGCGACCAGCGCCTCGAATGCTGCAGGCCAGTCCTCCTCGGTGCCGAGGAGGAGACCGATCAGGCGCTCAGACAAGACGGGGTAGATGATGCGCGATCTGGCGCCGCCAGGAGGGCCAGTCGTGCGGGACGTCGTGCCCCCACAGGTCGACTTCGTGCCGAATGCCCTTCTCGCCGAGCAGCGCACCGAAGCGCTTCGTCGACTCGAGGGCGCCGGTGGTGTCCTCCCACCGGCCCTGTCCGCAGACGAGGAGCAGGGACGCGTGGTCGCGCAGCCAGGCAAGGTGGTCGCCGCCGAGATTCGCCACGTAGTCCATGGGGTTGTTGAAGTACACGGCGTCGCCCCGCTCGCCTCCGCCGCCCTGCACGGAGACGTCGTAAACCCCGCTGAGGCAGACGGCGACGGGGAAGAGATCTGCTCTCTTCAGGCAGAAATTCGCCGCGTGGAAGGCTCCGAACGATGCCCCGGTCGCGACCAGCTCGTGCGTGTGCGAGTCGGCCTGGACGAAAGGCACGAGCCGCGCGAGGATCCACCGCTCGTACTGGCCGTGACGCCGAGCCCGCTCCTCGAGGGAGAGGTCGCGGCGCGTCCAGCTCTCACGGTCGAACGAGGGCACGCAGTACAGCTTCACCTTCCCCGCATCGAGCAGTCCGCCGATCGCGTGCACCATCCCGCGCTGCTCCCAGTCGTGCGCCTCGCCCTCCTCGGAGGGGAAGACGACGACGGGACGCCCGTAGTGCCCGTAGGCGAGCAGGATGCCGCCTTCGAGCTGGATCGCGCGCCGCGTCACGACACCGCCTCGATCAACACGGGGAGGCTGAAGTCGAAAGCGTCGCGCCAACAGGTCCACGTATGTCCGTCGCGGATCTCCGCGAGCCACGTGGGATGCCCCTGTGCGGCGAGCGCCGCGGCCATCGCGCGGTTGTTCGAGCGATTCTCCTCGGAGGTGCCGCACGTGACTGCGACCGGAATGGGCTGCTCGGTGGAGGACTCGCGCAGCACCCCGCCGACGAATCGGGTGATCCGCGCGTAGCGCCCGAAGCCCGACTCCTCGCTGTCGAAGCGCCTGCGAAAGAAGCTGCCGGACTGCAGGAAGAGGCCGTCGAAAGATCCAGGATGGCGCCGTTGCGCGTGCAGCATCGCGAGCGCCCCCAGGCTGGCCCCCATCCCGATGCGCTTCCCGTGGGGTGCCCGCCCGGCGATCTGCGGCAGCAGCTCGCGGACGAGGGCGTCTGCGTACAGGGCCGAAGCCGAGTACGTCTCGTTGCGGTCGACGGGCTGGATCAGGGCAGCGCGCATCGGTGGAATGCGCTCTTCCCAGCTCATCGCGTCGAGGAACCTCGTCAGGTCCGCGTACTCCGCGTACTCCGGGCCGTCGTGCACGACGAGCAACGGTGCGTTGACGCCCGGCGGCTCCGGGGTCGCGTAGAAGTGAACGCCGACGCGCGCGACGAGCCGCCGGCAGCGCAGCTCGGCGCGTTCGACGTCCCCGGGGTCGGCGATCGATTCGAGCCAGGCCGGAGCCGTGTACTCCGGCCATTCGACAACGGACTTGTCGCCGAACGGCCCCGCGGCGCGGAGTGGGTTGCCGGGATCCGGCCCGAAGTTGCCGTCGACGCCGATCAGGTACTCGAGCCGATCGGCGTCGGGCCGCGCGAAGGTGAGCCGCCATGCCCCGTCACTCCATCGAAACGACGGGCCCGGCCGCGGCCGCGATACCTCCTGCGCGAGCACCACCTCGGCCAGACGGCGCCCGGGGTCGGCCAGCGCGAAGTCGACCGCGTCCTCACGGACCCGGGGCGGGATCAGCGCTTCTTTTTCGGTCGGTTCTGACGTGCGCGAATCTTGTACTCCCGCACGCGTTCCTGTCGCAGCAGGTGATTGCGTCTGACCTCGATCGCATCGAGCTCGCGCTGCAGCTTGACGTAGCTCTGCCAGCGCGCGGGTGCCAGCGAGCCCTCCGCGAGGGCATCACGGATCGCGCAGCCGGGCTCCCGGTCATGCGCGCAGTCGCTGAAACGGCAGCGTCGCGCGATCTCCTCGACGTCGCCGAACGCCTGGTCGAGGTCGGCGTCCCAGAGCTGCAGCTCGCGGATGCCCGGTGTGTCGAGCACGACCCCGCCCGACGGGAGGAGGATCAGTTCACGATGGCTCGTCGTGTGGCGCCCCCGGTGGTCGTCCTCGCGCACCTCCCGGGTCGCCAGCACTTCCTCGCCGACGAGCGCGTTGACGATCGTCGACTTCCCGACGCCGGACGATCCCAGCATGACCGCGGTCCGGTTGCCGTCGAAGTACGCCGGCAGCGACTCCAGGCCCGCCCCGGTGAGAGCCGACACGGCCTCGACCGGACAGGCGCCGAGCGTGACCGTCTCGACCTCGGCGAGGTACGGCGTGATGTCGTCGACGAGATCCGTCTTCGTCAGCAGGACGACCGGCTGGGCGCCGCTCTCCCACGCCATCGCCAGATAGCGCTCCAACCGCCGCACGTTGAAGTCGAGCGGCAGCGCCTGGACGAGGAACGCGACATCCACGTTCGCCGCGAGGATCTGCTCGCGCGTCGCCTGCCAGACCTCTTTCCGGGAGATCGACGTACGGCGTGGAAGCAGCGCCTCGATCAGGCGTGTCCCGCGGTCGAACCCGACCCAGTCGCCGACGCCGGGCAGGTCGCCGTCGCGGACGAAGCGGTTGGCCGCGCTCGCACGCACCTCTCCGTCCTCTGCGGTGAGGTCATAGGCGCCACGATGTTGGACGGCGACGCGGGCGGGGGCCAGCCCCGCGGCACGATGTTCTGTGAACGCGGCTTCCCAGCCGTCGTCCCAGCCAAGCCGATGCAGCAGCGATTCCGTAGCGGGAAGTGTCAACCAAAGCTCCTTTGCGCGAAAGTCAGTGGGCCGCCACGACCCGCCGAGACCGCGTCAGGAGACGAGGCGACGGGCCGTGGCGCAGTACGTCCGGGACTCAACGGGTTGTCTCATCGCTGCACCACCTCCTCGTCGTTTCGACACTCGATGTCTCGTCATTGTGCGGGCATTCCGAAGGTTGCGCAAGTCCAGCCTCGGTACACTGGCGGCGCCCGCGGCGCGGTGAGGTTCCGAACCGGGTCAGATCCGGGAGGAAGCAGCCCTAAGGATCCCTCACCGGTGCCGCGGACTTCTCTCTCGCGCCAGGCGTAGAATCACCTCTTCCCATCGAGGAGGCTGCCATGCCCGTTGCGTTCATCCAGGAATTTGCCGTGGCCGGTGACGACCGCAGCACGACGAACTACGACACGGTCACCGAGCGGCTGAACGCGCGAGAGAACCTGCCTGCGGGCTCGATCATCCACACGGCCGGCTTCGACGAGGACGCAGGTGTCTTTCGCATCTTCGAGGTCTGGGAGACAGCCGAGGCGTGTGAGACGTTTCTGCAGGAGCGCGTCATGCCGATCGTCGAGGAGTTGACCGCCGGCGGTGCGGAGGCACCGCCCCCGGTGCGCCAGTCCCTCTACGAGCTGCACGGGCTCCTGCCGGCATAGACACTCCACGAGCCGACATCGACGCGAGGCCGCCCGAGCGGCCTCGCGTTGGGCCTAGAATCACGCCCGAGGGCGCATAGCTCAGCGGGAGAGCGCTCGCTTCACACGCGAGAGGTCCCTGGTTCGATCCCAGGTGCGCCCACTGAACTTGGATCAAGACGAACCGCTCGGTCTGCCGCACGACCGCCTTTACTAGCTCGCTGCTATGGTAAAGGGATGAGCGTCATCTCTCGCAAGAATCAGATCACTCTGCCCGTCGACGCCCTGCGCGCAGCGGGCCTGGAGCCGGGCGACGACGTCCGCGTCGAGGTCGTCGGACCTGGCCGACTGGAGCTCGTTCTCGCGGACGACCTCGTCCAGGAGTTCGCCGGCGTGTTCGATGCCAGCGTCTATCCCGAGGGCTACCTCGACAAGCTGCGGCGCGAGTGGCCGTAGCCGTCTTCGACGCAGACGTCCTCATCGCCTACCTCAACAGTGAGGACGCCAACAACACGAAGGCTGTCGCGCGGATGCGCCAAGCACTTGAGCCGGGCACACGGCGACTCGTCTCGGCGGTCAACTACTCCGAGGTGCTGATCGGGCCACTCCGCCACGCGGGGCCGGCGGGCGCTGACACCGTGGACGCGATGCTCGTCCGCTTCGGCATCGAAACGATCCAGGTCGACCTCGCGCTCGCCCGACGTGCCGCCGCAGTCCGCGTACGAACCGGACTGAAGCTGCCCGACGCATACGCCCTCGCCACGGCGATTCACGCCGAGAAGCGTGGCCTCGACGACGTCCGCGTCGAGAGCTTCGACGCCAAGGTCATCAAGGCGTACGCCGCACTCCACCCGCTCTCGCCCGAGCTGGGGTAAGGGGCTGCTCAGCCGAGAGTGATCGGCTCGCCTGCCACCACAGGTCGGTTTGCGCACCGACAGGTTCCGTCCATCGTCCTCTTCTCCCTCGTCGAGCCCAGGCTCGTGTTCGCCGACTGCGCGGCGCTCGAGCGAAACGGGAGGGTCGAGCTCGGGCGCCGCGAATCAGCGTCGTCGAGAAGGCGGTCAGCCGACCTGCCCGGCCCCGCCGACTTCGATGTCGATGTACATCCCTCTGGGCTCGTGGATTACGGGAAGGATGGCGTCACAGAAGAGCCTGTACCAGCCGTGCTTCAGATTGACCTTGATCGTCACGGGGTCGGTGTAGGTCGTGGCGATGTCGGTGATCATCTGCTCGGGGAGGGCGTCCGGGTTCGAGTCGCTGCAAGGCGAGTTGGACCCTGGACAGCTTCTGAGCTCGAAGTTGTGCTTGCTGTTGTCGTCGTGGACCGTCACCCAGTACGTCCCCGGCCTGACAACGAGAAGGCCCGGGCTCGCCGTGCCCCCGGCACTCACCGGGTCCGTGTTGCAGTCGAGCTGCGGCGTGGGGTCGGTAACGGGCACGGTGCAGAAGCCCTCGGTCGTCTGTCCGCCGAACGATGCTTGCATGCAGAACGGGTGCTCGCCCAGACAGAATGTGCCGTCGATCGTCCGGCCCTCGGCCGATGCCGTTGCCGTCGTGTAGGCAACGATCGCGCCGACGGTGGCGAGCATCGTGAGCAGAACGGCGATGCTGTGCTTTCGGAATATGGCCCTGGTCATCCGAACATTCCCCCTTTCGAGTTTCCTTGCCTTGGACGGGCCTTCGTCGACCCTCCCTTCCCTCGCGGGTCGCGTCGAGGCTAGGGAGCCGGATCGCCGTCATCCACCGTGCCTCCAGGCAGATGCACGGGATGGTGGCCCGGGTCACAACGGAAGGCTGGCCCCCTGCCGGCGTGCTCACGCGCCGATGTCGCCTCCCGGCGAGCCCGTGACGAACGACATCAGGGCATAGAGTCTGCGCCGAGTGATTCACGTCCCGGCCGAGGTCACCGATGCCTGACCGCTCGTCACAGAGATCCAGAGCGGCTGCCTCGCGCGGGGGTGGCGCGCCGTACACGACCCGCCCGCTCGATGCCTCCACGTGGGATGCGTTCGCCGAGTTGGTGGAGCGCAACAACGGAATCTACGGGGGCTGCTGGTGCATTGCGTTTCACTCGGAGTACCAACGCGGCGTCAGCGATCCCCGCACGCTGAAGGAGCAGCTCGTGAGGGCCGGCCGCGCGCACGCCGCGCTGGTCTTCGACCAGGACGAGGTCGCGCAGGGCTGGTGCCAGTACGGCAGCCCGGATGAGCTCGGGCTCAAGCACACCCGCGAATACGCGAAGGAGCCGCCGCCGCGGGCGCGCTGGCGGATCACCTGCATCTTCGCCGACAAGCGGCATCGTGGCCAGGGGGTCGCCCGAGCCGGGCTCGAGGGCGCGCTGGCGCAGATCGCGACCGCCGGCGGCGGCCTCGTCGAGGCGATCTCCGAGGTGACCGCCGGTCGTGAGGCTCAGGGTCGATTCCTGTTCAGCGCGACCGTCGAGCTGTTCGAGCAGTACGGATTCACCCGGGGACGGCAGGTCGGCAAGCACGCATGGATCGTGAGCCGCGCGATCGAGCCCGCGTAGCCGACGGCAGCCGCGAGCTCGGATCGACACCCGCCGGAGTTCTGAACAGTCCGTGAAATGACGGGCGAGATCGAGGCGCGCGGGTGGGACGGCCCGTACAACCAGGCGGACTGTTCATCCACCAAGGAGCCAAAATGCGTCGCCTCGTACTCCCGCTCATCGTCCTTTGTCTCGCCGCCTCGTTCAGTGCCTCCGCCCTCGCCACGAGGGACGCAACGGGGCCCGTCGTCACCTGGAAGACCAAGTCGTTCGGCAAGATCCTCGCGACGCACGGCCACCTCGCCCTCTACACCTGGAACAAGGAGAAGAACCACAAGGTCAAGTGCACCGGTGCGTGCGCGAAGACGTGGCCGCCGCTCACGATCCCGCACGGGACGATGGCACCCAAGCACATCGCCGGAGTGATGGGAACGTTCGGCGAGGTCATGCGCCCGGACGGCAAGACGCAGGTCACCTACAACGGCCACCCGCTCTACACGTTCCACGGCGACACGCCGAAGAAGATCCTGTGCAACGGCGTCGGCGGCTGGTACGTCGTCAAGGCGCACTAGGCACATGGAACCGCACGAGACGAAGCTCTACGGCCGTCGCGCCTTCCTGGGCGTGACGGCCGTCGGCCTCTCGTCGCTCGTCTGGGGGCGCGCTGCGTGGCGGTCGGTCTCCGGCGCCACGCAGCCGCTCACCGACGCGCTGCCGTCCGGATTCGTCCCGTCGGGCTGGCGCATCTACACGGTCGCCTCGTCGATGCCGCGGTTCGATCCGGCGACGTGGCGCCTGAGGATCGACGGGCGGGTCGACGAGCCGCAGTCGCTCGACTACCACCAGCTGCTCGCCCTGCCCGCTGCGGAACAGGTCTCCACGTTCCACTGCGTGACCGGTTGGACCGTGAACAACGTCCACTGGCGCGGCGTGCGCTTCGCCGACCTGCTCGCAGCCGCCGGGCCTCGCCCGGACGCGAGGGTGCTGACGTTCACCTCGGCCGAGCGTCCCTATGTGGACACGCTGACACTCGACCAGGCGCATCTGCCCGACGTGATGCTCGCCTACGAGATGGACGGCCAACCGCTCGCCCGCCCACACGGCGCCCCCGTGCGAGTCGTGATCCCCGACATGTACGGCTACAAGGGCGTCAAGTGGGTCGAGCGGATCACGGTCGGCGCCGTCGCCGAAGCCGGTTACTGGGAGCAGCGGGGGTACGACTCCGACGCCTGGGTGGGCCGGTCGAATGGCTTCTGAGCCGGAACTGATCGAGCGCTTCAGCCGAACGGAACGAGCCGCGCACTGGGTGCACGCGACGGCGTTTCTGGCGCTGCTCGCGACCGGCCTCGTCCTCTACGTGCCGCGGCTCAGCATCCTGATCGGACGGCGCCCGCTCGTGAAGGACCTGCACGTCTACAGCGCGGTCGGGTGGATCGCGGCGCTCGCCCTCGTCGTCGTGCTCGGAGACCGGCGCCGGCTCCGAAAGACGCTGCGCGAGCTCGACGAGTTCGATCGTGACGACCTGAGATGGCTCCGTCGCCGTCCGGCGGAACAGGGGCGGTTCAACGTCGGCCAGAAGGTGAACGCCATGCTCACGGCCTCGTTCGCCCTGCTGTTCGCCGTCTCGGGAACGCTGCTGTGGCTCGGGGAGCGCGACCACCGCTTCCAGTTCGCGAGCACGATCCTGCTCCACGACTGGCTCACGTACGTCTCGGTCGTGCTGCTCACCGGCCACCTCTATCTGGCGCTCATCTACCCCGCGACACGCCACTCGCTGCGCGGGATCACGTCCGGCCGCGTGCGGCGCGACTGGGCGGAGCGCCACCATCCCAAGTGGGCGCGGGAGCAGGGACAATGAGCGACATGACAACCGTTCTCGTTGTCGACGACGAGCCGATCGTGCGCGACGTCGTCGTCCGCTACCTGCAGCGGGACGGATTCGACACGCTCGAAGCGGGCGACGGCGATGCCGCGCGAACGATCATCCGGAGCGGCGCCCCCGACCTCGTCGTTCTCGACGTGATGCTGCCCGGGACGGATGGTCTCGCTCTCTGCCGATGGATCCGCACGGACAGCTCGCTGCCCGTGATCATGCTGACGGCTCGCGGTGAGGCCGCTGACCGGATCGTCGGCCTCGAAATCGGCGCCGACGACTACGTCACCAAGCCGTTCTCGCCCCGCGAGCTGGCGATCCGGTCCCAACGTGCTCAAACGCGCCGAGGGCCGCGGCGACCTCCACGAAGACGCTCACCTTCGACGGGCTGACGATCGACGGCGCAACACGCGAGGTGACACTGTCGGGAAGCCGGTGAGGCTCACCGGCAAGGGGTTCGACCTGCTGTTCTTCTGGCGTCGAACCCACGGGAGGTGTTCTCCCGCAAACAGCTGATGGACCGCGTCTGGGGGTACGAGGCAGCCCTCGACACCGGGACCGTCACCGTTCACATTCGGCGGCTGCGCTCGAAGATCGAGTCCGACCCGTCGACGCCGCGCGTCTCGAGACGCTGTGGGGTGTCGGCTACAGGTTCGTACCTTGATTCATCTCGCAGTCGCCGTCGGCCTCTCGACACTCGCGCTCGGCCTGCTCGGAGCGGTCGCCCTGCGCCGGCTGCCCGGCCGTACGGGCACAGCTCGCCGCGTTCGGGCTGCTTGCCGTCGTGCTGCCACTCGCGGCCGTGCTGCTGTCGGGATGGGTGATGTTCCACATGGGCGCCGACGTGAAGATCCTGGCGGTCGCCGCCGGAGCGGCGGCGAGTGCCGTCGCGGTCGCCCTCGTGCTGGCGGCGTCGATCACCCGGCCTCTCGAGGAGCTGAGCGCCGCCTCCGACCGGCTGGCGGAGGGCGACCTGACCGCGCGCGCTCCCACCGGAGGCCCGCGCGAGCTCGCGAAGCTCGGACGGTCGTTCAACGCGATGGCGTCCGAGCTCGAGAGCCTCTTCGACGCGCGCCGCGAGCTCATCGCCGCCGCGAGCCATGACTCCGTACGCCGGTGGCGTCGATCACCGCCATGCTCGAGGCGATCGAGGACGGCCTCGCCGAGCCCGAGGAGTATCTCGCGCCGCTCCACGAGCACGCGCGCAGGCTCGGTGCCCTCGTCGACGATCTCTTCGAGCTTGCGCGCATCGACGCGGGCGCGCTCTCGCACGAGCTCCAGATCGTCGCCGTCGCCCCACTCGTCGATTCATGTGTCCGCGGGGTCGAGGCCGTCGCTCGCGCTCGCCGCGTGACGCTCGACAAGCGTCTCGGCGAAGCGCCGCTCGTTCTCTGTGCGCCGGACCAGGTCGAACGAGTCCTTTTGAACCTGCTCACGAACGCACTGCAACACACGCCGTCCGACGGCGCGATCGCCGTCCTGCTCGACTCCGGCGAGGACCACGTCACGGTCAGCGTCGAGGACACGGGCAGCGGCCTCACTCCCGAGGCGACCCGCCGGATGTTCGACCGGTTCTGGCGCAGCGACCCCGCAAGAAACGGCGGTACCGGACTCGGCCTGGCGATCGCCCGCGGGCTGGTCGAGGCGCAGGGCGGCCGGATCTGGGCCGAAGGAGCCGCAACGGGCGGCGCCCGCATCTCCTCACACTGCCCGTCGCGTAGCCGAACGCGAATCTGCCGTCACCCGGGCGGCTCCGCCCGGGGCCCGATAGGTACCGTCGGACGATGCCGACCCGCAGCGCCGAGCCCGACACACCTCACCGCCAGCACTACAACGTCACCTTCGCGCTGCTCGCGGTCGCCGGCGTGTCGTACGCCCTGCTTCAGTCACTCGTCGCACCGGCTCTGCCCGACATCCAGCACTCCCTGCACACATCCGTGAACTCGGTCAGCTGGGTGCTCACCGCATACCTCCTGAGCGCTTCGATCGCGACACCGGTGATCGGCCGGCTCGGCGACATGCACGGCAAGGAGCGCCTCTTGATGATCGTGCTCGTGCTGCTCGCCGTCGGCACGGTCGTGTCCGCCCTGGCCACGACCCTCGCAGTAATGCTGGTCGGCCGCGTGATCCAGGGAGCGGCAGGGGGCGTGTTCCCACTCGCCTTCGGGATCATCCGCGACGAGTTCCCGCGTGCACGGGTGGCCGGCGGCATCGGTCTCATGTCGGCGCTGCTCGGTGTCGGCGGCGGCGTCGGCGTCGTCCTCTCGGGGCCGATCGCGGACCACCTCTCCTACCACTACCTCTTCTGGCTGCCGCTGATCCCGATCGTGATCGCAACCGCGCTGATCCAGGTGTTCGTCCCGGAGTCGCCGATCCGCATTCCCGGCCGAGTGAACTGGGCCGGTACGGCCTTGATGTCGACCGGGCTCGCCGCCGTGCTGATCGCCGTCAGCGAGACGGCGACCTGGCACTGGCTGTCGGCAAAGACGATCGGCTGCATCTCGCTCGGGGTCGTCCTGCTCGCATGCTGGGTCCGCAGCGAGTCCCGCTCCGCTCACCCGCTCGTCGACATGCACATGATGCGTATCCGCGGCGTGTGGACGACGAACCTGGTGGCCATGCTGCTCGGCTTCGGGATGTACTCGTCGTTCATCCTCCTGCCCGAGTACGTCGAGACGTCCACGAAAGCGGGCTACGGCTTCGGAAGCTCGGTGACGCAGGCGGGCATCTTCATGGTCCCGTCCACCCTCGCGATGCTGATCGTCGGGTCACAGACGGGCCGCCTCGAGAGGCTCTTCGGCTCCAAGCCCCCGCTGCTCGCCGGCGGGGCTCTCACCATGGTCTCGTTCCTGATCCTCGCCTTCGCGCGCAGCCAGAGCTGGGAGATCTACCTCGCCGCCGCGCTGCTCGGGGCAGGGATCGGCCTCGCCTTCGCCGCGATGGCGAACCTGATCATCGAGAACGTCGGGCCCGAGCAGACCGGCGTCGCGACCGGCATGAACACCGTCACGCGAACGGTCGGCGGTGCGTTCGGCGGTGCGGCGACCGCCTCGATCGTCGCAGCCACCGTCACCACGAGCGGCTACCCGACGTCTCACGGATACACGCTCGCGTTCGCCGGCTGCGCAGCAGCACTCGGGGTCGGCGTTCTCGTGGGGCTCGCGATCCCGCAACGGCGACCCGAGCAGGCCTTCGAGCCGCACGAGACCGGCGACCTCAATCGGAGGCGCTCGCCGCCGGCGAGCTCTAGTGCCGCGTCCCCAAGATAGTTGCGGGAGCAAGTATCTGCTACCGTGGAGGCGTGGAGCTCGGCGTCTACACCTTCGCGGAGCTGACCTCCGACGAGATCGGCCCGAGAGAGCGTCTGCACGACCTGCTCGAGGAGATCGAGCTCGCCGACCAGGTCGGGCTCGACGTGTTCGGCGTCGGCGAGCACCACCGCCCCGATTTCACGGTTTCGGCCCCCGCCGTCGTGCTCGCCGCCGCGGCCTCGCGCACCAAGGCGATCCGGCTCACGAGCGCAGTTTCGGTGCTCAGCTCGGACGATCCCGTTCGCGTCTTCCAGGACTTCAGCACCCTCGACCTGCTGTCGGACGGCCGCGCCGAGATCATGGCCGGCCGCGGCTCGTTCATCGAGTCGTTTCCGCTCTTCGGGTACGACCTGCGCGACTACGACGACCTCTTCGACGAGAAGCTGCGGCTGCTGCTCGCGCTGCGCGAATCAGAGCACGTGAGCTGGGCCGGCGGACATCGGGCGGCGATCGACCGCCGTGGTGTCTACCCGCGCCCGCTCCAGCACCCGCTTCCGGTCTGGGTCGCCGTCGGCGGTTCGCCGGAGTCGGCGCTGCGCGCGGGAACGCTCGGTCTGCCGATGGCGCTCGCGATCATCGGCGGCCTGCCGGAGCGCTTCGTGCCGTTCGCCGGCCTGCATCGACGGGCGGGCGAGGAAGCCGGGCACGGGCGGCTGCCGCTCAGCATCAACTCCCACGGGTACATCGCGGACACCGCCCAGCGGGCGCTCGACGAGTCGTTCCCGTACGTCGCGGCGATGATGGACAAGATCGGCCGTGAACGCGGCTGGCCGCCGCACACCCGCATCGACTACGACGCCGCGGCGACACGCCGAGGCGCGAACTTCGTCGGCAGCCCCGAGCAGATCGTCGAGAAGATCCTCTACCAGCACGATCTCTTCGCACACGACCGCTTCCTCGTCCAGTTCAGCGTCGGAACGATGCCGCACGCGAAGATCATGCGCTCGATCGAGCTCTTCGGGACCGAGGTCGCCCCGGCCGTTCGCCGCGAGCTGGCGGCTGTGCCTGCCTAGAAGCGACGCGCGGTCGGCTAGATTCCCTTCGCCTTCGCACGAGAAAGGAACGATGTCCCTATCCGGACGGGCAGGAGCGAAGACTGTTCTCGTCGAGTCCGACGAGGTCGAGCTTCCCTTCGGCGTCGTCGCGACGAAGATCCGGCCGCCGGCCGTGCGGGATGGAGCTGTTCTCAGAACAGCACTCGTTCACCGGTTGCGCGCGGAGCGGTCGGCGCGCACCGTCTCCGTCGTGGCCCCCGGTGGCTACGGCAAGACCACGCTGCTCGCCCAGTGGGCCGCACGCGACGACCGCTCGTTCGCCTGGGTGTCTCTCGACCGGCGCGACAGCGACCCCGTGGTGCTCCTGCGGCACATTGCCGCAGCGATCGCGACGATCGTTCCGGTTCATCCGGGTCTCCTCGATGCCCCCACCGGAGCGCAACCCTCGATCTGGACGACCATGGTTCCGCAGGTGGAGACGTTGATCGCGAGCGCCAAGGACTGCGTCCTCGTGCTCGACGACCTGCACACGGTGGATGGGAACGACTCCCACGAGGTGCTGAGGATCGTTGCCGAGCACCTTCCCGCGGGATCGGCACTCGCTCTCTCCAGCAGGACCGAGTGCACGCTCTCCGCCACGATGCGCAGCGGCGCGAGCTTGCTCGAGATCGGCATCGACGATCTCGCGTTGACGCGACGCGAGGCGGAGTTGCTGTTGCGCGGCGTCGGCGCGAAGCTCTCGGATGCCGGTTTTGCAGAATTGATCGAGAAGACCGAGGGCTGGGCCGGCGCCCTGTATCTGGAGACCCTGTCGATGAAGAGACCGATCACCGGTCGCGAGCGCCTCGTCGACGGCCGTTTCGCCGCGACCGGTACGAACGACGTCTATGTCATGCAGTACTTCCAGTCCGAGTACCTGACGGGGCTCTCGCCGGAGCGGCTGCAGTTCCTGCGGCGTACGTCGGTGCTCGCGAAGATGTCGGCTGCACTCTGCGATGCGGTCATCGGTCGGAAGGACTCGCTCCGAGAGCTGGAGGCGCTGAGACGATCGAACCTCTTTCTTCTGCCTGTGAACGCCGGCGAGGGCTGGTGGCGCTACCACCGTCTGTTCCGCGAGCTTCTACGGCGTCAACTGCACGAGACCGAACCGGAGCTGGTCAAGGAACTGGGCGGCCGCGCAGCGGAGTGGTTCCTGGCCCACGACGAGCCCGAGTCGGCGATCGAGCACGCACTGTCGGTCGGAGACGTCGACCAGGCGGCGCACATCTTCGAACGAACCTCGTTCCCAGCGGCCGGAAGCAGCCGGCAGCACCGCGTCGAGACGTGGTTGGCGCAGTTCGACGACGAAGCGCTCTCGCGCCACCCGACGATCGCCATGGAGGCCGCGCGCCTCCATGCGGTGCACGGGTCGACGGACAAGGTCGAGATCTGTCTGAACGCCGCGGAGGGAGCCGCCGTCGACAACCCCGAGCTGACCGGGCGGATCGCGACCGTCCGGGCGGCGCTCTGCCGCGACGGAGTCGAGGCGATGCTGTGTGATGCCGGATCGGCGGTTGCGTCCTTGCCCGAGACCAGCGACTGGCGAGGATCGGCGCTGATCGCCTACGGGGTCGGCAAGATGTTGGCCGGAGACGACGACGGCGCATACGTGCTGTTCGGCGAGGCGGCCGCCCACGCACGACGCGTCGGCGGCGACGAGCAACTGCTCGTCGCCACGAGCGAGCGCCTGTTCCTCGCGGATGCGGCGCGCGACCATGCCGCCTCCGCCAGACTGGCGGTCGAGCTCTCCGAGCTGCTCGACGGCGGAGCGTTCAGCGCCACCGCGCCGGCCGCACTGGCATTGACGGCCGCCGCGCGCTCGCAGCTGCGGCACGGCAACTGGGACGGCGCACGGGCGCTCCTGAACCGGGCGGTCGAGCTCACCCCCTGCCTGACCGACGCGCTTCCGTGGCTCTCGGTCCAGACCCGGCTGGAGCTCGCCCGAATGTTCGTCGCCCTTCGTGACCTCGCATCGGCGAGGGCCCTCGTGGCCGAGATCGACGGGGTCTTCGACCTGCGGCCGGACCTCGGCGTCCTGGTGGGGCAGACCGGGGCGTTGCGAGAGCTGCTCGACTCCCTGTCGGTCATGGACTACGGCAGGCGCTCGAACCTCACGGCGGCGGAAATGCGGCTCATGCCGTTCTTGCCGACGCACCTTTCGTTCCGAGAGATCGGTGACCGGCTGCACCTATCCCGCAACACGATCAAGACGCAGGCAATCGCCGTCTACCGCAAGCTCGGCGTCTCGACCCGGGGCGAGGCGATCGAGGAGGCCGTACGGCTCGGGCTGGTCGACGACACCTGGCTGACGATGAAGCCGCCCGTACAGGAGCACGAGCCTGCAAGACCGCGCGCCACCTGAACGCCTGAGCGCAGCACTCCCCCTCGAAGGGGGAAGGACGAGCGAAGACGTCGCCGGGTTTAGGTTTTCGGCAGGATGGGCGATGTAACCGTCAGCCTTCTGGGCGGTTTTGCGGCCGAGGTCGACGGTGTTGCGGTCCCCGCGTCCGCCTGGCGGTTGAAGAAGGCGCGAGAGCTCGTGAAGCTGCTCGCGCTCGCGCCCGGTCACCGGCTCCACCGCGAGCAGGCGATGGATGTGCTCTGGCGCGACCTCGCGCCGGCGGCGGCCGCGAACAACCTCCATCAGGCGGTGCACGTGGCGAGGCGCACGCTCGCCGCCGAGGCGATCGAACTGCGAGAGGAGGTCCTCTCCCTCAACGTGGAGATCGACGTCGACCGGTTCGAGCTCGCAGCCGCCGACGCGCGCCGGGTCAAGACCACCACCGCCTATCGAGCCGCGCATCTCGCTCTACAGCGGCGAGCTCCTGCCCGAGAACCGCTACGACGACTGGGCGGACGGGCGGCGCGACGAGCTCTCGACCCTCGCAGCCGAGCTCGAGGAGGAGTCGGCCGCGCTCGGGGCCTCGGGGCCGTTCGGGCTGCCCGCCGACGCAAGCTCGTTCATCGGCCGGGCCCAGGAGCTGACCGAGCTCCGGTCTCTGCTCCGCCGCACTCGCCTCCTCACCCTCGCCGGGACGGGAGGCGCGGGCAAGACACGGCTCGCGCTCGAGCTCGCCCGGGGCGCCGAGAGCTCCTACGAGGCGGGCGCCGCACTGGTCGAACTGGCCGCGCTCACGGATGCACGGCTGGTCCCCGAAGCGATCGCGGCTGCGCTCGACATCCGCGCGCTGCCGGCTCAGGACCTCGTCGATGCGATCATCGACGTTCCTGTCATCGCGAGCACTGCTGCTCGTGCTGGACAACTGCGAGCACGTGCTGGCGGACACGATCGTCCTCTGCGACCGGCTGCTGCGCTTCGCACCGCAGTTGACGATCGTCGCGACCAGTCGCGAGCCGCTGCGCGTGGCAGGAGAGGTGGTCTTCCGTGTCCCGTCGCTGGACATTCCCGATCCCGGAGCAGACGCCGCCGCTCGAGCAGCTCCGGGAATACGAGGCCGTATCGCTCTTCATCGACCGGGCCGCAGCCGCCGCGCCCGGCTTCGTGCTGGACGAGGAGAACGCGGACGACGTCGCCCGCATCTGCTTTCGGCTCGATGGGCTGCCGCTCGCGCTCGAGTTGGCCGCAGGGCGCGTCGGAGCGCTCAGCCCGGCGGCGATCGCGGAGCGGCTCGACGACCGTTTCCGCCTGCTCCGAAGCGGCAGCCATGGGGCGCCGACTCGACAGCAGACGCTGACTGCGACGCTCCAGTGGAGCCACGAGCTGCTCGAGCCGGACGAGCAGGTCCTCTTCCGCCGGCTTGCGATCTTCGCGGGAGGCTTCGAGCTCGAGGCAGCCGAGGACGTCTGCGCCGAGGACGGCCTCGACCCCGCCGAGATCGCCGACGGTCTCGCGCGCCTCGCCGAGAAGTCGCTCGTCACGGTCGAGGACGGTGACGGGAGACGGCGCTACCGCCTCCTGGAGACGGTGCGCATGTACGCGCGTGAACCCCTCGTCGAGGCCGGTGAGGAGCACGCACTGGCCGGCCGGCACGCGCAGTGGGCGCTTGCCCTGGCCGAGCGAGAGAACGGGTCGCCGCGACTCGACCGGGAGGCCCCGAACCTGCGGGTGGCCCTCGACACGTTGCTCGAGCACGAGCCGCACGATGCTCTCCGTCTCTGCGTGGCGCTGCTGCCGTTCTGGCTGCGACGGATCGACCTCGACGAGGCCAAGCGGCGCTTTGCCGTTGCGCTCGAACGCAGTCCGGAAGGGACGGCGCTTGGCGCCGAGGCCCTGCTCGCAGCGGCGGCGATCGAGTTTCGCAGCGGGAGCCTCTATCCCGGCGTGGCACTCGCGGAGCGAAGCCGCGCCGTCGCCTCGGAGATCGGAGCCGCCCGTCGCGAATGGCGCGCACTTCAGTTCCTCGGCGAGTTCGGCATCGCGATGGATGCGGCCGACGTGGCCGTGCCGTGGTTCGAGCGGGCGCTCGCCCTCGCACGCGAGCACCGATTCGCGGCGAGCGAGGCGATCAGCATCCACTCGCTCGGTGTCGCGGCCTTCATCGGCGGCGACCTGCCGCGGGCGGACGAGCTCGTGGCGCAGAGCATCCACGAGCTCAGCAGCGCTCGAGGGGTCTTCCGAAACGATTCCGTCTCCCCTGAACATCGCGGAGATCCGGCTGAACCAGCCCGAGAACCGGCCCGGCCTGAGGCACGTGTTCGAGGACACGCTGCAGCCGTTCGTCGAGATCTCCTGCGACGCTGCCGCCAGCTACGAACTGGCGAACCAGGCCGCAATCGCGCGGGTTCGCGGCGACTACGCCCGAGCATGGGCCCTGCTCGAGGAGAGCGACGCGCGCTTCGCGGCCGCCGGAGACGACGCGGGCCTCGCCACGGTGTTCGTGCGGCGTGCCTACACGTCACTCGCCGAGGGGGACGTCGCGGCCGCGCAGGCCCACCTCGATCGCGCCCTCGCGCTGCGAGCGGGCCTGGGCGAAACGCGCGGTCGCGGACTCGTCCTCTCCGGCCTCGGGCTGGTGAAGACGATCACCGGCAACTACCGTCGAGCCGAGCGCGACCTGACCGAGGCTCGCGACATCTTTCGGCGGGCCGGCGACCGGTGGGGCATCGCGAGCACGCTCTGGCGGACCGCGGATCTGGCCATCGCCCGCAACCGGCTCGACGAGGCCGAGACCGCACTGCAGGAGGCGCTCTCGGTGCTCGGCGAGACGCAGCGCCAACGCTGGATCGCGAGCACGCTCGCTGCGCTCGCCGAGGTCGCGGTGCTCGAGGGGGACGCCGAACGGGCGACCTCTCTGCTCCTCGACGCGCGCAAGCGGTACGCGAGCCGCGACGACGCGCTGGGTGTCACGACGATCGACGAGCGGCTTCGGAGCGTTGCTAAGCAGCCGCTAAGGCCGGGCAAAGACGCGCCGGATATCACTACCCCCCAAGCCAAGCAGAAAGGAAGAAGGAGATGAGTCAGACGATCACACCAGTCCTCGGGGAAGCGACTGTTCAGGAGCTGCGCGAGGCTGTACGGGGAGAGATCCTGACGGCGAACGACGAGGGGTACGCGGACGCCAGCAACGGCTGGAACGGCGCCCACGACGGGCGCCGCCCCGCGCTCGTCGTGAGGTGCACGGGCGCCGCCGACGTCGCCGCCGCGGTCGGTTTTGCACGCAGCGCCGGCCTGACGATCGCCGTGCGTGGCGGCGGCCACAGCGTTGCCGGCTTCTCGACCTGCGACAACGGCATCGTGATCGACCTTTCCGCCATGAGGGGCGTGCGAGTCGATCCGGACGCTCGGCGGGCGACCGTGGGAGGCGGGGCCACCTGGGCGGACGTCGACCACGAAACCCAGGCGTACGGGCTCGCAACCACCGGCGGCCTCGTCTCGTCCACCGGTGTCGGCGGATTCACGCTCGGCGGCGGGATCGGCTGGCTGATGCGCCAGCACGGCCTCGCGTGCGACAACCTGGTCGGCGCGGACGTCGTCACCGCCGACGGCCGCCTCGTCCACGCGAGCGAAACGGAGAACGCCGACCTTCTATGGGGCCTGCGCGGAGGAGGGGGCAACTTCGGCATCGTGACGCAGTTCGAGCTCGAGGTCCACCCGGTGGGGCCGATGGTCTACGCCGGTCCGATCTTCTATCCCGCCGACGCCGACCGCGACCTGCTGCACGCGTTCCGCGACTGGGCGGGCGAGGCTCCCGACGAGATCACGGCGGTTGTCGATCTCACGACTGCGCCGCCGCTGCCGGTGATCCCGTCGGACTGGCACGGCAAGAAGGTTGCAGCGTTGATCGCTGTCTCCGCAGGACCGCTCGAGAGGGGCGGGTCACTCGTCGGCACGTTCCGCGACGTGGCCGAGCCGATCGTCGATCTCCTCGGGCCGATGCCCTACCACATGATCCAAACACTCATCGATCCGTTGTGGGGGAAAGGAATCAGCGCCTACTTCAAGGCCACGAACCTCTCCCGCCTCGACGACGCCCTGATCGACCGGTTGGTCGATCTCCACCTCGCAGCCCCCGGGCCGCAGTGTGAGATCCACGTGCACCAGATGGGCGGCGCGGTTGGCCGGGTCGCCGAGGACGCGACCGCGTTCGCCGAGCGCTCGATGCCGTTCGTGCTCAACGCCGTGACCGGATGGCACGATACGGCTGCAGGCCCCTCCCATCAACAGTGGGCGCGGGACGTGATCGACGCGGCCGCGGACGCAACCACCGGTCGTGCGTACGTGAACTTCCTCGGAGACACGGACGCCGCCCGGTCCTCCTACGGCGCCGAGACGTACGACCGGCTGGTCGCGCTCAAGAACGACTACGACCCGAGCAACGTGTTCAGGCTCAACCAGAACATCGAGCCGGACGCGGCAGGCGCCTGACCTGACGGGCGACCGAACGGATCGACTGCGGAGGCCTGCCAGAGCGGGTCTCCGCAGTCGGCTGCCTCCTCTCCGTGCGAGACTGCGTACCGGCGCAACTGTCAGCGACGCGGAAGGGGTGGGTGATGGGCCAGGCGATCGGCGACACACTGCCGCTGGCGCTCGCCGTGGCGATCAGCCCGGTACCGATCATCGCCGTCGTCCTGACGCTCGGCACGCCCCGCGCCCGTTCGAACGGCATCGCGTTCGCGGTGGGCTGGGTCGCCGGTCTGACGATCGTCGGGACGGTCATGCTCCTGGCCTCGAGCGGCAACGCGACGCAGAGCTCGGGCGCCCCGGCGACCTGGACGAGCGTGCTCAAGCTCGTCTTCGGCGCGTTGTTCCTCGCACTCGCGGTTCACGCCTGGCGCGGCCGGCCGAAGCCCGGCGAGGATGCGGAGATGCCCAAATGGATGGCGACGATCGACACGTTCACCGCCGGGAAGATGCTCGGCCTGGGTGCGCTCCTCTCGGGGCTGAACCCGAAGAACCTCGCCCTGACGGTCGCGGCCGCCGCCACGATCGCCGAGGCGGACATCCCCGCCGGTCAGGAAGCCACGGCCCTGGCCGTCTTCATCCTGATCGGCTCGCTGACGATCCTGACACCGGTGGTCATCTACTTCGCGATGGGAACCAAGGCGAAGGAAATCCTGGACGAGCTGAAGGGCTTCATGGCGGCCCACAACGGCGCGATCATGACCGTCCTGCTCCTCGTGCTGGGAGCCAAGCTGATCGGCGAGGCGATCAGCGGTCTCAGCTCCTGACCGGCCTCGCCAAACGCCGGTCCCGGTGGCTCCGCCCTAATGCGAGCAGAGGGCGCCGACCGCGCCCCACGAGCGCCAGCTGCGGCCGTCGTGCAGCCAGAGGAGCCAGGCGCGGTGGAGCTGCTCGGACGGTGCAATCCGAAACGGGAAGGCAGGGTCGCCCGGATGCGCGAACGCGGGGTCGCGCCGACCTTTCACGCGCAGCCAGGTCTGCGCGGCGAACTGCATGCCGCCGAAGTGACCGTTGCCTGTGTTCGCGGTCCATGGCCCTTCATGCAGATGGACGCAACGCGCCTGAGCGAGCCATTCGGCCGAGGGACGCGATGAACGTGCCTCACCTGGCCCGGTGAGCACGATCGCAACCGCGATCACAGCGGAAAGAGGAGCCCCCACCGCGACGTTCTAACAAATCACCGCGAACACCGGCATTCGCGAGCGCTATCCGCTCGCGAGCTGACGCACCTTGTCGGCGACGTCGGCGGCGAGGAACGGATAGACGAAGAGCGCGCGTTCGTAGCCCCGGCCGTCGATGATGTAGGCCGCCTCCGTGTGGCTGATGTTGTGAATCGTCACACCCTCGATCGTCTTCGGCGCGTCCACGACTGCGACCTTGTACGCCGCCCAGACCCTCTCGAGAGCCTTCGGAGACCCGGTCGCCCAGTACCAGTTCTCGCCGACATGCCACTTGTCCATGTCGCTGCGCAGGATCGACTTCGCGTTTCCCCACTGATTGACGCTCACAGCCACGATCGCCGGACGATCCGCGGCCGGCAGGCTCGACTCCACCACCCCGAGGATCTTGGCCTCGATCGGGCACAGGTTGCGACAGAGCGGATCGAGGAACGTCACGATCACAGGCCTGCCGCGAAATGCCGAGAGCGAGACCGCCTTCCCGTCCTGGTCGGAGAGAGAGAACGCCGGCGCGGCGCGGGTGCCTGCGGCCCAGCTCACCACCGGCATCGCGGGCGCCTGCGTCGCGGACGCCTTGTCCGAGGAGCGCAGTTGAATGATCAGGAAGCCGATGCCGATCCCGACGACCGCCACGGCCAGCAGGAACATCCACCGAAGATGCCTCTGGACGCGCATCTAACCGGCGAGGAACTCGCTCTGCTCGACGTGCGAGCGCTTGCCGATCTCGATCGGGAACGCGGTGTACGCGTGCACGCCCTCGGCCCAGAGGCTGAGCCTCGCCTCGTTCCCCGCCGCGCGCCAGCGCGACTCCATGAAGAGCGAATCGTCCAGCAGAGGGTCCATCGTGCCACATGAGAACAGCGCCGCCGGCAGGTCGCGCAGATCGGCATAGAGCGGCGAGATGTCGGGGTCGCGCCGATCGCTCTCCGTCATCCCGGGCAGAAAGCCGTCGGCAAACCAATCCATCATCGGGCTCGACAGGATCAGGTCGCGGTCGCCCCACAGCCTGCGGCTCGGCGTCCCCGTCAGGTCGTAGGCCCCGAACACGAGGTTGGCAGCCGCGAACCTGCGCGGTGAGATGCCGTGCCGGTCACGCAGGCGCAGCAGCGTGACGACTGCGAGGTGCGCGCCGGCGGAGTCGCCTCCGATCGTCAGACGTCCATCCTGGCTCTCGAGGAACCAGAGGGCGGCCGACTCACAGTCGTCGGGGGCCGCGGGATAGGGGTGCTCGGGCGCCAGGCGGTAGTCGACGCTGATCGCCGTCAGGCCGGTCGTCTGGGCAAGCTCCCAAAGATGCGGATCCTGCATGTCCGCAGCGCCGATCGTCCAACCGCCGCCGTGGAAGTGCAGATACGCGCCGCGCGGTTCCGGCGGCTCGAGCACACGCAACGGTATCCCACCGCCGCGACCGGGAATGGTGATCGTGCGCGCCTCGTCGAGGAAGACCGGCGGCGGCAGCGCACCGCGTCCTTCGCGCCGCGCCCGCCGCGTGACGTCTGGCGGCAACTCGTGCACCTTGGGCATCGTCGCGAGCAACTGACCGAGCTGGGCGTTGAACGCGCGCGTCTCCGCGAGAATCTCGTCGGCCGTCACACCGGAGAGACTACGCGGCAGCTAGAGCTCGCCGCGCCGGCGCATCGCGAAGGCCCACCAGATCAGAACCAGGATCAGCAGGCAGACCGGGATCAAGATCGTCAGGTACGAACCGGTCTGAAACGAAGCGACGGTCATCAGGTCTCCCTCGGTCGTAGGTCGCCGACGGTCACGGCGCCACGCCGCCGCCCGGTCGACGGATCGAGCCAACGATAGGCGGCGAAGAGGATCGCGATCGTCAAGGGCAGGGACGCCGGCACCCACATGACCCCTGCCGCGATCTGCTGGTCGGCGAGGGCCGAGAGCCCGCCGGGACGGATCGCGAGCGATGAGTACGAGCCGTAGAGCGCTGTGGACGCGAACCCGAGCACGACTGCCAAGCCCCAGCCGACGAGCAGGCCGGCTGTTCCGTACGCCACCCGCTGCCCGTCGGAGAGCTGCGGCCGCGCGGTTGCGCCCGGGACGAGGTGCACCCAGAAGAGAAGCGCCGCCGAGAAGAAGAGCAGGTGCTCGACATCATGGACGAGAGCGTTCCTGAGCGTCAGGTCATAGAGAGCAGGCACGTGCCAGCCGAGCAGCACCACCGAGAACGCCACGAACGCCGGCAGAGGCGCCGCGATCCAGCGCCCGGCGGTCCGCAGCGGCGCGAGCGTCGACCCGACGAGAACCGTCCGCGCGATCGGGCGCCGCACCGACGGTGCGAACGGCTTGAGCATGCGCGGCCACGGGCGCCCGAGCAGGAGCAGAGGCGGCGCGACCATCATCAAGAGCACATGCTGGGTCATGTGCACCCAGAACAAGCGATCCGAGTATGCGTCGACCGGCGAGGCGACCGCGATCGCGAGCGTCGCCAGACCACAGTAGAACGCCGCGCTACGGGCGCGATTCGTCCTGACGGTCCGGCGGCCGCCGAGCGCGTACAGAAACGCCGCTCCTGCGAGCGAGTAGACCAGCCACCCGACCGGCCAGTTCTCGCTCCGGAGCAAGAAGCTCATCCCTAGAGAAGGTAGAGGACGACCCAGCTGACGACGAAGACGCCGGCGAGGAATGTCGCGTAGAACGAGACCGCGGCGAGCTCCGGCAGTACGAGCTTGAGCGGGTCGTCGATGTCGGGCGCTCCGCGATGCGGGTCGCCCGCGGCCTCGCCCGCTTCGAATTCCGTCTTGTCAGCCGTCTTGCGATAGCGCAGCGACGTGGCAAGGGTCGTCTCGACCCAGTAGGCGAGACCGAGCACGAACAGGATCTCGAGTGCCGTCCAACCGAGGTAGACACCTGCATAGCTGCCGTCGGTCGGACCGAAGCCCTGCGTCGCCCACTCGACGATCTGAAGGACGATCGCGAGGAGCAACAGGCCGAGCGCGACGCCGCCCTTCTGCCGCCAGGCGCGGAGGTTCTCGCCGCGGCGGTTCTGGAGCGCGAGGCGCAGCAGGATCGCGGCGGCAACGACGGCCGCCGTCGCCAGGGTGCCGAGAGTCAGCGACGGGTCGACATGCTTCGGTCGCCAGAGCCCCTGCGAGTTCAGCGAGCGGAGATAGAAATACGCGAAGAGGAAGGCGAAGAAGAAGAACACGGTCGCGCTCGCCCAAAGCTGAGCGGCGACGCGCAGGTTGTCCGCCAGCACGGTCGGCGACTCGCGCTCGACGACGGAGTAGTCGGTCGAGTGCTGTGCGAGCTCGCTGCTCACCGGGTCGGCCTCGCGGGAGAGACGACAGGGCGCTGCGCGAGAATCGAGCCGGCGTCGTCACCGTACGGATACGGATCGGGGCCGAAGGTCGGAATGCGATCGAAGTTGTGCACGGGCACCGGCGAAGGCAGCTGCCACTCGATCGACTTCGAGCCCCAGGGGTTCATGCCGGTCGGAACCCGCGCGAAGACCTGCGACCAGATGAGGTTGGCGAGGAAGATCAGCATCGAACCGCCGAGCACGAACGCCGAGACCGACACCCACACGTTCGCCCCCTGCAGATAGCCGGCGTAGGTGACGACGCGCCGCGGCATCCCGAGGAACCCGATCACGAGCAGCGGCCCGAACGTGGAGTTGAAGGCGAGGAACATGATCCAGAAGTGCCATTTGCCGAGGCGCTCGTTGAAGTTGTAGCCCGTCATCTTCGGGACCCAGTAGTAGATCCCGGCGAAGAACGCGAACAGCAGACCGCCCATGATCGTGTAGTGGAAGTGCGCCATGGAGAAGAAGCTGCCGTGGGTGGTCACATCGCTCGGCACGTCCGAGAGGAAGACGCCCGACAGACCGCCGATCAGGAAGTTGAAGAGCCAGGCGAGCGCAAAGAGCATCGGCACGGTCACGCGAATCCGGCCCTTCCAGAGGGTCCCGAGCGCGCAGATGAAGATGAAGCCCGTCGGCAGCGAGATGATCTCGGTCGAGAACATGTAGAAGGGGCGCACGTCCGCGTTGATGCCGCTCACGAACAGGTGATGCTGCCAAACGAGGAAGCTGAAGAGTGCGATGCCGAGCATGCCGGTCACCGCCAGGCGGTAGCCCCAGAGCGGCTTGCGCGAGAACACGGGCAGGATCTCGAGCAGGATCCCCATCCCCGGGAGCGCGAGGATGTAGACCTCGGGATGCCCGAAGAACCAGAAGAGGTTCTCGTAGAGATACGGGCTCCCGCCCATTTGAACGTTGAAGAAGCTCGTCTGCGCCGTCCGGTCCGCTGCGAGCATCAGCAGCGTCGAGATGAGGACCGGCGCCGCCAACAGCATCAGGACCGAGGTGCTGATGACCCCCCAGACGAAGATCGGGAGGCGCCCGAACGACATGCCCGGCGCGCGCATCGTGATCACGGTCACCAGCATGTTCAGGCCGAGCAGCGTCATCGACAGGCCGACCAGGGCGAAGAACGCGATGTACGCGTCGATGCCCATGTTCGCCTGCTCGTTCAGCGGCGCATAGCCCGTCCAGCCCGTCGGGAAGCCCCCGAAGAGGAACGACATCATCAGGATCGTCCCGGCCGCCATCAGGAGCCAGAAGGTCAGCGCCTCGATGCGCGGGAACGCCATGCGCCGCGCACCGATCATCAACGGGACGAAGTAGTTCGCGAACGGGCCGAGGATCCCGCTCGTCATCATCCCCATCATCATCGTGCCGTGGACCCCGACCAGGGTGAGGTAGTTGTTGCCGTTCCAGACGAGGTGCTGCGGACGCAGCAACTCGAACCTGATCAGCATCGCATTCAGGCCGCCGATGAAGATGAAGGCCCCGATCCCGAGCAGATACTGCATCCCCACGACCTTGTGATCGGTGCACAGGCCGAAGTACCGTCCCTTGCCCTCTTGTTCCTTTTCGCGCAGTGAGGGCGGCTTGCCGAGCAGCCGCTGCACCGGGTAGTTGGCGAAGCCGAGGCCGACGAGGAACCCGATCACGCCGACGAGGTACGCGAAGAACATGGCGATGTCGTTCTGATTCGTGTCGCTGAAGTAGTCGATGCTCGGCCCAGTGATCTGGTGCCCGAGCCACCAGCCCACGTAGAAGCCGACCACCGCGAGCACGACGGCCGACAGCAGGTTGAACCCGAACAGACGGCGCAGGCTCATCCGGCGCGGTACTGCGGGTCGGGGGCGTAGGTCCGGCTGTACTTCGGAAGGTACTGCTTGACGCCGGCGTACTGCTTGAGCCGTGCTGCGATCCACGTCTTGAAATCGGCCGCGCTGACGACGCGGCCCGTGTCGAACATGTAGCCGTGCCAGAGCCCGCAGAGCTCCGCGCAGCGGATCTGGAACGTGCCAATCTTCGCCGTCTTCACATACGCGACGTTGTCCACGCCCGGGTTCGCGTCCGCCTTGACACCGAGCTCATACGCCCAGAACGAGTGGACGGCGTCGAGCGAGGTGACATGGAAGGCGATCTTCTGGCCGACCGGCAACACGAGCTGGGCCGTTTCCACCCCGCCATAGGTCGGATAGCGGTAGGTGAACTCCCACTGCTGGCCGATCACCTGCACCGGCATCGACACACCGCTCGGCTTCGTGACCGGGTTGGGGCCGGCGCCGCCGCCGGCGCCGTTGTCGGCCAGGAGCTCCGTCGTGCCGAAGATCGCCAGGAAGAGCACGGCGACGGTCGTCGTCGCGAGCCACGCGATCTGCGAGGGCATGTGGCCGCGGATGGGTGCCCCGTCGCGCAGCTCCGTCTCACCCTTGGGCGCCCTGAAGGCAACGATCGCGTACACGAGGTAGACGAGGATGAAGACGGTGAACGGCGTCATCACGACGAGCAGCACCGTGTTGTCGGTGACCTGGCCCTTGGCGACCTCGGTCGCCTTGCCGGGCGGCATGTTCGGCCCGAGCACGAAGATGACCAGAGGCAGGACGATCGCCGTGCCGATCACGGTGAGCGCCGCGATCCGGCGCCCGTGGCTGCTGCTAGACCACATCGACATACCCGTCCATGTAGCCGACCGTCTGCATCGGCCCGCCGAAGCCGTAGACGAACCCGGCAGCGCACGGCACGAAGCACTGCCACCTGAAGTGGCCCTTCTTGCCGGTCCGGAACGTGAAGGTGATCGTCTCGTGGGCGTTGCTCATCGCGCACGGCGCGTAGTCACATTGGTTCGGCGCGTCGTCGTCGACGCCCTGAATCGGGACGATCACGCCCATTTGCGGGATCGCGAACGTATGCGAGGCATCATCCGGATTGATGACCGATGTCGGCTTGCCGTTCAGCGAGAATGTGCCACCGACGACGCCTCGCGCCTGGGCGAGGAACGGATTGCGCAGGCCGCTCTTTCCGTCGAAGTTGTAGACCGTCACGTGCACGAGCGAGTTCGCCGGCAGGGTCCAGACCGTCGTGCGCTTCCAGACGCCGTTCTCGCGGACGAGATACGACACCCAGTTCTCGTTCGGCGAGAGCTTCGGGCCGACGGCCGCCACCGTCTGCAGCGTCAGGTCGACGGGGGCGTTCGCAGCGGCCGGGACGTCGTAGGGAGTGGGGCCGCTCGTCAGGCGGGCGATGTACACGCCGATGAGGACGGCGACGACGAGCACGCCTGCGGCCACGGCTATGGCTTTGCCCGTCGTTCCCACCGAGAGTCGGATATATCGTCCGCCCGGCCGCGAAGCGAGCCTTGTGACAGAACTGTCATTTTCGTGTCATCCAGGGGATCGCCTCGAAGCACCGAGGCGCCTTCTCGACACCGACCTCACTTCCCATGCCGCGGGGGACGTTGTAGGCTCGCGCGGGACGCAGATGCGGATCCTGGTCATCGAAGACGAACCCCGGATTCTCGAGTTCCTGCGCGTCGGGCTCGAAGCAGAGGGGTTCAGCGTCGACGGAGCGGCCGACGGGGCCACCGGGCTCGGCCTGGCCCTCGCTGCGCCCTACGAGCTGATCGTCCTCGACCTGCTGCTCCCGCGCATCGATGGATTCCGCCTCCTCGGCGAGCTGCGCACCGCCCGTCCCGGAATGCCCGTGCTGATCCTCTCCGCCCGCTCCGACCTGCCGACGAAGCTGCGCTCGTTCGGGCTGGGCGCAAACGACTATCTCTCCAAGCCCTTCTCGTTCGACGAGCTCGTCGCACGCGTGCGCGTGCACGTCCGCAAGAGTCACGACGGCGGCGAGTCCTCGAGGCTCCGCCTCGGCCCGCTCGAACTCGACCTCGCCCGCCGCTGCGCCCAGGCGAACGGCTCGGCGATCGACCTCTCGGACAGAGAGTTCCGGCTCCTCTACCACCTCGCCTCGCACCCCGGCGAGGTCATCAGCCGGGAGCGGCTGCTCTCTGAGGTCTGGGGCTACAACTTCGACCCGGGCTCCAACGTGGTCGATGTCTGCGTTCGCCGCTTGCGCAACAAGCTGGGGCCGACCTGGCCGATCGAAACGGTCCGGCATGCGGGCTATCGCCTCGCGGTCGCCTAACCCGATCGACGTCGCCTGGGCCGCCTTCGCGGTGGGCTGCCTGGCGGCGATGATCGCATGGCCGACCTGGGAGGCCGTCCCGTTCCACCTCGTGTGGGTCAGCCTGACCTTGCTCTATGGGTTCCGCATCTGGAGCCCGAGCGTGACGGGGCTCGTGCTCGTGGGAGTCGTGGCCGCCGCCGGCGCCACGATCCTCGTCGACGCGAACGACGGTCTGGTGCGCTGGGCGGAGCTCTGCGAAGTGCCGCTGTTGTCGGCGATGTTCCTCGCCATGGTCTGGCATGCGCTTCGGCGCAACCAGGCTCTCAATGCGGTGCAGGCGCTGGCCGAGGAGCGGGCGGCGCTGCTCGAACGCGACGAGCGCCTCCTGCACAACGTCTCGCACGAGCTCCGCACGCCGGTGACGATCACGCGCGGGCATCTGGAGCTCCTCCAACGACGCCTCGGCGAGGACGTCCCGGAGCTGCACGTCGCGTTCGACGAGCTGGCGCACATGGAGCGAATCGTGGAGCAGACCTTGCTGCTCGCACGGACCGAGCACCCCGAGTGGATCGAGCGCCATCCGCTCCGCCTCGTCCCGTTCATCGAGGAGGTGTTCATGCGGTGGGCCGAGGTCGCGCCGCGCGCCTGGCGGCTCGGCTCGATCGTGGACGTCACCCTGGACGCGGACGAGACCTGGCTCCGAGCGGCGCTCGACGCGCTCCTCGAGAACGCCGTGCATCACACCGAGCCGTACGCGGCCATCGACATGTCGGCCCGCGGAGACCAGAACGAGGTCGTGATCACGATCACCGACGGCGGCCATGGAGTCCCGACAGCTTCCCTCGAGCGGATCTTCGAGCGTTTTGCCCGCACCGACGACTCTCGCGCCAACCGGGAGGGGGGCGCCGGCCTGGGCCTCGCGATCGTGTCGGCGATCGCACGCGCCCACGACGGATCGTGCTCTGCCCACAACGTGGACGGGGGCGGTGCCTCGTTCGAGCTGCGCCTCCCGCTCAGGCAGGCCGCCCACGCCGACGAGGAGCGCGCCGCCGGCCCGGTCCTGATCGGTGAGCCGGAGCCCCGGCTCGAATCTGCTTGAATCGACGGGTGGCCGCGCTCTATCGCAAGTACCGCCCTCAGACCTTTCAGGAGGTCGTCGGGCAGGAGGCGGTCGTGCGGACGCTCACGAACGCGATCGAGCACGGCAAGATCCGCCAGGCCTACCTGTTCGCCGGGCCGCGGGGAACGGGGAAGACGTCGCTTGCGCGAATCCTCGCGAAAGCACTCAACTGCGAGCACGGGCCGTCGGCGACACCCGACAACACCTGTCATGCGTGCGTCGCGATCACGGGCGGCACCTCGCTCGACGTGATCGAGATGGACGCCGCCTCCCAGCGCGGCATCGACGACATTCGCGACATCCGTGACCGTGTCGTGCTGCAACCGGTCGAGGGAACGTACAAGGTCTACATCCTCGACGAGGCGCACCAGCTCACCGATGCGGCCTGGAACGCGCTGCTGAAGCTGATCGAGGAGCCTCCGCCCCACCTTCTCTTCGTCTTCTGCACCACCGAGCTGCAGAAGGTGCTGCCGACGGTTCGCTCGCGCTGCCAGACGTTCGTCTTTCAGCGTCCGCGGCTCGCCGAGCTCGTCAAGGTGCTGCGCTGGATCTCCGACGGCGAGCAGATCGACGTGCCGGACGCGGCGCTCGCGCTGATCGCGCGGTCGGCGCGCGGAGCCTACCGCGATGCGGTCTCGACCCTCGACCAGCTCGCCTCGGCAACCGGCGGCGCGATCACGGTGCAGGACGTCCTCCAGCTGCTCGGCGCCGTCGAAGACGAGGTGCTCTTCCGGCTCTGCGACATGGTCGTCGGCAACGAGACCGCCGACGCACTGCTCTTCCTCGAGGAGCTCTCCGAGCAGGGGCAGGATCTCGGCAGACTCGTCACTGACCTGCTCGAGCATCTTCGGCACCTGCTGCTCGTCCAGCACATGAACGAGGTGCCGGACTCGCTGCCCGTGACCGACGAGGCACGCGACCGCCTCCGCGAGCAGGCGAACCAGCTGCCTGCCTCGACGGTCATCCGGCTGATCGATCTGCTCGCGGTCGCCGTCGACGACCTGCGACAGGGCGGCGACCCGCGCCTGCCCCTCGAGCTCGCGCTGGTCAAGGTGACGCGACCGGCGGCCGACCTGTCACGTGAGGCACTTGCATTTCGCCTCGAACGGCTGGAAGCGGGCCATCCCGCGCCCGGTGAAGGATCGAGGGACTCGCCCACCGGCGCAGCGGAAACCGCCGTCACGGCGCGAGCGCCGGTCGCGGAGCCGTTGCGCGTGGAACTGGAGCAGCTCCAGGAGGCGTGGCGCAGGACGATCTTGCCTGCCGTCGAGCAGCGTTCGATCCCGATCGGCCAAACGCTCGGCGAGGCGCATCCGGCCGCTCTCACCGACGACACGCTGACGCTCGAGTTCCCCCCGACTGCCACGTTCCACCTGCGCGTCGCCGAGGATCCGAAGAACGCCGAGATGCTGCGCGACGCGCTCTATGAGGTGACCGGCCGTAAGCTCGCGGTCGCGTTCGAGCTCGGAGAGGCCGGGCACGGCTCGGAGGAGGACGAGCCTCCGGCAAGCGAAGCGGACGTACTCGAGTTGATGAAGAGCACCTTCGACGCAAGGGAGCTGGACGATTGAGTTTCGATCTCGACGCACTGATGAAGCAGGCGCAGGAAATGCAGGCGCAGATGGCGCAGGTGCAGGAGGAGGCCTCGAAGGAAACCGCCGAGGCGACGGCGGGCGGCGGCATGGTGACGGTCGTCGCAACCGCCGCCGGCGTGATCAAGGAATTGCGGATCGATCCGAAGGCGATCGACCCGGAGGATCCGGAACTGCTCGCCGACCTGGTGATCGCCGCCGCGAACGAGGCGCTGCGCTCCGCGCAGGCCAGGGTCGAGGCGAAGATGAAGAGCATGCTGCCGTCGGATCTCGGCGGCCTGTTTCCCGGGACCTAGCCTCCCGCCCGAAAAGCCTGCGGTGCGTGGAGGCCCGTCCGGGATGGACGGGCACAATGGCGCTCGTGTTCAGCCCCTCCGTCGAGAATCTCGTCGCGCAACTGACGCGCCTGCCCGGGATCGGCTCGCGCACTGCTCAACGGCTCGCGTTCCACATTCTGCAGCGCCCGAAGGACGAGGCGCTCGCGCTCGCAGCGGCGCTCACCGAGGTGAAGGAGCGCGTCCGTTTCTGCCGGGAGTGTGGCAACCTCACCGAGGAGGAGCTCTGCGGAATCTGCACCGATGCGCGCCGCGATCACGGCCTGATCTGCGTCGTCGAGCAGCCGGTCGATGTCGTGTCACTCGAGCGCACCCATGAGTTTCGCGGCCTCTACCACGTGCTCGGAGGCGCACTCTCGCCGCTCGACGGCGTCGAGCCGAGCGACCTGCGCATCGACGAGCTGCTTCGCCGCGTCGACGCGAACGGCATCCAGGAAGTCGTGCTCGCGATGAACCCGAACATGACCGGCGAGGCGACGGCGGGCTTCATCGCCGATCGTCTACGCGGACGCGTCCGCGTCACCCGGCTCGCGAGCGGCCTCCCCGTGGGCGGGGACCTCGAGTACGCCGACGAGGTCACCCTCGGGCGTGCGCTCTCGGGCCGACGCGAGATGTAGCGACCTCTGGAGCGCCCGGGCGAGGAAGCGCTCGGTGCGATGGGCAATCCAGAAGCACAGCGCCGCGAGCGGTAACTCGGCGAAGATCGCGAGGGCGATCGACTGGCGCAGCTCGTCCGCGTGGCTCTCGAGAACGACGTCGAACCACGCGTCGGTGACGAGGAGCGTCCCGGTGGCGCCCGCCAGCACGCCGACCCATGGCGACCGCCGGTAGGCGGCGACGGCCGTTGCGAGGAAGAGCATCGCCAGGCCGGTGTCGAAACCGGACCAGGCGAGATCCCAGCGGTCCGTGACGTGGTGCGGCTTCAGCGACGTCGACAGCCAGATCGTCCAGGGCAGCAGGGCGAGCCCGATCGCGCCGAAACCGAGCACGACCCATTCACGGAATGTCCAGGAGCGGAACCTGATCACCTGCCTACACTGTCGCAAATGACGACGATCCATTTCGAAGCAGTGCCGGCCGTCGAGGCGCGGCGGCGTACCCCGGGGCTCGTCGTCATGAAGTTCGGCGGCACCTCGGTCGGCGACACCGAAAAGCTGAGGCGGGTCGCCGAGCGGCTCGTCGCGGCCCAGGAGGCCGGATCGAAGGTCGTCGCGGTGCTGTCGGCGATGGGCAAGACGACGGACGAGCTGATCCGCCTTGCGCATGAGGTCTCGGAGCGCCCGCACCCGCGTGAGTACGACATGCTCGTCTCGACCGGCGAGCGCATCTCGAACGCGTTGTGCGCGATGGCGATCCACGACCTCGGGCACGAGGCCGTGTCGTTCACCGGTTCACAGGCCGGGATCGTGACCGACGGCAGCCACACCAAGGCGAAGATCGTCGAGGTGCGCGCGCAGCGCATCCACACCGCGCTCGAGGAGGACAAGATCGTCCTCGTCGCCGGCTTTCAGGGCGTCTCGACGTCGACGCACGACGTCACGACACTCGGGCGTGGCGGCTCCGACACGACCGCCGTCGCACTCGCGGCTGCGCTCGGCGCCGATGCCTGCGAGATCTTCACCGACGTTGCGGGCGTCTTCACCGCCGATCCGCGCATCGTGCCCACGGCACTGAAGCTCGATCAGATCACCTACGAGGAAATGCTCGAGATGTCGGCTTCGGGAGCGAAAGTGATGATGGCTCGGTCGATCGAGATTGCCCGCAGCTACGGTGTGAAGCTCCGCGTTCGCTCGACGTTCGTGGACGGCGAAGGAACCTGGATCGGCGAGGAGGACGAGGTAGTGCTCGAGAAGGCAATCATCTCCGGGGTCACGCACGACACGTCGGAGGCGAAGGTCTCGATCATCGGCATCCCGGACCGGCCGGGCATCGCCGCGAAGGTGTTCCGCGATCTTGCGCGTGCCGGGGTCAACATCGACATGATCGTGCAGAACGTCTCCCAGGACGGCGCCGCGACGATCACGTTCACGCTGCCGAAGACGGACGTGCCGATCGCCGATCCGATTCTCGACGCGCTCGCAGCCGAGCTCGGCGCCAACCGCATCGAGCGCGACCCCGACATCGCGAAGGTTTCGCTGATCGGGGCCGGCATGAAGAGCCACCCGGGCGTCGCCGCCGACATGTTCGACGCGCTGGCCGACGCAGGAATCAACATCGAGATCATCTCCACCTCGTCGATTCGCGTCTCGTGCGTGATCCGCGCAGCCCAGGTCGAGCGCGCGGTGCGGGCGGTGCACGATCGGTTCCAGGGATTTGCTCAGGCGCGCGTCGATGGCTGAATCGCCCCGCATCGGCGTCGTCGGGGCAACCGGCGCCGTCGGAACCGTGACGCTCGACTTGCTGCGCGAGCGCGGCTACGAGAACGTGCGCGTCTTCGCGAGCGCGCGTTCGGCGGGCAGAGACCTCGGCGGCTGGACGGTCGAGGAGGCGACGCCCGAAGCACTCTCGCGCGGTGACGTCGACATCTTTCTCTTCTCGGTGGGCACGAGCGCCTCGCGCAAGCTCGTGCCACTCGCCGTCGACGGCGGCGCGGTCGCAGTCGACAAGTCGTCTGCCTACCGCCTCGAGCCGGGCGTTCCACTCGTCGTGCCGGAGGTGAACGCAGGCCGAGCACTGGAGCACGACGGCGTGGTCGCGAATCCGAACTGCTGCACGATCCCGCTCACCTGCGTGCTCAAGCCGCTGCACGACGCGGCAGGGCTCGTGCGGGTGCGCGTCGCCACCTACCAGTCGGTCTCCGGCGCCGGCGCGCAGTCGATGGAACGGCTCCGCAACGAGCCACAGGCCGAACACGACCTGCGCATGGACTGGGAGTTCGACGGTGAGGAGTTCGACGAGGAGTCGAAGCTCCGCGCCGAGACGCAGAAGATCATGGAACTGCCCGAACTCCTGATCCAGGCCACCTGCGTCCGGGTGCCGGTGATGGTCGGGCACGCCGAAGCGGTGTGGATCGAGACCGAGGACGACCTGACGCCGGAGCAGGCGCGCACCGTGCTGGGCTCGGCACCTTCGGTGCGGCTGGAGGAGTTCCCGACACCGCGCATGGCAGCCGGTCTGGATGACGTGCTCGTCGGTCGCATTCGACGTGACCCGACTGTCGCCCGCGGGCTGGCTCTCTTCCTCGCGAGCGACAACCTCCGCAAAGGCGCCGCGCTGAACGCGATTCAGATCGCGGAGCTCGTTCTGCACCGCGAGCGCGCAGCGGCGTAGGACCGCGCATGCGCGTCGGCATGCTCGGCCGGTTCTTTCCCGGCAACTGGCGACCGCCTGCAGACGAGATCCGCTTCGCCGCTGAGAACGGATTTACTGCGCTGCAGATTCGCACCGATAGCCCGGGCGAGATCGCCGGCGGCCTCCGAGCCGACCTCGGGGAGGTCGGCCGCGTCTTCTCCGAGACCGGCGTCGAGCCGGTGGTCGAGATGCTGCTGCGCCTGAGCGACTATCCGTCGATCGCCGCCGCGCTCGACGCAAACCTGGCCGCGCTCGCCGAGCTCGGCTGCCGCCGCGTGCACGTCCACCCCGTGCCGGGCGCCCCGGACATCGATGTGGCGGAGCTCGAGCAGGATCTCCCGAGGCTGTTCCGGGAGGCGGTCGAGCTGGCGACGGGGCACGGACTCGTGCTCGGGGTCGAGCACAACTCACCCGAGCATCGGCTGCTCGTCGAGCCGGACGTGTGCTCCGCGCTTCTGGCAGCAGTCCCGGGACTGTCGTTCGTCTGGGACCTGAACCATGCCGACCCGCGCGCCTTCACCCACCTGCGCGATCGGCTGAGCCTCGTTCATGCTTCCGACACACCGCTCCCGACCACCAACCACCACCTGCCGATCGGCCTCGGCAACATCGACTTCTCGGTGCTCGCCGGCGTGAAGGTGCCGGTGATCCTCGAGATCGGCGGCCTGCCGGCTTCGGGCGGCCCCGGCTTCGACACGGACGAAACGTTGCACGAGTCGCAGGCCCGACTCAGGGCTGGCGCGGTGCCGGGACCGGCTCGGGGACGCCGAACGCGTCCTTGACGGCGCGAAGCACCTTCTCCCGCGTGCCTTCTGCGACCGGCTGCAGGCCGCCGAGCTCGAGACGCGAGAGGCCGACGCGGCCCGCGGCCCGCACCACCTCGAAACCGAAGTCGGCCAGGAAGTCCCCTGGGAACACCGTTCGGTGCACCCGAAAGCGCTCGTGCGCCGACTCCCCCTCGGGATAGCGATACGAGAACGCCTCGAGTGACGGCGCACCACGTTCCCGAGCCTCCCCGATCGCCGCGAGGAAGAGCGACTGGAGGACCCATGGGCTGGACGAGTCGGTCAGGTACGCACACGTCACGAGCATCGCATCGTCGGAAGGTGGGCCGCCGGGCAACTCGAACGCGCGGGGAAACGCCTGTGCCGGACCGTACTGCATCGAGCCGAGCACGCGGCCGTCGGCGTCGTAGTAGACGGTGCCCCAGGCCCCGAAATCGAGCTCGATCTTCTCCATCCAGCGATCCTTGTCGGTCGTCCGCCGGCCGCGGGTCTGCCACCAGATGCAGTCGTGACAGACCACGGGGACGGTCTCGAGCGTCAACTTGGTCAGGCCTGCGGACCGGGTTGCCACGGCGACCTACCGCTGGACGTCGTCGACGATCACGCCGACCGACGTGGGCTTGACGTCCGCCATCTGAGCGAGGTACTCGATCACGCGGTTCTGCACCTCCGCGGCGACGTCGGGGATGTTCGCGCCGTAGTCGATCACCACATGCACCTCCACCTCCAGGCCGTTCACGCGCGCACCACGGCGCTGCTTGGTATGGACGCCGGGTACCTCTGCCGCCGCGTCCGCGACGTAGCGCGCAAGCACCTCGGGCGCGATCACGCTGTGACCTTCCATCAGTCCCTGGATCGTAGAACGAGTTCGGTCGCCTCGGGGCGCGCAAAGAAGCGAAACGGCACGAAAGTCGTCCCGAGACCGGGCGAGACGTGCATCACCGTCCCGTCCCGCTCGAAGACCCCCTCGGGGTAGGGCGCCCTCGGATGTGCGAGCAGCAGCTTGCCGAAGCCGTACGGCAGCACGATCTGGCCCGCATGCAGGTGCCCGGCGAGGATCAGGTCCCAGCGTCCCGCCGGAACCGTGTCCAGAGCTCGCGGGAAGTGGCAGAGCAGTATCCGCAGGTCCGCGTCGACCTCGTCGAACCTGCTGCTCCGCTTCTCGAGCCAGGTGCGCGGATCGACTCCCGCAAGCTCGACGCGCCTGCCCCGCTCCTCGACGACGACGGAGGAGTCGAGGAGCATCGTGCCGTTCTCGAGCCGGTCGAGCTCGGCCGGCCTCGAGAAGGGATCGCGCGAGATCGCGTAATCATGGTTGCCGAGGACGACGTAGAGATGGGGCAGTTCCGCGAGCAGCGAGCGCAGCACCTGTTGCGCCCGCGGCCGCGAGAGGAGATCGCCGGTCACGCAGACGAGATCCGGCTCTCGCTGCGCAACCCAGTCGCATGCGCGCTCGACCGCGCGCAGGCCGCGCGAGGGGACACCCAGATGAAAGTCCGAGAGGTGTGCGATACGTAGACCGTCGAGCTCGGACGGGAGGCCCGGCAGCGGCAGCTCCCGGATACGCAGCCGAACCCAGCCTGCCTCGAACCACGCATAGGCAGCCGTGCACGCCACGACTACGGCAATCCCCGCGACGAGCCAGATGGCGAGCGTCAGACTTCGAGCTTCTCGAGGACGGGCTGAACCGAGACGACGTGCCGCTTGAACTTCAGCTCCGACTCGGCGAGCCCGGCGGCGACACCGACGAGCTGCGAGAGATGGAGGATCGGCATCTTGAAATCACGGCCGGTCGACTTCTTCAGCTTCGACTGCCACGCGTCGAGCGAAAGGTGGCAGAGCGGGCACGGCGTCACGATCGCATCTGCCCCCGCCTCGTAGGCCTGCTCGATGGGCTGGATCAGCTCGCCGAGGGCGGTCTCTTCCCGCGCCTGAATGATCGGGAAGCCGCAGCACTTGATCTTCGCCGGGTAATCGACCGGCTCGCCGCCGCAGGCTTCGATGATTCGTTCGAGCGACCAGGGCCGGTCTGGATCCTCGAAGCCCTGGATCTTCGACGGACGCAGGATCTGGCAGCCGTAGAACGGCGCGATCTTCAGGCCCTTGAGGCCCCGGTGGGCAGCGCCCTTCAGCAGTTCGTAGCCCTCGCCCTCCGCGATCTCCCAGAGCAGGTGCCGAACGTCGACATCCTGCTCGTACGCCGGCACTCCGACCGAGACGAGGTTCTCGTTGACGCGCGCACGCAACTCGGTGTCGCCGAGCAGCATGAAGTTCGCCTGCCGCAGGTTGAGCGTGCAGACGTTGCAGACCGTGAGAAGCGTGTCGACTCCCTCAGCGGCCGCGTACGAGAGAATCCGCGCGTTCAGATGCAGGTAGTAGTCGGGCTCCGCCTCATGGATGTCACCCGCGCCACAGCACGTCACCGCCTCGAGCTCGACGAGCTCGAGGCCGACCTTCGGTGCAAGGGCCTGAGTGGCCGAGTCGAGCTCCTTCGCCGACAGCGAGGCAAGGCAGCCCTTGTAATACGCGACCTTCCTCATGCGTCAGCCTCCTCGTCGGCGATGAACGGCCGGTGATAGGCCCCGGGCCGGTCGTAGATCTCCTCGAGCGTCTCTTCACCTGAATGGCCGTGCGCGAGCCGCGCCAGCGCGTGCTCGCCCTGCACGATGCCGGCGAACCCGTCCCGACCCTGGTCGCGAACGAGGTGGTGCAATCGGCGCGCCTCTTTGACGTCCTTCGCTACGTGAGGAGGGAACGGCGGCGGCACCTTGCCCTTACGCGCGAGATCGAGTGCGAAACGCGTCTGCTTGATCGCGGCGGTGATGCCCTGTGTCTTCGGCACGAGCTCGGTCTCGCGTAGCCAGCCCGTCGTCCTCGCCGAGGTGACGAACCACTTCGCGTGCTTGGCGCCCATGTCGCGGTCGATTCCTTCCTTCATCGACTCCGCGCCGAGCTTCGCGATCGCATCGCGCGGGTCGACGCCCTTCGGGCACCGCTCGGTGCAGAAGTAGCACCGCGTGCACTCCCAGATCCCGTGCTCGTCGTTCAGCTTCTCCAGGCGCGCGAGCTTCTGGCCGTCGCGCGGATCGCCGACGAAGCGCATCGCCTTCGCCAGCGCCTGCGGGCCGACGAACCGCGGGTCCGCCTCCATCGCGTTGCACTCGGACACACAACAGCCGCAGTTGATGCAAAGCGCCTCTTTGTGAACGACGTTCATGCGCTCCTGGCTGATCAGGTGCTCCTTGCCGTCCGGCGGCTCCTGATAGCCCGGCTGCAGATAGGGATTGACCGAGTTGAACTTCTCCCAGAAAGGATCCATGTCGACGACGAGGTCCTTGACGATCGGCAGGTTCCCCATCGCCGAGATCACGGGCACGTGCCCCGCCTGGGCGACGTCGTACATCCGTGTCTTGCAAGCGAGCACCGCGGCGCCGTCCATGCGCATCCCGCACGAGCCGCAGATCATCATGCGGCAGCTCCTCCGGTACGCGAGCGTCCCGTCGTGCTGGTCCTTGACGATGTCGAGGCAGTCGAGGAGGGTCGCCTCCTCGGGCGCCGCGATCTCGTACTCCTGCAGCTCCCGCTCACCCGTGCGCGAGTTGAAGCGCCAGACCTTCAGACCGACCTGCATCAACGAACCGCCAACCTAGTACTTCCTTTCCATGGGGTCGTACTTCGTGTAACGAACCTCTTTCCAGGACAGCTCGGGGCCGTCGCCGGACCAGCGCGAGATCGAATGCTTCATGAAGTTCTGGTCGTCTCGGTCGGGGTAGTCGTACGGGCGCGCATGCGCACCACGGCTCTCCTTACGCGCGACACCGGCCTGCAACATGCATGCGGCGAGATCGATCATGTTCCCGAGCTCGATCGCCTGCGTCAGATCGCTGTTGAAGACATCACCCTTGTCCTCGATGACGACGCCGCGCTCGTAGCGCTCCCGCAACTCGGCGATCACCTCGACTTGCCGCTGCATCTGCTCCTCACGGCGGAAGACCCCGAAGTTCTCGAGCATCGATGTGCCGAGGTCGTTGCGGATCTGCCACGGGCGTTCCCCGGATGAGACGTCGAGGAGCCCCTTCAACTCTCGCTCGGCCTCCGCCTCGGCGCTCGGCGGCACATCGATCGTCGTGTGCGAAAGAGCCCAGTCGGCTGCCGCATGGCCGGCGCGCCTCCCGAACGTGATCGTCTCCATGAGTGAATTGCCCCCGAGCCTGTTTGCACCGTGCACGGACACGCACGCAACCTCACCCGCTGCGTACAGGCCGGTCAGCTCCGTCTCGCCGTCGTTGCCCGTCTCGACTCCACCCATGTGGTAGTGAGCCCCAGGACGTACGGGAACCGGGTCGTAGATCGGATCGACGCCCGCGAACGTCATCGACAGCTCGCGCGACCCCGGCAGCCTCTCGATGATCCTCTCGGCCCCGAGATGGCGCATATCGAGCATGACCGAGCCGTTGATACCGCGACCCGCGTCGATCTCCGTCTGTTCCGAGCGCGAGACGACGTCGCGCGACGCAAGCTCCATCGCGTTCGGCGCATAGCGCTTCATGAAACGCTCGCCGTCGCTGTTGATCAGGTAGGCGCCCTCGCCCCGGCAGCCTTCGGTCAGCAGGATCCCCGTCGGGTAGAGGGTGGTCGGATGAAACTGCATGAACTCCATGTCCTTGAGCGGCAGCCCGAGGCGCAAGGCCATCGCGGCCCCGTCCCCCGTGCAGGCATAGGCGTTCGTCGTCGTGCGATAGATGCGTCCCTGACCCCCCGTCGCGAGCACCACCGTCTTGCCACCGATCGTCTTCGTGCCCCCGTTCAGCAGATCCCAGCAGATGACCCCCTGACAGCGGCCGTCGTTCTCGACGAGCTTCCACGCGAAATGCTCCTCGTACACGGTGATGTCGCGTTTCACGAGCTGCTCGTAGAGCACCTGGATCAACACATGCCCGGTGATGTCCGCGGCGTAGACGGTGCGCGGCGAACCGGCAGCGCCGAACGGCCGCTGCGCGAGCTTGCCATCCTCGCGGCGCGAGAAGAATGCGCCCCAATGCTCCAGCTGGTAGATGTCGCCGGGCGCCTCCCGAGCGAAGATCTCGATCGCATCCTGATCGCCCAGATAGTCGGAGCCCTTCACCGTGTCGAACGCATGAATGTCCGGCGAATCGTCCGCGGCATTCCCCAGTGCCGCGTTGATGCCGCCCTCCGCCGCGCCGGAATGGCTGCGGGTCGGATGGAGCTTCGAGATCACGCCGACGTTCGCCCCCGTGTCGTAGGCTTCGATGGCTGCGCGCATGCCGGCGCAGCCGGCGCCGACGACCAGGACGTCGTGGGTTGCTTCCACGTAGAGGGACGCTACCGAAGACGTCGCAGCAGCCGGGCGAGAAGCGATGGAGAGGCCGGGGTTTCCCGCATGGCACGCTCACGCGCGAGGTCTGCCTGCGTCCACGCCCGTTCGCGCATCCGCCGGGTCGCATAGCGCGGCTTCCAGATCAGCGGCCGCGACATCAGATGGTCGGGCCTGCGGCGCGGATCGACTCGTCGACGTCCCCGAACCGCCTGGCGAAGTTCTCGACGAACATCGCGGCGAGCTCGGCCGCCTTGCGGTCGTACATGTCCGGGTCGCGCCAGGTCGCCCGCGGATCGAGGAGCTTCGGGTCGACACCCGGCACCCGCACGGGGACCTCGAAGCCGAACACCTCGTCGGTGCGCAACGGGACCTGTTCCAGCTTGCCGGACAGAGCGGCGCCCAGCATCGTGCGCGTCGCCTGAATCGGCATCCGCTGACCCTCACCGAACGGTCCTCCGGTCCAGCCGGTGTTCACGAGCCACACGTCGGCCGCGTGCGCGTCGAGTTTCTCGCCGAGCATGTGGGCGTACACCGCGGGCGGCTGCGGCAGGAACGGCTGGGCGAAGCAGGTCGAGAAGGTCGGCTGTGGCTCGGTGACCCCGATTTCCGTGCCGGCGAGCTTCGCTGTGAAGCCGGACAGGAAGTAGTAGAGCGCCTGTGCGCGCGACAGTCTGGCGATCGGCGGCAGGATGCCGAACGCGTCAGCGGTCAGGAAAACGACCGAATTCGGATGGCCGGCCTGTTTTGCGTGAAGCGCGTGACTGATGCGCTCGAGCTTGTAGGCGGCACGGGTGTTCTCGGTCTTCGAGTCGTCGTCGAGGTCGAGGCGGCCGAATTCGTCGATCGTGACGTTCTCGAGGATCGTTCCGAACATGCGGGTCGTCCGGAAGATCTCGGGTTCCGCAACCGGCGAAAGGCGGATCACCTTGGCGTAGCACCCGCCTTCCATGTTGAAGACCCCGCTGTCTCCCCAACCATGCTCGTCGTCACCGATCAGGGAGCGCTCCGCGTCCGCGGAGAGGGTCGTCTTGCCGGTGCCGGAAAGGCCGAAGAAGATCGCAACATGGCCGTCTTCGTCGACGTTCGCCGAGCAGTGCATCGGGAAGACAGCCTCGAGCGGCAGACGGTCGTTCATCACGGTGAAGATCGACTTCTTGATCTCGCCTGCGTAGTACGTGCCGCCGACGAGCAGCTCCGCGTGTCCCGGGTGCAGGACGACGAACGTGCCCGTGCGGGTGCCGTCCTCCGCGGGATCCGCTTCCAGGTCGGGCGTGTGCAACACCACCGCCTCGGGAGAAAAGGCCGCTTGCTCCTCGGGCCTGAGATCGATGAACATCGTGCGCGCAAAGAGCGCGTGGTAGGGATGCGCGGTGATCACGCGAACGCCGAGCCGGTGCGCCGGGTCGGCGCCCGCCCAGGCGTCCACGACGTAGAGCGCCTCGGCAGACGCGAGCCGTGCGACGACCTTCTCGCGAAGGCCCTCGTAGTGATCCTCCGAGAGCTTCTGGTTGACGTCTCCCCACCAGATACGACCGGCCGAGGACGGCTCGTCGACCAGGAACTTGTCCTTGGGCGAACGACCCGTGAAGACGCCGGTGTCGACGACGAGCGCGCCGCCCTCTGCAAGCTTTCCCTCGGCGCGACGCAATGCGTGGGTATAGAGAAGCGACGTGGTGGGATTTCGATAGACGACCCCGGACGCGTCGATCCCCTGCGCCGTGAGATCCACGCGGCCAGGGAGCTCAGTCGCTGTCATCCGGAGCGCCTCCTTCAACGTTTCGGTCAGATCCCTCATGCAACTCGCCCGCGTCGCGACCGTTGCCGACGAACGGCTGAATGGTACGGACTTCACCCCCTCGGCGGCCGAAAGAGTCGTCGGCGAGCCCGGCGGCGCGAGAGATCGTGCTGCCGGCGGAGCCCTAGATGGTTGATCGGTAATTGACGGTGTTCCGGGGAGGGTCTGCACCAAGCAGTGTGGTCGACGCGACCGGGGTCAAGGCCGGTGGGCCTTGGCGCCGGGCGCGGCGGGCGCAATGCGCCGTGTGCAGGCCCCCAGCCGGGGCGGCGTTGAATTCCCGATCAATCATCTAGACCAGCCAGTTGCCGTCGCGCAGCACGGGCACCCGATCACCGCCGGCGGCGACGCCGTCGACCTCCAACTCGGGCGTGCCGATCATGAAGTCGATGTGGGTGCCGGAGTGATTCACGCGGCCGACCTCCTCCTCGTCCACGAGGAACGGGAAGCCGCTGCCGAAGGCGATGTGGCTGGCGGCGTTCTCGTCGAGCAGCGTGTTGAAGAACACCGTGCCGAGAGGCCCGATACGGCCCTCACGATCGACGAGCGCGAGCTCCCCGAGCCGCAGGGCCCCCTCGTCGATCGCCAGCTGTGAGCGCAGTGCGTCGACGTTCTGGTCGGCGTCGATCTCGACCGCGGTCCCGCCCTCGAAGCGCACGCGCAGGCCGGTGATGATGGTGCCGTCGCGGAGGACCAGCGGCTTCGTCGCCGAGACATGACCGTCCGTGCGCAGCGGGTCGGGGGTCGTGAAGACCTCTTCGGTCGGCAGGTTCGGGAAGTGCCGTAACCCGTCGACGGTCGAGAAGTCCGCCGCCCACCAGCTGTGGGTCGCCAGCATGCCGACGGTCAGGTCGGTGCCCGGCCCGCGCAGCTCGATCGCGTCGAACCGATGCCCGGAGAGCCGCCGCGCGGAATCGTTCAGAGCGTTCATGCGCTCCTCCCACGCCTGTTCCGGATCGGGCTCGTCGAGCCGCAGCACATGCTCGATTTCCTGCCAGAGCTTCTCGTAGGCCTCGTCGTCCGGTAGCGCCGGGTAGACGAGCTTGGCCCACTCGGGATGCGGGCAGGGTGCGATGCACCAGTTTGTCGTTCGATCGCCCACGATCTTGCCGAGCTCCTTGACACGCGGCAGCATGTCCTTGCCGGCGAGGCGCATGTCGAGCCCGTCGAGGGCGTTCGGCGCGACGACTCCCGCGAGTGTCACGCGGCCCCCGTGCTCCTCGGCATGCGCGAGCATGCGACGGCCGTACCAGTCGGGCACGAAGTCGAGTGTGTCGGGATCTGCGTGCGCGATGCGCGCACGCTTGATCCAGGGATCGAAGTAGTCGACGTCGACGAACCTCGCGCCGCGATCGTAGGCCGCTCCGGCGACGGCCCGGGCCAGCTCTTCCTGCCCCAGCTCCGCGGTGACCATCACGGTCTGGCCCGGCTGGATGTTCGCCCCGTGAACGGCGAGCTCCGCCAGGCGTGTCCAGCGATCACCCATACGGCAGGCGATCCTATATCTCGCGGCGAACACCATGGGGTGACCTTCGAAGCCGCAGCAGAGCGGTTCCTCGCCAACGCGGGGATCAGCGACGGCACGCGACGCGTGTACGCAGCAGACCTGCGCGAATTCGGGCGCTGGTTCGGCGCCGACAGCCCGGTCGAGGACGTGGATGTCCGAGTGCTGGCTGACTGGGTGACCGAACTCGGCCGCAGCCGCCCGGGCGGTCGGCTCGCGCCGGCGACGATCGGCCGGAAACTGACCGCAGTGCGGTCTCTCCTTCGGTACGCGCTCGGGCCGGAACGAGTGCCCGACGGATCGTTCGCCCCGAAGAGGGCTCGCCGGCTGCCCGACGCCCCGAAGCAGCGCGAGGTCGAGGACATCGTCGACGCGCTCCGCGGCGAGGGCCCGCTCGCCCTCCGCAACCAGGCCCTCGTCGAGTTGGTCTACTCGGCAGGCCTGCGCAGTGCGGAGGCGACTGGCCTCGACCTCGGTGATGTCGACTTCGAGCAGGAACTGGTTCACGTTCGGCTCGGCAAGGGCGGCAAGGACCGGGTCGTGCCGTTCGGCGAAGAGGCGGCGAGCCTGGTCGCACGCTATCTGCGTGAGTCGCGCCCCCAGCTCGCACGCGGCTCCGAGAAGGCGCTCTTCCTATCCGCACGCGGACGTCGGCTCGATACGTCGACGCTGCGCCGCCTCGTTCCACATCCCCATCGGCTGCGACACGCGTTCGCCACACATCTGCTGGAAGGCGGTGCCGACCTGCGCACGATCCAGGAGCTCCTCGGCCACGCATCTCTCTCGACGACGCAGATGTACAGCCACGTCGATGCCAAACGTCTGCGGAAGGTATACGACCACTCCCACCCACGCTCCTGACCGCGGGGCCGAGACAGGGGTCGTGACACCCCCGGCGAAACGGGCGCGGATGGATCGCGATCCCGAGCTCGACGGGTTTCTGGCTCTGCTCGGCGCGCAACGCTCGCCGCGCACCGTCGACGCGTACCGTCGCGACCTGAACGCCTTGACCGCGTATCTGGGCAAGCCGGTCGGCCAGGCAACCCTCGAGGAGCTCGAGCGCTATGTCGCCCAACTGCGCGCTGACGGCTTGTCGAGCTCGACGATCGCCCGGCGGACCGCCTCGACGCGTAGCTTCTTCCGCCACCAGCAGCTCCTCGGTGTGCGCGACGACAATCCGGCCGCCGCGGTCGCGCTTCCGCGCCGCACGAAGCCGCTGCCGAAGACGCTCTCACCCGGCGAGGTGGAGCGCTTGATCCAGGGAGCCGCCGGGACACAGCCTCGGTCGCTCCGCGACCAGGCGCTCGTCGAGCTGCTTTACGGAGCTGGGCTTCGGGTTTCCGAGGCCGTCGGGCTCGACCGGGCCGGAATCGACCTCGACGACCGGATCGTCCGTGTGACCGGCAAGGGCGGCAAGGAGCGTGCTGTCCCTGTCGGCCGGCACGCTGCCGAGGCTTTGCGCCGTTACCTCGCCCGCGGACGCCCGTTCCTCGATTCCCGCCACCGTCCAGAGCTCTTCCTGAATGCACGCGGCGGGCCCCTGACCCGGGCGGGTGTCTTTCTGATCCTGCGGAAACTGGCCGAGAAGGCTGGCCTCGACCCGCACCGTGTCCATCCCCATCTGCTGCGCCACTCGTTCGCAACGCACCTCTTGGAGGGCGGCGCCGATCTCAGATCAGTTCAAGAGATGCTGGGCCATGCTGATCTTACGACAACCGAGCTCTACACCCACGTCACCGATCGGAGGCGTCGGGAGTTGTACTTCCGAGCGCACCCCCACGCCCGGAAGCGCTGAACCTGCCTAACTCTTCTTCGGGGCCTTGCGCCGTAGCCCCTGGGCGACCTTCGCCGCCGCCTCGCGCAACTCGCGAGGCTGTTCGTCGTCGCCGCCGAGCGAGACGAGAATCTGGATCGTGTCCGGGCGGGGTGAGCCGTTCTTCAGGGCGACCACCGCGAGCCTCCGTACCGCCTCGTTCCCATCATGCGCCACCAGTTCGTGCAACAACGGACGGACGTCGTTGACGTCCCCTGGGTGGTCGCGGGAAAGCCTCTCGAGCGCGAGCAGCGACGAGCCCCGCACGGCCGGGCTGTCGTCCTCGAGCCCTCTGCGCAAGAGCTCCCTCTTCGTACGGAAGCGGAACTGCCCGATCGCGCGGTAGGCGACCGCCCGCTCGCGAAAGTCGGCTCCACGCACCGACGCCTCGAGCTGCTCATCCCATTCGGCCCGCAACTTTGCGAGCTCACGCTCGTCGCCCGCCTCTGCGAGCGCGTCAGCTCGAACCGCGGCTTCGGCGAGCGTCACCGTGCGACGTCTGAAACCGGGCGCGGCGGCGGGCCGATGTAGCGTGCCCCAGGCCGAACCAATCGACCGGTGCGCTTCTGCTCGAGAATATGTGCAGACCAGCCTGCGACGCGTGCGCAGCCGAACATCGCGGGCGTCAGGTCAGGGGGAATCCCGGCGAAGTCGAGGACGACCGCCGCCCAGTACTCCACGTTCGTCTCGAGCTGGCGGTCGGGCGATTTCTCCCGCAGCACCTTCAGTGCCGCTTCCTCGAGCGCGGCGGCAACTTCGGCCTTCGGCGCGCCGAGCTCGAAAGCGGTCCGTTTGAGCACTGTCGCGCGCGGGTCGTACGCGCGATAGATGCGGTGCCCGAAGCCCATGATCCGCTCGCCGCGATCGAGCATGTCGCGAACGTACTGCTCCGGATCTCCTGCCTGCTCCACACCGTCGATCATCGGCAAGACCCGCGCCGGAGCTCCACCGTGCAGCGGCCCAGAGAGTGTGCCCACGGCCGACGACATCGCCGCCGCGCAATCGGCGCCCGTCGATGCGGCGATCCGTGCGGTGAACGTCGACGCGTTCAAACCATGCTCGGCAGCCGAGATCCAGTAGGTGTCGACCGCCGTGACCGCCGCCGGGTCGGCTTCGCCACGCCAGCGGATCAGGAATTTCGCCGCGGCATTCTGCCCTTTCTCGACCTCCGACTCCGGGACGGGGGGCTGGTTCCCGCGGGCGGCCTGGGCGACGATCGTCAGCGTGGCCGAGGACAGCCGGGCGAGGTCGTCGCGCGCCTGCTTGTCGTCGATGTCGACCAGCTTCCGCATTCCCCACTTCGGGCCGAGCGTCGCGAGCGCCGCCTGGAGATCGGCGGGCACCGAGCCGCTCGGGTCCTGAAGATGGATCCCCTCGGTCGGCGGCAGTGGCGAGTTCAGATCCTCGTCGACGAGCAGGCCCCAGACGTTCTCGAACGGATAGTGGCCGACGAGCTCTTCGATGTCGACGCCGCGATAGCGGAGGTAACCACCGTCCCTGTCGGGCTCTGCGATCTCGGTTTCAAAAGCGATGACGCCTTCGAGACCGGGGCGGAAGTCGCTGGTCGCGCTCATCGGCCCAAACGGTACACAAGGTGAATCGATCGGTGGCCGGCCAACCGGTGTGTAGGCTGGCGCGCGCAATGGCTCACCGCGTCACTCTCATTCCCGGGGACGGTACCGGCCCGGAGCTGACCGAGGCGACGCGCCGCGTGATCGAGGCGACCGGGGTCGAGTTCGATTGGGACGTCCGGCATGCGGGCGTCGACGTGATGGAGAAGGAAGGCACGCCGCTCCCTGATGAGACGCTCGCGTCGGTGAAAGCGAACAAGGCGGCGCTCAAGGGGCCGATCACGACGCCGATCGGCACCGGTTTCCGCTCGGTCAACGTCGCGCTCCGTCACGAGCTCGGTCTCTACGCCTGCCTGCGTCCGTGCAAGACGTTTGATGGTGTCCGCTCGCGCTACGACAAGGTCGACCTCGTGATCGTGCGGGAGAACACCGAAGACCTCTACGCAGGGATCGAATACGAAGCCGGGACGCCCGAGGCGGAACATGTGATCGCGGAGCTGAACGGCCTGCAGTCGAAACAGATCACCCCCGGCTCCGGCATCTCCGTGAAGCCGATCAGTCGCGCGGGCTCGGAGCGCATTATCCGGTTCGCCTTCGAATACGCGCGAGAGCACGGTCGCAAACGCGTTTCGTGCGTGACGAAGGCGAACATCATGAAGTTCACCGACGGGCTCTTCCTCGAGGTCTTCCGTGAGGTCGCAAAGGACTTCGCCGAGATCGAGCCGTGGGAGAATCTCGTCGACGCCACGTGCATGGGCCTCGTGCAGCGGCCCGAGGAGTTCGACGTGCTCGTGCTGCCGAACCTGTACGGCGACATCCTGAGCGACCTGACGGCCGGCCTCGTCGGTGGGCTCGGCGTGGCTCCGGGCGCGAACATCGGGCCCGATGTCGCCGTCTTCGAGGCGACTCATGGCTCGGCACCGAAATACAAAGGGCAGAACAAGGTCAACCCGACGGCGATGATCCTCTCGGGGAAGCTGATGCTCGAACATCTCGGTGAACGCGACGCGGCGCAGCGTCTCGAGCAGGCGGTCGCCGAGGTGATCCGACAAGGCGACAACGTCACCTACGACATGAAGGCGTCCCGCGACGACCCAACGGCAGTCGGAACGAGCGAGTATGCGGACGCGATCATTGAGAGATTGGAGGCCGGACAGTGAGCCAGAGGCGCAAGATCACCGTCGTCGGAGCAGGGAACGTCGGAGCGACGTGCGCGCAGGTGTTGGCGCAGCGCGACTACGCGAACGTCGTCCTTGTCGACATCAAGGAAGGCCTGCCGCAGGGCAAGGCGCTGGATATCAACCAGATGGGCGCTGTGCTCGGCTACGAACCGAACGTCATCGGGTCGAACGACTACGCGCCGACGGCCGACTCGGACGTGGTCGTGATCACCGCAGGTCTCCCGCGGTCGCCCGGCATGAGCCGTGACGACCTCGTGCAGACGAACGAGAAGATCGTCAAGGACGTCACCGAAAAGGTCGTGGCGCACAGCCCCGACACGATCCTGATCGTCGTCTCGAACCCGCTCGATGCGATGTGCCACGTCGCGAAGAACGTCTCGGGCTTCCCGAAGGAGCGCGTCTTCGGTCAGGCGGGGATCCTCGACACCGCCCGCTTACAGACGTTCATCTCCTGGGAGACCGAGGCTTCGATCAAGGACGTGAGCGCGGTCGTGCTCGGCGGCCACGGCGACCAGATGGTGTCTGTCATCTCAGCGACCACGGTCGGCGGAGTGCCGATCCGCAAACTCGTCACCGAGGAGAAGATCGCGTCGATGGTCGAGCGCACTGCGAAGGGCGGCGGTGAGGTCGTCCAACTGCTCGGTACCTCCGCCTGGTACGCACCGGGCGCGGCAGCCGCCCAGATGGTGGACTCGATCATGCTCGACGAGAAGCGCGTGCTGCCGTGCACCGCGTTCCTCGAGGGCGAGTACGGGATCGACGGCCTCTATATGGGCGTCCCGGTGAAGCTCGGCTCGCGAGGGATCGAGCAGGTCGTCGAGGTTGATCTGGACGACGCGGAGAAGGAGGCGCTCGGGAAGAGTGCCGACGCCGTTCGCGACGTGGTCGCCGTGCTCACGTCGTAGCGCGGCCGGCACCCGTCAGGGAACGGATACACCCTTTGGCCGATACTTCCAGCAGGGCTCAGGCCATAGCCTGGCCCGCATGCAGGCACTCCGAAACCCCTCAGGGATCACCGACCGGCAGCGCCAGGTTGTCGAGCTGATCGCCCAAGGTCTGTCGAACGACGAGGTCGGGCTCGAGCTCGGCATTTCTCCACGCACGGCGAAGGCCCATTGCGACGTTCTCCGGCAGAAGCTCGGCGTCCCGCGGAGGCGGCAGATCCCGGTCGCGTTCCGTTTGCTTACGGGCGAGGACCCCCTGGCGACCCGACTGGAGTCGGCGAGAGCCGACAACGGGGGCTGACGGCGAAGCGGCGTCCGCGGCGAATCCCTCCGCCGCGGACGTCCCAGCCCCTTTTCATTTCCGTGTGAGAGGCGTAGCGTTCGGGGCGGCGAGCGGTACGTTTGGACGAGGGCGGGTAGGTATGACCGCAGGCACAGGACAATCGAAACCAGTCCGCCGTGAGCGCCGCATCATCGAGCGCCCGAGGCTGATCAAGATGCTCGATGAGTGCGACGCACGGGTGATCCTGCTGCTCGCCCCCGCCGGCTACGGGAAGACAACTCTTGCCCGTCAGTGGGCCAAGACGCTCAACGGTTCGATCTGGGTAAC
>CAWGXF010000008.1:0-187493 GCA_963826485.1 uncultured Thermoleophilia bacterium
TGCTCGTGACGACGAGCGACCAGGTCGCGCAGACAGTCGCGGGAGTTGCGAACTACGGCGGCTCGCTCGACATCATCCTCGACGACGCGGACTAAAGGAGAGCCGATGCCCGCAGCTGGAGCCGTCATGATCGTCGCCGTCGTCGGGATCGTGCTCGCGCTCGTCTACTACCTCGTCGCGACGATCGCCGCGTTGCGCAAGATCACCGCGGGACTGGACGAGGCGATCGTCGGCGTGACCGGCATCGTGGAGAAGAGCGCACCGGTCAACGAGATCGTGATCGCGATCAACCGGCAGCTCGACGCCGGCGTCGAGCTGCTCGAAGGGCTGCTCGTCAAGAAGGCAGGTCTCATCGACGCGGTCGGTCTCGTCGACGGGCTCTATCCCGGCGCCGCGGGCGCCGGATTCAGAGGCAGTCCAGGCAGCTCGACGCTGTCGGCGCCTCGGATCGGCGAGGTGTACACCAGGGGCACGCTCACACTGGCACGCCTTGGCCGCGAAGCTCCGATCGCAGCTGCAAGCCCCAACGGGCCGGTGTTGCGCAACATCGAGAGCGGCAGCCTGGCCGCGCGCCTGCTCTACCCGGAGCAGCGCCAGTCGAGCCCGGAGACGTTCCCGCGCTCGCCGGTGATCGGCACCGGGGCGCCCGTCCAGTACGAGCAGCGCGACGACATCGGGGCGCCGCGCAAGCGGCTGCCAAGCCGGTCCTGATCTGAAAGGAGCACCACGTGCAGACCCCTGCAGCATTCGACTACGAACGCGCAACGAGCGTCGACGGGGTGATCGCCTCGCTGCAGCGGCTCGGCCCCGAAGCGCGGGTGATCGCGGGCGGGCACAGCCTGCTGCCGATGATGAAGCTTCGGCTCGCCAACCCCACGCACCTGATCGACATCAACGACCTGAACGAGCTCTCCTACATCCGCTCGGAGGGCAGCGAGATCAGAATCGGGGCGCTGACACGCCATGTCGACCTCTTGAAGTCGGAGCTCCTCGCCGAGCAGTTTCCGGTGTTTCGCGACGCCGAGACGGTGATCGCCGATCCCGTCGTCCGCAACCGCGGCACGATCGGCGGCTCGCTCTGCCAGGCGGACGCGGCCGAGGATCTCTCCGCGGTCTGCACCGCGATCAAGGCGCGGGCGGTAATCCGCGGCGCGAACGGAGAGCGAATCGTCGGCATGGACGAGTTTCACGTCGGCCCCTTCACAACCGCGGTCGGAGATTCCGAGCTCCTCACGGAGATCCGAATCCCCGTGCGCCCCGGCGGTGGCAGCGCGCACGAGAAGGTCGAGCGCCGCGCGGGCGACTGGGCGATCGCGGCGGCCTCGGCGGCGGTGTGGGTCGACGGCGGCCGGATCGCGGATGCGGGGATCGCGCTCAGCGCCGTCGGGCTGACGACGATCCATCTCTCACGCGCCGAGGAGCTCCTGCGGGGCCAGACGCCCTCCCGGGAGCTCTACGCGCAGGCCGCCGAGATCGCCTCGGCGGACTGCTCCCCGACGGCAGACGGCCGCGGCCCGGTCGACTACAAACGCCGGCTCGCCGGCGTCGTCACGGCACGCGCCCTCCAGCGCGCGGGTGCACGCGCCCAAGGTCAGGAGGCCTAGGTCATGCACGTCTCCATCGACATCAACGGTGAGCGGGTGTCTCGCGAGATCGAGCCGCGCCTGCTGCTCGTCCACTTCATCCGTGACACACCGGGGCTGACGGGCACCCACTGGGGCTGCGACACCTCGAACTGCGGCGCGTGCGTGGTGCACCTGGACGGCACGCCCGTCAAGTCGTGCACCGTCCTTGCGGCGATGGCCGAAGGGCACGCGATCCGCACCGTCGAGTCGCTCGAGGTCGACGGCGTGCTCGACCCGGTGCAGCAGGGCTTCCACGAGACGCATGCCCTCCAGTGCGGCTTCTGCACACCGGGGATGCTGATGACGGCCCGCGCCCTCCTGGACGAGAACCCGAGCCCGACCGAGCACGAGATCCGGACCGCGATCTCGGGTGCCATCTGCCGCTGCACCGGGTACAAGAACATCGTGGCCGCGATCCAGTGGGCGGCGGAGCACGAGGAAACCACCCGACAGGGAGTGACAACATGACCGTCGTCGAGAACCTTCCGAGTGCGCAGACCGAACGGCCGATCGGCTTCGGGAGGCTGAAGCGGAAAGAAGATGCACGTTTCATCCGCGGCAAGGGCACGTACCTCGACGACATCCGCCTACCCGGCATGCTCCACGGTGCCCTCCTGCGCAGCCCGTATGCGCACGCGCGGATCGTCTCGATCGACACCTCCCGCGCCCTCGCGCATCCCAACGTGGCGGCGGTCGTCACGGCCAAGGACCTCGAGACGCTCGGCCTCGCCTGGATGCCGACGATCTCCTACGACACCCAGGCCGTGCTCGCAGGCGACAAGGTGCGCTTCCAGGGCCAGGAGGTTGCATTCGTGATCGCAACCGACGAGTACTCGGCGAACGACGCGCTGGAACTGATCGATGTCGAGTACGAGCCGCTGCCGGCGGTCGTCAACGCCCGGAAGGCGCTGGATCCCGACGCGCCGCTGATCCGCGACGACAAGGCGGGGCAGCGCGACAACCTCGCCAGCCCGACGTGGGAGGCCGGCGACCAGGCCGCGGCCGATCGCGTGTTTGCCGAGGCCGACACCGTCGTCGAGCGCGACATCATCTATCCCCGCTGCCATCCGGCGCCGCTCGAGACATGCGGCATCGTCGCCGACTTCAATCCCGAGACCGGCCAGCTCGACATCTACAACGGCAACCAGGCGCCGCACGCGCATCGCACCGTCTACGCCCACGTCGCCGGGCTGGCCGAGCACATGATCCGGATCCGGTGCCAGGACATCGGCGGCGGCTTCGGCAACAAGGTCCCCGTGTATCCGGGCTATGTCTGCGCGATCGCCGGCTCGATCGTCGCCGGCGTGCCCGTCAAGTGGGTCGAGAACCGCTCGGAGAACCTGATGTCGACGGGATTCGCGCGCGACTATGTGATGCACGCGCAGATCTGCTCGAAGGACGGCAAGATCACCGGCCTCCGCGTCGATGTGATCGCCGACCACGGCGCGTTCGACAGCACCGCACAGCCGACGAAGTTCCCTGCCGGGTTCTTCCACATCGTCTGCGGCTCCTACGACCTCGAGGCCGCACACGTGCAGGTGAAGGCGGTCTACACGAACAAGGCCCCGGGGGGTGTGGCGTACCGCTGCTCGTTCCGCATCACCGAGGCCGTCTACCTCGTCGAGCGAATGGTGGATGCGCTCGCTCTCGAGCTGAAGGTGGATCCGATCGAGCTGCGGATGCGCAGCTTCATCGCTCCCGACCAGTTTCCGTACGAGACGACGACGGGCTGGACGTATGACTCCGGCAACTACGCAGAGACGATGCGCGTCGCGATGGAGATCGCCGGCTATGAGGACCTGCGCCGCGAGCAGGCCGAGAAGCGCGTCCGCGGCGAGCTGATGGGCATCGGCGTGTCCTTCTTCACCGAGGGGGTCGGCGCGGGCCCTCGCAAGCACATGGACATCCTCGGGCTCGCGATGAACGACGGCGCCGACCTGCGTGTGCACCCCTCGGGCAAGGCGGTCGTCAGCATCAGCGCCCAGACGCAGGGGCAGGGCCACGAGACGACGTTCGCCCAGATCGTGGCCGAGGAGCTCGGCATCCCACCCGAGGACGTCGAGGTCCGCCACGGCGACACCGACCGGTCGCCCTACGGGCTCGGCACGTACGGCAGCCGCTCCACACCCGTCTCCGGCGCCGCGGTCGCAGTCGTCTCGCGCAAGGTGCGCGACAAGGCGCGGCTGATCGCATCGACGATGCTCGAAGCGAGGCCGGAAGACCTCGCGTGGGAGAAGGGGCGTTGGTACGTGAAGGGCGACCCCGAGCAGGGCGTGTTGATCGAGGAGATCGCTGCTTGGGCCTATAGCGGCCGGGAGATGCCCGCGGGCATGGAGGGCGGCCTGGACGCGCAGGTGATCTACGACCCGCCGAACCTGACCTATCCCTACGGAGCGTACATCGCCGTCGTCGACATCGATCCCGACACGGCTCAGGTGACGATCCGGCGCTTCATCGCGGTCGACGACTGCGGCGTCCGCATCAACCCGATGGTCGTCGAGGGGCAGATTCACGGCGGCCTGGCCGAAGGCGTCGGCATCGCACTGATGGAGGTGATCACGTTCGACGAGGAGGGCAACTGTCTCAACTCCTCCTTCATGGACTATCTGATCCCGACCGCGCTCGAGTGCCCCGACTTCGAGCTGGGCGAGACGGTCACTCCCTGCCCGCACCACCCGCTCGGTGCGAAAGGCGTCGGCGAGTCGCCGAACGTCGGCTCTCCGCCGGCAATCGTGAACGCGGTCATCGACGCGTTGCACTTCAGCCACGGCGTCGACCGGCTCGACATGCCGTGCACCCCGGCGAGGGTCTGGGCGGCGATGCAGGGTCGACCCGAGCCGCCGCAATGATGAGCCCCGCAGTTTCGCGGCGCGCCGAGGAGCTTGCTGCAGCACGCACGCCGTTCGTCACGGCAACGGTCGTCCGCGCCCAACGCCCGACGAGCGTCAAGGCGGGAGACGTCGCGCTCGTGCTGGGGGACGGCACGATCGAGGGCTTCGTCGGCGGCGTCTGCGCCCAGCAGAGTGTGTTGCTCTATGCATTGAAGGCGATCGAGACCGAAGAGACCGTGCTCTTGCGGATCGTCCCCGATGGGCCGATCGGCGAGGACCCGGGCACCGGACGGGAGATCCCCGTCGAGGAGGGTGCGATGACCGCGCACAACCCGTGCCTCTCGGGCGGCGCGATCGAGATCTTCCTCGAGCCGGTGCTCCCGGCGCCTCGTGTCCTCGTCGTGGGCGACACGCCGATCGCGGCCGCCGTGATCGCGTTGGGAGAGGGACTGGGGCTCGCCGCCGTGGCCGTCTCCGGCAGCGACACCGAGCCGGCGGCCGGCGACCTCGCGGTCGTCGTCGCCGCTCACGGGCGGGACGAGCTGCACACCCTGCGGCGCGCACTCGAGGTGGGCGTGCCGTACGTCGGCCTCGTCGCAAGTCACAGGCGCGGCGCGGGCGTGCTCGCGGACCTGCGCGCCGACGGAGTCCCCGAGAGCCACCTCGAGCGAATCGACGTGCCGGCCGGCATCGACATCGGCGCCCGCACACCGGGCGAGATCGCGCTCTCGATCCTTGCGACGGTCGTCGCGAAGCGACGCGGCGAGCGAGCGGCAGCGGCACCCGGCAACAGGCGGATTGCGGCCGCCGCCCCACCGGGGAAGCTCGCGGTCGACCCGATCTGCGGGATGACCGTCGCGGCCGCCCCGACCACGCCGTCGATCGAGCGGGACGGGGAGACGGTCTACTTCTGCTGCGAGGGCTGCCGGGCCAAGTTCGAGGCGCAACACCGGGCCGCCTGAGCATGCAGCCGCCGGAGGTCACGGGCGAGGCGGCCGGCGAGCTCCGGCAGCTGGCGCCCGACATCGAGACGCTGGCACGGCGTCTCGCGAGCGTCGACTACCTGGTCGACGAAGGCCTTGCGACGTCGATGTTCCTGAGCCTGCGCCTGCCGCAGCCCCTGCTGCTCGAGGGCGAGGCAGGCGTCGGCAAGACCGAGGCCGCCAAGTCGCTCGCGCTGGTGCTCGACACACCTCTGATCCGCCTCCAGTGCTACGAGGGCATCGATGCGGCGGAGGCGCTCTACGAGTGGAACTACCCGCGCCAGCTGCTCGCGATCCGGCTTGCCGAGTCGAGCGGCTCGGGGCTCGCCGAGGAGGAGCTCTTCGGCCCCGACTACCTGATCCGCCGGCCGCTTCTGCGGGCCCTCGAGCATCCCGGGCCGCGGCCCGCGGTCCTGCTGATCGACGAGATCGACCGGGCCGACGACGACTTCGAGGCGTTCCTGCTCGAGCTGCTCGCAGACGCGAGCGTCACGATCCCCGAGATCGGCACCGTCCGCGCCACGCATCCACCGGTGATCGTGCTGACGTCCAACCGGACGCGTGACCTGCACGACGCCGTCAAGCGCCGCTGCCTCTATCACCATATCTCCTACCCGACGCCGGAGCGCGAGGTGGAGATCGTGCGCCGGCGCGTCAAGGGCGCATCCGAGAAGCTCGCGGTGCAGGTCGCAAACGCCGTCTCACGCCTGCGCGACAGCGACATTCAGAAGCCACCCGGGATCGCAGAGGCGATCGACTGGCTGGCCGCACTGAGCCTGCTCGGAATCGAAGTGCTCGACGCGACAGCCGTCGACCGCACCCTCGGCTCGGTGCTGAAGTACGACGAAGACCAGGAGGTGATCCGCGCGTCCGGCCTCGAGCAGTTCGTGCGCACCCGTGGCCGATAGCCCGGCCGCGTTCGGGGTCGAGACGATCGAGCTCGACCTGCCACCGCTCGTCGGCGCTCTGAGTCGACGGCTCCACGACCGGGGCGTCCCGACCGCTCCGGCCCGCTCGGCCGAGCTCGCCCGGGCACTCACGCTCGTGCGCCCGATCAGCCGCCGGCAGCTCTACTGGACGATGCGCGCCGTGCTCGTCTCGGATCGGGCGCAGGTGCAGACCTTCGACTCGGTGTTCTTCTCGATCTTCGGTGACCGCCGGGCGGACGACGACGCCGACGCCGTGCGCGAGGACGCGCACTCCGTCGCGGCCCCAACCGGCGGCCGGGAGGAGGCTCGGGCCCAGATGTCGCAGCAGGACGCGCCGGGCGGCCGGCCGTCGCCTGCCGTCGGTGACGCGGGCGACGCAGGCGATGCCGAGCTCGAGCTGCTCGTCGCGAGGGCGAGCGACGAGGAGGTGCTGCGGCAGAAGAACTTCGACGCGCTCGATGCTCACGAGCTCGCCCAGCTCTACCGGCTGATGTCGCGGCTCGAGCTCGGCACGCCCTTGCGACGCTCGCGCCGGTACGAGCGACGGCGGCGGGGCGAGCGCGTGGACATGCGGCGAACGCTGGGAACGAGCCTGCGCACGTCGGGCGATCCGATCCGGCTCGCGCGGCGGCGCCGGCGCGTCATGCCGCGGCGGCTCGTGCTGTTGTGCGACATCTCTGGCTCGATGGAGCCGTACGCGCGCGCGTACCTGCAGTTCCTCGCGTGCGGCGCTCGAACCGGCCCGAACGCCGAGGCGTTCGTCTTCGCCACCCGGCTGACACGGGTGACGCGCGCACTCGCGTCGCGAAACCCGGAGCGGGCGATCCAGCGTGCCGCCTCGGTTGCGCCCGACTGGTCGAGCGGGACGCGGATCGGCGACGCGCTGCGTGAGTTCAACGACAGGCACGGGCGCCGCGGGATGGCGCGCGGCGCGGTCGTCGTGATCCTCTCCGACGGTTGGGAGCGCGGCGACCCGATCCTCGTCGGGCGCGAGATGGCCCGGCTCGCCCGGCTCGCCCACAGGATCGTGTGGGTCAACCCACGCGTGAGCGCCGACGGCTTCTCGGTCCAGTCCGGCGGCATGCTCGCCGCGCTCCCCCACTGCGACGCGCTCGTCAGCGGCCACAGCTTCGAGGCTCTGGCCGAGGTGGCGGAGGCGATCGGGGCCGAGGTATGGGACACCCCGGACCAGGCCGTGGCAGAGACGTCCACGACGGACGAGCCGTGGCCGAGCGCCACGCCCGCCCCGGGCAGCTCCGTCGCGATGCCGAGCGGCGACGGGCCGAGCCGAGGCAACACCACTCCGGGCTGGGTGACGGAGTGACCGCCGCGGGCAAGCTCTGCATCTACCCGGGGTGCGATCGCCCGGCCGCGCCCCCGCATCAGCTGGGCGGCCCGCAGCCGGCGTTCTGCGACCTCGACGAGCACAACGCGCTGACAGCCCACCAGGAGCGTGAGAGGCTCGCGCGCACCGCGAGCCGTCCACCGGAAGGAGACGAGACCGATGGCTGACGAGGCCTACCGCGCAGTCTTTCTGCGCGTGCATCCCACCGGAAAGATGGTGCTCAGCCTGACGACGGAGCCCGACGGAAACGAGCGCCGGTATGCCGAGCTCGTCGCCGGCGAGCTCGGCATACCGGCGCTCGACGTCAAAGTCGTCCCCGCGGACACCAACCGCTTCGGCGTCGGCCACGGATACAACACCGCTCCATCCCAGGGCACGGCGGCCGCGATCGTCAGCGCCAGCGGGAAGATCCGCGCCAAGGCCCAGCTCCTCGCCGGCATGGCCCTCGAGGCCGCCCCGGAGACGCTCCGCTGGTCGAACGGCGCGTGGGCCGCTTCGGACGCCGCAGATCCGAGCCGGGTGAAGACGATCGAGGAGATCGCGCTCTATGCGCACGGCACCGGCGCCCTGCCGCCCGGCGTCGAGGGCGGGCTCGACGCACAGACCGTCTACCGCGACTGATCAGCCCGCCGCGACCGCGGAAACCTCGACCTCGACCTCGTCCGCGACCTTCAAGGCTCCGAAGAGCGCCGAGTAGGGCTTGATGCCCCAGTCGCTCTGCTTGACGGCGATGCGCGAGCTCAGCCGGCCGTCCGGCCCGATGCTGACCTCGAACGACAGCGGGTGCGTTGCGCCCGCGAGGGTCAGTTCCCCGTGCACGTCGAGGCGGTCTCCGGCCTGGGCGGTCTCGACGGCGGTCGAGCGAAACATGATCTTCGTCCGCCGTAGGACCTCGTCGTCGATCGTCTGCTCGATGTTCGCCCTGTCGTCGTCGCCCAGCGCCTGGAGGCCGCCCGTTCCCTCGCGGACTCGAAGCGAGGTCGAGTCCGCGTCGAGCCTGAGGCTCGCCGGCACCGCGCCGTCACCGAGCTCGAGCGCCGCCTCCCAGGCGGTGACGTGAAGCAGAAGATCGTGCCCGGCTTTCGCAACTGCGCCCCGTCGCCCGGTCCGGACGGAGAGAGTGGCGTTGTGAGGCCCGAAGATGTGTGTACCGCCGGCCAGAGGCACCGGGAGAGCCTACTCGAGTGCTTCGCTAATCTCCCGCGCATGGCCGTCGAGCTCGAGCATTCCTTCACCACTGCCAGGCCGTTGGACGAGAGCTTCGCTGCGATCCTCGACCTGGCGCGTGTCGTCCCCTGCGTCGAGGGGGGCAGCGTGCTCGAGGAGACGGGGCCCGGCTCGGTCAGGGCGGAGATCAAGATCAAGATGGGTGCGATGTCGATGACCTTCACCGGCACCGTCGAGATCGTCGAGCAGGACGGGGCCGCGCATCGCGTCGTCATGGGCGTCAAGTCCAGGGAGGCCGGCGGCCAGGGCCATGCGAACGCCACGGTCGTCTTCACGCTCACCGAAGGCGGCGGCACGATCCACACGAGCGCGCAGATCACCGGCAAGGCGGCCTCGATGGGCGAAGGAGTCGTCGCTGGCGTGCTCGATGCCCTGATCACCGACTTCGCGGGCAAGCTCGGCGGGATCTGACTCACGCCCGGCTCGATGGCGACGATCTCGATGCGGCGGATCCGTCCCGGCGAAGTCCCCTTCGACGGGGGAACGGCCGTTCAGGAGGACGCCGCGAGGCCGGTCTTCAACGGCAACGGCCCGGACGACTACATCTGCGTCGAGTGTGGCAACGTCCTCGCCGTCTCGATGCACCCTGTGCAGATGACCAAGAAGGTTCGTATTCGCTGTGGGCGCTGCGCGACGGTCAACGTCTCGGAGATCGACGGGTATCAGGGCCCTTCAGCCGGCGCCGGGGCCCCGCAGCGCAGCGAGTGACCGGCGGTTTCGCCGGTAGGCGGCGGCCCCGTCCCCGTCGACCGCGGCGATCCGCACGGGCGGAGGGTGCCCCATCGCCGGCACAGCCAGGTCGCGCAGGGCGTCGTGATAGGCGCGTTCGCGCTGCAGGCCTCCGAACCCGAAGCCCTTGGCAACGAGGCCGCGCGTCCAGCCCGTCGGTGGCCGGGCCGTACGCGCGGCAGAGCTCCTTGTACCGGTCCACATCGAAGCCCACGGCGAGGCCGGCGGGATACAGGTCGAGAGTTTCGAGCCGGAACGAGGTGAAGTGCGCCGAGTCGTCGACCTCGATCACGGTGCCGGTCGGGCGGTGCACCAGTTCCACCGGCAAGAGGAGGTTCTCCCTGGCAGCCTGCAGCACCGAGACGTCGCCCCCGAGCCGGGCATAGATCCGGGCGAGCACCTCGAGTGCGGCCGTGACGGGACGGACGAGCGCCGGGTCCCGCCGGGCCTTCGCAACGCGCTCGAGGCCCAGATGCCCCTGTTCGCAGAGCCAGTCGAACGACCGGGGGCCGAGGACGATCCCGTCCTCGGCCGCCGCCGCCGCGAAGGCCGAGTGCACGCCGCCGGCCGCCACCAGGCGATCGTAGCCTGCAGTGTCGGCTCCGATCCGCGAGGATCCGGGGATGCAACCGGACATCCGCCCCCACGTCGCGGGGCTGGTGCTTGCCGCCGGCGCCTCACGCCGGCTCGGCCGCGCAAAGCAGCTTCTTCCCTACGGCGACGGCACCCTGCTCGCTCACATCCTGGGCACGGCACGTGCCTGCGGGTTCGCACAGTTGATCTGCGTGCTCGGCGCAGCGGCCGACGAGATTCGGGCGACGGTCGACCTGAGCGGGGTCGAGATCGTCGAGAACCGCGCGTTCGGCACGGGCTGCTCGTCGTCGATCGCCGCGGCGCTGGGAGCCGTCGACCCGCAGTCCCAGGTCCTCGTGCTGCTGCTCGCCGACCAGCCGGGCGTCACTCCCGAGACGGTCGCCACATTGCTTGCCGGGCGCGGCGACGCGCCCCTCGCCGCGTGTGCCTACGAGAACGGCCGCGGGCACCCGCTCGCCTTCGCACGCAGCATGTTCGACGAGCTCGAGGCTCTGCACGGCGACCGGGGCGTCTGGAAGCTCCTCGACCGCCACGCCGCCGCTGCGGTCGACGTGCCGGTGGACGGCCCGATCCCACCCGACGTCGACACCTGGAACGACTACCAGGCAGCGCTTGCCGAGCTCTCCGGCTCGAGCAGGGGCTGCCGGTAAAGTCGGTACGTGGAGCGCAAGGTTGCAACGGTCCTCTTCGTCGACCTGGTCGGCTCGACCGCGCTCGTGGCGGGAGCCGATCCGGAGGTCGTGCGCCGGCGCGTGAACGGCTATTTCGAACAGGTCTCCGGGACGATCGCCAAGCACGGAGGCACCGTCGAGAAGTTCGCGGGCGACGCCGTCATGGCGGCGTTCGGCGTGCCGGTGACCCACGAGGACGACGCGGAGCGGGCGCTTCGGGCCGCACTCGAGATCGTGCCCCAGGTCGAGGCGCTCGGCCTCGCGGCGCGGATCGGCGTGGAGTCCGGCGAGGTGGTCGTCGAGGACGCCGAGTCGACGTTCGCGACCGGTGAGGCCGTGAACCTGGCGGTGCGGCTGCAGCAGGCGGCCGAGCCGGGAGAGGTCCTCCTCGGCCAGGGCGCGAGACGGCTGGCGGCGGGAGGAGTCGAGGTCGAGAGCGCCGGACCGCTCGAGATCAAGGGCCGGCGGGAGCCGCTCTGGACGTGGCGTGCGCTGCGGGTGCACGACCCCGCGCGGCTCCCGGCCGCACCGCTCGTCGGACGCGAGGGCGAGCTGGCGCTCCTGGAGAACACGTTCCAGCGAACGGTGCGGGATCGCGCCGTCCAGCTGGTGACGGTCTTCGGTGAGCCGGGACTGGGCAAGACGCGCCTGGTCGCGGAGTTCGTCGATTCGCTCGAGCGCGTCACGATCCTTTCCGGGCGAACACTTCCCTACGGGGAGGGCGTGACCTACTGGCCGCTCGCCTCGATGATCAAGGCGAGCGCGGGGATCACCGACGACGACCCGGCAAACGAGGCGTTCGAGAAGCTGCGTCTCTCCTGCGAGAGCGAGGCGGTCGCCGACCTGCTCGCCGTCGCGCTCGGGGTGCTCGGGGCCGCCGAGGGCGAGCACACGCCTGCCGAGCTGACCTGGGCAGCGTTGCGCTGGGCCGAGCAGCTCGCCGACCTGCAGCCCCTCGTGCTCGTGTTCGAGGACGTCCACTGGGCCGAGGAGCCGCTCCTCGACCTGATCGAGCATCTCGCGCGGTCACTGCGGAACGCGCCGGTGCTGCTCGTCGCCGTCACGCGCCCGGACCTGCTCGACACGCGCCCCACCTGGGGAGGCGGCATCCGGCGCGCGAGCGCGATCGAGCTCGCGCCACTCGACGCGGACGAGAGCGGCGAGCTGGCAGACGCCCTGCTCGCTCGCGCCGAGGTGCCGGCTGCGCAGCGGGCGCTCGTGCTCGAACGGGCGGAGGGCAATCCACTGTTCATCGAGGAGATCGCCCGCATGCTCCGGGAGGACGAGGAGCTCGACCGGATCCCCGACAGCGTGCAGGCGCTGATCGCGGCCCGGATCGACCGTCTCGAGGCGAACGAGAAGTGCATCCTGCAGACGGCGGCGCTGATCGGCCGCGTGTTCTGGCGCGGCGCGCTCGACCGGCTCATCCCCGACATCGACGTCGGGTCAGTCCTCGACGGGCTGCTCGAGCACGAGTTCGTCGTCCCCGAGGAGCGCTCGACCATCTCGGGTGATCGCGCGTTTCGTTTCAAGCACGTGCTCATCCGCGACGTCGCCTACGGGGGGATGAGCAAGGCGGAACGGGCCGAGGAGCACCAGGCGTTTGCAGCCTGGGTCGACGAGAAGGCCCGCGACGAGCTCGCCGGGATCCGCGCCTATCACCTCGACCAGGCCGTGCGGCTGCTCGCCGAGCTCGGCGGCGACGTCTCGGAAGACCTGACACGCACCACGGCGGGGGCCCTCGAGGATGCGGGGCGCCGTGCGTTGCAGCGCGGCGCCTTCGTCTCCGCGCGGCGCACGTTGCTGCGCGCCGTCGAGCTCGAGGCGAGCCCGGACCGGCGCTACCTGGCCGCGCACGCAGCCTGGCGGCTGTCGGATGTCCCGACCGTGCGCGCCGAGGCGGAGGCGGCGCTCGCGGACGCCCGCGCCGCCGGTCTTCCGAACATCGAAGGCCGCGCGCTCGTGCTCCTCGCCGACCTGGCTCTGCATGCGGAGAGCGACGTGACGCGGGCCCACGACCTCGCCGACGAGGCGCTCGCGATCCTGCCGGTCGACGAGGTGGCGGGGCTCTACGACGCGCATGCGCTCATCTCGACGATCTTCTGGTGGCGGGGTGAGGCGGACGGCGCCCTCGGGCACGGCGAGGCGATGCTCGATCTCGCGCACCAGGCCGGCCGACCCGAGCTCGAGAGCCTGGCGCTCACCCAGCTCGCGAGTGTCGCCGGTGTACAGGGTGACGCGAAGCGGTCGATCGAGCTGCTGCAGCGCGCCGAGGAGCTCGCGGATGCGAGCGGCAGCCGGGAGGCGAAGGCATTCGCCCTTGCCGTGCACGGCCGCCGCTACGGCGAGACCGGGTCCGGCGAGGCGGAGAGGTACCTGCTCGAGGCGCTCGGGCTGTTCAGGGAGACGGGCGCCGCCGGCCGGTACGGCTGGACGCTCAGCAACCTCGGCGCCGTCTACGAACAGCGCGGCGACGCCGCCCGGGCGGAGAAGACGTTCCGGGATGCGGTCGGCGTCCTGCGGACCACCCATGAGCAGGGATACCTGGTCGAGGCCGAGCGGGGACTGGCCGAGGTGCTCGTCAAGCAGGGGAAGACCGACGAAGCCGACCGCGTCGTCAAGGCCGCGCAGGGACGGGTCGGACGCGAAGACGTCTGGACGCACGCGTCGCTGCTGCACGCCGCCGGCCTCGTCCGGGCGGCACAGGGCCGGGCCGACGAGGCGGAGGCCGCATTCTCGGCAGCCCTCGAGATCGTCGAGCCGACGATGTACGCGATCCTCACCGACGAGATCCGGTCGTCGCTCGAGTCGCTCCGCTCGACGGCGGCGGCCTCTTCGACCTAGCTGGGCGGGAGCTCGCGGAAGAAGACCGTCGTGTAGGCCTGCAGCTGCGGGAACCACGGCGGCGGCAGCTTCAGGAGGTTCGGGTCGTAGTCGTAGTTCCGTGTGTCGAACATCGTCATGTCGCCGCCGTTGGCGGTCGTCGAAGAGCCGGTGAAGTTCATGGTGTTGTGGCTGCCGTCCGACTTGTCTCCCTGCCACGTCCCGTTGATCACGCAGATCGCGGCCGACCACGTCAAGGTCGACGGGACGTACTGCGCGATGTAGACGTCGTTGGTCGCCACGAGCCCGAGCACGTCCGTCCCGGATGTCTTCGGGTTGAGCACGCCGCCGATGTCGATGTCGTTCCCGGAGCCGATCGTGACGCGCCCGACCACCGTGCCGAGCACGACGATCGTCTGCGGCGAGTAGATCGCGCCGTTGGTCGGGACGTTGAAGGTGGCAGTACTGCTGCAGGTCGACATTGGCGAAGCGCCGGCCGCCGGATCGGACCCGCTCGACGGCTTGCACGCTTTGATGCTGAACGTTCCGTTGGTGTTGAACGTCAGCACCCACGCCGGATAGTTCTTCTGGGTGTTCGTGACGACACCGGCAACCGTCGACGTGTCGAAGTATTGGCCGTTCGTGTTCGTCAGACCGGTGCCCGCCTTCTTCGCGACGGCGGAGATGGTCGAGACGGACGCGAGAAACGAGCTGAAGTTGAGCGGCGGCACGACCTGGCTGACCTTCGGGTTGGTGGTGGAGTCGTAGTGCGTCGCGCCCGAGCCGTAGCTGACCGAACCGGTGACCTTCCCACCGGCGTAGAGATTCGCGTTGGCGGTGCCGTCGTGGGTGATGTTGCCCGCGGCGTAGACCTTGCCGTTGGTGGTCGTGGTGCTGCCGAAGGCGACATCGCCGTTGACGATCCGGTAGTAGTCGGAGATCGAGCTCGGCCGGATGGTGGCCTCGACCTCGCGCCAGTCTTGCGTGTTCGCGTCTGCATGGGGCCGACCGGTGGCAACGATCGTGATCGCGCCGCACAGCGGGCTCGTCGGCGTGGCACAGGCAGCGGCACTCGGCGGGGTGATCTGGAGGCTGTACTCGTAATTGTTCGGGAGCTGTGCCGTCGAGACCCAGTCGTGGCCGTTCGGATACGTCCAGGCGAGGCCATAGGGCCAGGGATTGCCCGCAGTGACCAGGTTGCTGGTCACCGGATCCTTGCGCGTCGACTCGCCCGGCGCGACGTAATGCGAGTAGAAGAGGCCGTCCTCGATCAGCTTGGAGGCGTACGAATTGAGGCCGGCTTCCGCCGCCTGGAAGGACTGCTGCCTGACGACCGAATGACTCGAGCGGGAGGTCTCGTTGACGAGCGCTGTCACCAGCACCGCCGAAACGGTCGTGAGGACGAGGCCGATGATGATCACGAGCACGAGCGCGATTCCCTGCTCGTCGCGGAGGCGTGGTGTGCTGAGTCTCATGATGATTGGAAGGTCCTCAGGTCGGCGCTCGATTGGTAGGTCGAAGCTCCGTTGCGCGAGCCCGGCTGCTTCACGGTCACGGTCACGGTCACGCGGTCGATGTCCGACGCAGTGGTCGCCGGTGTTACGCCGTCGCTCTTCAGGTAGCTGAACACGGACGTTCCGCCCGGGTTGGCAACCACTGACGAGGCGACGTTTTGCCAGCCGCCGAGCGTTGTCAGACCGACCCAGGGCGGTCCGTCCGTGTCGGTGCTGGTGACGAATGCCCGCTGCAGCGTGTTCCCGGACAGCCGGTAGGCGATCTTGCGCAGATGGAAGGGTTGCTGCCGGTCGGGCGAATAGAAGGTGATCGAGGTGCTCGAGAAGCTCGCGATCGACGTCGTCGTCGAATCGCCCGTGTAGGCCTGCCGGAGGTCGGCGACGAGCGTGTCCACGGCCGACCGGGCGTTGTCCTGCAGGGTGCCGGCCTCGACGGTCTGCGTGCCCGTGGTGTAGACCGCGGACAGGAGCGCCGCCATCGAGGCGAGCACGATGCCGAGCACGGCCATCGCGACCAGCAGCTCGACGAGTGTGAATCCGCGCCGGTCGCGTGCAACGCTCGTGATCGACTCGCTCACGGGCATGCCCCGCTGCCGCTCTGGATCACGGTGATCGTGATCGCAGTCGCGGTCGGCGATGCCGCAACGGCCACCGTCGGCGTGACGGTGGTGCCGGCCGGCGTGGTCACGGTCGTCATCGTGTAGTTCGGGCCGGGCGTGAGATCGAAGTTCGCCACGCCGGACGAGTTTGTGGTGCCTGTAAGGGCCACGAGGTTGTCAGGCCCCCCCGAGATCGACACGTCGATGCCCGAGTAGACAGAGCAGCCGGTCGTTTTTCTCTTCTTGACCGTGACGGTCGTGTCGGGAAGTGCGATCTCCACCGTCGCAGCCGATGTCGTCGGGTAGTTCAGGGGGTCCGGAATCGGAACGGTCTGCGCTGCCGCGGCGAGAATCCCCGACGACCCGGTGATCGTCCAGGCAGAGCTTGGGGCAAGCGTGGCCGGCGTGGTCAGCGTTCCGGTGGTCGGGACCGTGTAGGGGCCGGCAGTGACCGCCGAGCCGCCGATGGTGGCCGCCAGATTGACGGTCGTGGTCGCAGCGGTGTACGGCTGCTTCCACCGCGTGACGTCGAAGGTCACGTACGCCGGCTTGTAGATGCGGATCGTGGTCGAGGCCGTCTGCGCGGCCGTGACGACAGCATCAGCAGGTGAGCTTCCGCACGAGCTCGGCGCGTCCTTCGAGTAGACCGCGTAGCCGGCCGGAGGCGTGACGGTGACCTCGTAGCACTTGGTGGAGCCGCTCGAGGGGTTCGGCTTGAGCGCCGGGAAGGTGGCGACGCCGGTGGCGTCGGTCACGTCGTTGGCCGATCCGCTCGGCCCGCCCGCGATCGAGACGGTCACCCCAGGCACGACGGCGGTCGACGCCATGTCCTGGATCGTGACCTGCAACGTGCCGACGTTCGGACCGCCGTAGTCGCTCGCGTCGAACGGCGAAAAGAGAGTCGTCTGGGTGGTGAGCACCTTGCCGTCGTTTCGCGTGACCGTGATCGTGACGCGCTTGTAGTCGGCATGGGTGGTGTACGGCGTCCCGGAGGCGGGGTCGTCGACATACGTGACCTGCCGTTTCAGCGTGCCGCTCAGGCCGGTGACCGAGACCGGCACGCTCGCGAGCACGGCGGGGTTGGTCGGATAGCCGGTCTTCGTGCCCACGTTGGTGTACCCCATCTGGCGGAAGTTCTCCATGTCCTGCAGCGCGAGCTGCTCGGCGATGGTTCGCTGGCGGGACAGGCTCTGCGAAAGGATCCCGCTGGCGAGCACGGCGATGCCCGCGACCGAGAGGATCGCGAGCACGCTGATCGCAATCAACGTCTCGATCAGCAACTGTCCGCGCTCGGAGGAGCCTGTCCCGGGACGACTCGCGCCCAACCGGTCGGGGCCGCGCCTCCGGCTCGGCAGTGTCAACTCGACTCCTCGATGAGGGCCTCCAGCATCCGCTTCCTCTTCATGTAGTAGGCATCGACAACCCGTCAACCTCCCTTTAGGGGATTCGGCGGAGCCTGGCGGTCGTCATCCCTGCAAATCGGCCAGAATGCCGCTCCGCTGAAATGCCCCGGCTCGGCCTTACCTCGCGGCGGCCGTGTCCGATCGGGCATGCTGCGTCGATGGCCGGGGGGGAAAGCCGCGGGGCGGCAGCTGACCAGCTTGCGGACGAGCAGCGTGTAGCCCACGAAGGCGCGCTGGCCCGCTGGGCGGGCCATTGTGCGCGCCACCCCTGGCGCGTGGTCTCGACGTGGGTCGGGGTCTTCGTGCTGCTGATCGGCCTGAACGCCGCGTTCCACGGGAAGCTGATCAACGACTTCAAGATCCCCGGCTCGGACACCCAGAAGGCGACCGACCTGATCACGGCCAAGTTCGGCGGCGAGAAGGGCGCAGCCCTGCGCGTGGTGCTCTCGAAGCCGGACGGGCAGCTCGATTCTCCGACCGGGACCGCGGTGGTCAACCGGATGCTCGCCGCCGGGAAGGCCTCGCAGCACGACCTCGCGGAGAACCCGAAGGACCTGCAGCCGATCACGAGCCCGCTGTCCGACACGAGTCAGCTGTCGGACGACGGCAGCATCGCGTTCTTCGACGTCCAGTACGACCGGAACTCCTTCCAGCTGCCGCGATCCGGGATCGTGGCCCTCGAGGACCAGCTGCGGGCGATCGGCGAACCGGCCGGCGTGCAGGTCGAGTTCACCGGGGAGGCCGAGAGCGCTCCGCCGACACAGGGCCTCTCCGACCTGATCGGGCTGCTCGCGGCGTTCGTGATCCTGATCGTTCTCTTCCGCGCCCTCGTGCCGACCGCGATTCCGCTGCTCTTCGCGATCGTCGCCGTACTGGGTGCGTTCCTGATCCTCTTCCTCGCCGCCCGTCTGACGCACTTCAACACGATCACCGAGATCCTCGTGCCGATGATCGGCCTAGGTGTCGGGATCGACTACACGCTCCTGATCGTCACCCGTTTCCGCCAGCTCCTGCACGACGGTCTGACGCCGCAGGAGGCGGCGGCGGCCGCCGGTGCAACGGCCGGGCGGGCGGTGATCTTCGCGGGCGCGACGGTGGCGATCTCGATCACCGGGCTCGCGCTGATCGGGCTCGACTTCATCACGAAGCTCGGGATCGGCAGCGCGCTCGGCGTGCTGACCGCGGTGCTCCTCGCGAACTCTCTCCTTCCGGCCGTCCTGTCGCTGCTGGGACCGAAGATCGACCGCGGCCGGCTCGGCATGCGCCCGGTCGACGAGTCCCGAGAGGGACAGCAGCGAACACCCGTCGCCGCGTGGGGACGCTTCGTCTCGCGAAACGCGAAGGTCGTGCTCCCGGTCGTGGTGGCCGTCCTGCTCCTGCTCGCCTCGCCGGTGCTCGTCGCCCGCCTCGGCCTGGCGGACGCGGGAACGGCCCCGAAGGACCAGACGACACGCAAGGCCTACGACCTGCTGACGAAGGGGTTCGGGCCCGGGTTCACGGAGCCGATCCCGATCGTCGTCGACCTCCAGTCCGATCACGCCGCGGCAACCACGATCAAGGCCGCGCTGCAGCAGGTGCCGGGGCTGAAGTCCGTCAACAAGCCGATCTACAACGCCAAGACGGCGGAGAAGGCATCCGTCGCGATCATCAACACCTACGGGCGGTACGCGCCGCAGGACTCGAAGACCGACGACCTCGTCGCCCATCTCCGACACGAGGTGATCCCGACGGCGCTCGCGGGATCGAGTGCCCACGCCTACGTGTCGGGAACGAACGCGGCCTTCACGGACATCGGCCACCAGATCTTCTCGCGCGTGCCCGTGTTCCTGCTCTACATCATCGGCATCACGTTCCTCGTCCTGGCGATGGCGTTCCGCTCGGCGGTGATCGCGTTCAAGGCTGCGCTCACGACGCTGATGTCTGCTCTCGTCGGCTTCGGCGTCCTCACGCTCGTCGTCCAGAAAGGCGTCGGCCTCAGCCTGATCGGGCTCGACCGCACCGGCCCGATCGAGAGCTTCGTCCCGCCGATCGCCTTCGCCATCCTGTTCGGGCTGTCGATGGACTACGAGGTCTTCCTGATGAGCAGGATCCGCGAAGAGCACGTGCACGGGGTGGAAACGGTGCAGGCGGTGAAAGACGGCATCGCCGGCGTCGGCCGGGTGATCGTCGCGGCGGCCCTGATCATGTCCTCGGTGTTCTTCTCGTTCCTGCTCTCTCCCGACCGGGTGTCCAAGGAGTTCGGGCTGCTGCTCGGCGTCGCGATCCTCACGGATGCGCTCCTCATGCGGATGACCCTCGTGCCCGCGCTGCTCACCCTTCTGCGCGAGCGGTCGTGGTGGATCCCCCGCTGGCTCGACCGCGCGCTTCCCGACGTGACCATCGAGCCGCCGGGCGAGCGGCCGTCCAGGTCGCGCCGACGGCGGGACGAGCCGGCGCATGCGCCGGTCGACTGACCTCGCGGGTTTCGCACGCGGTGCTCCGAGGACATAGGGTGACGCCGTGCTCCCGATCATCATCCTTGCGGCCGTGGCGATCCCCTTGCTCGTGATCGCCTTTCTCGCGGTGCGGCGATCTGCAGGCGCCGGCGAGCACCCTGCCGGCGAGACGGCGGCAGACCTGAGGCGGAACGAGCAGGAGTTCGACGAGGCCGAGCGCTACCAGGCCGAACTCCGCGCCGAGCAGCGCGAACGCTAGCGGCGAGAGTGCACGGCGCCGCGCCCGGCGTTACGCTCAGCGGTGATGACCTGCTCGGCATGCGGCACCGAGAACAAACCCGGAGCGAAGTTCTGCGGCGGCTGCGGCGGTGCGCTCGCCGCCGCCTGCCCGGCCTGCGGAGCGGCGAACGACCCTGGGTTTCGCTTCTGCAACGAGTGCGGCACCCCGCTCGGGGAGGGGGCGGCGGCATCGCCACCGCCACCCGCTCAGCCCCCAGCCGCCGAACGGCGGCTCGTTTCGGTGCTGTTCGCCGACCTGGTCGGCTTCACCACGCTCGCCGAGCACCGCGACAGCGAGGAGGTGCGCGAGCTCCTCTCGCGCTACTTCGAGACCGCCAAGCGGTTGATCGAGCTGTACGGAGGGACGGTCGAGAAGTTCATCGGCGACGCGGTGATGGCCGTCTGGGGCACGCCCGTTGCGACGGAGGACGATGCCGAGCGCGCCGTCCGCGCAGCGCTCGATCTCGTCGCCGCGGTCTCGGCCCTCGGCCAGGAGCAGCGCGAGGAGAACCTGCGGGCGCGGGTCGGGGTGCTGACCGGCGAGGCCGCCGTGACGATCGGCGCGGAGGGCCAGGGCATGGTTGCGGGCGACCTGGTCAACACGGCAGCCCGCATCCAGTCCGCCGCCGAGCCCGGCCAGGTGCTCGTCGGCGAGGCCACGCGGCGCGCGAGCGAACGGGCGATCGTCTACGCAGAGGCGGGCACGCACGAGCTGAAGGGCAAGTCGGAGCCGGTCGAGCTGTGGCGCGCCGTCCGGATCATCTCCGGGCGCCAGGGCGCACAGCGGTCCGTCGGTCTCGAGGCGCCGTTCGTCGGCCGCGACCGCGAGCTGCGCCTGGTCAAGGAGCTGTTCCACAGATCGGCCGAGGAGCACAGGGCGCACCTCGTCTCCGTGACCGGCATCGCAGGCATCGGCAAGTCACGCCTGGTCTGGGAGTTCTACAAGTACTTCGACGGGCTCGCGGACAACGTCTACTGGCACCGCGGACGGTGCCTCGCCTACGGCGAAGGCGTCACCTACTGGGCGCTCGCGGACATGGTGCGCATGCGGGCCCGGATCGCCGAGGACGAGGAGCCGGCGTCCGCACTCGCGAAGCTCCAGGCGACCCTGTCGGAGACGATCCTCGACCAGGAGGAGCGCAGCTTCGCAGAGCCGCGGATCGCGCAGCTACTGGGGCTCTCGGATGCCGTGAGCGCCGACCGCTCCGACCTCTTCGCCGCCTGGCGGCTCTTCTTCGAACGGCTCGCGGACACCTACCCGACGGTGCTCGTCTTCGAAGACCTCCAGTGGGCCGACGCGAGCCTGCTCGATTTCATCGAGTACCTCCTGGAGTGGTCCCGCTCGTCGTCGCTGCTCGTCGTGACACTCGCACGTCCCGAGCTCGCCGAACGGCGCTCCGGCTGGGGGGCCGGCCTCCGGAGCTTCACCTCCATCTACCTCGAGCCGCTCGGGCCCGCGGCGATGTCCGAGCTGCTGGCCGGCCTCGTGCCGGGCCTCCCCCCCGGCCTGCGCGACCAGATCCTGACACGCGCCGAGGGCGTCCCGCTCTACGCGGTCGAGACGGTGCGCATGCTGCTCGACCGGGGCCTTCTCAGGGCGGAGGGCTCGTCCTACGAGCTGACCGGCGCGGTGTCCTCGCTCGAGGTTCCCGAGACCCTGCACGGGCTGATCGCGGCGCGGCTCGACGGCCTGCCGGCCGAGGAGCGCCGGCTGCTGCAGGACGCGGCGATCGTCGGCAAGACGTTCACGACCGCCGCCGCAGCGGCCGTCTCGGGGCTCGGAGAGGCCGAGCTCGAGCCACTGCTCAACTCGCTCGTCCGCAAAGAGGTGCTCTCGCTCCAGGCCGACCCGCGCTCGCCCGAGCACGGCCAGTACGGCTTCCTGCAGGACCTCGTCCGCCATGTGGCGGTCGAGACGCTCTCGAAGAGGGAGCGCCGCGCCCGCCATCTCGCCGCCGCCGAGCACCTGCAGAGCACCTTCCCGGACGACGACGAGGTCGTCGAGGTGCTCGCGTCGCACTATCTCGACGCCTACAACGCGGTGCCGGATGCCGAGGATGCGGATGCGATCCGAGCGCAGGCATGTGCGACCCAGAGACGTGCGGGCAACCGCGCGGAGTCGCTCGGCGCGAAGAGCGAGGCGCGACGCTATCTCGAGCAGGCGGCGGGGCTCACTGACAACGGGCACGATCGCGCCAGGCTGCTCGAGCGCGCCGGTGTCCTCGCCTTCGGTGCGGCCGACCTCGACCGCGCCGCCCCACTCCTGGCCGAGTCGATCGTGCTCTACGAGGCCGAGGGGAGCACACATGCCGCGGCCCGCGTCTCTGGCCGGCTCAGCGCAGTCGAGCGTTTCCAGGGACGCTACGACGACGCCGAGGCACGCGTCGAATCGGCCCTCGCAAACGTCGAGAACGACGAGCCGGACGCAGACGTCGCGGACCTCTGGCTCGGCGCCGCGGCCGAGGGCCTCTTCCGCGGCAAACTCGACCGCGCCGCTGAGCGGCTCGACCGCGCGCTCGGCGTCGCAGAGGCCCTGGGCTCGGCTCCACTGCTCGCCCGTGGCTTCGTGCTCCGCTCACAGCTCGCATCGGCGCGCTCTCGCCCCGAGGAGGGCCTCGCGTTCCTCGAGCGAGCCCTTGCGATCGCCCTCGAGCACGATCGGTTCGACGAGGTGGCAAGGATCTACTTCCACCTCTCCGACCGGGCATTCCACCGTGACCGCTACGAGGAGGCGCACGGCCACCTGCTCGAGGCCCTGCAGCTCGGCCGCCGCCGCGGCGACCGCAGGGGCGAGCTCTCGACGCTCGCCGAGCTCACCTGGCCGCTCAACATGCTGGGGCGCTGGGACGAGGCGCTCGCCTACTACGAGCAGATCTCGGAGGAGCAGATCCTCACCTCCACCACCCTGAGCTTGCTCGACGGCGTCGTCCCGATCCACCTGAACCGCGGCGACCTCGCAGAGGGACGGCGGATCCTCGGGCTCTTCGCCTCGCTCGAGTCGGTGGCGGACCTGCAGGACCGGTCGTCCTACCTCGCGGGATCGTCGGCCGTCCGCCTCGCGGAAGGACGGTTCGAGGAGGCCCGCCGCCTCGGGATCGAGGCGGACGCCGTGGCACGGGGCGGCTTCTCCGCGAGCAGCCAGCAGTCGAAACAGGGCCTGGTCGTCGCGCTCGAGGCGACGTTCGCGCTCGGCGAGCTCGAGCCGGCCGAGCAGATCCTCGCCCAGATCGGGGCGCTCCAGCCGGGTCTGCGGCCGCCCTATCTCGAGGCGCAGGCCCTTCGCTTCCGGGGACTGCTCGATTCGTCCGGGGCCGGCCTCACGGCGGCCGCGGACGCGTTCCATGCGCTCGGGACACCCTTCTGGACGGCGGTCGTGCAGCTCCAGCACGGCGAGCTGCTGGCCCGGGACGGACGCGAGAGCGAGGCGGAGCCGCTCGTCGCCGAGGCGCGGGCGACGTTCGAGCGCCTGCACGCAACGCCGTGGCTCGAACGGGCGGCCGCGGCGGCGGGCAGCACCGGGCTCGTGTCCGGAAACCGCTGAGCACCGCGCCGCCGGCATGCGCGCGATGCTCTTCACCGGGGTCGGCCAGCCACTCGAGGCGGTGGAGCTGCCGGAACCGCGGCCCGGCTCCGGCCAGGTTCGCCTGGAGGTGCGGGCATGCGGCGTCTGCCGCACCGACCTGCACATCGTCGACGGCGAGCTCGGCGAGCCGAAGCTGCCGCTCGTCCTCGGCCATCAGATCGTCGGGACGGTCCGCGAGCTCGGGCCGAACGTCGGGCGCTTCGACGTGGGGCAGCGGGCCGGCGTCCCGTGGCTCGGCTGGACCTGTGGGCGCTGCCGCTACTGCCGCTCGGGCCGAGAGAACCTCTGCGACAGCGCGCGCTTCACCGGCTACACGATCGACGGCGGCTTCGCCGAGCAGACGATCGCCGACGAGCGCTACTGCTTCCCGATCCCGGCGGGCTACCCCGACCTGCAGGCGGCGCCGCTCCTCTGCGCGGGCCTGATCGGCTACCGCGCGCTGCGTTTCACGGGCGACGCGGAGCGCGTCGGCCTCTACGGCTTCGGGGCGGCCGCCCACATCATCTGCCAGGTCGCGCGCGCACAGGGACGACGCGTCTTCGCCTTCACGCGCGCCGACGACGAGGCGGGCCGGGCCTACGCGCGCTCGCTCGGCGCCGAATGGGCGGGCGCGTCGGGCGAGCAGCCGCCGGAGCCGCTCGACGCGGCGATCATCTTCGCCCCCGCCGGGGAGCTCGTCCCGGCCGCCCTCGCCGCCGTCGGCAAGGGCGGGAGCGTCGTCTGCGCGGGGATCCACATGAGCGAGATCCCCGCCTTCTCGTACGACCTGCTCTGGGAGGAACGAACCATCCGGTCGGTGGCGAACCTCACGCGCGCCGACGGCGAGGAGTTCCTGGCGCTCGCTCCGCGGGTCCCGGTCCAGACCGAGGTCGAGGCGTTCCCCCTGAGCGCCGCCGGCGAAGCGCTCGCCAGGTTGCGCTCGGGCGCCGTGAACGGCGCCGTTGCGCTGTCCGTCGATCCCTCCCTCAGTGCTCGGCCTGCAGCCCCGCGAGCAGATCCCAACGCTCGTCGACGTGCGACTGAATGACGTCGATCTCCGTTTCGGTGAGGTGGCCGAACCGTCCCTGAGTCCGGAGGAACTCGCCGATCGGCAACGTGCGCTTCGGCGAGAAGGTGATCCTCCATTCGCCGTGATCGCACTCGAAGAGCGGGAAGTAATGCGACTCCACCGCGAGCCGTGCCACCTCGGTGGACTGGTCCGTCGGGTATCGCCAACCTGGCGGGCAGCCGCCGAGGATGTGCAGGAACCGGAAGCCCGGAACCTCGGCGGCCCGCGCGACCTTGGCCCGGAAATCGCGCAGCATCGGAACGGAGCCGAGCGCGAGCGTGGCGACGTACGGGATCCCGTGCGCGGCCATGATCCGGGAGATGTCCTTCTTCGGCCCGGTCCTCGGCGAGCCGACCGGCGTCGTCGTCGTCCAGGCGCCTTCCGGGGTGGCGCCGGACTTCTGGACGCCGGTGTTCATGTACGCCTCGTTGTCGTTCAGCACGTAGACGAGATCCTCGTTCCGGTCGGCGGCCGCGGACAGCCCGGAGAAGCCGATGTCGGAGGTCGAGCCGTCTCCGCCCCAGACGACCACGGTCGTGTCGTTCAGACCCCGGAGGCGCAGCGCAGCCTTGATGCCGGATGCCTCGGCCGCAGCGGAGGCGAAAGGCGTCAGATGGACCGAGACGCCGAACGCGTTCGCCGGGTAGATACCGGCGATGATCGTCCAGCACGACGCCGGGATCACGAGCACGATCCGCGAGTCCGGCGTCGCCGCACGAAGCCCGCCGAGCACGTGTCGAACGTTGATCGCCGGCCCGCACCCCGCGCAGGCGCTGTGACCTGGAAGGAGGAGCTTGTCCTCCGCCACGAGCTCGTCCAGCCACGCAGGCATCGCTACACCTCCTCGGGAACGTACACGGGCAGGTCGTTCGACCCGCGCGCTCGCGTTTGCATCAGCGCCCAGCGCAGCGTGGTGGGTGTCACGTCGACCCCGCCCAGCCCGCAGATGAAGTTCGCGGCGGCCCGCGCGTGCGGCAACTCGAGCGACTTGAGGTCTGCGCCGAGCGGCCCGAGCGAGCCGAACCCGGGAGCGCGGTCGATCACGGAGACGTACGAGACGCGCGCGAGAGCGGCGGCAAGCTCCGCCGCCGGGAACGGGCGAAACGAGTGCACGCGGACGAGCAGCAGGTCGTCGTCGTCGTCGGCCAGCAGCTCCTGCGCGGAATCGCCGATCGTCCCGATCGTGACCAGCGCCGCGTCCGCGTCGGGGTTCCCGCGAATCTCCAGCGCGCCGACTTTCTCGCGCCCGAACTGCGAGGTGAACTCCGACGCAATGTCCGCGATCACCGATCGAGCGTCATCCATCGCGGCCGCCACGTTGTGCTGGAACGCGAAGTAGTCGTTCGGCTGCGGCAACGAGGAGTAGGCGCGGGGATTCGCCGGATCGAGCAGCCAGTCGGCCGGCGGCCCGAGCTCCGGCAGGAACGCGTCGACCGCATCCTGCTCCGGGACGTCGAGCACCTCGGAGGTGTGCGAGAGCAGGAAGCCCTCGGCGCAGACGAGCACCGGCAGCATGACCGTCTCCGCGATCCGGTACGCGCACAGCACACTGTCCAGCACCTCCTGCGCCGACGAGCAGTAGAGCTGAATCCAGCCGGTGTCCCGCTGGCTCATGCTGTCCGACAGATCCGGCTCGATGCTCCATGGGGCGAAAACCGCCCGGTTGACGTTGACGACGACCAGCGGCACACGCTCTCGCGATGCACGGTGGAGCTGCTCGTGGGCGTACAGCAAGCCTTGCGACGAGGTGGCCGTGAACGTTCGGACCCCCGCCCGCGCCGCCGCCACGACGTAGCCGAACATCGAGTGCTCGCTTTCGAGGTTTGCGAATTCGATGTCGTCACGTCCCGCGACGAGATCCGCGAGCCGCTCGACGATGAGCGTCTGCGGGGTGATCGGGTAGCAGGCAATCGCGCGGGCCCGTGCGAGCATCACCGCGTACGCAGCGGCGTCGTTGGCAGTCAGCACGACCCGTCCGCGGGGCAGCGTCCGGGTCACGCGCCCACCGCCTCCATCGCGATCGCGTTGCGAACCGGACAGACGACCTCACAGATCCCGCAGCCCTTGCAATAGAGATAGTCGACGAGGATCGAGCCGTCGTCCCTCGTGATCGCCCCTTCCGGACAGAAGAGCGCGCACACGCCGCAGGCGGTGCAGCCGGCCGAGATCAGCGGCCGGTCGAGCGACCACGTCCCCGTGTGGTTGCCGCGAGAGTCCGTCGTGCTCACCGCAAAGACCGGCGGCCTCGCCCGTCGCGAAGCCGCCGCCGGCGCGATGTCGACGGGCACGTCGCCCGCACGAGCGTGCTGCCTCGTACAGCGCGCGTAGCCCGCCCTGGCTGCTGCGATGTTCGCCTCGGCCGCTGCGCCCGTCCGGGACACGACCGCCTGCTCCAGGAACTCGATCCCGTCCGGGAGGAGCTGTCTCACGCATGCACCGAGCACCGCGACGTTTCCGATCGGCCGGCCCTCCGACGAGAGGATGCCGTTCTCCTCGGCGATGCGCGAGGCGGGAACGCGCACGATCTCGAAGGGGCCGGAGATCGGCAACCGCTGCTCACGGTTCACGACCGCCAGGCCGCCCGCTCTGACCCGTCGGAGGATCTGGTCGGACGGCGGTGAGGGAGAGACGACCACGAGGACGTCGCAGTCACGCACCTTGTAGCGGCTGTGAATCGGAGCGGACTCGTCCCAGCGCAGGAACGCCGAGATCGGCGCACCGCGCCGCTCGGCGGTGAACTCCGGAAAGCTCTGCACCCAGAAGCCCGCCCGAGCGAACGTCTCGGCGAGGATCTGCGATGCGAGGACGACACCTTCGCCGCCTCGGCCGACAAGCAGCATCTCCTTCATCGACCTGATCTTCCGCCGCAGCCTCCGGGTGGTCATCGGGGAGATCGCCGAGGGCGCCTCCGTAGTCGTGACCGCGTGCTCCATCGCCGAACGCCGGGCCGAAAGCGTCACAGGCCTATCTGCGTCTCACACACAAACGCGGTCTCACGCTTCCAAGCTTCTCCGTGGTGCCGCTCGCCGAGCGGAAACCGCCAGAGAAAGTGGGGAAAGACATGCGCAGGAAGAACAGCGTTTCGCTGATCATGTTGGTGCTGGGCGTCGTACTGCTCGGTGGCGCGCTGTCCGTCGGGGCCGCCAACTCAGGGATCGAGCGGGCAGGTTCGGCAGCGGCCCTGAAGGGAGGCACGCTCAGACTGAACGAGAACAGTGCCGACTTCGACTTCGTCGATCCGCAGCTCGCCTACCGGACCGACGACTGGTCGATGCTCTTCACGACGGCGATGCAGCTCGTCAATTTCCCGGAGAAGGCGGGTGTCGCCGGCAGCCAGTTGTATCCGCAGGCTGCGACGGCGTTCCCGACCGTTTCGAAGGACGGGAAGACGTATACGTTCACGATCCGGTCGGGCCTGAAGTTCAGTGACGGCTCGCCGGTGACCGCGGCCGCCTATCAGCGCTCGTGGGAGCGGATCCTGAGCCCGAAGATGGGCTCGCCGCTCGGCGTCAACCTGGATCTGCAGAACACCGTTGTCGGTGGCGCTGCGTTCCTGGCGGGCAAGAGCGCCCACATCTCGGGGATCAGCGCGAAGGGGCAGAAGCTGACGTTCAAGCTGACCAAGCCGAACGCGACCTTCGTCTCGATTCTCTCGATGCAGTGGTTCACGGCGGTCAAGCCGAACATGGCCTACTCGTCCAACGGCCTGAACACCTATCCGGCGGCGGGCCCGTACTACATCAAGAGCCGTGACCCGGGCCGCAGCACCGTGCTGGCGCGCAACCCCTACTACAAGGGCAACCGGCCGGCCAACCCCGACCAGATCGTGTTCACCCCCAACGTGAACATCGACCAGTCGCTGCTGCAGGTCAAGGCCGGGGAATCCGACCTCGACATCGCCTTCATACCGCCGACGGCGGCGACGGATCTCGCCAACACCTACGGCATCAACAAGGGCCGCTTCTTCGTCGGCGCGACGTCGTGCGTCAGCTACATGGGCATGAACAACGCCCGTCCCCCGTTCGACAACGTCGCCGTCCGCAAGGCCGTCAACTGGGCGATCGACCGTCCGGCCCAGGTTCGCCTGCTCGGCGCGTTCGCCGGCTCGCGGACCTCGCAGATCCTCGTCCCCGGCATCCCCGGCTACAAGAAGTTCAGCGGGTATGCGGTCAAGGGCGCGAACATCGCCCAGGCGAAGAAGGTCGGCGGTGCCGCGATTGCCTCGGCGCCGACGCTGAACGTCGTCCACACCACCAGCTCGTACTCGACCAACCGTGCTCAGGTTGCCGAGTACAACCTCAAGCAGGTCGGGTTCAAGGTCAACGACGTGCCGACCCCGGCGACGAACTACTACCAGGTGATCCAGACCAAGGGCACCACGTACAACTTCGTCACCAACGGCGGCTGGTGCGCCGACTACTTCGACCCGTTCGACTACCTGAACGTGCTCTTCGACGGCCGCAAGATCCAGGATGCTCACAACAACGACTACACCTACTTCAACAATGCGAAGTTCGACGCCGAGCTCGATCACGCCGCCTCACTTTCCGGCGAAGCGCGCGCCTCGGCATATGCAAAGCTGGACCGAGAGCTGATGGTGAAGTACGCGCCGGTCGTCCCGTACCTGATCGCGACGAACCGATTTCTCGTATCGGCACGCGTGAAGAACTGGATCTACAGCACGTACCTCGGCGAGCCGTACTACAACGCCCTGGCGGTCGGCTAGCCGCCGCTGCCTACTCCTACCGGCACCATTCGGAGGGGCGCCCGCCGCGCCCCTCCGGGTAGCCGCTGTCCTCTCCGGCGACCAAAACGAGGCATCGACATGACGCAGTTCCTCATCAGGCGGATTTTCTGGGCCATCTTCTTGTTTTTCGTGGCCACGATCATCACCTATCTGATCTTCTGGGTGATTCCGGCGAATCCGGCTGCGTTGGCGGCGGGGAAGTCGGCGACGCCGGCCGACATCGCCCGGGTGCGTCACTATCTGCATCTGGACGAGCCGATCTGGCAGCAGTACCTGCGCTTTGTCTGGAACCTGATCGGGCACGGCTCGCTCGGGCATTCGTTTGTGAACCGGCAGGCGGTCCGCGACACGATCTTCAAGGACGCGCCGGTCACGGCCTCGCTGGTCTTCGGCGGCGCCGTCTTCTGGCTGTCGCTGTCGATCCCGGTCGGGATCCTCTCGGCGCTGCGGCCGCGCTCGCTCATGGACCGCTTCTCGATGACCTTCGTGCTGATCGGGATCTCCGCCCACCCGGTCTGGATCGGGCTGATCCTCTCCTACGTCGTCGGCTACCGGCTGCACCTGACCCCGATCGCCGGCTACTGCAACTTCTTCCCCGGAACCGCCGGCGCCCAGTGCAGCGGCCCGGTCAACTGGGCCTACCACCTGATCCTGCCCTGGATCACCTTCATGATCCTCTTCGCCGCCCTCTACGTGCGGCTCGTCCGGGCCAACGTGATGGAAACGATGTCCGAGGACTACGTCCGCACCGCCCGCGCCAAAGGCGCCTCGCAGAGCCGCGTCATGGTCCAGCACGTGCTCCGCAACAGCATGCTGCCCGTCGTCACGATCCTCGGCATGGACCTCGGGCTCGCGCTCGGCGGCGCCATCTTCACCGAAAGCATCTTCAACCTGCCCGGCCTCGGCCACGAAGTGATCAACGCCTACAACTTCAACGACCTGCCGATGATCACCGGCATCGTCGTCTTCGCCACCCTCTGCGTGATCGTCTTCAACTTCATCGTCGACGTCAGCTACGGCTTCCTCGACCCGAGAGTCAGACCCCACTAATGGCCGCGCTCGAAGCTGCGATGCGCCGGTAGTCGATAGCCCAGAGCGTCTCCCACTCGCCGGCACCCCGTGCTCGCTGCCACAGCCAGCTGAATCGGTCGCGCTCGATCTCGTGCCAGACCATCCGCTGTGTGACAGACACACCGTCGACCACGAGCAGGCGGCTCAACACCATGCGGCCGGCGTCGAAACCACCGCAGAAGTCGAGATAGCTCCCGCTGTCGTCGACCCATGTCTGCTTCCAGAGCTGCTCCCTCGCGTCGAACACGGAGACGCTGAGCCCGGTGAGTGTCTCGGGAGCCTCGGCAGCGAACCGCTCGACGACGACCCGGCCACGGTGCTCCTTGGTCACGGTGTTGACGGCACTCGCAGGGCCGCTCTCGCCCGCCCACGTTCCGCGCCACGCACCAAGCCAGAAGTCGAACTGGTGGTTCGCGTCCACCGCGCCAGGCTCAGACGCCGATGGCGGCGAGGTTGAGCTCTCCGCAAACCGCAACGGTCGCATCGGCGAACGCGGCGATCGGACGCTCGAGCGTCCGATCGCTGTTCCACACGAGCAGGACAACGCGCGGTTCGATCGCGTCAAGAGGCTCCAGGGGCAGGAGAACGATCTCCTCGTCGGATTCGTCCACCGCGAACCGGGGCACCACCGCGTACGCCATGCCGTTGCGGACGAGAGCCTGGACGGTCGTGTTGACATCGGATCGCGCGACGTAGTTCGCGCGCAGGTTCCGCACTTCGAAGTGACGGTCGACACGGGGGCGCTCCTCCGAGTGGCCGACGAGCGGCAGTTCCGCGATCTCACGCAACGAGAGCGGCGCTCCGGAGCGCGCGACATCCGAGTCCAGGGGCGCGATCAACACGTACGGATCCTCGAACAGCCTGACCGACTCGAACGGGCCGGGAGGCAGCGGCGCTTCGGCGAAGATCGCGTCGAGACCGCCGTCGATGAGTTGCTCCAGGAATCCAACTTCCGTCGTGTGCTCGACGAGGGTCACGCGGATCTCGCGGTCCAGCCGCCGGAGCACGCGCGAGACGATTCGAGAGCTGATCATCTGGAAAGACCCGACCCGAAGCGAGCTCAGGTCGAGATCGTCCGACAGGTCGGCCTCGGCAGCACGCACGCGCGCGAGAATCGTCTTCGCGTGGGCGTACAGGATCCGGCCTTCCGGAGTCAGCGCAACGGGCTTTGTCCCGCGCGTGCGCTCGAAAAGACGCTTTCCGACGATCGTCTCGAGAGCGGCGACCTGATGACTCACTGCCGACTGCACGTAGCCGAGCCGGTCGCCCGCAGCGCTGAACGACCCCTCTTCGGCAACCGCCTCGAGTGCGAAGAGGTGCCTGAGCTCGATCCGAAGCCAGCGTTCCAACATTCAAACGATCCTAGAGCCGGCTCCGTGAACAGGGGGTTAACGCAGGGCACCCCTTCCTGCGCACTCGAGATAAGCCTATGACGAACTTCCGTGGATGCAGAACTAACTCCTGCACGAATCCGCGTTGTGTGTTGCGCTCCTCTCCGGGATGCTGCTTCAGTGGAAGTCGCAACCTCGTCGGTGGTTCGCTCGATGGAGCCGTCCGACTGGTGTGCCGTACGAGAGATCTATCAACTGGGAATCGAGTCCGGCCTCGCAACACTCGAGCTCAGCGCGCCGGGCTGGACCGAGTGGGATGCGCTGCATCTTCAATCGCACCGGTGGGTTGCGGTCGATGGCGGCGAGATAGTCGGTTGGGCAGCGTTGGCCTTCTCACACAGAACCGTCGGGGAAGGGGTGGCGGAGTCGAGTGTCTACGTCCATCCGTCTTGGCGGCGCCAACAGGTCGGCACCCGGTTGCTCGGTCGACTGATCGACGCCTCCGAGCGCGCCGGCTATTGGACGCTCGAGGCCCGCATCCTCGAGGAGAACGTAGCGAGCCTCCGGCTGCACGAACAGCACGGCTTTCGCCTGGTCGGTGTGCGGGAGCGAATCGGTCGGCTGAAAGGCGAGTGGCGCAACGTTCTTCTGCTCGAGCGCCGAAGTCCATCCGTCGGTGCGTGAGCGCCGTGTCATGATCACGCGATGAGCACTCCGCAGACCGGGATCTTCGCGCTCGGAACGGCATCGACTGCCTACCTCGAGTTCGATGCCTGCGAGCCCGCGGCGGCGCCTGGGCTCGTGGCACACATCGCGTCCCTCCGCGAGCCACGGACGACCATGGGCGGCGTCAACCTGGTGGTCGGATTCCGGCCGGAGCTGTGGCGAGAGGTGTTCCCCGGCGCCGCACCCGGTGGGATCGAGGGCTTCAACGCCGATCTGGTCGGGCCCGACGGCTACCGGATGCCGGCAACCCAGCACGACGCAGTGCTGTGGATCTCCGGGATCGCGTACGACGTCGTCTTCGACGTGGCCCGGGACTCGATCGCCACGCTCGCCGCGGTCGCATCGGTCGCCGGCGAGACCTCGAGCTGGTCGTACCGGCACGACCGCGATCTCACCGGGTTCATCGACGGCAGCGAGAACCCGACGCTGATCGACGCGCCCGAGGTCGCCCTCCTCGAGGACGGAAGGCCGGGTGCCGGCGGCACGATCCTTCTCCTGCAGAAATGGAGCCACGACGTGACGGCGTGGGAGTCACTTCCCGTCGCAGACCAGGAGGAGGCGATCGGGCGAACGAAGAACGACAGCGTCGAGCTGACAGACCGGTCACCGGAGTCGCACGTCGCGCGCACCGACCAGGATCGCTTCGGCAAGATCTTCCGCCGCAACACGCCGTACGGCACCGTGACCGACCACGGCACGATGTTCGTCGGGTGCAGCCGCGACCAGCGGCCCCTCGTCGCGATGCTCGAGAGCATGCTGGGCATGACCGACGGGGTCCGCGACGCTCTCACGCGGTACACCGAGCCGCTGACCGGGGCCTACTACTTCGTGCCGTCGACGACGGACCTGGAGAAGGTCGGGAGCACGGCTTGATGCAGACCTCCCCGGAACACCGCTGATCACCGACCAACCATGAACGCGTGCTCGGCCTGCAGATCCCTGTGGAGACCCTGTGATCGACTAGGAGCCGAAGGAGAGGCCGTGCCCGAACGCGAAGAGCGGGTCGCGCGAGTCTCCCGGCAGGTCCGGCTTCTGGGCCTGTACAGCCTCCATCGACGAGGGGAGCTCGAACGGGAGCCGCCCCTCCGGCATCGAACGGCCGTGGAGCACGTCGAGGACAGCCTCGTCGGATGAGCCGAAGACGGCCACGACCGCAGCGCAGGCATCGACGAGCTCGGGGATCACGGACGGACGCTCGAGGTGGAGGACGAGGATGGTCGGAACCCGCCGTGCGAGCTCCAGCAGCACTCGGAGTTCCGGCTCACGGAAATCGAGGTCGCCGGCGTGGAACACGCTCTCGATGAAGCTCCCGCTACGCGGCTCGAACGGTGCGTTGCGGCGAACGACGGCGACGTCGGCATCGTCGGGCCGCTCGACGACGTCACCGTAGGCGGCTCCGGCCTCGGCCGAGACCCCGTCGAGGTAGAGGCGCGGCCGGCCTGCGAGCGGCAGCACGCCGTCGTTCGTCAGGATCACCGCCGACCGTCGCTGCATGCGGTCGCCCGCAGCGCGAAACTCGCGGCAACCGCAGATTCGCTCGGCCTCTTCGGGATCGACGTACGGGTCGTCGAAGAGACCGAGCCGGAACTTGTCGCGCAACAGGCGCCGAGCGGACTCGTCGATGCGGGCCTCCGAGACTCGGCCCGCGCGTACCAGCTCCACCAGGAGGTCCGGCAGGGCCTCTCCCCCCAGCTGATCGCAGCCCGCTGCGATGATCTTCTCGAGACGATCGGCTGGGCTCAGCTCCTCGACGCCCCAGCATTTTGCCTCGAAGACGGACCCGTCCGGCATCGGGGCGTCGGTGACGAGGCCCCAGTCGGTGCAGACGACTCCGTCGAACCCGTAGCGCTCGCGCAGGAGGCCCGTGACCACATCACGGTTGAACCCGAACCCCACTTCCTCGAACGGAGTCCCGATCGGGCGTCCGTAGTACGGCATGATCTGCGCGGTTCCGGCTTCGAAGGCGGCCTCGAACACGCGCAGGTGGTAGTCGAACCCGCCGCCGGGATAGATCTGATCCTTCCCGTAGGGGAAATGCGGGTCCTCGCCGTCCTTCTGCGGCCCACCGCCCGGGAAGTGCTTCGTCATGCACGCGACGGACTGCGGCCCGAGGCGCTCCCCCTGAAAGCCCCGGATGTAGGCGCCGACCAGGCGTCCCGCGAGGTCCGCATCCTCGCCGAAGGTGTGCATGATTCGCGCCCAGCGCGGCTCGGTGGCCAGATCGGCCATCGGATGGAGTGCAACCTGGATGCCGACCGCGCGGTACTCGCGCCGCGCGATGTCACCGAACTCCCGCACCGCCTCCTCGTCCCGGAGGGCGGCGAAGCCGATCGGCTCGGGCCAGTGGGAGAAACCCACGGCCGACCAGCCGGCGCCGAGGCTCTCGGCGAAGCTGTGACGCGGGTCGGACGAGATCGTGACCGGGATGCCGAGCCGGGTCGATTCGGCGAGGCGCTGCATCCGGTTCTGCCATTCGGCCTGCAGTCGCGGCTCGGGCGCGTAGTAGATGTTGAAGTGGTTCAGGTGCCGGCCGGTGACGAGCTCCTCGGTGTTCCCGCCGAGAAAGCCGTTTTCGCCCTTGATCAGCGTGCCGTCGGGGTTCATGAGGATGGGCGGGTGGAACATCAGCCCTGCCTTCTCCTCGAGTGTCATCTGCGACAGGAGGTCGTCGACGCGGGTCTCGACCGGGCGAGCCGGGTCCTCGTAGGGATCGAGGCGACCGTTCCCGTTCAGGTCTCGAAACGCGGCCGAGCGGTCAGCGTGCGACGAGGACATCGCAATGCGCCTCGCTCATGAGATCGGCCGCCGTGTCGGTTCCGAACAGCCGCCCGAGCGCCGAATGGTGATGCGTGCCGACCACGATCGCGCCGGCCTTGCGCTCGTCGGCGACGCGCAGGATCTCGGAGACCGGATCGCCGAGGCCCCATACGACCTCGCCCGAGTTGCCTGTCTCCTCGAGCCGTCGGCGGGCGTGCTCGAGGAGCGGCTGCACCTCGAGAGGCCCTTCGTTCGGGATCGGCGTGATCGGGCCGACCATGCCCGGAACGCCCGGCCCGTAGGGATCCACCCACTCGTACGGCATCGGCGCCACGACGACGACCACCAGCGACGTCTCACGCGACGCCGCCTCTTCGAGCGCATACTCGAGCGCGCGCTCGGACTCCTCACGACCGTCGTAGCCGACGATCACCGGCGCCTGCGGCTCCCTCTCCGGCGTGTCGCTGCTCACGGGTCCCTTCTAACGCGAGACGCGGGGGGCCAGTTCACCCAAACCGGATGAACGGCGTCGATACGACGGCAGGCACCGTGCGGGCCGGTGGAGGCGCTCGCGCTGCTCGTGCTCGGAATCGCCCTCGTGGACGGATTGAACCCGTCCACGATCGCACCGGCTCTCGTGTTGGCGGTCAAGCGGCGCGGGGTCGTGCTCGTTGCACTCTTCACGCTGGGGGTGTTCGTGCCGTCGCTGGCCGCAGGCGTGCTCGTGGTGATCGGCCCGGGAGGCGCACTGCTCGATCTGATCCCGCACGCTGGGGCATCGACCAAGCATCTGATCGAGATCGTTGCCGGTGTCGTTCTGGCCGGTCTCGCGTGGATCCTGTGGATCCACCGCGGCCGGGTCGCAGGCGGCGTCTCGCGTGAGCTGCCCGGCGGGGCTCTGGGGGCCGCAGGCCTCGGCGCGGGGATCATGCTGGCCGAACTGCCGACCGCTTTCCCCTACTTCGCAGCGCTCGCCGCAATCGTCGGCTCCAGCGCAACGCTCACGGCCCGGCTCGAGCTCGTCGTGCTCTTCAACGTCGCCTTCGTCCTGCCGCTCCTCCTGATCCTCGGAGTGCGGGGGTTCGCAGGCCCACGCTCGGAATCGCTGCTGGAGCGGACGCGCGCTGCGCTCGACCGCCACATCGGCGTAGTCCTTCCGTGCGCGGTCGGCGTGCTCGCGGCGGCGTTGCTGGTCATCGGCGTGCTCGGCGTCGGTCGCGGCTGAGCTCCGGGCCGGTCACGTCGCCGGGGTCACGAACAGCGTGAGCGACTCGACGCGCTCCACCCGGACCGACACTCCTGCGTCCGCACCTGCGTCGCACCTCGCATCCCAAAGCTCACCGCGCACGCGGACCTTCCCACGCGGCCGGCAGGGAGTGACGACCTCCGCGATCAGGCCGATCAGCTGCTCGTCGGGGCTGCGCGGGCGATACCGGCGGTTCAGATGCCTCGCCCACTTCCGGAGCAGGATGATCTCCACCACCTCCAGGACTGCGGCGATCGCAAGCAATGCGAACGCCCACGGCCCGCCCACGCTTGCGAGCAGGATCACCACGAGTGCGAGGAGGAAGATCATCGGCGGCCGTCAGGCGCAAGATCAAACGGGCCGCACTCTCGGCGCCATGAACGCACCGAAGAGCCAGAACAGCGGGAAGAAGATCCCCAGGATGAACATCACCCAGTGTCCCTTCCGGATCGTGGCGATCCCGAGGGTGATGATGAGAACGATGTAGATGACGGCGCCGAGGCCGCCGAACACGAACCACATGACGTCTCCTTGTTGGTGGTCTAGCCCCGAAGGGCCCTGATCGAACTGCTGTAGGTGGCGAGCCCGAAGATGACGACGATGTCGAGCGTGAACATCGAGAGCGCCCAGAACGGGTAGGCGGGAATGAACATCAGCTGCCCGATCGCGTTCACTCCGGCCACGGCGATTGCGAACCAGATCGCCCACGTCCTGCCGCTCTGGAGCGCCACGCCGGCACAGAGCTGGGTGATGCCGAGCAGCAGGACGATCCACCCCCAGGTGCGAAGGTCGCTGAAGACGTAGTGGGCGTCGACCGCGTAGACGTGCGACCGCGAGATGGCGAGGACGCCGTCGATGAGGTTCCAGGTGCCCGCCAGGAACAGCACGATGGCTGCGAACATCGCCCAGCCGGCCCCGCTGACGAACCCCTCGCCGTGCCCGTACGCGCCGTGGCCCGTCCCTGCCGATCCGGTGCTCATCGTCCCCGCTCCTCCCTGCGTCGACGGCTCGGCGACCGGGGACCGGCCGCCTCCAGGGAGAAAAGCCGGGACCCGACCCGTATACATCGTCCGGTTGGGATGACAGCGACACGGCAGACGCTCGAGGCGTTTCCTCGCCGCCGATTTCACCCCAACGGGACGACGCAGGCCGCACTGCCGGCCGGAATCCTCGAGTCGCACACAACTCCGCTGCCGCAAGGCCAGAGCCGGCGGCAGACGTGGACCCACCGAAGGAGGCAGACCATGGCGGACCTCATCGCCATCGCGTACCCCGACGAGACGACCGCCGCGGCGGCACAGATCGAGGCAGAGAAGCTTGCGAACGACCTCATCATCCAGCCCGACGCGATCGCCTCGATCGTGCGGAACAAGAACGGCGACTTCAAGGTCTCGACCAACCATCACTCGGTGGCCGGCGGGACGTCCTGGGGCATGTTCTGGGGTGTCCTCTTCGGGATCCTCTTCTTCGTCCCGTTCCTCGGGATGGCGATCGGCGCCGGCTTCGGCGCATTGATGGGCAAGCTCAAGAAGGACGCCGTCGACGAGGCGTTCGTCGACCAGGTGCGGGAGGCGATGAAACCGGGAACGTCGGCGCTCTTCCTGGTCGTCGAGAAGGTGACCCCCGACAAGGCGGTCGACGCCCTCAGCAAGTTCGGCGGCACCGTTCTCAAGTCGTCGCTGTCGAAGGAAGCGGAAGACGCGTTGCAGACCGAGCTCCACGGCGCCTCGGCGTCCGAGCCGGCCGCCGTCTAGTCCATCCGTCCGTAGCGGTGGGCGCGAAACGGCGCCTCCCCGCTCCGGGCGCGTCAACCGCTGACGACGAGGGCGACCGTGGCGACCCCGAGCACGACGGTGGCGGTCGCGAGCGCCACCGCAACGCGGTCGTCCAGGGGGGCATAGCCGCCGGTGGCGAGCGCCCGCTCGACGTTGCGGTGGCGGGCGAACGCGCAGAATGCGAAGGCGACCCCCAGCACGCAGAACGCCGCTCCCAGGACGCGATACGGCCAGACGGCGCCGCCGGCCAGACCGGGCGCGATGCGCCCGGTGCCGACGCCGACTGCAAGAGCGGCCAGGGCGCTCCGCCACCACGCCAGGTACGTGCGCTCGTTGGCCAGGCGTGTGCGGCGGAGAGCATCGGTCGGCTCGTCGGTCATCCGGTTGGGATGATGCCAGGCCCGGCCGGAAGGGCGAAGCTCCGGCCCCAGGATGGCGATTGCCTCCCCTTCAGCGTTCCATCTGCTCGCGAAGCCGACCGGCGCAGTCTGCAATCTCGACTGCGCCTACTGCTTCTTCCTCTCGAAGGAGATGCTCTATCCGGGCTCACGGTTCCGGATGGCCGACGAGCTGCTCGACGCCTATCTCCGTCAACTGATCGAGGCGCACGCGGACGCCCCGGAGGTGATGGTCGCCTGGCAGGGAGGCGAGCCGACGCTCATGGGGCTCGACTTCTTCCGCCGCTCGGTCGAACTGACCGAACGGCACCTCGGCCCCGGCCAACGGGCGGTCACCACGATCCAGACGAACGGCACGTTGCTGGACGAGGAGTGGTGCGAGTTCTTCAAGGAGAACGACGTGCTCGTCGGGATCTCGATCGACGGCCCGCGCGAGATCCACGATGCCTACCGTGTGAACAAAGGGGGCAAGGGCTCCTACGACGACGTGATGCGCGGCCTCGGCCACCTGCAGGCGGCCGGAGTCGACTGGAACGTCTTGACGACGGTCCATGCGCGCAACGGCGACCGAGGCGGCGACATCTACCGCTTCCTCCGCGACGATTGCGACGCGAAGTTCATCCAGTTCATCCCCATCATCGAGCGCGCAACAGCGGAGACGCGAGACGGCGCACCCCGAACGTCATGGCGCGACCGGCCGCTCTATGTGCAGGAAGGGTCGTACGTCACCGATCGGACCGTGTCGGCGAGACAGTACGGCCGCTTCCTCATCGACGTCTTCGAAGAATGGGTCCGGCGTGATGTCGGCGAGGTGTACGTGCAGATGTTCGACGTCGCGCTCGCGAACTGGGTCGGAGAGCCGCCGGGTCTCTGCGTTCACTCGGAGACGTGCGGAGCGGCGCTCGCACTCGAGCACACCGGCGATCTCTACTCATGCGATCATTTCGTCGAACCGCGGTTCCGTCTCGGCAATATCAAGGAAGAGCACATGCTCAAGCTCGTCACGTCGCAACAACAGGTCCAGTTCGGGCTCGACAAGCGCGACAAGCTCCCGCGCTACTGCCTCGACTGCGACGTTCGCTTTGCCTGCCACGGCGGCTGTCCAAAGGACCGTTTCATTTCGACACCGTCCGGGGATCCCGGCCTGAATTTTCTGTGTGCCGGCTTCAAGGACTTCTTTCACCATGTCGATCGCCCGATGCGGATCATGAGCAACCTGCTGAGCGAGGGCCGCGCTCCTTCCGAGATCGTCCAGCTCTACGCTGCCGAGGACGCGCACCGCGGCCGAAACGACCCATGCACCTGCGGCAGCGGACGAAAGTGGAAGCACTGCCACGGCGGGGACCGGCATCTGCTCGCGGAGGCGGGAGATCGATGACGGGCTCCCGGAAGGAAACCGAGCGCATCGACGCCCTCTTCGTTCAGAGCGGCTCAGCGTTCAGCTCCCGGGACGGCGAGATCACGCTGCACGGAATCGCAGACGCGACGGTGTATTTCGCCGACCGCCCTCGGCGCGAGGCAGGCCATCTGCCGTCAACGCGCTTCCTCGAGCTCTGGGAGGACGATGCGACGAGCTTCGCTCTCGAACCACCGCAGGCCGTCCTCTCGTTCCTCGACGAGCCGGCCGAGGCTCTCGCCGATGTGGTGGTCGTGCTGCACGAGCCGCGGCTGGCCGACGACCGGCTGATCTACAAGGTCGAGGTGCTCGACGGCAGCCTCCCGGCCACGGGTGGACCGTGCTCGCTCTTCATCGACACCTTCAGCCGTTCGCTCACACCGGCGTCGGTTCGAGGCCTGCACCGTCCCGGCCGGGCCGACGCCACCCAGGCCCCAGCATGACGGGCGCCAGGTTCGCGGTCGGGGCCGCCCTCGCTGCGCTCTTTTGCGCAGGTGTGGTTGCGGCGTTCGGCGGGAGCACCGGCAGCGCCGCCGAGAAGATCGGCACGTCGACGGGCTCGACGGTCAGCACCGCCACGACGACGGAGCCGACGACCGAGCCGCAGACGACGGTGCAGGAGACCACCGTCCAGCTGACGGTGACGAACACCCACACCATTCGCAGCGGCCCGAGCACGGTCGTCACCACGGCTTCGACGGACACCTCGAGTGGGACCGGGACCTGGGCTCTGGTCGCGATCGGAATCGCGATCGTGGTGCTGGTCGCGCTGATCGTCTGGTTGGTGAGCCGGCACAAGGAGATGCCGGCCGAGCAACGCAGGCGGGTGCTCGCCGAGGCGGTTGCCGCCTGGGTCGCACAGGGCTGGGCGCCCGTGAGCCAGACGGACACGACGGCCGTGCTGCGGCGGGGCGCCGACCACCTGGTGCTCGCCGTCGACGCGCACGGCAACATCAGCTCGCAGGCCGTCGATCCGACCGCGCCCTAGATGATTGATCGGGAATTCAACGCCGCCCCGCCTGGGGGCCTGCACACGGCGCATTGCGCCCGCCGCGCCCGGCGCCAAGGCCCACCGGCCTTGACCCCGGTCGCGTCGACCACACTGCTTGGTGCAGACCCTCCCCGGAACACCGTCAATTACCGATCAACCATCTAGATCTCGTAGGGTTCAGCCCGCAAGCAGATGCTCGCGGTGGGCCAGCGCGACCGCCTCGAGCCGGGAATGGACCCCGAGCGCACGGAGAATGTGACGGATGTGATTCCGGACCGTCTCGATGCTCAGATGCAGCTCGCGCGCGATGTCCTCGGTTTTCCGGCCCTGCTCGAGGAGACGGAGCACCTCGGCCTGGCGGGGCGTCAGATGAGGATGAGGCGGCCGAGGCGGCGTCTCGTCGATGTCCGAGACCTGGCCGAAGACCCCGATCACGCGGTGGCCTTCGACAAGTGTCACGGCGCTCAACTCGACCCCGACCCGCTCGCCGTCGGCGCCGATGACGACGACCTGGTTGTCGTGCGCCTCACCGGGCCGGCCGAGATTCCGGGTGAACACCTCCCGCGACCGCCGCGACTCCTCCGGCGCGACGACCGAGGTGAACTGTCGTCCTCGCACGTCGCCGACGAGCCGTTGCGCGGCCGGGTTGAGCCAGCGGATGACGCCGGTCGGGTCGACGACGTAGCTCGGCACGCTGATCGACTCGAGGGCGCCCTCGACGTTCCCGCCGAGCGACTGGAGACCCGACGTCACGACCCAATTGTGACAGGAGGCGCACCGCCGTCGGTTCATCCCGAACGGGTGACGGAAGAAACCGCCGCCGATGGTTCAGTGGCCGGACGAGGACGAACCGCCCCGAGCACAGGTGCAGGCGATCGCCTGCGAGTCGTTTGAACCCAAGGAGGAGAGCAGGGTGAGCAAGCCGTTTGCCGGAACCATCAACATCGACATCAAGGATTCCGTTCCCGACTGGGAGCCGTATGCGCAGCCGCTTCCCCCGGAGGACGCGCCGAACGTCCTCTACATCATCCTCGACGATGTCGGCTTCTCGGCGATGGAGCCGTTCGGCGGCCTGATCGAGACGCCGAACATCAAGCGGATCGCCGACCGCGGCCTCCTCTACACGAACTTCCACACGACGGCCCTCTGCTCGCCGACGCGCTCCTGCCTGTTGACCGGGCGGAACCACACGACGAACTCCATGGCGTGCATCACCGAAGCCGCCTCGGGGTTCCCGAACGCCAGCGGCCACATCCCGGGCGAGTGCGCGATGATCCCCGAGATCCTGGGCGAGCGGGGCTGGAACACCTACATCGTCGGCAAGTGGCACCTGTGTCCCGAGGACGAGATGAACATGGCATCGACGAAGAAGGACTGGCCGCTCGGTCGCGGGTTCGAGCGCTTCTACGGCTTTCTCGGCGCCGAGACGAACCAGTGGTACCCCGACCTCACCTACGACAACCATCCCGTCGAGCAGCCGATGCTGCCCGAGGAGGGCTACCACTTCTCGGTCGACATCACAGACAAGGCGCTCTCGTTCATCAAGGACGCCAAGGTGGTCGCGCCGAACAAGCCGTTCTTCCTCTACTACTCCTTCGGCGCCGCCCATGCCCCGCACCACGTGCCGCAGGAGTGGGCCGACAGGTACAAGGGCACCTTCGACATGGGCTACGAGGCCTACCGCGAGCTCGTCTTCGCAAACCAGCAGAAGCTCGGGATCATCCCCGAGCAGGCCGAGCTGTCGCCGATCAACCCGTACACCGAGCTGAAGGGCCCCGAGGGCCAGGACTGGGGCGCGCTCGACGTGGTCCGGCCCTGGGACTCGCTCTCGGACGACGAGAAGAGGCTCTTTCGCCGGATGGCCGAGGTCTACGCGGGGTTCCTGAGCCACGCCGACGACCAGCTCGGCCGGGTGCTCGACTACCTGGAGAGCTCGGGCGAGCTCGACAACACGCTGATCGTGCTCGTCTCGGACAACGGCGCCTCCGGCGAGGGCGGCCCGAACGGCTCGGTGAACGAGAACAAGCTCTTCAACGGCCTGCCCGACACGATCGAGGAGGCCCTCAAGTACGCCGACGTCCTCGGCACGCCGAAGACCTACAACCACTATCCAACCGGCTGGGCATGGGCCTTCAACACGCCGTTCAAGATGTGGAAGCGCTACGCGAGCTACCAGGGCGGAACGGCCGATCCGATGATCGTCTCCTGGCCGGCGAAGATCGAGCAAACGGGGATTCGGGCCCAGTACACGCACGCGGTCGACATCGCGCCGACGATCTACGAGCTGCTCGGCATCGAACTGCCTGAGGTGGTCAAGGGCTTCACGCAGGTCCCACTCGAGGGCGAGAGCTTCGCGGCGAGCCTGCACGACGCCGGCGCGAAGGGAAGGCAGACCCAGTTCTACTCGATGCTCGGCACACGCGCGATCTACCACGACGGCTGGAAGGCCGCCTCGGTGACGCCCGCAGCGCCGAACGCGTGGGGCGACTTCGCCAACCAGCGCTGGGAGCTCTTCGACACCGAGGCCGATCCGAGCGAGTGCCACGACCTGGCCGCCGAGCAGCCCGAGAAGCTGCAGGAGCTGATCGCGCTCTGGTGGGCGGAGGCGGGCAAGTACGGGGCCCTGCCGCTCGAATCGCGCGACGCGATCGGCATCCTCCTCGCGCCGAGGCCGCAGCTCTCGAAGCCCCGCGACCGCTACGTCTACTACCCGAACTGCGCCGAGGTGCCGGAGTCGGTCACCCCGAACATCCGCAACCGCTCCTACGCGATCGCACTCGAGCTGACGATCGACACACCGGAGGCGAGCGGCGTCCTCTTCGCCCAGGGAGCCCGGTTCGGCGGACACGCGCTCTACATCAAGGACGGCACGTTCAAGTACGTCTACAACTGGGTCGGCGAGTTCGAGCAGATCGTCGAATCCACCAAGCCGATCCCGACCGGCGGGTGCGTCCTCTCGGCGTCCTTCGTGAAGGAAGGCGACGCGATGCCGACCGAAGGGACACTGAGCCTCTACTTCGACGACGAGAAGGTCGGCGAGGGGAAGATCAAGACGCAGCCCGGCAAGTTCTCGCTCGCCGGCGAGGGGCTGAACGTGGGGAAGGACGGCGGCGAGCTCATCACCGAGGACTACCCCGGAACGTCGCCGTGGGCGTTCACCGGCGGGACGATCCACCGGGCGATCGTCGACGTGACGGGCGACCCGTGGGTCGACCTGGAGCGCGAGGTCGCCGGTGCGTTCGCACGCGACTGACGGCTGAGGCACTGCAGGGCCCGGGCCGACCGCTCGGGCCCTGCTCTCAGGCCGTCTCGGCGATGGACTCGTCAGCAGCTCGGAGCGCGATGCCGGCCACAGCAAGTGCGTGCTGGACCTCGTTGCGCGCGCTGTAGATCCGCCACTTGACGGTGGCGAGCGGAACGTCGAGGACGGCGGCGATCTCGTTGTAGGACAGGCCGGCGACGTCGCGGAGCAGCAGGGCGGTCTGCAGGTCGACGTTCAGCTGCTCGATTGCGACCCACAGCGCCCGAATCGTCTCGGCCTGCTCGATCGGCGCCTCGGGAGCGGCCGGCGCGATCTCGGGGACGAGCTCGACGGGCTGCACACGGTTCTTGCGGGAGCGAATGTCGTCCAGGACGACGTTCTTCGCAACCTGGAAGATCCACGTCGTGAGCTTCGCCCGGAACGCATAGCGCGGCAGGGCCTTCCAGACGCGCAGGAAGACTTCCTGGGTCAAGTCCTCGGCGAGCTCGCGGTCGGAGACGGACCGCAGGATGTAGTTGAAGATCGGGGAGTGATACGTGCGGACGATGAGCGAGAACGCCTCCTCATCACCGCGCTGCGCTTTCTTCACGACACTGGGATCGAGCTGAATGAGCATGCGTCCAGTGTTGCCCGCGGGGGCGACCGCCGTTCTAGCCCATCCGGGTCATTTCGGGCCGCCGCCAGACCGCGCCCACGCCGACAGTTCTCCGGCCGGTCATCCCAATCGGGTGAATCGGCCCGCCTGATTCGATGCGACCTTGCCCGGGGAGTCTTTGCTCGGTGGCACAGGAACCTGAACAGCACGCGGCGAGCTTCGGCGAGGCTCCGGACTGGGTCCCGGCACGTCCTCGCCTGCGGCCGGCGATGCTCCTGTACACGTGGCTGACGGTCACGTTCGGATTACTTCTCGCGGCCTGGCTCGTTCCGGGCGCGCACGTGACGGACTTCTGGGGGGCGGTGGCCGCTGCCGCGGTGATCGCCGTCCTGAACGCGCTGCTGCCGCCGCTCGTCGCCGCCCTGCGTCTGCCGCTGACGCTCGTCCTGGGCTTCCTGCTGCTGCTCGTCCTCGACGCGCTGATGCTGCTGGCGGCAGATGCCGTGACCAACGGCGGCCTGACGATGAGCTCGTTCTGGGCTGCGCTCGCGGTCGCGTTCGTGGCTTCGGCTGTCGGTGTCGTCCTCGATGTGGTCGCAGGCACGAACGACGACGACACGTACGCGTTTCGCGTGATCCAGAGGATCGCCCGCCGCTCCGGCGAGCGAACGGTCACGGACGCACCGGGGATCGTGTTCCTGGAGATCGACGGCCTGGCACTGCCCGTCCTTCGCCACGCGATGCGTGACGGCAGCGCGCCGACCTTGGCGCGCTGGCTGGTCCAAGGCTCGTACCGTCTCGCGGAGTGGGAGACCGACCTGTCTTCACAGACCGGCGCCTCACAGGCCGGGATCCTGCTCGGATCGAACCAGAACGTGCCCGCGTTTCGCTGGGTCGAGAAGGAGACGGCGACGCTGCGAGCCTGTTCGGGCCCCGCGGACTGCGCGGAGATCGAGCGGCGGTTGGCGTCCGGCCGGGGGCTCCTCAGGAACGGTGGGGCCAGCCGTGGGAACCTTCTGTCCGGCGAGGCCGACCACATGATCCTCACGGTCAGCCGCCTGGACGCCGAGAAGCGGTCCAACCCCGGCTATCGGGCGTTCTTCGCCAACGGATTCAATGTGATGCGCTCGCTCGTGCTGTTCTTCTGGGAGGTGTTCCTCGAGGTGACGGCATCCCTCCGGGCGAAACGACGGGACGTCCGTCCGCGAGGCGATCGAGGCGGCATCTATCCTCTCCTACGCGCCACGATGTGCGTGATCGTCCGCGACCTGATCGTCTACGGCGTGCTGACGGACATGATGAAAGGGCGCCCCGCGGTGTATGCGACGTTTTCGAGCTATGACGAGGTCGCTCACCACTCCGGCCTCGAACGTGCCGACACGCTGGAGGCGCTCCGCAAGCTCGACCAGCAGTTCGACCGCATCGAGCGTGCGCGCCGCTATGCCGCGCGTCCGTACGAGATCGTCGTCCTGTCCGATCACGGACAGACACAAGGCGCAACATTCAAGCAGCGCAACGGCTACGGCCTCCAGGAGCTCGTCGAGGGAAATCTCGACCACGGCAGCGTCACGCACATCAAGGGGGGCGACGAGCAGAACTCGATGGTCGGGCACGCGCTCTCCGAGGCGAGTGGGCAGAAACCGAAGAAGCGCCCGAAGAACGACGTCTCCGACAAGGACGTGATCGTGCTCGGGTCCGGCAATCTCGGCCTCGTCTACCTGATGGAGCAGCGGCGTCGGCTCACGCTGGAGGAGATCGACGCACTTCACCCCCGCCTGCTGCCGTCGCTGCGAGACCATCCGCACATCGGCTGGCTGCTCGTCCACTCCGAGCAGCACGGCGCCGTCGCGCTCGGCGCCCACGGCACGAACTACCTCTCCGAGGGGCGAGTCGAAGGCAAAGACCCGCTCGCGATCTTCTCGCCGAACGCGCCGCATCACCTGCTCCGAGCCGACGGATTCACCCATGTCGCCGACATCATGATCGGCAGCTTCTACGACCCCGATCTCGAGACGGGGTGCGCCTTCGAAGAGCTGATCTCGTTCCACGGAGGGATCGGCGGCCCCCAGACCCGCCCCTTCCTGCTCTTCCCGGACAGGCTCCCGTTGACCGAGGAGCCGATCATCGGAGCGGCCGGCGTCCATGATGTGCTCATGAGCTGGCGTCGCCTACTGAACGACGAGGATCCAGCCGGCCCGCCCAGGCCCGCACCGAGCCCGCGCGAGGTGCCCGCATGACCGCCGCGTCGACGACGGCCGGGGCTGCTCCCGCGGCGTCGAAGCACGTCCACTGGCTGCGCTGGGCGGTCATCGCCCTCGTGATCGCGGTGATCGCAGCCTTGGCGAACCTGCTCGGCTGGGACCTCAAGGGCTGGTTCAGCGACCTCTGGGACACGATCACGAGCATCTCGCTCGCCGACCTGCTCGCGGCGATCACGCTGAAGACGGTGCAGACCGCGGCGACCGCGTTCGCGTACTACTCGATTCTCCGCTTCGCCTACCCGGGACGCGTGCGCTGGCTCCAGATCTTCGCGAGCTACGCGATCTCGGTCGGGCTCAACTCGATCCTGCCCGCCAACCTGGGCACTGCGGTCATGCTGATCATGCTGACGCTGATCATCCCCGGAGCGACGTTCGCGGGCATCCTCGCCGTCTATGCGGTGCAGAAGATCTTCTTCGTGGTGATCGGGGCGTTCCCGTACCTGTACCTGTTCCTCACCGTCGGAGGCTCGTTCGATCTCCAGTTCGGCTTCGTCAAGGACCACCCGTGGGCAGTGGCCGTGATCGTGATCTGCGGTGCGATCCTGATCGCGCTCCTCGTCCGGATGTGGTGGCCGCGCGTGGTCAAGTGGTGGGATCAGGCGAAGGAGGGCGGCCAGATCCTCTCGCATCCCCGTGCATACTTCGCGCGCGTCGTCACCCCGGAGGCGATCTCGTGGATCGCGAGCCTGTGCGTGATCGCGATCTTCCTGTCGGCGTACGACATCCCGGTCACCTTCCACACGATCATGCGCATCGTCGCCGGCAACTCGATCGCAAACGTCACCTCGGTGACCCCGGGAGGCGCAGGCGTCACCCAGGCGTTCAATGTCGCCTCGCTGAACGGCGTCACGAGCGCGACCAATGCGACCGCCTACTCTGTCGCGCAGCAACTGGTCACGACGGCGTGGAACCTCATCCTCGCGATCATCTTGATGGCGTGGGCCTTCGGCTGGTCGGGCGGGCAGCAGCTTGTCAAGGAGTCCTACAGTCAGGCGAAGGCCGAGGAGGCGAAGCGGAAGGCGGCGCACCAGGCCAAGAAGGACGCCAAGGCGGCGGGCGAGCCCGAGCGCGCCTGAGTCGTGACGGCGCCGCCCCTGCGGATCACGTGGATCGGCCACGCGACGGTGCTGCTCGAGCTCGACGGGACGCGGCTTCTCACCGACCCGATCCTCCGCAAGCGAATCGTCCATCTCCGCGCGCGGCAGCCGCTACCGGGACGGGACGAGCTCGGCCGAATCGACGCGGTGCTGCTCTCGCACAGCCACCGCGACCACCTCGACGTCGGTTCGCTCCGGCGACTCGACGAGGGGGTGCCGCTGGTCGCAGCTCGAGGGGCCGTTCGGTCTCTGCGCCGGCGCGGGTTCCGGCGCGAGGTCGACCCGATCGCGGCAGGAGAGACCCGGAGGATCGGGCAGCTCTCGGTCCAGGCGACGCCGGCCCTGCACGGCCGTCCCGGCTCGGCCGTCGGCTTCCTCGTCCGCGGCACCGAGACCGTCTACTTCGCGGGCGACACCGACCTCTTCCCCGAGTTGGCGGAGCTGGCGGATTCGCTCGACGTCGCCCTGCTCCCGATCTGGGGCTGGGGCCCGACCCTCGGCGAGGGCCACCTCGACCCGGAACGAGCGGCCGAGGCGGTGCGCATGCTCAGGCCCAGGATCGTCATACCCATCCACTGGGGCTCTCTCCACCCGCTCGGAATGTCGAGCGCAGCCTTCCTCCACGAGCCGCCGGAGACGTTTCGGCGCCTCGTGCACGAGCGAGCTCCCGGGGTCGAGGTTCGGCTGTTGAAGCCCGGCGCCGCGACGTCCGTGGCAGTGTGATCGACTCTCACCGGCGGCCGGTTCATCCTCTTGGGATGAGCGGCCCGCACCTGCCGGGAGCTACGTTCGCGTCCGCCAATCCAGGAGGGGAGCATGACGACAGAGGCCCAGCCGGCGCTTCCGAAGGTGCCGCACCCGACCGTCGAGCAGCGCACCGCGCTCGGACGGGCGGCTCGAGAGTTTGCGCCGAGGTCTTCTCACTCGACCCTCGAACCGGCGGCGAGCCGCGATGCTGTTGCGCTCCTGGAGGAACAGGGTCCCTCGCGGGTGCAGGAGCTGCTGCCAATCCGCTACGGGCGCATGCTCGTCTCGCCGTTCACCTTCTTTCGCGGCGCGGCGAACGTGATGGCGTACGACCTCGCGCCGGCGCCCAGATCCGACTTGAAGGCGCAGCTCTGCGGCGACGCGCATCTCGCGAATTTCGGGGGCTTCGCGTCACCTGAGCGCTCGTTCGTCTTCGATCTCAACGACTTCGACGAAACGCTCGCCGGCCCATTCGAATGGGACGTGAAGCGGCTCACCGCCAGCTTCGAGGTCGCGGGGCGCGACCGCGGCTTCGACGACGCGCAGCGCCGGACGGCCGTGCTCGAAGTTGGGCGCGCCTACCGGGAGTCGATGCGCATCTTCGCAACGAAGAGCAACCTCGAGGTCTGGTACTCGCGCCTCGACTCGGCGGCAATCGAGGCCGCGTTCCGCGCCCGCCGCAGCGACAAGGAGGCGAAGATGCTGTCACGCGCCGAGGCGAAGGCGCGCACGAAGGACAGCCTGAAGGCGTTCTCGCGGCTCACTGAGACGGCCGACGGCGAGCGTCGGATCGTCTCGGACCCGCCGCTCGTCGTGCCCCTGCGCGACCTCGAGCATGGGTTGGCGCAGAGCGTGATCGAGGAGGAGATGAAGACACTCGTTCGCACCTACAGGCACACGCTGCAAGGCGACCGTCGGCACCTGCTCGAAAGCTACCGCTACGTCGATTTGGCCCGGAAGGTCGTCGGCGTCGGCAGCGTGGGCACGCGCTGCTGGATCGTGCTGCTGCTCGGTCGCGACGGCGGCGACCCGCTGTTCCTGCAGGTGAAGGAGGCGGGGCCGTCCGTGCTCGAGCCGCTCCTCGGCAAGAGCGGCTTCGCCAACCACGGCCAGCGCATCGTCGAGGGGCAACGGCTGATGCAGGCCTCGAGCGACATCTTCCTCGGCTGGCTCCGCAACGAGCACACGCTCGACGAGGAGGCGTCCCGCGACTTCTACGTCCGTCAGCTGTGGGACTGGAAGGCGTCCGTCGATCTGGACGTCATCAGGCCCGAAGGGCTCGCGCTCTACGCGAGGGCCTGCGGCTGGACGCTGGCGCGGGCGCACGCGCGCTCGGGCGACCGGGTCGCAATCGCCGCGTATCTGGGCAAGTCGGATGTCTTCGAGCGCGCGGTCGCAGACTTCGCCACGGCCTATGCAGACCTCAACGAGAACGACTACAAGGCGCTTGCCGCGGCTGCGCACGACGGCACGATCGTGGCGCAGGAAGGTATCTAGGGCCGCGCCTCCCCGAGCAGCGGCGGCGCGTCGTCTGCCACCTCCGAGACGACGAGCTCGCCGCCGAAGGGCGCGAGCCGATCACCGAGCTTGGCCCAATCGGCTTCTCCGACGAGTGCGAACAACACAGCATGCCCGCGCGCAATCGTCGCGCCCAGTCTCCGCACCTGCTCGTCCGAGATCCCCTTGTCGAGCGCAACGGCCCCCGCGTCGCCCGTGAGCCCCGCCGGTGGTCCGGCATCCGGCACCACGAGGGCAGATCCGAGGAGAAGGCCGATCGCTTCGCCGCCGGCCGTGCTCGTACCCGCCGGCGGCAGGCCGGTCTGCTGGAGCTCGATGCGGCCGTCGTCATGTTTGATCACGATCGCCGCGTCTCGCAGGCAGAGTGCATGCTCGTGGTCGAGCTCACGCACGGCTCCGAGCGCAGACTCCGCGAGTTCCACCGTCTCGTAGGCGGCGGCGATCAAGTGCGTGCCCGCCACCTACTCGACGACGCATTCGATCGAGCTTCGAGGCGACATCCGAATTGATCGTCCTCCGTTCCGTCGGCCGCCGCTTCACCCCATCGGGGCGATGATCGTGAAGCGCCGTGACTATTTGCTCCTCGGAATGTCGACCGACGACTCGAACACGGGCGCCGGCCGGGCAACGGCTTCCTTTGCCGCCCCGGCGTGGCTCCGCGATCTCGGACTCACCTCGTGGTTCCTGATCGGCTGTCTCGCGCTCGTCGCCGCGGTCACCTGGCTGCTCGCTGCAGCGTTCACGATCGTCGGGCCTCTCGTCGCGGCGACGATCGTCGCAACGGTCACGATGCCCGGCGTGAGCAGGCTGCAGCGCCATCGCGTGCCGCGGCCGGCAGGCGCGGCCCTCGTGCTCCTGGCGCTCATCGTGGTCGCCGGGGCGATCGTCGTGCTCGTGATCGGCGGGATCACCTCGCAGCGCAGCGACATCTCGACGCAGGCAAGCGCGGCGGTCGCGCACGGCCAGTCATGGCTCGAGAGCGCGGGTGTCGACCAGTCGGGAGCGTCGGGGGCATCCGCCAGCCTCCAGAGTGATGCGCCGAAGGTCATCGCGACCCTGGTGAAGGGAATCGTGCACGGTCTCCAGGGCCTGACGTCCGTGATCTTCGGCCTGTCGCTCGCCGCGCTGAGCACGTTCTTCTTGCTCAAGGACGGCCCGTCCATGCGCAGGTGGGTCGATTCGCACCTCGGGGTGCCACAGGTCGTCGGCCAGACGATCACACGTGGTGTCATCCGCTCCCTGCGCGGCTACTTCCGAGGAGTGACGATCATCGCGGGCTTCAACGCCGCGGTCGTCACCCTGGGCGCGCTCGTGCTCGGGGTGCCGCTGGCGGGCACGATCGGGATCGTCACGTTCGTCAGCGCCTACGTTCCCTTCGTCGGTGCGTTCGTGTCAGGGGCCTTCGCCGTCCTGATCGCGCTCGGCTCACAGGGAACGACCACCGCCCTGATCATGCTCGTCATCGTCCTGCTGGCAAATGGACTGCTCCAGAACATCCTGCAGCCGTTTGCGATGGGGTCCGCTCTCGATCTGAACCCGCTCGTGGTGCTGGTCGTAACGATCGGGGCGGGCTGCCTGGTCGGAATGATCGGGCTGGTTCTCGCGGCGCCGCTCACCTCGGCGGCCGTGCATATCATGCGCGAGCTCGGCGAGGCCCGGCGACACGGAGAGGCGGTGCCGGAAGCGGAGCCTCTGCCGCCGCCCACTCCGCTGCACGCCTAGCGATAGCTAGGACTGGACGACGAGTCTGACCGGTCCCGTCTCGGCAACGAGTCCGAGCCGGGTCGCTTCGTCGATGGCGTCGCCTCGCGTCGTGACGCCGAGCTTTCGGTAGATGGAGATCGCCTGTGTCTTGATCGTGTTGCGTGAGAGGTGCAGCCGGTCGCCGATCTCTCGAAAGGAGAGATGGGTGGTCAGGTACGGCATCAGCCGCATCTCGGCGGTCGTGAGGTTCGAGCCTTTGCCGTGGTCGAGCATTGGGATCGTGTCGAGCGTCAGCCGCAGCTGCTCGGTTTGTTCCGCGAGCACGCCGAGGTCGGGGCACCGGTCGAAGATCTGGTCGATCTCGACGAGGAGGGATCTGGCGAGCGAGATGTCTCGAATCGCGACGAACGTGCGTGCGAGCTCGAGACGGGTCTGGACGGCCAGCCAGGGAATCGCGTCGGTCAGGAACGGTGTGAGTTTGAGCGCCTGGTTGAGCATCGACCGCGCGTTGTCCCAGTTGCCCTGGCGCAGTTCCGAGCGTGCCGCAGCCGCGAATGCGACCGCGGTCGGGACGGAGGCGTCGAGCAGTCCGCCTCCGAGGAGCCGCGACAGCTCATCTGCCTGTCTGTTCGAGTCGACGAGGTCGTGCGCCTGTTCCGAGAGAAGCATCCGCTGACCGGTGGCGACCGCCTGCGTTTCGCTGAGGCCGACGCGTCTCGCCTGGCTGATCGTGTCGGTGAAAAGCTGGCCGGCCCGCTCGTTGTCGCCGAGCAGGGTGTGCGCGGCGGCATAGACGAGCAGCGCGAGACTCCTCCAGTCGCTCGTCTCCGGCAGCGAGGCGACGGCCGAGCCGGCATCGGAGAGCATCGTGCCGACCCCGTCGCGGCAGAACGATGCCCTCATCACCGCGACCCGGCGGCCAGCTCGGGATCGTCCCCGCCGTGGCGCGCGGCGAGCTCGAGCCAGCGCTCGGCCTCGTCGGTCGAGCCGCGGAGCGCGTGCACACGGGCGCCCTCGATGGCAACCGCCGGATGGCCGGCGAGCGCGTCCTCGTCGAACCGTCCCAGCCAGCGCTCGACCGTGGCGGCACGCCCACTGCAATACGTCGGAAGCGCGACCTTCACGAAGATGCGAGCCGCCCGCCCCAGGTCGCCGACGGCGAGCGCCTGTTCGAGCGCCGATTCCGGGTCACCGTGCTGTTCGAACCAGTCGGCGGCGCGCCCACCCAGTTGTTTCGCCAGCTCGGGCTCGGTCTCGAACAGCTCGCGGCGCAGCAGGTCGCGGACCAGATGGTGGTAGCGCCACCAGATGCCCTTCTCGTCGAGCGACACGAGGAACAGGTTCTGCTGCTCGAGCGCTTCCAGCTCGGCGAACGACTGATCCCACTCCAGCATGCTGTCGCAAAGCGATCCACACATCTTCTCGAGCAGCGACGTCCGACGCAGGAACCGCAGCCGCCCCGCCGGAAGGCCGGTCAGGTACTCCGACTGGAGATAGTCCCGCACCTGACGATCGCCGGCGCCCGGGTCGCCTGCGCCGAGGCTCGCCAGTTGCAGCCCACCCGCCCATCCCTCGGTCCGCTCGACCAGCTGGGCGAACGCGGCGTCCGAGAGCCGCACCCCTGCACCTCTCAGCAACAGCTCCGCCTCACGGCGCGTGAACGCAAGGTCGGAGGCCCCCACCTCCAACAGGCCGGCCGCGCTGCGCAGCCTCGTCACCAACACCGACTCGACTCGACTCGCAAGGACGACCGTGGAGCCCTCAGGGACGTGGCCGGCCAGGACGGACAACACCTCCAGCGAGTCCCGCCCGGAAACCTCCTGGAGATCGTCGAGCACCAGCACACAGTCCTGAAGCGAAGCGACCAGCGCCGCCACGGCGGGAACGATCCCCGCCCAGATCGACGCGCCCTCGTCGCGAGCGAGTTCATCCAGAAGCCGCTGGTCGACCGCGACAACCTCGTCGATCGCCGCGACGACGTGCCGCAGAAGCACGACCGGGTCGTTGTCACGACGATCGAGCGAGACCCAGCCGAACGGGCGATCATCACGCCCTGCCCACTGAGCGAGCAGCGTCGTCTTGCCGTACCCGCCCGGCGCAACCACCGAGACCGCCCGGACGGACCGGGCCGCCCGAAACCGGTTCACGAGCGCCGTTCTCGACACCTGACCCGGCCTCGGGGCCGGCGGACGGACCTTCGCCGGGGGGACCGCGAACGGAACTCCGCGATCGGCCGACTCGACGAGAACGGCCTTCATACCGAAACGCCCTGAGAGCGCCATCGACCCCTTTCAGCCACGATCCACCGACGACCTCACCCTTTCAGGTTGAGGGCGCAATCAACAGGAGGGAAACTACTTGATCTGACAGAGATGTCGCTGGTGTCTTTCGTCCGATTCGGACGATGCCGCCCGATTCGCACCCCGATTCGATAGGGCGATGACCCAAGCAGACCTTCCGGCGCCCCAAGCCCCCCTGAGCCGCGGCAGGCACACGGCCGTCTGGGCTCTGATCGTGCTCGCATCGCTGCTCGCCCTGCTGGCGATCCTCGCGAACTGGGTCAACCGCCAGATGTTCGACAACGGCGAGTGGAACAAGGCGAGCGCACGGCTCATCCAGGACCCCCGCCGTCCAGAGCGCTCTCGCCGTGTATCTCGTCAACAGCCTCTACGACAACGTCGACGTTCCGGCAGCGATCGCCCAGAAGCTGCCGTCCAACCTGAAGCCGCTCGCGGTGCCCGCCGCCGCCGCGCTTCGGCAGCCTGCGACCGACGGCGCGAAGCTCCTACTCAACAGGCCGCGGGTGCGGAAGCTCTGGACCGACACGAACTCAGTGACGCACGAACGTCTCATCGCCGTGCTCGAGAACAAGACGCGAGACGGCATCTCGACCGGAAACGGCCAGGTCACGATCGACCTCGGCAGGGTCCTGACGAGCCTTGCGCCGCAGCTCGGCCTGCCCCCCGCCGCGGTGGCGAGGATCCCGCCCAACACCGGCGTGATCACCGTCATGCGCTCCGATCAGCTCGGGGCCGCGCAGACGGCCGTCCGCGCAGTGAAGGCGGTGAGCCTCTGGGTGCTCGTGCTGGTGCTCCTGTTGTTCGCCGCCGCGCTCTATCTCGCCGCCGGCGAGCGACGCGCCACGCTCCGGAACATCGGCTGGGCATTCGTGCTGGTGGGGCTGATCACCCTGGTCGTCCGCCGAGTGGCCGGGAACTACGTCGTCGATTCGCTGACCGCCACGGCGTACCGGCAGCCGGCCCATCAGGTGTGGCAGATCTACACCTCGGTCCTTCGCGACATCGGCTGGGCGGTTGTCCTCTACGGCGCGATCGGCGTCCTCGGTGCGGTGCTCGCCGGCCCCACGCATGCCGCGACCGCCGTTCGCACCCGCATCGCGCCGGTCCTCAACGAGAAGCCGGGGATTGCCTGGGTGTCGGTGGCCTTCGTCTTCCTGCTGCTCATCCTCTGGGGTGGAACGCACGCGCTGCGCACACCGGCCGGAATCCTCATCCTCGGCGGCCTGCTGGCACTCGGAGTCGCGGCGCTGCGTCGACAGACGCTGGCGGAGTTCCCGCGGAGCGCTCCCGGATCGCCGTCGCCGCCGCCGACACCGCCACCGCCCTCCTCCCCTCCCGTGGAGGCGACACGCTCATGACCGATGCACCGCGCAGACGCGTCCTCGGCGCGACGGCCGTGGCGGCCGTGGCGCTTCTCGCCGCCGGCTGCGGTTCGAACAAGAGCGCCGACACGACGACGACGTCGAGCACCGTCGACTGGGCGAACGGGGTCTGCAGCGCGGTGGCGACGTATCAGGGGTCGCTGACCGACGCCGCGAAATCGGTGACCGGCAACATCTCGAAGTCCGGTCTCCAGGACGCGGCCGACCAGGTGAAGAGCGCGACCGACACCTTCGTCTCCGAGACGAAGAGCCTCGGCAAGCCGGACACGGAGGCGGGCAAGCAGGCGAAGACGACACTCGACACACTTTCATCTCAGCTCGACACCGACGTGAGCGCAGTGCAGTCGGCGACGGGATCCGGCGTGCTCGCCGCAGTCTCCTCGATCAGCGCAACGCTGGCGACTGCGCAGAAACAGATCACGACGGCCTTCGATCAGCTCAAGGGGCTCGATGCGTCGAGCGAGCTCTCGGACGCCTTTTCCCAGGCCTCAGCCTGCTCCTCGCTCACCGGCTAACCATCGCGTCTGCGAAAGCGTCGAATGGCGTGAACCGAGCGTCGAATGACATATCTGCGTCAGGCGGCGCGCTCCCATACACGCGAACCTGGCCCTATGCAGAACGCAGAACTCACAGATGTCGTCGTCTTCGACGTTCCGTCGTTGACGCGGGCCCGCGAGCTGGTCTCCGAGCTCGACGGCTCATGGGCATGCCATGCCTACCGTGAATCGAACATCACGTCCGTCAGCGTGTACCTCTCACCGGCCCGTTACAACGACCTCGCAGCCCTGTTGCGCACGGTGGAGGAGTGGGTCGCTTCACGCGCACTGGGCGGCATCATGTTCTGGCTCGATGGTCGCGGCTACGTCCTGGAAGCGCGCAACCCCGCGCTCGTGAGCTCGCCCATCTGACGGCTACGCTGTGGGCATGAGCGAGCCGATCGACCGGTTGCGCGCAGTCACGGCGGCGACACCACCGGCCCCGGAGGCGATGGCGTCCTATCTGAACAAGGTGCGAGAGCGCGCGTACACGGTCACCGACTCCGACGTCGAGGCGTTGAAGGCTGCCGGCCTCACCGAGGACGAGATCTTCGAGCAGACCGTGGGCGCCGCGATCGAGCAGGGGCTGCGGCGGCTCGACCAGGCCATGGAGGTGATCGGATGAGGCTGGATGTCGTCGATCACGGCCACGCTGCGAACGAGGCGGCCCTGCTCGCCGAGATCCGGGAGCGGAGTGGGCGCGAGCCACTCGGCGTCGTAAAGACGCTTCTCTATCGGCCCGAGCTCTTCGGCCTGCCGTTCTCGGAGGAGCTCGATCGGGTGATGCGCGGCCCGTCCGAGTGGAGCGCCGGCGAGCGAGAGCTCTTCGCCGGGTTCACGTCGTTACTGAACCAGTGCCCGTTCTGAACGGGCTCCCACGGCGCAGTTGCGTCGTACGCACTGGGTGAGGAGGTCTGGCAGGCGGTCGTCGACGACTGGCGCACGGCGCCCCTCCGGCCCGAGCTCGCGGCCACGCTCGTCTTCCTCGAGCAGTTGACGCTTCGCCCCGACGAGCTGACATCCGCAGACGCGGACGCGGCGCGGGCCGCGGGCGTGTCCGACCAGGCGCTGCGCGACGCGGCTGCGGTCTGCTCGCTCTTCAACATGATCGTCCGCCTCGCCGATTCGTTCGGCTGGGATGTGCCGGCCTGGGACTCGCTCACACAGCGGGCTCCGGCCATGCTCGAAGGCGGCTACGCGCTCGGGGCGATCCGGAAGCGGTAGAGGCTTGCCGCCCGGGGGCAGGATCGCCGCCGGTAGATTGATCTTCATGACCAACGCGACGCTGCAGACGAACCACGGCGCCATCGACGTCGAGCTGTACGACGAAGACGCACCGAAGACCGTCGAGAACTTCCGGAAGCTGGCGCAGGACGGCTTCTACGACGGCGTGATCTTTCACCGTGTGATCAACGATTTCATGATCCAGGGCGGCGACCCGACGGGCACCGGCTCGGGTCGCCCCGGCTATCAGTTCGAAGACGAGTTCAACGACCGCAAGGTCGAGAAGGGCGCGCTCGCCATGGCGAACGCGGGCCCGAACACGAACGGCTCGCAGTTCTTCATCGTCACGGCGGATGCCTGCCCGTGGCTCGACGGCAAGCACACGGTGTCCGGTCGCGTCACGTCCGGCATGGACGTCGTGAGCGCGATCCAACAGGTCGATGTCGGACCGGAGACCGGCCGCGCGAGGATGTTCGCATCGAGTCGGTCTCGCTGGCCTGACGATGAGCGAGGACGCAGTACCGGAGGAGCGGACGGAGATCGTGTGCCCTCATTGCAAGAAGGCGTTCAACGCGAACCTGATCGACGGCTCGGCCGAGCGGTATCGTGGCTTCAAGTGCCCGCACTGCGGGCTGTTCGTGCCGGCGGCCCGCGCCCGGCCCGACTGACTCGCGTTTCGGCTTCGCCTCAGACGCAGTCGCGAAGCACCTGAGCCTCGGGGAGGCTCTCGAGCTTCTTGAGCGTGTTGTTCTCGATCTGCCGGATCCGCTCGCGCGTCACGCCAAACGCCTTGCCGACCTCTCGAGCGTGCAGGGCTGGCCGCCGGTCAGGCCGAAGCGAAGCTCGATCACCTGCGCTCGCGCTCGGGGAGCGCGGCGAGGGCGGCTATTCGGAGCGGCGAAGCGTCGACGAGGCTGCGCGTCCGGTGACGACGGGTTCTCGTCCTCGATGAAGTCGCCGAGCTCGGAGTCCTCCTCCTCGCCGATGGGCGTCTCGAGCGACACCGGATGTTGGCCGATCTTCAGAATCTCGCGCACCTCTTCGGCGGTCATCTCGATCTCCTCGGCGATCTCCTCAGGCGTGGGCTCTAGGCCCAGACGCTGAAGGAGCTGCCGTTCGATGCGCATCACCTTGTTGAGGTTCTCGACCATGTGGACCGGAATGCGGATCGTTCGCGCCTGGTCGGCGATCGCGCGGGTGACGGCCTGCCGGATCCACCACGTCGCGTACGTCGAGAACTTGAAGCCTTTGCGATAGTCGAACTTCTCGACTGCGCGGATCAGGCCGAGCGATCCCTCCTGGATCAGGTCCAGGAAGATCAAACCGCGGCCCAGGTAGCCCTTCGCGATCGAGATCACGAGGCGCAGGTTCGCCTCGATCATCTGCGTCTTCGCGCCCATGTCGCCACGCTCGATCCGCTTCGCGAGATAGACCTCCTGGTCGGCGGTCAAAAGCGGCACCTTCCCGATCTCCCGCAGATACAGGCGCAGCGAGTCGAGCGACGGCTCGACGGTCAGATCCAGCTTGGGCGCGGCCTTGACCTCTTCCTCGACCAGTGGCTGCTCGTGCGGCAGGCGCTTGTGCTCCTCCCCTTCGACGAGCTCGACGCCGTGGTCGATCAGATAGGTGGTGAAGTCTTCGACCTGCTCCTTGGTGAGCTCGACTTCCTCGATTCCCTTGACGATCTCGTCGTAGGTGAGGAACCCTTTCTCCTGACCCGTCGCGACCAGCTTCTGGAGTTCTTCGACGTCGGGCGGAGCAATGTCGACAGTGAGCACGAGAGCATGACCTCCGGCTTTAGCGTGGGTTGACGGGGGAACCTCCCAACACACCTGGAGCCGGACGCTTCGTCCCTCTTCTTCCGGCCCACCCTCTGACCGGGGTGACTCTACATCAGGAATGAACCAAAGAGGGACGAATTTCGCACCGGGACCGCAAAGTCCTCCTGCGCGGTGGCTAACCTCCGGGCGTGGTCGCCCTCGTCGCATTGGTGCTCGGCGCGGCGGACCGGACCGTCGCATACGTCGACAGCGGGGCGAAGAGCCGGGTGCCGCTCGCGATCTCGTCGTGGTGCTGGGCGGCACGCTGCGGGGCGCCGATCTCTGCCTCGACGCGAACGGCGACCGTCCCGCGCAACAGCTTGGTGCGGGTCGAGTTGAAGTTCGCGCCCACCCGGGTGCGCGTGGCGGTGGCGGGCGTGCAGTCGGGCGACGACGCACCGGCGGGAGATCACCTGGCGCGCTGCCCGTGCCCGGCGGGATGACGATCAACGTGACGTCCGCCAGGGGCTGGGTCATCTACGTGGGCCGGCTGAAGATCCCGGTAGTGCCCGAAAGGCCTGACTCGGAGAGAGACGGCGCCGCCGCTGACGGCGGCTGCTCAATCCGAGTTGTCTTCCCGACGGGGCCCCGCCGCAACGGGCCCTGGCCGGTGTGTCTCACGCACTCTGAGGCACGCCGGACGATTGATCCATCCCCCATTTCGTAGTTGACCGCGTCGCTTGACTACCCTCGTGTCGATGGCCGCAAGCTTCCCAGAGCGCCTCCGCACCGGGCCGCCCGTCGTCGCCGACGGCGGCATGGGAGTCGTGCTCTCCGCCGCCGTGCCGGGGCTTCGCTGCCCCGAGGAAGCCAACCTGCGCGCCCCCGACGCCGTCGTTGCCGTGCATGTCGAGTTTCATCGAGGCCGGCGCGGAGTTGATCGAGACGAACACATTCGGTGCAAACCGGGACAAGCTGGCTCAGCATTACCTCGAGGACGATTTCGAGCCGATCAACTCGGCGGGCGTGAAGCTCGCCCGCGACGCCCGCGAGATCACGGGCCGCGAGGTGTTCATCGGCGCCTCGATCGGGCCGGCCGGGGAGCGCTCGAGCGCGACGTTCGCGGACCAGGCGCGCATCCTGGAAGGGCGCGGCGCAGACGTCGTCATGCTCGAGACGTTCTACAACCTGGTCGAGCTGGAGCTCGCGGTCGAGGCGGTTCGTTCCGTGACGAGCCTTCCCGATCGTCGCGCTGATGAGCTTCGACAGCGACGCCGTGACGCTGGCGGGCGTCTCGGCGCGGGAAGCCGGCGCGCGATCTCCGTGAGCTGGAACTGGCGGCGTTCGGCGCGAATCACGGCCGCGGGCCGGCCGCGGCGATCACCGCGCTCGGCCGACATGGCAGGCGGCGGAGCGGTCCTCGCGGCGCTGCCGAACGTCGGTCTCGCGACGTTCGTCGGCCCTCGGGTCGCGTTCCCGCATGCGACCCCGGAGTACTTTGCAGAGTTTGCCGCGCGCGCACGCGGCTCCGGCGCGCAGCTGATCGGAGGCTGCTGCGGGACGACGCCTCGGCGGGGTCGCTGCAATTCGGGCGGCCGTCGACGAGAACCGCTCTGCCCGTCCTGCGCCGCGCGCACGTGAGGAGCGGCCGCACACGCTGTCCCAGTCGACGGAGCAGCCGACCGGGCTCGCGCGCCCCTCTTCGCCGAACGTGAATTCGTGATCTCCGTGCAGCTCGACCCGCCGCTCGGTGGCAACGCCGACGGCCTGATCGATGCGGCGCACCGCATCAAGGACTCGGGGTTCGCTCAGTTCGTCGACGTCAACGACAACCCGCGCGCCCGGGCGCGCATGAGCGGGATGATGGCGTCGATCGCCGTCCAGCGCGCCGCCGGCATCGAGGTCATCCCGCACCTGACGCCGCGCGACTCGACGCTGACCGGGCTCGAGTCGACGCTCCTCGGGGCTCACGCCGAAGGCATCCGGAACGTCCTCGCCGTGACCGGTGACGCGCCCGAGGCGGGGGACTATCCCGGCACCGGGTCGGTCTACGACGTCGATGCGATCGGGCTCGTCGAACTGATGACGCGCCTCAACGACGGCACCGATTTCCACGGCCGCCCGATCGATGGGCCGACCTCGTTCTTCCCCGGGGTAGCCGTGAACCCGACCGCCGACGACCTCGAGCTGGAAGCCGAGCGCTTCGCCCGCAAGATCGACGCGGGAGCGCGGTGGGCGATGACGCAGGTCCTCTTCGACATCTCCTAGCCTGGAGTCGTTTCTCGAACGGATCGGCGGCTCTCCGGTGCCGCTGCTCGTCGGCGTGTGGCCGATCCGCTCGCTCGAGCTCGCCGTCCGGGTCCACAACGAAACACCGGGGATCGTCGTGCCGGAGCACGTCCAGGAGCGCTACCGGGCCGCGGGGCCCGACGCCGCGGAAGTGGGCGCCGCGCTCGTCCGGGAACTGGTGGGGAAGGCACGCGAGTTGGCGGCCGGCGTCTACGTCGTGCCGCGCCGTTCCGCAGGCCGCTCGGCGTCCTCGATCTCCTGGCCACGCTCTAGCAGCGGCCGGTGGACACCGGGTTCGTGGCGCGCAGGAGCGCCAAGGAACGGGGGCGGCGGGCACGCCGTAGCCTGGGCGGCCACCGATCCGTGCGGCGAACACCGTCGCCTCGACCCGGCCCGCCTCGTTCACGGCGGGGCCTCCCGAGTTGCCGTGGCGAATCAGCCCCCTGATCGCGGTCACCTCGCGCAGCGAGCCGCTCGTGAGCACATCCGCGGTCGCCCGATCCGCCCGGGCCTGGCGTCGAAGGGGCCGTTCTCCGGGTAGCCGAGAATCGCCACCGAATCGCCCGAGTGCGCGTCGGCGATCGGCAGCGAGCAGCGCGCAGCCCCGGACGCGCAGCACCGCGACGTCCTGTTTGCGGTCGACGACGAGCGCGCGCGCCGGGTGACCGTCCGCCTCGATGTCCGACGCGCCCTCGACGACGTGTGCGGCGGTCACGACGAACTGCGGCCGCGCGACCCAGCCCGAACCCTCGACGCCGAGCCCGCAGGCGGTGGCGGTGATGCGAACGACACTCGGGCGAGCCTGTCGCACCGCGGCCGACGAGAGCGCCCGCGTGTCGGGAGGCGTCGACGGCGGCGCCGGCCCTGCGATCGACGGGAAGGGTCGACCCGTGCGAACGCGCGCAGGACCGTTCGCGGGGGCACGATCGTGTTCAACTGCTGGAGAATCAGCGAGCCGCGGACCTCGTCGCGCACCTTCGTCTCGCCGGGCAGCTGCAGCAGCACCGCGCCGGCGACCCACACGACCGCGAGCCCCAGCGCCGCGCCCGCCACGAAGCCTCCGATCGAGTCGAGCGGCGCAAGGGCGGATCATCGAGATGCTCCCGCGCGCGACCGAACCGGCGATCGAGGCGACGCTCTGCAGCAGCGCCGCACCGACGAGCGCGCCGGAGACCCTGCGAGGGGTGTGTAGGGCGAACTGGCCCTGTGAAGGAAGTGCGGTGCGAGCCGGGCGCCGATCATCGCACCCGAGAGCCCGCCGAGCGACAGCACCGTTGCGATCAACCCGCGCTTGAGCCCGCGAGGGCCGAGAGGCCTGCAATCGCGAGCGCAATCCAGTCGGCGCGGGTCACCGGGCCACGTAGTCGCCCATGCGGTCGATCCTTCGTCACTCGCTCGACTCGGCGACGGCTACACTGGCGCCCGAACCGGGGGCGTAGTTCAGCTGGTTAGAACGCCGGCCTGTCACGCCGGAGGTCGCGGGTTCGAGTCCCGTCGCTCCCGCTCAGAGAAGACCCCGGAAACGGGGTCTTTTTCGTTCCTCAGAGGTAGCCGATCTCTCCGAATCACACGACTTGGCAAGTGAATTGGCAAGTCCAGACGTCGCGAGTTCCTCACGCCGTCGGTTCAGATATTCGTGCGCGGTGGTTCGGGTGCTGCGAGGCGTTGGTTGACGAGTTCGATCGGCGGGCGTAGTCGCTGCCGCCGCGGTTGCGGAGCATGCGGCGGAGCGCGTGGTTGAGATCGTTGACGTCGGCGCGGTTGAGCCCGCCGTCGCTGGCGATGTTGCCATTCGAGCTCGGATGCCATCTCGTTCATGCTTTCGAGGGTTCTGTCGGCTTGCGGTCTTCGCAATCCGGACATCGTTGCGGTCGAAGTGCGGAGAGCGCGTCGGCGGGCAGTCGCTCCGCGGCGAGCTCAGTCGGTGGTCGCCGCGTCGATGAGGTAATCGCCAAGCGGGCCGGAGATCGGCGACCCGGACACCTGCACGCAAGATCGAGAAGAGAGTGCCTGAATGGGTGAGCAGCAGACATTTCTGCCGCTCGATCCAGAGGAGGTTCAGGTACCAGTCGTCATCGCTCGGCTGCGGGGCTCGCTGAGCGTGAGGTTGCGGCCGCCGAGCAGGTCGAGCATCTTCTTCGTGCAGCGCACGACCACGAAGCGAACTACCAGCTGACCGCTCGCGGGTCAGGCTGCGATCCGGTACTCGTGGATCAGGCCGCCGAGTAGATCGCGGCGCCGAACGTCGAGAGGCAGTACCGCGGCCGGGGACATCGACTGGGGCGCTCCGGCAGCGCTGAGCCCGAGGGCACGATGGGGCCGGTGCCCGTTGTATTGGCGAACGTAGACGCGAAGGACGCGCTCGAGGTGGCTGCGCCCGAGGATGAGGATCCGGTCGAGGCAGTCGGCGCGGATGGTGCGTACCCAGCGCTCGGCAAAGGCGTTCGCGTTCGGCGCCTGGACCGGCGTCCGGATCACCTTGATGCCCTCGGTGCGGAAGACCTCGTCGAAGGCGTGACTGAACTTCGTGTCGCGATCGTGGATCAGGAACCGAAAGGGGTGCTCGTCGCCGAACTGCAGCATCGAGGTTGCGCGCCTGCTGCGCGACCCAGCGCCCGTCGGGATTCGAGCTGAGGAGGCGATGTACTCGATCCGCCGTGTCGCGAGCGAGATGAAGAACAGCACGTAGATCCGCTGCAGAAACGCCGTCTCGACCGTCAGGAAGTCGCAGGCAAGCATGCTCGCCGCCTGCGCCCGCAGGAACGCGCGCCACGAGGAATCGCTCCCGGCGCCGGCTGGACGCCTTCTTCGAGTAGCACCTTCCGCACCGTCGTCGCCGAGACCATGATCCCCAAACCCTTGAGTTCGCCGACGATGCGTCGGTATCCCCAGTGCGGATTCTCCCTCGCGAGCCGGAGGATCAGCGCGCAGAGAGACGAGTCGAGCGGCGGCCGACCGGGAGTCCGGTGCGATACGTCCACCGGCGCGCGACCAGCTGCCGATGCCAGCCGAGCAGCGTCTCGGGCCTGACCGGGAAGCCCGGCCAGGCGGCCCGCGGCAGCGAGCGGCTCAGCGCTGCCAGCAACGCCCGATCAGCCCGCGTCAAGCTGCGGCGGCGCCGACTGCCGACGGAGCATCGCGAGTCGTGGCGCAGCACCAGGATCTCGAACTCCTTCGAGCGACCCGAGCCGCCCGCCAGCACCACCAGCCCGAGCACAGTCCGTACACCGAGATACGCAAACGACCAGAGCAACCAGCCCTCCCTCGACCGACACAGCAACAGCGCCGAACCTACCGGCCAGACCGCTCAGATCGGTGCGAACGAGTTCTTGAGCCCTACGGGCTAGCTTATTCTACCTAAATGCAGTCGATTTGTCCCGATGGGGCACCAAACCAAGATTTACCGTCCCAGGAAAGGCAACTCGGGCAGCAAATCCCTCGCTTTGGTTCCCCTTTTTAACCGCGGCCTAGCTCTGGTGAGAGCAAAATAGGCGGTTTTGTCCCGGATTGTTGCTAAAATTAGGCATATAGTCCTGACAAGGTAGGATGTGTCGCCAAAGATGGCTCGTTCGTCCATAGCTGAACTCCCGGTGGTCGTCGCAGCGCGCGATCACAGCGGAGGAAGCACCCTCTACGCGGCGCACACTCGCGGCGAGCTACGCCAACTCGCGCCTGGCCTCTTTACCCGCGAGCTGGATACGCCGCTCGAGGAACTGGTTCGGGCAGCGGCTACCGGCGATCGTCTCGGCCCTCTACCCCGGCGCGGTGATGAGCGATCGCTCCGCTCGCACGGGCGGACGGGCCAGCGACGACGGCTCGCTCTTCATCGTCCACGACCCCGCGGCGATGACCAACCTCCCCGGTGGGATCGTTATCCGGCCCCCGTAAGGGACGCGGGCCGCTCGAGGGAGATATGCCCTTCGGCGACAACCTCTCGTTCAGCTCCGAGCCGCGCTCGCTGCTCGAAAACGCGGTTCTGACGAGGAGCCGAGGCGACCGGGTGGCACGCACCCTGACCCGCCCGGAGCTTGAAGACTGAATGGACAGCCTGATCACCCAGGGAGGCAGCGAAGGCGTCAACAGCCTCCGCGACCGCGCCCGAACACTCGCGCCTCAGCTCAACCTCGAGGACAAGTACCGGCAAATCGACGGCCTGATCGGGACCGCGCTCGGCACCCGGAGCGCCCGCACCCACTCATCCAGGCTGCGTGCACGCGCCCGCGGCAACGCTTACGACCCAGACCGGCTCGCGCTCTTCGAACACCTCAAAGATGCGCTCGAGCAACGCTCCCCGATCCTGCGCCCCGTCGTCGACGCCGACTAGGCCGCTACCGCTACCTACCGTTCCTTCGAGGCGTACTTCTCGAACTACATCGAGGGCACCCGCTTCAGCGTCGACGAAGCGATCGACATCGCACTCCACGAACGCATTCCCCCCCCAACAGGCCCGCAGACACGCACCGACATCCTCGGCACCTACCGCGTCGTCTCCGACCCAGCCGAGATGCGCCGCCTCGCCCCCACACCCGACGAGTACCTCGAACTCCTGCGGAGCGCCGCCACGCCGTCACCCTCGAAGGGCGTCCCGACAAGCGAGACCGGGCAGTTCAAGGAAGACCGAAACGAAGCCGGCGGTTACCTCTTCGTCGAGCCAAGCCTCGTCAACGGAACCCTCCGACAGGGCTTCGAACTCACACGCACCCTCACATCCGCCTTCGCACGGGCGGTCTTCCAAATGTTCGTCGTCTTCGGAAGTGCACCCATTCGACGACGGAAACGGACGCGTCGCCCGGATCATCAAGTCAACGCCGAACTCGTCGCCGCCGGCGAACACCGGATCATCATCCCGGGCGTCTACCGCAACAACTACATGATGGGACTCCGCGGCATGAGCACCAACGCCAACGAGATGGCCTGATCGCCTCGCTCGACTTCGCGCAACGCTACACCGCCGCAATCGACTACACCGAACTCGACACCGCCCGCCAGATGCTCACCACGACCAACGCTTTCCGCGAAGCCGACGAAGAAGCCGCCGGACTCGTCCGACTCGAGCTACCCGCGCGAGACTTAGACCAGTCGACGCGAAAGCGGACAGGCTGCCCGCGACATGCCCCGCGCGCCCTGCTGGGATTGCGATGGCAACCTTGGCGACCGTCCGGGAATGTGGCTGCATCGGCGAGACGCTCGACCCGCCGAACAGCGACGGCGGGCTCTCGCCGACGATGAAATTCGTCGAAATGTCCGAACGCGTAGTTCGCCGGTGCAACTGGGCCTCCCGTCGCGTCGACGATCGTTGCGACAGTAGCGAACGCGCGATGCAGGTACCAGCCGATCGTTGCGCACTTCCGCCTTGGGTCAAAGGCCTGGGCGGCAGGGCTGCTTGATGGATCTTCCGCCGGCCGACTTGGTGAAAGCGACACGGCTGAACTCGTTGGCATCCTGTCGTGATGAGGGTCGGCAACCTCGGACTCAAGGGAATGGCGAATGACCGCTGCGGCCTGTGCGGTCGTGATGGCCACGCTGTCGAGAACTCATATCCCACCGAGGGCTGCCGGGAACCAAGGGCGAGCTCCACCGTCTTCTCGAGCTCATCGACGAGCATGGAGACTCGCACCTTTGTTCAGCTGAAGAACATCGGCACGGGCGGTGGTGGCGTGGGGACGCTGGCTCTGCGCTGAACTGCAACCAGGCAAGACCGGCGAATGGGACGACGAATACGGCAGCTGGTCGAGGAACCTCGTTCTCCGGCCTTGCACGACGGCAGGCGTTCGACCACGGACGCGAGCTCCCGATGCATCTGCAGCAAGGTCGCTCCGGGCGCCGTCGTGCGCGCAATGTGGGCGTGGATGTTCGCGCTCAATCCGAGACTTCGCCGTGACGCAAGCCGGACCTCGCCGCAGCCGGTGTTGAGTGGTGACCCCGTCGAGCCTCCGCCCGACCTGACGCCTCGTGATCGGCGCCACCACCAGCCTCGGCATCTGGGTGAGCGGCCAGGTCGGTGGTCACGCGTTCCGCACCCCGGTGGGTCGCAGCCATGGCTATACAACCGTGCTCGGGCATTCGGGTCGCGGGCACCGGAAGAACGTCGATGCCCCGGAGGTGGCGGTCTCGTCCCCGCCGTTCGTCGTCTTGCTCGCTGGACGCGAGGCGACGAGATGCGCGTCGCGCTACACCGACACCGCCGATTGGCTGCGCGAGGACGCGCGTGACAGGACGTGATGTCGACCTTCTTCTCCCTGTCGTCCGTGGGTCTGGAGAGACTCGATGAGCTCGCGCTCGTCACCTACGAAGAACTGATTCACCCCGGCTAACCGAGAAGAGTCGCACGAGTGCTGTTGGCATCGACCCGTTGGTTTCGTTGTGTTTCGAGCCCATGAGATCCGGTTGTGATGGCTGACGACCGAGCTCCGGTCCCGCTGCTCCGGAGGCCGATCTTTTCAAGGGAACCCTCATCGAGCAGACCGGCGAGATCAGCGCCCAACTGTCTGAACCGTTTAACACTCTTCTTAGTTCTCCAGGTTCGGGACCTAGCCGCTGCACGTCAGACCGTGAACTGGAGCGCCCGGGAACAGTCCTTCAACGATGACAACAAACCAAGGGGATCGAGGGCCCCTGGATTGAGTGAATCTACAATGGTGGGCCGAACCGGGCATTGCGCGAACCGGGGACTGTCCGACTAACGGTGTAAATGCAGTTGCCTGACTTGCCGGCCGTGGGGCCGGCGGAAGGGAGCTGTGATGTCTGATCTGACGACACCGCGCCGGAGCTGGAGGCTGACGAGCGGGTGGCCGAGGAGGAGTTGGCGCAGGAGCTCGTTGAGCGCGCTCGGAGCGAAGGCGTTGAGCTGGTCGGTCCCGGCGGGCTGTTGACGGGGTTGACGAAGACGGTGTTGGAGACGGCGCTCGAGGCCGAGCTTGAGGAGCATCTCGGCTATCCGAAGCATGCGGTCGAGGGTCGCGACAAGGGCAACTCGCGCAACGGCGCAGGTCGAAGACGGTGTTGACCGAGGTCGGCGAGGTCGAGATCGAGGTGCCGAGGGACCGGGATGGCTCGTTCGAACCGAAGATCGTCAAGAAGCGGCAGCGCCGGCTGGCCGGCGTCGACGAGCTCGTGATCTCGCTCGCGGCCAAGGGGCTGACGACCGGGGAGATCGCAGCGCACCTCGCTGACGTGTACGGCGCCGAGGTCTCGCAGGACACGATCTCGAGGATCACCGACGCGGTTCTCGAGGAGTTGTCGGCCTGGCAGTCGCGGCCGCTCGACCAGCGTCTATCCGGTCGTGTTCATCGACGCGATCCACGTCAAGATCCGCGACGGCAAGGTCGCCAACCGGCCCGTCTACACCGTCGTCGGCGTCACCGTCGACGGCGAACGCGACATCCTCGGGCTCTGGGTCGGCGACGGCGGCGAGGGAGCGAAGTACTGGCATCAGGTCCTGTCCGAGATCTTGAACCGGGGCACGGTCGACGTGTTGATCGTCGTCTGCGACGGCCTCAAGGGCCTGCCGGAGGCGATCGTGATGTCTGGCCGCTCGCGATCGTGCAGACCTGCGTGCTGCACCTGATCCGCAACACGCTTCCGCTACGCCAGCAAGGCCGACTGGGACGAGCTCGCCCGGACCTGCGGCCCGTCTACACCGCCGCGACCGAGCAAGCCGCGACACGAGCGGTTCGACGAACTCGCCGGCAAGTGGGGCGAGCGCTACCCGGCGATCGTCAGGCTCTGGCAGAACGCCTGGGCCGAGTTCGTGCCCTTCCTCGCCTACAGCCCCGAGATCCGCCAGGTCATCTACTCGATCAACGCGATCGAGAGCCTGCACGCCCGCTTCCGCCGCGCCGTCCGCGCTCGCGGTCACTTCCCCAACGAACAGGCCGCGCTGAAATGCTTGTACCTCACGATCCGAAGCCTCGACCCCACCGGCAGCGACGAGCACGCTGGATCACCCGCTGGAAGCCAGCCCTGAACGCCTTCGCGATCACGTTCGAAGGCCGAATCGACCTCAACAACAACAACACGGACAACCGCGTTTACACCGTTCGTCTGACACTCCCCCCCGATACCACCGTCGCCACCTACGCCTACGACGACGACGAACACCTGCAAAGCCCGACCAACGCAAGCGTTGGCACCACCAGCTACGGCTACGACGCCGCCGGCAACCTCACGACCACAACCCTTCCTGCCGGAAACGACCTGGCAAGCCGACCACTGAAGCGGACGGCTGATCTGCGGGGGACCGCGACGTCTACCGCAGAAGCTGTCCCAACGACTGTCCCAAGAGCCGTGCCGCGACCAACAAACCTCCTAGCCATACGGTTCACGACGCACCGATAGCCGCCTTCCTCCGTGTGACAACCGTCCACGAGTTCGATTCTTGTCGGGGGGTCACTTTCGACCTCGCTCTCGACGACCGCAGGGAGCCGATCAGACCGGCGAGTCGGGTCACGCACCGGCGGCGGCGGCGCGCGGCCGCTCCGGGACCGAACGGCGGAGCATCACCACGCCTGCGACCGCCGACCACAGCAGGAGGAGCACGATCGCGAGACGCCGAGGGGGCTGACGCACGCCAGCCGACGACGGCGGCCGACCAGCCGAGCCAGTTCGGAGGCTCCGCGAGCGCACGATCGCGGCTCCGGTAGCGAGACCAAATGTGAGGCCGCCGACCGCGAGCGGCATGAACATCTTCAGCGCAAGGACGTTCAACGCCTGCGCCGCCGAGGGGGCCAGCGTCCGGGCGTCGAGGCGAGCGCTGCGTCGAAGCCGAAGTAGAGCGTGGCACCTGCTGTCGTGACGCCCGCCGCGACGAGGGAGAGCGTCGCGATCGGGTCGTCTCGTCGCCGTCCTCGAGGCGGCTGCGGAGCGTCGCGGCGAACGCGAGGAAGCAGGCGAACGCGATGCCCCACAGGTAGTCCGAGGTCAGCGCCGCACTGCGATGCGCGACGTAGAAGTCGATCACCGGCTGTCCGGGGGAGCCGACGCCGGGGCCTGCCTGGGACACGCCGAACGCGGCGATCCCGGCGAGCGCGAACGCGACGCCGGCGAGGGATCCAATGTGACTGCGAATGCTCATTGTGAACCGCCTTTCTCGAGGCCCGTCTTCGGGGACGGAATAGGTCGCACGGTCGCGCCGCGGCGTCGTCAATCGGGCGGGCGATCTTGCGTCGTCGTCCGGACGATCCGCGTCGTCCCGCGGACTACCGCGATTCGTGCCTCAGGGGACGTCGCGCGGCGAAGGCGCGATAGGGTCGCCACGTGCGCCTAGCTTTGCTCCGGAGTCGACTGTCGAGCGCTCCGACGCTCGTCGACTCGGCCGTCGCGGTCCTCCTGGGCGCGTCCGTGCTGGCCGGATCGAGCGGCGCCGCCGTCGCGACCGGGTTGATCGCCGTCGCGACCGTCGCGGTCCGCCGTCACCGGCCGGTCGCCGCGTGCGTGTCCATGCTCGCGGCCCTCTCCGCCTATCAGGCGATCGCGGGCTCGAGCCTTGACGTTGCGCCGCTGGTGATCGTGCTCGACTACTACGCCCTCGGCCGGCGGGCGGAGGCCGGCGCCGGCGCGCAGTCGATCTCGTCCTGATCCTGGTGCCGCTCGCGATCATCGCGCTGGCGGACGGCCCGGGCGTCGTCGACATCGTGACCCCGTGGTTCTTCTTCGGCGTCGTACCGTTCGGCGCGGGGCGCCTGCTCAACGCGCACGAGTCGCTGACGGCTGAGCTCCGTGCTCGGATCGAGCAGCTCGACCGTTCCCAGCGCGAGCGCGAGCGGCTGCTCGCCTCGGTCGAGCGGGGGAGCGTCGCGCGGGACCTGCACGACGTCGTCGGGCACAGCGTGAGCGTGATGGTCATCCAGGCCGTCGCCGCGCGCCGGGTCGCCGGAACCGATCCGGCGGCCGCGACCGGGGCCCTGCGCCAGGTCGCAGTGACCGGGCGGGAGTCGCTCTCCGAGATCCGCCAGCTCGTAGGCCCCGCTCGCCACGGGGGCGACGACGGGTCCGCGGCGCCGGGCTCGGGAACCTCGATGCGCTCGTCCGGCAGGCCTCGGCGGCCGGACTGCCGGTGAGCGTCGAGTTCCGGGGCGTTCGCCCCCGACTGCCCGCAGGGGTCGACCTCGCCGCCTACCGAATCGTCCAGGAGGCGCTGACGAACGCAATCAAGCACGCAGGCGCGGCGACCGCGACGGTGAACGTCGAGTTCGACCCGGCCGCGGTCGTCGTCAGCGTCGGCGACGACGGGAGGGGCTCGGCGGGTGGCGAGAGCGAAGGCGGGCCGGCGCGCTACGGGCTGCTCGGGATGCGCGAGCGAGTCGCCCTGTACGGCGGCGAGCTGCGCGCCGGGGCCCGGCCCGGCGGCGGATTCGAGGTCGTGGCCCGGATCCCGGTTGGAGAAGGCGGCATGAGCATCGAGGCCCTCCGCTCGGACATCCTGCTCGCGGTCGCGGTGACGATGGCCTGTGAAGCCGAGCTCTTCGCGGACGGCCATTCCGGGCCGCGGCGCGTGGCGGCCGCGGCCCTGCTCGCGGCGGGCGGCGCTGCGGTGGTCTGGCGGAGACGCGCCCCGATCGTCGCCTCCTGCCTCACGCTGGTGCTCACGCTCGCCGCGGTCGCGCTCGCCCCCGGGAACGATCTCGTCACGCCGCAGTACGTCTTGCACCTTGCTCCCTACACGATCGGGGCCTGGACGAACCGCCGGCCCGCGCCGGCCGGACTCGCCGTCTGCCTGGTGGCGATCGGTGTCTTCGGGGTTGTCACGGCGGCGTCGGCGGGCTCGTGGGTGTTCGGCGTCGGGACGGTCGCCGGGTCGTTCTTCGTCGGCAGAGCGGTACGTTCCCAGCGTCTGCTCGTCGCGGAGCTGGAGGTCGTCGCCGCGTCGATCGCGGCGAGCCGGGAGGAGGCGAGCCGCCTCGTCGTCGAGGAGTCCGGTCTCGCATCTCCGCGGACGTGAACGCGCTCGTCGCGCAGAGCGTCGCATCGATGGTGATCACCGCCGAGGCAGCGCTGCGGCTGCTCCCGGTCGAGGCCGACGAGGCTGAGGCGGCGATGCTCGCGATCGAGGAGATGGGCCAGGAGGCGCTGTCGGAGATGCGCCGCGTGCTCGGCGTGTGCGGCACGAGGTCCGAGCCGCGTGACGATCCGCATCCTCCTTGCGGACGACCAGGAGCTCGTGCGCACCGGCTTCCGGCTCATCCTCGACGCCGAGCCCGACCTCCAGGTCGTCGGCGAGGCGTCGAACGGGCGCCAGGCCGTGGCGGGGGCCCGCGATCTCGCGCCGGACGTCGTGCTGATGGACATCCGCATGCCCGAGCAGGACGGGATCGAGGCGACCCGACGGATCGTCGCACGCGGCGGGCCGTCGCAGCGGGTGCTGATCCTTACGACGTTCGATCTCGACGAGTACGTGTTCGACGCGCTCCGCGCGGGAGCCAGCGGGTTCCTGCTCAAGGACTCGGCGGCGGCTCAGCTTGCGGCAGGCGTCCGCCTGGTCGCTGCCGGCGAGGCGTTGCTCGCGCCGGCGATTACGCGACGGCTCATCGAGGAGTTCGCGACCGCGCCGGACCCGAGAGCCGCCGGCCCCGCGCTCGAGGAGCTGACGCCGCGTGAGCGGGAGATCCTGCTGCTGATGGGCAGGGGCATGGCGAACGACGAGATCGTAGCGCGGCTCGTTATCTCCGAGTCGACGGTCAAGACGCATGTCGCGCGCGCGATTGCGAAGCTCGGCCTCCGCGATCGCGTTCAGGCTGTCGTCTATGCGTACGAGAGCGGACTCATCCGCCCCGGGCGGTGAGCAGTCGCGTGCACAGGTTCGAGTCTTGTCGGGGCATCCAGTTTCAGCCCAAAAGAGCGGCCACCGATTCGGTTGGTCGGATGTCTAGATGGACAACAGTGCGATGGGGTGTGGATGGCGTTGACCGGCCCCCGGGTTTGGTCCATCTCTATTGAGGGTCCGGATAACCACTTGTCCCGCTCTATCTTGAAGACGGGCTACATCCCGGGCTTTCCGTACAACAACGGGATGGCCACCATCAACGGGGCGGGCGCGAGCACCCCGTGGGGTGTGTTCGACACGATCACGCCGGACGGTGGGCACGGCCACCGGGGCGGCGGGCACTGAGGCGACCGACGAGGTCGCGCCGTTCGGCATGCGCGAAGGCCCCGCCCGACGGGGCCTTCGCGCGGCTCAGCGGCCGCCGGGGTCGAGCGCGAACACGGCGTCGCCGCCCGGCGCAGCTGCGCTGCTCCTTGCGCGAGCGGATGCCAGGTGTCTCGCGACGTGGGCGGCGTCGCGGCCGACGCCGGGAGCACGTCCGACACGGCCGAGTACTGGAAGACGAGCCCGACGAAGTACAGGCCCGGCGCCGACGAGGAGACGACGCCGCGCTCGTGCACGGGTTGTCCGTCGTCGGCGAGGACGGGCAGGTCGATCCAGGAGAAGTCGTAGTCGAACCCCGTGCACCAGACGACGTTGGCGACGTCGAGCACGCGGCCGTCTGCGAGCAGCGGCAGGCCGTCGCGGACGCCGGCCACGCGTGCGACACGCTCGATGCCGGCGGCGGCGAGATCCTTGGACTTGACCCGGATCAGCGGTGCAGCCATCACGATGAAGCGTGGACGGATCTTCCGGCCGATCGGCGTCCGCACCGTCAGCACGTGCTTGCCCAGGAACCGGATCACGGGCAGCACGAAGCGCGAAGGGACGCCGCCGTGCCGAACCGGGATCTCGGCGGAGGGGGTCCCGGCCTGGCAGACGTCGTGCGTCTGCGAAAGCTCGAACGCAATCTCGGCGCCGGAATTGCCGACACCCACGACGAGCACACCACCTTCGCGCAGCTGTGACGGATTGCGATAGTCGGCGGAATGGAGCTGGATGATCGACTGGCCGAGCTCCGCCGCGAACGCAGGCAGCCTCGGTGCACGATGAGCTCCCGTCGCCACGACCACGTTGTCGGCCTCGAACGTATCGTGGCCGGACTCGATCACGTAGCGCTCGCCGGCCCGGAAGACGCGGTCGACGAAGACGCCGGCGCGGACGGGTAGCTCGAACCGCGCCGCGTACGCCTCCAGATAGTCGGCCATCTCGTCCTTGGTCGGGAACGACCACCCGGGCGCGGGGAATCGCAATCCCGGCAGGCCGTCGTATTTCGCCGGCGTGAACAGACGCAGCGAGTCCCACCGCTTCCGCCACGCATCGCCGATCCGCTCCTCGGCATCCAGGAGCACGAACGGGCGCCCCTGCTTGCGCAGATGGTAGGCCGTTGCAAGCCCTGCCTGACCGCCGCCGATGATCACCGTGTCGAACCGCTCCATCGTCTCGCCTCCTTCGTCGCTACTCGTGCTGCGGAAGCTAGAAGGCCGCGCGCGTGGCGGCATCGCCCGTATCCACCAACTTCACGCCGGCCTCGCGTGGTCATTTCTGACCACTCCCACCGGGTCAGACGAGATCGTGCTCGAAGGCGAATGCGGTCGCGGCCGTCCGCGACGAGACGCGGAGTTTCGCGAAGATGTTCTGGACGTGCCGGGCGACCGTGTGCTCGCTGAGCACGAGCGTCGCCGCGATCTCGCGGTTTGTCCTGCCGGCGGCGACGAGTCGCAGCACCTCGAGCTCGCGGCCGCTCAAGCCGTGCGCGTCCTCCCCATCGGTTCGCATCAGGCCGTCGACGCGGCGAAGGTCGGGCCGTGCGGCGAGATCCTCGAAGACCGAGCGCGCCGCCTCGAGCTCCAGCCGCGCCGTGTCCTCGTCCTCGAGCGCGGCGCACGCCATCGCAACCAGGACGCGTGCCCGGGCAGCCTCGTACGGAGCCCCCAGCTCCTGCCACACCTGCAACGCCCGCCGCAGCGTCACGAGCGCGGCATCCGCATCGCCGGCCGCGAGCTCGACCGAGCCCTGGACGTACGCGGCGATCGCGCCCAGCATCGCGCTCGGAAAGTCGCAGGCGATCACGGCGAGCTCGCGACAGGCGCCGCGAGCCTGCTCGAGCTCACCGAGCGCGACCATGACCTCGGCGTACGCGGGCAGCAGTCGCGACCGCTTGAGAGGCGGGGCCGTCTCGGCGAGCGCACGGCGGATCGCGGCGCCGGCCGCACGCGCGTCGCCCTCGGCCAGCCGCAACAGCGCCAGGCCCGGCTGCGGCTCCCGGCCGCAGGCGTTTGCGTCCCGGTAGGCGGCATCGGCGGCGGCGAACTCCCCTTGACGGCGCAGAACCTCGGCCTGCTGATACGCAGCCTGTCCGGCGGCGAGCCGATTCATCGCCCGCTCGCACCGCTCCCGCGCCCGTTGCGCCTCCTCGAGTGCCTCGAGCCACTCGCCCTGCAGCTGCAGGATCTCCGCCCGATGTGCGAGACAGCGACCGGTGAAGGCGACCAGCTCCGGCTGTCCCTCCCACCAGCGCGCCAAGGCGCCCGTCCACTCGTGCGCGCGGCGAAGCTCATAGGCCTCCTCGCAGCCCGCGATCGCACCGCAGTAGACGATCCCTGTGACGATCGGCGACAGCTCGCCGCCGATCGCAGCCAGCATCGCCTCGTCCAGGAGCCGGAACGCCTCCTCGAGGCGCCCGAGTCTGATCAGAGCATTGCCGTTCACATGCGCCCCGAGCGCGAACAGATCGCGGTCTCCGAAGCGCTCTCCGATTGCAGCCGCCTCGCCCGCAGCCTCCGCGACCAGCGCATATTCGCCGGCCGCCTCGTGCCTCAACGCGAGCGGCAGGAGCAGGTAGCCCCGCTCCGGGCAGTCGGCCGGTTCGCGCTCGACCAGACGCTGCGCCCGCGCGAACCAGCCGCCCGCCTGGGCCACATCTCCCAGGATCGCCAGGTTGATGCCGAGATGCACGGCCGCGCGCGCCCCCGACCGCAACTCACCGATGCCGACATACGCGTGCTGCGCACGCTCGAGCGTCGCGAGGAACTCGTCGACGCGACCGAGCATGTACGCCGCGACTGCCAGCGATTCGAGATCCCCTGCCGCAAGGGGATCGGCCCCGTCCGCCGAGGAGAGCGACTCGTACGCCTCCGGCCACGCATGCCGCGCGTAGGCCGTCCGGCCGCGCTCGAGCATCACCATCCCAGGAGGCTAGACCCCCGCTCGGGCTTTCGCATCAATGGCCTCGCTCGGTCTCGGCGACCTCGAGCTCGTCCGCATCCACGGCGAGCTCGGCGGCCCGAAACGCATCGGTGTCGGGAAGGGCGAGGCTGAGGCGCGTCGTCTCGTCCGCCATCAGCGTCCCCCGGTCGATCCTGAGCGCCAGAACGTGGCCGCCGGCGTCCCGTCGCCTCGTGATGAAATGCAGATGCAGGCCGGGCACGCCGACGTGTGCGAGGAACGCCGGGGTGAAGAACCCGACGAGCGTCCCCTCGCTCCCGTCGAAGTCGCGGACAGTCTGCGAGCGCGTCGCCTCGACCAGACGGGTCCCCGGCTGCTGCGGCGTGACGCTTCTCACCCTGATCGATGCAAAACGACACTCTGCGCGAACCGCGTACAGATAATTGTGCGACGACATGAGCACGTCGAGCGTGGACTGAAGGCCGGCGAGGTCTGTGCCCGGGGCGAGCTCCACCGAGTGCTTCGGGACCCAGTGCGTCACCGTCGCGAACGGCGTCCGCGCATCATCGGAGGCCAGATGTGCGCGGCACTCGGCGTCGATGCGATACGTCGATCCATCGACCATCACCATCTCGCCGTCGAGGTCGTCGAAGGTGCCGATGCCGAGATCGCCGTGCTCGCGCAGCTCCCCCACCCTGGTGTCGCCGTGGTAGACGCCGTCCATCACGGCGCCGATCGTCGAGGTCTGAAACGCCGCGTCATCGAGCCCGAGGTACTGCTGCAAGGCCGAGACGACCACGTCCCGCGTCGTCATCCCCGTTGCCGCGCTGCGCTCGCGAATCGCCTTCCACAGCACGTCACTCGGCATCAAGTGGATGAAGCGCGATCCTGCCAACCGTCGCCAATCTAGTACATGGGCTCAGGAGAGGTCGATCCGGTCGGCGCGCAGCAGTTCGTAGCGCCGAGCGCGCTCGTCCGCCAGGAACGACTCCATCGTCTCCCTCATCGTGTCGCCGTCGTAGACCCAGATCTCGGGATGGATCAGGAGATGAAGCCACTCGAACGAGCCGCGCGCGAGCTCCCCGTGCGGGCATCGGCCGGCCCGGCCGCGACGGCGCCATCTCTGGTTGGAATCGGTGACGAAGTGCTCCGGGTCCGACCACGGGGGAGACATGACGTTCGCAGCGCCGTCGATCGGCGTCGCGCGGTATTCGACGTCGGGGTTGTGCCAGGCGACGAAGGGCTCGAACCGCGGATCGAGGTCGACATCGGGCCAGACCGCGTGGTGTGCGATCCGGCCGCCGAGGTCGCGCAGCCGGTCGAGTGCCTGCTCGCCCTCCTTCGAGGCAAGGTTGTAGAACACCGACCGGGTCATCAGGAACCAGGTCGATTGGACGCCGGCGTCGGCCTCGACCTCGGCCATCCGAACGGCCGCCTCCAGCGAGAGATCGACGTCGTGCCGGATGACGAGGTGACCCGGCTCCGGCCGGCGGTCGAAGCCGGTGAATCGGTAACCGCCCGCCTTCCCGGCCTCCAGCAGCTGCCGGTAGTGCTCGAGCGAGAACACGCAGCCCGTGCCGGTGTCAGGCACCGGCGGGCTCCACCTCGATCTCGACGAGGCCGGCGGCCGCCTCGGCACGAGCGAGCGCCTGCTCGCGGCTCTCCCCGACCGCGATCACCCAACCGCGCCGGTCGGAGATCACCATCACCGGCCTGATGACTTCGCCCTCTTCCGCGTAGACCTCGGCCTGGACGACTCCCGGCGCAGCGAGCACGGGCTCGAGCGAGCCGACCCGGGTCACGCGGCCGGCCGTCAGCGGGCCGGGCTCGGCCGTGAGGAAGCGGACGGCGGCCGGACGATCCAGCTGCGGTCGCACGAGCTCGTCGGGCAGATCGGCGCCGAGCGCGATGCGCAGCTGGGCCTCGAGGAGATCGATCCCCCGCGCATGCAGGGCATGCTCTGCCATCAGTCCTCCGATCCGTGCGGCGCACTCGACGACGACGACCCGGCCGTCGGGCGCGGCGATCAGCTGCGGAAACGCAATCCCGTTCTCCAGGCCGAGCGCCTTCGCTGCATCCACCGCGACGCGTTCCGCCTCGACGAGCGTGCCCCCCTCGATGCTGGGCGGGTAGAGGTGGATCCAGCTGACACCGAAGCTCGCGCCCTCGGGGCGCAGCCGATCGCAGAGCATCACGAACAGCGGGCGGCCGTCGCGGACGATCACGATGCCGTTCATCTCGACACCCTCGACGAACTCCTCGATCAGCGCCTCTCCACTCGGCGAGACCGCCTGCGCCTCGGGAAGCCGGGCAGCGATGTCGCCGACCGAGCGGACGCGCGCAACGCCGTACTGGCCGCTCATGTCGACCGGTTTGACGACGGCCGGCAGCCCGATCCTCTCGGCCGCCGCCGCCGCATCGGCCGCAGTACCGAGCTGTGCGAAACGTGGTTGCGGCACGCCTGCCTCCTCGAGGCGGCGACGCATCATGAGCTTGTTCGTCATCATCCGCGCCGTCTCGACACCGATCCCCGGCACTCCGAGCGCATCGGCGAGCTCGGCGATGATCGGGACAGCCCGCTCCGCCTGGACGGTGGTCACCCCGTCGATCGCGAGGCCGCTCACGGCTCGCTTCAGGGCATCCACATCGGAGAAGTCCGCCACACAGGCGACGTCGGCGTCCTCGAAACCGGGCGCGTCGGGGTTGCGATCGGCGGCGGCGACCCGAAGCCCGAGTGCCTTCGCCCTGCGGATCAGGGCGCGCTGATAGCGCCCGGCGCCGACGACCAGGATGGTCTTGTCTTCGATCTGGCCGGCTGCCGGAACGTTCTCGTCCTTTCGGGGAGATGTCGAGAAAACGCCCTCGACCTATACCAGAAGCGCGCCGGCCGTCGGCGCGTGTGCACGGGGAAGGCGCGCTACCCTGCCAGGGTGCCGGGCGTCACTGCAGCCCTCGCATCGCTCGTGGCCGTCGTCGCAGCACCGTCCACGCTGGTGGCGAACGCAGTGCCGGCGGGCCATGCTGTTCGGCCGGCAAGCCTCACGCTGCGGGCGACGCTCGAGCTGCAATGCGGCCGTGCCACGGCCGTGACGGTTGGCCTGCCGGCGGCGATGGGCGTCGGGACGATCGCGTCCTCGGCGGTCCTGGTCAACGGCCTCCATGCGGCGGCCGTGCGGACCTCGCATCACGTCGTCCAGGTGACGATGCCCCCGCCCCACGGGATGGTCTGCGACTCGATCGGGCCCGCCCGCGTGACCGTCCGCTTCACCCGGTCCGCCGGCCTCGTCAACCCGAAGCATCGTGGCTCGTACAGGGTGTGGCTGCGGGCCCACGGGGAGACCGCCGCCGGCCGCTTGAAGATCTCCTAGCAGAAGCGTGGGGGAGGTCGCCGGGCGGCGACCTCCCCCACGAGGCTCAGTGCCCGGCTGCCTGGATGTAGCCGCTGGACACAGATCCGACACCGGTCACGTCGTCCCAGCCCTGGCTGGAGATGAGCGCCGAGTCCTGGTTGAACGTGCGGATCGAGTAGATGATCCCGCCCGTCGCGTTGTAGCCGTTCGCATAGTCGCTGCGAATGTTGCCCGCGTCGGGCACCCGGCCGCCGTTCGGATCGAAGAAGACACTCGAGCCGTGCTGGTGCGCCTTCAGCGAGTAGATCATCGGGTTCGCGAACCCGAAGCGGGTGTTCGCGCCCTGCTGGACGACAGCCTGAACGCCTGCCAGCAGCGGCGATGCGAGGCTCGTGCCGCCGATGCGGTACTCGCCGTAGTGCACGCCCGGAGGGCCGAACACGCTCGAGAGCGCGAAGTCCTGCGTCTCACCGATGAGCATGCCGGTCGTCGGATCGGCATCCATCCCGATGTCCGGAACGGCCCGGCCGCCCGTCGGGTTCTGCTTCGGGAGACCGACGATCCCGGTCTGGTACCACGGCTCGGCGAAGATCTCGCTGAAGCCGCCGCCGGCACCGTACTGGAAGGGGACCGTCTCCACCCAGCTCGAGCCGGAGAGGCTCCATTTGGCGGTTCCCCAGCCGGTCTCGAACTGCCGGTTGTTGGAGCTGCCGATGCTGAGCGAGGTTCCGCCGACGGCCGTCACCCACGGGTCCCCGGCGGGGAAGTCCGGATGAGCGAAGCCGTAGGCGTCATAGTCGTCGCCGAGGTCGCCCGACGAGAAGTAGAAGCCGATGCCCTGCACGTCGCCCTGCTCGAAGATCGAGTCGTAGGCGTCGACGAGGCCCTGGTCGATCGTGATGTAGAGCACGCCGCCGATGACCACGAACGTCGGCTGGCCCCACGAGTTGGTGACGATCGACGCGTCGTCGTCACTGAGGATGTTCGCGAACTGCGCGAGGAAGTCGTCGTCGTAGCAGCTCGCGGCACCGTAGTAGGCGACGTTGGCCCCGGTCGCCATGGCGTGCACGGCCTCGACGTCGAGCGTCTGCTCGCCGTACCAGCCGTTGCCGCCGCAGTCGTCGACCCGCGTCGGGTCGTCCGGGACACTGCGATTCGAGAATTGCCCGGTCGCGAAGGCGGGATCGCCCTGCCGCGTGGCGTACGTGTTCGCATCCGACAGCAGCGTGTCGGCGTCGAATGCATCCGTGATCGCCACCGTCTGACCGGCTCCGGTCAGACCGGACCCGGTGACGCCGTAGGCGCCACGGAGCTGCGACGGGGTGTAACCGCAAACTGCATACGGCAGCGTCCTGCCCTTGAACTTCGGCAGGGTCGTTGCGTACTGCTGACCGTAGTAGGACGAGCACGGCGTCGCGTTCACGAAGCCGGGCGGCGCACCGAGATCCGCCTTCCTGACGACGTGCCCGACGGGCGTCAGCCCGCTGATCGCAAGCACGGTGACCCCGAGGTTCGACGGCACGGAGAGGTCGCTCGTCGGTGCCTGCACCTGCTTGCCGTTGACGGCGAAGAGGCCGAGCTGGGTCCCGAACGCCGCCGAAACGGCGCTGGCCTTACCAGACACGGCGAGGTAGTGGTTGTCGGGGCCTACGGTGTTCACCGTCAGGCCGGCCCCGGTGAGCCACGTCTTGACGGCTGTCAGCTGCGCAGCGGTGGGCGCGAACTGGCTCACGTACTGGCTGTGCGACAGGAAATGGCGATACTGCCCGCTGGCCGGGTCGGCGATCGACTTGGCGAGCGCGGCGAGCGCGGCCGCGTTGTTCGGGCCGAGCCAGACCTTGGCCGACACCGTCTGGCCTGCAGGCACGGTCCCGGCCTGAGCGACCGGGCCGACCCACGACGGCTTCGACCCTGTGAGCACGGTGCGGCCCGAGGCCGCGCCTCCGGCCCCTGCGACGGCGGCCACGAGCAGGGCCAGCGCCCCAACCGCCGCCGCTGACAGGGTCAGCCGGCGAATCGAGAATTTCACGTCTCTCCTCCCTCTTTGATAAGTCCCTGACGTGATGCCTCACTAGTCTCCTCCATCCGGCCGCCGATTGCCAGGCGAGGAGCCGTCTGGAGGCGACCCCATCACGTTTGAATGCGGCTACTATGCCCGCGTGTTTCGGATCACCGGGGTCGTAGTCGGGGTGGTGACGCTCATCTGCGCGGCGGTCGCCGTCGCGGCTACCGGGCACCCCAACCTGGCAACGGGCCTGAAGGCGTTCAAGCGCGCGCACCACCCCTACGACGCGCTGCCCGCGGTCGCCAAGCAGCTCGGCCCGGACGTCGCCGTCTCGCGCCGGGTCGCGACCGCCGTCGACGGGAAGAAACGCCCGTACTACGTCTACGTGACGCAGATGAAGGACAAGACGGCGTGCATCGTGCTCATTCAGGGGAAGTCGTACACCTCCCACTGCAAGCCGGTCACCCTGTTGTTCGAACAGGGACGCGAGACCGTATCGACGAGCCACGGCCTGATCGGCGGCGTCGCGCAGAACGGCGTGAAGAAGATCGTCCTCACCGGCGGATCGAAGAAGAAGATGATCCCGCTCACACCCGACAACGGCTACCTCTGGGGCTGCCCCGCGCCGACCAACTGCGCGAAGTGGGTTCGCACGGTGGTCGGGTACGACGCCAAGGGAAAGCTCGTCTCGCGCGAGCCCGTTCAGTAGCCCCGTAGCAGTCACTCAAGGCACCGGGTCCTGGTGCCGATAGACCATGGGTGAGCCGCAGAGCCGCCTTCGGAGCGATCGTGTGCGTGGCCCTGGTGACGGCGCTCGCAGCGCGAGCTCCCGGCGCGAACGCCTGGGACACCACGTCCCGAGCCTCCACCGCCGCGACGAGGATCTCCCATACGAAGGTCTCCCACACGAAGGTGCACGCGCACGAGAGACGCGCCGCGGCGAGACTCTTTCGCCGCATCACGCGCCGGTCTGCGCTGCGGATCCTGCCGCTGCTCCGCCGAGTCGGTGTCGAGCAGGCCGTCAAGACCGTCCGCGTGAAGCCTCCGGCGTCGCCCCAGCCGGCCGCGACGCCGGCACCGGCCCTGCCGCTCGCGATCTCACCGAACGACCCCGAGTGGTCGGAGCAGTGGGCGCTCCGCCAGGTCGGTGCGCCCGCGGCCTGGGCCCTGCTGCCCGGCAGCGCCCGCCCGGTCGTCGTCGCGGTCGTCGACAGCGGCGTCGACCCGTCGCAGCCGGACCTGCAGGGCGCGCTCGTGCCGGGCGCGGACTTCGCCGACTCGACCGGGAGCACGGCCGACCAGTACGGCCACGGCACGATGGTCGCCGGAGTGATCGCGGCGCGGGGCAACAACAACCTGGGTGTCGCGGGCGTGTGCTGGGTGTGCCTCGTGATGCCGATCAAGGTGCTCGATGCCAACGGGGTGGGCACGGGGACGGGCGTGGCCGAAGGCATCCGCTGGGCGGCCGACCACGGCGCCGCCGTCGTCAACATGAGCTTCGTCCTGAACGGCCCGGATCCAGAGGTGGAGGCGGCGGTCGCCTACGCCCATGCCCGCGGCGTGCTCGTCGTGGCGGCAGCGGGAAACGCCGGCAGCGGCAACGCGACGTATCCCGCAGCCTTTCCGATGGTCGTCTCCGTCGCCGGGACCGACGACACCGACCAGCTGTATCCGTGGTCGTCGTACGGCTCCTGGGTGACGCTCGCGGCGCCCGGGTGCTCGATGACCACCGCACTCGGCGGCGGGTTCGCCAGCTTCTGCGGCACGTCCGCAGCGGCGCCCGTCGTCGCCGGCCTCGCGGCGCTCGGCTACGCAGCGGGCGGCTCCGAGGGAGAGGTCGAGGCCGCCCTCGAACGAACGGCCACGCCGCTCCCGGGCGCGATCGTCGGCAGCGGACGCGTCGACGCAGTCCGACTCGTCGAGCAGTTCACCCCGTGACCGGAGAGGTGTAGACGGACGAAGGGCCCGCCGGAGCGGGCCCTTCGTCTCGTTCGCTTGCGTAGCGGGCTTGCCCGTTACGCGACCGCCACACGCACCGTCCTGACGGACGGAGCGAGCTTCAGATGGGCGACCCGAACCACGTGGTTCGTGCGCACCCTCCGAAGGAAGACGTGGTGCTTGCCCTTCTTGTTGATCACCGTGATGCGCAGCGTGGCGTACTTCGCCGTGCTGTTCACACGGGCCTTCAGGAAGTGGCCCTGCCTCGTCGAGATGATCCTCGCCGAAACGAGCGTCATCTTGACCGCCTTCGCAGCCTTGGAGGTCTTCTTGACCACCTTCGGCGTCGTGACCTTCTGGACGGTCGGAGCCGGCGCCGCAACGGAGACCGGGGTCGCCGTCGAGGTTGCCGTCACCGCACCGCCGCCGGCAGTGCCCGTGTCGGCACCGCCGCCGCCGCCACCGCCGCCGCTACCGGAGTCACCGGTACCGGAGGAGCCGCCTGTGCCGTCGTTCGAGCCACAGGTGGTGCCGGAGGTCGGGTTGAAGTCGAAGTCACGCGTGATCCCCGCGCCACCGTTCTGGGTGCCGAGGTTCTCAGCCGTGACGTCGATGCATGCGCCCGTCGACGAGTGGACATAGATCGCCGCCTGGCCAGTCGCAGCACTGGTCGTCAGATCGACGTAATCGGTGTCCCACGTCTGCAGCGTCTGACCCGACGGGTCGAAGCCACCGAACGCGTTGTTCTCGGGGCCCCAGCTCTTCGGCTGGCTGCCCGTCGCTGCCTGAAGCGTGAACTCGACCCGAGCCCTGATCGGATTGCCCTCGAAGTCGGTGACAGTCTCGACGCAGTACGCCTCGTTGACACCCTTCGGGATGCAGGTCAGGACCTTGTTCGGTGTGAAGTTCACGGTCTTCGTGATCACATCGGACAGCTTCGGCTTGCCGGAGTTGGCAGGATCCGCAGGCTGCTGAGCCGGGTAGACCGACTCGGCCTGGATCGTTGCCGTTCCGACGAGCGAGCCCGTGTAGACGTCGCAGCGCCCGTTGCCGTCAGGCGTGAGGACGATACCCTCGCCGTCCCTGCCGTTGGCCGGGTTGAACTGCACATAGGCCTCGCCGTGCTCGTCCGTGTAGACGGCCACCTGCGTGGCACCCCACGGCTGGCTGATCGCGTTGCCGTCGACGCCGTAGCAGTCGTTCGGACCGCCACTGCTGTCGAGCGTGAACGTATCCCAGTAGTCGTAGATGAACTGGGACTGCTCCGTGGTGGGCACGCCGTAGGCGCCGGACGTGAGCCAGTTGCCGTAGTTGCCGCCGATCGAGCCTTCAACACCAGAGGTGGTGTTCTCGTCGATGATCGGCACGACCGCCGGCACGTACGCCTTGTAGAACGGGGCGTACAGGTTGTGCGGGTCAGCGTTGTCGGCGGTGGTGCCGCCGTACACCGCGTCGCTGCGGTTGAAGATCGCGCTCTTGTCGGCCTTCGAGAGCGAGCCGACAGAGTGATCAGCGCCTGCGTTCGTCAGCCCGACGTCGACGCGAAGCGCCGGCATCGGCGCGTCGTCGGCGTTCAGGTTGCCGTCGGAGAGCAGGGTCTCGAACGACCGGATCGGGTCGAACGGGCCGTACGCGTCGTTCTGGGTCCCAACGAGACCGAAGATCGACGAGAACGGGCCGAGGTCCGGATCGTTCCCATACGCACCGTTGCAGTTGTCGACGGACTCCGAAGTGTCGATCAACGTGGTGCAGCCACTCGTTGCAACATGCCCTTCGGCGGCCGTGGTGTCATCGTGGATGTCCCACCGGTTGGGCGTCGCACCCGGATAGGTGCTCCCAAGCGTGTAGTCCTCCGCGAAGTGACTGGCCAGCCAGGGCCAGTCGGCCGGCATGGAGATCGTGCTCGTGCCGGACGCCGTGCCGGAGAAGTCGTACCCGGCGAAGTCGTTCCCCATCGGGAACGTGCCGGTGACGACCACCTTCACGAGCCCGGGCTGGAACGACTTCCAGCCGTTCGAATCGGCGATCGGGTCGAACGAGCCACTGCCGCCCGTGTCGCCAACCTGATAGGCCCCGACGCTATCCGACTCGGTGAGGACCGGATTCGAGTCCCACATCCAGATGACGTAGAGGTCCTGCTGGAAGATCACGTCCTGGCCGAGTACGAAGTTCAGGTACTTGCCCAGGTCGGTCGAGATCGAGAACTTGATCCGCTCGAGCCCGGCCTTCTCTGACGTGACGTTGGTCGAGAAGCAGACGCCGCCGTTTGCATTCCAGGTCGGCTGGACCTGGCGGGACGTCTGATCCCCCGTGCCGATCTGGAAGAACGGCGGCTGATCGGCCGCGCCACTCCAGTCGGACTTGTCGAACTCACCGATCACGGGTGAGCCGCTCTTGTCGCGGTAGATCGAGCTGTTGAACTGGTCCTGCCCGACCTGGCTGTCCCCGAGACCGAAGCAGCGGGTCACCTTGACCGTCTCGCCGGCCCAGGCAACCCACGGAATGTTCGTGGTCTGCGGGTCGGCCGCGTAATTGTAGTACGGGTTTGTCGAGCTCTTGGCCGCGGCGGTGCTGACTCCGACTGCGAGCACACCGACCGCTGCGACCAGAACTGCGAGCGTCCCGAAGACGCGGAAACGCATTGAACCCTCCCCTTCTTTCCTAGTTCAGAAACCAGATGAAACGCATGAAAACAAGACCACCTGCGGCTAGCGAAGCCACAGAAAGATCAGATCGCGCTGCACCCCCTTCTTCTCCCAATCCCCGCATCCGGCGGACGCCGTGCGGGCTCAGGGAAGTTCTACAAGGCCGGGAGGCCACGAATCAAGGGGTGGCCGGGTAGGCTTTTGGCTGCGAAACCTGGTCTCAGCAGGAGGTTTCGCCTCTTCGCATCGGCCCCGGGCGCAAGGCGCGCCGATTCGGGCACGCGCGATCGAGCGAAGAGGCGACTACAGTTCGATCTCGTGCACCGCCTCGTTCTGCTTCTCGGTGTTTTCCTCGTGCTTGCGGCCGCGGCCGCTCCGGGTGTGGCCGCGGACCCGAACGACCCGTTCTGGCCGCAGGAATGGGGGCCGAGCCTGACCCGCGCCTCGGATCTCTGGCAGTACTCGACCGGAGACCCGAGCATCGTGATCGCGGTCGTCGACACCGGGCTCTCGCAGCCGCTCCTCAAAGCACGCAATCGACGCCGGAGCCCGACATGACGAGCGTCGTCCCGGGCTGGGACATCGTCGGAAACGACGGCGACACGGGAGACACGTTCGGGCACGGCACCTGGGTCTCGACGATCATCGGCGCCCAGGGAGGAAACGGCGTGGGCATGGCCGGGTACTGCTGGGCCTGCTCGATCATGCCGGTCCGGGTGGCCTCGGGGCGAGAGGGCGCCGTCGCGCAGAACATCGGGGCCGGCATCCGCTGGGCCGTCGACCACGGCGCCCGCATCGTCAACGTCAGCCTGGCGAGCAACGAGGCCGACCCCGACGAGTACGGGGCGGTGGAATACGCACTGGATCACGGCGTGCTCGTCGTCGCGGCCGCGGGCAACCTCGGCAACTCGACCCTCCTCTATCCGGCGGCGGACGGAACGTCGCTGCCAAACGTCCTGTCCGTGGCCGGCACCGACGAGAACGACCAGCTCTACAGCTGGGCATCGCGCGGCCCGTCGGTCGCGCTGAGCGCGCCCGGCTGCGCCGAGCTGCTCGACCCGCACTCGGGCGCCGCCTACGGCTGCGGGTCGTCGTTCGCGCCGCCGGCGGTGTCGGGCATCGCAGGGCTGCTTCTCTCGCTCAACCCGGGATTGACGATGTACCAGATCGTCGCCGCGCTCAGGACGACGGCGCATCCGGTGAAGGGGATCGCCGGTGGACGGGTGGATGCCTGGGCGGCGGCACACGCTCTCGGGCTCGTGCCGCAGAATCCGCCGGCGCCCGCACCGACGACGACGACGACCACCACAACCGCCCGGCCGTGGTTGCCCCATCTCCGGAGGTGCTCGTCGAGACGGGAGTCGTCCGCCGCTCGCAGGTCGTCCGGTTGGCGCTCGCGCCGGGTCGGCTGATGCTGCAGCTGACCGGTCAGGCAGCGAAGGACTGCTCGATGAGCATGCGCGTTGCCGGCACCGTCTACGTCGATCTCCCCGGCGAGCGCACCGTGCACACGCTGACGGCAGAGATCGGCAAGCGCGGGACCTACGTCGTGAACGTCCGTTGCCGTTCCGTGAACCGGAAGCCGTACGAGCTGACGGCCAACGGCTTCTTCTCGGGCTGAGTGCGCAGGGAGGTGCCGTCACGGGGTCGCCGTGACGGCACCTCCCCCCTGCCTCGAGTTGAGCACGGCCGACTTGGACATGCGTCCCACCCCCGTCGCGCGGGTCCCGGTCCTCCGGACGAGTCCGCGGGCCACCGCCCACTGGCCGGCTTCGAACCGGTTGCGGACTCCCAGCTTGCGATAGGTGTTGGCCAGGTGGAACTTCACCGTCTGGTCGGTCACCCACAGCAGCATCGCCACCTCGCGGTTCGAGCGGCCCTCGGCGACCAGCCGGAGAATCTCGATCTCACGGCGGGTCAGGCGAGCCCGGGCCGACATGCCGGCCCCCTCCGGATCCTCCGCCCGGCGTTCGTCCAGAGCCCGATCGGCCAGGCGGGCGACCTCCTCCACGCTCGTCATCCGATCGACGGCCGCCGAGGAGCCGGCGGCCAGCGCCGCCTCGACCATCGCGGGATCGTCGTTCTCGACCAGCGCCACACTGACGAGCTCGGGGCACCGCCGATGAGCCCTGCGCAGGACGCTGAACACCCTGCCGGCGCTGATCTCCTCGCCGAGCGCGACGATCAGCAGGTCGCAACCATGGACGTCGGCGAACTCCGCCGCCCGCTCGACCACCGACGACATGCCCACCACGTCGATTCCCCGCACATACAGCAGCCGCTTCACACGCTGCTGCCGCAACTGATTCGAGTCGATCACGACCGCCGTGGCGGCCTTCCTCCCGTTGTTCCGTCTCATGCTTGCACTCTCCCTTTGTCCCTTGGTTCGTCCTCAACTCATGTCGGACCGCGCCTGGGCGCAGTACGACCCTCTTAAGGCCGAAGCAGGACTAGCCGGGGCACTCGAGCGAAAGCGCCCGCCGATAGGCAAGCGGCGCTTCCACGAGCAGGGCAACGCGCGAAGTGAAGTTGAAGAGAACGAGCACGAGCAGGCCGACGAGCGCGGCGACGACGAACCCGCCTCCGCTCCAGCTGCTGCTGACCGTGCTTCCGAATGCGGAGTGTGGCGTGTTCGGGTCCTCGGGCGGCGCGAGCGGCCCGCGCGGAGGAGCCATGTCGCGCATCCCCGACGCCTCCGAGCCGCCGTCGTTCCCGGCCGACGGCGAGACGATCTTCACGTAGTCGGCCGGTGACGGAGCGGCCACGACCGGCAAGGTGTCGGCGCAACGACCGTGACCGCAGCGCCGCCGGCCGGAACGCTCGGCTTCCGCATGCCGGAGGTCGAAACCGGTGGGCTCGGCACCGAGGTCGGCGACACGAGCTGCACCACGGCCGCCGCAGTCGGCGGAGCCTCCAGCGTAGGCGGCGGTGCCGACGCCGGCGACCACCGGCGGCGGAGCGTCGGGCGGCTGCGAGGTGGAGGCGCGCGCCGGGGCCGCCGGGAACGTCAACGTGATGATGTTGCTCCGGCCCGAGGCGGTGGCCGACGCGACAGCCGCCGGCGGAGCCGCGCTCTTCGGTTTGCCCGTCACCGAGGTCGTCGATGCGACGGGCGCAGGCGCCGCCGGAACGGGCGTGACCGTCGTCGCCGCATCGGATGAGTCGCCCGTCGAGGTGCCGCCGGTGGGGCTCGGGGTGCAGCCTGCGGCCGCACCCGTCGCGGTCGAATCCGTCGTCGACGTCGCGGTCGGGTCGGCAGCGGCCGGATCCGTCGTCGACGTCCGGCCGCGCCCGTCGCGGTCGAATCCGTCGTGGAGCTCGCCGTCGCGCCGGCGGCGGTCGAATCGGTCGCGGTCGAATCCGCTGCGACCGCGATCGGACGACGTCGAGCCGCTCGCCCCCGCCGCGGTGCTCGTGCCCGCGGGCGCGCAGTCGGTCGAGCTGGTTGCCGGCACGGCCGGATCAGCTGCCGGATCGGTCGTCGTCGAGTCGGTCGTCGTGGCGTCGGCCGGCGGGGCCTGCGGCGGGGCGGGGTCGGCCGTGGTCGTGCCCGCATCCGTGGTCGTGCCCGCATCCGTGGTCGAGGCTGCCGGACGAGGTCGTCGGCGTCGAATCGGTGGCGGTCGCGGGCGCCGAACCGCTCGACGCGGCCGTGCCGCTGGCGTCGGTCGGACGTCGACGGCGCGCTGTCCGACGGCCGCGGTGGCTGCCGACGGCGCGGGCCCGGTGTCGGCGGCTGCGGGGTAGGCGGCCACGCCCGCGCCGAGAAGCACCGCGAGCGAGACGGCGATCCGCGCCGCGAGAGAGCATTCGAATCGGCTCAACTGGAGCCTCTGGGCCACCGCACTACTCCTCCCCACCATCTCGCGGCTGCCATCCCTCTCGCACCCGCGACCCCTGTTGCTCAGTGCTGTTGCTCGGAACACCGGCCCCCTTGTCGTGCGAGGACCGCCCTGGAGAATACACCCAGGAGGCCGAGACGAACAGGCCCCGAAATCCTAGACTCACGGCTGGGTGGAAAAGGGTGCACTATGCAAGCTTCGCGGGCCGGAGCAGGCCTCGCTGCAAGTGGAATCCACAGTGGGGGAGATGAGTGTCGATGCAGGGACAGGTCCGTCGAGTTCTGCGGGTCGTGTTTGCCGTTGCGATCGCGACGGCCTTCGTACTCGGGTCGGCCGTGGGCGGAGGCGCTCGGGTCGCCGACGTCACCTCGACGGTCTCGATCGGCGACGCAGCGAGCGCGGTCGTCGAAGGACAGTCGGCAACCTTCCCCGTGACCCTCGACCAGGCCGCGACCGCCGACTACCGGGTGCCGTGGACGACGAGCGAAGGCAACTCGGGCTCCTTCGACGTCCACGCCGGCGACACGACCGTGCCGAGCATCTCGGTGCCGACCAACTCCAACACGATCCCCGAGGACGACCGCCAGTTCACGGTCACCCTCCAGACGCCCGTGGACATCCCCGACGACGCGAGCTCCGATGCGTCGACCGCGGCGATCGGCACTGCGACGGGAACCGGGACGATCATCGACGACGACTGGCAGATCGGCGCGATCACCACGACACCGGCGAGCGCCAGTGTCCCCGAGAGCGGCGGCGGGACGATCGACTTCACGGTGTCGCTGAACGACGGCTTCACTGCGCCGACGACCCACGCGATCACGGTCGACTACGCAATCGCAGACGGCTCGGCGCAGAACGGCCGGGACTACACGGTCACGCAGCCGGCGGGCGCCCCCTCCGGAACGCTCACCTTCGCCCCGGGCACGACGAGCGTCGACGTCCAGGTGAAGGCCAAGGGCGACGGCCTCTACGGAACCAACCGCACGTTCACCGTCACCTTCTCGAATCCCCAGGGCGCCACACTCGCCGGCGGGGCAAGTGAACAGTCGACCGGCACGATCACCGAGGCCGACTCACCGCCGCACATGGGCATCTCCAAATGCACGGGCTCGACGGTCGGCGGCGGCGCGGTGGCGAGTTTCCCGATCCTGCTCGCCGGCACTCACCCTGCGACGACGCTGCCCGCCTCCGTCGACTACACGGCGGTCGGCGACTCGACCGTCGACGGCGACTTCGAGCCGACGTCCGGCACGGCCACGATTCCGGCCGGCCAACGCGAGTTCGACGTGAAGGTCCAGACGGACGTCAATCCGCCCCAGGGCGACAGATCGTTCCACATCCAGCTCTCCAACCCGCAGAACGCCACCCTGGACGACACCTCGGCGTCGTGCACGATCCACAGCACGGCCGGCGGCGGCGGCGGAGGAGGCGGCGGCGGGTCGATCAACATCACCGATCCTCCGCCCGTGACCCAGCCGACGAGCGGCTCCGTGCAGGTCAGCGTCCCGCTCGCGCTGACGCTGCCGACGCCGCTGCCGTCGAACCCACAGCCGGTGACCGTTCACTGGCAGACGCAGGATGGGAGCGCGAAGGCCCCGGCCGATTACACCGCTGCCTCCGGCGACGTCACCTGGCCCGCCGGGACGAACGGCGGGAGCCCGACGCCGGTGACGATCTCGATCAACGCCAACCAGGCGACGACGGCGCCCGTCACGTTCACGGTCGCATTCACCTCGACCGACGCGACCTTCGTCGGCGGCGGCAACGCGACGATCACGATCGTCCCGGCCGGCTCGACCGTTCCGTTCATCTCCATTGCGGACGCCTCCGTTGCCAAGCATGCGGGAACGGCTCCGGTCGCGGTGACGATGACTCCCGCCGCCGCAGGAACCGTGACGGTCGACTACACGACCGCCGACGGAACGGACGCGAACGCCGCCAAGGCCGGCGCGAACTACACGGCGACGAGCGGCACTCTCACCTTCGCTCCCGGCCAGACCTTCAAGACGATCAACGTCCCGATCCTGGCGAACGAGCTGTACGAGCCGAACCGCGACTTCACGGTCCAGCTCTCGAACCCGACCGGCGGCAGCGCGATCGGCGTCGGGTCGGCCACGGTGACGATCATCAACGACGTCGGGATCACGATCAAACCGCCCGTCCTGCTTCCGAAGAAGTCTCCGGCCCAGTCCCAACCGACGCCTCAGCTGGCAACGCAGCCGGCGAACACGGGCAAGACGCACTTCGTGCTCGTGCAGATGCTGACCGGCACGAGCAACGTCGACGCGAAGGGGCGGGCACCGTTCAAGATCAGCTGCCCGTCGATCGTGATTCGCTCCTGCACCGGGACCGCGATCCTCCAGATCGGCCTGAAGAGGACGGTCAAGGTCAAGAAGACCAAGAAGACGGTCATCAAGACCGTGCAGATCGCGAAGGGCTCGTACTCGGTCCATTTCGGCAAGACCGGGACCTTCACCGCCAAGCTCACACCGACGGGGTTGAAGCTGCTCATCGCGGTGAAGCGCATGCGGGCGAAGGCGACCCTCACGTCCCACGACGGGGCCGGCGCCAAGGGGGTGACCGCCTGGCTCGTCTCGCTGCAGACGTCCAAGGCTCTCGAGAAGGCGGTCGCCAAGCAGAAGGCGCTGGCCAAGAAGAAAGCGCTGGCCAAGAAGAAAGCGCTCGCCAAGAAGAAAGCGCTCGCCAAGAAGAAAGCGCTCGCCAAGAAGAAGGCGGCGGCCAAGAAGAAGTGAGCCCGACCGGGCCGCCGCGAGGGCGACGGCCCGTCAGGCGAGCTTGAGCTTGAACACGCGGCGGACGTGCAGCGGGCCTCGCTTGACCCTGACCCAGCCGCGCGCCTTGGCGCCCGCTTTGAGATGTCGCGGCAGACGCCAGGAGCAACGAGCGACGTGCCCGCGATAGACGTTGACGACGACTCGCAGGTTGCGAGGCCCGAGCCGCGCAGCGCACTTCACACTCACCTTGCCGGACGTCGCGTCCCCTGACGAGGAGACCTTCGTCGTCAAAGCGAGCCGCCTCGCACGAACGGCGGCGTGAACGGCCGCAAGACGAAGCGACACCTTCGCTCCCTGCGGCGTGGTCGTCGTCGTCGCGCTTCGAGACGTCGTCGTCTGCGGCGTCGTGGTCGGGGTCGTCGTCGAGGGATGCGTGGTTGTGGAGCCCGTGGTCGTCGTCGGCGTGGTCGTCGTCGTGGGCTTCGTGGTCGTCGGCGGCGTGGTGGTCGTCGTCGGCGGTGGGCTCCCGCCGTCGGCGACGACGCCGAAGTCCTGCACCCAGTACACCGCCCCGTTGCCCGCCGTCGCGACACCGAGGCCGGTCGCGACGTACGCGCCGTTCTCGATGTTCGCCTTGTGCCCCGCCGAGTTGAGCCATGCGTTCACGACCGACTGCGCGCTGGTGAAGCCCTCGGCGATGTTCTCACCCCAGGAGTGGGAGTAGCCGCAGGTCGACACCCGATCCGCGGCGGAACGCGCAGGTGTCGTCGTGGTCGGTGGCCCGGGATCGTCGTGCGAGAAGTAGCCGAAGGCCGCCATGTGGCGCGCCTTCCAGACGGCCGAGGCCGTCAGGGTCGGCGAGGTCACGAGCTGTCCGATCCCGATCGACGCCCGGTGCTGGTTGATCAGCGACATCACCTGCGAGGCGAGGCTTCCGTTCGCGGCGGGCCACGACGAACCGGGCGTGCAGTCACCGGTCTCGATCGCCGCCGCGACCGGGCGCGGGGCGGTCGCCGCATACGCGGCGAGGAGGCCGGCGAAGACGAGCGCCCCGACGAACGCGGCTCGGCGGGCTGAGGAGGGGAAGCTCACGGTGCCTGGGGATCCTAGCCGGGGCGGTCGATTGCTAAACCGGCCGGGAAGCGCGGCTGGGGCTCAGACGGAGATGCTGAGGGTCACGCTGTGCGAAAGGGCGCCGCTCGTCCCGGTGATCGTGATCCGCGACGGGGCCCGGAGATGCCCGACGCCGCTCGTGGTGAGCGTCAGGATCGAGCTCGACGACGTGGGGTTCGGCGAGAAGGAGAAGGACATCCCGCGCGGTGGAAGGCTGGTCGCGAGGAGGACCTGGCCGGAGAAGCCGCCGCTCGAAACGATGTCGACCGTGAAGTTCGTCGAGCCGGTGGACGGGACCTTCGCAGACGAGGGCGTGACGCTGATGGAGAAGTCGGCCGACGCGGACGGCTGGACGACCAGAGTCGCACCGACCGAGCGGACGAGCGATCCGCTCGCGCCGGTGATCATGAACGGGTACGAGCCCGGGGCGATCAGCGCCCCTGTCGTCAATGTCAAGGTCGACGACGATCCACTCACCGACGAAGGGCTGAAGCTCGACGAGATGCCGCCCGGAAGACCGCTCGTCGTCAGATCGACCGTGCCCGAGAATCCACCGGTGCGCGTGAGGCTGACGGCGTAGCTGGTGCCGCCTCCGGCCGTGACCGTGCGGCCGGCAGGGGAGACGGCCACGGCGAAGTCCGGGGTGGTGCCCGGTTGGACGACGAGCGTCGCGGTGGTCGAATGCTTGGTCGCGCCGCTCGTGCCCGTGACGGTGAGCGGGTAGCTGCCGGGAACGACGGCGGCGGTGGTGTTGATCGTGAGGTTCGAGCTCGCTGTGCTCGCGTCGACCTGGACCGGTGCAAACGCGGACGAGGCTCCCGCAGGCAGCCCGGCGAGCGAGAGCCCGACGGTTCCGGGGAATCCACCGGTCCTCGGGACGTCGATCGTGTAGCTCGTGCCCGTGCCGGCGGTGACGGTCTGCGCGGCCGGGCTCGCATCGAGCGAGAAGTCCTGCGACGGCGGCGGCGGGCCTCCCGCTGCGGCGAACGCGCCGAGGCCGTTCGGCGTCCCCAGGCCGGTCGGCCCGTCGTAGCCGACACGCGCGGTGCAGAGATAGGCCGCAGAGCACCGACCGTTGCTCCCAGACGTGACGTCGTGCAGGAGGTCGGCATGAGCGTAGAGGCGCGAAGCATCCTGGATCCCTGCCGTGGCGCCCGCGAGCAGGTACGTCGCGGCGATGAGCGGGGAGCCCAGGCTCGTCCCTCCGACCTGGAACCAACCCGTCTGGCCGCTGTAGGGCACCGAGTCGAAGACGGCCGCGCCGGTGTTCGGGTTGGCGTCCGCCGAGACGTCTGCGAGCGACCGGCGCCCGCAGCCGTTGTCGGTCTGCCACGCCGGCTTCGAGATGTAGGCAGAGCACCCCGAACCGGCCCCGCTCCATGCCGTCTCTCCGAGATACCCGCCGTTCGACGTCAGCGACAACGTGGTACCGCCGACGGCGGTGACGTATCGAGACGAGGCGGGGAACTGCGGCCCGTAGCCGCTGTCCCCGGTGGCGGCCACGATCGCCACGCCCGGATGGTGGAAGAACGCCTCGTCGTTCGTCTCCGACCAGTACTCGTGCCCGCCCCAGGAATTCGAGATCGCATCCGCTCCGAGCGCAACCGCCTCGTTCTCGGCCACCCCGAGGTCGGCGAACGAGTTGGAGCTCGCCTCGACGAGGACGATCTTGCAGTTCTGGCAGATCGCATGCGCGATCTCGACGTCGAGTGCGATCTCGAGGGACCAGCCCCCATCCGCAGCGGGATAGGTCGAGCCGCCGTACTGGTTCACCTTGCGGAAGCACCCGTTCGCCGTCGTGCACGCCGGCAGGCCGTACTCGGCGTCGTACGCTGCGAGATCCGCCTCGATCGCCGGGTCGTCGTAGGCGTCGACGATCGCGATCGTCCCTCCCGACGGGGCGGTGGTCGGCAGGTTGTAGGCCGTGTGGAACTGCGCGGGGCCGAGCGCGGCAGCGGGAGGCGACGACCCGGCCAGGGGCGAGCTGTTGCCGTCGGCGACGACAGCGGCTCCGCAGCTCGCGAACCGTGCGAACAGGCCCGCGCAGACGCGCTTCGTCGTGCGGGGCGGGCCGGCGTTCGAACCGAGTCCTGACGCAGCCGAACCGGTGCCCGCCGCAGCGACGAGCACCAGCACGAACACGAAGGCGAACGCCGTGGCGCGCCGTCTCTTCAAGCCCCTCCCCCTCGGAACAACTCGGGGGCCGACGCTAGCACAGCGCCTCGCCGGAAACCGGGTGGTATTTCTGCTCCGCGGCCACCCGGGTCACGGCGTCGGGTCGACCGACCCTGCTTCTCCCTCGGGGGCAGCGGGCGGCGGGGGCGCGTCCGCCGCCTCAGGCTCCGCCGGCGCTGCAGCCTCCGCCGGGGCCACGGGCTCGGCCGGGGCTGCGGGCTCGGCCGGCGCTGCCGGCGCTGCGGACGTGCTCGAACCGGACGGTGTCACGGATGCCTTCAGGTCGCCGAGGGACTCGCCGGCCTCCTGCATGTTCAGCCACGCGCCCACGCCGACCGCGATCGAGAGAACGAGACCGACCCAGGCCCAGGTCGCGACGTAGTCGTTCGAGAGCACCTTGATCAGGGTGAAGAGGACGAGCAGCGCAGAGAGGAGCATCGTCACCATCGTCGGGCTGAGCGGGCCGACGGGAATCTCCGTGTCCGCGAGTTGAACGGCTTCCCAGGCCAGGATCGCAAGCACGGTGAGACCGATCAGCACGCCCCAGCCGTGCCACATGGTGACCCCCGCGGAGATCGGCCCGAAGTCGATTTCCTGCCAGTGGAAGAACGAGTCGATCAGGAGGAGAACCGCGGCGCCGGCGACGATCTTTGAGCCGAGGGTGAGCTTCGAGAAGTCCATTGCACGTCCCTTCAGATCGAGAGCCAAAGTGGAGGGCAGCGGCGATCATCTCACGCCGGTCGGCTGGGTTCCCCCCTGCGACGGCCGCGCCGGAGCGCGAGGAGCCCCAGCCCCGCCACCGCGAGCACCGCAGCGGCGCCCAGAAGGCCCCACACGAGGAAGGGCGAGCCACCGCCCGCTCCGGCCGCCGGCTCCGGCGCCGCGAGCCGCACCCCGGCCGCCTGCGCCAGTGCGCGCACACCGGCGATCCCGGCCTGCGCGAGCCGCGGGCCGCCCGTGCCCGGCGCCGGGAGCCGGTCGAGAACCTGCTGGGAAGCCGGCAGCGGGTTGCCCGCCCGCGAGACGCCGTACCCGTTCGGCATCACGACGAGGAGCCGGCCGTGGTAGACGAGCGTCAGCTCCTTGCCGAGGAAGCGTGCATAGAACTTCGGCCTGCCGTACACCGAGGCGACCGAGCCGAGGTCGTAGGCGCTGCCGATCAGTGCGACGCGGATCGGATAGCCGGCCGCGCGGGCGAGCGCGACGGTCTGCGCGAGCCGCGCGGCGTCGGCGGACGAGACGCCGAGATCCGGCGGCACGAACGTCGAGCGCGGAGGAGATAGTCGCTTGCGGGATCGCCGTCGGCCCGCGCCGCCGGCAGAAGTGCGAGCGCCGCGAATAGAGCCAACGCCAAGGCGGCCCCGGCCGGGCGGGTCATCCGTCTCCCTTCGGAAAGAGGTAGCCGGCATGAGGTGCGACATAGCCGCCCACCTCGAGCACGACCTGCGCGTGCTTCGTCAACGGCACAGCGCGCGGCGGACCGCCCCACCGCCGCCCGTCGACGAACACCGAGACGCGCCCGCGGAAGGACAGCAACGCCGACGGCCCGAGGCGCCTGCCCCAGACCCGGAACAGATCGCCGAGTGTCAGCCCGCGGCCTCGAACATGCACGACTCCGGTCGGCTCGCTCGTGCGAAGGGGATACGTGCAGCCGCGAGGCCCGACTCCGATGCCGGGAGGCACGATCACGACTCGGCGCGTGGCGAAGAGCTCGACGTGCACGGCGAAAGTCGCGCCGCCGCTCGTGCAGAGCAGCGGGCCCACCGGGCGGCCGGCGCTCACCACGGCGTTGCGCGCGGTCGGGTGGTAACGCGGCGCCACGCCGATCGGCCACGGGTAGACCGGCGGCGGCGACACGATCACGGCGTTCCCTCGTGCCCGAGGAACACCGTCGCGGCCGAGGCGATCCCTGCCGCAACCGCGAGCGCGCAGACACTGCGGCTTGCCGCCGCAGGCAGAACCGAGACGACCACCCCGTGGCGGAACACCCCGAGCGAGCCGAGGCTCGCGGCGGCCGCCGCCGCGCCGACGAGGCCCACGAGCACGAGCCGGCGTTCGCCCTCGAGTCGAACGAGCGCGACCGCAACCGCAGCGGCAAGGGCGATCCCGAGCCCGATCTGGACCCAGGCCGCCTGACCGTTCGGTGCATCGGCCACCCCGAACGTGACGAACGCCGTCAGCGCCGCGAGACCGGCGACGATCCCGAGCGCAAGTGCGAGCGGTGCCCGCGAGCCCGGCTGGAAGCGAGTCAGGGCGATCACCGACCCGACGAGGGCACCGGCGCCCGCCAGCCAGCCCCACGGTGACGGGCGGCGATAGCGGACGAACTCGCCGCCGACGGTCACACGGTCGCCGTTCAACCTCGCCGGAATGACGAACCGGGCCACGGCCCCCGTCCGGCTGCCCTCGTACGGCGGCGGCGCGAGGCGATGGTCGTGCCAGGTGAACGTCGACCCGCCGATGCGCCTCCAGCCGCTGCCGCGGAGCGTGAGCCGGGCCGCTTGAGCCGAGACGGAGGCCTCGTTGACCCAGGTGCCGGCGGCATCGATCCGGAGCATCGGCTCACCGAGATCGCCCAGCACCACCAGGCGTCCACGCCCGACGCCGATGCGCAGCGAGCGGTCACCGTCCAGGATCCGCACCGTGACGCCGGGCAGCGTTCGGGTCGCTCGGTCGAGCACGAGCCGGTAGTCGAGGGCCACTGTCGCCGATCGCGGGTGCGCGAGGCACTCGCGGGAACCGCGAGTGCGACGAGTGCCAAAACGGCGTGACCGTCCGTCTGCTCATCGAACCTTCGGCCCCCCTCCAGCACCGGGCCAGTGTGCCAGCGGTCAGTCGCCGTGAGGACGCGGTTGCACGCGGTCGCGTGTGACATCGGCGGGCGACGTGCAGCCGATGAGCCTCAGGGCGACGAGCAGCTCGTCGCGCAGCAGCTCGAGCACCGCGCGTGCGCCCTTCTCTCGTCGGCCGCGAGCCCCCAGAGCGGTGCACGGCCGACGAGGACCGCGCGTGCCCGAGCGCGAGCGCCTTCACCACGTCGGCGCCCCGGCGCCTCTCGCCGACGAGCAGCACCTCGATGCGTCCGTCGACCGCGTCCACCACTTCCGGCAACACGTCGATCGTCGCCGCGAGACGTCCAGCTGCCGCCCGCCGTGGTCGGAGACGACCAGGCCGGCGGCCCCGTGCTCGCACGCGAGGCGCGCGCCTCAGCTGTCAACACACCCTTGACGATCACCGGCAGCCCCGCCTCGAAGGGGAGCCGCTCGACGACCCGCCAGGAGACCGATGGGAGATCTCGGCGAACGCCTCGGCGGACGCCGCCCTGCCCGAGCGAAGGCGATCGTGATCTCCGGCGGGATCGTGAAGCGGTTCGATCGCCCCATCGCGCCGCGCGATTACGGGTGCGTCGACGGTGAGCACGAGTGCCTGGCGCGAAGCCGGACGCGCGCGCACGGGCGACGAGGTCGGCGGTGAGTGGGGGCGTCGCGGAAGACAATCAGCAGCGGCGCTCCCGTCGGCGCGACCCGCCCGAAGGTCGACGTGGCGAATGTCAAGAGAGCCGGCGTCAAGCGCCGCGCGGGCCATCCCCACCTCGCCGTGGGGATGGGCAACACGCTGAAACGCAACGGGAGCGATCACGAGCGGCATCGAGAGCTCGTGGCCGATTACCAATGTCTGCGCGCGCGCAGCTGGCGACGTCGACTAGGACCCGCGGGCGAAGCTGCCAGCGCCGGAACGCGGCGAGGTTGTCACGGAGCGTCAGCTCGTCCCCCGAGCTGCCGGGGAAGAAGCCGGTGAGGGCCGGGAGCGAGCCGCGCCCGCAGCGAGGTGCTCTGTGTAGTCCCAGACGTTCAATCGCTGCACCGTTGCACCATCCACCTGGCCAGCGCCGCCTGCCGAACCAGCCGCCCCGCGGCGGGACGGGCTCCTCCCCGAGGGGACCAGCGCCCGCCGACGGTGTCGGCGGGCGCCAGGGACTGGAGCTCCGGGTAGCCCAGCTGCTCGACGTTGCCCTCTCCGAGGCGGAGCGCCTGTGCACTCAGCGACTGCTCGAACAGGGTCCGGGTGAACCGTGCGTTGCCGAACTGCTCGTCGCGCTCCGCGCTCGCGAAGATCGACCGCAGCGCCTCGCTCGTCCCCTCTCCCAGGGTGTATTCCGCGTCGGCCGCGAAACGACCGAAGATCGCGACCAGCTCGTCGGTCGAATAGTCCGGAAAGTCGATCTCGCGCGAGAAGCGCGAACGCAGCCCGGGGTTCGACTCGAGGAACCGGCGCATCAGGCGCGGATAGCCGGCGACGATCACGACCAGCCGGTGACGGTTGTCCTCCATCCGCTTGAGCAGGGTCTCGATCGCCTCGTCGCCGAAATCGAGCCGTTCGCCCTCGCGCGCGAGGGCATACGCCTCGTCCACGAACAGGACCCCGTCCAGCGCCTTGCGCACGACCCGCTCGGTCTTCACGGCGGTGAGCCCGACGTACTGCCCGACGAGCCCGGCCCGGTCGACCTCCACCAGCTGGCCGCGCTTCAGCAGGCCCATCGAGCGGTACATCTGTGCGAGCAGCCGCGCGACCGTCGTCTTGCCCGTGCCCGGGTTGCCGAGGAAGACGAGGTGCTGCATCGTCGCCACCTCTGAGAGCCCCGCCTCCTTGCGCCGCGCCTGAACACGCAGGAAGGCCACGAGCGCCCGCACCTGGTCCTTGACCGATTCGAGCCCCGGGAGCGCCTCGAGCTCGGCGAGCAGCTCCTCCAGCGGGCGCGCCGGCTCCTGGCGGCGCAGGACATCGAGGTCGAGCTCCTCCCCGATCTGTGCGCGCAACTGATCCCCGAGCGCCTTCAGGGAATCCAGCGGATTCGGCATTGCCTGACCGTAGCGTTTAGCGTCTGCCCGGATGCGGCCGGGACCGATGAAGCCGGAAGAGCTCCGCCGCTACGCGGAGCTGATCGTCCGCGGCTGCATCGCGTTTCGCCGCGGCGACACGCTGCTCGAGCTGGTCAGCTTCGGCCACCGTGACCTGGCGGTGGCGATCGCCGAGGCCGCCTACCGGGCCGGCGCGCTCGCGGTCGACGTCGCCTACGACGACAATCGCGTCTACGCCGCCAAGATCCAGCACGGCCCGAAGGAGGCGCTCGGCCACCAGACACCCTGGAAGCAGGCTCAGTGGCGGGCATTCGGAGCCGAGAGCGTCGCGATCGTGCAGGTGCTGGGCGAGTACGAGCTGGACGTCGTCGCCGACCTGTCCCCCGAGCGCGTTGCCGCCGACAGCGGCGCTCGGAACCGGCACGTCGCGCGGATCCGTCGCGAGGGCCGCCTGCGCGGGACGATCTGCGCCTGGCCGACCGACGCGTGGGCGGCACGCGTCTTCCCCGGCCTGGATGCCGCGAAGGCGAGGCGGAAGCTCGCCCGGGAGCTCCTCTGGTTCTGCCGGCTCGGGCCGGAGGACCCGCCCGGTCACCGCGGCTGGGCCCAACATCTCGCGGCGCTCCGCCGGCGCGCCGCGCGACTGACGAAGCTCGACCTCAAGGAACTGCACGTCGTCGACGACGGCACCGACCTGCGCCTGAAGATCGCACCCTTCTCGCTCTGGCGCGGCGGCGGCGAGGAGGACCACTGGGGGCGCAGGATCGCGATGAACGTCCCGACCGAGGAGTGCTTCATCTCGCCCGACGCCGCCGCGACCGAGGGCACGTTTCGCTGCTCGAGGCCCCGCAGCTTCGGCGGCCGGATGATCGAAGGTCTCGCCGGGGAGTTTCGCGGCGGCAGGCTCGTCCGGCTGCAGGCCAAGCGCGAGGCCGACCGCGACTGGCTCGCGCGCTATCTCGCTGCGACACCGAACGCCGATCGGCTCGGGGAGATCGCGCTCGTCGACGCGTCGTCGCGGATCGGGCAGACGGGGCGCATCTACTACAACGGGCTGCTGGACGAGAACGCGGCCGCTCACATGGCGTTCGGCTCGGGCTTCGCGAAGACACGGACCGTCCCGATCGGCCGGAGGCGCTTCGGCGTCAACCGGTCGAAGACGCACATCGACGTCATGATCGGAACCGACGCGCTCAACGCCTTCGGAGTCACCCAGAGCGGCCGCCGTGTGCCGCTGGTGACCGACGGAGGCTGGCGATTTTAGCTAGAATCGTTAATGACGTTAATGGTTCGCGTGGTTAACGATCCGATGACAATCGCCGGCCGGCTCCGGCCGGTGCTCCTCCGCCTCGCACGGGAGCTTCGGAGGGAGATCCACTCCCTCGGAGTGACGGGCGGCCAGGTCTCGCTGCTCTCGACGATCGAGCATGAGCCGGGCATCACGGCCAGCGAGCTCGCCGAGCGCGAGCGCGTCTCGGCGCCGGGCATGTCGGGGCATCTCGTACGCCTCGAGGCGGCGAAGCTGATCGAGCGCACCCGCGCTTCCGACCGCCGCCGCATCGGCCTCTCCCTCACCCCCGAGGGCGCGAAGGTGCTGAAATCGGTGCGCAAGAAGCGCAACGCGTGGCTCGTCGAGCGTCTCGAGCGTCTCGAGCCCGAGGAGCGGGAGAGCATCGAAGGATCGATCGACGCGCTGGAGAAGTTGCTGGGCGACGAGTAGTTGACCCTCCTGCGCATTGCGTCGCGCCGCACCTTTGCCTCACTGCGGCGGCACCGGAACTATCGCCTCTTCTTCGCCGGCCAGCTGACGTCGGTCGCGGGCACGTGGATGCAGAACATCGCGCTGGCCTGGGTCGTCGTGCAGCTCGCGCCCCACTCGCGCGGGCTCGCGGTCGGCCTGCTTGCGATCTGCCGCTTCGGGCCGTTCACACTGCTCGGCCTGTTCGCCGGTGTCGTGACCGACCGCCTCGACAACCGCCGGGTGGTGATCGCGACGCAATCCGTGCAGATGCTCTTCTCCGCCGTCCTGGCCGCGATCACGCTCCTCGGTCACGTGAAGCTGTGGGAGGTCTACGCGATCGCCGTGCTCACCGGCACGGCGCTCGTCTTCGACGCGCCGTCACGACAGAACCTGACCTTCCAGATGGTCGGGCGCGACGAGCTGCCGAACGCGATCGCGCTCAATTCGAGCCTGTTCAACGCGGCACGCATCTTCGGGCCGGCGCTGGCCGGCGTGGTCATCGCCGCCTGGGGCGCCGGCTGGGCCTTCGCGGTCAATACGGTCAGCTTCGTCGCGGTGCTCGCAGGGCTGCTCGCAATGCGCAGTTCGGAGCTGTACCCGCTGCTCGACCGTCGACGCCCGACCTTCTGGCGCGGGACACGCGAGGGATTCACGTATGCGCGCCGCAATCGGACGGTGCTCGTGGTCATCTCGATGATGGCGGTCTTCTCCGCGTTCTGCTTCAACTTCAACATCGTGCTGCCGTTGCTCGCCAAGAACACGCTCGACGCGGGCCCGCGCACGTTCGGGATCATCTCCGCCTGCTTCGGGGCAGGCGCGCTGGTCGGCGCTCTCTCTGCGGCGTTGATGGCCAGCGCCCGTTGGCGGTTCATGTTCGCAGGCGCCGCCGGCTTCGGTGCGTGCGAGCTCGTACTCGCGCCGCTGCACTCGACTGCGCTCGCAGGCGCGGTGCTCTTCACGTGCGGCTTCTTCTTCACGAGCTACTCCGCCAACTCGAATGCGGCCATCCAGCTCGCGAGCCCGGACTACATCCGCGGCCGTGTGCTGGGGCTCTATTACTACGCCTGGAACGGCCTCGCCCCGTTCGGCGCCCTGCTCGTCGGCTTCATGTGCGATCGCGGCGGCACCGAACTGGCGTTCGCGGTCGGTGGTGTGAGCGCCCTCGTGATGACCGCGCTGGGAGCGGCAGCCGTGAAGCTGCCCCGCACGCCCGCTCCGGTCAGGCTTCGGACGGAGCCTGCGCCCGAGCGGCTCGCCGCGTGACGAGGTCAGGCGGCTCCTCGACTCGCACGTGGCCGTCCTCGAGGTGCACGTCCCAGGCGCGGCCGAACGCGCGCACGCCCGTCAGGGCGCAACGACCCCGCCCACGAAGGTGGCACCTCGGCAGGGGCGACCGTCTCCAGCGTCTGCAGCCGCCGGTCGGGCTGCAGCCCGAGCAGCGCCTGGAGCAGGAGCACGGGCGTCCCGGCCGCCCAGGCCTGCGGCCGCGCGGCGGTCGGATAGGCGATCGGGAACGGTGTCTCGGTCCGCGGCAGCCCGCGAACACCTCGGGCAGCTCGTGGTCGAAGAAGGCCGAGGCCTCGAGCATCCGCTGGACGATCCGGTGCGCCTCGGGCCAGCGCCCGTACGGGCGAGGCCCCGGCGATCAAGGAGTTGTCGTGCGGCCATACGGTGCCGTTGTGGTACGAGAGCGGGTTGTACGCGGCGTCGGCGGTGGACATCGTCCGCACGCCCCAGCCCGACCAGAGCGCGTCGCCCATCAACGCGTCGACGACCTGGTCGACCCGCTCGGGCGGGACGATCCCGCTCCAGAGCAGGTGCCCCATGTTCGAGCACATCGAGTCGACCGGCCGCTTGTCGGCGTCGAGCGCGAGCGCGTAGTAGCCGCCGCGCCCGTCGATCCAGAACGCCTCGTCGAACCGCTCCGGAGGCGGTCCGCCTCCCGGTCGAGCCGCTCGGCGAGCGCCGGTCGCGCCAGACGTCCGCGCGAGCTCGGCGGCCCGCCGCTTGGCGTCGTAGACGTAGCCCTGCACCTCGCAGGGCGCGATCGGGGCCGGAACCGTCCGTCGGCAAAGCGCTGGGAGTCGCCCGAGTCCTTCCACGACTGGTTGTCGAGACCGCGCTCGCTCCGCCGCTCGTACTCGACGAAGCCGTCGCCGTCGCGGTCGCCGTAAGCGGTCGATCCACTCGAGCGCGGGAGCGCCGGCTGGGCGCGCGACGAGCGCGCGTCGTCCGGTCCAGCGCCAGACCTCGGAGAGGAGGACGAGGTAGAGGGGCGTCGCGTCGACGGTCCCGTAGTAGCGACGGAACCACGCCTTGGCGGCCTTGCCCTGCCGGACCTCGTGGACGATCTTCCCCGGCTCGGCGTCGATCGAGGGTCGTCCTCGGTCGCCTGGAGCTCGGCGAGCACCTCGAGCGCGCCGCGTGGCCAGCTCGGGCCCGAACAGCAGCGTCTGCAGCGAGGTGATCATCGTGTCGCGGCCGAAGACGGTCATGAACCACGGCATGCCGGCCGCAGGCAGCCGGGCGACCGCCGTTCCCGCCGCGCATCCGCAGCGCCGCGAGATCGGAGACCGACTGCGCGAACGAATGCTCGAGCGGATCCCACGAGGCGCGGAGCTGCGGGAACGCGGAGCTGCCACGCGGCGAGCGACTCCTGGACGCGGACGAGCTCCTCGCCGAAGCGGCGCTCGGCGAGACCGGGGCCGGCGCAGGCGCCGTTCGGCCTCGGAGGCGACGTCGACGTCAGCTCCCAGCGCTCGCGCGGCTCGAGCTCGAGCCGGTACGACCGCCCGCCGTCGACCTCCCCAGCTCGGGAGAGCACGACCTGGGTTCCGGCCCGCTCGCCGGCCGGGTCGTCGAGGACGAACTCGCTCTGGTCGCCGTCGAGCCGGCACCGCCGGCTGGGGCAGCGGCGCGCGCGAGCCCGGCTCGCCGAGCGCGAAGTCGTGCTCCTTGACGGCGAAGATGTCCGCGAAGTCGCGGCCGACTCGAAGGCAGCTCGAACGAGACCGGGTCGCCGGCGACGTTCTCGACGGCGACGGGTCCAGCATCCGTCCCCGACGAACCGCTCGCGGACGATCGCGAGCGAGTCCTGCGCGAGCCCCCCGCCGGCGGGTTGCGGAGGTAGAAGGCGGCCGAGAAGTACTCGACCTTCCCGAGGAGAGCAGGAGCGGCGGCGCGCCGTTGACCGTCAGCCGGAGGCGGAGAGGAACCGCGTGTCGTCCGCGAAAAGGCCGCCGTCTCCTCGCCGATGTCGCCCTGCTCGTCGCAGATGCAGAACGTCGAGCCCTCGAGAATCGTCAGGGCCACGAAAACATCATCTCCACAAAACCCGCCTCTCCGGTGGCGGACCGGCCCTCGAACCAAGTACGCTCGGGTCTACACCAGGGGGTTGACGGTGGCGAAGATCGAATTCGACACCGTCTCCAAGGTCTTCGAGGACGGTACGCGGCGGTCATCGACCTCGATCTCGCGATCGAGGACGGTGAGTTCATGGTGCTGGTCGGCCCGTCGGGCTGCGGGAAGACGACCGCGCTGCGGATGGTCGCGGGCCTCGAGGAGATCACGGAAGGCGAGCTCCGCATCGGCGACCGAGTCGTCAACGACCTCACGCCGAAGGATCGAGACATCGCGATGGTGTTCCAGAGCTACGCGCTCTACCCGCACATGACCGTCGCGCGACAACATCGGTTTCGGCGCTGAAGCTGCGCAAGCTGCCGACGGCCGAGATCGCGAGCGCGTCAACGCGCCGCGCGGATGCTCGAGATCGAGGAGCTCCTGGAGCGCAAGCCGCGAGAGCTCTCCGGCGGCCAGCGCCAGCGGGTCGCGATGGGCCGCGCGATCGTGCGCGAGCCGCAGGCGTTCCTGATGGACGAGCCGCTGTCGAATCTCGACGCCAAGCTGCGGGTGCAGATGCGGGCCGAGATCCACCAGCTCCAGCGGCGGCTCGGCGTCACGACGATGTACGTCACTCACGACCAGGTCGAGGCGATGACGATGGGCGACCGGATAGCGGTCATGCGCGGCGGCCGGCTGCAGCAGGTCGGACTCCCCGCAGGAGCTCTACGACCAGCCGGTCAACGAGTTCGTCGCCGGCTTCATCGGCTCCCCGGCGATCAACCTGGTCGAGCCGAGCTTGAGACGGACAACGGCGGCCTCGCCGTGAGCTTCGGCGACCACCGGCTCGCCGTCGACGACGGGCGCGAGGAACCGCTCCGGCCTCGCGGACTACGTTGGCCGCACGCTGATCCTTGGCATCCGGCCTGAGGACCTGGAGGACGCGAGCCTTCAGCCGGATGCGCCGGCAGACCGGCGGATCAAGAGCGTTGCCGTCCTGACGGAGCCGCTCGGCGCCGAGGTGCTCGTCCACTTCGCGACCTCGGCGGTCGGCGTCGTCTCGAGCGCGGTCGAGGAGCAGGCCGCGGAACGCGGAGGTGCATTTCGGGAGCGGCGATGGCGAAGGACGAGGGAAAGACCCGCCTCGTCGCCCGCGTCAGCCCGCGGACGCGCATCGCCGAGCAGCAGCCGATCGAGCTCGCGGTCGATACGAGTCGCCTGTACTTCTTCGACCCGGAGACCCGCGACCGCATCTAGCCGGGCTTCGCCCCGAGCGATCGCTCCCTGCCGATCGGTCCCGTCAGCCCTTGACCGACTCCAGCCATCAGGCCGGCGAGGATCCGTCGCTGCAGCGCGAGCGTGATCACGATCAGCGGCAGGGTGACGATGACGGTGGCCGCCATGATCTCGCCCCATGGGATCTGGAATGCGCTCCCGGTCTTGCCGGTGAACGTCGTGATCGCGACGGTGACCGTGTGCTTGTCCGGAGTCTCCGTGAACGAGAGCGCGTAGAGGAACTCCTGCCACGCCGCGATGAAGGCGAGCAGACCTGCAGTGACGAGTCCCGGAGCAACCAACGGGAGCATCACCTTGTAGAAGACCTGGAACGGCGTCACGCCGTCGATGTAGGCGGCCTCCTCGAGGTCCTCGGCAGCGCGCGCATGAACGTCGTCAAGATCCACACCGTCAGTGGAAGCACGAGGACCATGTCGCTGAAGACCAACGCATACAGCGTGTTGTAGAGATGGAGGCGGTTGATCATCGTGTAGAGCGCACCGAGGATCGCGATCTGCGGAAAGATCGTCATCGACAGCATCAAGTAGAGCGCGGTGGAGCGACCCCTGAAGCGGAAGCGTCCGAGCGCGTAGCCGGCGAGCGATCCGAGCGCGAGCGAGATGATCGTGATCGAGCCGGCGACGATCGTCGAGTTGATCAGCGCACGCTGGAAATCGTTGCTCGAGAGGACGGCGCTGAAGTTGGCCCAGGTCGGATTGCTCGGCCAGTAGCTCACAGGCGTCTTGAACAGCTCTGAGTCCGGGGTGAAGGCGGACCGGATCGCCCAGTAGAACGGGAACGCGATGTACACGATGATGATCACGAGGAGCAGGTAGAAGGGGATCCGCTTCACAAAGCGCCTGCTGCGCCGCCGCCGCACACGCGCGCGTGTCTGGGTTCGCGTTCCGGCCTCGGCGACGGTGCTCACTGCTCTTCCACCCTGATGAAGGTCACGTAGATGACGACGAAGAGAGCGATGATCAGGAAGATCGCGACGCTGATCGCCGCGCCGTAGCCGACATTACCCACGGAGACGATCGTGTTCTGGTCGTAGATCGCCATGGTCTGCGTGTCGACGCGATTGCCGAAGAAGACGTAGAAGACGTCGAAGACGCGCAGAGCGTCGAGTGTCCGGAAGATGAGAGCGACGAGGATCGCCGGCCGCAAGAGCGGCAATGTGATCCGCCAGAACTGCACGAGCTTGCTCGCCCCGTCGACGTCCGCCGCCTCGTACAGGTCGCTGGGAATGACCTGGAGGCCGGCGAGGAGCAGGAGGGCGACGAACGGCGTCGTCTTCCAGATGTCCACCGCGCACACGCTCGCGAGGGCGGTGCTCGGCTGCGAGATCCAGGCGACGGAGTGATGGAGGATGTGCGTGCGAACTCCGATGTCGTTGATGACGCCGAAGATGTCGTCGTACATCCACTTCCACATCTGGGCGGAGACAACGGTGGGGATCGCCCAAGGCACGAGCATGACGGCGCGCATCACGCCACGGCCTTTGAAGTTGGAGTTCACGACGAGCGCGATGATCATGCCGAGGACGAACTCAAAACCGACGGTGATGACGGTGAACTTCACGGTCGTCACGACCGAGTCTCGGAAGATCGTGTCGTGGATCAGCGTCCGGTAGTTCTCCAGCCCGATCCACTTGGTCGGCTCGAGCGCGAGGAACTGCTTGTCCGTGAAGCTCTGGAAGACGGTCACCCCGAGCGGGTACAGCGCCACCAGCGCAACGACCAGGAGCGCGGGGGCGAGCATGATCCAGGCGAGGCGCGTCTGCTTGCGCTGGAGCCGCCCGGACCGGCGGCGCCGGCGTGGGGGGCGGCGGCCGGCGGTCGCAATGTCGTCGTAGATCTCGGGCGAGTCTGAGTCCATCTGAGGTGAGGCGAGACGAAACGTGGGAGGGCGGGCCTACCCGCCCTCCCACGACTTCTCGTACGAGTCGGCTACTTGATCAGAGGCTTCAGTTGGGCTGCGATTCCGGGCAGCACCGACGACGCCGGCGCCCCGTTCTCGATCCGGTTGATGCCCTGGTAGATGATCTGCGAGCCCTGGGCGTAGTGCGTCTTCAGGAAGCTCGCAGGGCGGGTCACACGTGCCACCGTCGCGATTGCCGGAATCAGGTACGGGTTGGCCTTGACGACCGCCTTGTTCTTCGCGACCGCCGGGATCGTCGGCACGTTCGTGTTGAAGATCGCGTCGTACTTCTCGACGGCCGGGCTCGTCAGATACCGAACCCACTCGATCGAGGCCTGCTGGTGCTTCGAGTACTTCGAGACCGCGACCTGCCAGCCGCCGACCGTGCCGACGGAGACGGCGCCGTTCTCGTGCGGGAGCACGGTGACGGCGAACTTCCCGTCGACTGCCGTGCCCTTACTGGCGCTGTAGGCGTACGGCCAGTTGCGCATGAAGGCGGCGTTGCCGTTGTCGAAGGCGTTACGGGCGTCCTCCTCCTGGTAGGAGGTGACCCCGCGGGGGGCGATCGTGCCGACCCATCCGCGGATCATGTCGAGGATCCCGGCGGCCTTCTTGTTGTTGATCGTCACGATGCCGTTCCTGACGATGTTCCCACCGCCGGACGAGGCGATCCATTCGAGCGCGTCGCAGGTGAGGCCCTCGTAGGCGTTCCCCTGCCAGACGAACCCGTAGAAGTTCGGGTTGGTCGCCTGCTCGCCGTCCTGGATCTTCTTCGCCATCTGCCCGAGCTCGGTCCACGTCTGCGGCGGATGCGAGTAGCCGTACTTCTTGAGCAGATCGGTGCGGTAGTAGAGGATCCCGAAGTCGCCGAACCACGGCATCGCGACGAGCTTTCCGTCGACCGTGTCGTTCTGGATGATCCCCTGCGCATGCAGCTTCGCCTGCTTGCCGAGTGCCGGCTTCAGGTTGACGAGAAACGGCGCAAAGGCGCCCGGCCAGACGACGTCCAGCATCGCCACGTCGATCGACGACGAATGGGACGAGAATGCCCGGGCGAGCTGTGCGTAGGCGGCGTCCGAGGCCGTCGGATGCGGGACGACCTTCACCTTGATCCCGGTCTGCGCCCTGAACTTGGCGGCGAGCCGGATGTCGCGCGTGTGGCTCGACCCGACGGCGTTGTCGCCGATGAAGGTGATCGTCTGCCCGCCGTACTTCTTCCTGATCGCGGACGCGTTGGGGACAGCCGGTGGAACGACCGCGGCCGCGGAGGTCACCTTCGCAGGCTTCGTCGTTCCGGCCGTGGCGATGCTCAGCGAGACGAGCAGCGCGAGCACAGCGGTTGCCCCTGCCATGAGAACCAACAAGCGGGGTTTCACGTGGCTCATTCCTTTCTCTTTGTGGCCCGAAGGCCATGGGGTGCGAAAGGGGGGGTTTCGGTCGAGCCTAACACCATGTCGTGATCTGCGGTCCGGCATCCAGCCCGCCGCGCCGCGCATTCGCGTAGTTTCGAGCAAAATGAGCCGAGCTGCCGCCTTTCAGCTCACGTGGCCGCGGTGCCCGAGGAGCTGTGGGCGGCGCTGCCCGCGGCCGAGGTGTTCCACCAGGTGCTCGAGCATCGCTGGTTCCTCTCGGAGCAGGCGAGAAAGGACGTCGGGATCGACGAGGCGGTGCGCTCCTACGTCGGCTCGGAGCTGCCGACGCGCCGGTTCGAGCGCGTCGTGCTCGATGACCCCGGACTGACCTGAGCAAGACGTCCGTCCGCCAGCTCCAGCACGGCGTCGAAGCGCTCGAGCCGGAGCGGCGAGTGCGTGATCAACAGCAAGCCGTCATCGCCCGCTTCGTCGAGGAGGTCGTCGAGCAGCCTTCCGGCGGTCTCGTCGTCGAGATGCGCGGTCGGTTCGTCGAGAACGAGCAGCGGCGCGCCCGACAGGAACGCGCGGGCAAGAGCGATCCGCCGGCGCTCTCCGCCCGACACGAGTGACCCCTCGTCGCCCACCGCTGTGTCGAGGCCGTCGGGCAGCGACTCGACCCACTCCCACGCACGAGCGCGCCGAAGCGCCGCAACGATCTCGTCCTCGGCGGCATCCGGGCGTGCAAGCTGCACGTTCTCGCGAATCGTCGTCGCGAAGAGATGTGCGTCCTGGCCCGCGAGCGCAACGACGCGCCGAACGTCGTCCTGCGCATACTCGCGCAGATCGTGACCGGCGAGCGTGACGCGTCCGGCATCTGGATCCTTGAAGCGCACGAGGAGACGCGCGAGCGTCGTCTTCCCCTCGCCGCTCGGGCCGAGCAACGCGATGCGGCGACCCGGTGCGAGCGTCAGGTCGACCCCGTCCAGCACCCACGGCTGGTCCGGCCCGTAGCGCGCGCGCACGTTCTCGAGCTCCACAACCGGTGCGCCCTCGAGTGTGCGTGGGGCGGAAGGGTCGCCGACGGAAGGGTCGCGCGCCGTCAGCTCGACCAGCCGTCCCTTCGCCGCCTGGGTGGCGACGAACTGCTCGGCCGCCGGAGGCAGCGCGCGAACACCCTCGAAGACCGCGAGCGTCAACAGCGCCAACAGGCCGAGCATGACGCCGTCGAGCGAGCCGGAGCGCACGGCGGGCACCGCCGCGGCGAGCACTGCCGCCGCTGCGACTCCCCCCAGCGCCAGCTCGGCTCCGTCGCCGGCACCGACCGTCAGCGCCTGCCGGGCCCCTGAGCGCCGAAGCTGCCGCTCCGCCTCCGCGAGACGCCGGAGACGGTCGTCCGCCGCGTCGTACGCGACGAGCTCCGGCAACGCATTGATCAGGTCGACGACGCCGCTCGCGACGACCGCGCGTTCGGCCGGGCGACGAGCCGACGCCGCACGCGCGAGCCCGACGACGACGAGGGGGACCGCCACGGCGCCGAAGACGAGGGTCGCGGCGAGCGCAAGCCCGGCGGCAGGTGCCAGAGCGGCTGCGACCGCGACTGCGGCAAGACCGACGACAAGCGCTGCGACGGGCGGCGCGATCACCCGCACGAGCAGATGCTGGAGCGCGTCGACGTCTGCAACGAAACGGCTGAGCAAGTCGCCCGTGCGGGTGCTGCCGACGTCGTTCGGAACGAGCGGCTCGAGGCGGGTGAAGAACCGCACGCGCACGCGCGAGAGGTATCGGAACGAGGCGTCATGCGACACGAGCCGCTCGAGATAGCGCAACCCGGCGCGCGCGAGCGCGAAGAAGCGAACCCCGACGATCACGACGGTGAGCGAGAGGATGTCCGGCCGTGTCGCAGCCTGTGAGATGAGGTATCCCGATGTCGCGAGCAGGGCGGCGCCGGCGGCCAGCGTCAGAGTCGAGAGCGCGACGGCTGCTGCAAAGCGGCGCCTCATGCGGCCTCCGCCGGCTCGACCGCCGAGAGCTGTCCGGCACGCAGCTCGAGCACGCGGTCGACCGCCCGCAGCACCCGCGGGTCGTGCGTCGCAACGAGGACCGTCTGCGCACGCGACAGTCCCGCAAGCACGTCGACGATCCGTTCGGCCGAGCTCGCGTCGAGGTGCGCCGTCGGCTCATCGAGCAGCAACAACGGTGCTCTGCGAAGCAGCGCCCTCGCAAAGGCGACCCGCCGCTGTTCGCCGGCCGACAGAGCCCGCACATCCGCATCGAGCCGAACGGTGAGACCCGCAGCGGTGAGCACGGCGGCCACCTCGGAGTCGGAGGCCGAGCCGGCGCCGAGCCGTATCGCGTCGGCCACGCTTCCCGGTTCGAGCAGCGGCCGCTGCGGCACCCAGGCGAGCCGGCGCCGCCAGGCGGAAGGGCTGACCGTGGCGAGATCGACGCCGGCGACCGTGGCCCGGCCGGCGTCCGGGTCGAGGAAGCGAAGCAGCAGAGCGAGCAGGGTCGACTTGCCGGCACCACTCGGCCCGACGATCGCCACCCGCTCGCCGGGCTGCAGCTCGAGCTCGACGCCGTCCAGCACTCGGCCGCGCTCCGGGTAGGAGATGCCGACCTGCTCGAGCCGAAGGACGCCGGGCTCGGGCGAGGCGCCGGTCGCAGGCGCCGGCGCCTCGAGGTCGATCAGCTCGAACAGGCGGCCCGCCGCGGCGAGCCCGTCGGCACTTGCGTGGAACTGGGCCGAGGCGGTGCGCAGCGGCGCATACAGCTCGGGCGCGAGCACGAGGATCGCGAAGGCAGTCGAAAGCGGCACCGTGCCGTGGACGAGCCTGATCCCGAGCTCGACGGCGACCAGCGCTGTGCCGAGCGACGCGGCGAGCTCGAGCGCGAACGCGGAGAGGAACGCGATGCGCAGCGTCGCCATGGTTGCGCGCCGGTAGTCATCGGTGTAGGTCGCGATCGAGTCGGCCTGTGCCCCGCCCCGCCGGTACGCGCGTAGGGTCGGCAGGCCGCGCACGACATCGACGAAATGCGTCGACAGCAGAGAGAGCGCGCGCCAGCGGCGCATCGTCGCGTGCTCGGTCGCCTTGCCGATCAGGATCCCGAAGATCGGGATCAACGGGAGGGTGCAGGCGAGCAAGATCGCCGAGGTGATGTCGTGCAGCACGATCCACACGAGCAGCACCGGCGGGATGACGGTCGCCAGGGCGAGCTGGGGCAGGAACCGGGCGAAGTAGGGCTCCAGCGCGTCGGCGCCGTCGAGCACGGCACCGGCGACCTCGCCCGCCTGCAACGCACCGAGCCCGCCCGGACGTGCGCGCACGAGCTGCGCGAGCACGCGCCCGCGCAGGGTCGCGAGCGTCGTCGCGGCGGTGAGCGCGCCACCACTCTCGAACCCCCAGCCAACGAGGCCGCGGGCGACCGAGACCGCTGCGAGAGCCACGAGCGGACGCATGAGCGTACCGAGCCCCTCGTGGCCGAGAAACGCACCGGAGACGATGCGTCCGAGCAGCGCCGCCTGGGCGACGATCGCCGCGGCCGACAGGAGAGCGAGCGCACCGCACGCTCCGAGATACCGGCGCACGGCGGGAACCTCCCGCACGAGCCTCGGGTCGAGCGGGCGCATCGCCTACGGCGAGGTGCCGGTACCGAGCGGGGAATGCGCCATCGCCTCGAGCGGCTTCGCCGTCTCACCCGTGAGGCGCCCGCGGAACACGTAGTACGTCCAGGCCTGGTAGACGAGAACGACAGGCGTCAGCAGAACCGCGACGATCGACATCACGGTGAGTGTGTAGTGGGTCGAGCTCGTCGAGAAGATGGTCAGACTGTACGCCTTGTCGGTGCTCGAAACGAGCACCCGCGGATAGAGATTGAGGAACAGCGTCGCGAAGACGAGCGCGATCGAGAGCGCGGTCGCCGAAAATGCATAGGCAGTTCGACCTGCACGGACGAGCCTGCCCGCGGCGAACGGCAGCACGATCGCCGCGATCGGGATGATTCCCGGAACGATCCCCTTCTCGTGCACGTCCACCGCATTCACGTATGTCCACACGAGGAAGGCGAGCACGAGCAGAGCAGCGACAGGCCCAACCGCGAGCGCAGCGTGACGCGCACGGCGCTCGAGCTCGCCCTCGACACGCAACGTGAGAAACAGCGCACCGTGGAAGGCGAACAGTGCAAGCGTCATGAGCCCCCCGAGCAGGGCATACGGAACGAGCAGGTCGAGCAGGTTGCCCGTGAAAACGCCGCTGCTCGAGATCGGCACGCCCCGGACGAAGTCGGCGAACGCGACGCCCCAGAGCAGTGCGGGCACCGCGCTCGAGACGGCGAGCAGCACATCCCACCGCGAGCGCCAGCGCGCGTCGGTCCGCTTGTTGCGGTACTCGATCGCAACGCCGCGAACGATCAGGCCCACGAGCACGAGGAAGAGCGGGATGTAGAACGCGGAGAAGAGCGTCGCGTACCACGTCGGGAACGCGGCGAAGGTGGCGCCGCCGGCGACGATCAGCCACACCTCGTTCCCATCCCACACCGGGCCGATCGTGTGCACCAGTGTCCCGCGCTCCTCCTCCGTTCGGCCGATGAAGAGCTGGAGCATGCCGACCCCGAAATCGAAACCTTCGAGCACGAAGTAGCCGATCCAGAGGATCGCGATCAGCAGAAACCAGAACGACTGCAGGTTCCAGTAGCCGTGGGCTGCCGTTGCCGCGAGCATCAGTAGCTGAGAGCCGGCAGCTTTGCCGGGGTGCCGTCGGCGGGGGCGGGATAGGTGCCTTCGGGCTCCGGGCCGGCCTGCGCCGCGCGGATCATCAGCAGTCCCTCGACGAAGGCAAGGACGCCGTAGAGGACCGTGAAGCCGGCGAGCGTGAGGCCGACCGACCAGGGGCCGACGGTCGGTGACACCGCATTCTTCGTGAGCAGCAGCCCCTGAACGACCCAGGGCTGCCGGCCCATCTCCGTGAACAGCCAGCCGGCGAGGTTGGCGACGAGGGGCAGCGCGATCGCCCAGACGGCTGCTCGCAGGTACCACGCCGACCCTTCGATCCGGCCGGGTACCCGGGCGAGCCACAGACCGAACGCGGCGATCAGCAGAGCGAGGAAGCCCAGCCCCGTCATGATCCGGAAGCTCCAGTAATCGATCCCGACGATCGGGCGGTAGTCGCCCGAACCGTACCTCGCGACATAGGCCGCTTCGATGTCGTTGATCCCGAGCACCTTCCCGCTCCACGCGTTGTCGGCGAGAATCGAGAGGCCGTGCGGGATCGCGATCGAGACGAGCGACTTCGACGGCCGCGCCTGCCAGGGGCCGAGGTCGAAGAGCGAAAACGGCGCACCGGTCTTCGTCTCGTAGAGCGCCTCGGCAGCGGCCATCTTCATCGGTTGCTGCCTCGTCATCAGCTGCCCTTGTGTGTGACCGAGCAGCAGGGTCGCAATCGCAGCGACGAGGGTCGTCCAGAGCCCGATCCGCGTCACGATTCCGAAGAGGGCGGTGTTGTTGGAGCCCTTGCGAAGGTGCCACGCGGCGACGCCGAGCACGAGCATCGACCCGGTCAAAGCCGCGGCCGCGATCGTGTGGCCGAATGCCCGGATCAACGTCGAGTTCGTGAGGATCTGCGCGATCGATGTCATCTCCGCCCGATGCGTGACGGGGTTGATCCTGTAGCCGACCGGGTGCTGCATCCAGGAATTCGCCGCGAGGATGAAGTAGGCGGAGGCGGTCGTGCCGATCGCGACGATCCAGATGGTGGCGAGGTGGACACCCGGCTTCAGGCGGTCCCAGCCGAAGATCCAGAGCCCGAGAAACGTGGATTCGAGAAAGAACGCTGCGAGCCCTTCCATCGCGAGCGGCGCACCGAAGATGTCGCCGACGTACTTCGAGTACGCCGACCAGTTCATCCCGAACTGGAACTCCTGGACGATCCCGGTGACCACACCGAGCGCGAAGTTGATCAGGAACAACCTCCCGAAGAAGCGGGTCAGGCGCAGCCAGCGTTCGTCGCGAGTCCGGTGCCAGGCCGTCTGGAAGGCGGCGACGAACCAGACGAGCCCGATCGTCACCGGGACGAAGAGAAAGTGGTACAGCGTGGTGACGGCGAATTGCCACCGTGCGAGGTCGAGGGCGCTCACAGCCGCCAAGCTGCGTGAGCCTCCACAAACCCGCATCGGTGATTTCTCCGGATTAAGCTTGCGCGGTGACCGTGTACCGCACGCCGGACGATCGCTTCGACGGGCTGCCCGGGTACCCGTACGAGCCGCACTATCTCGAGCGGGACGGCCTGCGCATGCACTACGTCGACGAGGGTGAAGGCGACCCGGTGCTGCTTTTGCACGGCGAGCCGACGTGGGCGTTCCTCTACCGCAAGGTGATCCCCGAACTGGTGGGCTCGGCCCGCTGCCTCGCGCCGGACTACTACGGGTTCGGCCGCTCCGACAAACCGACGGAGCCGGGCTTCTACACCTACGACCGCCATGTCGAGTCGATCGCGCGTTTCGCGGACGACCTCGAGCTGCAGAACATCACGCTCGTCCTACAGGACTGGGGCGGCCCGATCGGCTTCCGATTCGCGGTCGAGAACCCACGACGAATCGCGCGCCTCGTCGTCCTCAACACCGGGATCGGAGCGCGGGCGCCGAGCGAGGAGTGGCTGCGCTTCCAGGCGTTCATGCGCCGCGTCGGCACCGAGATCGCCGCCGGGCAGCTGATCCGGCTCTCGCTCGTCCAGCCGGTGACCGACGAGGTGATCGCCGCCTACGACGCGCCGTTCCCGGTGCCCGAGTCTCGAGTCGGGATCGTGCAGTTCCCGGAGCTCGTGCCGACCTCGTCGGAGCACCCGAACGCGGCGCGGATGCTCGAGGTGCGAGAAGAGCTGCGCTCGTTCGACCGGCCGGCCCTCGTCCTCTTCTCCGACGGCGACCCCATCTTCTCGCGCCGCGCCGCGGAGGTGATGGCGGCCCTGCTTCCCGGCGCCGAGCTCGATCCACCCGTCCTCGGCGCAGGCCACTTCCTTCAGGAGGACCAGGGGGAGACGATCGGGCGCCGCATCGCGGCCTTCGGCCGCTGACGACGATTCATACCCCCTGCCGCCGCAACTCCTACGCTGCCGCTTCATAGTCCGGGATGCGACAGGCGGAGGCGACGGCCCTGCGGCGCCGCCGATCTCCGCCGTCGCCTTCTCCTCGCCTCAGATGAGACCGACGCGCATGGCATGCGTGGCGGCGCTCGCGCGGGTCGACTGCGAGAGCTTGCGCAGGATGTTCGCAATGTGGCGGTGCACGGTGTGCTCGCTGAGAACGAGCGTCGAGGCGATCTCGCGGTTCGACATGCCGGTCGAGACGAGTCGAAGCACCTCGGTCTCGCGCGAGGTGAGCGGAGACGGTCCGTTGGCCTCCGGAGCGGCCTCCCCGTGCAGAAAACCTGCCAGCGCCCGGAACAGCTCGCGCTGGTCGTCGCGCCAGGGCAGGTGCGAGTCCCCGGCGAGGGGGACGAAGCGCGCGTTCGGAAGCAGCGAGGCGAGCTCTCGCCCCCGGCCGATCGGCACGGTGCGATCGCCGCGACGATGGATGACGAGCGCAGGCACCGCCACGAGCGGGAGCAGGTCGCGCAGATCTGCGCCCAGGTCGAGCTCCAGGAAGATCGATGCCGCCTCGGGGCTCGCGGCCGCGCGCTGCATGCGCGTGTAGTGCGCGATCTCGTCGCCCGAAGCGTGGGGATCGAAGAGCCCGGCGAGCATCTGCGCTCCCAACGTCCAGTTGGAAGCGATGAATGCGATCAGCGACGCCTTCGTCGCGGCCGGGATGTCCTGGCGTGATGCGTAGCCTCCGAAGTAGACGATCTTCTCCGTCGCGACCGGCCGACGCACGGCGAGCTGTGACGCTGCGAGACAGCAGCACGACGAGGCGAAGACGACGGCGCTGCCGCCGACCGCGTCGATCACCGCCTCGAGCTGCCGGCTCTCGAACTCGACGGTCGGTCGCGGGTCGAGCTCCCGCGACGAGAGCCCGCAGCCGATCCGATCGAAGCGCACCACCCGGTGTGTCCGTGCCAGCTCCGTGTAGAACGGCCGTTGTGTGGCGTCGGCCCATTCCTCCTCGAGATGCGAGACCCAGCGAGGGCCGACGACGATCGGCGGCCCCTCGCCGTACGTCGAGTAGGCGAGGCGACGCCCCTCGAAGCGCAGATAGCGGATCTCCTGTTCCATCACAGCAAGCGTAGTGGCCCGTACGGGCCATTCAGGAAAGATGGCCCGTCGGGGCGAAGCGCCGGGCCACGGCCCGTCGGCAGCATGGCCAACATGCACACCGAGCGCATTCAGGGAGTCACGCTCCGGCCGCTCCGCCGGGGCGACCGCGAGGCGATCCAGGCGATCTTCGACCGGCTGGGGCCGGTCTCGCGCCGGCTCCGCTTCGGAGGCGCGAAGAACGTCTTGCTGCCCACGGATCTGGATCTCCTGACGCGTGTCGATGCGAACCATCATGTGCTGCTTGCCTACGTCGACGGCGAGCCGGCGGGAGTGGCACGGCTCGTGCGCGACGGCCTCGTGGGCGAGGTGGCGTTCGCGGTGGCCGACCGCTGGCAGCACCGCGGGATCGGCACGCTGCTGGTCGACCGGCTCGCCGAAGATGCACGTGCCGCCGGCATCACATCGTTCCGCGCCGACATCGCACCCGGAAACGTCGCGTCGCTCGCCCTGATGCGCCGGCTCAGGCTGCAGGCCGCCTGAGACCGACTCTGATTCGGGCAAAGCCGGAACCAGAGTCGCGAGTCTCTCGGGAGGCCGACCGCAGGTCGAAACTCGTGAATCTGGTTCGGCTGCCCCGAATCAGATTCGGGCGCATACACTCGCGCGATGGCACACTCAGTCGGCTTGAAGATCGACCACGAACTGCCGGTCGGGAATGTCGACATCAAGGTGATCGTGGAACAGGACGGCGAGCGGCTCGGCGTGCTCAAGGCGAGCCGCGGCTCGCTCGACTGGAAGCCGGGGAAGGCAAAGCGAACGTGGTCGCTCGAGTGGGAACAGTTCGACGCGATGATGCGCGAGTTCGGGCATCCGCCGCGCTGATGGACCAGCGGCTCAGCCTCGTCACGCTCGGCGTCACCGATCTCGCACGTGCCCGCACGTTCTACGAGGCGCTGGGCTGGGCGACCAAGGCCGGCCCCTCCGACGACGTCGTCTTCTTCCAGACCGGCGGGATGGTCGTCGCCCTCTGGGGGCGCCGTCAGCTGGCCGAGGACAGCGGTGTGGAGGACGCCGGCGGGTGGGGCGGCGTCACGCTCGCCCTCAACGTGCGCTCGGCGGCGGATGTGGACGCGGTGATCGGCGAAGCGCGCGGTGCGGGGGCTCGGATCACGCGCGAGCCCGCCGAGACGTTCTGGGGCGGCTACTCAGGGGTGTTCCTCGATCCGGACGGTCATCCGTGGGAGGTCGCCCACAACCCCCACTGGACGATCGGCGAAGACGGCTCGACAAGACTGCCCTGAGACCGCACCAGGCGGGCTTCCTCCCACACCGACACGTCGGATCAGGCGGGTGCGACCTCGGCGGTGCAGAACGCGCACCGCCTGGCGGCTTTCGGGATCTCGCTCAGGCACTCCGGGCAGGCCCGGACCTCCGCATCGACCGCCGGCTCGACCTGCCGCCGCGCCATCAACGCGTTCACGGGCTTCACCACCAGGAAGAAGATGACCGCGGCGATCACGACGAATGTGATCAGCGCGTTGATGAAGTCGCCGTAGAGGAAGTGGCTGCTGTTGATCGTGAAGCTCAACGAGCTGAAGTCCGGGTTTCCGCCGATGGCCGCGATCAGCGGCGTGACGAGGTCGGCGACGAGCGCGGTGATCACGGCGGCGAATGCAAGGCCGATGACGATGCCGACGGCCATGTCGACCAGGTTGCCGCGGAGTAGGAACTCCTTGAAGTCCTTCACGACTGCATCCTTTCTGTCTAGGACGGCAGGATGAGCCCCTGCCACGGCTCGAGTATCACGCCATCGTGCGCAGCTGTGCCACCCGTCATGTTCAGCACGCACGTCGCGTCGCCGCGCGCGTAGGCCCAGACTCCCTGCTCGCTCCGAAGCGTTCGGTAGCCGTCGCCGAGCTTTCTGCGCTGCGCGATCAGCCCACGAGCGTAGGTGAGGATCACGCTGTCCTCGGCGTTCCGCGACGTGCTCGTCCGCGGAAGCCACGAGCTCGACCATTCCTTGCCGCTCCGTGTCCACGGGAAGGGAGTGCGCTCGGGGTCGCGAGGCGGGTCGGCGACGTCGAGGATGCGGTCCTCGGGGACGACCCCGTCTTCGAGGCCGAGCTCGTCGCCCTGGTAGAGGATCGAGCTGCCCGGCAGTGTCAGGATCAGGAACAGGGCCGCCATGTGCTTGCGCTCGTCACCGCCTGCCCAACGAGTCGCCATGCGAGAGTGGTCGTGGTTGGACCCGAACCAGACCGGATCGCGGCCCTTCGGAAGCCGGTCCATCGTCGTCTCGACGATCGGACGCAGCTCGTCGATCTCGAACTCGGCGAGCACGAACGGAAAGTTCTGCGCGAGGTCGAGATGCCTGTAGTAGTCGAAGAGCTCGTCGAGCGGGACGTATGTCTCGCCCATCAGCGTCGGCTTCGGGATGTACTCGCCGGCGACCTCCTGCCAGCGGCGGTAGATCTCGTGAACCTCGGGTCGCCGGTTCAGGTACTTCTGCCCGCTGCGAAGCCGACCGTCCTTGATCAGCCCGTGCGCGACGTCGATTCGGAAGCCGCTCACACCACGGTTGAACCAGAAGCGGAGGATGTCGTCGAACTCGTTGCGGACCCCGGCGTTCCACCAGTCGAGGTCGGGCTGCTCGGGCGCGAACTGGTGCAGGTAGTACTGCCGCCGTGCGGTGTCGAACTGCCAGGCCGTCTCTCCTGTGAAGACCGACGTCCAGTCGTTCGGGATGTGCTCCGCCCACACGTAGTACTCGGGCCGGTCGCCGAACCATGCGTGCGCGTCGGAGGTGTGGTTGGGCACGAGGTCGAGCCAGATGTCGATGCCGCGCGCGCCCGCGCCGGAGATCAGCGCATCGAGGTCGGCGAGCGTGCCGTAGTCGGGATGGACGGCACGGTAGTCCGCCACGTCGTAGCCCCAGTCGACGTTCGGCGACGGGTGCACCGGGCTGAGCCAGAGCGTGTCGACACCGAGGTCCGCCAGGTAGTCGAGGCGCCCCACGACCCCCGGCAGATCGCCGACCCCGTCGCCGTTCGAATCGGCGAACGACCGTATGTAGACCTGATAGACGACCCCGCCCACGGCGAGAGAAGCTACCGGCGGGGCCGCTGCAACGCGTCGTTGTCCGACGCCCGTCTCGCTCGGATCAGCTGATCGCCCAGGTGTCGCCGGACCCGACCAGCGCCTGCAGATCTCCCTCGCCCCTGGCGTTGGCGAGCTGAGACTGGACGAGCTCGTCGTAGCTCTCGCGTGGCACGTCCCTGAAGACCCCGAGTGGGACGACGCCGTGCTGCTCGTAGTTGATGCGCGAGAGGGCGAATGCGGTGGCGAAGTCGGTCTCGTCGTGCGTGATGCCCGTGTCGCCGGCGGGCCGGCCGTGCTCGATGTAGAGGCGGTTCTCCTTCTTCTCTCGAGCGAAGTCGAACGCGCCGTCGTTGTAGATGTTGCAGTTCTGGTAGATCTCGATGAACGCAGCCCCTTTGTGCGCTGCCGCTCGGCGCAGCACACTCGTGAGCCCAGGTTTGTCGATGTCAACTGCGCGCGCGACGAACGTCGCCTCCGCGCCGAGGGCGAGGCTCAGCGGGTTGAACGGATAGTCCACGCTCCCCATGGGCGTCGACCCCGTCACCTTCCCTTGCTCGCTCGTCGGCGAGTACTGCCCTTTCGTCAGACCGTAGATCTGGTTGTTCAGCATCAGGATCTTGATGTTCACGTTGCGGCGCAGGGCATGGATCAGGTGATTGCCACCGATCGAGAGCGCATCACCGTCACCCGTGACGACCCAGACCGAGAGATCCGGCCGCGACACTGCGAGGCCCGTTGCAATCGCCGGCGCGCGGCCGTGGATCGAGTGCATGCCGTAGGTCTGCATGTAGTACGGGAAACGGGCCGCACAGCCGATGCCGGAGATGAAGACGATCTTCTCGCGCTCGAGACCGAGATCGGGCATGAAGCTCTGCACCGCGGCGAGAATCGCGTAGTCGCCGCAGCCCGGGCACCACCGGACCTCCTGATCGCTCTTGAAGTCCTTTGCGCCGAGCTTGAGCTCGCTCGTCACAGCAGGGCCTCCACGGCATCGCGGATCTCGCCGGCCTTGAAGGGCTTGCCGGTGACGCGGTTGTGCCCGACGGCGTCGACCAGGTACCTCGAGCGGACGAGCTGCAGCAACTGGCCCAGGTTCATCTCCGGGATCAGAACCCGGTCGTAGCTCTTGAGAACATCGCCGAGATTGGCCGGGAACGGGTTGAGCCAGCGCAGGTGTGCATGCGCCGCCTTGCCTCCGTTCGCACGCACACGCCGGACGCCGGCATGCACCGGGCCGAACGTGCCGCCCCACGACAGCACGAGCACGTCGGCGCCCTCCTGGTGATCGACCTCGAGGTCGGGCACCTTGATGCCCGCCACCTTCTGCGCTCGCAGCTGGGTCATCAGGTCGTGGTTGTCGGGGTCATAGGAGATCGCCCCGGTGATGTTCGCTTTCTCCAGCCCGCCGATGCGATGCTCGAGCCCGGGCGTGCCGGGGATCGCCCACGGCCGCGCGAGCGTCTCCGGATCCCGCCCGTACGCCTGAAACTCCCCACTCCCCGCAGCTGCGAACTCGACCTCGATCGGCTGGAGCTCCGACACGTTCGGGACGAGCCACGGCTCGGCGCCGTTGGCGAGATAGGCATCGCTCAGCAGATAGACCGGCGTGCGGTAGGCGACCGCGATGCGCGAGGCCTCGATCGCGGCGTAGAAACAATCCCCCGGCGTCGCGCACGCGAGAACCGGCACCGGAGACTCGCCGTTTCGCCCGTGCAGCACCATCAGCAGATCTCCCTGCTCCGGTTTTGTCGGCATGCCGGTCGACGGGCCCGCCCGCTGCACGTCGACGATCACGAGGGGCAGCTCGAGAGTGATCGCAAGCCCGACGGTCTCCGACTTCAGCACGATGCCCGGGCCGGCCGACGTGGTGACGCCCAGCGCACCGCCGAACGATGCTCCGAGAGCTGCGCCCACCGCTGCGATCTCGTCCTCCGCCTGAAAGGTGCGCACGCCGAACGACTTGTGCTTCGCGAGCTCCTCGAGAATGGACGATGCCGGCGTGATCGGATACGCCCCGAGGAAGAGCGGCAGTTTCGAGAGCTTCGATGCCGCGATCAGCCCCCAGGAGAGCGCGGTGTTGCCGGTTATCTGCCGGTACCGGCCCGCGGGGAGCTTCGCGGGCTTCACTTCGTACTGCACCGCGAACGCCTCGGACGTCTCGCCGAACGCGTAGCCCGTGTTGAACGCCTTCAGGTTCGCGTTGGCGATCTCGGGCCGTTTGGCGAACTTCTTCTCGATGTACGTGGTCGTCGACTCGGTCGGGCGGCCGTACAGCCACGACATCAACCCGAGCGCGAACATGTTCTTCGCCCGCTCCGCCTCGCGGGCCGTCACACCTTCGATCTCCTTCAGCGCGCCGACCGTCATCCCGGTCAGCTGCACGGCATGCACCTGGTAGTCGGCGAGCGACCCATCCTGGATCGGGTTCGAGGCGTAGCCTGCCTTCTTCAGATTGCGGTCCGTGAACGCGTCCGTGTCGACGATCAGGGTGCCGCCCTTGGGCAGATCGGCAAGATTCGTCTTCAGCGCCGCCGGGTTCATCGCGACGAGCACGTCCGGCCGATCGCCCGGGGTGAGGATGTCGTGATCCGCGAAATGGAGCTGAAAGCCGGAGACGCCCGGGAGCGAGCCGGCAGGCGCCCGGATCTCCGCGGGAAAGTCCGGGAACGTCGCGAGATCGTTGCCGGTCAGGGCCGTCTCGGAGGTGAAGCGCCCGCCCGTCAGCTGCATCCCGTCGCCGGAGTCACCCGCGAAGCGGATGACGACCGACTCCAGCTGCTCGACCGGCTTGGCCACTACCGGCCGTTATAGCACCGGGCCTAGGCGACGGCGGGTGAGGGGTTTCCGACAAGGCGGCCGTCGCGCATCACCAGTCGGTGTGGCGCGCGGGAGGCCAGATCGGAGTCGTGCGTGGCGACGATCACCGTGGAGCCGTGCTCCGCGGCCAAATTCGACAGCAGAACGATGATCTCCCCGCCCGTCGCCGAGTCGAGGTTGCCGGTCGGCTCGTCGGCGAGCACGACCCGGGGCTCGACCGAGAGAGCCCGTGCGATCGCGACCCGCTGCTGCTCGCCGCCCGAAAGATGTGCGGGCAGGTGATCAGCGCGCTCGGCAAGCCCCACCTCGTCGAGCAACTGCAGCGCGCGGGCGCGATCGCCGCCGGCCGGGACGAGCTTCACCTCGACGTTCTCGACCGCGGTCAGCGTTGGGATCAGGTTGAACTGCTGGAACACGAAACCGAAGGAGCGCAGCCGCAGTTCTGCGAGCTCGTGGTCCGGCAGGCCGACGAGGTCGGCACCTTCGAACCACACATCCCCGCCGCTCGGCCGGTCGAGCGCCCCGAGCAGCTGCAGCAGCGTCGTCTTGCCCGAGCCGCTCGGCCCTTCGAGCGCAACGAACTCGCCGGCAGCGATCTCGAGGTCGATCCCGTCGAGCGCACGCACCGTCGTCGGGCCGCGCTGGAAGAACTTGGTGACGCCGCGGAGTGAATAGAGCGGCTCCACTATTCGACCGTCCTCAGCGCGTCCGCGGGGCGGAGCCGCGCAGCCCGCAGTGCGCCGACCATCCCCGCGATCAGGCCACCCAGGAGGGCGAGTCCGAACCCGATCGCGAGGATGGTGACGCCGACCGGCGCGCTGAGCGAGACCGAACTGGTCGCCGTGCGTGCCGTCTCAGCCCCCAGGCCGAGGAGATTCCCGCCGCCCGAGGTCGAGCTCGCGGAGAGCGACGGGCCGAAGGCGCCGATGGCGATGCACACGACGACGCCCAGGACGATGCCGAAGAGGCCGCCGATCAGCGCCTGCGCGAGCGACTCGCCGGCGACCTGGCGGACGACCATGCGCTGAGTCCAGCCGAGGGCCTTCAACGTTCCGAGCTCGCGGACACGCTTGCCGACGGACGAGAGCGTGAGCAGCGCCGCGAGCATGAATGCAGCGGCGGCAGCGATGATCGAGAGCACGAAGCCGAGATCGTGCGAGAGGTTCGACGCGCTGACGAGCGAGCCGGTGATCGTGTCCGCGACGTCCTTCGAGCTGGCGACCTGCGCCTCCGGCAGCGCCGTCTCGATCGCCTGCTTCACCTGTGAGACGTTCTTGCCGCTCGTGGCGCGAACGAGCACGACGTTGGCCAGTCCCTTTTCGTTCGCGAGGGTCTGAAGCTGCTTGAGCGGCAGGTAGACGTCTGCGCTCTGGCCGCCGAGCGGCGGGCTGACGAGGCCGACGACGATGAACGTCGTACCGTTCAGGTTCAGCTTCGAGCCGACCTTGAGGCCGTACTTCGCGGCGTAGGTCTGGGACACGAGCGCCTCGTGGCCGCCGGCGGGCGAGAGGTACTTGCCCTTCGTCACCTGTGCCGTCGTGACGACGCCCATCGTCGGATGCGTCTGGTCGACGCCGCCGATCGTGTACGCGGTCGTCTTGATGTTCGTCTGCGGCGGGTTCAGCACCTGGCGCAGCGTCTGGCTCGGCGACGTGAAGCGGAACCGCTGCGCCGAGGCCGGCAGGCACTTCTGAAGCGCAGCGCGCCGGGCGCTCGACTGGGCGCTGTTCGAGTTCCCGCCGAGGCCACCGCCGCCGTTGCCGCCGCCGAATCCGCCGCCGGTACGGCTGCCGGGGCCGAAGTTGATCCCGGCCTTCGCCAGGCAGGCCTGCATCTTCGCGAAGTCGGAGGCGGACGGACGAACGCGCCGCGTCTGCGTGATCGTCTTCGCCTGCGTCTTCAGCGTCGCGACGATCTTCGGCACGACGCCCTCCTGATGCTCGGCGAGCAGCGTCAGACCCTGGGTCACCTGAGCGACACCTGCGATCGACGAGATCTGACCGGCTGCGCTCTGCTTGAACGTGAGCTGCGAGCCGGGCAGGAAGAAGTCGTGGACGAAGTGCGTGCCCGCCTTGCCGAGCTTCGACAGATCGGTGACGACCGAGAGGTTCGACTGGATCAGGTCGCGGTTGCCTCCTCCACCGCCGCCCGGGCCGCCGAAGCCACTCGTGTCCTGCTGCTGCGGGGTGAGCGTCACCGTCAGGTCGGTGCCGATCCCTGCGAGCGGATCGAGCGTCTTTTTCTGCGCGTTGTCGAGACCGCTCGAGACGCCCGCGATCACGATCACGAGCGCGACGCCGAGCCCGAGGCCGAGCGCGGTGAGGATCGTGCGCGCCCGCCGCCGCACGAGCTCGTTCTTCAGGTAGCGCAGATAGAACACTGCTCGAAGCAAACCACCCGGCCCTGTGCAATCCCTAAGAAGCTCTCGGAGAGCGACCGGGCCGCGTTGTCACGCGGCTTCGAGCGTGCCGCCGGGCGGGGGCACCGCCTCACCCGGCTTGGCTTTCGTCCGGAGCGGCACGTCGCGCAGGAGCCAGGTCAGGCCGAAGGCGAGCAAGGACACGGCAGCGGCCACGAGAAAGACCGGATGCAGCGCCGCGGCGAACGCATCCGCGAACGCGGCGTGAGCGGCGGGCGGCAGCTGGCTGATCCCTTTGGGGTTGATCGTCTTCGGGATGTGCGCTCCCGCCGGCAGCCGAGCCGTAAGTTCCACACGAACGCGGTTTGCGAAGATCGTCCCGAAGAGCGCGACCCCGATCGAGCCGCCGATCTGGCGAAACAGGGTCGAGCCGCTCGTCGCGACACCCATCATCGAGGGGTCGACCGAGTTCTGAACCGCGAGCACGAGCACCTGCATGACCATCCCGAGCCCGAGACCGAGCACGCAGGCGAACGCCGCGGCCACCCAGGTGCTCGTACCGGCGTGCAGCTGCGCGAGCAGCACCATCGCCACTGCCATGATCGCCGTGCCCGCGATCGGGAAGAACCGATAGCGCCCCATCCTCGAGATCACCTGACCGCTCACGATCGACGTGACGAGCACGCCCGCCATCAGCGGCGTCAACTGCAAGCCGGAGCGGGTCGGGCTCGACCCCTTGGTGACCTGGAGATAGAGCGGCAGGTACGTGATGGCGCCGAAGAGCGCGAACCCGACGATGAAGCCGACCGCGCTCGTGACAGCGAAGGTGTGATTGCGGAAGAGCTCGAGCGGCAGGATCGGTTCGGCGGCGCGTCTCTCCTGCCAGAGGAACGCCGGCACGAGCAGCACGCTCGCGATCATCAGCCCGACCACCTGGGGCGAGCCCCACCCCCACGTCGTCCCGCCGAGACTCGTGAAGAGAACGATCGCGCCGAGGCTCGCTGCGAGCAGGGCGGCGCCGAGGTAGTCGATGGTGTGCCGCCGCGTGACCTCGTGCGCGTGGAAGGTGACCGCGATCACCGCCAGCGCGACCGCACCGATCGGCAGGTTCACGTAGAAGATCCACCGCCACGAGAGATGGTCGACGAAGAAGCCGCCGAGCAGCGGCCCGACCACGGTCGAGACGCCGAAGACGGCGCCGAAGTACCCCTGATACTTGCCTCGCTCGCGGGGAGGGATGATGTCGCCGACGACCGCGAGCGTGACCACCATCAGGCCGCCGGCCCCGAGACCCTGCAGCGCCCGAAACCCGATCAGCTGCGCCATCGACTGGGCAAGGCCGCAAAGCGCCGAACCGACCAGGAAGATCACGATCGCGGTCTGCAGCACGCGCTTGCGGCCGTAGAGGTCGCCGAGCTTCCCGTAGAGCGGCCCGGAGACGGTGGCGGCGAGGAGATATGCGGTCACGACCCACGAGAGGTGGGAGATCCCGCCCAGGTCGCCGACGATCGTCGGAAGCGCCGTCGAGACGATCGTCTGATCGAGGGCCGCGAGGAGCAGCACCAGCATGAGCGCGGCGAAGATCGCGCGGACGCGCGGCTGGGGATGGAGGACGGTGTCCGTCACCTCCGGGATACTACCAACGAGATGAAACTATTGCGATATGTAACTATTCCAGGGCGATGAGCACCGCGCCCGACACCGCGGCGATCCTCGACCAGCTCGGGAAGCTGCTCCGAGAGCTGACGCGCATGACCGGCGGCGCGGATGACGGACCGGCCATGACCGCGACCCAGCGCATCTCGCTGATCGAGATCGCCGACGCCGGACCGCTGCGTCTGAACGACCTGGCTGCGCGGATCGGGACGAGCGCCCCCACGGCGAGCCGGACGGTCGATGTCCTGGACGAGCTCGGCCTGGTCGCCCGCAGCGCCGACCCCGACGACCGGCGGGCGGTGCGGATCGAGCTCACACCCCTGGGGCGCCGGCTGGTCGGCGAGCACAAGGCGCGCGCGACGGCTGCCTTCGAGCCGGCCGTGGCCGCGCTCGGCGCGACCGATCGCGAGCGGCTCGTGAAGCTCCTCGTACGCATGACCACAGCGCTTGCTCGCTAGGAGCGGTCACCCGAAGCCGTGCTTGAGCGCGGATTCGCGCTGCTGCGCCTCGGCGAGCGTGAGCGCGCCGGTGCAGACACTGTGGTTGAGCTGGTTCTCGATCCGATCGACCTCAGCGGCACGCGGATAGGGCTCCGGCCACAGGTTGCGTGGATCGGTGGGGTTGCCGCCCAGCTCGAGGCTGATCAGGTGGTCCTCCTGGAACGCCGACAACGCGCCGTGCAGGTGGTCCCGCGCGAGCTGGCGCACCTTGAGCGCGTTCGTGTACGAGACCGGTGGACGGACCGTGCGTGTCCAGCCTGGAGTGCAGATCGTCGAGCGGATCGTCGCCTGGGTCACCGCCGGATTGAGCACCCCCGGGGTGAGCGACCAGCTCGCCCGTACGACCGGCGTCTTCGGGCCACTCGAGCCGCGCGGCAGGAGGGTGGTGGCCGCGACCGCGGCGGCGCCCGCCAGCAACGCGATCTCGACGAGCGATGCACGCACCCGACCAACGGTACGAATGCCGCGTGGGACGACAAGTGTCCGTTTCGCATTGACACGAAGTTGTTGCGATTACGCCGAGTCGCCGGCGAACGCCCAGACGGTGACCGCGATCCACGGCACGCCGATCACGTCGGTCTGCAGCCCGACGACGAGCATCGCAGCGAACGCGGCGCCGACCCAGATGCGGTGGCGCAGCGTCGACCGCAGCAGCGCGAGCGACCAGGCGACGAAGACGAGCATGCCGAGGATCCCCGTCTCGACGCCCAGCTCGGTGTAGGTGGACTCGCCTGCCAGAACGACGACATGGGTGCGCGCCGCGGTGACACCGGAGTTGCCGAGCCCGAAGCCCCACGGATGATGCAGCACCGTGCGCCCGCCGTCGCGGAGTGAAGCGAGATGCTCGCTGGTCGACGACTCGTTTGCGCTCGTCGCATCGTTGGAAGCCTGCGGGTGCTCATCGGCGAGCCGCTCCTGCACCTTCAGCTCGGAGGGGGTGAAGTGCGTGCGCGGTCCGAAGTGGTCGTAGCCCTTGACGAATGCGAGCCCGACCGCAGCGACGACGGCAGCGAAGACGAGAGGCCGCACCCTGCGGCGCACGAGCGCGAGCACGCCGAGCGCGACGGCGAGCGCGAGGAGCGCCGCGCGGGTGTGCGTCCAGAGAAGAGCTGCGAAGACGAGCAGAGCGAGGGGAGGCCCGAAGCGACGCCGCATCGGAATGAAGAACAGCGCCACGACGAGGAGGTACGACGTCGCGAGAGGCGAGAGAAACGTCGACGTGAGCCGACGGAACACGACGCCGTTCCCGGTGTTGTAGACGAAGTTCTCCGGCAGGCCGGAAAGGCCGGTGTACGTGAGCCCGAGCTGGTCTCCGAACCAGCCGGCCGCGGGCCGCCAGAACGAGAGCGGAACGGCATACACGTCGATCAACCCGAACGCGGCGACGAACGCCGCCGTCGCGAGCACCGTATGGCAGAGTCGGCTGCGCTCGCGCTCACTGAGGTCGAGGCCGCGGCCGAGGAAGTACGCGGCCACGGGAAGCAGGTCGTGGCGCCCGGCGTAGAGAACACCCTTGTGCGTGGCGCCGCCGCCGAGCACCGACTGTGGCAGCAACCCGTAGAGACAGACGAGCGCGCCGAAGAGGAGCGCGAGCCAATCGGTGAGCCTGCCGTCGAACGGCAGCCGGCGACGCTCGCGGACGACGAGCACGAGCGCGACCAGGAGCAGCACGTCCTTCCACGCGGAGACCACTGTCAGCGCCGTGCCGCGCACGCCTGCCCGCCACAGGAACGCCATCACCACGTTGTGGAACGCCAGCCCGACGATCAGAACCTGAAGGGCGAGGACGGATCGTTTCACGCAGTGCCGACCGCGATGAGCGTCATGCCGGTGTTGATTACCCGCACGCTGTAAGGAAAGAGCGAAGCCAGCTCCCTCGGGCCGAGCGGATCGAGCACATCGTCGAACGGGATCACGCGCCGGCGTGCACCGGCCGGCAGCCAGTGCACGAACGGCCGCAGGCTATGCACCTCGAGCGGGAACCAGCGGTTCGGCGTCGTCACGAACACGCTGCCCGAGACACGGCAGAGCTCATGCACGAAACGTCGTTGGCCCGCCCGCCCGCCGGCGACGTGCTCGACCACGGCGTTCGAGAAGCCGAGATCGAACTCGCCGTCGGCGAACGGCAGCTCGCGTCCATCGGCACGCACCGCCCGCACCTGCGGGAACGCTTCCTTGAACCGATCGAGCTCGGTGTGCCCGACCGCCGTAATGCGGTTCGGCCAGGGATACAACGCCTCGAAGAAGTTGTCCGACGAGCCGCCGCCGAACGGCGCATCCGTGACGCCGACATCGACGACCGTCGTCTCCGGCCCGGGCTGGAAAACCTCGAGCAGGAGATCGAGCTTCCGCCGGCGGCTCCGCATGGACACCCGCGACGCGACCCGGCGCAGCATCGGCTGAGCGTATCCCAGCGTCGGGCCGCCACTACACTCGGCGGTCCGATGCCCGTTCGCGCCGAGCTCCGCCCGCAGGGGCCGTATTCCCTCCGGGAGTCCGGGCGCCACGCCTCCGACGCGACCCGGGTCGTCGCCAACGGCGCCTACCGGGCAACGGTACGTGTGGACGACCGCCTCGAGCGCGTGCAGGCGGCGCAGCGCGCCGACGGGACGATCGTCGTCGAGGCGGAGAGCGACGCCGGCGTCGACCACGTGCGCTTCGTGCTCGGGCTCGACGACGACCACGCCGACTTCCTGCGCCGTTTCGCAGGCGACCCGCTGCTCGGCCAGACGGTGAGCCGCCTGCGCGGCCTGAGGCCGATGCGCACCGGCACCGTCGCGCAGGCGCTCCTGCGCGCGGTGGCGGGGCAACTGATCCAGGCGAGCCGCGCACGGCAGGTCGAGCGCAGGATCGTCCGTGCGGCGGCGCCGGAGCGCGACGGCCTCCACGCCGCACCAACCTCCGCCGAGCTGGCCCGGTTCTCGCCGGCGCAGCTCGGCCGACTCGGTCTCGGTGCCCGGCGCGCCGCCTGCCTGGTCCGGCTCTGTCGCTCCCTCGATCTCGAGCGGCTGAAGGAGCAGCCGTCGAGTGCCGTCGCCGCGCGGCTCGAGCGGGAGCGCGGGCTCGGGCCCTGGTCGGTCGGCATCGTCTGCATCGAAGGGCTCGGCCGCTTCGAGCACGGGCTCGCGCGCGACCTCGGGCTGGCCAAACTGGCCTCGGCGCTCTGGGGGCGCCGGGCCGAGGCGGAGGAGACCGACGCGCTGCTCGAGCCGTACGGCGAGTGGGCGGGGCTCGCGAGCGTGTATCTGCTCGCGGGCTTCAGCCGTGGTTTCATACCCTTGCCCCATGTCGCAGCGGCCTGAGCTCTACGTCGTCGAAGATCCGGTGGTGCTCACCGCCGACCTGATCGCGGAGCAGGCCGGCCAGGGCGGCTCGATCGTGCTCACGGGCGGTGAGTCGGTCGGCGGCGCCTACGAGCAGGCGGCCCGGCTTCTGCCCGACTGGAGCCGGGTCACACTCTGGTGGGGCGACGAGCGTTGCGTGCCGCCCGACGACGAGCGCTCGAACTTTCGCCTGGCGAAGGAGACGCTTCTCGACCGGCTCGAGGTGGCGCCGCGGGAGGTGCACCGGATGCGGGGGGAGCTCGATCCGCGGGCCGCGGCCGACGAGTACGAGGCGGCGATCGACGGCGTGAGGTTGCAGCTGCTCCTGCTCGGTCTCGGCGGTGACGGGCACATGGCCTCGCTGTTCGCAGGCTCGCCGCAGCTCGCGGTCGAAGACCGTCGCGTCGCCTGGGGCCCTGCCGGTCTCGAGCCGTTCGTCGATCGCGTCACGCTGACGCTGCCGGCGATCCGCTCGGCGGAGCGCATCGTCTTCCTGGTCACGGGAGAAGGGAAGGCCGATGCCGTGGCGGGCGCATTCGGCGGCGCGATCAGCCCGAACGTGCCGGCGAGCCTTGCTCGGCTCGCAACGGCCCCGGTGGAGGTCTTTTTGGACGCGCCCGCCGCCTCGAAGCTGGAGAGCCTGTGAGCACGCCGGTCCCATCGCCGTCGCCGCGCGACGTACTGGAGGTCGAGCGGCCCGAGCAGCTCAAGGCGCTCGGCCATCCGCTGCGCCTGAAGGTGCTCCAGGTGCTGGGTGACGCGGAGCAACCATTGACGAACCGCGAGCTCGCGGCGCGCCTGTCGGTCGATCCCGGCCACCTGCACTTCCATGTGCGGATGCTCCACCGGGCCGGGCTGATCGAGCTTGCGGCCTCGGACGGTCGCGAGAAGCCTTATCGGCCCGTTGCCAGGCACTTCAGGGTCGGGCCGGAGATTCGCGCAGCCGGCCTCGCCAGCGAGCTTCAGGCGGCTCAGCTGCGCGAGCTCCGGCGTGGCTTCGACCTCTACGGGGACGCGGGCGAGTTCCGGAGCGCGCAGGTGCACACCAAACTCGATGTGGAAACGGTGCGCACGCTCTTCAACGAGCTGGTCGACAAACTGACCAGCCTCGAGGACGAGTCACATCCTCCGCAGACGATCACGATCGCCTTTCACCCCACGATCGCGCAGGGCGACACGGACTAGTACATCCGTCCGCAAGTTCGGTCGGGAAGCGGCCATGACTTACGGACGGGTGTACTACGGGGGCAGGGTCGGCGACCTCGGGAGCGGCTCGTCGATGCCGCGTCGTCGTGCGAGGATCGCGAGCACGAGCGCCGTATCGGCGACCGGAGCGTCTTCGAGGAACTCCTCGCGTGTCTCGAAAGACGTCACGACGGACTCGACCGAGGCCCAGTAGCCGATCACGTCGTGCGCCGCGATGCAGGCGAGCGCGTCGCCGACGTCGTGCGGAAAGTCGTCGCGGCCGCGCAACGAGTCGGCGACGTGGCGTGCCTCCGCCCAGCGCCCGAGCGAGAGAAACGCGAGCGTCGCGGCGTAGCGGCCGATCGGCGAGGATGCCGTCGCAGTGCCGAGCTCGAGCGTCCAGCGCGCGTGGTCGGCCACGGCCCGATCGTCGCCGGCGAGCAGCGACGCCTTGAGTGCGCCGACCGGTCGTCCCCATGCGTCCCGGCCGTCACCGGCGTCCCAGCTTTCGCGCCAGCTCGCCGCGGCCCGGCGGAACCAGTCCCCGGCGGAGGGGTCGCCTGCCATCAGAAGACCCAGCGCAGCAGCATAGGCGGCATTCCCCCGGCGAACGATCCCGCGCTCGTCCAGCGCTCCATACGGCTTCTCGAAGCGTGATTGCTTCTCCTCCGCGAAGGGAATCCAGTTCATGAGGCTACGTTGTACTAGACGAGATGAGCACACATTTCCACGGATTCACGTTCGTCACGGATCCCGGCCGGGTCTTCACGCCCCGCGAGACGAGCGAACGCCTCGTCGGCGCAGCCCTCGAACGGATCGCGGACGGGCACGCGCGCGTCGCGGACGTCGGCACGGGGTCGGGCGCCGTCGCGATCGCGCTCGCGCTGCGCGCACCGCAGATCGAGGTTTGGGCGTCCGACACCTGCGGCCGGGCGCTCGACATCGCCTCACTGAACGCCGGTCAGCTTGGTGCACAGGTGCATCTCGTGCAGGGCGATCTGCTCGACGGACTGCCGCGCGACCTCGATCTGATCGTCGCGAACCTCCCCTATCTCCCTCCGGGAGCGCCGGGGCCCGAGAACGAGCCACCTGCCGCCGTGTACTCGAGCGGGGACGGGCTCGACCACTATCGACGTCTGATCGCCGGCGCAGGCGACCACCTCATGCCCGACGGCGCAGTGTTGATCCAGTTCCACGGCGACGTGCTGGAAGCGGAGCGCAGCGAACTGCCGTGGCTGGTCGGCCGCCTCGAGTCACTCCTCGCGGCGGCGGCCTAGGAACGACCGGCCGACGAACGTCCGCCGCATCGGCTATTCTTGGGCTGCGCGGCGCGAAAAGGGCTTTACCCGCGGGCGCGACCCTTTGAGGAGACGGCACATCAGGTGTGCCGCAGGCATTGGCAGAAACCATCACGCACTCTCCGAGCGAATCGGGGGACGCGTTGGCCGTCCGGGCCGACGCCCTCCGGGCCGAGTCATGGGCCGGCGAGCCCCTCCTGCGGCCGGATGAAGATCCGGCCGTCGTGCTGGCGCCCGGGACGGCGCGTCGCCGGGCGCTCGACGACGCCCTCGCCGAGCTGGCCGAGGGCCGTGACACACCGTCGTCCGAGTGGAAGGTCCGATATGCGCTGCTGCTCGGCCTCGAGCGCGTCCTGTCGGAGAGACCCCCCCACCTCGCCTCCGGGACCGAGCTCCGCCGCCACCAGGTGGATGCGCTCGCCGGGATGCTCACCGAGCTGATCGCCGCAGCCCAGAAGGGCGAAAACGTGAACGGCAACGGGAACGGGCACGACGAGCCCGAGGAGGACGACGAGACGGATGACGAGCTCGACGCCGAGTCGGAGGTCGGGGCCGAGGAGGACGCCGGGCCGCTACCGAGCGAGGCAGATCCGGGCGCGATCCGCCGCTACCGCTTCCGGCATCCGACCGCCTCGGGCAAGACGATCGCAGCGGCGGGCTTCGTCGAGGCTGCGCGCACCGAAGGCGTCCTGATCCTCACTCACCGCCGCCTGCTCGTCGACCAGTTCCGCCGCGAGCTGACCGAGCACGGCTACGGCTCGCGCTTCCACGATGCCGTGCTCACGGGCCACACTGCGCCGCGACCGTCCAACCCGATCACCATTCAGACCTACGCGTGGTTCGCACGGCATGTCGATGAGATCTCGCGCGAGGCGTACGAGCTCGTCATCTGCGACGAGGCGCACACCGCACTCGGCGAGAAGACCTCGACCGCAATTCGCTCTCTGAGCGAACCGATCTACATCGGCATGACCGCGACGGAAGAGCTGATCGCGAAGCAGGTCTCGGACGTGTTCCCTGCGTCGGTGGACGACCTGCCGCTGGCCGATGCTGCGCGCCGCGGCTTGATCGCGCCGTTGCGCTGCCTGCGCGTCCCTCCCGTCGCGGCGATCAACCAGGTGCCCATCGTCGGCGGCGATTTCGAGGAGCGCGCCCTGGCACAGGCTCTCGACCACGAGGCGTTGAACATGGCTGCGGCGACGCTGTACCGGGAACGGTTCGGCGACACGCCGGGAATCGTGTACGCCGCCGGTGTCGACCACGCGTACAACCTTGCAACCGCCTTCCGCGCGGCGGGCATCAAAGCCGAAGCCGTATCGGGCCGCACTCCTCCGGTCAAGCTCGCCGAGATCCTGGCAGCCTACGAGCGCGGCGAGATCGACGTGCTGATCAACGCCATGCTGCTCGCCGAGGGCTGGAACTCGCCGCGCGCGACGGTCGTCATGCATCTCGCGCCGACCGCTTCGAAGCGCGTGTACCAGCAGCGGATCGGCCGCATCATGCGCATCCATCCGCGCAAGGAAGCAGGCATCGTCGTCGACTTCACGCCCAAGGCGGCAACGCACAACGAACGCGTCGTGTCGCTGCACTCGCTGCTCGATGCGGACTTCTACCGCGAAGGCGCACGCGTGACGCCGGCTCCGCGCCGCCGCATGCAGCGCCGGGCACGGCGCAAGCTGACGCCCGCATCGTGGCTCGTTCCGGTCACGCCCGACGTCCTGCGGCGCAAGATGGTGATCGCACGCGAATGGCAGCGAGTCGATCCGAAGTTCCTCGACGAGGACGAGCAGGAGTTCTGGGGCGAGATCGCCGGCCGCCAGCTGCGATTCGACGAGCGCGCGGCGTTCGTCGAGAAGCTGACCGCGCGCGGCGCGTCGAAACGCGCGATGGAGAAGTTCCTGTCGACGTGCGCCGCACAGAACCCCAATCGCCGGCTGCGCATGATCGCACTCGCAGACCGCGTGTCGATGAAGGTCGAGCGCGCGGACTTCGACGATCTCGTCACTCTCGTCACCCAGGCCCCGCCATGGGAGAAGGACCGCGCAGCGGGCGTCCGGATCATGCTGCGTGCGATTGCAGACGGGAAGGCAGACGCGCCGGACCAGATCCTCGCACGCTGGACGTGGAAGCTCTCCCGGGCAGTGCGCAAGCAACTCGACCGCAAGGCTTCGCAGGAGTACCCGGACGCGAAGCGCCTGCTCGGCGCGCTTGCGAACTCGCGCGGGCACCGGCACGAGGAGAACGCGGCGAAGCTCGTCAACGCCGCGCTCGAGATGCCGCAGGAAGTCGGCGCCGCCCTGCTGGCCTCGGCCGAGGGCTACACGCCGCGCTCGACGCAACTGCTCGAGGCGGCGCGCGAGAGGCTCGGGACGATCCAGGAGGTCGCGGGCTGGATCGCGGAGAACCTGCCGCAGCCAAAGACGGGCCCGTCGCGCGCGCGCCGGCGGCGGCGGCGCAAGAAGAAGACCGGCGCCGAGGCGGCCGGCGGAGCCACTCAGGCAGCCGCGGCGGGAGCCATCCCCGAGCCGGGCGTCGCCGAGGACAGGCCGGCTCCGGCCAAGAAACGCAGGCGCAGGCGCCGGAAGCCACCCTCGCCCGAGCAGCGGGCGGGCGCGGAGGCCACGTCGGAGAGCGGCCCCGCCGAGAACGGCGCCACGGCCACCGCACCGGACACGTCCGAACAGGCCGTGCCCACCGAAGACGCCGCGTAGTTTCGGACACGGCCGGGGGTCTGACCCCGGCGGCCGTAACGAATCCCGGCACACTGGGTCCGTAGCGGATGCTCATCCTGCTCGTCATCGGCTTCCTCGCAGGAGTGGTCACGGCGGTCTCCCCGTGCGTCCTGCCGGTCCTGCCGGTCCTGCTCGCTGCGGGAGCCTCCGGGCGAAAGCCGCTGCGCATCGTCGGGGGGCTCGTCGCCAGCTTCACCGTCTTCACCCTCTTCGCGGCCTGGCTGCTCGACCAGCTCGGGCTCCCGGAGGACTTCCTGCGAAACGCCGCGATCGTCCTGCTCTTCGTGATGGCTGCGACACTGCTCGTCCCGCGCGCGGGGCTGCTGATCGAACGGCCGCTCGCGATCTTCTCGCGCTTCCGCCCGGCCGGGGTCGGGGGCGGGTTCCTCCTCGGCGCGACGCTCGGGCTCGTGTTCGTCCCGTGTGCCGGCCCCGTGCTTGCGACGGTCAGCGTCGTCGCGGCCAACAACTCGGTCGGCCTGCGCGCGATCCTGCTGACGCTGGCATACGCGGCCGGCGCAGCGCTGCCGATGCTCGTGATCGCGCGCGGCGGGCAGGAAGCCGCCGGGCGACTCCGCCGGCATGCAGAGACGGTGCGGATGGTCTCCGGAGCGCTGATGGCCGCCGTCGCCCTCGCTCTCGTGCTCCACCTCGACGACAACCTCGCGACACTCACACCGGGCTACACGTCGTTCCTGCAGAACAAGCTCGAGAACAACTCCACCGCCAGGCACCAGCTGGAGAAGGTGCGCGGCGGTGGACAGGCGCTGGCCGCCACCGGCACAACCCCCAAGGGCGGTCTGCCCGACTACGGCGTCGCACCACCGCTTCAGGCCGACGGTGCCTGGATCAACACGAAGCCATTGACGCTCGAGAAGTTGCGCGGCAAGGTCGTGCTGGTCGATTTCTGGACCTACTCGTGCATCAACTGCCTGCGCACGCTGCCGCATCTCAAGTCCTGGTATGCCGCCTACCACCGGAAGGGCCTCGTGATCATCGGCGTGCACACGCCGGAGTTCGCCTTCGAGCACGTCACCTCGAACGTGCAGGCCGCCGTCAAGAGACTGCACATCGACTACCCCGTGCTGCAGGACAACAAGTACAGAACCTGGGACAACTACTCGAACCAGTACTGGCCGGCGGAGTACTTGATCGACAAGCAGGGACACGTTCGCCACACGCACTTCGGCGAGGGGGAATACCCGCAGACCGAGGCGCTGATCCGGAGGCTGCTCGGAGACAACGGAGCTCACGCACGACAGGCCGCCGACGTGACGCCGACGGGCCTTCTCACCCCCGAGAGCTACCTGGGCTATGCGCGCCTGTCGAACTACGTCGGCACGAGGCCGCTGCCGAACGCCGACCACACCTACCACTTCGCGCAGACGATCCCGGCGGACACCCTCTCGTACGACGGGCATTGGCGCGTGAACGCCGAGCAGATCGTGGCGGGCAAGAACGCACGCCTGCGGCTGCGCTTCGAGGCGCGGAACGTGTACATCGTCCTCGGCGGCCGTGGAACCGTCCACACCCTGATCGACGGCAAGCCGGCCGGCACGATCAATGTCGACGCGCAGCGGCTCTACACGGTTCGCTCCTCGAAGACCCCTGAATCGGCTCTGCTCGAGCTGCGCTTCACGCCCGGCGTCCAGGCCTATTCATTCACATTCGGGTAACGCGCTAGTACTCGCGGGCGACGTTGTCATCGCCGTCGTCGTTCTCGCGCTCGCGGAGGAAACGAGTCAACTCGGCCGCGATCGAATCGCCCGAGGGCAGGTCTGCCTCGTCGGTGAGCTCGTCGACCCGACGCTCGAGATCCTGAACATACGCAGACGTCTCCTCGTCGGTCGCAACCGCTTCACTGACTTGCTGGGCATACGCATCCGCGGCTTCGTCGAGCTCCGCGGTGTCGACGTCGGCGCCGAGCAGGTCGCCGAGCCGGTCGACGAGCGCCTTGGCGGCCCGCGGCGAAGGAGTCAGCGAAACGTAGTGCGGCACTGCAGCCCACAGGCTCGCCGACTTGAGGCCGGCACTCGCGCACGCATCATGCAGGACGCCGACCATCCCGGTGGGGCCCTCGTAGCGCGAGGCCTGCAGCCCGAGCTGGTCGATCAGGTCGGGATCGGTCGCGCTGCCGGTGACGGGCGACGGGCGGGTATGGGGCACATCGGCGAGCAGCGAGCCGAGAGTGATCACGAGCTCGACCTGGAAATCCTTCGCCATGCCGGTGATCAGCTCGGAGAACGTGCGCCAGCGTAGGTTCGGCTCCACGCCGAGCAGGATGATCGCATCGCGTCCGGCGCCGGGCAGCGGGGCATGCATGAACGTGTTCTCCGGCCAGTCGATCCGGCGCGTGTAGCCGTCGGAGAGAGACACCATCGGCCGCGTCGCCTGAAAGTCGTAGAAGTTCTCCGGATCGATCGACGCGAACTCCTCACCGGCCCAGGCGCGCGCGAGGTAGGCACCGGCGAGCGAGGCCCCCTGGCCGCCGTCGTTCCAGCCGCGGAAGGCTGCGATCAGGACCGGCCGGTCAAGCTCCGGACGCTCGTTCAGCCGCAGATCCGTCATCCGCTCATCCTACGCGGGCGCCAGAGGCTGTAGACGAACGCGGTGACCGCGACCCAGACCGTCGCGGCGAGGGTCACATGCCCCAGCACGAGCCACCAGGGCAGGTGTGTGCGGTACTGCGTCTCCCCGATCGCCATCTGGACTGCGAGCAGGCCGAGCAGGACCATCGCACCGCGCACCTGCGGAGCCCGGTGCCGAGCGAGCCACAGAAGCAGCAGGGCGAAGGAGATGCCGAAGACGGCTGTCGCACGGACGTGCCAGTAGACCGCCGGCTGGAACGACCAGAGCCGCCTCACGACCGCGCTGCCCGGGTGCGGCCCGGAGGCGGTCGCGAGCGTGCCGGTGACGATCAGCACCATCGCTGCGAGACCGACGAGCAGCCCGAGACGCGGGACCCAGGCGGGCAGCAAGCTTCGCATGCGCGCACGCGTCTCGATCGCGAGCACGACGCCCAGCGTCAGCACGACGACGGACAGGAGGAAGTGCGAGAGGACGAGCCACGGGTTGAGGTGGAAGTGCACCGTCAGCGCGCCGAGCGGCGCCTGCAGCAGCGTCCCGAAGAAGACGATGAACGCGAGCCAACGCAGCCGCGGCGCGAGGAGCCACGTCGCGAGCGTGACGAGAATGGTGAAGAACGCGATCACGCGGTTCGAGAACTCGATGTAGCTGTGGTAGCTCTTCGGCTCGAAGTGATGCTGCGCGCAACCGGGCCAGTGCTCGCAGCCGAGGCCGGAGCCGGTCAATCTCACCGTCGCGCCCGTGGCCACGATCAGCACGAGCATCGCTGCGTTCGCCAGCGCGAGGCGGCGGAAAGCCGTGGGCGAAAGCGCGAAAGCGCGCACGCGGGCTAGCGGCTGGGCGCCGGCTTCCATCTCGCCAGAACTGTAGCGGCAGCTGGTCCTGCTAACTTTACGTTGACGTAAAGATGCGATTTCTTTCGACACGCCGTCATTCGCCTCACTACAAGTGGTGGGTCCTCTCGTGCACGAGCCTCGGCATGCTGCTCGCGACGGTCAACTCGGGCACGCTCATCATCGCGTTGCCCGATCTCGAGCGCAGCCTGCACACGACCCTGCTGCAGCTCGTCTGGGTGATCCTCGCGTACATGATCGTCTCCACCGTCCTGGTGTTGACGGCGGGACGGCTGTCCGATCTGTTCGGGCGCAAGACGGCCTACGTCCTCGGCTTCCTGGTCTTCTCCCTCGCCTCTCTCGGCGCCGGCTTCGCCGGCAGCGGCACCGAACTGATCCTCTGGCGCGTCGTGCAGGGCGCGGGCGGCGCGTTCCTGTTCGCGAACGCCGCCGCGCTCGTCACCGACGCGTTCCCGCGGCGTGAGCTCGGGCTCGCAATGGGAACGAACACGATGGTCGCCGCCGTCGGGCTCGTGATCGGCCCGGTGCTCGGCGGCGCGCTTGTCGCGATCGCGTGGCCCTGGGTCTTCTGGTTCAACGTTCCGCTCGGCCTGATCGGCTGCATCTGGGGCGCACTCGTGCTGGAGGAGCGGTCGGGCCGCAGCGCGGAAAACGGCCTCGACCTGCTCGGCACGACCACGTTCGTCGTCGGCCTGACCGGGCTCGTCCTCGCCCTGTCGAAAGGCGGGTTGAGCGGCTGGAGCAACTGGCTCGTGATCGCCGGGCTCGCCGCCGCCGCGATCCTGCTGCCCCTCTTCGTCGTCATCGAGCGGCACGCACGCACACCGATGCTCGACCTCGACCTCTTTCACAACCGGCTTTTCAGCGCCGCCTCCGCGGCCGCCTTCCTGAACGGCCTCTCCCGCTTCGCGCTGATGTTCCTGTTCGTCTTCTACTTCCAGGGGCCGCAGGGCCAGACACCGATCATGGCCGGGCTCGAGCTCGCGCCGCTGGCGATCGGCATGCTGGTTGCCTCTCCGATCGCGGGCGCGCTCGCCGACCGGCACGGCTCACGCGGGTTGGCGGCAGGCGGAATGCTGCTCTCGGCGCTCGGGCTGGCCGGAATGACGACGCTCCAGGCAAACACGCCGTATGCCTGGAGCGCGTTCTGGCTCTTGCTCGTCGGCATCGGCTCGGGCATGTTCAACAGCCCCAACACCGCCGCGATGATGGGCGCGGTCCCGGTGCATCGCCGCGGAGTCGCCGCAGGGGTGCGAGTGATGCTGCAGAACACCGGCGCGGTGATCTCGATCGCCTTCGTGATGGCGATCGTCACGGCGGCGGTGCCGAAGGATGTGCTGTTCAAGATCTTCTCCGGGCTCACGTCCGGGCTTTCACCGCAGCAGCTGCAGCCGTTCATCTCGAACCTGCACCTGGCGCTCTGGGTGCTCGCGGGGATCTCGCTCCTCGGAGCCGGCATCTCGATGCTTCGCCCGGCGCACGTGCGCGAGCTCGAAGCCGAACCTGCCTACGAGCAGGCGGCATGACGCTGCGCATCGGCGAGATCGCGGATCGAAGCGGGGTCACCCCGCGCACGATCCGCTACTACGAGGAGCTCGGCCTCCTGCCCCGGACCGAGCGCGAGCAGGGCAAGCACCGGATCTATACCGAAGCCGACGTCGAGCGCATCTCCGAACTGACCCGGCTGCGCGACCTCCTGGGCCTGTCGCTGGAAGAGCTGCGCTCGATGGTCACGGCCGAGGACGTCCGCGCCGAGGTTCGCCGCCGTTTCCAGGAGACCGAATCGCGTGACGAACAGCTCGCTCTGCTCGACGAGGCGCTGCCCCAGATCGAGACCCAGCTCACGCTCGTTCGCCGGAGGCTGTCCGAGCTGCGCGAACTGGAAGTGGAGCTCGCCGAACGGCGCAGGCGCGTCGTGCGCCGGCGCCGTGAGCTTGCCTAGTCTCACGGAACGATGACGACGCCGGCGCCCGGCTCGACCGCGCCGACGCGCGCCAGGAAGAGCCCCCCACGCGCGAACTCCGCCTCGAGCGCCATACCCTGCTCCCGCGGCAGCGAGACGAGGAGGCCGCCCGCCGTCTGTGGATCGTGCGCCAGCTCGACGAGCTCGGGAGCGACGTCATCGTCCACCTCGAGCCTCGCGTACTCGCGATTGTTGCGGGTGCCGGCCGTCGACACGCCGGCGCGCGCAGCCGTCAGCGCACCGTCCAGAGCCGGCAACTGCTGCGCGGAGAGCACGATGCGCGCACCGCTTCGGCCGGCCATCTCGTGGGCGTGGCCTGCCAGCCCGAACCCGGTGACGTCGGTGACCGCATTGGGCGAGAACGAGCGCAGCATGTCGGCCGCCTCACGGTTCAGCGTTCGCATCCACCCCACTGCCTCGGCGATGTCGCCGAGCCCACGTTTCGCACCGCCGAGCACGAGGGCCGTGCCGAGCGGCTTCGTCAGGTAGAGAGCATCGCCCGGCCGCGCGCCGGACTTCGGCCAGATGCCGCCGGGGGAGACGGTCCCCACGACTGCGAGGCCGTACTTCGGCTCGGTGTCCCGAATCGTGTGGCCTCCGGCGAGGATCGCCCCGGCCGCGCGAACCTGGCGGTCTGCGCCGTCGAAGATCGCTCGCACGACCTCCGTCGGCAGCTCCTCGGGCAATGCGGCGACCGAGAGCGCAAGCAACGGCGCACCGCCCATCGCGAACACGTCGTTGAGGGCGTTCGTCGCCGAAATCGCACCGAAGTCATCGGGGTCGTCGACGATCGGGGGAAAGAAGTCGATCGTGAAGACGAGCGCCCGCTCCTCGTCGAGCTTGTAGACCGCTGCGTCGTCGGCTGGATCCAGTCCGACGAGCAGATTCTCCGCGTCGGCGGGCACGAAGCCGCGCAAGAGCTCTTCCAGACGCGACGCCGAGTACTTCGCAGCGCAGCCTCCGGCGGTCGCCAGGTCGGTGAGCCTCACCCCTGCACGGTAACGCGACAACGGCGGCCGGGGAGCCGCCGCCGTCAGGGGAGAGGAACATGGTGCTGCCACCCGATTCGCGAAGAAGGAGGCAAGTCCTTTAGGCTCGACCGATGCCAAGCGCACTCGTGACGGGCGGCTCATCGGGAATCGGCCTCGCCGTCGCGCGCATGCTGGCCGACGAGGGCTTCGAACTCACGCTGGCCTCGCGAACGGCGGCGAAGATCGAGGCGGCCGCCTCGGAGCTGGGCGCGCACGCGGTCACTGCCGACATGGGCAAGGAAGAGGACTGCATCCGCGTTGTCGCAGAGCACAAGGATCGGTTCGGCGGCATGGACGTGCTCGTCAACTCGGCCGGCATCGGGATTGCGGGCACGGTCGAGTCTTTGCAGACGAAGCACATCGACCTACAGCTGAACGTCAACCTGCGCGGCCTCCTCCTCGTCAGTCGTGAAGCGATCCCACTGCTCAAGGAGACGAAGGGGTGGATCGTCAACCTCGCGTCGATCGCCGGAACGGGACCGACGCCCGGCCTGACGGTGTACGGGGCGACGAAGGCGGCCGTGATCGCCCTGACGCGGTCGCAGAACGCCGAGCTCGACGGCGTCGGCGTGCGGGCGATCGCGATCTGCCCGGGCTTCGTCGACACGCCCATGGCCGAGTGGAGCGGGCTCGCGGCGGAGGAGATGATCCAACCCGAAGACTGCGCCGAGATCGTGCGCATGTGCCTGCGCCTCTCGTCGCGCGCGCGCATCCCACAGGTGATCATCGAGCGAGTCGGTTCCTCCGAAGGCGTTGCCTAGTCCATCCGTCCGACGCACGGATCCGATCTTCACTCGATAGAGGTGATACACAACCTCGCCCAGTCCGAGAAGAGCGCGCGCCGGCTCCCCATTTGAGAGCGCGCCTCGAAGGGCCTAGGTCGGCGAGCTAGGCAGGGCCGTCCCACAGGCCCGTGTGCCAGTTTGCTCCGAACTTGCCGAGCACGACCGCAACGACAACCGACGCCAGCAGAACGATCGCACGACGCCGAACGAGCGTTGCAAACAGGTTTGCCACAGTGAACACCTCCTTCCTCAGAACCGGAAGTCTTGGAGCGCCTCGGCGGCACGACGGTAGAGCACCGCAGCACGCCGCTCGTCCCCACGCTTGGTTGCAAGGTCTCCCTGCGCCACCCAGGCGGCGGCGCGGTGCGAGGTCGACGTCAATCGGGCGAAGGCATCCTCCGACGCCGCGAACGACACCTCTGCCTCGTCGAAGCGCCCCTGCTCGAGCAGTGCGCGCCCGAGCACGAGCCGTGCGTTTCCGATCTCGTCGAGCATGTCCTCGCGCTCGGCGATGATCTCGAGCGCCTGGCGCGCTTGCTCCTCGGCCTTCTTGACCTCGCCGGTGCGAAGGTGCACCTGCGCGAGCGACGACACCGCCTTGGCAGCCTCTTGGTCGCGCCCGAGCTCGAGCGCGACCGAGAACGCCTGCTTGAAGTGCTCGACCGCAACGTCGGGCTTTCCGAGCAGGAACTCGACCGCACCGAGGTTGTTCATCAGCCGGCCGACGTTCGCCCGGTCGGCGAGGTCTTCGTACTGGGTCTTGGCGCGCTCCGCATAGGTGCGTGCGAGCACGTAGTGGCCGTCACGCTCGGCGAGCAACGACGCCTGGAAGTACGCCGCACCGAGCGCACGTGCGTCCTGGAGCGAGTCGGCGAGCTCCAGTGCGCGCTCGACGTCTTCGCGCGAGGCCTCGTAGTCGCGCTGGCGCCGGTAGCACCGGGAACGCCACGCGAAGATGTTCAGGCGCAGCCGGTCCGACGGGAGCTCCGAGCGCTCCACCAGCGCGAGCGCCTCGTTGAAGAGCCCGACCGCGGTCGAGATGCTCGCCAGCAGGTACCGGCACACCCCCAGCCGGTAGAGCACCTCGGCCCGGTCGATGTCGGAGAATCCTTCGCCCTCGACGAGAGCGCGAGACTCCGCGAGGAGCGCGAGACCGCTCTTCACGTCGCCGTTCTCGGCGCGCGCCATCGCCTCGCCGTTCAACGAACGCACACGCAGTTCGGGCGCGCCCGTCCCCAATACGGCCGGCAGCCCAAGCGTGTACTCGTCGATCGCCGCATCGAGCTCGTGCTCCTGAAGGAGCGACTCGGCGCGCGCGAGAATCGCCTCCGCCTTCGCGCGGTCGTCGGTGGAGACGCCGCTCGAGAGGAAGCCCGCATCGACTCCGAGACGCAGCGCGAGCCACTCGACCGTCTCGGTGGTCGGGCGGGTCTTGCCCCGCTCGATCTGGGAGATGTACTCCTTCGAGAAGCGGTCTCCCGCGAGCCCGGTCTGGGTCAGCCCGGCAGCGACGCGAAGCTGGCGCAGGCGCTCGCCGAGGCGAGGCGGCCGAGGCGCCCTCGTCGTGCTCACTCGTGCGGCGCGAGGAGTCATACGCCGACTCAGCATGCCGAACACTTGACCGGATTGCAATCCCCTGAACGGGACAGTCCCCCAAAAGGGGGATCTTTGCTGGCTTTTCCCTGTCAACCGGCGATTCTGGAAATCACTTGACCGATCCACTTGACAGACACGGACACGGCTCTTAGAGTGAGCGCACCTTGCACCACGGCCGGACGCCAGGCCCAGTGTGTGCAGGGGGAGCGCCAGAGGCGACAACCCGAAGGTACGGCTGGGCCGCAGAGCCGTTTGCCATTCGGAGACGCCCAACCGGCGCCCCGCCTGACCAGGAAGAGCCCCGGGTGCCGCAGCCGGGGCTTTTCCATGTCCAGGGCCGTTTCGCTCAGGGGCCGGAGTCGGCGGCCATCCAACGGCGGCGCTCGGCACGCACGCGCTGAAGGTCGTCGCCGAGCAGGCCGCCGAGACGACCATCCATCGTGGCCAGGACCCCGCCGGCCACGAACAGCCACGCCTCCGCCTCGGCGTCGCGATCGGCGTGCAGCACGCCCCGGAGCTGCCCGTCGCGAATCACCTCGGCGAAGAAATCATGCACCTCCCGGATCTGACGCCGCAGGGCGGCGGCGATCACCTTGTCCTCGCCCGAGACCGTGAGCGCCTGGATCCAGAGGTCGATGAGACGGATCTTCTTGCCCTTCGACATGTACGCGTCGGCGATCGCGCCGAGACAGCCGAGCGGGTTCTCGGCGACCGCCCGCTCGGCGCCCGCGCGGAAGCTTCCCCACGCCTCGTCGAGACAGGCGAGGTACAGGTCGCGCTTCGAGCCGAAGTGGCGATAGAGGATCGGCTCGGAGATACCCGCCGAACGGGCGATCTCCGCGGTCGTGGCACCGCGGTAGCTCGACCGCGAGAAGACGCGGCAGGCCGTGTCGAGCACCGCCTGCCGGCGCGCCTGCGCGGTCAGCCTCTGCTTCGTGTCGGTCACGCGGCCTCCGCGATCGGGGCGGTCTCGCGCGCCGGCTCGTGGGGATGCTCGATCTTGCGAATCGAGAACACCGCGACGGTGGCGCCGACGATGCAGAGAAGCGCACCGACACGCAAAGCGTCGTGGAACCCGATCAGGTAGCTCGTCTTGCTCGCAACGATCGCGCCCATCACGGCGATCCCGAGGGAGCCGCCGACCTGGCGCGCCGAGTTCAGGACCGCGGAGCCGATGCCCGCCTTGTCGACGGCGACGGCGCTCATCGCCGCCGCCGTCGTGGGCGTCATCGTCATTGCCATCCCGGTACCGCCGAGCAGCAGCCCCGGCAGGAGCGACCAGAAGCTCTCGTGCAATCCGAGCTGCGAGTAGTAGAAGAGCATCCCTGCAAGCAGCGTCATGCCGCCGCCGACGAGCCAGCGAGAGCCGAACCGGTCCGAGAGGCCGCCCATCCGCGGGGCGAGCACGATGATCAGCAACGTCATGGGCAGGAAGGTCGCCCCCGCTTCGACCGGTGAGTAGCCGAGCACGTTCTGCATGTAGAGCGAGACGAAGAAGAACGTGCCGAACATCGCCAGCCCGACGAAGAGCATCGCAGCGTTGGCGCCGCTGAACGTGCGGTTGCGGAAGAGGGACAGATCGACCATCGGCGCCCGCTGGTGGCGCTCGAGGAGGATGAAGCTGACGAGGGCGACGGCGGCGACGAGGAATGCGCCGAGGATGCGGGACGACGTCCAGCCGTAGTTGTTCGCCTCGATGAAGCCATAGGTCAGCGCGAACAAGCCGATCGCGGACGATGCGAGACCGGGCAGGTCGAGCCGCTGCTCGGCGGATTCGTCGCGCGACTCGTCCACGAAGATCGGGATCGCGAACAGCCCGGCGATCCCGATCGGCACGTTGATGAAGAAGATCCAGTTCCAGTTCACGTGCTCGGTCAGGAGGCCCCCGATGAGCGGGCCGATCGCGAGCGCCATCGCCGAGACACCGGCCCAGATGCCGATCGCCTTGCCGCGCTCGCGCGGGGGGAAGGTCGCGGTGATGATCGAGAGGGTGGCGGGGTTCATCAGCGCGCCGCCGAAACCCTGAACCACGCGCGCGCCGATCAGGAAACCGCCGGTCGGAGCGAGCCCGCACGCGAGGGACGCCGCCGTGAAGACGGCGAGGCCGATCATGAACACGAGCCTGCGCCCGAAGTAGTCGGCCAGCTTGCCACCGGTGAGCAGGAACGCGGCGAACGTGAGCGCGTAGCCGGCAACGACCCACTCGAGGCCCTCGAGGCTGACGCCGAGCGAGCGCCGGATCGACGGCAGCGCGACGTTCACCACCGTGTTGTCGAGCATGATCACGAACAGCCCGACCGACACGGCCAAGAGCGTCCACCACTTCTTGTTCTCCGGCGTCACGAAACGGTTCATCCTCGGCGACCTCCACTCTGGTTAGCGCGCGCTAAGTTAGCAGACACTAACTCGAGCCGGCAAGTAGGGTTGCGCCCGTGAACGACGTGGTGTGGACGCCCGACGAGGCGACGATCGAGCATGCCAACGTGACGCGGCTCGTGCGCAGCGCGGGCGTCGCCGGCTACGACGAGCTCGTCCGGCGCTCCCAGAGCGAGCCGGAGTGGTTCTGGCCGCTCTGCGTCGACGATCTGGGGATCGAGTTCTCACGGCCCTGGGATCGGGTGCTGGACGACTCGCGTGGGCCGGAGTGGACGACGTGGTTTCTCGGCGGGAAGATCAACATCGCGCGCAACTGCGTCCATCGCTGGGCCGACCGGCGTCCCGGGGCCGTCGCGGCCGTCGGGCTCGGCGAGGACGGCTCGCGCCGCACGCTCACGTTCGCGGAGCTCTCCCGCGACGTGACGCGCCTCGCCGAGGAGCTCGTGGCGCTCGGCGTCGGCGCCGGCGACCGCGTCGCGATCTTCCTGCCGATGTCGCCCGAGGTCGCCGTCGCCTCGAACGCGATCGCGCACATCGGCGGCGTGCAGGTCCCGATCTTCTCCGGTTTCGCCGCACCGGCCGTCGCCCAGCGGTTGAAGGCGAGCGGCGCCAAGGTCGCGATCACCGGACGCGAGTCGTCGCGCCGCGGTCGCAGCGTGCCGATGCTCGAGATTCTCGACGAGGCGATTCGCGAGTCCGGCTCGCCGGTGCACGTCGTGCTCGCTCCCTTCGAGCTCGGCGACCGCCCGGGCGAGCTGCCCCCGCTCGAGGTCGACTCCGAAGCGCCGTACCTGCTCACCTACACGTCCGGCACGACCGGTGCGCCGAAGGGCGTGGTGCACGTGCAGGGCGGCTTCCTGGTCTCGATCGCCCGTGAGGCCGCCTACCAGGCCGATGTGCACGAGGGCGACGTCATGCATTTCGCCACCGACATGGGCTGGATCATGGGCCCCTGGACGGTGGTGGGGGTCGGCGCGCTCGGCGGCACGATCGTGTTCGCAGAGGGCGCCCCCGACTGGCCCGCGCCCGATCGCCTCTGGCGCATGGTGGAGCAGGAGCGCATCACCTCACTCGGGCTGTCACCGACGCTCGCGCGTGCCCTGCTTCCCCACGGCGACCCCGTGAGCGACCTCTCGTCGCTCCGCACGTTCGTGACCACCGGCGAGCCGTGGAACCCGGCCCCGTACCGGTGGCTCGCCGAGAACGTCGGCGGTTCGCGCGTCCCGATCATCAACTGCTCGGGAGGCACGGAGGTCGGCGCCTGCTTCCTCTCGCCGACGCCGGTCGCCCCGATCAAGGCCTGCTCGGTGGGAGGGCCCGCCCTCGGGATGGCGATGGACGTCGTCGACGACGCCGGCAACTCGCTGATCGGCACCGGAGAGGTCGGCGAGCTCGTCTGCCGCAAGCCGTTCCCGGGGATGACGCGCGGCTTCTGGCGCGACCCGGACAGGTATCTCGAGACGTACTGGTCGCGCATTCCCGGCGTCTGGGTGCACGGAGACTGGGCCTCCGTCGACGACGACGGGTTCTGGTTCCTGCACGGCCGCTCCGACGACACGATGAACATCGCCGGCAAGCGCATCGGCCCCGCCGAGCTCGAGTCGGCGGCGGTCGGCCATCCGGCGGTGCGCGAGGCAGCAGCGATCGGCGTGCCGCACGAGGTGAAGGGAGAGTCTGCCTGGATCTTCTGCTGCCTCCTCCCCGGCGCCGAGGCGACCGAGGACGAGGTCGCCGCTCACGTGGCGGCCGAGCTCGGCAAGGCGTTCAAACCGGATCGCATCTTCTTCGTCGAGTCCCTGCCGAAGACCCGCTCGGCGAAGATCGTGCGGCGCGCGGTGAAGGCGAGCGCGCTCGGCACCGACCCGGGCGACCTCTCCTCACTCGAGAACCCCGAGTCCCTCGAACAGATCGGAGCAGCAGTTGGCTGAAGGAGTTGCACTCGTCACCGGCGGCGGCCGCGGCATCGGCGCCGGCGTCGCCCGCTCGCTCGCGGCAGACGGCTGGGACGTCGTGGTCGCGGCACGCTCTGGCGATCAGATCCAGGCCGTGGCCGCCGAGACCGGCGGCCGCGCAGTCGAGATGGACGTCGCCTCGCGCGAGTCCGTCGAGCGCGGCTTCGGAGAGATCGGCCGTGTCGATCTGCTCGTTGCGAACGCCGGCGTCGGAAACGATGCCGACTGGTGGCATACGTTCGAGGTGAACGTCCTCGGCGTCCATCTCTGCTGCGAGGCGGCGCTCGCCGCCGGCGTGTCGCGCATTGTCATCACCGGCAGCGGGGCTGCGTACCTGCCGGGCGCGAGCAACACGTCGTACACGGCGTCCAAGGCGGCGGTGTGCCGCTATGCCGAGACGCTCAACAACGCGCTCGAGATCCCGGTGTTCCTGATCAGCCCGGGTCTCGTCCGCACCGCGATGACGGATCGACACGTTCCGGACGACGCTCCGTGGACGCCTCCGGAACTGGCTCCCGAGCTCGTTCGCAGGCTGGCGACCGGCCGCTACGACGCGCTCGCCGGCCGCTACATCCATGCCGAGCACGACGATCTCGACGACCTGCTTGCGCGCAGCGACGAGCTGCGCGAGCAGGATCTGAACGCGATTCGGCTGCGGCGCTGATGCGCACGGTCCTCTGCTTCGGCGACTCCAACACGTGGGGTTACGTCCCGGGCAGCAACGGCCGCCGGTTTCCCCGCGAGGTTCGGTGGCCGGTGCGGCTCCAGCTGGCGCTGGGCCCGGGCTGCGAGGTGATCGCGGAAGGGCTGAACGGCCGCACCGCCGCCCTCGACAGCCCGGTCGCCGAGGGCCGGAACGGGCTTCCGTACCTCGTGCCGTGCCTGCACTCGCACGCTCCGGTCGATCTGCTCGTCATCTTCCTCGGCACGAACGACGTCGGCGACAGGTTCTCGCTGCCGGAGCGCGACGTGGCCGGGTCGGTGGGCCGGCTCGTCAAGGTCGCGCGCTCCTCCGAGGCGGGGCCCGACGGCGAAGCGCCGCAGATCCTCGTGATCTGCCCGCCGCCCTTCGACGGCCATCGCCTCGGGCAGCACTTCGCAGAGCTCTGCAGCGAGCTCCACTGCGAGCTGCTCGACCTCGACGGGATCGCGTCGTATCACGCGGTCGGCGACGACGTCGAGCACCTCGACGAGGCGGCCCACGCCGCGGTCGCCTCGGCAGTGGAGGAGCGCGTGCGGCTGCTGCTGCCGTGACGGCGCGCCGCTACGACGCCCGGCGCCCGATTCGCCTGTCGGACACCGACGCGCTCGGCCGTCTGCGGCTCGATGCGATCGCGCGGTACCTGCAGGACGTCGCGGCCGACGACGTGCTCGACGCCGGCTGGGCGCCCGACGAGCACATCTGGGTCGTGCGGCGGACCGTGCTCGACGTGCTGCAGCCGTTCCTCGACGACACCGAGGTCGAGTTGAGCACATGGTGCGGCGGGACGGCCGCCTCGGCCGCCCTCCGCTGCACGTCACTGACGGGCGACCGCGGCGGGCGCGTCGACGCCGAGATGACGTGGATCCACCTCGGGCCCGACCTGCAGCCGCAGCGTCTCGGAGAGCGGTTCCTGGCGGTCTACGGCGAGTCGGCGGCGGGACGGCGCGCCTCGACCCGCCTGGTCCTGCCCGGGCCGCCGGACGACTCGGCCCGCCTCGAGTGGCGCCTGCGCGCGACCGACGTCGACCAGCTCCGCCACGTGAACAACGCCGCCTTCTGGGCGCCGGTCGAGGAGCACCTGTCGGCGAGGCTGCGTGAGCCGCACCGCGCAACGCTCGAGTACCGGCAGCCGCTCGACCTCGGCGACCCGGTCGAGCTGCGGCTCCACGCCGACGGCGTCTGGTTCACCGTCGGCGGTTCAGTGCGGGCGGCCGCCATACTGGGCTCCTGATGCCGGCCAAGAACCTTCGGGTGTACCTGATCGGCGTGCTCGTGCTCGCGGCGGTGCTCAGCGTCGTCGGCAACAAGTCGCACTCGCCGTTCCTCGGCTGGGCCAGCTTCGCGGTCTTCCTGTGCGCGGTCGTCCTCTATTTCACCTGGCGCCGGACCGCTCTGAAGGAGCGCCGTGGTAGAGTTTTCGACCGAGAGGCGAAAACCGATGAGACTCGCACTCGCCCAGATCAATAGCGTCGTCGGCGACATCGACGGCAATGTGGCCCACGTCGTCGAGCGGCTTGCGGAGGCCCGCGCGGCGAATGCCGACCTGGTCCTCTTTCCCGAGCTCGTCGTGACCGGATACCCGCCGGAAGACCTGCTGCTCCGCCCAGGTTTCGTACGCGCGGCCGGGCGGGCGGTCGACGAGATCGCGCGGGCCGCACACGGCATCACGGCGCTCGTCGGTGCGCCGCACCTCGACGCCGACCTCTACAACGCGTGCTTCGTGCTCGCCGCCGGAGAGGTGCGCTGCATCTACCGCAAGCGCTACCTCCCGAACTACGGCGTCTTCGACGAGGATCGCTACTTCGCGCCCGGCGGCGACCTGTTCCTCCTGCGCTTCGGCGACGTGCGCATCGGCCCGACGATCTGCGAGGACATCTGGCAGCCCGGGCCGCCGGCAACCGACTTGGCGCTCGCCGGCGCACAGTTGATCGCGAACATCTCGGCTTCACCGTTCCACGTCGGCAAGGACCGTGAGCGCGAGGAGATGCTGCGCGTCCGGGCCCTCGACAACTCCTGCTTCGTCGCGCTCTGCAACGCGGTCGGCGGCCAGGACGAGCTGATCTTCGACGGACATTCGGTGGTGCTCGACGACGAGGGGGAGGTGCTCGCGCGGGCCGCCGGGTTCGAGGAGGAGCTGCTCGTCGTGGACGTCGACCCTGCGGCGGCGATCGCCCGCCGGCTGCGGGACGTGAGGAGGCGTGCTCTGGCACGCGGGCAGGCCCCTGTCGACCCGACGGAGATCGACTTCCCGCCGCCTCGAGACCAGCAGGCCGCGAGCCCCAGCCGGATCGTGGCACAGCTCGGGGACCTCGAGCAGATGCGCCTCGCGCTCGAGCTCGGACTGCACGACTACGTGACGAAGAACGGCTTCGGCGACGTGGTGATCGGGCTCTCGGGCGGCGTCGATTCCGCGCTCACGGCAGCGTTGTCCGTCGAGGCGCTGGGTGCCGCGCGTGTCCACGGTGTGTCGATGCCTTCGCGCTATTCGTCGGAAGCCACGCGCGGGGACGCCGAGCATCTCGCCGAGTCGCTGGGGGTCGACTTCCGCGAGATTGCGATCGAGCCGATGGTCGACGCGTTCACGAAGGCACTCAGCGAGCACTTCGCGGGGCGTGCGAGCGACCTGACCGAGGAGAACCTGCAGGCGCGAATCCGGGGCACGCTTCTCATGGCGCTCTCGAACAAGTTCGGGTGGCTCGTGATCGCGACCGGCAACAAGTCGGAGCTCTCGGTCGGCTACTCGACGCTCTACGGCGACCTCGCCGGGGGCTTTGCGCTGATCAAGGACGTGTACAAGACGGACGTCTTCCGCCTGTCGCGCTGGCTGAACGAACGCGCCGGCCGCGAGCTCATTCCCTCGTCGATCATCGAACGAGCGCCGAGCGCCGAGCTGCGGGCCGGCCAGCTCGACGAGGATTCGCTGCCGCCCTACCCGGCGCTCGACCGGGTGCTCGAGGCCTACGTCGAGCTCGACCGCTCGCGCGAAGAGCTCTCGCAGGACGGCTTCGACTCCGACGTGGTCGACCGCGCAGTCGGGATGATCGACCGCGCCGAGTACAAGCGCCGCCAGGCGCCGCCCGGCGTGAAGCTGCGCCCGAAGGCCTTCGGCCGCGACCGGCGCACGCCCATCACCAACCGCTGGAAGAGCTGACCACCCGTCACACTCTTTTCACGAAATTGGCACGGATCGGCGCGCTTTCCTCTGAGCCTCCTCTGAGCCGCCTCTGAGCCGGCTCAGACGCCGAAACTGCCCCTAACCGACGAGGCGCGCGAGAACGACGCCGAGGATCGGCAGCGCCATCGTCAACGAGTAGCTCACCCAGCCGACCGCGACGAGCAGCGGGCGCGTGCGCTGTTCGAGCCCGTCGCGGATCTCGGCCTGCAGGCGCGGGCCGAGCACGAAGTTGTGCAGGTACGAGACGACGAGCAGACACGCAAAGAGCGCGACCTTCGTCCAGAGGACGATCTGGAATTCGGCACTGTGCTGCCAGTCGCGCGAGGCGAGCGAGACGCCGGTCAACGCCGCGACGAGCAGCGCCCCGTACCCGACCGGGCGCCAGCGCAGGCCGAGCGCTTTCATCGCACGACCGCGCGGCTCGCCTTCGAGCGTGCGGATCGCCGGAACGCCGACGAAGACGAGTGCCGTCGAGCCTCCGAACCAGATCCCGGCGGCGAGCAGGTGCACCGTGACGAGAACCGCGGTCACGGCGCCAGACTACGCACGCGGTCGTAGAGATCGGATGGCGCGAACTGCTCGCGCGAGGCGGCGAGCTCGTCGAGCGTCCACCAGCGCACCTCCTCGACGCCTTCCGCCGACAGATCGACGTTCGCCGCCGGCTCGTGCGCGTGCACGCGAACCACGTAGGTGGTATTCCGCTGGCGGTAGAGCTGCCTCGCCCACGGGAACTCGCCGATGTGCTCGAAGGCGAGGGGGCCGAGCTCGAACTCCTGCAATCCGATCTCCTCGTGCAGCTCCCTGGCAAGTGCCTGTTCGTGCCCCTCCCCGGGCTCGAGCCCGCCGCCGGGCGACCCCCACCACGACCGGTCGCGCCCCGGCCCGAAGAACCGAACGAGCAGGACCCGGTGATCCCGGTCGATGACGAGCGCCCGCACCGCCTCCCGGTCGACCGGCTGCAGCCACTCGTGCAGCGACCGAAACCAGTCGAGGCGCTCGCCGTAGGGCACGGCGGCGTTCGCCGGCGACGTCGACGGCAGCACGTACAGCCCCGTCGGCCCGATCGAGTGCAGCTGCGGCCCGAGCTCTGGCCGCTCGCGATAGAGCCCGCGGTATGCCTCCTTGCCGACGAACGCGACGGCCCGCGGCCGCGCCGCGACGATCCGGTCGTCGAACGCATGGGCGTCGAAGTCGCCGCGGCGCAGGTCTCCCGAGCCGGGCGTCGTCCGGTAGGCGGCATTGGTGAGGCCGAAGCCGAGCTCGAGGAGCGAGAACTGCTCCTGCGGGTCGTAGAGCCGCGGCGTGAAGCCGGCGTCGTGCAGGAGCCGCCAGAAATCGTTGCGTGGATTGGCGAAGTGCGCGGCAGCCGCGTCCGAGACGCGACCCGGGTTGATCCCGCAGAAGATGCAGGCGAGGCCGGGGGCGACAACGTCCGGCACCGAGCTCGGGGTCGAGGAAGAATCAGCTGTGCTTGCCACGCGGCTTACAGCGTGGCACGCGCTGCGTCCAGGTGGCCGTGCACACCCACGAGCTCGGAAGCGGCGGCGCGGGACGACGCCCAGCCGAGACCTGCGGCGACGGCCGGCGCGCGCTCCAGGTCCTGCAGGTGCGGGTCATGCCGCTTCCACCTCGGGCCCGCGCACGTCAAGGCGCTCCTCGAACCTTTCCCTGAGGTGCTCGCCCGCCGCACTGGCGCTCCTGCCGTGCCGCGGCAGGAGCCGGACGAAGCTCACCCGTTCGTCGCCGTGCCCGCCGTAGATGCGTGCGTAGCACTCGGCCTCGGTCAGTGTTCTGAGCCTCATGCCCGCCACCCTAGGACCGGGACCGGACGGACCCAGATAGCTTCTCCGGTGTGCCGGCGAAAGCGACCGCTCCGACGACGATCGACACCATTCGTGCGCGGTTTTCGGCGCTCCAGCGGCCGACGGCGTTCTTCGACGGCCCGGGCGGGACGCAGGTGCCCGACTCGGTGATCGACGCGATCGCCGGCTATCTGCGCGACGCCAACGCGAACCTCGGCGGTCCGTTCGAGACGTCGCGCCGCTCGGATGCGCTCGTGGAGCTGGCACGGACGACGGCGGCAGGCTTCCTCAACGCAACGGTCGACGAGGTCGCGTTCGGCGCAAACATGACGACGCTGAACTTCTCGCTGTCGCGCACGGCATCACGCGACTGGCGGACGGGTGACGAGATCGTCTGCACCAGGCTCGACCACGACGGGAACGTCTCGCCGTGGCTCGAGCTCGCACACGACAGGAGCCTCATCGTGCACTTCTGCGACGTGGACGACGAGTGCCGTCTCGACCTCGACCACCTGCGCTCGCTGCTCTCGCCCCGCACCCGCGTCGTCGCGTTCCCGTGGGCGTCGAACGCGGTCGGGACCGTGACGCCCGTCGCCGAGATCGCCGAGCTCGCGCACGCCGCCGGCGCCCTTGCGTGGATCGACGCGGTGCACTTCGCGCCGCACGGACCGATCGACGTGCGCGCCGCCGCGGCCGACGTGCTGCTCTGTTCGCCCTACAAGTTCTACGGCCCGCACCTCGGCCTCGCGTACGTCAGGCGCGAGCTCGCCGAGGGGTGGCGCCCGTACAAGGTGCGTCCCGCCCCGGACGAGCCGGTCGGCCACCGCTTCGAGACCGGCACGCTCGCCCACGAGCTGCTGGCGGGCTTCGTCGCGGCCGTCGAGTACCTCGACGACGTGGGTTGGGAGTTCATCCAGGAGCACGAACGCGCGCTCGGGCAGCGGTTCCTCGACGGGCTTCCCGGCAACTGCACGCTCTACGGGACAGCCGGCATGGATACACGGGTTCCGACGTTCGCGGTCAACGTCGAAGGGGTGTCACCCCACGAGGTGGCGACGCGGCTGGGGGAGCGCGGCTTCGCCGTGTGGCCGGGCAACTATTACGCCGTCGAGATCATGAAGCGGCTGGGCCTCCCCGACGGAGCCGTCCGGGTCGGGATCGTCCACTACAACACGGAGGACGAGGTCGACCGGCTGCTCGACGAGCTGTCCCGGCCGAGTCAGTGACGCGGCTCGGCGAGACCGAGACGCAACTGCAGCTCGACGCCGGCAGCGAGGATGTCCCAGTCCGCGCCGGCCGCACCGATCAGCGACACCCCCACGGGTAGCCCGCTGCGGCGGCCGACACCGGCCGGCAGCGCAGCGACGGGGAAGCCCGTCCAGTTCCAGTAGTGGGTGAACGAGATCTCTGCGACGTCGGTAAAGGGCTCGTCGTACCCGTGACCGCGCCGGTGCGCGACGATCGGAACGGTCGGCTCGAGGAGCGCATCGATACGGTGCTCCGCGAACCAGTCGAGCCAGCGATACGTCGCCTCGGTGCGCCGCTCCTGGGCCGAGATGTAGTCCTCCGCAGAAAGAGCGCCGCGTTCCGCGTAGTCGAGAAAGCCTCGGATCGACGGGCGGTAGAGCTCACGCAGGCCGTCGAAGCGACGGTGGTAGACGAGCATCTCGGCGCAGACGAGATCGAGGAAGACGAGCCCGAGGTCGAGGTCGACGGCGGGCGCCGGAACGTCGACGATCTGGAGCCCGAGGTCGCGGCACGCCGCGAGCGCTGCGTCGAAGCCCTCGGCCACATCGGGCTCGAGCTCGACGAGCCCGAGCCGAGGCGAGACCGCAACGCGACGGACCGGCCGCCGCGGCGGCGGCGGAGGGGCCACGCCGGCCAGCGCAGCGAGCAACGGCTCGCAGTCCGCGAGGCTCCGCGCCATCGGCCCGGCGTGGTCGAAGGTCGGTGCGAGCGGCACGAGCCCGCGGATCGGCACCCCTCCCCTCGTCGGCTTGACCGCCGACGTGCCGCAGAGCGCAGAGGGGATGCGTAGCGAGCCGGCGGTGTCCGTGCCGGTCGCAGCCGGCGTCATCCGCGCCGCGAGAGCGGCGGCGGAGCCGCCGCTCGACCCGCCCGCGGAGCGGTCGAGCGCCCAGGGATTCCCGACCTGATCCGTCGTTCCTCCCGCCGCGAACTCGTGCGTGTGCAGGTGGCCGAGCAGCACCATCCCGACAGCCTCGAGCCGCACCCAGGCGTCGCACGAACGCTCGGGGATGTCGGCGAGCAATCGGCTCGACGCCGTGAGGGGCTTGCCCGCAACCGCGTACAGGTCCTTGAGCCCGATGGGAACGCCGCAGAGCGCCGGCGCATCCCCGGCCGCGAGCCGGACGTCGGCGCGACCGGCCGCGGCGAGGGCCTCGTCCTCGTACACACGGACCCAGGCGTTGATGGAGGCCGGATCGCCGTCGTGGCTGTGCATGCCGTCCCGCTCGCGAATGCGGCCGAGGCACGACTCGACGAGCTCCCGCGACGACGCTTCCCTCCGCGCGAGGAGCGAGCTCGCTTCGACGACTCCCGCGTCCGCCAGGTCGGGCATGCGCTCGATCCTCTCAGACTTCTAGTACGGGTACGGCGTGCCCGCGGCCTCGGCCCAGCGCGAACCGGGCTCACGCCGGATCGGGTCCGGGTCGACCCCGCGGGCTTCGGCGATCGCGAGCGTCAGGAGCTGGAAGCGGACGATGTCGACGACGGGATGCGACGTCGGCACGAGCGTCGTCTCACAGCCGAGCGTCCGAAGCGCGGTCGCCGCGTCGTGTGCACGTTCCGCGACCAGACCCTCCCCCTCCAGCACGAACGCGCGCGTCGAATCGTCGATCGCCGCCAGGTGGCCGTGCAGCAACTGCTCGAGGTGGTGCGCCTCGGCGTCGACGTGGGCGCCCTCCCGCAGCTTCAGCGCCGCCTCCTGCGCGGTCGGCCAGTCGCGGCCGGCTCCCGTGACGACGACCCTGGACTGGGTGGGCGGCTCGACCTCGAGACGAAGTGCCTCCTCGACCGCGGACGGCAGCCACGTGATGTCCTCACCGTTCAGTGCGGAGATCGCCGCCACCGCACACGTGTAGCTCGCGGTGTGGCACCACGACCGCTCGATGCGGGGCGTGCAGACGATCACCTCGTCGGCGGACTCCGCGAGCGGCGACATCGCGTCGCCCGTGACGAGCCAGACGTCGCCGCCGAACCAGCGCTCGGCCTCGATCGTCAGCGCGGTCTCGCCCTCGTGGGAGACGCACACCATGATGTCCGCGCTCGGCGGGCTCAGCGCGGCTTCGAGCGCCTGCACGGCGAGCCCCCCGGTCTGTGCAGCGTGGAACGAGGTACCGCAGCCGGTGAAGACCACACGTGCGCCCACCGGCAGCTCCCGGTCGGCCGGCACCGCCCGCAGCCACTCCGGCTGTGCGAAGACCGCCTTCTTCGTCTCGCCCGCCATAGACCCGCCTCTATACCATCGCGCCGGTGGCCGCGTACCCCTGGATCCACCATGAACGCGTTCGATTCCGCGACTGCGATGCGATGGGGCACGTCAACAACGCCGTCTACTCGACCTATCTGGAGCAGGCCCGGATCGGGATCCTCGGCGATCTCGAGCCGTTCATTCTCGCCCGGGTCGAGATCGACTTTCGGGCCGAGTTGAGAGCCGGCGAGCAGATCGAGGTGCGCAGCCGCTGCGCGCATGTCGGAACGAAGAGCTTCGGGCTGGAGCACCAGATCTGGTCCGACGGGCGACTGGTGGCCGACGCAAGGAGCGTGCTCGTCGGCTACGACTATGAGGCGGCCACATCGGTGCCGCTGACCGCGAACCAACGAAGGAGACTCGACGAATGAACGTGTACGAGCGCCACACCCTGTCGAACGGCCTGCGTGTGCTCACCGCGCCGCTCCCGCACGCCCAGTCGGTCGCCTGTTACGTCATGCTGGCCGCGGGCTCGCGCTACGAGGACGAGGGCAACCGCGGCATCGCGCATTTCGCAGAGCACATGTTCTTCAAGGGAACCGAGAAGCGTCCGACCGCACGCGACCTGTCGATGGAGGTCGACAAGATCGGTGGCGAGTTCAACGCGTTCACGTCGAAGGAGTACACGGGCTACTACATCCGCTGCGCCGGCGAGGAGCGCGACGTGGCGCTCGACGTGCTCGTCGACATGTTGCGCAACTCGAAGTTCGACACGGACGAGCTGGAGCGCGAGAAGGGCGTGATCATCGAAGAGATGAACATGTACATGGACACGCCGCGCGACTACGTCTCGTCGGTCTACGAAGAACTGCTCTTCGGCGCCAACCCGCTGGGCTGGGAGACGCTCGGCACGCGAGAGACGATCAAGTCGGCATCGCGCCAGACGTTCCTCGACTACCTCGGCCACTGGTACACGCCGCGGCGCATGGTGGTGGGCGTCTCGGGAATGATCGGCGACGACCTCCTGCCGACGCTCGAAGACCTGCTCGGCGACATGGCGGGCAACGGCACGGGCACGCCGGCTCCCGCCCAGGTGGAGCGCACGCCGGAGCCGAAGGTGCACGTGCACCGCAAGGACTCGGACCAGGCGAACGTCTGTCTCGGCGTTCCGACGTATCCGATCGACCATCCGGACCGCTACGCGCTGCAGCTGCTCGGAACCGTGCTCGGCACCGGCATGTCGTCCCGGCTCTTTCTCGAGGTGCGCGAGCAGCGCGGCCTCGCGTACTACGTCTATGCGATGAACTCGGCGTTCACCGACACCGGGACACTGTTCTCGCAGGCGGGCGTCGACCTGCACCGGGCCGAGGAGGCCGTCGAGGTGATCGCGACCGAGTTCCGCAAGCTCGCCGAGGAAGCCGTCCCGGCGGAGGAGCTCGAGAAGGCGCGTGCGCTCGCGAAGGGACGATTCGTCCTGCAGACCGAGAGCCCGAACGGGCTGATCCTGTTCGGGTTGCGCCGAGAGGTGCTGGAAGGGCAGGCGGCCGAGCCGACGGAGGTGCTGGCGGGCCTCGACGCCGTCACGGCCGACGACGTGCTGCGGGTCGCACAGGACGTGATCGGTGGGCAGGGAATGCGCCTCGCCGTGATCGGGCCCTTCGACGACGGGTCGAAGTTCGAAGCGCTGCTCTAGCTCGACAGATCTCTCTCAGATCGTCGCCAGGTCTGCTTCGACGAGGCCGCGGTCCTCGCCGTCGGCGATCTCGACCGACCGAGCCAGTTCGATGTAGCGCTCCGCGGCATCGTCGACACCGGCGAGCCGGCTCGCCCGCGCGAGCGCCTCGTAGGCGAACGCGAGATCCCAGTCGGCGAGCCCGCCTCGCTCGCACCAGGCAAGACAGCTCTGCGCATGATGCAGCGCGGGCTCCGGGCGCCCGACGAGCGCGTAGACGCGGGCGAGCAGCCACTCGCCGCGGGCACGGTTCTCGAGCTTGCATTCGGGAGCGAGAGCCCAGTGGCAGGTCGAGGCGTGCGCCATATGCACCATCAGCTCGTCGTCCAGCCGCGACTCGATCAGGCGCCACGTCCCGTTGAAGAGGTCGACACCGAGCTGCCGCTCGTCGCTCACCGGCCGATCATCCTCGATAGCGGCCAGGAGACCAAACCGATGAAGACGAGTGCGACGGCGAGGAATGCAAGCTCGTTCCAACGGTAGTGCCCGAGCACGACCATGCGGACGGCGACGCCGATCGTCACGCCGCCGAGCCACGTGGGAATGAACCGGCCGGTCAGGCGTGCGACGACCAGCCAGGCGGCGAGCAACGGCAGGGCGTCGGCTGCGTAGCCGGCGAATGAGACGTGGTGGTCGTGCGACAACTGGCCGATCGTGGCAAAGAGGAGGATCGCGACGGTGCCGGCGAGAGCGAGGGGTCTCAGAAGAACCTGCGCGCGCCGCGGAAGTCGCTCGTGCGCACGGGGACGATGCGCACCTCGCTCGCCGAGTTCGGCGCCTCGATCATCTTCCCGCCACCGACGTACATGGCGACGTGACCGACGACAGGATGCTCGTAGAAGAGCAGATCGCCCGGCTGCATACCGGCGGGCGAGACCGGCGTGCCGGCCGCGAACTGTGCGTCGGCGTCGCGCGGAATCGTGATGCCGTGGGCGCGATAGACGGCCCACGTCAGCCCCGAACAGTCGTAGCCCCAGGCGGAGAGACCGCCCCAGAGGTAGCGCAGCCCGAGAAACTGCTCCGCAGAGCGCACGAGGTCCGAGCGCGTGTGCGGCAGTCGTCGTGTCGCGGATGCCGGCAGAGCACCGCGCGGGACCCGTGTCCCGAAACCGACCTCGGTGCCGTTCGCGAGCTTCGCGCTCCGCGTCGTGACGACGAGCGGTGCCGCGAACGCGGGCCCGAGCTGCCACGACCGCACCCAGCCCGGGTAGCCGCGAGAGTCGAGTGGGCTCGGCTGGTCCGGTACCGCGATCTTCGTCCAGCCGGGCCGGCGGGCGAGCACTCGAACGGTCTCGCCGTAGAGCACCTGCGTCGGCAGGTGCCCCACCAGCGCACGGCGCTCCATGGTGGTGACGGCCGCGGTCGGCCAGACATGCGGGTCGAGCGGAAGGTGGCCCGCGTTCGGCGCCTCCCACACATTCGCCACCGCGACACGGACGGTGGCCGCCGCCCGGCCGGGAGCGGCCGCGAGGACGAGAGCTGCGGCGAGAGCTGTCAGCACTCGCCGCAGGGTAGCCCTGCCTAGATGGTTGATCGGTAATTGACGGTGTTCCGGGGAGGGTCTGCACCAAGCAGTGTGGTCGACGCGACCGGGGTCAAGGCCGGTGGGCCTTGGCGCCGGGCGCGGCGGGCGCAATGCGCCGTGTGCAGGCCCCCATCCGGGGCGGCGTTGAATTCCCGATCAATCATCTAGGGGGAGAGCGGCCAGACGATCTCGGTCAGCGGCTCCTCGCCGTCGGGGAGGTCGCCGAGGTAGCGCTCGCGCGGCGCCGATGCGGGCTTCAGGCCACGCTCGTGAGCCGCCGCCTGCAGCTCGGCGCGGAGCCCGCCCGCGAGCTGCTCGTACGGTCCGACATGAAGATGACGCAACGCACGAGTGGCCTGCAGCGTCCGCACCTCGATCGGCGCGGCCGGCTCGGCGTCGAAGGGGACCGGCCACCCCGCCTCGACGACGACAGATCCAAACTCGTCCGGCGCGGTGATGATCGCCGTCGGCGGCCCTTGCGGGCCCCCGGAGACGGCTGCGAACTCTGCGACGCGCGACAGAGCGCCGTGGATGAACTCCCCGACCTCGTCGGGTGCGACGCGCCTGACGACGAACGCGAACGTCTCCTCCGGCAGATCGACCACCTCGAACTCCAGCGCGGTCTCGAGCATCGAAGCCTCCTTGACTCGACACCGGAAGTGTCTCCCGGCCGGAGCCGGTTGACATCAGTGGTTCCTCCGCATCGGCGGGCGGGGTACGACCGGCTCAGTCCTCCCTGGACTGCTCGTCCTGGCCGCGCGACTGCAGCTCGGCGACGACGGTCGGGTCGGCAAGCGTCGTCGTGTCGCCCAGCGGCCTGTTCTCCGCCACGTCGCGAAGCAACCGCCGCATGATCTTGCCGCTGCGGGTCTTCGGCAGCTCCGGCGTGAAGACGATGTTTGCGGGCTTCGCGATCGGGCCGATCTTCCTGGCGACGTGGTCGCGCAGCTCGTCGAGCTTTGCGACCGACGGCTCGAAACCACTCTTGAGCGTGACGAAGGCGACGATCGCCTGGCCGGTCGTCGCGTCGTAGCGAGCCGCGACGGCAGCCTCGGCGACGTCGCGGTGGTCGACGAGCGCCGACTCGACCTCGATCGTCGAGATCCGATGCCCGGAGACGTTCATCACGTCGTCGACGCGCCCGAGCAGCCAGAAGTCGCCGTCATCGTCGATCCGCGCGCCGTCGCCTGCGAAGTAGACGTCGCCGTAGCGCGACCAGTACGTGTCGACGTAGCGGTCATGCTCCTGGTAGAGGCCGCGCAGCATCGCGGGCCACGGCTTGCGCAACACGAGGTACCCGCCGCCGCCCGGTCCCACCTCCTCGCCGGCCTCGTTGTAGATCGAGGCGTCGATGCCGGGGAACGGTCGGGTCGCGGAGCCCGGCTTCGTCGTCGTGATTCCCGGGAGCGGTGTGATCATGATCATCCCCGTCTCCGTCTGCCACCACGTGTCGACGATGGGACAGCGTCCGCCGCCGATGTGCTCGTGGTACCAGACCCAGGCCTCCGGGTTGATCGGCTCACCCACCGACCCGAGCAGCCTCAGCTTCGAGAGGTCGTGCCCGGCCGCGTGCTCGGGACCCCACTTCATGTGCGAACGGATCGCCGTGGGCGCGGTGTAGAGGATCGTGACGCCGTAGCGCTCCGCAACGTCCCACCAGCGGTCCTTGTCGGGGAAGTCGGGCGTGCCCTCGTACAGCACGGACGTGGCGCCGTTGCAGAGCGGGCCGTAGACGATGTAGCTGTGGCCGGTCACCCAGCCGACATCGGCCGCACACCAGTAGACGTCGGTGTCTCTCTTCAGGTCGAAGATGTAGTGGTGCGTCGTCGCGACACCGACGAGATACCCGGCGGTCGTGTGCGCGATTCCCTTCGGCTTGGCCGTCGTGCCCGACGTGTACAGCAGGTAGAGCAGATCCTCGGGGGCCATCGGCTCGGCCGGGCACGGTGATGTGTCGACGGCGAGCTCGTGCCACCAGTGGTCGCGGCCGCCGGTCATCGGCACCTCGTTGCCGGTGCGCTGCAGAACGACCACGCCCTGGACGGTCGGCGAGGAGGCGAGCGCCTCGTCGGCAGTGCGTTTCAGCGGCACCGTCGTGCCGCGGCGCCACGCCTCGTCCTGCGTGATCAGGACCCGGCACTCCATGTCCTGAAGACGCCCCGCGAGCGAGTCGGCCGAAAACCCGCCGAACACGACGGTGTGGGGCGCACCGAGCCTGGCGCACGCAAGCATGGCGATGGCCGCCTCCGGGACCATGCCCATGTAGATCCCGACCGGCGTGCCCTTGCCGACACCGAGCTGCTTGAGCCCGTTCGCCAGCTTCGTCACCTCGTGCAGCAGGTCGGCATACGTCAGTTCACGCCGATCATCCGCAGGCTCGCCCTCCCAGTAGTAGGCGATGCTGTCGCCGCGGCCCGCCTCGACGTGCTTGTCGAGGCAGTTCCACGCCACGTTGAGCGAGCCGCCCAGGTACCACTTCGCATACGGCGGCTCCCACTCGTACAGCTTCGTGAACGGCTGGAACCACGCGACCCGCTCGCGTCCCTCCCGCTCCCAGAAGGCCTCGAAATCCTCCTCGTAGATCTCAGGCTGTGCATTCGCCTTCGCCGCGAACTCCGGCGGCGGCGGGTACCGGCGCTCCTCGAGGAAGAGGGTGTCGATGTCCCTCGCGGTCATGGCTCGAGGTCGTAGGGGTAGCGTGTGAGGTTCTCGGCGCCGTCTGCGGTCACGAGCACGAGGTCCTCGAGCCGGACGCCGCCGTAGCCCTGCCGGTAGCAGCCGGGCTCGACCGTCACGACGTCGCCGGCCACGAGCGGCAGCTTCGCTGCGAGCCCCATCCCGGGCTCTTCGTGCACCTCCAGCCCCACGCCGTGGCCGAGCCCGTGGAAGAAGCCGCTCGAGAGCGCCTTTCCCTGCTCCTTCGTCCGCTGGGTCGGTTCGCCGGCCGCTTCGAAGATCTCGCAGGTCCCGTCGAAGATCGCCCGGCCGTCGGCGCCGTCCTTGATCTCGGAGATCGCGCGATCCAGCGCCTCCTTGCAGAGACGGTGCCACTCACGCACGTCGTCGGGCACGTCGCCCACGACGAACGTTCGCGTCATGTCGCAGTAGATGAACGACTCGTTGTCGCGCGGCCAGAGGTCGACGACGATCGGTGCCCCGGCATGAATCGGGCCGGAGCCCATGTCGTGGCCGACGGCACCCTGCGCACCGGGTGCGACGATGAACTCGTCGGCGGTGGCGCCGTGCGCCGCGAACGTCTGCGACATCGCGGACTTGACACGCTCGACCGTCAACGGCTCGCCGTCGAGCACGAGCCCGTCGCCGTTGGCATGTGACCGGCGCAGCAGGTCGCGCACAGTGTCCATCCCGGCTTCCGCGGCCCGCTGCGCCCGCCGCATCCCTTCGAGCTCGGCCTCGGTCTTCACCCGGCGGCGGTCGTCGAAGAACCCGCCGTCGACCGACAGCTCGACACCTTCGGCCCGGAGACGGTCGGCCAGCCAGAGCGGAAACGTCTCCGGCACGACGGCACTGGTCAGCCCGAGGCTCTTGACCGCGCGCAGTGCCAGCTCGGCGCGAATCTCCGGATACGACCGGCCCGAGGCGATCAGCTCGTCGACGCCGTACTCCTCCGACGGGTGGAGCTCATGCAGGCCGAGCGCCCGGAGCCGCGGCACCTCCATCGAGCTGATCTGGATGTGCTTGATCCCGTCCAGCTCGGCGTAGAGGAACGGGTCCGGGATTCCGAGCGGCACCTCGTGGCGCAGCTCCGGCGAGCGAAACGTGTCGGCGAACATGAGGACGTCTGGCATACCGCTGACTCTAACTAGGATCCAGACGGTGGAGCCACGCGACAGAGCACAGGCGCTGATCGAGCGCTACGACGCCGAACTGCGGGAGCTGCTCCCCGAAGGAGCCGACATCTTCGACGCCCATCTCCACCTGGGGCACGACATCGACGGCATGGTCGGCGACTACGACCAGCTCGAGGCGCTGATGAGCAAATACCGCCTTTCCCGCGCCTTCATGTTCTGCCTGGACGAGGCCGACCACCATCCCGCTTTCAGGGCCGCCAACGACCGCACGCTGGCGTTCGCGGCACGAAGCGAGGGCCGGTTGATCCCGTTCGTGCGACTCGACCTGAACGAGACGCCGCTCGAGGAGGCGCGGCGCTGCCTCGACGCAGGCGCCCGCGGGATCAAGCTGCACCCGCGCGCGCAGAAGTTCACCGCCACCGACGAGCGGCTCGGCCCGGTGTTCGAGCTGGCAGCCGAGCGGCGCGTGCCGATCCTGATCCACGGCGGCCGCGGCCTGCCGCCGATCGCCGCCGGGCTGCGGGCGCTCGTCGACCGCCACCCGGAGGCGAGTCTGATCATCGCCCACGCCGGAATCGCCGATCTGGCCGAGCTCGCACGCTGCATGGCGGGCCGCAGAGGGGTCCTCTTCGACACCTCGACGTGGAGCCCGATCGACCTGCTCGACTTCTACCGTCAAGTGCCGCCCGAGCAGGTCGTCTACGCGAGCGACTACCCCTACGGCCAGCAGCCGTCGTCGCTTCTGATCGCGCTCAAGACGGCGCGCTACGCGGGCTACACGGACGCGCAGCTCCGGGGGATGCTGGGCGCGACGGCGAACGCGCTCGCCGACGGCAGGGGCCTGCCGGAGCCGACGAGCCCGGTTGGAAGCGAGCTCTACACACAGCCGATGCAGCTCGCGCGCATCCATCAGTACCTCTCCATGGCGACACCGCTCCTCTGGACCCGGCAGCCCGACACGATCGGGGTCCTCGGGCTCGCCATCAACACCTGCGCCGAGCGGAACGGCCACGCCACCGACGTCGACCGGATCCGCGATCTGCTCGAGGCGGCGCGCGATCTCTGGCTCTCGATCCCGGCGCTCGAGGACGAGGTCGAGCAGCGGCTCCTCATCAGGCTGACGCACCGGCTGATCCACATCGCCGACATCGAGGCGGTCACCTCTGCCTGAGCTCGACGTCAACGGTCACGTCTACGAGGTGCACTCCGCGGTCGGTACGACCCTCGCGGAGGCACTGCGCGACGAGCTGTCGCTCACGGGCACGAAGGTCGCGTGCGCGGAAGGACACTGCGGCGCGTGCACCGTTCTCGTCGACGGCGTCCCGACACTGTCGTGCATCACTCTCCTGCACGGTGTCGGAGCCGCCAGGGTGACGACGATCGAGGGCCTGCGCGACCACCCGATGGTGCACGCCTTCGTGCGCGAGGACGCGCTCCAGTGCGGCTTTTGCACACCGGGGCAGATCGTCAGCGCCGTCGCGCTCGTCGAAGCGACGCCGACACCGTCGACCGAGGAGATCCGTCATGCCATGGCCGGCAACCTCTGCCGCTGCGGCACCTATCCGAAGATCGAGGAGGCGATCCGCACGTGGCAAGACTGATCCGCACCGAGAAGGAGGTCGAGGGCCGGTACGAGGAGGTCTGGCTCGTCGTCGAAGAGGACGCGCTCGAGCAGTGGCCGACGGGCCCGCGCGAGATCGTCGGGCGGCCGACGATGCGGATCGACGGCCTGGAACGGGCGCGCGGCCAAGCCGTCTACACCGCAGACCTGAAGCTGCCGGGGATGCTCCACACCGCGGTGCTGCGCTCACCGCACGCGCACGCACGCGTCGTGCGCATCGATCTCGCCCCTGCGCTTGCGATGCCCGGCGTCCATGCGGCCGTCGGCCCGGGCGACCTCGGCGTCCTCGTCGAAGAGTGCGGTTTCCAGGGTGCTGCCGTTGCGGCCGTGTGCGCCGACACCTACGCACAGGCGCGAGCCGCCCTCTCGAGGATCGAGGTCGATTTCGAGCAGCTCGAGGTGCTGTTGGACGCAGACGAAGCGGTGGCCCGCGGGCAGTTGCTCGGCGAGCCTCGAGTCCGCGAGCGAGGGGACTTCGAGCAGGGCCTGGCCGAGGCGGAGGTCGTCGTGACCGGCGAGTACTCGACACAGGTCGTGTTGCACAACTCGATGGAGACCCACCAGGCCGTCGTGCAATGGCTCGGCGACTCGCTCGAGGTCTACATCTCCACGCAGTACATCTGGGGTGTCCGCGACGAGATTGCGAGCACCCTCGACCTGCCGGCCGACAAGGTCCGCGTCGTGTGCAACTACATGGGCGGCGGCTTCGGCTCGAAGAACAGCGCGGACGACTACACGTTCATTGCGATCGAGCTCGCCAGGCGGACGAACCGCCCGGTGCGCTGCGCCCTGACGCGGCGTGAGGAGAACCTCGCCTCGGGCAACCGCAACGCCACCATCCAGCGCCTGACGATCGCCGCCCGGGCCGACGGCACGCTGACCGCCCTCGGCGGCGAATACGTGAACGCCACCGGGTGGGGCGGCTGGTCCTCTCCCGTCGAAGGCCCGATGCAGATGCTCTACACCTGCGAGAACGTGAAGACGACCACGTGGGCCGCGAAGATCAACCAGCCGCCGATGAAGGCGTTCCGGGCGCCGGGTTTCGTCGAAGGGACGTTCGGGCTCGAGTCGCTGCTCGACGTGCTCGCGGCGAAGCTGGATCTCGACCCGCTCGAGCTCCGTCGCCGCAATCACGCGGACCACGACGCAGCCGACGGCCGCCCCTACAGCGGCAAGAACCTCCTCGAGTGCTACCGCCGCGCCGAGCCGCACTGGGAGCGCAGGCACGAGGTGCGCGCACGTTCGACGGACACGGTCAAGCGCGGTGTGGGGATGGCGTCGCAGATCTGGTACGGAGGCGGCGGCCCGCCGAGCTACGCATGGGTGCGTGTCGGCTCGGACGGACGCGCGACCGTCGTCACCGCCATGCAGGACATCGGCACGGGCACGCGCACCGCGATGGCTCAGATCGCGGCAGAAGAGCTCGGTGTCCCGCTCGACCATGTGTCCGTGTCGCTCGGCGACTCGGCCCGCGGCCCGTTCGCGTCGATCTCGGCGGGCTCGTCGACGACGCCGTCGATGGGCCCCGCCGTGCGCGCCGCGGCCGCCGATGCGCGCCGCCAGATCGAGGAGATCGCCGGCCAGCGCGGGACGCCCGATGCGCCGCTCGCAGAGATCGTCGGGCTGCTCGAGGATGCGCAGATTCTCGGCAAGGGCGGTCGCGGCCCCAACCCCACCGGTATGCAGGTGCTGACCTTCGGCGTCCAGGTCGCCGAGGTGGCCGTCGACGTCGAGACGGGAGAGGTCTGGGTCGACCGCATCGCGGCCGTGCACGACGTCGGCCGCGTGATCAACCCCCTCGGTGCCTCCAGCCAGATCGAGGGCGGGATCATCCAGGGGATCGGCCACACGCTCTCCGAGCATCGACTCCACGATCCGCGCACGGGGCAGATCCTCACGACGAGCCTCGACGCGTACAAGATCCCGACGTTCGCCGATGTGCCCGAGATCGTCAGCGAGCTCATCGACGAGCCCGACACGCAGCTCACGAACCTCGGTTCCAAGGGGCTCGGCGAGCCTCCGATCGTCCCCACCGCGGCGGCAATCTCGAACGCGATCCGCGACGCGACCGGCGCCGAGGTGCGCCGGCTCCCGATCTCGCGCGAGGAGATGCTGCGCGCGCTGCGCGAGGCCGAGACAGGGGAGAAGGTTGGAGCTTCGGCGGGCAGCTAGCCTCGAGCTCGACGGCGGCACGCCGCTGCACGGGGGCACCGAGCTCGTCCCACTGCTGCGCAGCGGGATCGTGCACGCCGAGACGCTCGTCGACGTCCGCGGCGTCGTTCCACGCGGCGTCGACGGACCGACGATCGGTGCCGGGACGACCCTGGCGGAGCTCGAAAGCGATCCGCAGATCCCCGAGGCGCTGCGCGAGGCGTGCCGGCTCGCAGCGAGCCCACAGCTGCGAAACACCGGCTCGCTCGGCGGAAACCTTCTCCAGTCGACCCGCTGCTGGTACTGGCGCCTGAAGTGGCCGTGCCGCCTCAACGGCGGCGACGAGTGCTTCGCGCACGAAGGCGAGCACCGCGAGCACGCGATCTTCGCGAACGACTTCTGCGCATCGGCGCATCCCTCCGACGTCGCTGCCGCCCTGGTCGCGCTCGACGCGACTCTGCGCACGAGCACGCGTGAACTGCCGGTCGGCGAGCTCTACCGCATCCCGACGGGCGAAGACCGGCGGACGACGACGCTCGAGCCGAACGAGCTGCTGCTCTCGGTGGAGCTGCCGCCGGCCGACCGGTCGGTGTACCTCAAGGCGATGGAGCGCAAGCGCTGGGCGTTCCCGCTCGTCGGCGTCGCCGCTGCCCGAAAGGAGGGCGTGACGCGGATCGCGCTCGCCGGTGTCGCCCCGATCCCGTGGCTTCTCGAAGCCGGGCTGGAAGACGCAACACCGCTCCCGGGAAACGCCTACAAGGTCGAGGTGGCGAAGACGCTCGTCAAGCGGGCCGTGGCGGAGCTCGAGAGCGCGTGAGTGCCGCGCCGGCCGCTCTCCGGCTCTCGTTCCTCGCCGCGCTCGGGCTCGCGCTCGCCGCGTGCGGCGGCGGCTCCAAGCAGGCTTCGCCGCCGACGACCACCGATGCGAACGGCTGCGTGGCCGTGTCCGCCCCGAAAGGGGCGGCCAGACACGAGACGAAGCCGACGGCGAAGCTCTCCCCGTCCAAGACCTACGACACCACGTTCGTCACGAACTGCGGCACCTTCACGATCCGGCTCGCCACCAAGACCTCACCCGCGACGACGGCGTCGTTCGTCGGCCTCGTCGAGAAGAAGTACTTCGATCACACGATCTTCCACCGGATCGTGCCAGGGTTCGTGATCCAGGGCGGCGACCCCACGGGGACGGGGACCGGCGGCCCCGGCTACACGACCGTCGATGCCCCGCCCGCCTCGACGAAGTACACCCTCGGAGTCGCCGCGATGGCCAAGTCGGTGGACGAGCCTCCGGGCGCGGCCGGAAGCCAGTTCTTCATCGTCACGGCGGCCGACGCCAGGTTGCCGCCCGACTACGCGGTCCTCGGCAAGGTCGTGCGCGGCCTGCCGGTCGTCAAGGCGATCGGAAAGCTCGGCGACCCGGCCTCGGGAGGCGCCGGGACTCCGACCCAGACCGTCGAGATCGAGAAGGCGACCGTCCACGTTCGCTAGTACATCCGTCCGCAAGTTCGGTCGGTTATCCGGCGAGTGGCTCGGCGGCCGTGGCAAGGACGCAGGGAGCCTCGATAGCAGTGACTATCGGGGCGACCGAGGACGAAGCCACGGACGACGAGACGCCGCCGGGAAGCGGCCACGACTTACGGACGGATGTACTGGTGCGATCGTGCTCGCGGCCGGTGCCTCGACGCGCTACGGCGGGGTGAAGCAGCGCGAGCTCCTGCCGGCGGTGCTCGCGGCGCTGGCCCAGACGAGCGTCACGGAGATCGTCGTCGTCGAGGGAGCGCACAGGCTCGACGCGAGCGAGGCCCGCGTCGTTTCGTGCGCAGACTGGAAACGAGGTCCCGGGGCGTCGCTGCGTTGCGGCCTCGCAGCGCTCGGTGCTGAAGTCGCGCGGGCGGTGATCGTGCTCGCGGACGGGCCCGACCTGGACCCGCGAGCCGTCGAGCGCGTGCTCGCCCGTCACGAGCCCGTCGTCGCGGCAAGTTACGACGGCACCCGCGATCACCCCGTCGTGCTCGCGCGGAGCGCCTGGGCCGGGATCCCGGATCTCGGCGGCCGGGCGCTCGAGCCGGTGCTGGTCGACTGCTCCGACCTGCGGCCGCCGGGCGACATCGACGTACGGCGCGTCGAGGAACGACGCTAGGCGTCGAGCGGCGTCCGCAACGCCGCGAGCCTCGCCTTCAGCTCGGCCGGCATCGGCTCGCTGACGGCGACGCGGACGTAATGCCGCAGCGCCTCCTCGAAGCGGTAGCGCTTCGCGCACCAGCTGCACTTCTCGAGGTGGCTCTCGGCCTCCTCGACCTGGTGGTCGGAGAGCGTGCCGTCCAGGAACGGCTGCATCATCTCCTCGCATTTGTCGCACCAGTCGATCATCATGCAACCACCGTCCGGTCGGCGAGGTTCTTCTTGAGGATCCGCCTGCCCCGGTGGAGGCGCGACATGACGGTCCCGATCGGGATGTCCAAGATCTGCGCGGCGTCGGCATAAGAGAACTCGCCGATGTCGACGAGGACGATCGCGTCGCGGAAGTCGTGCGGCACATCGGCGAGCGCCTCGACGATCGAGTCCTGGCTGAGCCGCTCGAGCACGCGCTCCTCGTCCGGGTTCTCGTCCGGCACCTGCGACTCGAGCTTGTTGTAGAGGAAGTAGTCGCCGGCCTCGTTGTCGAGCGACGTCGTCTGCGGAGTGCGCTGCACCCGGCGCCCTCGGTCGATGTTCAGGTTCGTGAGGATCCTCAGGAGCCAGGCGCGGAGGTTCGTCCCCGGCGTGTACTGACGCCACGACCGAAAGGCGCGCTCGTACGTCTGCTGGACGAGGTCGTCCGCCTCCTCGCCGGATCCCACCAGACGGCGGGCCACGCGGTAGACCTGGTCACTCAACTCCAGCGCCTCCTCTTCGAAGCGAACACGGTCCCTCGCTTCTTGCGCGAGCCTACGGCTGTCGGCGGTTGACGGTGCGCTGTCGCTCATCCGGCGGCCACCCTAGCAGGGGCATAAACGCTCACCAGAGCCCCTCGATTCCCGAAGAAATCAGGCGAACTGCTGCTCGCGGAACCCACCGCGTGCCAACGCCTCGAGGATCGCCGCGCGGGACGTCCGCGCGTCGTCGTAGGTGAGGGCCACACGGCCCATCAGGTTCGCGTTCGCCGACTCCAGCCCCTCGGCGCCCTCGAGCGCCTTCCCGAGCCGGAGCACGCACTTCTCGCAGCGAATGCCGCTGACCTGGATCGTCTCGGAGACCGACGCCACGCTCTCAGCCTAGCGAGCGGGTGATGAGATCCGCGGCAACCGCCTGCGGCGAGCCCTGTCCCAGCTGCAGGTCGCCTTCGCAGACCCGCGGGTCGAGGCGGGCGAGCACATCGGCGCCCCCGAGAGCGCGTGCCGCGGGCAGGACGAGCTCGAGCAGCTCGGCTCCGAGCTCGGCCGCCGGCACATAGCTCGAGCCGTCCGGATGAAGGAGCCTGGCGCGGGTTCCGAACCGCGCGACCGACCAGCGGTTCTGGCTGTAGTCGGCGCGCCCCCGGTCGGCGAGCAACCGACTGTTGCCCGGAAGGCCGCCCGCGAGGGCGGTCGCGCAGAGCGCCTGCAGGAGCGCCGCGAACGCGGCGGAGAGGTGGACGTCTGTCGGCTGGTCGGGGATGCGCACCTCGAGCGTCCCGAACTTCGGATGTGGGCGGACGTCCCACCAGGTGCGCGTGTAGTCCTCGGCGACACCGAGCACGGCCAGCCGCTCGATCCACCTCTCCCATTCCCCGAAGGAGGCGAAAGCCGGTGGCGCGCCGGCGCGCGGAAGCTCGGCGAGGATCGGGGCGCGGTTCGACGCCATTCCGGTCAGCTCGCCCGCGAGCCAGGGCGAGTTCGCCGACATGCCGAGCACGACCGGCAACCAGGGAAGGATCGCCTCGAGACAGCGCCAGCACTCATCGCCCGACGCCATGCCGACGTGCACGTGGAGCCCCTGCACACCCTGTCGGCGCACCGAGATCCCGCCGTAGCCGACGAACGTCACGTAACGCTCCTCCTTGACGATCGGCTGCGCCTCCGGGCGGGCGAAGGGATGCGTCGCGGCGGCTGCGATCGCGACGCCCTCCGCCTCTGCGGCGGCCGCTGCGGCACGACGAAGCTCGGGCAGAGCCTCGTCGATCTCTGCAGCCGTCGTGCAGACGTTCGTGTTCGTCTCGAAGACCGAGGCGAACAGCTCGGTCTTCAACGAGCCCGGGAGCGCGAGACCTTCGACGCCGCGCAGGATGCGGTCGACGGCCGGCGTCTGCTCGTACGTCGCGGCGTCGAGGATCATCAGCTCCTCCTCCACACCGAGCGAGAACGGCGGAGTCTCGCCGAACCGCTGCTCGACGATCACGACTGTGTGTGAGCCTTGACGCCGTGCACGGGGCGGCCGGCGGCGACCCACGCGTAGTACGACGCGCTGGGGCCGAACTCGGAGCGGTACCCGGTGACGCGCGGATTGCGGCCGACATCGCGGGCCCGGGCGGCATGGCGCAGCAGGTTGATGTCGTCGAGCTCCTGCCAGACGAGGATCAGGTGCGCCGCCGTCATGAACTCGGCGACGAACGAGCAGCCGGACGCCGGGCACGGAAACGGGTCCGTGCGCACGCAGAACCACCCGTCGTAGTTCCCGCCGTCCTCCTGCCAGAGCTCTTCTTCACCCTCGACGACCGTGTGCTCGAGGACGATCTGCCCGCGCTCCATCGGGCACAAGGTAGCGTGGGAAGGACGGACGAAGACCGGCCGCGGCCCGGGCAGGCAGTCGGGGTCACGACCGGTCTCTCGGTTCGGCCCCGGGGCCAGAGCCGAATGCGGTCAGTTTCGCTGGCCCAGCGTGGCGGTGACCGACTGCTTCGAGCCGTTGCGGTAGATCTCGAGCTTCAGCTTGTCACCGGGCTTGCGCTGGGAGATCGCGTCGCGAAGCTGCTGATAGGTGGTCACCGGGACGCCGTCGATCGAGACGATGATGTCGCCGCCAACCTGGTAGCTCTCGCCCTGCACGACGACTGCGGTCTTGCCCTCCTTGAGCCCTGCCTTGTCGGCGCCGCTTCCGGCCGTGACGTCCTGGATCAGGAGGCCGGAGCTGGTCGGCAGGTGGAAGAGCTTCGCGAGCTGCGGCGTCACCGGGTAGGCACTCAACCCCAGGTATGCGTGCAGGGCCTTGCCGCTCGAGATGATCTGCGCTGCCACGCTGCGAACCGTGTTGATGGGGATCGCGAAGCCGATGCCGACACTGCCTTGCTGCCCCGTCGACCCGGTGGAGATCTGTGAGGTGACGCCGATCACCCGGCCCTGCGAATCGATCAGCGGCCCGCCCGAGTTGCCGTGGTTGATCGCGGCGTCGGTCTGAATGGCGTGATCGATCGGCAGCGAGTTCGGCGCCTCGATCTCGCGCTGCACCGCGCTGACGACCCCCGTCGTCAGGGTGCGGGTGAAGCCGAACGGGTTGCCGATCGCATCGACCGGGTCACCGACGACGACGGCGTCCGAGTTGCCGAGCTCGAGCGGCGTGAGCGCGCGCGCATGCGCGTCGATCTTGAGAATCGCGATGTCCGTGGACGGGTCCTTGCCGACGACGGTGGCCGTGATCTCGTCCTGCCCGGAGAAGGAGACCTGCACCTTCTTCGCCCCCTGGATCACGTGGTAGTTCGTGACGATGTGACCCGCCTTGTCGATCACGAAGCCCGAGCCGAGCGACTGGCTCGTCTGAGGTGTGGACGGCATCAGGTTGAACGGATCGACGGCCCCCTGCGTCACGGTCGTCGCGGTTATCTGCACGACGCCCGGGGCATCACGGCGGTAGATCTGCTCGGCCGTCAGCCCATTGCCGCTCGTCGGTGTCTGCGATGCGGCCGGGATGCCCGTCGTCTGCGTCACCTGCTCGACGGTCGTCTTGCTGCCGAGCTTCCCGAATGCGGCTGCGCCGCCGAGCGCCAGGGCGCCGCCGACGACTGCGACGACGAGGAGCTCGACGGCGCGGGCAGAGAGGAAGCGGCTACGGGCCACGAGTCTGGTTATAGCGGCACGAGGTTCAATGTCTGTGAGCGCCGATTAAAAGCGAGTTAAGAGCGGCCGAGCAGACGGGCGCCCAGCTGCTCCTCGCCTCCGCGCGTGACGCGATACGCCGTCGCGCCCGGCCGGCAGGTGACGATCTCATGGAGCTCCGTGCCGACGTAGTGCAGCCCGACACCGTCGTCGGCGGCGATTCCCTCCAGGAAGCCCGAGTCGACGAGCGCGCGATACCGCGGGCGCCGCTGCTCCTCGCCGTCGTAGTGCGGGCAGGCGCTGCCCGCGAGGAAGCCGAGGCAGTCCATGCCGGCAAGCTGAGGCCCGAACGAGTCGGTCACTCCCGCGTCGAACCAGCAGATCATCCCGGCGCTCGCCCCCCAGAGCACGACGCCGTTCTCCCAGGCTTCGCGGAGGAGCGAGTCGATCCCGTGCACCCTCCACAGCGCGAGCATGTTCGCGGTCGAGCCGCCGCTCACGCAGATCGCGTCCTGCGACAGGATCAGCTCGCGCAGATCCTCCGGCGGCCAGGGAAACGTGAACAGGTGTGACAGCTCGCCACGCCCGCGGAACATGTCGTAGAAGCCGATGACGCCCTCGGCGGGATGGACGGAGTCCGAGAGCGCGGTCGGGACGTAGAGGAGCTTCGGCCTCGGCTTGCCGGTGAAGGCGAGCACGTACTCGTACAGCAGCCGCGTCTGCTCCTCGGTATCGCCCCCGCCGCCGAGGCCGACGATGTGCCGCTCCGTCGCCACGGGACGAGTTTGCCAGGGCAGCGGCTCTCGCGCGTCTGCTTCAATCGGGAGCAATGGCCTCATCGTCGAAGCTGCAGGTCGGGGACCGTTCCTACGGGATCTTCCGGCTCGATGCGCTCCAGGCCTCGTACGACATCGCGCGCCTGCCCTACACGCTGCGCGTACTGCTCGAGAACGTGTTGCGCAACGGCGGCGAGGCCGACGTCGAGGCCGTCGCCCGCTGGGATGCGAATGCCGAGCCCTCCGCCGAGATCTCCTTCGCACCCTCTCGAGTCCTGCTCCAGGACCTGACGGGCGTCCCGGCCGTCGTCGATCTCGCCGCGATGCGAGCTGCGATGGCGGATCTCGGCGGCGACCCGGCGAGGATCAACCCGCTGATCCCGGCCGAGCTGGTGATCGACCACTCGGTTCAGGTCGACGCGTTCGCGTCCCGCGGCGCGTTCGGACGCAACGTCGAGCTCGAATTCGCACGCAACCACGAGCGTTATCTGTTCCTTCGCTGGGGCCAGGAGTCGCTCAGCGGCCTCAAGGTCGTGCCGCCCGGCACGGGCATCTGCCACCAGGTGAACCTGGAGTATCTCGCGCGGGTCGTCGAGGACCGCGACGGTGTCGCATTCCCGGACACGCTCGTGGGGACCGATTCGCACACGACGATGGTGAACGGGCTCGGCGTCCTCGGGTGGGGCGTCGGCGGGATCGAGGCGGAGGCCGCAATGCTCGGCCAGCCGCTCTCGATGCTCGTGCCGCAGGTCGTCGGCTTCAAGCTCAGCGGCTCGCTGCCGGACGGCGCGACCGCAACCGATCTGGTGCTGACGGTGACCGAGATCCTGCGCAAGGCCGGCGTCGTCGGGAAGTTCGTCGAGTACTTCGGCGGAGGCGTCCCCTCGTTGCCGCTCGCCGACCGGGCGACGCTCGGGAACATGTCACCCGAATACGGCGCCACCTGCGGCTTCTTCCCGGTCGACCAGGTCACGCTCGACTACCTCGCGCTCACCGGCCGGAGCCCGGAGCGCATCGCCCTCGTCGAGGCGTATTGCAAGGAGAACCTGCTCTGGCACGACCCATCCGATCACGCGACGTACTCACAGATCGTCGAGCTCGACCTGGGGGACGTCGAGCCTTCGCTCGCCGGCCCGCGCCGGCCGCAGGACCGCGTGCCGCTCGCCTCGGCGAAGCAGTCGTTCGTCGACACGCTCGGCTCCTTCGGCGTCGGCTACCAGAACGGATCGCACGACCGTGCGGTCGCCGACACCTTCCCCGCCTCGGACCCGACGACCGAGCAGCAGCCGGCAGGCGAAGCTCTCTCGGACGAGGCGCCCGTGATCACCGCGGCCCACGATGTCCATCACCGCGTCCCCGTGGCGGGCGCCGACTACGAGCTCGATCACGGCTCCGTGGTGATCACCGCCATCACCTCGTGCACGAACACGTCGAACCCCCAGGTGATGGTCGCCGCGGGACTGCTCGCCCGCAAGGCGATCGAGCTCGGACTACAGCGCAAGCCGTGGGTCAAGTCGTCGCTCGCGCCTGGCTCGAAGGTCGTCACGCGCTACTACGAGCAGGCCGGGCTGCAGTCGTACCTCGACCAGCTCGGTTTCAACACGGTCGGATACGGGTGCACGACGTGCATCGGCAACTCGGGCCCACTTGCCGAGGAGATCTCCGCGGCGATCGACGAAGGCGACCTCGTCGTCTGCTCGGTGCTCTCGGGAAACCGCAACTTCGAGGCGCGCATCCATCCGGAGGTCAAGGCGAACTATCTGGCATCGCCGCCGCTCGTCGTCGCCTACGCGCTCGCCGGCCGGATGGACATCGACTTCGAGACCGACCCGATCGGTGCCGCCGACGACGGCGGTGACGTGTATCTGCGCGACATCTGGCCGAGCGCACGCGAGATCGGCGAGACGATCGCCTCGTCTGTTCGGGCCGAGCAGTTCGCCGAGACCTACGACGACGTCTTCACCGGCGACGACGCATGGCGCGCTCTTGCCGTGCCGGAGGGGCAGCTCTTCCGGTGGGAGCCCGAATCGACGTACGTGCGACGGCCGCCCTACTTCGAGGGAATGCCTCGCGAGCCGAGCGCCGTCCCCGACGTCACGGGCGCGCGGGTGCTCGTCTGGCTGGGTGACTCCGTGACGACCGACCACATCTCGCCCGCCGGCGCGATCAAGGTGGACTCGCCGGCCGGCGCCTACCTCACCGGCCACGGCGTCGAGCGAAAGGACTTCAACTCGTACGGCGCGCGGCGGGGCAACCACGAGGTCATGGTGCGGGGCACCTTCGCAAACGTGCGGCTCCGCAACAAGCTCGTCGCCGGCTCGGAGGGGACGTGGACCGTGCACGTGCCGTCGGGTGAGGAGATGACGATCTTCGACGCCGCCGAGCGGTACGCGGCGGAAGGAACGCCGCTCGTCCTGCTCGCCGGCAAGGAGTACGGCTCGGGATCGTCGCGCGACTGGGCGGCGAAGGGCCCAAACCTGCTCGGCGTGCGGGCCGTGATCGCGGAGTCGTACGAGCGCATCCACCGCTCGAACCTCCTGATGATGGGGATCCTCCCGCTGCAGTTCGAGGACGGCGAGTCGCCGGAGTCGCTCGGGCTCACCGGCCTCGAGCGCTTTTCGGTCATCGGCGTCGCAGACGGCGAAGCCGCAGACGTGACCGTGCGCGCCGACGACACGGAGTTCCGCGCGCGCGTCCGCCTCGACACGCCCCGGGAGCGCGAGTACCTGCGGCACGGCGGGATCCTCCCCTACGTGCTGCGCAAGCTCCTCGCTGCGTAGTCCCGCGGCGTCATGCCGCTCTCGCTAGTACACCCGCCCGTAAGTCATGGCCGCTTCCCGGCGGCGTCTCGCCGGATAACCGACCGAACTTTCGGACGGATGTACTAGTCTCCGCTCACCGGGGTGCCCTGCGTGGGGCTGAGATCACACCCGTCGAACCTGATCCGGGTCATGCCGGCGAAGGGAGCGTCGTATGACAGAAATCGAAACGCCTTCCTGGGGCATCGAGCCCGTTCCAGAGCGCCTGCGCGTGCTGGGCACGTTCGACGGCTTCCTCCTGTGGGCGAACCTGTCGGTGTCACTGCTCGTGATCGTCGCGGGCGCCTTCCTCGTCCTGCCGGCCGACCAGTACGGGCTCGCGCTCACGCTGCCCGAGGCGTTCGGCGCAATCGTCGCCGCAGCCGTCGTGGGGGGCGTGCTGCTCGGGCTCGGAGGGCTGATCGGCGCGGACGCCCGCGTCCCGACCATGGTGCTTCTGCGTGCACCCCTCGGTCAGCGCGGCTCCTACCTGCCGACCGGGCTCAACATCCTGCAGTGCCTCGGCTGGTCGGTGTTCGAGCTGATCATCATCGCCACCGGGGCAAGCGCGCTCTCGAAGCAGGTGCTCGGCTTCGGTGGTGTCTCGTTCTGGAAGATCACGTTCGGCATCGTCGCGACGGCCCTCGCTTTCCTCGGCCCCGTCGGATTCGTGCGCAGGTATGTGCGCAAGTTCGCCGTGTGGGTGGTGATTGCCTCACTGCTGTACATCGCCTGGTGGTCGCTGCACGGGCAACATCCCGTTCGGCTGTGGCATCGCGGCGGCGCACACGCATTCTGGCCGGGCTTCGACCTCGTCCTCGCGTCGATCATCAGCTGGACGCCGCTCGTCGCCGACTACACCCGCTTTTCACGCACCCGGGTGGGCGGCTTCTGGAGCGCAGGCCTGGGGTACTTCGCGCCGACCATTCCGCTGTTCGCGCTCGGGGCGGTGATCGCGCTGTCGCGCAACATCAGCGAGGCGCCGGCCTTGCTGACCGCGGTCGCCGCGGGTGGCGCGGCGAGCGTGCTGGCCCTGCTCGCGTTGACCGTCGACGAAAGTGACGAGGCATTCGCAAACGTGTACTCGGGGGCCGTCAGCTTGCAGAACCTGCTGCCGGGCATCCCTCAGCGAGTGCTCGTCGTGAGCTTTGCGGGGTTGGCGACCGCGGGGGCGCTGATCGTCGACCTGCGCAACTACCAGCCGTTCCTCTACCTCCTCGGATCGTTCTTCGTGCCGCTCTTCGCAGTGCTGCTGGCCGACTGGCTGCTCTCCGGCCGCCACTACTCGCCGGCTGATGTGTTCCACTCGCCACAGCTGCGCGTCGAGATGATCGGTGCGTGGCTTGCCGGCTTCGTCCTGTACCAGTGGCTGTATCCACAAGGCCCGGGTTGGTGGACGCGAGTCGTCGCGCACGCCCATCCCCACGCGCTGCCATGGGGCGGGGCGTCCCTGCCGAGCTTCGCCGTCGCGTTCGGGTTCGCCGCGCTCGCCCGCGTCGCCGTGAGGAGGCCCATACTCCTGGGCGCGTGATCGCGCTGATCGGAAACCTCTCGCGAGACCTGCTGCCGGGGAACGCACCGCGGGTCGGCGGCGGCTCCTACCACGGAGCGCGCGCGCTCCAGCGCCTGCGGGTGCCCGCACGGATCGTCGCACGCTGTGCGGCGGTCGACCGCGATGCGCTCGTGCCGCCGGTGGTCCGGCTCGGGACGCCGGTCCGATACGTGCCCGGCAACTCGACGGCAACGTTCTCGTTCTCCTACGACGGCGATGTGCGCACGATGGCGATCGACGCCCTCGGCGACACCTGGCTGCCCGACGACGTGCCCGCGTTGCCGACAGGGCGCTGGGTCCACGTGGCGCCGCTCGCGCGTCACGAGTTCCCCGTCGAGACGATCGCCGCACTCGCCAGGCGCCGCCGTGTCTCATTCGACGGACAGGGACTGGTTCGCGCGCCGCAGGTCGGGCCGCTCCGCCTCGACGACGACTTCGACCGCGATCTCCTGCGGCACGTCTGGGTGCTGAAGCTCGCCGACGAGGAAGCTGAGGTGCTGGGCGATCCGGCGGCGCTCGGGGTGCGAGAGGTCGTCGTCACCCACGGCTCGCGTGGCTCGACCGTGTACTGCGGCGGCCACGCCGAGCTCGTGCCGGCCCGCGCCCACCCCGGGGACCCGACGGGCGCGGGCGACGCGTTCGCCACCGCCTACGTCGTCGCGCGCAACGCTGGGTTCGCTCCCCTGGGCGCCGCACGCCGCGCGACCGCGGTCGTCGCGTCGCTGATCGCACCATGAAGGTGCTCATCTCGACCGTCGCCGGACCGTTCGCGGTCGATCTCGAGACCGGCGATGTAGACGCCTGGGACGAAGAGGTCGGCCCGCAGCCGGCTCCGGTGCTCAACCTGCCCAGGGTGCTCGCCGCGGCCGCGGCGGGAGCGACCGTCGTCGCGGTGGTCGATGCCAAGCCCCCGCTCCTGGTCTCGTACGACACCGGCTCCACCTGGCGCGAGTCGGGCCGCGGCCTCCCCCCGGGCCGCGCGGTGGCCGTCTCGGAGGACGATCCCGACCTGATCGTCTACGCCGCGCGAAACCGAGTCTTTCTCTCCCGGAACGGCGGCGTCTTCTGGAGCTCGCTCGCCGTGGAGCTGCCGGAGATCATCGCCGTCGCCTTTCCGGGAAGCTGACGTCGCGCGGCAGCGTTCTATCCGCATAGGCTCTCATTTCGAGATTCACGAGAAGGAGATGACGCATGGCGCTGCAGCTCGGTGATACCGCACCCGACTTCGAGGCCCAGACGACGGAGGGGCCGATCACGTTTCACGACTGGATCGGCGATTCGTGGGCCGTTCTGTTCTCGCATCCCAAGGACTTCACACCGATCTGCACGACGGAGCTCGGCTACATGGCCAGCATCAAGCCCGAGTTCGACCGGCGCGGTGTCAAGGTGATCGGTCTGTCGGTCGACTCGCTCGACCGCCACTCGGACTGGGCGACCGACATCGAAGAGACCCAGGGGCACGCGCCCAACTATCCGATCATCAGCGACGACGACTTCAACGTCTCCAAGCTCTACGGGATGCTGCCGGCCGGCACGTCCGGCGACTCGGCGCCGCGCACGCCGGCCGACAACCAAACGGTGCGAAACGTCTTCGTCATCGGCCCGGACAAGAAGGTCAAGCTGATCCTCGTCTACCCGATGACGACCGGGCGCAACTTCGACGAGGTCCTCCGTGTGATCGACTCACTGCAGCTGACCGCGAAGCATCGTGTCGCGACGCCGGCTCAGTGGGTGCCCGGAGGCGACGTGGTCATCACCTCCGCGGTGTCGAACGACGAGGCCAAAGAGGTCTTCGGCGAGTGGAAGGAACCGAGGCCGTACATGCGAATCGTCCCGCAGCCGCAGTAGCGTCCGTCAAAAGCTGAACTCACCGCGCGCGACAACCACGGCGGAGCCGCCGACGGTGACCTGCTCGAGCAAATCCCCCGACCCGTACGCGGTCGCATAGAGGGTGGAGGGACGGCCTAGCTCGGCGCCCTGGGAGATCTCGATCCGCTCGCCGAACGCGATGCGCCCGTGTCGGGCCAGGTGGACGGCGAGCGGACCGGCCGCCGACCCGGTCGCCGGATCCTCGACGACGCCGTCCCTCGGGGCGAACATGCGCGTCTTCCAGCGGGAGCCGTCGCCCGCGAAGCAATTCACACCGTCCGGCGTGGCACGCGCGAGCGCGGCGACGTCGGGCACGAGCGCAGCGACGTCGCCCGGCGTGCCGAGCTCGATGAACACGTGGCCGGGGCCGAGGTCGTAACGCTCGATCGGCAGACCAGAACCGGCGACGTCGAGGGCACTCAGGATTGGCCCCGGGTCGGCAACGGCCCGCCAGGCCGGGATCGGCTGCTCCATGAGACCGAAGACGATGCGCGGCCCGTCGCGCTCGAGCTCGACGGGCACGACTCCCGCGGCGGTCTCGAGCCGAATCACCATTTTCGAGAGCGGTCCACCGAGGACGAACGCCGTCCCGAGCGTCGGATGGCCTGCAAACGGCAGCTCGACCGCCGGCGTGAAGATCCTGATCCGCACATCGGCCTCGTCGCTCGAGGGCGGGAGCACGAATACCGTCTCGGAGAAGCTCATCTCCTTCGCCAGCGCACGCATCGTCGGCTCGTCGAGGTCGCGCGCATCGGTGAAGACCGCGAGCTGATTCCCGGCGAGCGGGACGTCGGTGAACACGTCGCAGACGACGTAGCGGAAGCGGCGCACGGCTCGACTCTAGTGGCCGCGAGCTTCGGGGTCAGGCCGCGGCGGGAGGCGGCAGGCCGCCGAGATCCGCGCTCGCCTGCAGGAAGGAGTCGCGGTCGATCTCGCCGCGGGCATACCGAAGGCGAAGAAGCGCCAGGGGCTCGTCGGACGTCTCGGGCGCCGGCGGCGCCGGCGCCGAGCCACGGCCGACCGTGAGCCGGGCGGCCACATATCCGATCAGCGCCGCGACGAGGATCAGGAGGATCACCAACAGAACGAAGCCGACACCACGGTGGCCGTGCTCCTGAGCCGGCCCGACCCACACCTGTGGACGATTGGTATACGGAGGCACTCACTCACCCTAGGACCGTCACCTAGGAGCGGCCTAAGAAGCTCGTAGGCCCCTGTCTCGGCCGCCGCACTTGACAGGACGGCCAAGATTCGGTTCGAGCGACCGAAGACACGATTGGCAAACCGACCGAGAGGGAGAGTGTGCTGACGCTCGAGGAACTGCGGGGAGACTCGTCGATCGACACGGTGATCATGGCGTTCACCGACATGCAGGGGCGCCTGATGGGGAAGCGCCTTCATCGCGACTTCTTCTTCGAGCAGGTCGACCACGGCCACGGCACCGAGGGGTGCAACTATCTGCTCGCGCTCGACATGGAGATGAATCCCGGCCGGGGCTACGAGCTCGCCTCCTGGGAGCGTGGATACGGCGACTTCGACCTGCGGCCCGATCTGGCGACGCTGAGGCGAATCCCCTGGCTGGACGCGACGGCGCTCGTGCTCTGCGACGTCGCCTGGAGCGATGGTTCCCCGGTGCGGCCCTCACCGCGCCAGATCCTGCGAGTGCAGGTCGATCGGGCTCGCACGCTCGGCTTCGAGGTGATGGTGGGCTCCGAGCTCGAGTTCTACTTGCTGCGCGAGACCTACGAGGAGGCGCACCGAAAGCGCTACGACAACCTCACGCCGTCGGTCCCGTACATCCTCGACTACCACATCCTGGCCGCGACCTATGACGAGCCGGTGCTGCGACAGATCCGCAACGGCATGCATGGCGCCGGCATCAGGGTCGAGACCTCGAAGGGCGAAGCCTGGCCGGGTCAGCAGGAGATCAACTTCCGCTATGCCGACGCGCTGACGACGGCCGACAACCACGTCGTCTACAAGAACGGCGCGAAGGAGATCGCGCACCTGAACGGGTGCTCGATCACGTTCATGGCGAAACCGGACCACACCTGGATCGGCTCGTCCTGCCACATCCATTCGTCGCTGTGGCGGAGCGATGAGAGTGCGTTCGAGGGCGAAAGCGACACCTTCGAGCAGTACCTCGCCGGGCAGATCGCCTGTGCCCGCGAGCTCGCGATCTTCTACGCACCGAATGTGAACTCGTACAAGCGCTTCGCTTCCGGGTCGTGGGCTCCGACGACCCTCGCCTGGGGGCGTGACAATCGCACCTGCGGCTTCCGCATCGTCGGCTCCGGCCCGGGGATGCGGGTGGAGTCACGCATTCCGGGCGGTGACGTGAACCCGTACCTCGCCTTCGCGGCGACGATCGCCGCCGGGCTGCACGGGATCGAGAACCGGCTCGAGCTGCCGCCGGCGCTCGAAGGTAACGCGTACGTATCGGATGCCGATCGGTTCCCATCGACGCTGCGCGATGCGATTGCGGCGCTGGAGAGCGGATCGGTCGCACGCGCCGCGTTCGGGGACGACGTCGTCGACCACTACCTCAACTACGCGCACACCGAGCAAGAGTTGTTCGATCGCGTCGTGACGAGCTGGGAACGGGAGCGGTTGTACGAGCGTGGGTAAGGCCGTAGTCGGGATCACGACGTACCTGACGCGCGCGGCCTGGGGCGCCTGGGAGCTGGAGGCGGCGCTCATCCCGGCGGACTACGTGCGCGCGGTCGAACGGGCGGGCGGCGCACCGCTGCTCGTGCCCCCCGGGGCGGACGTGGACGCGACGCTCGACGTCGTCGACGGTCTCATCTTCTCGGGCGGCTCCGACCTCGACCCGGAGCTGTACGGGGACAGTCCCCATCCCGAGACGAACGGCGTCGTTCGGGAGCGCGACGACTTCGAGCTGAAGCTGATGCGAGCAGCGCTTGCGCGCGATCTGCCCGTGCTCGCGATCTGCCGCGGCTCGCAGGTGCTGAACGTCGCACTCGGCGGCGGGATCGAACAGCACGTTCCGGATCGGGTCGGCAACGACCTGCACAAGGAGATGTCGGGTGTGTTCTCCGAGCACGACGTCGAAGTCGTCCCGGGCACGCGGCTCGGCTCGCTCCTCGGCGAGCGCCACGACGTGAAGTCGCATCACCACCAGGGCTTCGGGGAGCTCGGCCAGGGGCTTCGCGAGGCGGCCCGGGCCTCGGATGGGACGGTGGAGGCGCTC
>CAWGXF010000009.1:0-116824 GCA_963826485.1 uncultured Thermoleophilia bacterium
GGGATTCGAACCCGTGCCGCCGCCGTGAGAGGGCGGTGTCCTAGGCCACTAGACGAATGGGCCGCGCAGAACGCGGGCCAGTGTAGCGAAACGCCCTCTCGGAGACCGCCCGCTGCGGGCAGCTAGGCCCCGATCTCGCGCAGCAACGGCCTCGTGTCGAACGGCTCGAACCCGAGGCGACCGGCGATCTCCTCGCTCGTCGGCTTGGTGCCCTCGCGGAAGAGCTCCCGCAACAGCTCGCCGGTGCTCGGACTGCGCCACCAGTCGTCGCCCACCTGGTCGACGAGATGGTGGCGAAGTTGCGCCGAGCGGATCCAGGCGCGCAGGTAGTCCGCCGAGTAGAACCCGGCATCCATATCCGAGAGGTAGTTGTCACGGCGGTAACGCACGCCGGTGGCGTCGGTCAGCAGCTGCTCGTAGACGCCGGGATCGCCACCGTCGCCGCCGAAGCGGGACCAGAAGTCGAGCTCGAAGCGCAGCTTCGCCTCGTAGCGGCGGTAGAGGAGCGCCTCGAGGAACGTCGTCGCCTCGGCGTTCTCCTGTGCCTGCTCGGGCGACAGACCGAAGTGGAGCTCGTGCCATTCGGGCTCTCGCGACACCGCCTCGACGATGTACGAGTAGATCTCCGTCAGCGCATGATCCCGCGAGATGCGGCGGAAGACATAGGGGAGCGCAGGGTCGCAGCCGGCGTAGTGCAGCGCGTGGCCCGCCTCGTGGAGGAACGCCTGGTAGTCGTGGAGGCCTCCCTGGGCCCGAGTGATCAGGTGCACGATCTTCGGCGGATCGCTTGCGATCACACACGCGCGAGGTGACTTCTGCGGCCGGTCGTCCAGATCGAGCTTGATGTTCGGCTGGGCGTTGAGATCGAATCCGAGCGCATCGAGGGTCGAGAGGCAGATCTCCGTCGCGCGGTCCTTCGTATAAGTCGACTCGAGCGGTGAGAGCCGTCGCATCCAGGCGGTGTGGTAGCTCGAGGGAATCGACTCGCGCTCGTCGCCGAGCAGCCTCGCGAACCAACGCTCGCGCAGCCCCTCGTACGCAGCGGTCGAGTCGTCACTCGCCCGCTCGAGCGCCCGCGACAGATCCCACAGCGAGATGTCCTTCTCCTCCTCGTTGCGCTCGATCGCGCCTGGGATACCGGAGTATTCGGCCGCGAGCTCCTCGCTCGAGGCCAGCAGCTCGAGACGGTCGTCGTTGAACGCTGCACTCGCCGCTGCCTGAATCGCGCCGAGCTTCTCCCGGTCGGCGTACGACGGCAGCACCGCGAGCTGTGCCTGCGCGTTCCGCAGCGGCATCTCCTCGCCGTTGAACGTGACACGCGCGGCGAGAACGCGGTTTTCGAGCTCGTCCTCCCGCTCGGCGAGGTGCGCGGAGATCAGTCCCGACTCGCAGGTCTTCTTGAGGCGGTACAGGAGCTCGCGCTCGTCGCCGCCGGATCGATCGTGCGCTTCCGCCAGCGCATCGAGCTGCTCGCGGCTGAAGAGATCGGCAAAACGCCGGACGATCTCCGCCTGCTCGGAGACCTCCTTCTCCCCTACCCGCACGGCGCGCCACTCCTCCGAGCGCTCGAACAGGTAGCGCTCGAGACGCGCCTGGAACTCGGTCGGACTGAAGACCGAAGTGGAGCTCACGGGCCCACCCTAGCGAGGCGGCGAGCGGTCTCGACGAGGGCATGCGGCTCGAACGGCTTGGCGAGCACTGCGTCGGCGGCGCCCCTGAACTCGTCGAGGTCGACCGAACCGGTGACGAGCGCGACCGGAATCCCGGCGGCGCGCAAGCGCTCGAGCAGCTCGCGCGTGTCGTCCTGCTGCAGGTGGACATCGAGGAGAACGACATCCGGGCGCTCCTCGGCGACGGCACGGTCTGCCTCGGCGATCGTCGCCGCCTCGCGCACGGCAAAGCCGTCCAGCTCGAGATTCACCCGGCAGAGCAAGCGAAGCGACCCGTCGTCGTCGACGACGAGCACCCTGGCCGCAGGTCGACCCATCGGCGCAGGATGCTAACGGTAGGATCGGCACGTGGGGCCGAAGACCGGCACCGATGAATGCTACTCGGTCGCTCTGGGCGATCTGTGGTCGGGACTCGCCCGCACGCTGGCACGCCTCGATGGGACGGCGGCGGAGCCGGACCGGCTCGACGAGGCCGGCTCCGTGTCTTCGCTCCGCCGTCTGCAGTACGCACTGCACCTGGCCTCGGAGCACGCGTACGGGCTCGAGCCTCCTCCTGCCGCCGCGACCGCTCATGCCGAGCTCGCGGACGCGCTCACCTGCGCACGGGATGCGACCGCCGAGGTCGTCGAGGCCGTCTCGGTCTGGGGCGCAGACGGCGTCGACACCCTCCTCCACGAATGGCGCGGCGCGTTGTTTCGCGTGCGCCTCGCACGCATGCGCCTCGAGACGCCCCCACCACGGGCCGTCGTGGCGGAAGAGACGTTCGAACACGAGTTCGGCAGACCGCTCGCCGCGTTCGCATTGGCCCTGATCGGGGCGCTCGCCTTCGTCGCCGGAGCAACGCTGCAGCTGTGGCCGGTCTGGGTCGCGGGGCTCGTGGCCGTGTGCGGCGCGGTCGTCGCCCATCGACCGTAGAGCGCTCACAGAAGGCGATCTCAGGCGGCCACGGCCGACCCGAGCCGGGCGAGGCTCTCCTCGCGGCCGAGCAGCTCGATGCTCTCGAAGAGCCCCGGTGAGACCTTCGCGCCCGTGACCGCGAGCCGGATCGGGGCGAACGCGTCGCGCGGTTTCAGGCCACGCTCCTCGGCCATGGCCCGCAGCGCCTCTTCGATCGCAGTGGCCTCCCACGGCTCGACCGCGACGAGCCGCTTGGCCGCCGCACGGCAGATCTCCTGGTCGACACCGCCCGGTGGAACGACCGGCTCGAAGAAGAAGCGAACGAAGTCGGGATACTGCGAGAACTTCTCGATCTTCTCCTGCACGAGCGGCACCGTCGCGTGCACCCGGTCGAGCGGCCACGAGATGTCCTGCTCCCCGAGCCACCTGCAAAGGTCGTGCGCGTACTCGTCCGGCTGGAGGTTCCGCAGGTAGACGCCGTTCATCCAGTCGAGCTTCTGGTAGTCGAAGGTCGCAGGGCTCGCGCCGACCCGGTCGAGTGTGAAGCGCTCGATCAGCTCGTGGCGCGACATGATCGTCGTCTTGTCGTCGTAGCTCCACCCGAGCAGCGCGAGGTAGTTGACGAGCGCAGCCGGAAGGTAGCCGTCTCGCCTGAACTCGTCCACCGTCACCGCGCCGTGGCGCTTCGAGAGCTTCTTGCCGTCGTCGCCGTTCACGTTCGGCACGTGGCCGTACACGGGCAGATCCGCCTCGAGCGCCTGGAGGATGTTGATCTGCTTCGGCGTGTTCGCGACGTGGTCGGGCCCGCGCAGCACGTGCGTGATGCGGTCCTGCACGTCCTCGACCGGGCTCGCGAAGTTGTACGTCGGACGGCCGTCCGACCTCAGGATCACCAGGTCCTCGATCTCCCTGTTCGGGTACTCGATCCGGCCGAGCACGACGTCGTCCCACGTCGTCGCGCCTTCGTCAGGCATGCGGAAGCGAATCGCACCCTCGTCCTCGTACGCCTTCCCCTCGGCGAGCAGTTGGTGGGCGAGCTTCTGGCACGTCCCGAGATTGTCGAGCTGAAACGTGACCGGCCCGTCCCAGTCGAGACCGAGCCAGCGCAGGGACTCCTGGATCTGTGCGGTGGCGGCCTCGACCTCGCGGGTTGTGTCGGTGTTCTCGATGCGCAGGAGAAACTCGCCGCCCTCGTGCCGGGCGAACAGCCAGTTGAAGAGGGCGGTGCGCACGTTGCCGATGTGAAGGAGCCCGGTCGGGCTCGGAGCCATGCGGACGCGGACGCTCGCCATCTCTCTATCGTAGGGCGGCGGTGGAATTCGGCGCGCACATGTCCTCCAGCGGGGGAATCGACACGGCGATCGACCGCATCGAGGCGATCGGAGGCGACTGCGTTCAGGTGTTCACCCAAAGCCCGCGGATGTGGCGGCCGACGAATCACAAGCCGGAGGCGATCGAGCGCTTCCGCGCCCGCCGGGCCGAGGCCGGCATCGGGGGTGTCGTGTGTCACGCGCTCTACCTCTGCAATCTTGCAGCGCCGGACGACGAGATCTACGAGAAGTCGATTCAGACCATGCGCAGCACCGTCGACGCAGCGACTGCGATCGGCGCCGATGCCGTGATCTTCCATGTCGGCTCACACCTGGGGGCCGGGTTCGAGATCGGGCTCGATCGAACCTCGGCGGCACTCGCGAAGATCCTGGAGTGCTGCGACGGCGACACCTGGCTGCTGATGGAGAACTCTGCAGGAGCCGGCGGCACGATCGGCCGCTCACTCGAGGAGCTGCAGACGCTGGTCGAGCGGCTCGACCATCATCCGCGTCTCGGGATCTGTCTCGACTCGTGTCACCTCTACGTGTCCGGCTACGACGTCACGGATCCGCAGGCGGTCGACGAGCTCGTCGGTTCCGTGGATGCCGGGATCGGCCTCGACCGGCTGCGGGCGCTCCACGTGAACGACAGCGCCGCCGAGCTCGGCTCGAACCGCGACCGGCACGCCAACATCGGTGAGGGCGTGATGGGCGAGGGCCTGGGCGCGTTCATCGCCCATCCCGCGCTCCAGCACCTGAGCGCCTACCTCGAGGTGCCCGGCGTGAACAAGCAAGGCCCCAATGCAGAGGAGATCCAGAAGCTGCGAGATCTGCACGCCCGCTGGACGAACGGCGTCTGAGCTTCCTCTGAGCCGGCTCAGAGGAAGCTCAGAAGCAAAACGGGCAAGAGCGTCACGAGAGAGGGCGAATTGTGTGACTGTTCATCCCCGCGTGGCGTATGAGCCGTGAGATGACATTCGCCCAGGCCGCCGAAACGCACCTCGACGACGTCTACGGCTACCTCACCTGGTTCACGGGCGACCGCTCCGCGGCCGACGACCTCGCCGGCGAGACCTTCGAACGCGCTCTCCGGCTCTGGCACCGCTTCGACCCGGACCGCGGCTCTGTCCGCACCTGGCTCTGCCAGGTCGCGCGGACGGTGGCGCTCGACCACTTCCGCGCCGAGCGCCGGCGCACCCGGCGCGAACAGCTCGCCGCACAGCACGATCGAATCGAGGGGCGCTTCGTCGAAGGCCTCTCGCCCGACCTCGAAGCCGCCCTGCGAGCACTCTCCGCCGGCGAGCGGGAGGTGGTCGCGCTCCGGGTCCTGCTGGATCTCGACGCAGCAGCAGCCGCCCGCGTGCTCGGCATCTCCGCGACGAACTGCACGACGCGCCTGAACCGGGCGCTCAAGAAGCTCGAGGAGGCGCTCCATGTCGCAGCGTGATCTCGTCGCCGAGTTGCGCGCCGCGCGCCGCGAGGCACCGGCCGAAGTCCGCGCCCGCGTCCGGCTGATCGCGGCCGCCGATACGACACCGGTGGCGCGCCGCAGGCTCACGTGGCGGCGGGCGCTCGTCGTCGTCGTGCCGGTCGCGGCGGCGATCGCGGCGGCAATCGTGCTCGGCCGGCCGACGCACAGCCCGCCGACCGCCGTGCCGGTGGAACGGGCAGGCCTCGCGCACGGCTCCGCCGCGTCGCCTCCGTTGAAGGCGGCGCCTACCCCCGCCCCGTCCGCCGGTCGCGTCCAGAGCTACGGCGCGTGGCTCGCTCTGCGGGTACCGACGCCGGACGCCGTCTCGAACGGCGTCAAGCGCGCTCTCCGGATCGCCAAGTCGCTCGGCGGCTATGCCGGATCGGTCCACGCGAGGACCGCTGCCAGGTCGGGAAGCGCTGATCTGAACCTGAAGATCCCGCGCGCGCACATCCAGGAGGCGATCGCCCGCCTTTCCGCCATCGGCACGATCACGGCCGAGCGGGTCGACGTGCAGGACCTGCAGGCCGGTCTCAACGCGACCGAACGCACGATCGCGCGACTGCAACGTCAGCTGGCGGAGCTCCGCTCCGGGCCGCAGTCGCCGCAGACAGCCTCCCGCATCGCCGCTCTCACGCGCCGCATCGAGAAGCTGCAGCGCACCGAGGCCGCCACGATCCGGTCGGCCCGGTACGCGACGGTGCGTCTGCACCTCGCCACCGCCGCCCCGAAGCCGAAGTCCACCCACCACGGGCCGCTGCACGGGCTCGGCGTGGCGTTCCGGTGGATCGGAATCGCCGCCGTCTACACACTCGCTCTCGGAGCGCCGCTGCTTCTGGTCGCGTGGCTCGCCTGGATCGCCACCCGGACGATCCGCCGGCGCCGCGAAGACGCCTTGCTCAGCCGCTCCTGATCTGCGCGAAGATCCGGAAGGTCGGCTCGCCGAGGGGCAGCTCGTCGAACTCGGGATTGATACAGCCGAGCTCCTCGTCGAGCCGCGACTCGTACGTGCGTTCGATCTCCGCCTTGCACATCGGCAGCGGGCGGCGCTGCGCGAGGATCGCCCCGAAGCCCGGCTTCCGGGCCTCCGCCGCCCGCAGCATGTCCATGTCGATCTCGACGTCGAACACCTTCTGCATGCAGCCGACGTAGGTGTGGCCCCAGGCCTCGTACGAGTAGACGAAGGGACAGCCGCGCGAGAGACAGGCCCCCGGATAGACGACCTTGTCGCAATGGACGCCGCAGCGACGACACTCCAGCTCGTCCTGGGGATGGAGCGGCAGGGCCGGCGAAGCGGCAATCTGCTCTGGCGTCATGGCTGCATTGTCCGAGCGTTTGCGGACGGCCGCAAGACTTGACTTTTCAGCCCGACAGCGCTAAACGCCGCACGAAGTTCAGCACATCCATGGCCGTGAAGGCCATGAAGTCCGGCTCGATGGAACCTGTGCCGTCGTCGGCCGAAAACCACAAGGCCTGGACGGTTGTCATCCCCAGGTTCGCCGCTCCCTGCACATCGCTCTCCAGGCGGTCGCCGACGAACATCGCGTCCTCAGGCTCGACGCCGAGCTCCTGAAGCGCGTGCAGGAAGATCTCGGGCTCCGGCTTGGCGAAGCCCACCTCCTCGGAGAACACCATCACGTCCAGGAGGGGCTCGAGGCCGAACGCCTCCGCGTCCGCGCGCAGGAGTCGCGCCGGCTCCGGCCACGAGTTCGCGACCAGGCCGGTCTTGAGCCCGCGAGCCCGGAGCGAGCCGAGGAGCGCCGGGGCCGAGCCGAGCACGGCGTGTGCGGGTCGCCAGACCTCGTGCTCGGCTTCGATGAACGCCTCGGGATCGGCCACGCCCAGCTCACCGAGGACATCGGCATAGGGGCGACCCGGAGACTCGGCGCCGAGCATCAGGTCCCGGTAGCGCTCGGTGAACGCGGAATCGTCTCGTCCCAGCCCTGCCCGATGCCCCAGGCCAAGGAGCTCTTCGTCCCAGGTGAATTGGACGAGTGTGTTCGTCCAGTCGAAGAGAACGGCCCTGATCACACCCCGGCTAGGGTAACGCCGTGGCGCGGAGGATCCTCTGGGCATCACTCGCCCTCGCTCCGGTCGCCGTCATCGCCCGCTACTGGTTCCACCTCGACGCGACGGCGTCGTTCGTTCTGTCGGCGGCGGCGCTCATTCCGCTCGCCTGGTTGATCGGGGAAGCGACCGAGCACGCCTCCCAGCACACCGGGCCTGGGATCGGCGCCTTCCTGAACGCGAGCTTCGGCAACGCCCCCGAGCTGATCATCGTGCTGATCGCCACCGCGGACGGCCTGTCGGGGGTCGTGCGGGGGACGATCACCGGCTCGGTCGTCTCGAACATCCTGCTCGTGCTCGGTGTCGCGATGATCGCGGGCGGGCAGGGCAAGGTGAACGCGCGCTCCCTGGGCTGGCAGCTCTCGGGCGTTGCGATCGCCGTCGTCCTCCTGCTCGTCACGTCGGTGCCGGGCTGGCACGGCTCGCCGAACCGGCACTCGCTCGTCGTTGCCGGCATCCCGGTGGCGGTCGCCCTGCTCGTGGTCTACCTCTGGATCACCGTCAAGAACCTGCGCATCCATCGCGACGCTGCCCGCGACGCGCCCGGCGCACACGCGTGGTCACTGTCGTCGTCGCTCGCGACGCTCGGCGCGGCGACGCTGGCGACCGCGTTCGTCTCGGAGATCCTCGTGCACTCCCTGCACGCGTTCGGCAAGGCAGTCGGGCTGAACGAGTTCTTCATCGCGGTCGTGATCGTCGCGATCGTCGGCAACGCCGCAGAGCACGGGGGCGCGATCGTGATTGCGAAGCACGGCAACACGACCCTTGCGACGGAGATCGCGATCACCTCTTCGATGCAGGTGGCGCTGTTCGTCGCGCCCGTGGCCGCGATCGTGTCGCTCGCGATGCCCCACCACCTGTCCCTCTCCTTCCGGCCGGTCGAGATCGCCACGATGGCGCTCGCCTCCGGCCTGGCGTGGCTCGTGACGAAGGACGGCACGTCGAAGCGCCGGGAAGGCTTCCTGCTCGTCGCCGCCTACGTCGGCGTCGTCGGCGTGTACTACTTCTCCTAGGCCTTGAACGGCTGCTGTGTCCGTGTGAACGGGTAACCCGCCCAGACGAGCTGGCCGTTTTCGCTGCGGAGGCGCTCGCCCCGCTCGCGCCCGACCGAGGCGCGCCAGCCGTCGCCGTCGCGCTCGAACGTCGTCTCGCCGCGCCCGGGCGGCGTGCCGACCACCTTCGCCTGGAGGGCGCCCCGCTCCCACCAGAAGACGAACTCGTTCCCCTCCGACCACCAGCGGCCGAGGAGCGCACGGACGTCGTCCGGGGGATCGGCTTCGGGCCGCCACGGCTCGATCGGCTCGGGCCAGAGCTCCATCGCCTTCTCGACGAGCGAAAGCGCGAACAGATCCATCTTCCCGCGGGTGCCGGAGTTGGTCAGCGCAGCGGCGCCGATCTGCGTCCTGCGATGCACATAGACACTCGCGAGATGGCCGGCCATCGCACCGTCGTGACCCCCGAAGATCTTCCCGTTCTGGTTGAAGAGCATCAGGCCGAGGCCCCAACCGAGCACCCAGCTGTCCGGGAAGTACATGACCTGCGGGAACCACATCTCCTCGATCGTCGGCGCGGCGAGGACGCCGTCGGCGCCACACGCGAGAAACGTCGCCCAGTTCGCGAGATCCTCGACGGTCGACCAGAGCTGCCCCATCGCCGCCACGCCGCCGAGATCGGTCTCCGGCTCGCTCCAGACGGTGCGTGCGTAGTCGTCGACGAGATAGCCCTGAGCCTTCGGATGTTGCGGGCGCCACGTCGTGCGCGAGAGCCCGAGCGGCCGGATGATCCGCTCGTCGACGTAGTCCGTGTACGGCATCCCGGATCTGGCAGCGACGACACGGCCCAGGAGGCCGAAGCCGAGGTTCGAGTAGTGGTGGGCCTGTGCAGGCTCGAGCGCGAATGCGACGTCGAGGTCGTCCTCGGTCGGCGTCGTTCCGTCGACGAACATCTCCCCGACTTCGCGCCGCATGCCGGAGACGTGCGCGAGCAGGCGCCTGATCGTCGGCGAGCCGTCGGCGACCCCGTCGAGGTGCTGGCCCAACCTGTCGTCGAGGTCGAGCGCGCCCTGGTCGCGCAGCTGCATGATCGCGGCGGCTGTGAACGTCTTCGTGATCGAGCCGATGCGGTACTGCGTGCCCGTTGTCGCCTCCCGGTCCTCGTCGTAGTTGGCGCTGCCGACGGCGTTCGACCACGCAAGCTCTCCCTTCCGCACGACGGCGGCTGCCACCGACGGCAGCCGGTCCGCTTGCCGCTCCTGGAGCAGCCGGTCGAGCGCCTCAGGCGTGGACATCGGCCCTCAGGGCCTGCGGAACGGCCTCGAGCGCGCGCTCGACGTCCTCGTCGGTGATGTCCAGGTGGGTCACCGCGCGCAGTGTGCCCGGTTTTGTCTGTGACAGCAGCACTCCCTGCGCGCGGATCCGCTCGAGTGCGTCGAGCTCCGCCACGCCCAGAGTCGAGACCTGCACTTGCACGAAGTTCGTCTGGACGAGCTCGAGGTCGACGGGCAGCCCCGCCGCCGCCCATCCCTCGGCGAGCCTGCGTGCCCGGGCGTGATCGTCGGCGAGCCGATCGAGGTTGTGGTCGAGTGCGTACAGGCCGGCCGCCGCCACGATCCCGGCCTGGCGCATCGCACCGCCGAAGCGGTGCTTCTCCTGCCGCGCCCGATACATCAGTGCTTCCGAGCCGGCGATGAGCGCGCCGAGGGGACAGCCGAGCCCCTTCGAGAAGCAGAGCGTCGCCGTGTCGAAGCCGCCTGCGATCTCCGACAGGGGGACACCCGACGCCACGGCCGCGTTCGCAAGGCGCGCGCCGTCGAGATGCAAGCGCAGGCCGAGCTCGCGGCCGGCGACGGTCACCGCCTGCAGCTCCTCGAGCGGCCAGACGGTGCCACCGGCCGTGTTGTGGGTGTTCTCGATCGCCAGCACGGAGGCACGAGGCCCCCAGAAACCGCCCTCGCTCCAGGCTGCCTGCCGGACCTGGCCGGGCGTCAGGCGGCCTCGATGCCCGGGCAGACCCCGCGTCTGCAACCCGGAATGGAAGGCAGCTCCGCCGAGCTCGGCGACCATGATGTGCGCGCGCTCCTCGACGAGCAGTTCCGTGCCGCGCTCTCCCAGGATCGCAAGCGCGATCTCGTTGCCCATCGTCGCGGTCGGCAGGTAGACGGCCTCCTCGTGGCCGAGCAGCTCGGCGCCGCGGCGCTCGAGCTCGAGCACGGTCGGGTCCTCGCGCTCCTGCTCGTCCCCCACTTCCGCATTCGCCATGGCCTCGCGCATCGGCGGCGACGGCTTCGTCTGCGTGTCGGACCGGAGATCGATCATGGGACGATCCTACGGCTGGGAGCTACCGTTGTCGGCGTGGATCTCGACCTCGTCACTCAGGTGCTCGCGCCGGAGCCGGCCTTCCGCACCCGCCAGGTGTGGGAATGGACCGCCCGTGGCACGAAGTCGTACGCTGACATGACGAATCTGTCCGTCGCACTGCGCGAGCAGCTCCGTGCGAGCGTCCCGTTCTCGACGCTCGCATTCGAGCACGAGGCGAAGTCGGTCGACGGGACGGTGAAGGCGCTCTTCCGCACGAGGGAAGGACATCCGGTCGAGGCGGTGCTCATGCGCTTCCGCGACGGCCGTCAGTCGGTGTGCCTGTCATCGCAGTCCGGCTGCCCGCTGACCTGCACCTTCTGCGCGACGGGCCAGATGCAGTTCCGCCGCAACCTCAGCGCCTGGGAGATCCTCGACCAGGCCCTGCATTTCCGGCGCCTCACCCCGATCTCGCACGTCGTCTTCATGGGCATGGGCGAGCCCATGCTCAACGTCGATGCCGTCCTCGCTGCCGCCCGGCGGCTGCCGGATCTCGGTGTGACGCCTCGCCGCACGACGATCTCCACCGTCGGCTGGCTGCCGGGCCTGCGCCGGTTCGTCGACGACGTCGAGGAGCCGATTCGGCTCGCACTCTCCCTGCATGCCCCGACGGATGCCCTGCGCAGCGAGATCATGCCCGTGAACGACCGCTATCCCCTGGAAGACGTGATCCGCGAGTGCCTGCGCTACCACGAGCTGCGCAGACGCAAGGTGTTCGTGGAGTACGTCATGCTCGCCGGCGTCAACGACTCGCTCGACCATGCGCGGGGCCTGGCCGAGCTACTCGACCCGAAGATCTTCAAGGTCAACATGATCCCGTACAACCCGACCGGGATGTTCGACGGGTCGTCCCGCGAGACGATGGCCGAGTTCAAGAACGCTCTGCATCGAGCCGGCTTCTCGCCGACGCTCCGGCTCACGCGCGGACGGGACATCGCCGCCGCCTGCGGGCAGTTGGCCGCGACCGCCTAGCTTCCGGCGGCGCGCCACGCCGAAACGTCGCCGGCCGGGTCGCTACCCTGCCGGGCCGTGTCGAAGAGCCTTGCCCACCGCGACGACCTCCGGAACGTCGCCATCGTCGCCCACGTCGACCACGGCAAGACGACCCTGGTCGACGCGATGCTCTGGCAGTCCGGCTCGTTCAGGGAGAACCAGGACGTCGCCGAGCGTGTCATGGACTCGGGGGATCTCGAGCGCGAGAAGGGCATCACGATCCTCGCCAAGAACACATCGGTGCGACTGCACGGCACGAAGATCAACATCATCGACACACCGGGTCACGCCGACTTCGGAGGCGAGGTCGAGCGCGGGCTGACGATGGTGGACGGCGTGCTGCTCCTGGTGGATGCCTCCGAGGGACCATTGCCGCAGACGCGCTTCGTCCTGCGCAAGGCGCTCGAGGCTCGGCTGCCGGTCGTCCTCGTCGTGAACAAGATCGACCGTCCCGACGCACGCATCGAGGAGGTCGTGAACGAGGTCTACGAGCTCTTCCTCGACCTCGACGCGACCGCCGAGCAGATCGAGTTTCCGATCATCTACACGATCGCCCGCGACGGAAGGGCGGGCCTCGACCCGACGGCGCTGGCCGACGATCTGAGCCCCCTGTTCGAGACGCTGCTCGAGACCATTCCCGCGCCGTCGTACGACCCGGAGCATCCGCTGCAGGCGCTCGTCACCAACCTCGACGCCTCCCCCTACGTCGGCCGGCTCGCCCTGCTGAGAGTCCGCCACGGCGTTCTCAGGAAGGGCCGGCAGGTCGCCTGGTGCCGCGCGAACGGCGAGATCCAGAACGCGCGCGTGACCGAGCTCCTGGTCACCGAGGCTCTCGACCGCGTCCCGGCCGAGGAGGCCGGCCCCGGCGACATCGTCGCCCTGGCGGGCCTGCCCGAGGTGACGATCGGCGAGACGATCGCCGACCCGGACGATCCGCGTCCACTCCCGGTCACCGTGGTCGACGAGCCGAGCCTCTCGATCACGATCGGGATCAACACCTCGCCCCTCGCGGGCGGCGAGGGCGACAAGCTGACCGCGAGCCAGGTGAAGCAGCGACTCGACCAGGAGCTCGTCGGGAACGTCTCGCTGCGCGTGCTCCCCACCTCCCGCCCGGACACGTGGGAGGTCCAGGGCCGCGGTGAGCTCCAGCTCGCGGTGCTCGCGGAGATCATGCGGCGGGAGGGCTTCGAACTGACGATCGGCAAGCCGGAGGTGCTCGTCCGGGAGATCGACGGCGAGCGGCAGGAGCCGGTCGAGCGGGTGGCGGTCGATGTCCCGGAGGAGTACGTCGGGGTTGTGACCCAGCTACTGGCTCTCCGCAAGGGACGCATGCAGCAGATGGTCAACCACGGGACCGGCTGGGCTCGCATGGAGTACCTGGTCCCTGCGCGCGGGCTGATCGGCTTCCGCACCGAGTTCCTGACGGAGACCCGCGGCTCGGGGATCATGCACCACGTCTTCGACCGGTGGGAGCCGTGGTTCGGGGAGCTGCGCACGCGCCCGACGGGCAGCCTGGTCGCCGACCGGCGCGGCCAGGCGACCGGATTCGCGATCGAGAACCTCCAGGAGCGCGGTTCGCTCTTCGTCGCCCCCACGGACGAGCTGTACGAGGGGATGGTCGTCGGCGAGAATTCGCGGTCCGAGGACCTCGACGTGAATGCGTCGAAGCCGAAGAAGCTGACGAACATGCGCGCCTCGTCGGCCGACGAGCTGATCCGCCTGATCCCGCCGCGCCCGCTCTCGCTCGAGCAGGCGCTCGAGTTCATCCGCAACGACGAGTGCGTCGAGGTGACGCCGAAGAGCATCCGGCTGCGCAAGGTGGAGCTGTCCGCCTCGAGGCGCGCGAGCAGCGCATCCAGGCGCAAGCGAGAGAGCGCCGCCGAGGCGGGGCAGTGAGTCAGAGATCCAGGACTGGCAATTGCCGGGCCGATCGTGCAGAGTGCCGGGCGAGGCCCTGTGCGGCGGGGCCTCGTATCGCCCCTCGGCGACTCACTCCTCCTCGAGCCTGATCGAAGCGGAGTTGATGCAGTACCGCAGCCCGGTGGGGTGCGGGCCGTCCGGGAACACGTGGCCGAGATGGCCGCCGCAGGCAGCGCACATCACCTCGGTGCGCACCATCCCGTAGCTCCCGTCCGTCTCCTCGTCGAGCGCCTCGGCCGACGCGGGCGCGGAGAAGGCCGGCCAGCCGCAGCCGGAGTCGTACTTTGCCTCCGACCCGAAGAGCTCGGCGCCACACCCGGCGCACTGGTACCGGCCGGGCTCGAACACGTGGTCGTACTCGCCGGTGAACGGCCGTTCGGTGCCCTTCTCGCGCAGTACGTGGTACTGCTCGGGGGTCAGCTCCGCCCTCCACTCGGCATCTGATTTGATCGTCTTGTTCTTCACGCTGGTACTGACTCGCTCGGGGCAGAAGCGTTACGGCGAGACATGCGTATTTTCCCTGTGGCGCATGGCACCCGGAGGGCAGACGATCGGGGAATCACCGACCGGAGGTTTCGAGATGCCACGAAAGGAATTCAGCACCGAGGAAGCACGGCTCTACGGCAGCAGGATCGGAATCGATTGGACGAGCTCGCCCTTCGACGTGGAGCAGTTCCGGAACGGCATGGACGTGGAGCTCGAGCACGGCCTGCACGATCCCGACACCGACGTGACCGGCGACGATCCGATTGTGACCGCCAAGATCGCCCGCGCCCACTTGAACGAGTTCCCCGACTACTACACGCGGCTCGAGCGGATGGAAAAGGAAGCGCGGCAGGAGCTGCACGAGACCGCCTAGGATCTCGACATGGCCGGATACTCGATCGTGAACATCAAGGAGCTCGAGGACATGGCGGTCAAGTTCGGCATGTCACCGAGCATGGAGGCCCGCTTCGGGCGGGCGGCCACGGACGCCCAGCAGGGCGGGTTCAGCTACCAGCGACTCGCTCCCAACTTCCGCCAGCCCTTCGGGCACCGCCACCGCGACCAGGAGGAGTTCTACGTCGTGTTGTCGGGGAGCGGCCGGGTGACGCTGGCGGGCGAGACGCAGCCGATCCGACAGTGGGACGCGATCCGCGTCGCACCGCAGACGGCGCGCGGCTTCGAGGCCGGGGCCGACGGGCTCGAGCTGCTCGTCTTCGGCGCGGGCGAGGGAGGCGAGGCGGAGGTGCTCGAGAGCTTCTGGGACGAACTGGCCTAGCCGGGGACCTCCGCTTCGGCTCCGTGCTGCCTTTCGAGCGGGCGGGCGGCGACCTCCCGCTCGGCGGGGTGGTCCTCGAACCGATACCCGACGATCTGATCCTTCGCCGCCCGTACCTCGTCGAGCCGTTTGACCGGCCGTGAGTGCGGCGCTCCGTGCACGAGCTCCGGCTCGTGGGCGGCCTCGCGGGCGATCGCCAGCATCGCGTCGCAGAAGGCGTCGAGCGTCTCCTTCGCCTCCGACTCGGTCGGCTCGATCATCAGCGCCTCGGGCACGACGAGTGGGAAATACACCGTTGGTGGATGGAAGCCGTAGTCCATCAGCCGCTTCGCGACATCGAGCGCTGTGACGCCGTACTCCTTCTTCAGGGCACGCGCGCTCAGCACGAACTCGTGCATGCAGAGCCGGTCATAGGGGAGCTCGTAGTCGCGCCTCAGTCGCGCGAGCAGGTAGTTGGCGTTCAGGACGGCTACCTCGCTCATCTCGCGCAACCCGGGACCGTACGAGCGCATGAACGCGTACGAACGGACGAAGACGCCGAACGGGCCGGTGAACGCGCGCACCCTGCCGATCGTCTTCGGGCGGTCGTAGTCGAGCCGGAAGGTCGAGCCGTCCTTGACGATCACGGGGACAGGGAGGAACGGCTCGAGGATGTCGCGCACGACGATCGGGCCGCCGCCCGGGCCGCCGCCGCCGTGGGGCTGTGAGAACGTCTTGTGCAGGTTGATGTGCACGACGTCGAAGCCCATGTCCCCGGGTCGAGAGATGCCGCAGACGGCATTGAGGTTCGCGCCGTCGTAGTACATCAGCGCACCGGCAGCTCGGAAGATGTCGCGGATCTCTTCGATGTTCTCGTCGAAGAGGCCGAGCGTCGAGGGGTTGGTGAGCATCAGGCCCGCGGTGCCCCCGTCGACCTTGCCGCGCAGATCGTCGACGTCGATGTTGCCGCGTGGGTCGGTCTTGACCGGCGTCAGCTCGTACCCCGCCATCGTCACGCTCGCCGGGTTCGTCCCGTGCGCGGTGTCCGGGATCACGACCTTGCGGCGTCGTTCGTCTTCACCCTTGGCTGCGAAATACGCGTGGAAGAGCATGAGGCCCGTCAACTCGCCCTGGCTGCCGGCTGCGGGCTGCAGGCTGACTGCGTCGAGACCGGTGATCTCGAGCAGGATCTCCTGCAGCCGCCACTCGAGCTCCAGCGCACCCTGCGCCGCATCGTCCTCGACGAGGGGATGAAGGCCGGCAAACCCGGGCAGCCCGACGAGCCGCTCGTTGATGCGCGGGTTGTACTTCATGGTGCAGCTCCCGAGCGGATAGAAGCCCGTGTCGATACCGAAGTTACGCGTCGAGAGCTCGGTGAAATGCCGGAGCACCTCGGGCTCGGCCAGTTCCGGCAGGCGCGGCGCCGCTTTCCGCGCCAGCTCGTCCGGCACCTCGGGCACCGGCAGCGTGGGCCTCGGCACCCCGAGCCCGCGCCGGCCGCGGCGCGACTTCTCGAAGATCAGCTTCACGAGAGCGCCTCGGCCAGCCGGTCGATCTCCTCGACGGTTCGCTTCTCGGTGACGGCGACGAGCAGGGCATCGTCGAGACCGCCGTAGTCCCGGCCGAGTGGATAGCCCGCGTAGACGCCCTTCGCACGGGCTCTCGCGAGCGCTTCGAGGGCGGGCCGTCCGGTGCGGACTGCAAACTCCTTGAATGTTGTCTCCTCGGGAAACGCGAGTTCGAGGCCGGAAGCGGCGAGCCGCTCTTTCGCGTAGCCGGCGAGGGCCATGCAGGTCTCCCCCACCTCGCGCAGCCCGTTTGGCCCCAGCAGGCTCAGGTGCACCAGCCCGGCCAGGGCGAGCAGCGTCTGGTTGGTGGTGATGTTGGAGGTCGCCTTCTCCCGCCTGATGTGCTGTTCGCGGGTCTGCAGGGTCAGCACATAGCCGCGGTCACCCGCGGCGTCCACCGTCTCGCCCACGATCCGCCCGGGGAGGCGCCGGATGAATTCGGAGCGCGCGGCGAGGAAGCCGTAGTGCGGGCCGCCGTAGCTCATGGCATTACCCGCCGACTGGCCTTCGCCGATCGCCATCGCGCAGCCGTAGTTGCCCGGGGCTTCGAGCACGCCCAGCGACACCACGTCGACGTGCGCGATCGGCATCGCCTCCGCGTCGTTCGCCGCTGCGGCCAACTCAGGGGCGTTCTCGAGAATCCCGAAGAAGTTGGGCTGCTGGAAGATCACGGCAGCTGCGTCTTGCGCGGCGTCACGCAGGCGGCTCGGGTCGGTCGTGCCGTCTTCGTGAGGCACCTCGACGATCTCGAGGCCAAAGCCCGGTGCATAGGTCTTCACGACCTGCCGCACCTGCGGATTGGTCGCCTCGGTGATGACGACCTTCGATCTCCGGGTGGCGTGCTTCGCCACGAAGCATGCGTCCGCGGCCACGGTGGTGCCGTCGTAGCCCGACGCGTTCGAGACGTCCATGCCCGTGAGCTCGCAGATTGCAGTCTGGTACTCGAAGATCGCCTGCAGCACGCCCTGGCTCATCTCCGGCTGATACGGGGTGTAGGCGGTGAGCAACTCGCCGCGTTGCAAAACGGCGTCGACCACGGCGGGGACGTGGTGGTCGTAGATCCCGGCTCCGAGAAAGCAGACCTCGTCGACCACGTTCTTTCCGGCGAGCTCCTCGAGATGCCGTTGCAGCTCGGGCTCGGTCAGCGCGGGTGCGACGTCGAGCGCGCGTCCGTAGCGCATGGCCGCGGGAATGTCCCGGAAGAGCTCGTCCATCGACGAGAGGCCGATCGTCGCGAGCATCTCCTCGCGGTCCGCATCGGTGAGCGAGAGGTAGCTCACGCCCTACGCGCCGTCCTGCTCGAGCACCTGCTTGTAGGCAGCCAGGTCGAGCAGCTCGCTCTGCTCGTCCGGGTTCGAAAGCCGGACGCGAATCAGCCAGCCTTCGCCGTAAGGATCCTCGTTGACCGTCTCGGGGGCGTCGACGACCTTCTGGTTCACCTCGAGCACCTCACCCGACAGCGGCGAGATCAGGTCCGAAACAGCCTTCACCGACTCCACTTCGCCGTACGAGGCGTTCTTGCTGATCGAGGCGCCGACGTCCGGCGCCTCGTAGTGCACGAGCTCGCCGAGCGCGTCCTGCGCGTACCAGGTGACGCCGAGCACGGCTTCGTCGCCTTCGATGCGAGCCCAGTCGTGCTCGGAGTGGTAGAGGAGATCGTCGGGGTACGACTCGCTCGAGGTCACAACAGCTCCTTCTTGTAGATGGGCTTCCTCACGACTTCCGCCTTGCGCGGGCGGCCGCGCACGTCGATCACGATCTCGGTGCCGGCTCTTGCCGCGGCGGCGGGGACATACCCCATGCCGATCCCGACGTCGAGCATCGGCGAGTGCGACCCGGACGTCACCTCCCCGCCTCCCTCGATCGGCATGTGGCTCCGGGGAATCGCCTTCTCGGACATCACGAAGGGCACGAGCTTCTGCTCGGGACCATCCAGCTGGAGCTCGCGGAGCCGACCGACTCCGGTGAACTCGGTGTCGAGCGCACACGCCCACGCGAGGCCCGACGAGACCGCGTCGCGCTCGGGGCCGATGTCGTTCCCGTGCAGCGGATAGCAGACCTCGAGGCGCAGCGTGTCCCGCGCGCCGAGCCCACAGGGTGTGACGCCGCGGGCGAGGATCGCATCCCAGAGGCCCACGGCGTCATCCTCCATGCACGCGAGCTCCACGCCCTCCTCGCCCGTGTACCCGGTGCGGTTGATCATCACCTCGACGCCGCCGAGCTCCCCCATCTGGAACGTGAAGGGCGCGTCCCTGGGCAGCCCGAGCCGTTCCAGCGCGCGGGGACCCTGCACCGCGAGCAGCGCGTACTGGTCGGAGACGTCACGAACGTCCGAGCCTCGCCGCTCGTGGTCCTTGAACCAGGCGAAGTCGGCCTCGCGGTTGGACGCGTTCACGACCACGAAGTAGCGATGCCCGTCGAGGCGATAGACGATCACGTCGTCGACGATCCCGCCGGAGTCGTTCGTGATCAACGAATACTGCGCCTGTCCGGGTTGGAGCCTGTCGACGTCGTTCGAGAGGATCGCCTGCAGCAGGTCCCGTGCTGTCGGCCCTTCCACCTCGAGCTCACCCATGTGCGAGACGTCGAAGACACCCGCATCGTTGCGGACCGATCGATGCTCCTGGAGCACGCCCTCGTACTGGACCGGCATCTCCCACCCCGCGAAAGGGACCATCCGGGCGCCGAGGGCGACATGACGATCGTGCAAGGGAGTACGCCGAAGCGTCTGCATTCGCGGGCGATGCTAACCGTCCCCGAAGCGCCAGGGCGTCAGGGTGCTCGCGGATCGGCCCCACCGGGCCGCAGACCTTCCCTGTGGATGAACTGCGACTGTGTCTGACACCGGACGTGCCCGAGCGCGCCGTGGCTGGAAGGGGGAGGCCGTGAGCCCGGTGGCGACGGCCGCCGCGATCGCCCAGGGGCTACTCGTCGCGCAGGAAGGACGGGACGTCGAGCGAATCGCCCGGATCGAACTCCGGCCCCCTCGACCCGAGCGGCGAGCCGCTCTCGGGCGCTGTGCGGGCGCGGCGTCGCCGCTGGGAGCCAAATCCCGTCGCGATCACGGTCACACGCACCTCGTCGCGAAGCTGGTCGTCGATCACCGCGCCGAAGATCACGTTCGCGTTCTGGTCGGAGGCACTCGTCACGACCTCGGCCGCCTCGTTGACCTCGAACAGACCCAGATCCGGCGGGCCGCTGATGTTGAGGAGAATGCCGGTTGCACCCTCGATCGAGGATTCGAGCAGCGGCGAGCTGACGGCGTGACGGGCAGCCTCGCCGGCACGGTTCTCGCCCGCGCCGGTGCCGATCCCCATGAGTGCCGAGCCGGCGTCGCGCATGATCGTCCGAACGTCGGCGAAGTCGAGGTTGACGATGCCGGGCACCGTGATCAGGTCGGTGATTCCCTGCACCCCCTGGCGCAGAATGTCGTCGGCGAGCTTGAACGCATCGGAGAGCGGCGTCTTCTTTTCGACGACCTGCAGCAGCCGGTCGTTCTCGATCACGATCAGGGTGTCGACCTTGTCCGCGAGCTCGCTGATCCCCTGTTCTGCCTGCTGCGAGCGACGCCTGCCCTCGAAGGCAAACGGCCGTGTGACGACACCGACGGTGAGCGCCTCGAGCTCACGCGCGATCTCGGCGACGATCGGGGCGCCGCCCGTGCCGGTGCCCCCACCCTCGCCCGCCGTGACGAAGACCATGTCGGCGCCTTTGAGCGCCTCCTTCAACTCGTCGCGTGACTCGGTGGCGGCCTCGCGACCGACCGCCGGGTCGGCTCCGGCGCCGAGGCCGCGGGTCGCCTTGGCGCCGATGTGAATCTTCACGTCGGCCTCGCACATCAGCAGTGCCTGCGCGTCGGTGTTCACCGCGACGAACTCCACGCCCGTCAGCCCCGCGTCGACCATGCGGTTGACGGCGTTCGTCCCTCCGCCGCCGACGCCGACGACTTTGATCACTGCTAGGTAGTTACCGGAGCGGTCTCTCATCTCGTGTGGGCTCGACCTCAAGCTCGACTGCAGGGTGGGGCTGCCGAACGCCTCCTTCTTTCGGGAGCGTACGGATGGTTTCCTGCCTTGTCAACGCGCAAACTCCGAGTCTCGACCAGTCTAACCGTCAAGCTCAACCTCCGAGTTGAGAGTCGACGGAGAGCACCGGCCGCTCGGGGACGCTGACGTCCAGGTATCCGCCGGCCGCACTCGCGGCTCCGGTCCGACGCAGGATTCGGCGGGCGATCGCGAGCTTCAGGCGCACGTCGCCGCCGTCGCCGAGGCGGAGCTCGAGCCCCCCGCCGAGCACGAGCGTCAGTTCCTTCGGCCCGACGCGCACGACCTGCACGCCTCCGGGCAGCGGCGCGCCGTGCAGCAGCACGAGCGTCGCCGCCACCGCGGTGGGCCCGGCGCCGAGCCGCTGGCCGACCGCGACGTGCACGCTCTTCGTGACCCAGAGGCGGGGAAGGCTGGAGCGGCGGGCATCCGCGAGCCGCCTGACCACCCGGCCGCTCCCTGCGACGAGAAACGCATTCCGGCCCGGGACCTGGCGCAGGACGTACGCGGGCTGAACGCGATGGACGCGCACACTCAGCGTGTGCGGGAACGAGCGATCGAACGAGAACGAGCGCACTCCGGGCAGGGGCGTGACGGCACGGGCGACGGTGTCGCCGTCCACCTTCAAGAGGCTCCTGCCGACGGTCGGCGCGAGCGCGGCCCGCACCTGGGCACGCAAGGCCGGCGTGCCGCCGCGAACGTCGAGGGTCTGCACCGCGAAGACCGATGTCTCGCGCGCCACGAAGTAGGCGCCCGCGGCGAACGCGAGCAACAAGGCCGCGATCAGGAGCGACCGGCCCGACGGCGCGACCCGGCTAATGTCCGGCACGCGCACGCCGAGGCGCGCGGGCAGCACCGCGGTACGCGCGGTCAACCTCTTTCGAGCAGCCACGCGCCCACTTTCGCCGTGCCCGGCGCTTCCCCTACTCGAGCGGGAGCTCGAGCGGTCCGAGGAACTGCACCTCGTGCTGGAGCACCATCCCGAACCGCTCGTGCACGCGTCTGCGTGCCTCGGCCATCAAGGCCAGGCAGTCGGCACTCGTCGCACCACCCGAGTTCTCGATGAAGTTCGCGTGCCGCGGCGAGATGACGGCGCCGCCGATCCGGTGGCCCTTGAGCCCGCACTCCTCGATCATCCTCCCGGCGCGCCCACCTTCCGGATTCTTGAAGACGCTGCCGAAGGTGCGCTTGTTCGTCGGCTGCGTCGCCTTGCGCTGCGCGAGCAGCTTCGAAGCGTACGCCTTGACCGCCTCCCTCGAGCTGGACTCGAGCTGGAACCTGACCTCCGCGACGACCTCCCCCGATCGCAGCGCCGAGTGCCTGTACGAAAGACCGAGCTCGGTTGCCGTGAGCGTGCGCACGTAGTCGGCGTCGACGATCACGGCGTCGATCATCACATCCTTCCATTCCCGGCCGTACGCACCCGCGTTCATGTGCACACCGCCCCCGGCGGTGCCCGGAATCGCGGAGGCGAACTCGAATCCACCGAGGCCTGCGGCGCGAGCACGGTGAAGCGCGACCGCGTTGGGCGCACCTCCTCCTGCGACGAGCACGCTGCCGCGTACGTCGGCCCGGATCAGATCGCCGTCCAGCTTGAGCACGAGCGCGTCGACCCCATCATCGTGCGCAAGCACGTTCGAGCCGAGCCCGATCGTCTCGACCGGCAGGTCGCGCTCCTTCGCCCACCGAAGCGTGCGCTGGAGCTCCTCGACCGTTGCCGGCCGCGCGAACCAGCGCGCCGGGCCACCGGTTCCGATCGTCGTGTAGCGGGCGAGTGGGACGTTCTCCTCCACCTGCGCCACGCTAGCGACGAAGCAGGCCGACAGCTCGATCGACGTCCCCCGCTCCCAAGACGAGCAGCACATCTCCCGGCTGAGCTCGCCGCTCGAGGCGCCGGGCACCTTGCTCGACGGTCGGCGTGTAGGCCGCGAGCACGCCGCGGTCGCTGAGCGCGTCTGTCACGAGCTTGCCGCTGACCCCCTCGATCGGCTTCTCCCGTGCGGGATAGACGTCGGTCACCGCCACGTCATCTGCGGCCGCGAGGGCGTCGGCGAGCTCGCCGGCCAGGTACCGCGTCCGCGAGTAGAGATGAGGCTGGAAGAGCACCCGCAGACGCGCGCCCGGGAATCTCTCGCGCGCCGCGGCGATCGTCGCGGCGATCTCGGTCGGGTGGTGTGCATAGTCGTCGACGATCGTCACCTCGGCCTCGTGCACCTCGAACCGCCTCCCGGTGCCGGTGAACCGCTCGAGCGCCGAGCCGGCGTCCCGCCGCGAGACGGCAGCGAGCTCGAGCGCCGCGATCGCTGCTCCGGCGTTGAGGCGGTTGTGCTCTCCCGGGACGGACAGTGCACCTTCGTACGGCGGCGCGTCCCGCACGACGTGGGGCACACCCGCGAGCCACCGGTCGAACTCGCCCTCCAGCTCGGCGAGCGAGACGTACTCGGTGTGGTGGTCGAGCTCGAGGTTCGTGAGCACGGCGATCTCCGCCGGCAGCACGAACACGGTACGGTCGGACTCGTCGGCCTCCACGACGAGGTATCCGGCTCCGAAGCCGGCGTTCGAGCCCAGTTGGGGCACGGGGGCACCGATCAACCAGGCCGGGTCGCCCCCGGTCTCGCGCAGCGCGAAGGCGATCATCGCCGCGGTCGTCCCCTTCCCGTGCGTGCCTGAGACGACGATCGACGGCCGCACCGAGACGAGCTGACGGAGGAGCTCCTTGCGCCGCAACCCCGGCACCTCCGGATACGCCGACGAGACGACCGATTCCCAACCGTCGGGAACCACGGGTCGCGGCGAGATCTCGATCTGCACATCCTCGAGCGCGTCGAGGTAGGGCGTCCGCACCTTGTCCCAGCCGCCGACCTCGGCGCCCCAGGCGCGCGCAAGCTGCGCGTAGCCCGACAATCCGGCGCCCCCTATTCCGACGAACCAGAGGCGGCGCCCCTTCATCGCGTCGCCAGCGCGACGAGCTCGTCCGCGATCTCGTCCGCAGCATCCGGGCGCGCCGCGCGCAACATCGCCGCGCTCATTCTCTGCAGCCGTGAAGCGTCGTCGAGCACCGAGCGAACGAGCTCGGGCACGTCGTCGAGATCGAGCTCTCGGACCATGATCGCGCCGCCCGCACTCACGAAGTGCTGCGCATTGAGTGCCTGGTGGTCGCCTGTCGCAAACGGGTACGGCACGAGAATCGCAGGCTTGCCGGCCGCCGCGAACTCCCAGACCGTGGAACCGGCACGCGACAACACGAGGTCGCAGGCCGAGATCGCCGCGCCGAACCGATCCGTCTCGGCGATCACGCGGTAGTCGTCACGACGGACGCGGCGGCGCACGAGCTCGTAGTCACGCATGCCGGTCACGTGCAAGATCGTGGGGCCGGCCGCGCCCCAGGTCTCGACCACGAACTCGTTCAGCGCCGTGGCGCCGGCGAGCGCGCCGAACACACCCAGGACGCGTCCGGTGCCGGGCAGCTCGAAGATCGCACGTCCTTCCTCCTGCGGAACCGCGAGCGAGCGCGCCGGGATCGGCCGTCCGACCACGCGCGTCTTCGAGCGCCGGCCGGCCGGGACCGGGTAGGAGAGAAAGATCCGTTTCGCGAACGGCGCCGCAAGGCGGTTCGCGAGGCCGAGATGCGCGTCGGCCTCTGTCAGAGCAGCCGGAATGCCCAGTGTCGAGGCGGCGAGGACCATCGGCCCTGCCACGAAGCCGCCGCCGCCGAGAACGACGTCGGGTCGGCGCTCGCGCAGAATCCGGCGGCACGCGCGCGGCGCAGACACCGCGAGCAGGAGCGAACGGGCCAGCTCGATCGACGGCCGCCGGGGGAAGCCGCTGACGCGAAACGTGTCGAGCTCGTAGCCCGCTTCAGGAACGAGCCGCGCTTCGACGCGATCGGGCGACCCGGCGAACGTCACGTGCACGCCGCGCCGCGTCAGCGCTTGCGCGACCGCGATCGCCGGCAGCACGTGTCCCGCCGTCCCCCCGGCTGCGATCAGGCACCGAAACTGCTGCTGTAGCGCCACGATGAGCGATGTTAAGGAGAATCCCGACGCCCGCGAGGAGAACGACCAGGCTGGAGCCGCCGTAGGAGAGAAACGGCAGTGGGATGCCGGTCAGCGGCGCGCTCCCCATGACGGCCAGGATGTTGATCGACGCCTGCCCGCACACGAGGACCGTGAGCCCGGTGGCGAGACGCTTTCCGAACGGATCCTTGCAGCGCATCGCGATGTCGAGCCCTGCATAGGCAAACAGCGCATAGGCGGCGATCACCGCCGAGACGCCGATGAGACCGAGCTCCTCACCGATGTTGGCGAGCATCATGTCGGTGTGCGCCTCCGGCAGGTAGAAGATCTTCTGGACGCCCTGGCCCAGCCCGACTCCGAAGAAGTGACCGGAGCCCATCCCGATCTGCGCCTGCAGGATCTGGTAGCCGGTTCCCGCCGCATCGTGTGTCGGGTGCAGGAAGGCGAAAAAGCGCGCGCGGCTGTACGGCTTCATCCAGATCGCCGCGAATCCGGCGGCCGTCGCGATCGCGATCCCTGCCCCGAGCACGCGCACCGGCGTCCCCGAGACAACGAGGATGCCCATCAACATCAGGGCGAGCGCGATCGTCGTGCCGAGGTCGGGCTCGAGGACGAGGAGCACCGCGAACACGCACGTCATCAGGCCCAGCGGCCGCCACAGCTCCTTGAGGGTGCGGGGCGCCTTCCGGCGCGAGAGATGCGCCGCAGCCCAGATCCCGAGCGCGAGCTTGGCGAGCTCGGACGGCTGGAACACCGCCGGCCCGATCGAGATCCACCGGCGGGCGCCGTTGATGGGCGGCCCGGCCACGAGCACGGCGACGAGCAGCACCAGCGACAGGAGGAGGAGGGTCGGCGCCAGCGGCTTCAGCCGGCGGTAGTCCCAGCGCTGGGCGAGCATCATCAGCAGGATTCCGAGCGCGCCGTAGATGCCCTGGCGCTCGAGGTAGTAGTTCGGGTTGCGACCGCCGACCGCCGCCGCGGCGGAGGTCGCGCTGTAGACCATCACGAGCCCGAAGGCGACGAGTGCCAGGGTCACGAGGATCAGCAGTCTGGAGTCGAGCTCACGCCGCCTCATGCGTGCGAATTCTGCGGCGCGTCTCCGACTCCTTGAGAGCCGGCCGCGGGGGCTAGTTGCGCTCGGACAGCGCTTCGAGCTGCAGCCGACGTGCCTGCTCTGCGCGGGCACGCGGGCGCCGCACGCGCACGTGCTCGGCCGCGAAGTACGAGCCGATCACGAGCAGCGCTGCGACGATCTGAGCGAGAACGCCCTCGATCGTCGGGAACACTGCGAACCAGAGGCCGACGAAGCCGGGGAACGTGACGCCGAGAGAGTGCGCGGGGAGCCAGCCCGCGAGCTGCATCTCCTGAATGCTTTCACCGACCATCACGAGCAGCACGAACCCGAGCAGGGCGCCGGTCACCACGAGCATGCGCTTGTACGGGAGCCGCTGCTGCAGCGAGAACGTCACCACCCCCACCGCGACGGTGAATGCCAGCCCGAGCGCAACACCCTCCAGCACCGTCCGCGAGCCCGCGGTGATGCGCAGGTTCTGCAGAAAGAGGACGACCTCGAAGCCCTCGCGGTAGACGGCCGTGAAGCCGAGCAGCGCGAGTCCCAGCAGGGCACGACGGCCTGCATCCGCACCGTTCAGCAGGCTGCGCCGGCGCCGGTTGTGGGCGGAGATCCAACCCGTCCAGTAGATCTTGTGGAAGAACCAGTTCATGACGACGAGCAGGACGGCGACCGCGAGCAGACCGGTGGCCGCCTGGATGTCGAGGCCCGGCCCACCGAGAGCGCCGATCACGGCGATCGCGACGAACCACGTGACGATCGACGCGGCGAGGGCCAGCGCAGCGCCTCCGGCGACCGGACGTCGCAGTCTCCGTCCGTCGCCGACGAAGCTGGCAGTGAACGCAGCGAGCACGAGCACCGCCTCCAGGCCCTCGCGGAAGACGAGCAGGCCCGTGTTCACGACGACCGCGCCGTGCGAGAGATGAGCATCGGAGGCGGTCGGGTCGGCGACGCCGTCCGGCGCCGTGATCGCCTTCCAGGTCAGGGCCGCGATCACGAGCCCGGCGACGAGGGACCACGCGGAGCGCCGCAGGATCAGCCGGCGGCGCGCGAGTTCCTCGGCGGTCGGGCAGTGCTGCCTCACAATGAGGCACCATACCGAAATCCGCCTTCGCTTGTAAGGTGGGCCTTACACATATGCCCGGGATCAGGAGACACTCAGCCGCTCCCGCGCTCTGGCGCGTGTCGCGCGCCCGGGCCCTCGGGCTCGGCGGCCTGGGAATGCTCTGGCTCCTCACCCGGGGCCGGGCGGAGGCGGCCGCATCGCGCAGGCTCATTCAGGGGCTGACGGTCGCGAACGACGGCCTGCCGTACGCCGGCGACGGCCCCCGGTTCGCGACGGTGAGCACGATCGCTTCGCGCACCACGGCCCGCTTCGACTTCCACCTCGCCCGCCGCGCAAGCGTCTCACTGTCGATTCTCGCGACGGGCCAGGGGGCTGCATCGGAGCAGCCCTCGGTCGTCGCGGAGACGACGTTGCGCGAGCAGAACGCGGTCATCCGCGCGGGACATCGAACGCTGCGCTGGACGCCCCCGCCCTCCCTGCAGTCGCGCACCTACATCGCGCGGATCACGGCGCACGCGCCGGGCGTGCCCGCCGAGACGATGCACACGGTCGTCCGCGTGCTCGGGGTCGAGGCGGCATTTGCCACGCGCAGTGCGCTCCCCGGCGATCACACGACTCTCATTGTCCGCACGGACGCGAAGACGCTCGGTGTGCAGATGCTGCGCAGCGGGCCCGAGACGGAGCCCACGTACGCCAACAACGAGATCAAGGGCGTTGCCGTGGGCGATCGCCTGGACGTCGATTGGACGGCGCACGCGAACGCGCCCGCGCCGCTACCGCTCGACATCGGCCCGGACTGGCCCAGTGGGGTCTACGCGGCACGGCTCGACGCGGACGACGGCCGCGTGGGATTCGCGCCGATCATCGTCCGTCCCTCTGCCCCGCAGGCAAGGATCGCCGTCGCGATCCCGACGAGCACATGGGGCGCGTACAACTTCTACGACGCCGACCGTGACGGATGGGGCGACACGTGGTACGCGCGTTGGAAGACCAGGCATGCCGACCTGACCCGGCCGAACGCCACGCGCGGCGTGCCGTATCGCTATCGGAGCTACGACCTCGCCTTCCAGCACTGGCTCGCACAGACGGGGAAGACCGTCGACACGTATGCCGACGAGGACCTCGAGGTCTTCGCCACGCCCGAGGCGCTGCGCGCCTCGTACGACCTGATCGTCTTCCCGGGGCATACCGAGTACGTGACGGCGAAGCTGTACGACCTCGTCGAGGGCTTCCGCGATCTCGGAGGCAACCTGCTGTTCCTGTCCGCGAACAATTTCTTCCGCCGGGTCGACCGCCACGACCATGTGCTGACGCTGATCGACGAGTGGCGTGACCTCGGTCGGCCGGAGGCAGCCTTGCTCGGCAACCAGTACCTTGCGAGCGACCGCGGCCAGAAGCGCGCGCCGTTCACCGTGGTCGGTGCAGACCTGGCGCCCTGGGCATTCGCGGGAACCGGATTGGGCAACGACTCCACCTTCGGTCTCTACGGGATCGAGATCGACGCGCGCGGCCCGGCCTCACCACCCGAGACCCAGGTTCTCGCGACCATTCCGGATCTGTTCGGGCCGGGCCGGTCCGCCGAGATGACCTACTACGAGCATGAGAGCGGCGCGCGCGTCTTCAGCGCCGGAACGCTCGACTTCGGCGGCCAGGTGCTCCTCTGGCCGCAGACCGCCCAGCTGCTCGCGAACGTCTGGCAGCGACTCACGACTGGATGACGAGCCCGCGGAACGTCTCGCCGCGTTCCTCGAAGCTCGCGAACTGGTCGTAGCTCGCGCACGCCGGGCTGAGGAGAACGACATCCCCTGGACGGGCGAGCCGCGCCGCGTGCGCCACCGCGGCCTCGAGCGTCTCGTCACGGTCTCCAGCGATCACCTCGGCCAGGCGCGGGGCTTCCGCGCCGATCAGGTGCACGGACCGGACGTTCGGGCCGATCGCCGCGGCCAGCGGCGCAAAGTCCTCGCCCTTCGGGGAGCCGCCGAGAATCAAATGCACGGGCTCGTCGCCGTAGGCGGCCAGGGCGCGCAGCGCAGCCGCGACGTTCGTGGCCTTCGAGTCGTTGACGTAGCGCACACCGTCGCGCTCGCCGACGAGCTCCAGCCGGTGCGGTACCCCGGGGAACGTCCGCAGTGCAGCTGCGATCGCCTCGTCGGCGATGCCGGCGGCGCGCGCGGCCGCGGTCGCGGCAGCGGCGTTCTCGCGATTGTGCGCCCCCCGGATCAGCGGCTCCGCGGGCAAGGAATCGTCGGCTGCGAACTCGATCCCGTCGAGCCCCAGGCCGCGCGGGACGATCTTCGCCCGTGCCCGTTCGAAGATGCGCAGCTTGGCGTCACGGTAGGCGGCGAAGGAGCCGTGGCGATCGAGGTGATCCGGCTCGAGATTGAGGAGGACGGCGACATCGCAGGCGAGCTCGTCCACGTCCTCGAGCTGAAACGAGGAGAGCTCGCAGACGACCCACTCCGCCTCGCGCACCGAGGTCAGCGGGGTGCCGACGTTTCCCGCGACCGCCACGTCGCGACCCGCCTCGCGAAAGATCGCCCCGAGCAGCTCGGCGGTGGTCGTCTTGCCGTTCGTGCCGGTGACGCCGACGAACCTCGAGCCCGGAAGCAGCCGGAAGCCGAGCTCGACCTCCGACCACACCGGAATCCCACGTTGCCGAGCGGCGGCGAGGAGCGTCGCCTCGCGCGGCACGCCGGGCGACTTGACGACGACGTCGACCTCGTCGAGCAGCGAGAGGTCTTCCTCGTTCCCGAGCGACCGGTCGACGACCACGGGGTCGTCGAGCCGCTCGATCGGCGGCCCGGCCCGAGCGAGCAAGGCCGTAGACGAGCGCCCTCACTGCGGGCGGATGTTCGGGTAGTACTTGTAGAAGAGCGCGAAGCCTGCCGCACACAGGATCGCGGTCACGATCCAGAAGCGCACCATGATCTTCGTCTCCGACCAGGCCTTCATCTCGAAGTGATGGTGAATCGGCGCCATCAGGAAGATTCGGCGCCCCCAGTACTTGAAGCTGATCACCTGGAGCATCACCGAGATGGCCTCGATCGCGAAGATGCCGCCGACGAAGAGCAGCAGCAGCTCGAGCTTCATCATGATCGCCATCGCCGCCATCGCGCCGCCGATCGCCATCGCGCCGGTGTCGCCCATGATGACCTCGGCCGGGAACGCGTTGAACCAGAGGAAGCCGATCGCGCCGCCGACCAGCGCGGCGCCGATGAAGGCGACGTCGAGGCGGTTCTCGATGCGGCCGTGGAAGGCGTTCGGGGAGCGGATGTAGATCGTCACCGCCATGGCTGTGAACGTCGCCAGCGCGATGATCCCTGTTCCCGCGGCCAGGCCGTCGACGCCGTCGGCGAGGTTCACGCCGTTGACGGCGCCGGCAATGATCAGGAAGAGCAGGACGTACCAGAGGGGCCCGAGCGGCAGCCACTTGTCGATGATCGGCACGAAGACGTCGTGGCGGAGCTGCTGATGCTGGGCCGCGAGGCCGACCGCGGCGGTGATGCCCACGAGCATCAGGATCTTCCAGCGGCCGCGCAGCCCGAGCGAACGCCGATGGCGCAGCTTGATGTAGTCGTCGATGAAGCCGATGGCGCCGCACGCGAGCGTCGTGCCGAAGATCGTCAACGCCGGCAGCGTGTAGTCGGACAGCGGCAGGAAGGCGAGCGTCGCCGCCGCGATGATCAGCAGGCCGCCCATGGTCGGAGTGCCCTGCTTGGCCGCATGGTGCGCCGGGCCTTCCTCACGGATGTGCTGGCCGAACTCGTTCCGGCGCAGAAAACCAATGAACGTCGGCCCGCCGAGGATCGCGATGATCATGGCGACGAGCGCCGCGACAAGAACTCTGGCCATTAGCGGATCAGGTTCTCCGCCACACCGCGAGTCCCACCGAGAGCGAGCCCTTTATCAAGACGACATCGCCCGGCCGGATCGGGCGCGCAGCGCGGCGGCGGCCTCGTCGGCGGTCGCGACCCAACGGCCGCCGTAGTCGCGGGCGAGCTCCCCAACTGAGATCACATCCACGATGCCGAGCTCACGAAGCAGCCCCCCGATCTCCCGGTGATAGACCGGGCCTTCCGGCTCCGAGCTCGCCATCTCGCCGAGTACCGCGACCTTCCGCCGGCCGTTCGACCGCGCCGCGAGATGCTCAAGCGCCGCCCGCATCGAGACCGGGTTCGCGTTGTAGCAGTCGTTCAGCAGCAGGCCGCCGCCCGGCAGCTCGCGCTCCTCCTCACGGCTTCTCGAGAACTCGACCCACAGCTCGTTCGGGAGCGGCACGCCGAGCTGCTCGGCGACGGCCAGCGCGGTGCGCGCGTTCGCGAGCTGGTGCTCAGACGAGTAGCTCGTCCGGAATGGAACCGGCGCCGCCGGGTCGACGCGAACGACGCTGATGTCCGTGCGGCCCAGGTGCGGTTCGAGCAGCGGATCGTTCGGGACGATCGCGACGCCACCGGCGGGCAGCTCGTCGACCAGCTCGGCCTTGGCCGCGGCGATCGCCTCGATGGAGCCGAGGAGCTCGAGGTGCGCCGGGCCGATGTTCGTGATCACGCCGATGTCGGGCTTTCTCTCACGAACGACGCCAGCCACCTGATCTGCCCGGGGCCGCGCATGCCCAGCTCGCTGATGCAGATCTCGGTCTCCTCCTCGAGGCGGCAGATCGTCAGCGGAACGCCGATCTCGGTGTTGTAGTTCGCCTCGTTCGCGATCGTCCGGCGATTGGGCGCACACAGGGTGAACAGGATGTCCTTCGTCGACGTCTTGCCCGTCGAGCCTGTGATCGCGACCACGCGCGCCTGCGAGCGCGCACGCACGGCGCCGGCGATCGCCGCGAGCGCCGCAAATGCGTCGACCGGCACGAGCGCGGCCGACGCGCCGCGCGCCAACGCGTGCTCGACGAAGTCCTCGCCCCCGCCGACGGCGACGAACAGATCGCCTTCGTCGATCCGGCGCGAGTCGACCTGCATGCCGGTGACGATGTCGGCCCACGGACGGGCGATCACCCGCCCGAGCGGCTCGACCACGTCGAGGCCGAGCGGGATCAGGAGAGCACCTCACGCGCGACGACGCGGTCGTCGAACGGAATCGTGCGTCCGGCGACCTCCATCCCGGAGTCGGCGCCCTTCCCCGCGATCACGACCACGTCCCCCGGGCCGGCATCGGCGAGGGCAGCCTCGATCGCAGCCCGCCGGTCGAGCACGATCTCCAGCCGGCCCTCCGCGACCTGCGCGGCGATCCGAGCCGGGTCCTCGGAGCGCGGGTTGTCGGTCGTGACGATCGCGCGATCGGCGAGCCGCGCCGCCGCGCGCCCCATCAGCGGCCGCTTCTCGCGGTCACGGTCGCCCCCTGCCCCGAACACGACGATCAGCCGACCCCGGCCGAGGCCCCGCGCCGACTCGAGCACGTTGGCGAGCGAGTCCGGAGTGTGCGCGTAGTCGACGATCACGGCGAACGGCTGTCCGGCCTCGATCGACTCGAACCGGCCCGGCACGCCGCCGACCGCCTCGATCCCGCTGCGAATCGCATCCTCGTCGATCCCGAGCTCCCGGGCCGCCCACATCGCCCCGACCGCGTTCGCCCGGTTGAAGCGGCCCCGCAGCTTCAGATCCACGCCGTCGAGGTCGTCGTCGGGGGTGAACGTCCGCGCATTTGGGAGCTCGGCGGCGAGCAGCCTCCCCCACTCGTCTCCGACGTTGACGACGGCGCACGCAGCCTGCTGGAAGAGGGAGCGCTTCGCCTCGAAGTAATCCTCCATCGTCCCGTGAAAGTCGAGGTGATCCTGGGTCAGGTTGGTGAAGACGAGGACGGCGAACCGTGTGCCGGTCAGGCGTCCCTGTGCGCCCGCGATCGAGGTCGCCTCCATCGCGCACGAGCGGTCTCCGGCGTCGAGCATCGCGCGAAACAAGCGCTGCAGGTCGATCGATTCAGGGGTGTTGAGCCCCGTCGGGCGGAGCTCTCCGCCCACGCGACGCTCGATGTTCGTCAGGAGCGCGGGTCGCCGGCCCGCCGACTCGAGGATCGACCGGAGCAGAAACGCCGTCGTGGTCTTGCCGTTCGTGCCCGTGACGGCCGCAACCTCGAGCTCGCGAGACGGCTCGCCGAAGAAGGGCGAAGCTGCCGTCCCCATCGCCGCGCGGACGCTCGGGACACGCACCTGTGGAATCGGCAGGTCGATGTGTCGTTCGACGACGAGCGCCGCCGCGCCCGCCGCCACGGCAGCGGGGGCGAGATCGTGACCGTCGGTCGTCGCGCCCTTGACGCAGAAGAAGAGTGCTCCACGGGTGACCGAGCGCGCGTCGTACGCCAGGTCACTGATCTCGACGGAAGGCGCGCCGGGAATCCCGAGCCGGATCAGATCCATCGAGGGCTGAGCCTAGCGGGCGGCCGAGACTGCCCATCGTCGCTAGGAGGGATTGGCGGAGAGCGGTGCATCCGGTGGCACCGACAGGTACTGCAGAGACTTGGCGATCTCGGCGAATGCGGGCGCGGCCACGACACCGCCGTAGATCTGGTCGTGCGGCTCTTCGACGCTGACGAGGACGAGCAGACGAGGGGTCTTCACCGGCACCATGCGACGAATGACGCGACGTACTTGCCCGTCGTGTAGCCGTGCGGCCCTGGGATCTGGGCGGTGCCGGTCTTGCCGGCAACCGTGTAGCCGCTGATCTGCGCCGCGTTCCCGGTCGCGCCGTGCTCGTCGACGACGCCGGTGAGCATCGTCTTCAGCTCCCGATCGATGGCGGTGGAGACCGACTCTTCGGTGCTTGAAGCTGTGCAGTGCGCTGGCCGCCGACACGCTCGACCAGATGGGGCCGAATCCAGACGCCGCCGTTCGCGATCGCGCCGTACGCGGAGGCGATCTGAATCGGCGTCACCGCGATGCCCTGGCCGATCGGCACGTTGCCGATCGTCGTCCCCGACCACTGGTCGGGATAGGACGGGACGATCCCCCCACTCTCGCCCGGGAAGTCGAGGCCGGTGGGCTTGCCGAACCCGAACCTGTCGATCCACTTGACGAGGTCCGGCGCACCGAGCTTCTCGGCGATCGTGATCGCCCCGAACATGGACCAGTACGACAAGATCTTGGCCACGGTCAAGGTCTCCGTGCCGCGCAGTTCGGCGTCGTGGATGCACTTGTCAGCGTCCTGAATGCAGGGAGGCAACCGAAACGGCGTCTCCGGCGTCACGAGCCCTTCGGTGAGCGCGCCCGCGACCGTGACGAGCTTGAACACCGAACCGGGCTCGAACACGTCGGTCACCGCGTGATTGGTGAGGAGTGCCTGCGGCACCCGCGACGAGTCGTTGGCGTTGTAACCCGGCGCCTGCGCCATCGCGAGCACGGCTCCGGTATGGGGATCGAGCACGATCGCGGTCGCCGACCGGGCGTGCCACTTGGCGACCGTCTCGCGCAAGACCTCCTCGGCGTTCGCCTGAATCTTGTTGTCGATGGTGGAAAAGATGTTGTGGCCCTGCCGCTCCGGGGTGGCGGCGACGACATCGATCGCCTGCCCGAACGGGTCGCGGACGATCGTCTGCTTGCCCGGCTTGCCGGCGAGCTGCTTGTCGTATTCGATCTCGAGACCGCCGAGGCCCTTGTTGTCGGTGCCCTCAAACCCCACGACCTGCGAGGCGACGCTGCCCTGAGGGTACGCGCGCTTCTCTTCCGGGTAGTCGTTCACGCCGGTGAAGCCCTTCTTCATCAACGCAGCCGCCTTCGTCGGATCGGCAAAGCGCTGCACATAGACGAACGAGGTCTTGCGATTCAGGAGCTGCGGGTAGAGCTGATTCGCATCGACGCCGAGGATGCGGTGCGCCGCAACCGCCACCGCACGCGAGTCCGAGAGCTCGCGCGGGTCGGCGTAGATCGTCTTCGTCTGCTCGCCGATCGCAAGTTGAACGCCGTTTGTGTCGAAGATGGTCCCGCGGCCCGCAGGAACGACGACCGACTCGCGATGCTGACGCTCGGCCATTCGCCCGAGGGTCGCAGCGCGAACGCCCTGAAGCCATACAGCGCGCGCGAACATCGCTGCGAACACCAGCGCGAAGATCACGAGCAGCAGGCGAATGCGGCGGTTGGCCTGCTTGTCGCGCATCACTTCGCGACGTCGACGTACCCGGACGGACTCAATACACGAGGCCGAACTGCTGGACCGCTTCCTGCTTGATCGCGCGAGACGCCACGAGCGACGAGTACTGCGACTGCAGCGCGGCGTTGTCGGCAAGCAGCTTCGAGCGCTGCGTATTCGTCTTGTCGAGCGAGAGGTTGAGCTGCAGAACCGCCACGTTCACGAATACGACGCCCGCAAGCAGAATCCCGCTGATCGCGATCCAGACGATCCCTCCGCGCGTCCTGGACTGTGCGCGCTTCCTCGAGCGCGGGGTCGCACGTGGACGCGGCCTCCCGACGGGCTCCGCGATCGTCGACGCCTGGGCATGCGTCACGCCGGCCATCAGACGCGAAACCCCACACGGAGGCGCGCAGACTTTGCACGCGGATTGCGCGCCACCTCGGCCGCGGTCGGCCGCACGGCGCGCCTCGGTGTGGCGCGCATTTTCGCCTCTGAGCCGCACACGCAGACGGGGAAGCCGGGCGGGCACGTACAGCCGCGCTCCTGCTTGCGGAGGAACTGCTTGACGATCCGTTCTTCGAGCGAATGGAACGAGATCACCCCCAGTCGCCCTCCGGACCGGAGCATCTCGAGTGTCGCAGGGAGCGCACGCTCGAGCGCACCGAGCTCGTCGTTCACCTCGATGCGCAGCGCCTGGAAGACGCGCTTGGCAGGATGGCCCTCGCCGAAGCGAGCCGGTGCCGGGATCGCCGCCTTGATCACCTCCACCAGGTCCGCCGTGCGCTCGAAGGGAGCGTGACTTGCGGCGCCGAGCGATCGCACGCGCGATCTGACGGGCGTACCGCTCCTCGCCGTAGCGCCTGAAGATGTCTGCAAGCTCGCGTTCGCCTCCTTCGTTCACGAGGTCGCGCGCCGAGTAGGGCGAGCTCGGGTCCATGCGCATGTCGAGCGGCGCGTCGACCGCGTATGAGAAGCCGCGGTCGGGCCGATCGAGCTGCATCGAAGAGACGCCGAGGTCGAGCAGGATCACGTCCGCCCGGACGCCGTTCTCGCTCAGCTGCTTCGAGAACAGCCGAGAACTCTCCGTGATGAAGGCGCGCCTTGACGCCCGTCTCGCGGCGGAAGCGCGCGAAGAACGGCGCGACGGCCGGGTCTCGGTCGATCGCGATCACCTTCCCGTCGCCGCGAAGGCACGACGCGAGCAGCAGCGAATGGCCGCCGGCGCCGAAGGTGCCGTCGACGATTGTCTCACCCGGGCGGGCGTCGAGGAGGGAAACGACCTCCTCGGCCAGGACCGGGACGTGATCTGAGTCAGTTGGCAAGACGCTCGGCAACATCTTCCGCGCTCCCTTCGACCTCGTGCAGCTGCTGACGCCACTTCGCCCGATCCCAGATCTCCAGGTGGTCGTAGACCCCGGCCACCGTGACCTCGCGTCCGAGGCCCACCTGGTCGATCAGGGCCGCCGGGATGACGACCCGCCCCTGCTTGTCGAGACCGCTCTGCGCGGCGCCCGCGAAGAAGTACCGCCGCATCACGCGCGAGCCCGGTGCAAGCGGATCGAGGCTGCTGATCCGCTCGGCCATGAGCTCCCAGGCCGAGCGCGGGTACGCGTGCAGGCACCCGTCGAGCCCGCGGGTGACGAAGACGCCGTCCTCGAAGGCCGCCCGCTGCTTGGACGGCAATGTGAGGCGGTTCTTCTCGTCGAGGGAATGTTCGTGCTCACCGAGCAGGGGGTCCACTGTTCCCCACTTTACTCCACTATCTCCCACATGTAAACCCCTTCCTTCCAGCCGTCGCGCGGGCACGGCGAGCGTGACCCGTCCAAGGCCGCGCCCGGTGCTCTGGTGGCACCGTGGGTAGGATTCGCTCTTACAGTGGACAGCTGGGTCGTTTGAGCTACTCAAGGCCCGCCTTGCGGCGGGCCTTCGTGTCCATGGACCCCGAGGGCCGGGGTCGAACCGGCATCCCTGCAGTGGACAGCTGCGTGCTCTATGCGATGCGCTCCGCCCGGCGAACGCCCCCCGGCAGCGGGCGATCCGCCCCTGCCGGTTGGAGTGCCGCACTCCATATGAGCGTGCCGACTCTTACAGACGCCTGAGGATCGTGGGCCGGGGCCGGCCGTTGGCAGCTCGCTCGCATCGCTCTGCAAGGATCCGCTGATGAGCGAATCCGTTCGCGAGGCAGAACTGACGAGAACCGAGGCCGGGCTCATCCCTCAGGGTGAGGGGTGGTTCGTTCTCAACGCGCGCGATGTCTCCTGGATCCGGAGCGAAGAGCGTGGGCAAGACACCGACTTTGAGGGTGGACAGGAGTGGGTTCAGCTCGGCTTCCGCATCCACGTGCTCATGCCCGGCCAGCGGAACGGCATGTACCACCGCGAACGCGGTCAGGAGGATTTCCTGGTCGTTGCCGGAGAGTGTGTGCTGGTGATCGAAGGTGAGGAGCGCCGCCTGAAGGCATGGGACTTCGTCCACTGCCCGCCCTGGACGCACCACGTCTTCGTCGGAGCCGGTGAGGGGCCGTGCGTCATCGTGATGACCGGCAGCCGAGCGGTCGGCTTCGAGGTGGTCTATCCGGTAGACGAGGTGGCGGCGAAGCACGGCGCGAGCGTGCTCGTGGAGACGTCGAAACCGGCCGACGCCTACGCCAATTTCGGGCCGGAGGAGCGCTCGGCGTACCACGAGGGCTGGCTCCCGTAACGTCTCCCGCCGCCGGGTCGTCAAGGAGGTCGCGACCCGCACACCGGGATTCTCGGAGAGAGCTCACAGCGCTCGACCAAGACGGCGACGCGACGGCCTACCTCTTTCAGTGCCGCCATTGCCAACCTTTCGGGATGACGCCAGAGCGCGTCGGTCAGATGGGCTTCTCTCGAAGCGCGGAGAGTCGTTCGCGAACACGCCGGGCGAGCGGGACGACCTGTTTGCGTTCGTAGCGGTCGAGCGCCTCACGCCACGCGGCGATCGCCTCGTCGCGGCGCCCGGCGACCTCGAGGACCTCGCCGAGATCGCTGTACGAGTCGCCTTGCTGGGCGAGTCCGTCCGTTCGCTCGGCCCACGCGACGGCCTCGCGCGCAAGGCGCTCGGCCTCTGCGTGCTGTCCCCGCGCAGAACACACGAGCGCCGCGGTCTGCCTCCATCCGAATTGCGTCACCACATCGTCCGGCGCGCCGAGGTCGCGGCCCTTCTCCGCGAGCGGCTCGGCTTCTTCGGAGGCGCCGACCAAGCAGAGAAGTCGGCCGAGCTGTGGCGCGTACGTGGAGAGCTCGCCGTCGCGACCGGCTGACTCGAGATGCCGGCACCAGGCTCGCTGGTGCTCTATCGCTGCCTCCGGTCCGTCCCCGAGGAGCGCGATCCCTGCGAGCCAGAAGCTCGCGTCGTCCGGATGGCCCAGTTCGCGCAACTTCTCGCCCGCATCCGCGGCAAGCGCCCGTGCCTCGTCGCCGCGATCGAGCATCGCGAGCAGCAAGGCCCGATTCATCACCACCTCCGAGTCATCGGAATCGGAGGCCAGCTCGTCGAGCGCCTGCAGGGCCATGCCGGTCGGCTGTGGACCAAAGACGAGAGCGTAGGAGAGCTGCCGGATCTGTGTCGGGTACTCGCCGGCGAGCCGTGAATGCACGATTGCGTGCTCGCACGCCGCCGCCCGGTCGCCGAAGCGGCCGTGGAAGTTCGCGACCTCGCTGAGCACAAGCCAGACGGTCGCGAGGCCGCGATGATCGCCGATCTCCTCCAGTCGAGGGAGCGCGAGTCGCGCGAACTGGTCGACATCGTCAAGCGACGCCGACCCGAGCCACAGACGGTAGAGAGAGGCAGAAGCCCGTGCGAGCGAGGACATGGCCCCGTCTCCGGCAGCGGCGGCCCGCTCGGCGGCAGCCGTGGCGATGCCCGCCGCGACGGACAGGTCTTGCTCGTGCGCCCACGCCAGGTCGAGCTCGAGATGCACGTCGAGCCGGTGGGGCCGCGTGAGCGTCAGGCTCGCTCCAGGAGCGATGCGGACCGCGTCGGTAGCCGCGCCACGGGACGGCGCCCGCCGGCGGGCGAGGCGTTCGCCGGCGGCGACAGCAAGCTGGGGTTCGGGCCGGCCGAGCTCGTCGAGGTATCGCGCGGCCTGCTCGAGGTGGTAGCCGAGGATCTCGTCAAGCTCGAACAGGCTCTGCCCGTGCTGCTCGAGCCACGCTGCGAAGCGGCGGTGAAGGTCGGCCCGGGTCGCCTTCGGGAGGGCTTCGTAGGCGGCGTCACGGATCAGGAGATGCCGGAAGCGATAGGCGTCGTCGCCGGCCAGCAGGGCGCGGTCAGGACGGACGAGCTCCTTCCGCACAAGGGCCACGAGACGCTGGTCGACGCTCCCGTCGCCGCCCGCGAGGGCGGCGACGGCGCCGCGGTGGAACGTGCGGCCTTCCACCGAGCCATGCTCGAGCACCGCACGCTCGGCCGGGTCGAGCTGGTCGAGCCGTGCGGCGAGCAGCGCCTGGATCGTCGGCGGCACCTCGAGGTCTTCCCCGGCCGAGTCGCGGACAAGGGCGAGCATCTCCTCGAGGAAGAGCGGATTGCCTTCGGCGACCTGAAGGATCCGCGCATGCAGTTCGGGCGGCACTGCCCGAGCTCCGAAAGCAGCTGCTCCGTCTCGCCGGCATCGAGCGGCTCGAGCAAGACGGTTGTCGCGTTCCACTTTCCCCCGCTCCACGACGGGCGTCGCTCCAGGAACTCCGGCCTCGCCATGCAGAGGAGCAGAAGCGGCGCATCCCGAGAGAGGTCCGCAACGTGCTCGACGAGATCGAGCAGCGTCTCCTCCGCCCAGTGCAGGTCGTCGAAGACCACGACGAGCGGCTTCGCCTGCGCCTCCTGCTCGAGCAGCTTGCGGAAACCCCACGCCATCTCAGCCGCCGAGGCCGGAGCCTCCGTCTCGCCAAGCAGCGAGCGCAGCGGCCGCGCCGCATCGCCCTCCGGCGACGTGCCGAGCTGCTGCAGGATCTCGACAACCGGCCAGTAGGTGATCCCTTCGCCATAGGGGAGGCAGCGACCACGCACCACCTCGCCGTCTCGAGCTCCGCGAGGAACTCCGCCGCCAGCCGCGACTTGCCGACACCGGCGGCGCCGAGCACCGTGAACAGCTGGCAGGAGCGGTCGTCCACGGCGCGCGAGAACGCATCGCGGAGCCCCTGCAGCTCCCGCCGACGGCCCACCATCGCGGTCGCGAAACTCCGATCCAGCTCTCCCGTCACGGCGAGCAAGGAATCGCCGGACCGGCTCCAACTTGCCCTTCAACTCCAGCGACCGCTCTTCGCCGACCTCGACGGCCGAGCGCACCAGCCGCATGGTCTCGGCCCCGACGAGCACCTCGCCGGGTTGCGCCGCCTGCTCGAGCCGCGCCGCCACGTTGACGGCGTCGCCTGTAGCGAGCCGCTCTTCGGTTCCGGTCACCACTTCGCCGGTGTTCACACCGATCCGGCCTGCATGCCCAGCCCGGGCAACACGTCGCGCATCTCGACCGCGGCACGGCATGCCCGCAGCGCATCGTCCTCATGCGCGACGGGCACCCCGAACACCGCCATCACGGCATCGCCGATGAACTTCTCCACCGACCCGCCGTGCGCCTCGACGATCTCCTTCATCCGCCTGAAGTACTGCGCCAGTAGCGCACGCAGAGCCTCAGGGTCGGTCGACTCGCCGAGCGCCGTCGATCCGGTGATGTCGCAGAAGACGACCGTCACCGTCTTCCGCAGCTCACGCGCCGGCGGCAGCACGAGGAGCGCCCCGCAATTGGCACAGCGGGGGAAACCGTCCGGCGTCTCCTGCCCACAACTCGCGCAAATCGCCACGAAGCGAGGCTAGAGCATGAGGCCGCACCCGCCTACATCACGGGCGACAGATCAGGGTTCCGCCGTAGTGTGGATCGCCTCCCCCCGACCTCAGAGGATCAGGACCAGGGGTATTCGTCGTGCTGAGGAAGGTCGTCGAGGATCTCGTACCACGGAGCCTTCGACCCGACGAACTGGTGGTGCATCGGCTTGAGCGCAGGCTCGTTGATCAGCGTTCCATACGGGACACCCAATGATCCGTCCGGGTACGTCCAATACAGCAATGAGAAGCACTTGCTGCAGCGCACCTCGTGGCCCGAGTCTGGATCACCCTGCACCAGCAGCGACTCGGCACCCTTCGTCACCCTGAGTTTGTCGCGGGCGATCTGGCCGACGGGCAGGAACGCGGCTCCGGTCAGCGCACGACAGTTCGAGCAGTGGCAGTTGTACGCGACAACGAACTCGTCCGCGACCTCGTAACCGACGGCTTTGCACCCACAGCGCCCCGTCAGCATGACGGAACCCTATATCCGGCTGTCGGCTGCGCCAGGGTTACGCAATGCGCTCCGAGGGGAGCCTGCTCAGGTCTCAGAGAGGTGCCCGCCGCCGAGGACGAGCCGGTATCGCAGTTCAGGCCGTCCAGTCCGCGGATGAATCGACAGCTCGCGTTCGTCACACGTCCATCCCAGTCGTTCGTAGAGATGGCGAGCAGCGACGTTGTCGGCGTAGACCAGAAGCTGCGCTGAGTCGAATCCGGCGAGGGCGAGTTCGACAGCCATTCGAGTCAGAACCATGCCACCGACGCCGACCCCCCAGTAGTCGGGATCGACGCCAACGTAGCGCACCTCGGCAACGCGTGATGACGTGGTCGGCTCGGCGGTTCCGAAACCGACGATCAGTCCATCGTTCGCAGCGACGACGAATCTGGATCCCTCCTCTTGGAGGCTGTCCAGCAGAACCTCTCGCGCCGCTCCCAGCGGGGCTATCTCTGCGTCGCCATCTCGGCTCGCGGTAGCTCGCGCCCAGACGTGCGCGGCTCCATCGACATCTACCCCGCGAGTAGCTCGGCGATCTCGGGCCGGTCGCGGATCGAGTCCAGGTCGGAGTTGCGGCGGGCGAGCCCCCGCAGCCGCTCCGACCGCTCGAGCGCGTGCCTCAGATGCCTCGCGGCGTCGTCGGCGCGGGCGGCCAGCGCCTCGCAGCAGGCGAGGCAGAAGAAGGCTCCGACCGCCTCGGGCTGCGCTTCGATCGTCTCGCGGGACCGGTCGGCGGCCTCGGCGTAGTTGCCGGCCTCGTACAGGGGTTGGAACGGCGCCCAAGCCTCGAAGCCGAGGACCTCGTACGCCGTACCCGGCTTGCCTCCCACGACGATGATCGTCGTCCCTTCCTCCTCCGCGAACGCCGTCCGTTTCACGCCGGGCTCGGCGAAGACGAACGTGCCCGCCGGCGCGTCCACCCGCGCGCCGTCGAGCTCGAAGGCCGCGTGGCCCTGGAGGACAAGGTACAGCTCTTCCTGGTCGTCTTCCTCGGAGTGCTCGTTGATGATCCGGTCGCCGGACTTGCGGCCCGTGAAGCTGGTGACGCCGAAGGACGCGATCCCGAAGTGCTGCCTCACCGGCCGGTACGGCGTGCCGTCGCCTTCGATCTCGTCGATCGCGTCGAGCCGGGTGACCGAGTAGGCAGCCACCGCCGAACGATAACCACCGGGTAGTCGATCCTGACCTGGGCCAGTGCTCCGCGACGGCTCCTGACGGAACGGCCCCCCGACTCTCAGAGACGTCGCGCTTCGGGCACGGGGCTCCCGGTGCTGGCCTGGATCTACTTGCGTCTCAGAACGCGGAGAGGAGACTCGTGGGTGATGAGGCTTCCACCAACGCCGCGGTAGCAGCTCGCGCAGTAGGTCGATAAGTAGTAGAGGCCGGGCGGCACGTTCCTCGGCACGACCCGCGAGAGGTGGACGAACCTTCCACTGCTGCTTTGACGGAAAGTGCCCGAGAGAAATGAAGGGTCGAGCGGGTCTGTGGGCGATGAACAGAGCGCATCCGTCGCAATGCGAGGGCGGCGATAGCCTGGCGACCGCTGAGGCGGGTGCAAGGTAGATCGGCAGCCCAGCGCCGTCGCCCACGATCGCAAGCCGCGAGCCCGGTCGGACAGTGCGCGCTGGGGAATGGATGTAAACGGCCGCAAGGGCGGCCGAGGCAAACAGAAGCGCCGTCGCCCCTGCGATGGCCACCATCGCGACGCATCGCGCAGCCACTGATCGTCGAGACACGTGCCGTCGGCGAGGGCCGCGCGTCATGGCCGCACTATAGGCCCCTCGCGCAAAGGCGATCGGCTGGGCGAGCGTTCGGCGATGCACCCCGAGCGCGGCCGGTCGAAGAGGTGCCGGACCAGGAGGTACGATGGTTGGTGGACAGTCCGCAAGTTGGTTGAGCTACGCGAAGGCCCGCCTCACGGCGGGCCTTCGGTGTCCTGGACCCCGGGGGCCGGAGTCGAACCGGCACCCTTCGGATGGACAGTCCGCCGCTCTACCAGTTGAGCTACCCCGGGGTCGTGCCCGAGGTGTATGCGTCGCCGTCACTCTGCACAGGTCGCTCTTTCGGACATGTCATCCCCGCTGAACCGTGCCCGGCCCGAGCGCGCTTACGCCTGGAACTCTGAAGGCACCTCGCCTGATCTGCCGCGCGCGGCGCCGCCGAGATTGCCGACGTGGCAACTACATCTTCGCGACTCTTGAACGGCGGCGGAACTCTTTGCCCGCGGAAACGGCGCGGAGAAGTCTCCGAATCCGAAGGAACGATCACGGGGATGCCGCCGTGGCGAACTCGCAGGGCCTCGCTAGAGGGTGTGGACGGGGTCGCCGAGCCGGACGCGACCCGGCTGGACGACGGCCGCATGCGTCCCGAAGGGCAGCGGCTCCGTCGTCTCGAGGCTGCCACGATAGGCCGCGAGCGCCTTGAGCGTGTCCAGGTCGGTCTGCCCGGTCTCCGGGCTCTGGGTCGTCACGACGCACCGGCCGACGTTGCCACGGGGGACGACGACGGCCGCCCCGATCGCAACCCGTCGACCAAGCCAGCCATCTTCACCGTGCGCATCGAGGCCATCCACGCCGAAGTTCATCCGGAAGCGGCGCTCGTGGACGGGATCCGCGCCGAGCGACGCGGCGGGCGGCACCGCGACGAGGCCGTTCCGAGCAGTAGCAGGGCCGGCGCGGCCTCGATCCGTCGCCCCGCCCCCGGGCTCGACCAGACGGACGGGTTGGCCCACGAGGCTCTGGACGGCCCCGCTCCAGGGACCGCGGACGAGGCGCGCGAGGCGTACGCGGGAGTGGAAGCGCGTCTCGAGCTCGTCTGCGCGGTCGACGGAGTCGGTGACCACGCTGCCGTCGGGCAGGCGCAGCGTCAGCACGTCGGACTGCCCGTCGTAGTCCGACTGCACGAGTTGCAGCGGCCCGCAGTCCTTGTTGTTCAGCAACCGACCCGCCTCGGTGATGAAGTAGAAGCGCCGATCATCCTCGAGACCTCCCTCCAGTACCTCGACCTCGTCGACGAGCCGCAGGGCGGTCGCCTTCACGGGTGTCAGCGAGATCCATGCGACGCGGCCGCTAATGAGGGCATCAACCCGCCAGCTGCGTCGCGTAGGGCCCGGAGCCTCCGAGCACCGCGGATCCCGCCCTTGCGGCGAGCTCGAGTGACTGCTCGAGCGAGTCGCCGCGGGCGAGCGCGAAGGCGAGCGCAGCGCCGAACGAGTCCCCGGCGCCGTAGGCGTCGACGATCGCCCCGACCGGCACCGCCCGGTACGGAATGCCGTTCGCGGTTCCTCCGTTCGCACCGTCGGTCTGCACCACCGTCCTCACCGCGAGGGACCCCGTGGTCCCGCTCGCCCGGGTCGTTCAGACTGCCGACAAGCAGGTCGAGCGGCACGTTCGCCTCGAGGAGGGTGGCCGACTCACGGGGCGTCGCAGCCAGGAAACGGGCCGTGCGGGCCTAGCGCAGCGCCGCGGCGTCGCCGGCGACGAAGAACACGAGGTCGTAGCCGTCGAGGGGCAACGGGCCATGCGGCAGGAGCTTCTCGCCCAGCACCGTGATCGTGCGCTCGCCCTCGCTGTCGACGTGCGTCCAAGCCCGTCTGGTCTCGCCGCCCCACTGGACGTGCACGTCGATCCCGAGCCCGGCGAGCCTCCGCTCGGAGGCGCGCCCGAGCTCGTCGCCGCCGAGCGCCGTGAACAACTCGCAGCTACCCGCGAGCCGCGCCAGTGGCGCGCCGAGACCGAGCCGCCGCCCGCCGGCTCCGACCTCGTCTCGCCGGCGTGGACGATCCGCCGGGCGCGGCACCTGCGGCACTAGCGCGAATTCCACCCATTCGACGTGTCCGACGACGGCGCATCTCACGATCTCGCAACCTGCCACGTTTCCGTCGATGATGGGGACCATGCGCACCGGCGAGCCGATCCGCCGTTCGAGCGCTTCTACCTCGCCCACCGGGACGAGGTTCTCGGCTACCTGCGACGGCTGCTCGGCGGGCGGGCGGAGGATGCGTGGCAGGAGACGTTCCTGCGTGCCCTGCGAGCGTACGACCGGCTGGAGCACGGGAAGCACCTGCGCGCCTGGGTGTTCACGATCGCGACGAATGTCGCGATGGACGACCTGCGCACGAGGACCGCCGTCCAACTCGACCCGGGCCGTGAACCTGCCGTCGAACTGCACCGGGAAGCATTCAGAGAGCTCGAGCATCTGACCGAAGAGCTCCCTCCGAACGAACGCGCGGCCGTGGTGCTCCGTTACGGCTACGACCTCCCCTATGCCCAGATCGCCGATGCACTCGGCTCGTCGGAGGACGCTGCCCGGTCCGCGACGTCGTCCGGCGTCCGCAGACTGAGGAGGACACATGAAAGTCACGCCTGATCTCGACGCCAACTTTCGGCGGCCGCGCTTCGCGAGGGGCTCGTCGATGTCCGCTCGACACCCTCGAGTCGCCGGTCGGCAAGCTGTCATCGCGGCGACGGACCGCGGTCTCGCTCGCATCTCGTAACGGCCGGATGACATGGAGGAGTCTCGCCCGCACATTCGGTCTTCGTGTTCTTCAGCCCGATCGACGAAGTCCGCCGCGAGCTCGACGAGTACTTCGAGGGCAGCCGGCACGAGTTCGACCTCACGCTCGACCTGCGAGTCGCCCCGTTCAACGCCGACGTGCTTCGCGAGCTGGCGCTCGTCCCGTACGGGCACACGGACACGTACGGGGCGCTCGCCGCGAAGGTCGGCGGCCTCGTGCCGCCCGTGCGTCGGTACCGTGATGAACCGAAACCCGATCCCGATCGTGCTCCCGTGCCATCGGGTCGTCGGCGCCAACGGCTCGCTGACCGGCTACGGCGGGGGCCTCGACCTGAAACGGCATTTCCTCCGGCTCGAGGGCGCAACCTCGTCTATGCCGCGGGTCGTCGTCGTCGGTGGAGGTTTCGGGGGGCTGCTCGCGGTCCGGGGCCTCCGAAGCGCCGACGTCGAGGTGACGCTCGTCGACCGCAGAACTTCTATCTTCCAACCGCTCGCCTACCAGGTCAGCAACCGGATCGCTTTCTTCCGCCGAGGTTGCCAAGTTCCGCTGCGGCAGATACAAGGCGTCAGCGAAACGCGCGCGTCGTGCTGGGTGCGGTCGACGGGTTCGACCTGGAAGCGCGACGCGTTTCGGTGGCGAGCCTCGAACGGTGGACGGCTGGAGCTCGAGTACGACACCCTCGTCGTCGCCGGCGGCGCGCGCTCTCGTACTTCGGCCACGACGACTGGGCTCCCTACGCACCCGAGCTGAAGTCACTCGAGGTGGCTCTCCACCTCCGCGACCGCATCCTGCGCGCATTCGAGGCCGCCGAGGGTGGAGGCGGAGGACGACACCATCGCGGGCGGAGTGGCTGACGTTCGTCGTCGTCGGCGCCGGGCCGACCGGCGTGCAGAGATGCGCGCCAGGCAGGTGAGCAGAACTGGGCAAGGACGTCCTGCACAACGAATACCGCACGGTCGACACGCGTCGGACGCGTGTCCTCCTCGTCGAGGCGACCGGCCGCGTGCTCGGCTCTTTCCGGCCTTCGTTGTCGAAGAGCGCGGAGCGGCAACTGCGCCTCGCTGGGCGTCACGCCCCTCCTTGAGACGACGGTGGTCGGCATCGATGCGCGGGCGGTGGAGGTCGAGGGCCCGGACGGGGCCCGCTCGCGCATCGCGGGCCGAACAGTCGTATCGGCCGCGGGAGTCACCGCCTCGACGCTCGCTGGTCTATGGCGGCGGGCGTCGAGACCGATCGGGCAGGGCGGGTCACCGTCGAGCCCGACCTGACCCTGCCGGGGCACCCCGAGGTGTTCGGCATCGGCGACATGGTCACGGTCCGGGGGCAGCAGCTGCACGGCGTGGCGCCGGTGGCGATGCAGGAGGGCCGTCACGCCGCCCACTCGATCGCGGGCGGCTCGCGCACGCCGTTTCGCTACCGCGACAAGGGTGAGCTCGCGACGATCGGGCGCTCGCGGGCGGTCGGGGTCATCGGCGGGGTTCGCGTCAGCGGGCTAGTTGCCTGGCTGCTCTGGCTCGGTGTCCACATCACGTACCTCGTCGGCGTTCAGAACCGTCTGCTCGTCCTGACGAGATGGACGTTCAGCTACGTGACTCGGGGCCGCAGCGCCCCGCATCGACCCCCGCCACCTAGAGGCTCTCGGCCGACACGGCCTCCGCCACTGCGCGCGCGGCGGCATCGTAGGCAACGGCCGCGAGGCCCCCACCCCACGTGAGCCGCGCGACACCGAGCCTCCTGGAGGTCCGCGGGCCCCGGCACCCCCTCGTCGATGATCACGTTCATCGGCCCGTCGATGCGCCGGGCGAGCTCCGGGATCGCACCGGGCGGACAGAGGATCGGATACGTGCAGTCGGCGCCGGCGGCGAGGTAGGCATTCGCCCGCTCGACCGCGTCTTCGACGTCGCCGGCGTGGAGGAACACGTCGACGCGGGCGTTGACGACGAGCTCCGGCGCAGCCCCGCGAATCGCCGCGATCGCCGCGGTCTGTTCGTCGACCGGCACGAGCCCGACGGCCGTCGAGTCCTCGAAGTTGATTCCGACGAGGCCCGCCGCCCAGGCCGACCGGGCGGTGCCGCCGGATCGCCGTAGCCGCGTTCGAGGTCGGCGGATACCGGCAGGTCGACTGCGGCCGCGATGCGCCGCGCGGCCTCGATCATCTCGTCGCGCGGCGCCCGCTCACCGTCCTCCCAGCCGAGCGACCGTGCGACGGCCGAGCTGGTCGTGGCGAGCGCACGGCAGGCTCCGAGCCGTGCGAATGCCTTCGCGCTCGCGACGTCCCAGGCGTTCGGCAGCACGAGGAGCGGCGGCTCGAGGTGCATGCGCCTGAACGCCGCGGCCTTGGCATGCTGGTCGATGCCGGGCCCGGCCGGAGTCACCCGTGGCAGTTCGCGGTGCCCCAGGCTGTGAGGTGCTGCGCGGCGGCCTGGAGCTTCGGGGTGGAGAGCGACTTCGATGCTGCCGCAAGCGCTGCCAGCTGCGACGGCGTGGGGACCTTGCCCGGCGCGAACCCGGCTTTCTGCACGTCTGCGACGAACTTCTGGAAGGCGGCTGCGATCGTCTGGAAGTCGGAGCGGATCGCGGTGGGTGCCGCGCTCGCGAGCGACGAGTAGGCGTCGGCGAGAGCGGTCAGGTTCGTCTTCGCCGTTCCGCCCGCGGCCGCCATGGCCTGGGCGAACTTCCGGCCGACGCTCTCCAACTCGGCACAGTTCTTCAACGACGCGAACGTCTCCGAGCTGCTGCCGCTGCTCGTCCCATCGGTGGTCATCAGGTCGGTGGTCATGCTCTCGGTGGTCATGCTCTCGGTGGTCGCGACCGCGTCGGTCGTCGTGCCGCTCGAGGCCGCGTTCGAGGCCGTCTTCTTGGCGCCGCAACCTGCAGCGAGGACCACCAGGACGACCGCGATCGAGATCGTCGTGAGTCTCATGTCCAACCCTCCCCTCTCGCCGGTGACCGGCGCGACCGGCACGGCCGCCCCGCCGATCGTAGGCGGAACAGCCCGCAGCTTCAACCTCGGCCGAGATCTTCATCCTCCGGCGTCGCTCCCAGGAGCCTGTAGCCGACGCCCCACACGTTCTCGACGAGCGTTGCCTCGGAACCCATCTCTCGCAGCTTGCGACGCAGGCGCGATGCGTGCGAGTCGAGCGTCCGCGTGCGGCCGGCGACACGGTAGTTCCAGACGTCCCGCAGGAGCTCGCTCTTCGTGAAGACGCGCTCGGGCTCGCGCGCGAGGTGGACGAGAAGCTCGTACTCCTTCTGGGCGAGCTGGACGCGGCGTCCCTCGACGCGGACGTCGCGGGTGCGTGTGTCGATGCGCACCGGCGGCGCTTCGACGACGTCGTCGACGGGCGGGCGCGACCGGCGCAGGACCGCGCGGATCCGCTCGACGAGCTCCTCGTAGTCGAACGGGCGCGGAACATAGTCGTCGCACCCGCGCCGAAAGGCGTGGATGCGGTCGACGGTGTCCGCGCGTTCGGGCCCGAGGACGATCACAGGGGCACGCTCGACCCACCGGTCGATCCGCTCGACGTCACCTGCGAGCACGAGGTCGAACGGCCCATGGTCCGGCACGAGCTCGAAGCCGTCTCGTGGGAGATGCCGCTCGAGAAACCCACGAGTCTCGGGCTCGGCATCGGTGAGGAGGAGCGCGGCAGCCATGGAACGCGACCGTAGCCCCGGCAGGCCGCCCGCACCAGTTGTCCATTTGCACGATTCTGCGCCGATCGATCCTCAACCGGCCGGCGCGGCCACGTCGAGATCTCCTGACGTTGAGAGCTTCTAGAGCCGCCCCGAGCGGATCACACCCCAGAGCAACCAGACTCCGAGAACGGCGGAGAGCAGGAAGCCGAGGACGGACACGACGTGCAGGCCGAGGAGGTGCGGGCCGGTCTTCGCGAAGATGCCGATCAGGCTGGAGCCGATCAGACCGCCGGTGACGACGAGCGCGATCACGAGCCGGTTGAAGAGCGTGTCGAGCTTCGCCATCAGCTCGTCCAGGCCCTTGTGCACGAACCCGACCTCGATCTGGCCGTCGCGCACCTGCTCGAGCGTGTCGTGGATCTGGTACGGCAGCTCCGCCGCCATCTGCGTCAGCCGCCACGTCTCGCGGCGGGCGCGTATCGCCATCCGCCGCGGCGTGAACCGCTCCAGCATCAGGTCACGTGCGTACGGCTTCGCGACCTCGAAGACGTTGAAGTCCGGATACAGCTCGATGCCCACCGACCCCAGCGTTGCGATCGCCTTGTCGAGCATCACGAACCGGGTGGGCAGACGCAGGTTCATCGAATAGATCAGCCCGAACGCCTCGCGAATCACCTGGATCGGATCGATCTCCTGCAGGCTCGCGCCGTAGTAGCGGTAGTACAGATCGCGCAGCCGCGCCACGAACTCCTCTTCGCGCTCCTTCGGAAAGCGCACGCCGAGGTCCGAGAGGCGCTTGGGCAGCAGCTCGATGTTCTCCGACGCAGCGTCGATGAAGAGCCGCGTCAGCTTCGACATGTCGTCGTCGCTGAGCTTGCCGGTCAGCCCGAAGTCGACGAGCCCGATCCGGTCGGGTGAGAGGACGAGGATGTTCGCCGGGTGCGGGTCGCCGTGAAAGAACCCGTTGCGGAAGATCATCGTCATCCACGTCTCGGTGATCAGGTAGGCGAGATGCCTGCGCTGCTCGAGCGGCCAAGCCTCGAGCTCGAGATCGGCGAGCTGGACGCCGTCGAGATACTCGAGCGTGAGCACGCGCGAGCGCGTGTACGTCCAGTAGACGCGCGGCACCGCGACGTGCGGGTGGCCTGCGAAGTCCTTGTGGAACGCATCGGCGTTGCGTGCCTCGAGCCGGTAGTCCAGCTCCTGCCGGATCGAGCGGGCGAACTCGTCGACGATCTCGCCCGCATCGATGAAGTCGAGAGCGCGGATCCGCTCCTTGGCAAGCCGCGCGGCCTGGTACATGAGGGCGAGATCGGCTTCGATCTTCCGCGGCGCATCCGGCCGCTGCACCTTGACCACGACCCGACGGCCGTTCGGAAGCGTCGCGCGATGCACTTGCCCGATCGACGCCGCGGCCAGCGGCTCGGAGTCGAACTCCGTGAACAGCCGCTCGATCGGCTGGCCGAGCTCTTCGCCGATCATCTGTTCGACGTCCGAATAGGGAAACGGCCGCACGTCGTCCTGCAGGCCGCGCAGCTCGGCGATGATGTCGGGCGGGACGACGTCCGGGCGCGTCGAGAGCAGCTGCCCGAACTTGACGAAGGTCGGGCCGAGCTCGTCGAGCATCTCGCGGAGATGCCTGCCGCGCGCCGTGCTCTCGGTCGCGGCGCTGGGGGCCTTGTGACCCTCGATCGCGTAGCCGAACCCGTGCCGGACGGCGACCTGGGCGATCTCGCTCAGGCGCCCGAGGCTGCGCTGCTGGGGGCGGGTTGCCATGTCCTCAGTTTGACACGTGCGGCAACAAACCCCTGCTTGCGGGGCGTAGTGGATCCGCTTGATCGTCGCCTTCCAGGCACCTTTGGGCGCCTGGACGTCGACGCTGTCGCCGCGCTTCTTGCCGAGCAGCGCCGAGCCGAGTGGGGATGTCGGCGAGACCGTACCCGTGCCGCCGACGGCGCTGATCTCGACGGTCATCGCCTGGCCGCCGTCCCCCGCGATGTCGACGATGGAGCCGACACCGACCGTGTCCGCAACAAGTAGTGTCCTCGACAGTCTCTGCACCGTCGAGCCGCGGGCGCAGCGTTCGGATGCGCGCCTCGAGCAGGCCCTGCTCGTTCTTCGCCGCGTGATACTCGAAGTTCTCCGAGAGATCGCCGAACTCACGCGCCTTCTTGATCGCCGCGATCACCTCCTCACGGCGCGGGCCTTCGAGCCCTGCGAGCTCCTCGCGTAGCGCGGCCGCCTGCTTTTCGGTGAGCTGCTCTACCACTTGGAGCGGCCTCCCGGCGACGCGATGTGTAAACGACGCGTGGCTTCGCCACCTGCATGCCGGTCTCCTGGAACTTCTCCACGTGTCCCTGAAGACGCGCGACGCGTGATACATCGGCCTGCTGCTCGGGCAGAACGAGTGTGATGCCCACCCCACCCTTTCCGGCGCGGCCGGTGCGACCGACACGGTGCGTGTAGACGTCCGGCTCCTCGGGCGGGTCGAAGTTGATGACATGCGTGATGTCGTCGACGTCGAGCCCGCGCGCCGCGACGTCCGTCGCCACCAGCGTCTTCACCTTGCCCGTGTCGAAGTGAGCGAGCGCCTGCTCACGCTGCGCCTGACCCTTGTCGCCGTGAATCGCCACCGCGTCGACGTCGTTGCGACGCAGCTTCTCGACCAGACGGTCTGCGCCTCCTTGGTGCGCACGAACACGAGCACGAGGCCACGCTCGGCGTCGTTCAGCAACTCGACGAGCGTGGAGACCTTGGTCTCGTTCGTCACCGGCACGAAACGATGATCGATATTGCCGGTTCTGCGGTGCGCCGGAAGCTCGCCCTCGAAGCGCGCCGGGAAATGCGTATAGCGGCGGGCCGACTCGCCGACCTCGCCGTCGAGCGTCGCGGAGAAGAACATCGTCTGCCGGTTGTCGCGCAACCTGCGCACCGAGACGGTCGACCTGCGGCTTGAACCCCATGTCGAGCATGCGGTCGGCCTCGTCGAGCACCAGCACCTGCACTGCATCGAGCGAGACGAGATTGCGGTCGACGAGATCTTGAAGGCGGCCGGGGGTCGCAACGATCACGTGCGCGGCTTTCGCCTCATTGGCCTGTGCCTTCAGCGGCACGCCGCCGTAGACCGAGGCGACCTCCATCTTGTCTCCGGAGATCAACGCGAACTCCTCGGTCACCTGGACGCAGAGCTCGCGCGTCGGGACGAGCACGAGTGCGGCCGGCCGTGGCCGGGTTGGTCGAGGCGCTCCAGGATCGGGATCGCGAACGCGAGCGTCTTGCCGGATCCGTCGGGCTCTTGGCCAGGATGTCGCCGCCGCGCAGCGCCTCGGGGATCACGAGCGCCTGAATCTGGAACGGGGACTTGATGCCGCGCGCGGCCAGCAATCGGCACACGGCCTCGGACACCCCGAGGGGACGAAAATCTGTCACTTGTCTCAACTCCTTCGGACGTCGAGATCGTGTGTCCGAGGGAGGGACGCGATCTCACGGGAACACGGCCCATCCGCATTCCGTGGAGAACACGGTAGCAGCCGATCCGGCGGGTGTCAGCCGCGGCTGGAGTCGCGGTCCTCGACGAGCCGCAGGCGGTGCTCGAGCTGGGCTACCCGAAGCTCGAGCTCGTCCCACTCCTCGCGCGTCACGAGACCGAGTCGCGCGCGAGCTCCTGGATGCGGCGCTTCGACCCCTCACCGACGCGAACCACATCGCCGCGCCAGCGTCCGCTCAGGTCTTCGAACACCGAGCGGAGCTCGTCGAGGCGCGGCCCGAGCACGGCGAGCAGCCTGTCGAGATCGCTATCTGGCACGGCCGTGGGGCCGCGATTTGCGCCGCTGCCGGCGGGCTTCGCGTTTCGCGTCCGGATTGCCGGCGACGACCGCTCGAGGGCGTCGCCGGCGTCTCCGGGATCTCTTCGTCGGCGGCAGCTTGTTCCGCCTCGGCGAGCATGCGCTCCGCCTTCTCGCCTTCGGGCATCTCCTGTCCCTTGCGGCGTGCGTACTCGGGCTCGCGCTCTTCCAGAGGTTGAGGAGCGGTGCGGCGATGAAGATCGACGAGTAGGCACCGGAGGTGACGCTGACCAGCAGCGCGAAGGCGAAGTCCTTCAGCGTCGGCCCGCCGAAGAAATAGAGGCGCCGACGGGCAGCAGGGTGATGAACGTCGTCGCCAACGAGCGGCGGATCGTCTCCCACAGCGAGATGTTCGTGATCGTCGCGAACGACGCCCGGCGCATGATCGGGATGTTCTCGCGGATCCGGTCGAAGATGATGATCGTGTCGTAGATCGAGTAGCCGAGCACGGTCAGCACCGCGGCCACCGTCGCTTCGGTCACCTCGCGTCCGGTGATCGAGTAGACGCCGACGGTGATCAGCACGTCGTGCAGCATCGCCGCGATCACCGGGACCGCGAACGCGAGCCCTCGGAAGCGGATCGTGATGTACAGCGTGATGATCAGCATCGAGAAGAAGATTGCTAAGAGCGCCGCCCTCGCGATCTGTCTGCCGAAGCTCGAGGAGACGTTCGTCGTGCCCTTGGCGAGCGCGTGGACGTTGTTGTCGAGGCGTGTCGACAACTTGGTCTGCTCCTGCTCGCTGAGTTTCTTCAGCCGGATCTGGAAGCTCTTGTAGCTCTCGCTGCCGTACGCCGTGCCCCGGCCCTGGACGACCGCGTCGCCGCGGCCGATCGCCGCGGTCTGGGCGCGGACGGTCGAGATCGGGGTCGGCTTGGCCGTGCGGAAGGTGATCTGCGCGCCGCCCTTGAAGTCGATCCCCAGGTTCAGGCCGCGCACGGCGAGCGAGCCGACGCTGATCACGAGGATCGCCCCGGAGATCGAGAACCAGAGCAGCGTCCGCTTCATGAAGTCGATCTGCAGCCAGCGGCCGCGCTGGGAGTGGTTCGCGCCCATGAACTTCGGGTTCTCGAACCAGCGGAAACCGGCGAGCAGACCCAGCATCGCGCGCGTCGCAGCGACCGCCGTGACCAGCGAGACCGCGGTGCCGATCAGCAGCATCAGCGCGAACCCCTTGACGCCCGCGGTCGCGACGGCGAACAGGATCAGCGCCGTGATCGCGGTGACGACGTTCGCGTCGATGATCGTGTGGAAGCCCTTCCCGTACCCGGCCGCGATCGCCGCGCGCACCGACTTCCCTGCACGTGCCTCCTCCTTGATCCGTTCGAACACGACCACGTTCGCGTCGGCCGCGACGCCGATCGTCAGGATCAAGCCGGCAAAGCCGGGCAACGTCAACGTGACGCCCAAGATGAGGATTGCGCCGTACATGAACGCGGCGTAGATGCCGAGCCCGATCACCGCGACCAGGCCGAGGAAGCGGTAGAGGAAGAGCAGGAACAGACAGACCGCGATCAGGCCGCCGATCGCCGCGTTCTGCGCCTGCTTCAGGGAGTCCTTCCCGAGCGTCGCCGAGACGTCGGTGCGCTCGAGCGGCTCGAACTTCACCGGCAGGGCGCCCGTCTGCAGGACGAGCGCCAGGTTCTGCGCCTCCTTGAGGCTCGACATGCCCGTGATCTGCGCCCCCGTCCCGGTCGGGTCGATCCCGTTCGGGTACTGCGCATAATCGATCTGCGGCCAGGAGCGGATCTCGTTGTCGAGCACGATCGCGAAATGCTGAGGAACCTGCTCGATCGAGCCGCGCACCGCCTCGCGCTTCGTCACATCGCGGAACGCCTTGTTCCCGTCGCCCTTGAAGGAGAGCAGCACGATCGGGTCGCCCGTGGTCGGGTCGAAGTCCTGCCGGGTGCCCGAGAGGTTCAGCTCCGCGCCGGTCAGGTTCGGGAACTTGCCGTTCGTCGCGTACTGGTCGTTCGGGTAAGAGCCGTTCTTGAACAGGTAGTAGTCGGTCAGGCCCGCCGGCGGCACACCCTGGTTGTCGCCCGGGCAGACCACCGAGCCGGGCTGCGAGCAGGTGATCACGACCGTCCGCGCCGGCACCGGCAGCACCTTCCAGCCCTCCGGGATCTTGCCCTTGTGGGCGTCCAGCAGCCCCTCGTTCCCCGTCGAGGGATCGCGGTGCAACGTCGGAATCGGACCGGCCGCCTTCACCCAGACGGTCTTCGTCTTCGTCTTCTTGTTCTTCAGGATCCCGACCGTCGTCTTCACCTTCACCGGCTTGAACAGCACATATCCGGTCGGAACGCCGATCTTCGCCGTCGCCTGCACACGCGAGAGCAGGTCGTACAGGTTGCGGAACGCAACCGGCTGCCCGCCGCTCGCCGTCATCGACGGCGGCACGAGCGCCGCCTCCAGGTCGTACAGCTCGAGCTGCGCGGTCGTGCCGATGATCGTCGCGGCCTGCGCCGGATCGTGCACGCCCGCGAGCTGGATCACGATCTGGTCGGTGCCCTGCTTGCGGATCTCCGGCGAGGCCACGCCGAGCTTGTCGACGCGGCTGCGCATGATCGTCACCGACCGGTCGAGGTCCGACGAGGTCAGCTTGTGGCCCTTCGGCGGCTGCGCCTTCAGAACGACCTCGAGGCCGCCCTGGAGATCGAGCCCCTTCTTCACGCCACGGTGCCACGGCGAACCAGGGACGGCGAGGAGCGCCACGCCGACGAGCGCCAGGACGATCAGGCCGATCAGGATCAGATTGGAGCGCCGAGATGACACGCGCGGGAAGGTTAGCCTGGTTCCTCGGTCGCCCCGCGGCCGGATTCGGCCGGATCGGCATCAGATGGGGGATCGGCGGGCTCCGGCTCGACTTCCACCTCGATCTCACGGGCGACCGCCGCGATCGCGCGCCGGTCGACCTGGACGACCACGCCCGGAGCGATCTCGAGCTGGACGAGGTCGTCGACGAGCTCATGCACCGAGCCGTGGATGCCGCCCGCCGTGATCACGTCGTCACCGGCGGCGATCGTGTCCTGCATCGCGGAGTGCGACGCCCGGCGGCGGCGGGCAGGAAGCACGAGGAGCAGCCAGACGGCGCCGAGGATCACGATCAGGATCAGGAATCCGGCCACTGGAGCCTTTCAAGTCGGTCACGCTTATAGGACGCGAATACGCCGCGATCGATAGCGTCTCGCGCGCCACGGGTGAGCTCGATCAGGAAGCGTAGATTGTGGAGCGAAAGCAGGCGCAGGCCGAGCAGCTCGTTCTGGTTCACGAGGTGGCGGATGTAGCCACGGCTGAAGCGCGAGCAGGCCGGGCAGTCGCAGGTCTCGTCCAGGGGCCGCTGATCGCGGGCGAACTGCGCGTTGCGGAGGTTGATGCGCCCGTTCCGGGTGAGTGCACTGCCGGTCCGGGCGTGCGCGTCGGGAGCACGCAGTCGAACATGTCGATCCCCGCCTCGATCACCTCGAGGATCCCCTCCGGATCTCCGATGCCCATGAAGTAGCGCGGCTTGTCCGCGGGAAGCAGGCCCGTCGCCCAGCCCGTGGTCTCGAACATGGCGCTGCGGTCCTCGCCGATCGCGAGCCCTCCGATCGCGTTGCCGTCGAAGTCGAGCGCGGCGATCTCCTCGGTCGAGCGGCGCCGCAGCTCCACGTCGACCCCGCCCTGCGTGATCCCGAAGCGCAGCTGGCCGTCGGCGCGCCGCGCGCGGCGCTGGCGCTCCGCCCACAGGGTCGTGCGACGAACCGCCTGCTCGAGCTCGCGGCGGGCGGCGCCTGCAGGGGGGACCTGGTCGAGGCACATCGCGATGTCACCGCCGAGGTTCGTCTGGACCCCGCCGCGAGCTCGGGTGTGAAGAGGGTCGACGCGCCGTCGTAGACGCTTCTGAAGGTGACGCCCTCGTCGTCGACGCGTCCGATCGTGTCGCGGAGCGAGAAGACCTGAAAACCGCCGGAGTCGGTGAGGATCGGCAGGTCCCACGCCATGAACCGGTGCAGGCCGCCCAGCTCGCGGATCAGCTCGTCGCCCGGCCTGAAATGGAGGTGATAGGTGTTGCCGAGGAGGATCTGGGCGCCGAGGTCCCGCACCTCGTCCGGGTGCAGCGACTTCACCGTCCCCTTCGTCCCGACGGGCATGAAGACGGGCGTGTGGACCTCCCCGTGGGCAGTGCGCAACAGGCCGGCGCGGGCAGCACCGTCGGTCGCCTGCACCTCGAAGACGGGCGATCCGCCGCTCACAGGATCAGCATCGCATCGCCGAAGGAATAGAAGCGGTAGCGCTCCTCGATCGCGAGGGCATAGAGACGTTTCGTCTCCTCCACGCCGGCGAACGCCATCACGAGCGCGAGCAGCGTCGAGCGCGGCAGGTGGAAGTTCGTCAGCAGGTGGTCGACGCGGCGAAACTTGAAGCCCGGCGTGACGAAGAGCTCGGTGCGCCCCGCGAGCGGTGCTCCGGCGGCGAGCGTCTCGAGGACACGGACCGTCGTCGTGCCGACTGCGAGCACGCGGCTCGCCCCCTGGATCCGCTGCCAGGCGGCCGCCTCGACGGAGTAGCGCTCGCCGTGGATGCGGTGCGCCTCGACGACCTCTTCCTGCAGCGGCCTGAACGTGTCGAGCCCGACGTGCAGGGTCACCCGCTCGATGTCGAGCTGCGCGAGCACGCCCGGGGTGAAGTGCAGTCCCGCCGTGGGCGCCGCAGCCGATCCGGACCGCTCCGCATAGACCGTCTGGTAACGCTCGGCGTCGCCGAGCGGCTCCGTTATGTACGGCGGCAGCGGCACGGCGCCGTGCGGGTCGCCGTCCAGGCGAACCCGCCAGCGGCCTTCGCCCAGATGCTCGAGCAGCTCGACTGCGCCGTGGCGCTCGCCTGCCCGCAGCTTGCGTGTCGGGCGCGCGAGCGCCTCCCAGATTCCTGCGCCGATCGGTTCGAGGAGCAGGATCTCGCCGCGCGGACGCTCGATCGCGATCCGGGCCGGGACGACCCGCGTGTCGTTCACCACCACCAGGGCGTCGACCAGTCCGGGCAGCTCGTGAAACACATGGTGAGACACCTCGGCGGTCGCGCGGCGATAGACGAGCAGCCGCGACCCGTCCCGCCGCGCCGCGGGATGCTGTGCGATCAGCTCCTTCGGCAGGTCGTAGTCGAGCTCCCGGGCCTCCATCCGGTGCGGACGGTAGCTTCGACGGTCATGGAAGAGATCCGTCGAAGCACTCCGCGACGGCCTTCGCGAAGAGGCCGCTCCGATCGCGCGGCGCCTCGCCGAGGTGAAGGGGCTCTCCAACAACGTCGTCCGGAGGCTCGACAGACTCGAGCGGACGATCGACGCCGAGCGGGACGCGCGCGTCGACGATCTGTCTCTCCTCGTCGACCTGCTCACCGAAGGCTGGCGCGGCCTGAATGCACGTCTCGACCGGATCGAGGCGGCGCTGAAGCCGGTCGAGACGAATGTCGTGAAGCTGCGCGAGAGCGCCTAGCGCGAGCGGGGAGCGGCCCGCCGGTGGGTCTGCCGCGTCGGGGATGCTCGCGCAGGCGAGCGCGGCTCTGCGGGTCTAGCGCGACTCCAGCGAGCGCCTCAAAGACTTGACGGTTCGCGTCCGTTCGCTTCTTGCCAACAGCGCCGCAACCGGCTTCATCAATCGCATCACGCCGAAGAGCTCACCCTCCGCGAGGTGATGAACGATCGTCCTGTCCCCGTCCGCTTCGAGCAGGTACTCGGGTCTCGCTTCCATCAGGTCGGAGCCGAACCATCGCAGAGTCTCGCGGAACCCGATCCGCGATGGCGGCTGGTAGTCCGTTATCTGACCGCGGAAGGTGCCCATCCTCGTGGCGTCGAAGTACGCGGTTCCCGGGCCTCGAGGACCGTCAGCGGTTTGCCCGGACCGGCGAAACAAGCCCGTGCGGTGCATCCACGTTCGGTAGCCATCGATGTCCGCCAGTCGCGCGAACACGTCGCCGATCGGTCGGTCGATCGTCGTGCGCGTCTCGTATCGAACCGTCGTTGTGCCCGTGTCCGTCTTCCTCATCCGCTCAGCGCGCCACGCATCCGATTCAACTGTCACCGCTGTCCCTCCGATCCGAAGTCTCCGCACCCCTACCTCCTGAACGCGCAAGCGCTTCGATCTATGCCGTCCTCCGCTCAGATCTACTACGGGCCACCGCGCTCAGGGTGCATCGCGAAACGCTCGCGCAGTCGACGTACCCTCACACGACTCACGTGGTGACGTCGACGAGTAGCGGCCGGCCGACCGTCGATGCAACCTGAGGGATCCTGGGACTATCCGATGATGAGCACCGCCACGATCGCGGATCGGAGCGGCGCGAGCGTGTCACGAAAGAAAGCAATCCCGTCCAGCATCGCGTAGCCGACGCCCTCTGCTGTCACCTCGTTGAGCTCCTCGTAGCAGCGGCGAAGCACCGCCCCGTCGAACGCGCTTGGATCGAGGCGTGCCAGGTAACGCTCACGGTGATCTGAGGTGAGGACGAACACCGAGCCCTCGTGGGTCTGCGAGATGGTCGACGCCGCCTCATCGTGGGCGGAGTGCATGAGGTCGATTCCCTGCTCGACGAGGTGCGGCAACAGCGTCGCAAGAACGCAGCCAGACCAGCCGTATTCGATGCGAGTGATGGCCTGGCGGCCGACGGCATCCCAGAGATCAACCGGCCTTCCACCGGGGATGCGCTTCCGCGTGCCGGCAGCAGCCTGCACGATCTGGAGGGCGGACTCGGGGATCACGAACGACCGACCGATCGCCGACCCGCGTTTCGACCACGGTGTCGGAGTCGAGTCGCTTCTCCGGGTTCTGCAGTCTGCCAAGCGAAGCAATTCGTCGACCACCTGCCGGAGAGGCCGGGTGGCGTCCACATCTATTGCTCCGGCGGGTCGCTCGTCGCTCCGATTGAGCGTGAGCATGAGCTCGACTCCCTCCTTGCCAAGCGGCCAGTCGTCATCGGTGCGCCCTTCGAGGCGGCGACGCATGGTGTCATCGTCGATGCGGAGGTTGAAGATCTTCGTGAAGTAGGGCAGAAAGCGGTCGCGATTACGGCTGCTACCACACACAAACAACACTTCCGGCTCCGGACTTTCGAGTTCGCCGACAGCCCTTTCCCGGTGCCACATGTGCGTGTCGTGACGGATGGGGCCACCCGGGAGCGCGGTGTCAGGGTCGGCATGGTAGGCCCAGGCACGGTCGGTGCTGACGGCCTTGTAGCCGCGTCGGAGCAGCTCCTCGTAGACCGACGATTTGCCGGTACCGGACAAGCCCTCCACGAGGTAGTTCCGTTTGGCCATGGTGATGGGCCGGCTTCTGGCCGAGCCGCCGAACGGCCACTGTACGCCCGAGACGCGGACCTTCCTTCGCTGCCTGGAACCATGAGTCGCGATGAGAGCGGTGGAGCTTGTCTTCGCGGTCGGCTGGGCGGCCTTCTGGCTGTACTGGCTCGTGGCGGCCTTCTCGATGAAGCGGGGCCGCGTCCCGTGGTCGCGCGAGCTGCGCATCAGGGCGGTGATCGGCGTGATCGCGATCCTGTTGCTTCGCCTGGGCGTGTTTCGCGGCCACGGCCTCGACACCGACCCGGTGCGCGCCGGCATCGGGCTCGTCCTCTTCGCCCTGGGCCTGGGGTTCGCGATCTGGGCCCGTGTGCACATCGGAGGCAACTGGGGCACCCCGATGGCGCAGAAGGACGAGCCGGAGCTGGTGACGAGCGGCCCCTACCGCCTCGTTCGCCACCCGATCTACTCGGGCATCCTCGTCGCGTGCGCAGGCACCGCGATCGCCCTGAGCTGGCTGTGGCTCACGGCGGTGTTCCTGGCCGGCATCTACTTCCTCTACAGCGCGACCGTCGAGGAGCGCTACCTGACCGAGCGGTTCCCGGACAGCTACCCCGCCTACCAGCGCTCGACCAAGAGACTCGTGCCGTTCATCCTCTGACCGGAGCCACGGCGCCGGTTCCGGAGGCACGGATCATCCGGCCGATCAACCGAAGCGCGCTCGCCGCCCAACTAGGCCGGCAGCAGCAGCACGAAGCGCGAGCCCTTGCCGACGGCCGACTCGAGGTCGATCCGCCCGCCGAGCGCCGTCGAGAGCTCCTTCGCGATCGCGAGGCCGAGCCCGGTTCCGCCGCTCACGTTCGAGACGAACGGGCGGAAGAGCCGTTCGCGCGCCTCGGCCGGGATTCCGGGGCCCGTATCCTCCACCGCGACGTGCACCGTGCCGTTCTGCTGCGCCAGCTCGAGTGTGATGCGCCCGCCGTCCGGGGTTGCGTGGAAGGCATTCGAAAGTAGGTTGCCGACCACCTGCAGGACACGGTCGCCGTCCGACACGATCACCGGCCGCGCCTCCAGCTTCTGCCGGTAGTCGATCGAGCGCCGCTGCGCCTCGTCGCGGTAGCGCTCGTAGGCCTGCTCGATCAGCGCCGCCATGTCGACCTCCTCCGTCGTGACCGTGAACCGGTTCGTATCGAGCTTCGCGAGATCGAGAATGTCACCGACCAGACGTTCGAGCCGCTGCGTCTCCGCCTCCACCGTCTCGAGCGAGTTGCGCCTCAGCTCAGGGTCGGCGATCACGCCTTCGAGCAATGCGGCGACGTGACCGCGGATCGCGGTGAGCGGCGTTCGCAGCTCGTGGGAGACGGACATCAGGAAGTTCCGCTCCATCTGCTCGACCACGCCGAGCCGAACCGCCATCTCGCCCACACGCGCACTCAGATGGCCGAGCTCGCCGGGTGCATTCGGAGGCACCGTGACGTCGTAGTTCCCGTTCGCCACCTCGTCGACCGCATCCGAGAGCTGCAGGATCGGCCGCACGATGCGATGCGACAGGTACCACGCGAGGAGGGCTGCCACGAGCAGCCCGAGCACGCCTGCGATCGCAAGCCGGCCGATCAACGAGACGACCTGGGCTCGGATGTCGGTCTTCGGGGTGGCGACCACGATCGCCCCGATCGTCGTGCCGGAGGATGCGATCGGATTGGCGACCGCGAGGAAACGGCGGTGCTGGCCCGGCGGCGTGAACTCGAACGTGACCGACTTCCCGATGTGCCAGTCGATCGGTTCCTGCGGCAGCGGGCGCAGCCCGGTGATCTGACCCGGGAACAGGCCGAGGCGCGGGCCGAGCAGATAGATCTGATCGCCCGTTGCCTTCTCCAGCGTCTTGCCTGCGAACGTCGGGGCCTTCTGGTCGCGGTTCTTGTTCCCGTAACCCGCGTTCACCGCCTTCGAATAGAGCTCCGCGATCCCGTGCGCCTCGCGGTTCAGCTTCGAGAGGGTCTGATTCTCGGTGAACTGCTGGAAGAGGCGGATCGAGATCGCCGTCGTGATCACGCCCGCGAGGACGATCCCCGCGAGGAATACGAGCGGCAGCCGGACGCGTAGCGATCCGAGCATCGTGATCAGCCTATGAGGTCGCGGGGTCTTTCCTGGCGTCCTTGGCCGGCGACACCTTGTAGCCGACCCCCCAGACCGTGACTATCGGCGACGCGTCCCCGAGCTTGCGGCGCAACTGCCGCACGTGGACGTCGACTGTGCGCGTGTCGCCTGCGAAGGTGTAGCCCCAGACACGCTCGAGCAACTGGTCACGCGTGAGAACGAGCCCGCGGTGATCGAGCAGCTCCCAGAGCAGGTCGAACTCCTTCGGGGCGAGCTGGATCTCCTCGTCGCCGACCAGAACCTCGCGCCGGCCGGCGTCGATGTGCAACTCACCGTGGTCCATCGTCTCGCTCTCGCGTTCCCGCCGTTCCGGCGTTGCACGGCGCAGAATCGACTTGACGCGCGCGACGAGCTCCCGCGGATTGAACGGTTTCGTGAGGTAGTCGTCTGCCCCGACCTCCAGGCCGATGATCTTGTCGACGTCCTCGTCGCGCGCGGTGAGCATCAGGATCGGCACGTCGCTCGTCTGGCGAATGCGCCTCGTCACCTCGATGCCGTCGATGTCCGGCAGCATCAGGTCGAGGACGATCAGTCCCGGCATCTCCTGCGCCACCTCTGTGAGCGCGTCGGTCCCGTTCGAGGCGGTGCGGACGCCGTACCCGGCGTTCTTCAGGTAGAGAGAGACGAAGCTGGCGATCGAGCTCTCGTCCTCGACCACCAGGATGTTCGAGGCGGGCGAGCTCACGCTACGGCGTCGGCGACGGGCCGCCGGCCGCCCCGGGCTGGACGCCGAACAGGACGAGCCGCGACGCCGGGAAGTACGGCACCGGAATCCACCTTCCGCTGTCGAGCGCGTAGTTGCCCGACGTCGCCGCGAAGAGGTCGCCCGAAAGCTGCGCCGTTCCCACCCCGACGGCGGTCAGGTCGATGCCGCTGCCCCGCAGGGCGAGGCGATACTTCCCGCCGGTGACGCGGAAGCGGATGTCGATGCCGCCGTAGATCGTGGTCCCGTCGAGCAGTCCGGGCTTCCTGGACTCTGCACCGCTGACGAGCACCTGGCCGTCGCCGACGACCGGATCGCTGACGACGAGCCTGCCCTTGTCGATCTGCCCCCAGAGCGTGCCGCGCGTGCCCGCGACGACCACGGTGCCGTTCACCTTGGTCAGCTCGAGGACGCCGTCGCCGGAGACGCGCGCGGCAGCCAGCGCCGCCGGGACGGCGACGAGGCCACAGAGCAGGATGATGCAGAGCCGGCGCATCGGCATTAATCAGTCTTTCTTGCCGAATTATGCCTCGAATGAGGGGTATGTAAGGAGTTTTGTGGCAACCGCTCTTATACGGTCGTCTACGTGCACGACCTGACGAGCTTCGGCCTCACCATCCTTCTGATCTCCGGCGCACTCTCGGCGGCGCTGCTCGCGTCCAAGCTGAGCGCCCGCACCTCGATCCCGTCGGCTGCGGTGTTCCTCGTCGCAGCCGCGCTCGCGTCGGATCTCTATCCGTCCCTCGTGCTCCCGATCTCCACGGTCGAGGACGTCGCCACCGTCGCCCTGATCGTGATCCTCTTCGACGGCGGATCCTCGATCGGCTGGCGTCGGTTTCGTGTCGCCGCCCTGCCGATCGCCTCGCTCGGCGTGCTCGGCACGTTCGCCACCGCGGGCCTTGTCACGTTGTTCGCGCACTGGGCGTTCGGGCTCTCCTGGGTGACGTCCGGCCTCCTCGGCGCCGCGATTGCGCCCACCGACCCGGCCGTGGTGTTCTCCGTGCTCGGAGAGCGGGAGATCTCCGGTCGCACCGGCACGATCCTCGAAGGAGAATCCGGTGCGAACGACCCTGTCGGTATCGCGCTGATGATCGGGATCATCGAGCTCGCGACCCATGCCGACGCGACGTTCTGGATCGTCGTGCGGGTCTTTCTCGAGCAGATGTCGATCGGCCTCGCGATCGGCGTTGCGGGCGGCCTGCTCGAGCGCATCCTCATGCAACGGCTGGCCCTGCCGTCGGCCGGGCTCTACACACTGCGGACGCTCGCCCTGGCCGGCCTGGTCTACGGCGTCGCCGCGGTCGCCCACGGATCGGGGTTCCTGGCCGTCTTCGTCGCCGGCTTGATCGTCGGCGACCTGCGTGCCCCGTTCAGCACCGAGATCCGGGTGTTCCAGGACGGGCTCGCGGCGCTGGCCGAGATCGTGGTCTTCGTCACGCTCGGCTTGACGATCAACCTGTCGATGCTCACCAGCAGCCGCTGGTTCGAAGGCCTGCTGCTCGCCGCCTTCGTCGCGCTGATCGCCCGCCCGCTCGCGCTCGGCATCCTGCTCGCTCCGGCACGTCTTCGTCCGGGCGAGCGGCTGTTCGTCATCTGGGGCGGGCTGAAGGGAGCGGTGCCGATCCTCCTGGCCGCGTTCGCGCTCGGAAGCCACGTCACCGACGCGAGGCGCATCTACGAGACGGTCTTCGTCGTCGTGCTTGCCTCGGTGATCGTCCAGGGTGGGACGATTCCCACAGCGGCCCGCCGCCTCGGCGTCGAGTTCCGGACTACGCCACCCGACGAACTGTCCGCGTGAGCCCGGTCGCACGAACGCTCTCGTAGGCATCGACGACGCGCACCCCGCCCGCCTCGTGGACGGCGGGCTCGCAGACGACGCAGACCGCCTGGTCGCGCCGCTGCCAGCGCCACGTCCGGTAACGCTCGCCCGCGAGCAGGGTGCGGCGGCAAACCTGGCACATCGCCATCTGCCCGGCAACCGTAGACGCGGCCCCGGACGGCGCGACCCGGTCGCTTACAGGCGCTCGATCACTCCCGCGATCGCCATGCCGAAGCCGACGCACATCGAGGCGATGCCGTAGCGCGCGTCACGTCGCTCCAGCTCCGACACCAGGGTCGCCGTCATCCGGGCGCCGGTCGCGCCGAGCGGATGCCCGAGCGAGATGCCGCCCCCGTTGGGGTTCACGTCGTCCATCCGCTCCTCGAGCTGAAGGTCCTTCGCGGTCTGCAGCACGACCGACGCGAACGCCTCGTTGACCTCGATCACCGCCATGTCGTCCAGCGTCAGACCGGCCTTCGCCACGGCCCTGTCCATTGCCTGGGGATTGCCGTGCAGCATGCGCGTCGGATCGACGCCGGCGATGCCGAACGACACGAAGCGCCCCCTCGGCTCGAGCCCGAGTCGCGTGACCGCGGCCTCGCTCGCGATCAGCACCGCTGCCGAGCCGTCCACGATCTGGGAGGAGTTGCCCGCAGTGACGACGCCGCCGGGCCGAAAGGCAGGCTCGAGCGCAGCGAGCGCCTCCGGCGAGGTCTCCCGGCGCGGCGCCTCGTCCACGGAGAACGCCGCCGGCGCAGACACCGCGCCCCCGCCGGCCTGCAGCACGCTCCGCCCTCCCGCATCGGGGTCGGGCGCCTCCGGCAGCTCGATCGGGATGATCTCGCGCTCGAACCTGCCGCCGTCGGAGGCGGCCAGCGCTCTCCGGTGCGATTCGAGGGAATACTCGTCGAGCGCCTCCCGCGACAGGTTCCACTCGTCGGCCAGCAGCTCGGCGGATATCCCCTGCATCACGATCTCGTGGCGCTCGCTGACGCGATCCGAGATCGAGCCGCCGTTCGAACCCATCGGGACCCGCGACATCATCTCGACGCCCGCCGAGACGACCAGATCGAGCTGTCCGGCCATCACGGCCGTGGCTGCGTTGAAGTTCGTCTGCATTGAGGAGCCGCACTGCCGGTCGACGGTCGTAGCCGAGACGGAGACCGGCCAACCTGCTGCAAGCACCGCCATTCGGCCAACGTTCCAGCCCTGTTCCCCGATCTGCGTGACGCAGCCCATCTGCACGTCCTCGATCTCCGCCGGATCGAGGTCGTGCCGCGCGAGCAGGCCGTTGAGGACCTGAGCGGCGAGATCGTCGCCCCGTAGCACCGACAGCGTTCCGTTCCTGCGGCCGATCGGCGCCCGGACGGCGTCGACGATGTAGGCGACCATGCGCGTCACTCTAGCCTGCCCACCGCGGGCGACCGTCCTTGCGGCCCGACGTTCAGTCGGCCAGCACGGGCTCGAGCGCGGCGACGCGGCGGGCGCGATAGGCGAAGGCGAAGTCGACGGCCACGAAGGTCGCCACCGCATAGGCCCATCCGGCGATGCAGTCGACGACGTAGTGCTCGCCCGTGTACACGAGCGAGAACGCCATCGCCGGCGGATAGAGCGCGAGCAGGGGGCGTGACCATCTCGGCACCAGACGCCAGACGTACAGCACGATCAGCAGAGAGAACCCCGCATGCAGCGACGGCATCGCGGCCACGTTGTTGGCGTAGGTCTGACCCTTCTCGAACAGCGACCCGAAATGCGCGATCGGGACTTGCGGCCAGACGACGGCGATCGTCCGGTTCGCCGAGCCGATCGAGCCGTGCCGGGCGGCGAGCCACGGCGGAACCGCAGGGTAGAGGACGTAGGTCGCGAAACCCGCGAGCGAGAAGACGCAGACCATCGTCGCGAACCGGCAGAAGCGATCGTGCGCCCACCTCCAGAGAATCGCCGCGACGATCAACGTCGCGAAGAAGTGCGTCACGTAGATGCACCAGGTGAGGTAGTCCCACCAGCGCAGGTCGCCGGCCCCGTGCCAGAGGTGCGCCTGCAGCCAGACCGTCGGGATCGGCCTGCCGAAGATCGCCTCCTCCACCTTGATCTGCGGCACTTCACGTGCCGGGAAGAGCAGGCCGTCCGCGATGCCGCGCAGACGGTCGTAGACGAACAGGACGCCGATGAACGGCGACCATTCGATCACGAGGCGCGTGGTCTTGTGGCGAACGTCGCTCACCGAGAAGGCGATGATCCCGAGCGCGAACCAGAAGAAGACGAGATCGTGCGAGGTCGGCACGCCGACGCTGAACACCATGGTGATCGACGCGAGCGCCCACAGCGTCGGCGCCCCAATCCGGGCTGCTGTCCGAAAGCTCACGGCGAAAGACTAAGAGATCGAACCGGTTGTGACCCCGGCGAGCGTGAACCCGAGCCGAACCGCTCGTTACACTCGACGCCAATGGCCGCAGCCTTTCGCCGGCGGGCGAACGACACCGAGGGAATCGCACCGCGCCGGCCCCAGCCCGGGGTGCTGCGCCGCGAACGCCGTGCGCTGCTGAAAGCCCGCGAGGACGCGCTGCGCGACCTCGGCGGGCTGCTGGTCGAGATGTACAGGCGCGGCGGCTTCCGTGAAGACCTCCTGTCGGAGCGGGCTGCCGCGGTGATCGGGATCGACGCACGTCTCGCCGAGATCGAAGAGCTCCTCCACGTCCACCGCCGCGTGCCCCGGTGCGAGTGCGGCGCCCCCGTCCTGCGGGGATCGAGCTTCTGCCCGAACTGCGGCCGGCGACTCGGCGAGGGGGCGAGCGCCGAGGAGACGATCGTCGAGCCCGCTGCCGACACCTGATGAGCACGAGAGCTGCCGAGCGCGAGACGGCGATCGCCGCAGCCGACGAGACGTGCCCACGGTGCGGCGCGAGGCGGGAGCACGACCAGCGCTACTGCCTCGACTGCGGCCTGCCGCTTCCTGCCGTCATCGGACGGCTGCCCGCGCTCCGCCGCCGCTGGATCCGCCGGTTCGGCTGGTATCCCGGCGACTGGGTCTGGATCTCACTGCTGACCCTGATCGTCGCGGTGGGCGGCGCTGCTGCGGCGATCGCGCTCACGACACCCGACGCAAGCGCCAATGGGCAGACGCTCGTCGCGACCACGCCCGTGACGCCGGCCCAGCGGAGGCCGGCCCGATCGGCCGCGGCAACCGTGGACACCTCGACCCTGCCGACCGCGCCGGAGCCGACCACGCCCGGCGCCGGCGTCGGAAACGGCAGCTTCGCCTGGCCCTCGAACCAGAACGGGTGGACGGTCGTCCTCGTCTCCTATCCCAAGACGAGCGGCGCTGCAGCCGCCCGCGAAAAGGCCGCCCTGGCCGCGAAGAAGGGCCTCGCCAAGGCGGGCGTGCTCGACTCGTCGAACTACGCCAGCCTCCAGCCGGGCTATCTGGTCGTGTTCACCGGGGTCTACGGCTCACAGCCCGACGCGGACGCCGCCGTCTCGACGGCCCGCCAGGCGGGCTTCGGAGGCGCCTACTCCCGCCAGATCGCCCGTTGAGCGGGACGGATCCGCCGGGTTTCGGACGTCGCAGGACGGGCACGAGACCCTGGGAGGGACGGGCAGACGTTTACACAACTGAAAACATTTGTAACAGCACCTTGGAGCGTGTAGAGTCGACCGAGGGTCGCATCGGCGAGGGAGGATTTACCGCTTCTTAAAGGGCTGGCGGCTACAGTCGAGGAGAGATAGACGGCGATATGGATGAACGTATCCTGCATATTCAGCACTGCATGTATCAGTACTCGCGAGCGATCTATCGCTCGATCAAGGACCTGATCGACCCCTACGTCGACGACGAGACGCAGCTCGAGTACCGCAGGGAGGTGCTCCAGGCCTGCGAAGGGACGATGCAGCGTCTCGCCCAGGATCCGCACTACTTCGCCAAGCCGGACCGCACCCTCTTCCAGGACATCCGGCGCTACTTCCCGATCAACGTGCAGGCGCAGGTCGCCTGGGCGGTCAACCACGGTGTGGATGCCGCAGTCGGCTTCGTCGAGGACCAGATCGAGGCCGGCGCGTTCGACGGCGGTGTCGCGCGCTGCCGCGCGACGACCCGCAAAGGCAAGGCCTGCCAGCGCACCCCGCTGCCGGACCGCGACTACTGCCCGAGCCACCAGCACCTCGAGCGCAGCAAAGCCGCTGCATAGTTGTCGGTAAGCTCGCCCTCGCCGACGTCGGCTCGACGAAGCCGGCCGGAGGGACCAGATGAGCCATGACACCGACAAGCTGATCCGTCAGCTCTCGCTCGTTGCATTCCTGATGGCGGAGCGCCGCCCCCTGACTGCGCGCGACATCAAGTCGAATGTCGAGGGCTACCAGGAGATGAGCGACGAGGCGTTTGCACGGCGTTTCTACTCCGATCGGGCCGAGCTCGTGTCACTCGGCGTTCCGCTCGACTCGCAGCGCGACGAGTTCACCGGCGAGGAGCTCTACACCCTGCGTTCGGAGCGCTATTTCCTTCCCGAGCTCGAGCTCGACGACGAGGAGCTGGCTGCGCTGCAGACCTGCTTCTTCCTGCTGGAGGGACGTTTCGCCTACGCCGAGCCGCTGCGGCTCGCGCTCCAGAACCTCGCACTCGGCCGCTCGGCCGGCGCACTCGCCCCCGCGCCGACCGGCACCGCCTCGCGAGTCGAGGTGCGCGACCCCGACTATTCGCCCGAGCTGCAAGGCCGGCTCGGCAAGCTCGAGGGAGCGATCTCCAAACAACGGACCGTCAAGTACCGCTACTGGTCGATCTACCGCGACGACGAGGAGGAGCGGACGCTCAACCCGTTCGCGCTCCTGCCCGAGAACGGCTCCTGGTACGTGATCGGCCACGACCTCGAGCGCGACGACATCCGGACGTTCCGCGTCTCCCGCATCCGCTCCGACATCCGGTTCGCCACCCGCCGCGAGCGCGACTTCCGACTGCCGCCCGAGTTCGACGTCGAGAACTATCGCGGCCGCGCCGAGTGGCAGTTCGGCGACATCGTCGGCGAGGCGAAGATCGAGGTCGCTCCCGACACCGCCTGGTGGGTCGAGCGCGCCTACGGCGGCGCGAGAAACCACGTCGAAGGCGACGTCTTCGTCACGCAGTACGCATCGTCGAGCCTGCTCGCGCGTTGGATCCTCCGGCAGGACGGCCGCGCGGTCCCGCTCGAGCCCTCCGAGCTCCGGCGCCTGGTCGTCGAAGGCGCCCGGGCGGCGCGCACCGCGCACGAAGGAGCGCCTCCGACACCCGCCGCCGAGCTCGTCGCCGGCGTCTCGGACGTCGTCGACCGCTTTGCCGGGCCTGTCGCTCCCGAGCGCTTCGGCGTGCTGCAGTCGCTGCTCGCGTACCTGCTCGCCGCCTGCGGTGAGGAGCGCGAGGGGATCATCCCGGCGCACGAGCTCGTGAACCGCTTCTCGATCCCCGCAGAGCAGCTCGAGGAGCACCTGTCGTTGCTGAACCTGGTCAACTTCGGCGGAGGCTGTTACGCCGTCTACGCCGAGCTGCACGGCGACGAGGTGCACGTCGACAAGGAGCTTTTCGGTGACACGTTCCGCCGCGCGCCGCGGCTGACGCCGCTCGAGGCGCGTGCGATCCGCCTCGCGCTCGAGTTCGTCGGCCCGATGGTCGCGGCCGGCACCCACTCCCCCCTCGATCGCGTGCGGGCCAAGCTCGAGGAGACGTTCGGAGCGTTCGAGCTCACACAGACACCGGAGCCGCACGTCGGTGAGGAAGAGGGGCTGGTCGACACGCTCACGCACGCCATCGACGACCACAAGCTCGTCGAGATCGAGTACCTGAAGCCGGAAGAGCAGGAAGTGGTGACTCGAAACGTCGAGCCCTATTCGATCGAGCGCCGCCTCCCCCACTGGTATGTGCACACGTGGGACATAGACCGCAACCAGCCGCGCTCGTACCGTCTCGATCGCATGCGCAAGGCGAAAGTGCTGCGCAAGAGCTTCATACCCCGGGACGGCTTCGACCCGTCGGAGCTCCATTCTGCGACCACTGCGCTCATCTGGTACTCGCCCGCGGTCGCACGCTGGGAGGTCGAAAAGGGCGCCCGCCCCTTGGTCGACGGCGCCGCTCTGGCCGACAAGTCCGTCGGCAGTGCCGAGTGGCTCGTCGGAGAGGTGGTCTCCTATCGCGGCGAGGCGGTCGTGCTCGAACCGGCAGAGCTACGCGCACGCGTCGCGCTTCGCGCACGCGCGCTCGCCGCCGAGCTGCGCCCCAGGCGCAAGGCTTCAGCCTGAGCGTTTCTCGATCTGGTCGATCGCCCAGCCGGCGTGCTCGTCTTCGACGTGCCGTTCGAGCACCGGAATGTGCTCGGGCAGGCCGACGTTGCCGAGCGCCACGAGCGCGTTGCGGCGCAGGAAACGCGGATCGTTCCGCGGCACATAGAGCCGGTCGTAGTCGGCGATCAACGTGTCCGACTCGAGCCACTCGACGAGATCGACGTGACCTGCGCCGCTCGACTCGCGGGAGCCGAGGCGCTTCTGCACACCACGGTTCCACGGGCAGACGTCCTGGCAGATGTCGCAGCCGTACACCTGGGCACCGAGCTCCGACCGATACGCCTCGGGAATCGCCGCCGGCGCCTGCGTCCAGTACGAGAGGCACCTGGTCGCGTCGAGGGTGCCCGGCTCGTCGAGTGCGCCGGTCGGGCACGCATCGATACAGATCCGGCAGTCCCCACAGTTGGTTTCGAGCCGCGGCGTGGTTTCCAGCTCACGGTCGCTGATGAGCGTCCCGAGCACGACCCACGAGCCGTGGCTGCGTGTGATCAGCATCGTGTTCTTGCCGTAGAACCCGACGCCGCTGCGCACGGCCGCCTCACGGTCGACGTGCTGATTCGCGTCGACGAGCACCCGGTAGGCCCCTCCGAGCGCCTCGCCGAGGGCGGCGAGCTGCTCGCGCAGCTCGCCGTAGGCATCCGTCCACGTGTATCGCGCCAGGCGGCCGACTCCAGGGGCGAGCGGCGTTTCAGGCTGCCAGTAGCAGAGCGCGGCCGAGACGACGCTGCGTGCTCCTGGCAAGAGCGACTCGGGATGACACGAGCGCTCCGGTTGGGCCATCGTGAACTTCATGTCCGCAAACAGCCCGCGTGCACGCCGTTCCGTGATGTGTCGCTCGGTCTCGACGTAGGCCTCGGCCCGGGCCACGCCGACCGCGTCGAGACCGAGCCCTGCAGCCAACCGGCGGATGTCGTCGGCGGTCATGCGAGGATTGTGCCCGCATGAAGGCGATCCGCATCCACGAGGATGGAGGGCCCGAGGTTCTCCGCTACGAGGACGTGCCCGACCCGGTGCCGGCCGACGGCGAGGTTCTCATCGAGCTGCGCGCGGCCTCGCTCAACCATCTCGACGTCTGGATTCGAAAGGGACTGCCGTCCGTCCCGAAGCCGCGCATCCTGGGCGCCGACGGAGCCGGCTTGATCGCGGGCACCGACACGCGGGTCGTGATCAATCCAGGGATCCTCTCGAACGGGAAGATGCACATCGTCGGTGAGACGATGGACGGCACCCATGCCGAGCTGATCGCGGTCCCGCGCGACTTCGTCCACCCCATCCCGGATGCGCTGTCCTTCGAAGAAGCGGCAGCCTTCCCACTGGTCTTCGTGACCGCCTACCGGATGCTCGTGACGCGAGCCCGGTTGCAGGAGGGCGAATGGGTCCTGATCTGGGGGATCGGCGGCGGTGTCGCCACCGCGGCGCTCGCGATCGCGAAGGCGTTGGGCGCGTACGTCGCGGTCACCTCGTCCAGTGACGAGAAGCTCACCCGGGCACGCGAGCTCGGTGCCGACCTCGCCGTCAACCACGAGACGGGCGATGTCGTGGCAGCGGTCAAGGAAGCGACCGAGGGCGGCGCGCACGTGGTGGTCGACGACGTCGGCGAGGCGACCTGGAAGCGCACGCTGGAATCAGCCCGGGCCGAAGCGCGGATCGTCGTCTGCGGTGCGACGACCGGCCCCAACCCACCGGCCGCGCTGCACCGCATCTGGTGGAAACAACTTTCGATCCTCGGCTCGTCGATGGGCACGCCGGACGACTTCAAGGGCGTCTGCGACCTGATCGCAGCCGGCAGGGCGCACCCCGTCGTCGACCGGGTGTTCCCGCTCGCCGATGCCCGCGGAGCGCACGAGCGGCTGGAAGCAGCCGAGCAACTCGGGAAGATCGTGCTCTCGATTCCGTCCTGAACCGAGAAGTGCCCCGGCAGGAGCCGGGGCACTCGAGGCGGCGTCGTGTTGCTCCGAGAGTCCTACGGGCCGGTCGCAGCTGCGAGCGTGACCGTCGACGTGTAGGTGCCGGCGAACGTGTTGCCGGGAATCGCGACCTGAACGGTCGGCGTGACGTCGACCTTCCCGAGACCGGTGTTGACGGCCGCGTTGAAGAACTTCGCCGCGGCCCCGGAGATCGTCAGCGGCAGCGTGATGCCGGAGTTCGTCGCCGCCGTGCAGCTCGACCCCGAATGGCACGCCTGGGCGACCGCCGTGACGGTGCCCGGGGCGAGGGTGTGTCCCGCGCCGTCCGAGAAGTTCGTCGCCGAGATCTGAAGGTTCCAGCCCGCTCCGCTGCCGCGCGCGTCGACGACGCCGAGCACCGGTGCGTAGGAGACCGTCTGGTCGGTGCCGTCGAGCGTGTCCGAGATGGACGGGTTCGACGGCAGGTTGAGCGACACGCCGGACGTGCCGGAGACCGTGGCGGTCGCCGTGATCGTGCCGGCAAGTGCCGCCGTCGCCGCCATCAGTGCGATCGCCGCGATCGCGGTGACGATCAAGATCCGCTGCCTCATGAGTGTTCTTCTCCTCGAAGGGGTTGTCGGTTGACTTCGCACCCACGATCGGTGGAGAGGGTTGGAACAGGAGGCCCGCCACGGTATGAAGAAGGGAGGGAGAGGATCGGCGTCCGGGGTCGTGCGCCCGCGCGCCGGCGGGCGGCAGCCGCCTCACCCGGCGAGGCCGGGGAAGTTGGGTGAGTCGAAATGCTTCAGTTCGTACGGCGCGCCCTGCGGTTGGTAGATCGTCACGGTGACGTAGTACGAGCGGCCCGTCTTCGCTGCCGGCACCCAGACCGACCAGTCGCCGGCGTCGTCGTCGTTGGCAGGGATCAGCGTGTAGGCGCTGTTCTGTGAGGCCACGAGGTCGTTTGTCGCGGCGTCCGAGAGCTCCCAGCGCAGCGGCAGCTTCTTGTGGCGCAGCCCGATGATCTCGTAGTGAAAGCTGACCATCACCCCGTGCCGGTCGAGATAGGCGGGGCTGAGCCCGGAGGCGATTGGAAGCTGTTGGCGCTGGAGGTAGCGCTTGAAGGTGACCGGCTGAAAGACGCGGGTGTCGGTGATCGTCGCCTTGGAGACATCCGACCGCGCCTGGGGCTTCCAGCCGGGCTTGAAGATGAACACGAGCGCGACCACACCTCCGATCAACCCGACGAGTGCCGAGGCCTGCCCAACCGAGGGCCGGCGGAAGGGTGATCTCGTTCTTGTCGATGTCGCCTGTTGATCGACCGCTTTCTCGGTGGTCACTTCGGCCTCGGCAGCAGGACACCACGGCTTGGAAGGACGACCTTCCGACCGTCGGGATTGACCAATGTGATCTTCAGCCGAAGCGGTCCGCGCTTCAGCTTCCGGGAGATCCTCAACCGGAGGACGTTCGTCCCGGGCTTACAGCGGTACCGGGCGTGCGCCACGACGCGCCGCCCTCGCTCGAGCACCACGAGCGCCGCCGTCGGTCGATTCACGCGCAGCTTGACGACCAGGCGCCTGGTGTGCCCCCGTCGGAGCACGCCGACCCCGGCAAGGCGCGCCGCGAGCCGGCAGGGCGCCGTCGACGCGCTGACCGACGCCCTCGGCGACCGGTTGCCGGCCGAATCGGCCGCGTCCACGGCGAGGGCGTAGCGGTGGCTGCAGAGCAGATGGGCAAAGGCGTGCGTCAGGCCGGTCGTGTCGCCGGCCGTCGCAGCGTTCAGATAGACGCGGTACCCGGCGACGCCGACGTTGTCCGTGGCCGCCGCCCAGCCGACCGCGATGCCGGTTCGGGTCGTCGACCTCACGGTCAGACCCCCCGGTCTGCTCGGCGGGCTCGAGTCGTGATCGAAGATCGCCCTGATCGATGTGATCGGCCCGACCGGGAAGGTGCATTTCGTCTCGGTCTTCGAGCAGACGCCGTTCCAGCCGGAGAACACGGAGCCCTGCTCGGGGACGGCGGTCAGGGTGAGCGAGTTCCCGTAGCCGTATTGACGCGAGCAGGCCGAGCCGCAGTCGAGATCGGACCCGCTCACCCGCCCGCTACCCGTCCCCCCTCGTTTCAGCTGGAACTCGACCTTGATCGTGGTCGGCAGCTGCAGCTCGTCGTCACCGACGAAGTGAGCTCCGGCCCAGGTCGTCTCGTCGTCGACCGTGACCGTGCAGGTCATCGCGTTCGTCGGCTCGCACCCCTGATTCCAGTGATCGAAGGTGTTCGCCCCGTTCTTCACGGTCAGTTTCACCTGCGTTCCGGGGGCGTACTCGAGGCAGGTGACATCGTCGCCGAAGTCCTCCTCCTCGGGGCAGGGTGTGCCCGCCGGGTCCGCCGAAACCGTGCCTCCGTCCGGCGATGACAGCTTCACGCCGAGTCGCAGAGGATTGAACACCGCGACGATCGAGGTGGTCTCGTCGTCGAGGGACACCTCACAAGCACCGGTGCCGGGACAGTCCGGAGTGCTCCACGAGGACAACGTCCGACCGTGATCGCTGCTCGCCGTCAGCGTCACACGCTCGCCGCGGCTGTAGGTCAGCGTGCAGGAGCGCGAATCGTGGTTGTCGGCGCATTCGCCGACCGCGTCGTTGTCGGGTGGTGTCACGGTGACGATGCCGAGGCCGCGCGGGGCGATCTGCAACGTCACCGTCGCCGAAGAACGGCCGCCGGAGGCAAATGCGAGCGTGGCGGCCAGGAAGGCGGTGAAACACGCCCCGACGAGCGCCGCAGCAACGACCAAAGGACGGATGGGCACGGCGTCCCCTTCCCCTCGCTGCCACCTATAAGGTCGCACCGGAGCCGCGTTGTGTCAATCCCCACAAGGGACCCCGAGCGACACGGCCGACGGGTTGCGACCTGCGCGCCGCCGCCCTATGCTCTCGCGCTGTACACGGACAGGCGCGGCGGTGGCACTGCGGCCGTGCGACCACTACGGGAGGGGAATCCAGTGAGGTTGAGATCTGTCTTGGCGGGCATCTGTGCGTGCGTGCTCATCGCCGGCGGCCTCGTCGCCGGCACGGCGGCGGCCGCTCGAGGCGGCGCGTACACCTGCGCGGGCGGGGAGATCCCCGCAGGCACCTACGGGAACGTGCTCGTCACGGGCTACTGCACCGTGCCGAACGACCCGAGTGCGAACGTCGTCATTTCGGGGAACTTGATCATCGCCCCCGGGGCGGCCTTCGACGCCCAGTTCCACTCGACCGTCGAGATCGACGGCAATGTCCTGGCCGGAAAGGGGTCCCTGTTCGGGCTCGGTTGCACCGAAGCGCATCCCTGCAACGACGGGACGCCCGGGACGCAGACGGACGTCGTCAAGGGGACCATCTTCCTGAACCAGGTGTTCGACGCTGCGATCAACGGCGACAAGATCTACGGCAGCCTCATCTCCATCGGGGGCGGGGCGGGGCTGCTCGACCCGGAGACGGACTTCGTCCCGTTCTCCATCAAGGACGACGAGATCAAGGGCAACGTGATCGTGCTCGGCCTCGAAACCGTCTGGTTCGGCATCATCCGGACGCAGGTGGGCGGGAACGTCCTTCTCAACAACATCAACCTGAGCGACCCGGACGGCAACGAGATCGTCGCGGATCAGATCGGCGGCAACCTCGTCTGCCACGGCATGAGCCCGGCTCCGCAGGGGGGCGACGCGGTCGAGGGCGCCCCGCCCGACTACGGGACGATCCTGCTCGGGGGCCACGCGATCGGGCAGTGCGCCGCATTGCCGACGGCACACCTCTAGGAACCCGGGGAGGGAACGGGCGTCCCGCCACCGCCCGTTCCCTCCGCCGTTGCAGCGGCGACGGCAATCTGAGATCCTCCCATGGCAACCACCAGATCAAGGCGATCGTCGACCCGGCGACGGGTTGGCGCCAGAGCCGCGAGGCCTTCGCCGCGATGATGGCACCCGCGTAGGAAGCGTTCGAGACTCACACGCTGGGCGGGGCCAGATCTCGACTGGCGGCCCGCCCAGCCTCCTTGTCCGAACCCGTCAGCCGAAGCCGAGAATGAACTTGGCGTCGTCCGACATCTTCTCGGGTGACCACGGAGGCTCGAAGGTGAGCTCGCTCGAGACGGCCTCGACGCCGGGAATCTCGCCCACGACGCGTTCGATGTCCTCCTGGATCATCGCGCCCGCCGGGCAGCCCATCGAGGTCAGCGTGTATTGCACCCTGACGTTCGGGCCTTCGATCTCGGCGTCGTAGAACAGGCCGAGCTCGACGATGTCCATCCCGAGCTCTGGATCCTCGACGGCCCGCAGAGCCTCCACGACCTCTTCCTTCGACGGCATGCCGCCAGGCTAGCTGAGGCGCACTTCCTCGCGGCGGTCGCGCGCGAAGAAGTGGATCCCGTCCACGAAGCGCACCCAGTTGCAGCGCGTGCACATGACGAGCGAGTGCGTCCGGGCCGAGTCGGCCAGGAAACGGACACCGCGAAGGAGGTCGCCGTTCGAGACACCGGTGGCCGCGACGATCACCTCCTGCGGCGCGAGATCGTCGATCGTGAAGATCTGGTCGATGTCCTCGATGCCGTGCTCGGCGGCCTCGGCGATCTCGGCGCGCCGTGTCGGCCACAGCTGCGCCTGCAGCTCGCCGCCGAGGCAACGCAGCGCCGCCGCCGAGAGCACCGCCTGCCGCGTGCCGCCGATGCCGATCGCGAGGTGATCGTTCGTCCCGCGAACTGCCGCACTGATCGACGCGGTCACGTCGCCGTCCTGGATCAACTTGATGCGCGCTCCCGACGCACGGATCTCCTCGATCAGGTCGTGGTGGCGCGGCCGGTCGAGCACGATCGCAGTGATGTCGTTCACCATGCGGTCGAACGCCTCGGCGATCGCACGAATGTTGTCTCCGACGGAGCTCGACAGAAAGATCTTCCCGCGCGCGCGCGGCCCCACGGCCATCTTGCGCATGTACATGTCGGGAAGCGACGGCAGCGAGCCGCGCGGCGCCGCCGCGATCATCGAGATCGCGTTCGTGCCGCCCCGGGCGACCACGGAGCGCCCCTCGAGCGGGTCGAGCGCGAGGTCGTACTCCTCCCCTCCGAGGCCGATGTTCGTTCCGGCGGCTAGCTGCTCGGCGTCTTCGTGACCCCCGATCACGACGTGCCCGCTGATCAGCATGCGCTCCAGTGCAAGGCGCGCGCCGGAGAAGGCTGCGTCCTCCGCCGCCTGCATGTCTGCGCGTCCCAGCCAGCGTGCGCCCGCGAGCGCCGCGCGCTCGGTCACCCTCGCGAACGTCTCGCATTGGCAGGGGACACGCGCGTCGTCGCTCGCCTGCGTCACGCGACCTGCCGCGTCCGCTCGGCCGCCTGCATCACGAGATCGATCACCTGGTCGATCGTCCGGTCCACGTTTGCATTCTCGATCACCGCCACGCCTTCACGGCGCGCACGGCCGACGACGTAGCTCTGAACCCGGCGAATCGCATCGAGTTGCCCAAGGTACTTGTCCATGCCTCGGACCCCCCCGGTCGACGAGTCACGCACGTGGAAATGCAGCCGATGGACCTCCTCGTCCGCGATCTCGAGCACCACGTGCACGATCAGCGCGCCGTCGAGCTCGGCCGGCAACAGCCCGGGGACGAGGTGGACGCCTTCGAGCACCATCGACCATCCCTCGGTGAGCGCCCGGCGGAGAGCCGCCTCGACGCCGACGCAGACGTGCGTGCATTGATCGAGGAAGCCGACGATCGTCGGGTCGCCCGTGACCTCCTCGTCCAGCGCCTCGCCGGCCTCGAAGCTCGAGAAGTGAATCGTCGGCATGAACCTCGGAGAGAAGAAGGCGCGCATCGTCTGCCGGATGAAGTCGGTCGAGGCGACCCGCGTGATGCCCAAACGATGTGCGACCTCGGCCGCCACCGTCGACTTGCCGGTGCCGGTCGAACCGCCGATCAGCAGCAGGATCGGTACCTCGAGGGTCTGCAGGTCGGACAGGCGGCGCAGCCGGCCGACCGCCCGTTCGGCCTCCTGCTCGCCGAGCACCTCGCGCGCGAGCTCGTCGAGCCGTTCAACTTCGATCGCCGAGACGCCGCGCTCGGCGAGATCGAGCTCGATCCTCCTCGCCAGCTGGTACGCGTGGTCGGCCGGGACACCCGCCGCGATCAGCGCGCGCGCCATCAGCCCCTTCGAATAGGGAAGACCGTCGTCCCCGAGCGGCAACGGCTCGCCGCGCAGGCGCTGCGTCATGCCTCCACCGGCACGAGCGCCAGGAGCTGCTCGTCGAGGCCGGGCGCGACCACTTCGTTGTCCGCCAGCACAACGCGCACTCCGTGGGCCAGCGCATGTTCGACGACCACGTCGACGGCGGCAGCCTTCAACTCGACGAGATATGTATCGGCATCCACGAGGTCGCGGCGCAGCGCCTCGCGGTTCGCCAGATTGGACGAGACATGGACGACATCGGCGTCGAGGTGCGACACGCTCCGGGAGCCGGCGGTGAACACCGCCACCCGACCCTCGAGCGGTGCGGTCGCGCCGAGCCGCAACTCGAGGTTCTCGATCACGACTTTCGATGTCAGCCGCCGATAGGTGTTCAGGTAGTCGTCACCGGACTGGCCGCGCCCGACCACGAAAACCCGGTGGTCGACGTCGACGGGGGGTATCGCGGCGCCGCTGCCGTCGAAGATGACGACGTCGGGCTGCCGTCGGGCGGCGAGCGCAGCGCCGGCAGCGACGTTCGAGACGAACACCGCACCCGCCAGGCCGCCGCCTGCGCGCCGGCACCCGATCGTCGGGACTCCCGAGAGAGCGGCGATCTCCAGGTGGTCGGACGCCGCGTGCCGCCCCGACCGCGACCGCTCGACGAGCTCGTCGAGCGACGGCGCCGTTTCGACGAGCTCGGGCTCGGCGGGGCCGCCGCGTCCCATCGCGACCACGACGACGCTCCGGTCACGTGCGAGCAGCCGGGCGAGATGGGTGGTCACCGCGGTCTTCCCCACGCGTTTGCCGGTGCCGATCACCGCGATCGATGGGAGCTCGAAGGGCTCGAGGAGCGGCGGATCGAAACGAAAGTCGGCTCCGACATAGGACAGGCCCTCGGCAAGGGCCTTCGACGCCCAGCGCAGTCGTTCGGCAGGCCCGAGCACCGGCTCGTCCGAGAGGTCGACGACCATCTCCGCGTCGGCGAAGTCGACGACCAGCGGAACGCCGTAGTCCGCATCGCCGCGCAGCTTCTCGGTGCCTCCGACCAGGATTGCGCCCACCCATTCGTACGGAAGCGCCCGTAGCGCATCGCGCACCACGGGGGCATAGTGCTCGCCGTCGATCAGCGCGACCGCTTTCATCGGCGAGCCGTCACCTCGCGCTCGATCCGGCCGGTGTACTTCTCGTACTCACCGGTGACGAGGTCGAACTGGATGATCCGCTCCTGCCCATGGAACGGATAGCGTCGCCAGATTGCAGCGTGGTTGCCCGAGACCTCGACGACGTTGTAACAGGGTCGCGTGTTGCCGCGAAGCCGCAAGGTCGAGACGGTGCCGGTGTTGACCACGAAGAGGCTCTCCAGCTTCCATGCGTACGGCACGTGCTTGTGCCCGGAGAGCACGAGCTGGACGCCGGCCCGCTGCAGGCACTCGATTGCGTCACCGGCGTCGTAGACGACGTTTCGCTCGCGGCCGGTGCCGGGAATCGGAAGGAGGTGGTGGTGAAGAACGAAGACGCGCAACTCGGAGGGCTCGGCGGCGAACTGGTCCTCGATCCACCCGTAGCGGCCCCGACCGATCTGCCCGTGGTCGAGGTCCGGCTCGGTCGAATCGACGGCGACCACCGTCGCGCCACGCTTCCGGAGCACGGAACTGCGTTCGCCGATCAGCTCTTCGAAATGCACGTAGCCCACGTTGCGGGAGTCGTGGTTTCCGGGCACGACGACGAGCGACTCGCACCGGATCCGCTCGAGGTAGCGCTTCGCCTGAGCGTATTCCTCCTTGAAACCGAAGGTCGTCAGATCGCCCGAGCACACGACGATGTCCGGCCCCACGTCGTTGATCTCGGCGATCGCCCTGTCCATCAGATCCGGCACGAAATGCGGATCTCCGCAGTGGAGATCCGATAGATGGGCGATCGTCACGTCCATGCGAGTGAGTCTAGGGCATCCGAAGCCGCTGCTACTCTGGCCGCAGTGGTGCCGGAAACACCAGTTTTCCAGGCATATTGCGGCTCTGAGCCGCCGCATTTTGCCAACCCCGCAGAGCTCGAGTACGCAAAGGTCCTCGACTGGTACGGCATTCCGTGGCAGTACGAGCCGACGACGTTCGTCCTGGAGCGGGACGACGAGGGGCGTGTCACCGAGGCGTTCTCGCCCGACTTCTACCTGCCCGACCAGGATCTCTATCTCGAGGTGACGGTCATGAAGCAGTCGCTCGTCACCCGGAAGAACCGGAAGCTGCGCAAGCTGAGGGCGCTCTATCCCGACGTCAAGTGCAAGCTCTTCTACGAGCGGGACTTCGAACGGCTCGCAGCCCGCTACGGGCTGCGAAAGGCTTCCTGAGCGCGCTGGCCGAGCTCGACGAACGGATCGGCGAGGTCTTCCTCGACGCCGGCGAGATCCGCGGCCGCGTCCGTGAAATCGGCGCCGAAGTGGCGCGCCGCCACGCGGGAGGAGAGCCGCTGCTCGTCGGCTCGCTCAAGTCCTGCATTCCGTTCATCTGCGACCTGTCGCGCGCGATTCGGATCCATCACCATCTCGATTTCATCGAGCTCGCAGGCTACGGCGAAGGTCACGACGGCATTCGGTTCCTCAAGGATCTGAACATCGAGATCGACGGGCGCGACGTCGTGCTCGTGGACGCGGTCATCGACACCGGCCTGACGATGCACTATCTCGTCCGCTCGCTGGCGCTGAGAGCCCCACGGTCGCTGCAGATCGCCACGCTGTTCGACCGGCCCTACCGAAGGCTGGTCGACGATCTGCCGGTCGGGTACGTCGGCTTCACGATCCCGGACGAGTTCTTCGTCGGCTACGGCTTCGAGCTCGGCGAGCGCTACCGCAACCTGCCCGACCTGCGCCTCGTGCACTGACGGCTGCGAAGCTACAGGTAGCCCATGGGATCGACGGGGGCGCCGCCGATCCGTACTTCGAAGTGAAGGTGCGGGCCCGTGCAGTGGCCGGTGCAGCCGACGTAGCCGATCACCTGCCCCTGTGCGACCTGCTGGCCGCAGGCGACCGCGATCGAGCTCTGATGGCCGTACGCGGTGGCGAGGTTGCCGCCGTGATCGATGACGGTGAGGTTGCCGTATCCCGACTCCCAGCCGCAGTAGATGATCGTGCCGGCTGCTGCCGCCCTGATCGGGGTGCCCATCGGCACGCCGATATCGATCCCCTGATGCATGCGGCCCCACCGCCAGCCGAACGGGCTCGTGACCGGGCCGCTCACGGGCCAGACCAGCCCGCCGGCCGACGGGCTCGAAGTCTGCCCGGCCTGTGCGGCTCGAATCCGTGCGGCGATGTCGTTCGATGCCGCCTGCAGCGCATCGATCTCCCCGGCTTCCGCCTGCTCGGCAGACGTCAGCGTCGACAGGTCGGTGAGCTTCAGCTCCTTGGTCGTCGAGAGGTCGTTCGCCGCCCCGACGAGCTCGTCCTTGACCATCCGGGCCTGGGCGGCGCGCGCGGAGATGACCGCGGTTTCGCCGTGGACGGTCGCGCGCAGCTTCTTCGTCTTCGCACGCGCGGCGGTCACCTGAAGCTTCGCCCATCGCACCTGGGCCGCGATCCGTCGATCCTGGTCTCCGATCTCGTTCAGGTACTGCACCTGGTCGAGAGCGTCTTGTATCGAGCGCGCGCCGAGAACGACGTCGAGCGTCGAGGCAGGCTCGGATTCGTAGATGTCGACGAGCCGCCGGTTCAAGGTCTCGACCGACAGAGCGTATTGCTGCTTCAGGAACTCGAGCCGCTGCGTCTGCACCCCGAAGAGGGAGTTCAGCGCGTCGAGCCGGTGTTGGTGGAGCGAAAGGTCGGACTCGAGGGTCGCGAGGTGCAGGGAGACATCGCCGACCCTGGCTTCGAGCGACCGGATCCTGCTCGTGTAGCCCGCGACCTGGCCGCGCAGGGACAGTTCCTGTTGCTTCTGCGTGACGAGCCGTTCCTTCAGCGACGAGATCTTCGTGTCGATCTGCTGCTTCCTGCCGATCTCGGACCCGAGGGCGGGAGTGACGCAGACGAGCCCAACGATCAGAGCGAGCATGATCCGCCCCATAGACCGTCGTCTTCGCCGTCTTCGGCGGCTATTCCTGCGGGAGCTTGGCCTCCTCCGGCGGCGGAGACGGCCGCTCGGGAGCCGGCGTCGGCGGTGGGGCCGTCGTCCGGTCCGGCGTGTCGAGCCGCGGATCCGGGATCGCCCGCAACGCGGCCGCGACCGCCTGGCGCAAGGGCCCCACAAGCCCTCGATAGTCCTCGTCGCTGATTCCACCCGCTCGATGGTCGAACTCGAGCTCCTTGAGCGCGGCGAGCGCGCGGTCGCGCTCCTCCAGCAGCGCGAGCTGCCGCAGCTCCTCCTCGCCGCGCGCATCGAGCCGATCGTCCTCGACCGTGGGCTCGCGGAGGAACGGAAGCGCCACGATCAGGACCACCGCCGCGGCCAGGACGATCCCGAGGAGAAGGGTCACGCCGGTACGAGTCGCGTCGCGATCCGCCGCTGCTCGCGCGCGTCCGGCCAGAGAGCGACCCCGGCCCCGAACAAGAAGACGATGCCGGCGACCCAGATCAGGTTGACGAGCGGCTTCACGAGGATCTTCACGTAGACGACGTTCGTCTTGAGGTTCACGTCGTCTGCGATCACGTACAGGTCTTCCGCCCGCAGCCAGCTCGTCTTGATCCCCACCTCACGCGACGGCTCCGGCGGGAAGAAATACTGGTTGTCGCCCGACGACAGCGTTCCGTGCCAGCGGCCGCCGACGTCGAAGACTGCACGGGTCTCGATCGCGTTCGGGGTCGGGGTGCGGCGCAGGTCGCGCAGCGTGAGCGTGTACCCGCCGATCGAGGTGCTCTGGCCTCGAACCAGGCGAACCTCCTTGGAGCTGCCGTACGCGCTCGATCCCGCGATGCCGATCGCGAGCAGCACGATCGCGGCGTGCACGATGTACCCGCCGTAGCGGCGCCGGTTGCGGGCCACCAGCGTGAACAGCGAGCCGGTGACCCTCGTGCCCCGGATTAGCTCGAGCACGATCGATGCCAGGACGAAAGCCGAGAAGGTGTACGCGATCAGCCCGGGCTTCGACGAGCCGGCGCCCGCGAATGCGAGTGCGACGCCACAGGCCACGGTCACCACGAGCGGCCACGCGAGTGTTCGCGCAAGCGCGCGCACGCTCGTCTTGCGCCACGCTATGAGCGGGCCGATCCCCATCAAGAGCAGCAACGGCAGTCCAAAGGCCCGCAGGAAGAAGTCGTAGTAAGGCCTGCCGATGGTGCGGGTCTCCCCCTTCACGAGCTGCGTCACGATCGGGAACAGGACGCCCCAGAGCACGGTCAGGCACAGCGCGACGAGCAGCAGGTTGTTGTAGAGGAACGCCGCCTCGCGCGAGAGCGCCGATTCGAGCTTCGTGCGCGCTTTCAGAAGCGGCAGGCGCCACATGATGAGCACCAGCGAAAAGAGCGACGAGATGACGACGAACGCCAGGAACCATGACCCGATCGGGCTCTTCGCGAACGAGTGAATCGAGTTGACGACCCCGGACCGCGTGAGGAACGTCCCGAAGACGGAGAGCTCGAACGCCAGGGCGACGAGCACCATGTTCCAGACCTTGAGCATGCCCTTCCGCTCCTGGATCATCACCGAGTGCAGGAACGCGGTCGCCGCGAGCCACGGCATCAGCGCTGCGTTCTCGACCGGATCCCAGGCGTAGTAGCCGCCCCAGCCGACCTCGACGTACGCCCAGTGCGCCCCGAGCAGCTGGCCGAAGCCGAGAAACGCCCACGCAACGAGCGTCCAGCGGCGGGTGGCCACGATCCAGCGCTCGTCGGTCTTGCCGGAGAGCATTGCTCCGGCGGCGAAGGCGAAGGGAATCGACAGCCCCACGTAACCGAGGTAGAGCATCGGCGGGTGGGCCACCATGTAGGGGTTCTGGAGGCTCGGGGTGAGCCCCGCCCCGTCGAGCGGCGCAGCCTGCGTCCCGAACGGGCTGGCGACGGCGACGAGCACGAACGCGAAGAAGGTCGCGATCCCTCCGAGCACCGGGACGACCCACGCCGTCAGATCACGCATCAGCCTGCGGTTGAGGGCAACCGCGAGCGCACCGTACCCGGTGAGAACGAGGAGCCAGAGCAGCAGCGAGCCCTCCTGCCCGCCCCAGAAGGCGCTCAGGGTGTACGCCGTCGGGAGCGTGCGGTTGGTGTGTGCCGCGACATACGAGAAGGAGAAGTCGTGGCGCACGAGCGCGGACGCGAGCACGATCGCCGCGATCAGCGTCGACGCGAAGCTGCAGTAGAGCGCGTTGCGTGCGGATGCGGCGAGGCGACGGCGGTTCGTCACGGCGGCCGTCGCGCCGGCGACGAGCGCATACACCGACAGCCCGAGGCTGACGACGAGGGCCGCGCGCCCGAGATCAGCCATCTATTTCGCGGTCGACGTCGTCGCCGTGTACTTGGACGGGCACTTCGTAAGGATGTCCGTTGCGTTCAGGCGCCCTCCGGCGAGACTGCCGCTCGCGACCACGCTGCGGCCGACCTTGAAGAGCGGCGGCGGATCCTCCCCGCGGTAGACGACGGGGACCACCCCGCTCTGGCCGTCGATGTTCTTGAGCCGGAACTGGAGGCCGCCCGGCGAATGCGAATCCCCGCGCACCGGTCCAACGACGACTCCGACGACCGCGAGCTTGCCGGTGTGACCGGCGATCTCATGCGGCGTCAACGTCGGTGTCGAATTACCTGCAACCGCGGTGTAGAGCAGGAAGACGGCGAGGACGGCCGCCACCGCAAGGGCGACGACGAGCCGCGCAGGACTGCGCGTGGGCACGATCCCGAGTTTAGCTAGGCGTCGGCGTTCGCGGTCTGTTGACGCGCCGGGACGCGATAGCCGTGATCGGCACAAAGTGAGCCCGGCAGATCCTCGGTCAGCGCGTCGCAGTAGCCCTTCCCGTAGGCGGCGCGCATGAACGCCGCAACGACGTCCAACGACCACTCGCTGATCCCCGCGGCCTCGCGCCAGAGATCGGCAAGGCGGAGATCGATATCGAGCTCCAGGAGGTCGATCCGTGTAGGCCTCGGTGCCATCGCGCCTTCAGAGTAGGAACAGCACCGGACGGACTTGCCCCTCGCTCCCGGCGAGGCCCCTCGGGCACCGGCGATACCCTCTGCCCGATGCCTCGCCGCTTGCATTTCGGGCCTGCGCGCGTCCCATCCCGGGACTCCCCGGGGGCGGCAGTCGACGCCCTCCTCGAACGAGGGCTGTCGGCGTGCGAGATCGACTTCGAAGGACGCTTCTGGATGGACTACGAGTTCGCCGCGGACTTCGGCGAACGCTGCGCGGCCGAGGACATCGCGCTCTCCGTCCACGCTCCGATCGCAGGCTTCATGGGCCACGCCGAGCGCGGCAAGAAGCTGAACATGGCCGTCGGGATGCTCGACCACTCGGCCGGCATCGCGAAGGCGGCGGGCGCCGAGCTCGTCGTCTTTCATCCGGGGTTCCTGCTCGGACGCACGCGCGAGGACGCGATCGCGGCGGTCGTCGAGCAGCTCGGCGAGCTGCGCACACGGCTCGAAGGAAAAGATCGTGCGGTTCCGTTCGGGATCGAGGTGATGGGCCGAGTCCGGGAGCTCGGGTCGATCGACGATGTCTGCGAGATCGCCTCCCGGCTCGACTGGGTCCGCCCGGTGATCGACTTCGCCCACATGCACGCCACGTCCGACGGCGGGTTCCTGTCGGTCGAGCCGTTCGCGGCAGCGCTCGAGCAGGCGGACGCGGTGATCGAGCAAGGCGCACCGTTCCACATCCATTTCTCGGACATCCAGTTCGCGAATCGGAACGAGACGAAGCACCTGCCCTACGGCGAGGGCACGCTCCGGGCCGAACCGATGCGCGACGCGCTCGAGCGGTTCGAGCGCCCGGCCACCGTGATCAGCGAGTCGCCGGACGAGGCATCGACCCGAGCCATCCGCGACGTGCTACTCGGGGGAGGCTCGTAGGCCCGATGCGACGACTAGGGTCCCTCCGAGCCTTGGCCGAAAGAGCGTCTTGCGCGACAGCGCGCCGGCGCCCAGCCTCGTGGCGGGCCGGGCCGCGTCAGCGCGTTCGGATCGCCGCCCCTGAAGAGATACAGACGCGGTCGGCGCTCAGGCGTAAAGGTTTCTCGCCCAGGTCAGTGCGCTGACGCCCTGAACGGCGGGACCGGGCAAGCGAGCGGCGCTACTCGTCGAGCACCCATTCAACTCGACGAACGACATTCTGAGCAGAAGCCCCACTCTTTCCGAAATGGGCGCTCGACGCGCCGATCTGTGCCGCACGCTGCAGGCCGGCTCTCGTGACTCGGTGCGCCCGTTCGGCGTGATGGGCTTGTGCTGCTTCAGGCCTGTGATCCCAACACGGCGATCTCGGGATACGTCTCGATCGGGCCGAAGCCGTGTTCGACCAGCCAGCGGACCACAACCAGGCATCGCCACGACCACCATGCGCGGATGAGGTCGCGGTCGACGTCGGTGCCGTAGCCGGCGAGGACATCGCCAAGGTGCTCCTCGTGCGCGAGAGTGAGGATGGCGAGGTCATAGAGCGCGTCGCCCTGGGACGCCTCGGACCAGTCGATGATGCCGGTGACCTCGTCACCGTCCACGAAGACGTGGTCGAGCTGCAGGTCGCCGTGGATGAACTTCGGTGTCCAGGGCCGGAGCGCAGCCTCGGCGAGGCGGCGGTTGCGCCTGACGACATCGACCGGAAGGACGTCGTTGGCGACGAGCCACTCGCACTCGCCGTCGAGTCGCGATGCAAGCTCGTCGACGCTCCGACCGGGCCATGGGGGCAGCGGCCCGTCGTGCAGCGCCCGGACGGCGGCACCCGCCGCGGCCCACGCCGCCGACGAGGCGGCCGACGGCTCATGGAGGCGGCCGAGCGCCGTCCCCGGGAGAGCGCCGAGCGCGAGCACGGGCGGCTTCCGCCACAGGATCTCCGGCGTCGGGACCGGAACCATCGTCATCGCCGCCACCTCGACGTCGGTGCGCGTCTGATCAGCGTCGATCTTCAGGAACACATCGCCGACGCGCAGGGTCGCTCGCTCGCTGTGTGCGACGACGATCTCGACTTCCACCACATCGGCCATCATCGCAGCGGACCATCGACGTCGTCATCATCCTGCGCTCAGGCGTCTGTAAGAGACGGCGGGCCGGTCCGTAAGGGGCTCCGCAGTCACGCCTGCATTAGTCCACGCTCAGGCGTCACAGGCAAACGCCCGCGCAGCCGATAGTTGATGAACGTGGTTCTCGCCGTAGGCGAAACCGCGTTCATGTCGTAAGCGACCGTCGAAGCGCCTAGGACGGCGAACTGCCGTGCCCTCCGAGGAACTCGCGAATCTGGTTCGCTGCGCGAATCAGATTCGGCCTCGACCCCGGTCGTCTCTTTGCAATGGCGGAACGGTAGCGCGTAGCTAGGCTCCGCACGATGCTCGATCCGCAGGCCTTCAAGGCATACGACGTCCGCGGGCTCTACCCCTCGCAACTCGACGAGGAAGGCGCTTATGCGATCGGACGCGCCTTCGTCGAGCACTTCCAGCCGGCCTCGATCGCGGTCGGTCGAGACGTTCGCCTCTCGTCCCCTTCCATGGCGGCCGCCGTCATCGACGGCGCCGCGGACGCCGGCGCCGACGTGCTCGATCTCGGCGCCGTCGGCACCGAGATGGTCTATTTCGCGGTCGGGGAACTGGCCCTCGACGGCGGTGTGATGGTGACCGCCTCGCACAACCCAAAGCAGTACACGGGGATGAAGATCGTGCGCCGCGGCGCGCTGCCGGTCGGGGGCGAGTCCGGCCTCCTCGATGTGCGCGATCGGGCGCTCGCGGCTGCCTGGTGCGAGACGGCGCGGGGCCGGGTGACGCCCGAGGACATCTGGGAGAGGTTCGTCGAGCGCGTGCTCTCGTTCGTCGACGTGGATGCGCTGCGGCCGCTTCGCATCGTCATCGACGCTGCGAACGGGATGGCCGGCGTCATGCTGCCGCCGGTGCTCGCGCGCCTGCCGATGCTCGACATCGTCACCTGCTACTTCGATCCGGACGGCACGTTCCCGAACCACGAGCCCAACCCGCTGCTGCCGGAGAACCGCGAGTTCATCATCGCCAAGGCCCGCAGCGAGGGTGCGGATTTCGGCGTGGCCTACGACGGCGACGCCGACCGCTGCTTCTTCGTGGACGACACGGGCGAGTTCGTTCCCGGAGACTTCATCACTGCGCTCTTCGCAGAGACGATTCTCGGCCGCGAGCCGGGCGGGAAGGTGATCTACGACGTGCGGGCGTCCCGCGCCGTGCCGCAGACGATCGAGCGCGCCGGCGGCGTGCCGCTGATCAACCGGGTCGGTCACGCGTTCATCAAGCAGCGCATGCGCGAGGTGGACGCGGTTTTCGCCGGTGAGGTCTCGGCGCACTACTACTTCCGCGGCTTCTCCCAGGCCGACTCGGGGACCGTGCCGTTCCTGCTCATGTGCGAGCTCGTCTCGCGCCGAGGGAAGCTGAGCGAAGTGCTTGCCCCGTTCCGCGAGAGGTACTTCATCACGGGCGAGATCAACACCCCTGTCGCCGATGTCCCCGCCAAGCTGCAGGAGCTGGAGGACCGCTTCGGCGCGGACGGACGGGTCACGCACCTCGACGGGCTCTCCGTCGACTTCGACGACTGGCACTTCAACGTGCGACCGTCGAACACGGAGCCGCTGCTCCGTCTGAACCTCGAGGCAAGCTCACAGGCGCAAATGGAGGAAAAGCAGGGAGAAGTCCTCGGCGTGATCCGTGGTGCCTGAGACCATGATCGAGCTCGGGCACGTCACCGACCGGAAGCCGCCGTACCGCTACGCGGCCTACCAGCGCGTCGGGTTCTCCGAGACCGACGCGCAGGGGGTCGTCTACTACGGCCGTTACATGCCGTACTTCGACCTCGCACGGACCGAGTACCACCGACACCTCGGCCGTGTGCACCTCGGCGGAGTCGACTTCGCGATGCGCGCGGTCGACGTCCAGTACGTCGCCGGTGCGCGATTCGACGACCTGCTCGAGATCTTCGTCCGCGTCGAGCGGATCGGGACGACCAGCATCACCTACGACCACGCGGCCTATCGGGTGGACGACGACGGCGACACGCTGATGGCGACGGCAAAGGCGACAGTGGTCTGCATCGCGCTCGACGAGCGCAAGGCGGTGCCCGTCCCCGACGCGTTTCGCCAACAGATCGCCGCCCTGGACGATCCCGCCGATGCGCGGCAGCCATCGTCCCCGGGTTAGGCAACCTCAGGACGGGGTGACACGATAGGCGTCGAACACCGCCTCGAGATTGCGCAGCGCCGTCAGAAGCGTGCGCAGCCCCTTCACGTCGCCAACCTCGACGGTGTACCAGTTCTTCGCCAGTTGATCCTCCACGACCCCGCCGTAGCCGACGATGTTCGCGCCGTGCTCGGCAAACGTCCGGGCCACGTCCTCGAGCAGGCGCGGACGGTCCCAGGAGTCGACCGCGATCTGAACGCGGAAGCTCTTGGCGGAGGCGGCACCGTCCCAGTCCACCGGCGTGAACCGCTCCGGGCTGCGGCGCAGCGCCTTCACGTTCGGACAGTCGTTGCGGTGGATGGTGATGCCCTTGCCCATCGAGATGTACCCGACGATCGAATCGCCGGGAACCGGGGTGCAGCACTTCGCAAGCCGGATGAGGACATCGGTGACGCCCTGCACGACGACGCCCATGTCCGAGCCGGAGACGGGCTGGGTCTTCGGCGCCTTGGTGACGACCGGCGCCTCCTCGGCGACCTGTTCGGTCTTCAGCCGCTGGACGACCTTGTTGACGATTGTGCCCGGCTGCAGCTTCCCCGACCCGAGCGCGAGGTAGAAGTCGTCCGCCTTCTTGAACCCGGTCTCCCGGATCACCTGGGCGAGCGTCGCCGAGCCGCGCAGCTTCGCGTACGGCAGGTTCTGTGACTTGAGCGCCTGCTCGAGCACCTCGCGGCCCTTGTGCTCGGCGTCCTCGCGCGTCTCGCGCGAGAACCACTGGCGGATCTTGTTTCGTGCGCGCGAGCTCTTGGCGAGCGACATCCAGTCGCGCGACGGGCCGCGCCCCTGCTTGGACGTGAGGATCTCGACGAAGTCGCCGTTCTTCAGCGTGTAGTGCAACGGGACGATCCGTCCGTTGATCTTGGCACCGACCGTGCGGTGGCCGACGTCGGTGTGCACGGCATAGGCGAAGTCGATCGGCGTCGCGCCGGCGGGCAGTGTCTTGACCTGGCCCTTCGGGGTGAAGACGTGTACCTCCTCGTCGAAGAGATCGGTGCGGAACGTCTTCATGAACTCGCGGGGATCGGCCTCGTCGGCCGTCCCCTCGTCCATCAGCTGCTTGACCCACGCCACCCACTCGGCGTCCTTGTCCTTCTTGCCACGCTTGTAGAGCCAGTGCGCGGCGACACCGAACTCGGCCGTCTCGTGCATCTCGCGGGTGCGGACCTGGATCTCGAGCGGGCGCCCCTGGGGCCCGATCACGGTCGTGTGCAGCGCGCGATAGCCGTTGAACTTCGGCATCGCGACGAAATCCTTGAAGCGGCCGGGCATCGGCTTCCAGAGCGAATGGATCAGACCGAGCGCGCCATAGCAGTCGCGCGTTCCCTCGTCGGCGCCGCGCTCGACGATGACGCGCATGGCCGTGAGATCGTAGATCTCGTTGAATTCGCGACCCTTCTTCGCCATCTTGTCGTAGATCGAATAGAAGTGCTTCGCACGTCCCGAGATCTCCGCCGGGATGTCGACCTTGTCGAGCTCCTTCTGGAGGACCAGAGCCGCCTCGCGCACGTGCTCCTCGCGATCGGTGCGCCGCTCGGCGACCATCTGTTTGATCTCCTCGTACTTGCGCGGATGCAGGGTCTGAAAGGCGAGGTCCTCGAGCTCCCACTTGAGCGCATGGATGCCGAGGCGATGTGCGAGCGGCGCGTAGACCTCGAGCGTCTCGCGCGCCTTCTGCAGCTGCTTCTGCTTGCCGAGATACTCGATCGTCCGCAGGTTGTGCAGCCGGTCCGCAAGCTTGATCAGGATGACGCGCAGATCCTCCGCCATGGCGACGATCAGCTTGCGGTAGTTCTCGGCCTCCGCATGCTCGCGGCTCTGAAACTGAACCCGGGTCAGCTTGGTGACACCCTCGACGAGCTGCGCGATCTCGTCACCGAACTCCGCACGGATCTCGTCGACGTCCCTGTCGGTGTCCTCGACGACGTCGTGGAGGAGCGCCGCCGACAGGGTCGCCTCGTCGAGCTGGAGGCTCGCGAGGATCCTCGCGGCGCCCCACGGGTGGTAGATGAACTCCTGGCCCGACTGCCGCACCTGGCCGGCGTGCGCTTCGGCTGCGTACTGGAACGCGCGCGTCAGAAGCTCACGGTCGACATCGGGCTTGTAGGCCTCGACGTCGGCGATCAGCTCCTCGACAAGATCTTGATGGCGTTCCAGAACTGCCATCGAGCCAGTGTACCCCTGCGCATTCGAGGGATCCGCTCCGCTTCAGGAGGAAACACCGTTCTGCCGATGAACGAGAAGAGCCGATGTTCAAGCGACGCAGGCAGACGAAAAAGCTGATCCGGGTGGCCCGCATGCTGCGGGAGCTGGACGCGGTCGCGGCAGCGCCTAGGCGGCCGCGGCGAGCGCGGGTCTCTCTTCGAGCAACGCCCTGAACGCGGGCGACTCGAGCAGGCTCCGGCGCGTGCCGTCCGTCAGCTCGAGCTCTTCGAAGATCAGGCGGGCCTGCGGCGTCCACGCCGCCTCACCCGCCTGCCACTGGCCGCCGAGCCAGTCGCGCAGCTCGTCGAACCCGTCGGGGGCGTCGAAGACGCGCCGCACGACGAGCTGCGGCGAGGAGACGCCGTTCCAGTGGTTCTCCTGCAGGCGAAACGCGATGTCGTAGCGCTGGTCGCGGCGGAAGCGATCGAGCTGGCCGCCCATGCCGAACGCGATCGCCGATCCGGAGTCGCGGCCGCGCTGCCGTACCCGGAAGCGCAGATGCTTGCCGTCCCCGACAGTCGAGAGGTCGGCGAGCTCGCATCCGTCGACGAGCAGGAGCACGCCGGGGTTGCCGAGCCCGAACGGCGCGAGCCGGCCGAGCTCCGCGCACAGATCGAGATTCAGCTTGCCGCCCGGGACGATCGCGTCGACACGGGTCACCGGGCGCAGATCGTCCTCCGCCAGAGCCTCGTCGGCATGGGCGGCGAACGCTGCGGCAAACGCCTCGACGCGGTCTGCGGCGATCGTCAGGCCGGCCGCGGCGCGATGGCCGCCGAAGCGCTTCAGGTGGGCGGCGCAGGCGGCGAGCCCGGCGTGCAGGTCGAATGCCGGCACCGAGCGCCCGGACCCCTTCCAGTCGCCGCTTCCGCCCGCGATCATGACGACCGGCCGGTTGTAGCGCTCGACGAGCCGCGACGCGACGATGCCGATCACCCCCTCGTGCCAGCCCTCACCCGCGACGACATAGCCGCGCCGGCGGCGGCGCGCCTCCGGCCAGGATTCGACTTCGGCGATCGCCTCACGGAGGATGCGCTCCTCGACGGCCTGACGTTCGCGGTTCAACGCTTCGAGCTCCTCGGCAAGCGTCTGCGCCTCGCGCTCGTCCTCGGTCAGCAACAGCGCGAGCGCGGCCTCGGGACGGCAGAGCCTGCCCGACGCGTTGATGCGCGGTGCGAGCCGGAAGCCGATCGACGACTCGTCGATCGAAGCCGGGTCGACGCGCCCGACGCGCATCAATGCCAGCAATCCCGGCTTCTGCGTCTGAGCAAGGCGCCGTAGGCCGAGCAACGCGAGCGCCCGGTTCTCGTCGCGGAGCGGCACGACATCGGCGACCGTCGCGAGCGCCACCACGTCGAGGTGCCGGTCGAGGAAGGGATGCTCCGCGCCGAGCAGCGCCTGCGCGAGCTTCCAGACGACGGCGGTGCCGCACAGCCCCGCGAAGGGGTAGGTCCCCTTGAGCGGCGCGACGACGGGGCAGGCGGGAAACCCGTCTCCGGGCCGGTGGTGATCGGTGACCACGACGTCGAGCCCGAGAGCACGGGCGTGCTCGACCTCCTCGACCGCCGTGATGCCGCAGTCGACCGTCAGGACGAGATCGAAGCCTTCGCCCGCCAGGCGGGTGAGCGTGTCCGCGTTCAGGCCGTAGCCTTCCTCGAACCGCGACGGCAGGTGCCAGGCGACCTCGGCGTTCAGCTCGCGCAGCAGCAGCACGGCGAGTGCGGTGGCGCAGATCCCGTCGGCGTCGTAGTCGCCGTGCACACAGATCCGCTTGCCGCGCTCGACCGCGGCGCTGATCATCTCGACCGCCTCGCGCATGTCGCCGAGCGCGAACGGATCGTGTCCCGGCAGCGCGCCGTCGAGGAAACGGCGCGCATCCGCGGGATCGGCGTAGCCGCGGCGGACGAGCACCGATGCCGTCACCTCGTCGAGCGCGAGCGCGTCGACGAGCCCCTGCACACGGGTGTGCGAACAGGATTCGAGCTGCCAGGTTCCGGACGTCATCGCACCGCGACGGTACGGACGCCGTCGGACAGAACCTCCTGGAAACTGGTTCAATTCCGACCCTCGTGCTTCGGACGTTCGTCGCGATCGCCGCCGCCGCAGGGCTGGCCTGTGCTGCGGCCCCTGCCTCCGAGCGAACCCACACCATCCCGGCCGGGGTGACGGTGGCGGGAGTGCGCGTCGGTGGATTGAGCGCCGAGCCGGCACGCGCGGCGATCGACGCGGCCTTCGGACGGCCGGTGACGGTCGCCTGGGACGGCGGAAAGACGCTCGTCGATCCGTCCCGGGTGGGGGCGAGCATCGACGCCGACGAGGTGGTGGGCTCGGCCCTCGCGGCGACGCCCCGCAGCCGAATCGCTGTGCCCGTTACCTACTCACGAGCCCGGGCCGCTCGAGTCGTCGACGCCATCGCCGGCCGCATCGACCGAACCGCCGTGGCCGCCCGGGTGATCGGCGCCACCTCGGCGGGCCCGGAGTTCACGCCGGCCAGGGCGGGTATCGCGCTCGAGAGGAGCACGATGCGGAGGGAGCTCGGCCGAGTGCTCGCCGACGGGACACGCCCGCCGCTGCGGGCGTCCACGCGCTCCGTGCCGGCCAGGCCGACGATCGCGCACTTCGGCCCGGTGATCGTCGTGACGCGTGCCACGAACACCCTCAGCCTGTACGACGGACGCAGGCTCGTGCACACCTTCCCGGTCGCGACCGGGCAGGCGATCTATCCGACGCCCGCCGGCGTCTGGCGGATCATGGACAAGCAGCGGGATCCGTGGTGGTATCCCCCCACCTACGACGCGTGGGCCCAGGGCTTGAAGCCGGTGCCGCCGGGCCCGGCGAACCCGCTCGGCACCCGCTGGATGGGCCTCAACGCCCCCGGCGTCGGCATCCACGGCACAGACGCCCCCACCTCGATCGGCTACAGCGCCTCGCACGGCTGCATACGGATGAACGTCCCGGATGCGGAATGGCTCTTCGAGCACGTCCGCGTCGGGACGCCTGTCGTCATTCTCTAGGCAGGGAGATGCCGAGCCAGGTCAGCACCACGACCACGCCGACGAGCGCCAGCAGCCCGCCGTAGATCCATCTCGGGTGCCCGGACTCGCGTGTCGACGCGAGGAAGGCGCGGCCGAGCAGGATCAGCACCGCACCGACCAGGCCGATCCCGACCACGAGCGCGGGCAGCAAGATGACCAGGCGCTCCCAGTTCGAGGCGGCGGCGATGACAGCCATTACCATGGGATCGTGCCCGAATCACTCCCGTCACCGGATTCGAACTACAGCTCCGGCAACGACTACGTCGTGGAGTTCCTCGGCTACCGGTTCTCGTTCAGCAGCACGGATTTCGAGGGTCGGGTCGTCGCGGCCGCGGTCAAGCTCGGCGTCGTCGAGGGCTCCGAGCTCGACGAGGACGAGACCGCCGACCTCGTCGCCCTGGCAGCCCAGGGCGTGGTCGAGGAGCCGTTCTCGCGGCTCGGGCGCTATCTCGTCCGCAACTGGGAGCGAGTGTCGCTCGTCGAAGGCGAGTCGCTCGTCTACTGGCTGCGCAAGCTGATCTTCCGCGGCGCGTGGCTCGACCATCAGGTCAAGCGCGGGGCGCTGGAGGTGGTGTGGGACGAAGACGAGGCGGAGTTCGCGTATCAGCACCCGGGCGGCGGCGGCCGGCCGCTCCTCGAGCTCGCACCGGTGCCGTCGTGGCACGAGCTGCAGTTCCGGCAGTAGCGGCGGCCCTGGGGGTCGCGTACCTTGCGTGCCTCCTCGCAGTCGACCACTTCGCGACCTACCCGGCGCAGCTCGCGCTCGGGGCGCTCACGTTCCTCGTCCTGGGCGCGGCACTCGCGCGCGCGACGCCGGAGCGGCGCGCCCAGACGATCGCCGTGGTCGCGTTCGCGACGATCGGCGAGGTCACGGGCTCGCTGATCTGGGGGGTCTACACCTACCGGCTGCACAATCTGCCGCTCTTCGTGCCTCCCGCGCACGGGCTCGTGTACCTCACGGGCCTGTCGGTTGCGCTCGCCTTCCAGCGGTATGGGCGCCACCTCGTGTGGCTCGCGGGCATCGCAGCCGCCACGTGGGGCGTGCTGGGGGTGATCGTGCTGCCGCAACGAGACGTCGCCGGCGCGATCGGTGTGCCGCTGCTCCTGCTCTTCCTCCTCCGGAGCCGCAATCGCACCGTCTATGCCGGCGTGTTCCTGGTCGTGGCGTCACTCGAGCTGTACGGCACCGCGATCGGCACCTGGCGCTGGGCGCGCGAGCTGCCGGGGCTCGGCATCCCCGACGGGAATCCCCCGAGCGGCGTCGCCTCGGGCTACGTCTGGTTCGACGTCATGGCGCTGCTGGTGGCGCCGTACCTCGCCGGCCTCACCCGACCATTCACCGTGCACCACCGTTTGCCGGTTTCGGCGGCGAGCGATGATTTGCGCGGCTCCGCCTAGTCTCATCGAGGGCCACCACGCACACACCGCGAGCGAAGGAGCGCCCTTGAAGTTTCTTCTCACTTCCGCCGGGATCAAGAACCCGAGCATCAACCACGCGATGCTCGAGCTGCTGGGCAAGCCGATTGCCGAGTGCGACGCCCTCTGCATTCCCACCGCGTCCTACGGGCACGCCCCGGGCGGCATGCGCGGGGCGTACCGGTTCATCATCGGACAAGCCACGACCCCCATGTGCGAACTGGGATGGAAGTCCCTGGGAGTGCTCGAGCTCACGGCACTCCCCACGCTCGAACGCGAGCTCTGGGTTCCGCTGGTCGAGCAGACCGACGTCCTGCTCGTGAACGGCGGGGATTCCCTGTACCTCGCTCACCACATGCGGGCGTCGGGGCTGGCCGACCTCCTGCCCTCGCTGAGCGCGGTCCTGGTCGGGCTGAGCGCCGGGAGCATGGTGATGACCCCTCGGATCGGTGAGGACTTCAAGGTCTGGAACCCGCCCGGCGGCGGGGACGAAGCACTGGGAGTCGTCGATTTCTCGATCTTCCCGCATCTGGATCACCCAGACCTGCCGGAGAACACCACGGCAGCGGCGGAACGCTGGGCCGCCGGCCTGTCGAATCCGGCATACGCGATCGACGACGACACCGCCATCAAAGTGGTCGACGGCACGGTCGAGGTCGTCTCCGAGGGTCACTGGGAGCTGTTCACCCGTTGAGATCGGGAGCTCAGCCGATTCGCTCGCGACGTCTGACGTCGCGGAACCTAGAAGAGACGCGCCGAGTCGGCGCGGGCGCCGAGATGGGCCAGTCCGAGCTCGGTGACGATCCGCCCGCGCGGTGTCCGCTGGAGGAAGCCGAGCTGGAGCAGGAACGGCTCGTAGACGTCCTCGATCGTCTCGGGCTCTTCGCCGAGCGCAACGGCGAGCGTGGAGAGACCGACCGGGCCGCCGCCGAAGCGCTCGACGATGCAGCGTAGAAGCTCGCGGTCGAACCGTTCCAGCCCGGCCTCGTCGACCTCGAGCAGCGTCAGGGACTCCTCGGCAATCGCGGTCGTCACCTTTCCCTCGTGCCGGACCTCGGCCACGTCACGCATCCTCCTCAGGATGCGGTTGGCGATCCGCGGCGTACCGCGTGACCGTCGGGCGACGAGCTCTGCAGCGTCGTCGGCGATCTCGATGCCGAGGATCGACGCCGACCGGCGCACGATCGCCGCCAGCTCGACCGGCGTGTAGGGATCGAGCCGGAACGTCAGCCCGAACCGATCGCGGAGCGGCGTCGTCAGGAGGCCGGTGCGCGTGGTGGCCCCGACGAGCGTGAACGGCGGCAGATCGAGTGTGAGCGTGCGGGCGGCCGGGCCTTGACCGACGATGATGTCGAGCCGGAAGTCCTCGAGAGCCGGATAGAGGATCTCCTCTGCGGCCCGGTTGAGGCGGTGGATCTCGTCGACGAACAGCACGTCCCGGGCCTCGAGCGAGGTGAGGATCGCCGCGATGTCGCCCTTGCGTTCGAGCGCCGGCCCCGCGACCTGCCTGATGCCGACCCCGAGCTCGTTGCGCACGATCTGCGCGAGCGAGGTCTTGCCGAGCCCGGGCGGACCGGCGAGCAGGACGTGATCGAGCGCCTCGCCACGGGCCGTCGCGGCCTCGAGGGCGATCGACAGCTGCTCCTTGACGCGCTCCTGCCCGACGAAGTCGGACAGGTCGCGCGGCCGGAGCGACCGCTCGACCTCCTCCTCGGCATCACCCGCGGCGGGCGCCAGGAACTGCGTCACGCGGCCGCCCTCAGGACGTGACGGACCTGCTCTGCGACCGGCAGTGCCGGATCGACGTCGGCGAGCGCCCGCTCGGCATCGAGAAGCGACCAGCCGAGCCCGACGAGTGCGTCGCGCGCGAGGAGGTCTGCAGGGGCCGCCGTCGCATCGGCGAAGGCAGGCAGCTTCTCCTTCAGCTCGAGCACGACCCGTTGCGCGGTCTTCAGCCCGACGCCGGGGATCGCCTGGAAGCGCTTCACGTCGTCGCCCGCGATCGCGCGCCGGAGCTCTGCGGGCGTCGAGCCTGAGACGATCGCGAGCGCCACTCGCGGCCCCACGCCGGAGACGCCGAGCAGGAGCTCGAAGAGCTCGCGCTCCTCAGCGGTCGCGAAGCCGTAGAGCGCGAGCGCGTCCTCCCGGACGACCGTGTGGATCTCGACGGTGATCTCGCCGTCGCCGAGCCGCTGGACGGACTGCGTGGCGCTGACGAGATAGCCGACGCCGTTGACGTCGACGACGAGCCCCTGCCCCGCCCGTCCGGCGATGCGCCCCCGGAGCCGGGCGATCATGCCGTGAGCCTCATGAGGGGAGGGACGAGCGCGTGGCAGATCGCGACCGCGAGCGCGTCGGCAGCGTGGTCCGGCGCCGGCACCTCGTCGAGCGCGAGGATCGCCTTCACCATCTTCCCCACCTGCTCCTTGTCGGCGCGGCCGTAGCCGCAGACCGACTGCTTGACTCGTGCGGGCGCGTACTCAGCGCACGCGACGCCGGCGGACGACGCGGCGACGAGCACGGCTCCCCGGGCCTGTCCGACGGAGAGTGCGATGCGGGCGTCGGCGCCGACGTACGACTCCTCCAGGGCGACGGCATCCGGGGCGTGCTCCTCGATCAACTGCCGGACGCCCGTGAAGATCGTGAGCAGACGCACCTCCAGGCGCTCGCGAGGAGACGTTTGCCACCAGCCGTGGCACATGGCCCTGAGGCGCCCGCCGCTTTCGTGGACGATTCCGTACCCGCATGCCGCCGTCCCTGGGTCGATGCCGAGAACCTTCACGTCGATACGTTAGGCACCGCCCCGGACGTTCCTGTTCGCGCCTCTGCGCGCTTCCTCAGGCGTCCCGCTCGAGCACCACCTCGTACCGGGCGACCGAGACGCGGCGCATCGTGCCGTCGTCGGGTGGGCTCATCGCCTCGAAGACCGCGTCGCCTGCCGTGAGATCCTCCTCGGAGGCGAAGCGGACGGCGATCACGAGCGTGCCCGCCGCGCGATCGGCGAGGACGGTGATCCGCTTGGCGTTCACGCCGGGGGGCGGGCCGTCGGCGGAGTTGATCTCCTCGACCACCGCGTCGATCGCGGCCAAGTCGGCCTCGAACGTGACCACGCGAGCGTACTCGGACATTGAAGTCCTCCTTTGACTGGGTTGGCGGGACCCTACGCCAATCCAGCGCCTAGCCGGCGACCGCCTCGAGCACCTGCTCGGGGATGTCGAAGTTCGCGAAGACCTCCTGGACGTCGTCGTTGTCCTCGAGCTCGTCGATCAGACGCATCACCTGCCGCGCCTTCGCCTCGTCCTCGACGGCGACGGTCGTCTTCGGAACGAGCATCAGCTCAGCCGAGTCGACCGCGATACCGGCGCCCTCGATGGCCGAGCGGACGCTGGAGAGCGACTCGGGTGCCGAGGTCACCTGGAAGACGTCTCCGTCGCGCTCGAGGTCGTCGGCCCCACCGTCGGCCGCGACCAGCAGAAGCTCTTCGTCGTCCACGCCTCCGGCCGGCACGACGACGACGCCCCGCCTGTCGAACTGCCAGGCGACTGCACCCGTCGCGCCGAGGTTGCCGCCGTTCTTGGCGAAGAGGTGGCGCACGTCGGCGGCCGTCCGGTTCCGGTTGTCGGTCAGCGCCTCGACGATCACCGCCACGCCTTCCGGCCCGTAGCCCTCGTAGACGATCGTCTCGAAGGCATCTGCGTCGGCATCGGCCCCCGATCCCTTTGCGATCGCACGATCGATGTTGTCCTTCGGCATCGAATACGACTTCGCCTTCTCGATGGCGTTCTGCAGCGCGAGGTTGTTGGACGGGTCCCCGCCTCCCTCCTTTGCGGCGACGATGATCGCGCGCGAGAGCTTGGAGAAGAGCTTGCCGCGCTTCGCGTCGGCGGCGCCCTTCTTGTGCTTGATCGACGACCACTTGCTATGCCCCGACACGCTGCTCCTCCCTGACGAGCTCCAGGAACTGTTCGTGCAGCCGCGTGTCGTCGGTCAGCTCGGGATGAAACGCGGCGAGCAGGAACCGGCCTTCGCGCGCGAGGACCGGCCGGCCCTCGATCTCGGCGAGCACCTCGACGCCCGGCCCCACCTCCTCCACCCACGGCGCTCGAATGAAGACCGCATGCACGCGATCGTCCTGTCCTTTCACGTCGAGATCCGTCTCGAACGACGCAACCTGCCGGCCGAAGGCATTCCGTCGCACTGCCAGGTCGACGAGCCCGAGATGACTGCGGTCGAGCACGATCATCCCGGCACAGGTGCCGAAGACGGGGCGCTCGAACCGGCGGATCGCCTCGTCGAGGCCGTACAGATGCATGAGCCGCATGAAGGTCGTCGACTCGCCGCCGGGAATGACCAGGCCGTCGAGGCCGTCGAGCTGTTCCGGCTTCCGCACCTCGACCGGCTCCGCTCCGAGCAGGCGCAGCATCCGCCCGTGCTCCCGAAAGTTGCCCTGCACGGCGAGAACACCGATCCGAAGCGGCTCCATGAGGGGATGGTATCGGCCCGATTCAGGCAGGAACGACGTAGCCGGAGCCGGCGCGTGCCGCCCGGTTCTCGTGCACGAGTCGTTCGAGATGCGCCAGTGTCTCGGCCGTCGCGAAGCGGCGCAACGTGGTCGAGAGCTCCGCGCCGAAGAGCGACAGCGAGACCTCGTAGGCCGAGCGCGGCTCGCCGTCGAGGGCGGCTGCAGCGTGCTCGAGCCGCTCGATGTGGTGCGCGCGAATCTCGCACGCCCGGCCGGCGGGATCGGTGACCGGCCGCTTGTGGCCGGAGTAGGCGATCCGGGGAGCCAGTTCCTCGATCCGGTCGAGCGTGGCGAAGTAGTCCCCCAGCGGGTCGGGGCGCGAGTTCGGGTAGAGGCCGATGGCGGGCGTGATTCCGTCGAGGATGACGTCTCCGGCGATCATCACGCCGTCGCGGAGGAGGACGATATGGCCGTCGGCGTGGCCGCGAAGCACCTCGATCCGCCAGCCGTCGAGCTCGTCGCCGCCGTCGAGGAGCTCCGGGCTCGGAGCCCAGTGGACGGCGGCGATGAGCCGGGCGGACTCCTGGGCGAGGCCGCTCACGTGGCTCTCGGGCATCCCGTGTGCCGCCCAGTACGCCGCGAACCGCTCCGGGTCGCGCCTCCCCCACGCTGCGACGCACTGGGCGTAGTCCTCGCGGCCCTGGAAGACCGGCGCCCCCGTGAGAAGCGCCGCGTCCGCCGCCCCTCCGACGTGGTCGGGATGCATGTGGGTGACGACGATCCGCTCGACGGGGGCGTCGAGCTCTGCGAGCACGGGCCGCCAGTGAGCCTCGGGGTCGCGGGAGCCGAGCCCTGTGTCGACGAGGATCCAGCCGCCGCTCGACGAGCGCAGGAGGTAGCAGTGGACGTGGTCGATGCCGAACGGGAGGTCGAAGGTGGCACGGCGGATGCCGCTCTCGAGCTCCTCGACCATGCCGGGACGGTAGACGACTCGCCGGAGGCGGCGCGTTCCCGCACCGCCTCCGGCCGTCGAGTGCGCTAGCGAGCCTTCGAGAAGATGCGCCCGAAGGGCTGCCAGGCGGTCCCCTTGTACTGCTCGAGGATCTGCTGGTCGATCGGGAACCGCTCCTTGGGCGTCGTGACCATCTTGATGCCCGGATAGAGGAACGGGTTGACCTGGTTCATGTTCGAAAGCGCGGTCATCAGCCCGGCGCGGGTCGGGTTCGCCCCGGCCTGCTTGAGGGCCTGCACCATCGTCCACGCGCTCGCAACGCCGTAGAGCACGTTCGCGTCGAGCGGGTCGGCGCCGCCGCCGTACTTGGCGATGATCGACTTGTAGAGCTTCGCCGACGCCGTGTTCGGGTTGTTCCAGATGTCGTTCACGTACGTCGCCGAAATGTCACCCTGAACGTTGGCTCCGCTTTTCTGTGCGAGGCCCATGAACAGCGGCGATGCAGAGACGTTGTTGATGAACGTCGTCGGCTTCCAGCCGACCTTCGTGGCAACGACGAGTGCAGTGATCGTCTGCGTCGGAAGGGCGAACAACGCGAAGACGTTCGCGCCGGCGGCCTTCAGCTTCACCACCTGCTGGCTCACGTCGGTCGAGGTCGCGTCGTACTTCTCGACGTCGACGATCTTCGACTTCGCGGCTCCGAGGCCGGTGACGAGCCCGTTGTAGTAGTTCTGGCCGTAGGCGTCATCCTGCATGAGGACGCCGATCTTCGCCTGCGGGATCTTGTTCCTGATGAACTGACCGTAGACCCGCGACTCACCCGGATAGTCGGGCTGGAACCCGATCGTCCACGGATACTTCTTGTACTGGGAGCCCCAGTACGAGTCGCCGGTCGCGACGAGCACCTGCGGCACCTTGCTCTTGTTCAGGTAATCGCGGGTGGCGAGCGTCGGCGCGGTGCCGAGGCTGCCGTACACGGCGAAGACGTGATCCTGCTGCACGAGCTTCTTCGCCAGCGGGACCGTCATCGCCGGGTTGTACCCGTCGTCGTAGTACTTGAAGACGATCTGACGGTGGTTGACCCCACCGTGTGCGTTGACGTAGGCGAAGTACGCCGCTTCGGCTTTGGGAATCACGCCGTAGAGCGCGGCCGCGCCGGTCAGCGGGAAGGTCCCGCCGATGGTGATCGTCTTCTTGGTGACGCCGGGGGTCGCGGAGGTCGCGGCGAACGAAGCCGAGACGACGACCGCGGCCAGCACCAGTACTGCGAGCGCAAGCGCTCCGTTCAACCTTCTAGTCATCTGCCCTCCGTGCCTTGGGGAACTTCTGAACTCTGACCGATATGGGATCCGAAATGCAAGGTTCGCAGCAGATTGGCCGCACCCAAGGGAAGGACGGCCATGACTGCGATGACAACGGCTCCGAAAATCACCGGCACCAACTGGGACGACGTGATGTGGGTCGTGGTTAGACCGATCGGGAGCAATTCGATGAAGCAGGCGCCGACGAGGACGCCCCAGAGCGAGCCCAGACCGCCGACCACGGCCCCGATCAGGATGTACAGGGACAGCGTGAGCGCGAAGACGTCGGGATTCACGAAGTTGTTGACCAGAACGTAGAGCGACCCGGCAACGGCCGAGAACGCGGCGGAGATCCCGAAGGCAAGCGTCTTGTAGAGCGAGAGGCTCACGCCGGAGGAGGCGGCCGCGATCTCGCTGTCCCGGATCGATCGGAAGGCGCGGCCGGTTCGGCCGCGCAGGATCAGCCACGCCAGGAGGAACACGATCGCGGCGACGGCCCACGTCGTCCGGTAGAGCCAAATCCCGGTATGGGTCGGAAGCGCCAGACCTTCGGTCCCGCCGGTGAAGTTCGGGTAGTTCTTCGCGATCTGCGGCACGGCGAGCGCGACCGCGAATGTGGTCAGCGCGAGGTAGACGCCGTGGAAGCGCAGCGCGGGCAGACCGACCACGAGGCCGACGCCGAACCCGACGAGCGCCGCGACGGGCAGTGTGGCGAGATCGTTCCAGCCGTGATCGTGACTGAGGATCGCCGTCGTGTAGCCGCCGAAGGCCATGAAGGCTCCCTGACCGATCGAGATCTGCCCCGTGTATCCCGTCACGATGTTCTGCCCGAGAATCGCGATGAAGAAGACGGCCACGGTCGCGCCCGTCGACAGGTGGTAGTCGGAAAGGGTGAACGACAGCAGCGCGATCGCCGCCGCGACGACCAGAGCGCCCGTGACACCGAGCAACGATCCCGCGTGGCGTCTCATACTCTTCGGACCCGAGTTCGTCCGAAGAGCCCTGACGGCTTGACGAGCAGCACGACGAGCATCAACACGAACGCGGCGGGCAGCAGGAGCTGCGGCGTCACCCAGCTCACGTAGCTCCCGAGCAGATTGAGGACGACCCCGATCGCGAGTGCGCCCACCACGGCCCCGGCGGCACTCTCGAGCCCGCCGAGCACCGCGGCCGCAAAGGCGTAGATGAGAACACCGTCCATCATCGACGGCTGCAGCAGCACGCTGGGACTGGCGGCGGCCATCATCCCGGCCACGGCTCCGAGCGCGGCGGCGAGCCCCCAGCCGAGGGAGAGCATCCAGCTCACCCTGATGCCGACCAGGCGGGCCGCGTCCGGCCGGACGGCGGCCGCCCGCATCGCCAGCCCGAGCTTCGTGAACTGGAAGAGGAGATGCAGGACGAAGACCGCCGCGATCGAGATCGCGATCGTCGAGATGTCCTGCCGCGAGAAGGCGACGCCGCCGACCCGGTAGATGTGCGCGGGGAACGGGGTCGGCATGAACTTGATCTCGTTGCCCCAGATCCAGCCGATCGACCCCTCGACCAGGATCAGCAGCCCGATCGAGGCGATCACGACGGTCAGCTGGGTGCCGCGCCGCTCGACCGGCCGGATGGCCACGACCTGGACGAGTGAGCCTCCGACGAACGCGATGCCGAGGGTGCACACGAAGGCGACCCAGTACGTGAGGCCCCAGTCGATCAACTGCCACGCGATGTACGTCGTGAACGTCGCGAGTGCGCCCTGTGCGAAGTTGATCACCTCGGTGGCGCGGTAGATGAGCACGAGCGCGACGGCGAGACTCGCGTAGATGCCGCCGTTCGCGAGGCCCGAGATCGTCTGCTGCGCGAACAGCGAGCTCCGCAGCGAGCCGATCACCAGGCAGATGCAGCCTGCGAGGAGCAGGGACGGGACGATCCAGCCGGTCGTCGGGTGGAACACCGGCCCGCGTCGTTTGATCGAGAGCGTCGCCATTCAGTAGCCCAGATAGCTCCGGCGGATCGTGTCACGTGACGAAAGCTCTTCGCTCGTTCCTTCGAACGCGACCTGCCCCACCTCGAGCACGTAGGCGCGCGCTGCCGTCGCGAGCGAAATGCGCGCGTTCTGCTCGACGATCAGAACGGCGGTGCCTTCCCGCTCGTTCAACTCCCGGACGATCCGAAAGATCTCCGCCGTGACGAGCGGCGCAAGCCCGAGCGACGGTTCGTCGAGGAGCAGCAGCCTCGGCCGCTGCATCACCGCGCGGGCGAGCGCCAGCATCTGCTGCTCGCCCCCCGAAAGGGTGCCGGCCTGCTGGGCCCGGCGCTGCTCCAGCCAGGGGAAGTAATCGAGCACCCGCCGGAAATCGTCGCGCAGGGAGCCGCGGCGCGCGATCCCCCCGAGCCGGAGGTTCTCCCAGACGGTGAGCTCGACGAACGTGCCGCGCCCCTCGGGGACGTGAGCCACGCCGAGGCGTGCAATCGACTCGGGGCCGCGACGCGCGAGCGACCGGCCCGCCAGATCGAGCTGCCCGCTCCGCCGCACCGTGCCGGAGATCGCCCTCAGGGTTGTGGTCTTACCGGCCCCGTTCGCACCGAGAATGGTGACGATCTCGCTCTCGTCCACCGTGAGGGTGATGCCGCGCAGCACCTGCACCTGGCCGTAGCGCGCGTCGACATCGCGGAGTTCGAGCAGCGCCCCCATGCGGTGGGTCAGTCAACCTGCATTTGACCCATCAGTCAATATTGAGCGTATGCCAGAAGCCGTGATCGTCTCAACCGCCCGCACGCCGATCGGGCGTGCCGCCAAAGGATCGCTCGTCACTGCCCGCCCCGACGACCTCGCTGCGTTCGCGGTCGAAGCCGCGCTCGAGCAGGTGCCCGGGCTGCCGCGTGAGGAGATCGTCGACGTGATGATCGGCTGCGGGTTCCCGCAGGAGCGACAGGGGATGAACCTGGGTCGACGTGTGGCGCTCCTCGCCGGGCTGCCGGCGGCGGTGCCGGGCACGACGGTCAATCGCTTCTGTGCGTCGAGCCTGCAGACGATCCGCATGGCGTTCCACGCCGTCAAGGCGGGCGAGGGGGAGGCTTTCGTCGCCGGCGGCGTCGAGTCGACGTCGCAGGTGAGCGGGTACCCGAAGTCGGAAGAGGAGCTCCATCCCGCCCTCTTCGGCGACGACGCCCCGATCGCGAACGTGTACATCCCGATGGGCCTGACCGCCGAGAACGTCGCGGAGCGCTGGGACGTCTCGCGCGAGGACATGGACCGGTTCGCCCAGCAGTCCCAGGAGCGCGCCGTGGCCGCACAGGACTCCGGGTTCTTCGCGCGGGAGATCAGTCCCTACGACGGCGTCGAGGCCGACGACGGGCCGCGGCGGACATCGACCTACGAGAAGCTCGCCGCCCTCGAGCCGGCGTTCAAGCCGGGCGGGAAGGTCACGGCCGGCAACGCGTGCCCGTTGAACGACGGCGCGGCGGCAGTCGTCGTCATGTCGGCCGGCCGGGCATCCGAGCTCGGGATCGAGCCACGCGCGCGCATTCTCGCCTCGAGCGTCTCCGGGATCGAGCCCGAGATCATGGGTGTCGGCCCCATCGAGGCGGTGCGCAAGGTGCTCGCTCAGGCCGGGATGACGGTCGACGACGTCGACGTGGTCGAGCTGAACGAGGCGTTCGCCGCCCAGGTGCTGCCCGTCTGCCGCGAGCTCGGCATCGACCCGTGGAGCGACAAGCTCAATCCTCACGGTGGGGCGATCGCCGTCGGCCACCCGTACGGCATGACCGGCGCGCGCATCATGAACACGCTCCTCAACGACCTCGAGACGATGGACCGGACGATCGGACTCGAGACGATGTGCGTGGGCGGCGGGCAGGGCATGGCAATGCTCGTGGAGCGGCTCAACTAGGCCGGCTTGAGCGCGCTCGCGCTCGTCCTCGCACTCGGCTCGTCGATCGTCTGGGGGACCGCCGACTTCTCGGGCGGCTCGCTGACGCGACGACTGCCGGTGTTCGCGGTCACAGTCGGCTCGCAGGCGGCGGGGCTCGTTGCTCTCGCCGTGCTGGTGGCGTTCCACGGTGCCGTCGGCGGCCGGTCGTTCACGCTCGGGCTGATCGCCGGCCTCGGCGGTGGCGCCGGGCTCGCTGCGTTCTACCGAGCGCTCTCGCTCGGGACGATGAGCGTGGTCTCCCCGGTGGTTGCCTGCGGCGCGGTCGTGCCGTTCGCCATCTCGATCGCGACAGGCGAACGGCCGGCGGCGCTGGCGTTCGCCGGTGCGGTCGCCGCACTCGGCGGGGCGGTGCTCGCGTCCGTGGAGGAGCGGCGCGCGTCGTCTCCGGCGCGGGCACGCGCGATCGGGCTCGCGGTGGTCGCGGCGGTCGCCCTCGGGCTCTTCGTCTACTTCCTCGGGCTCGGCAGCCGCCAGGGCGATGCGCTCTCGACCCTGCTCGGTGCGCGGGTGGGGTCGCTGACCCTGCTCCTCGTCCTCGCATCTGCCCGGCGGGCGCCGATGGGCGTCCCGCGCCCCTGGCTCGCCGCGGTCGTCGCGGTCGGCCTCGCCGACGTGACCGCCAACGTGCTCTTCGCGTTCGCGGCGACCCATGCACTGCTTGCGCTCGTCTCGGTGCTCGGGTCGCTCTACCCCGTGGTGACGGTGCTTCTCGCCCACGTCCTCCTCGGCGAACGCCTGACCCGCACCCAGCAGGCGGGCGTCGTGATCGCCCTTGCAGGCGTGGCCGCAATCGCCGGCGGGTGACCTGTGGAATCTTCGTGGCAGTTCTGAACCAATGTCTGACACCCGACTGGTCTCGCACCGACCTGTCCGATAAGGACTAGGTGCGCTCGTCGAGCCACGGCTTCAACTCGCCCCAGAGGTGCTCCATCGTCGTCATCCGCGAGGGGTGGAGCGGGTCGTACGGAATGTAGTTGACCGTCCGCACGATCCACGTGCCGTCGGCTCCGAGATCGAGCACGTTGATGCAGGCAGGCGCCTGCTCGAACGTGCCGAAATACGTGCGTTCGCCGGCCAGCGCATGGGAGAGAAGAATCCGATTCACCCCGCCGTGGAACACCGCCAGCGCCGTCTGCCATTCGCGCTCCACGAGCTCCTCGAACGCCGGCAGCACCCGGTCGAGCGCCTCGCCGAGCGACTCGCCGCCGAGGAACTGCACGCTCTCGTCGCGCACTCGGAGCGCACCCACGAAGAGCTCTTCGAGCTCCTCGCGCGGGACATCGTCCAGTCTGCCGCCACGCCATTCCGCAAACGCCGGCCACTGCTCGGGCTCGCGGCCCGGCACGACGACCGCAGCTGTCTGGAGCGTGCGAGGCAGGCTACTCGTGACGACCAGGTCGAAGGTGACGTCGCCGAGCGCACGATGGGCGGCCGCCGCCTGCTCGTGCCCGCGCGCCGTCAGCAGCACGACCTCCGGGTCGCGCTCGCCGACATACGAGACCTCGGCGTGCCGCATCAGGTAGAGCCGACGGCGCACGGTGCGTAGCATCGCAGCCATGGCCGACAAGCCCCCGCTGATCGTCGAGAGGAACGTCGAGGCGTTCCTGGATGCGCGCGGTCTCGGGGCCGGGCCAGTCGTCGCCACACGGATCGGCGACGGCGGCGGCTCGAACTTCACGTTTCTCGTCGAGCGCGGCGACGAGAGATTCGTCCTCCGTCGCCCTCCCCGGCCTCCGCTGCCCCCGACGGCACACGACATGGTGCGCGAGGCCGGTCTGCAGAATGCGATCCGCAAAGCGGGATTCGCGCGGCTCGCCGACATTCTTGCGGTCTGTGAGGACGAGAGCGTCCTCGGCGTGCCGTTCTACGTGATGCGCTACCTCGACGGGCACGTGATCACGAGCGAGCTGCCGCCGGGCCTCGACACGCCCGAGGCCCGGAACGCGCTCGGCCTGGACCTCGTCGACACGCTCACCGAGATTCACTCCGCCGACGTCTCACGCGACGAGCTCGCGGCGTTCGCGCGACCCGGCAGCTACATGGAGCGCCAGGTACGCCGTTTCAAGCAGCTGTGGGAGATCAACAAGACCCGCGACCTGCCGCAGGTCGAGCAGGTGGGCTCCTGGCTCGCCCACAATCTGCCGGATCCTCTGCCGGCGACGGTCGTGCACGGCGACTACCGCCTCGGGAACATGATGGTCGCACCGAAGGCGCCCACCACGATCATCGCGGTGCTCGACTGGGAGATGGGAGCGATCGGCGACCCGCGCGCCGACGTCGGCTACCTGCTTGCGACCTACACGGAGCCGAACGGCCGCGTGAGCGCGCTCGGCTCCTCCCCGGTGACGGGCCAAGCCGGCTTCCCGTCGCGCGCGCAGCTCGTGGCCCGGTACGAAGAACGCAGCGGCCGCGAAGTGCAACCACTCGCGTGGTTCGAAGCACTCGCACTCTGGAAGGCGGCGGTCTTCTGCGAGGCGATCTACGGGCGCTACATTCGCGGCGAGCTCGGCCGAGAGGACACGCGTGCCGCGATCTTCGAGCAGGGAGTGCCGCTGCTCGCGCAGACTGCGCTCGAGGCGATCAGCTAGCGGCCTCGGCGACGCCGCGCAGCGTCGCCGAGTCACGCGTCGAGACGAGCAATGTCGTCGCACCGCTCTCCCGCCACGCGGCGAGGCGATCGCGAATGCGCTCGACGGAGCCGACCAGCGCGACCTCGTCGACGAACGCATCCGGGACCTTCGCGGCAGCCTCGCGTTGATTTCCGCCGAGAAAGAGATCCTGGATCTCACGCGCTTCGATCTCGTAGCCATAACGCGCGAAGAGATCGTTGTAGAAGTTCTTCCCGCGGGCTCCCATGCCGCCGATGTAGAACGAGTAGTACTCCTTGAGCGCCGCGCGGGAGGACTCGACGTCGTCGGTGACGATGGCCGGCACCGACGGTGCGATGTCGAACCCCTCACGCGCCCGGTCGAGCGGGAACACGGATCGTGCCTGCGTCGGAGACCAGAAGATCGGCAGCCAGCCGTCCGCGATCTCGAACGCCTGCTCGACCGCCTTCGGCGCGATCGCAGCGAGGTAGATCGGTATCTCGGCGCGCAGGGGCCGCGCCATCAGCTTCAACGGCTTACCGAGGCCGGTGCCGCCCTGGAGGGGGATGTCGTAGTGCGCGCCGTGGTGCTCGAGACGCTCGCGGCGCACGACGGCGCGAACGATGTCGACGTACTCACGGGTCTTGCCGAGCGGCTTCCCCCACTCCTGTCCGTGCCAGCCTTCGACCACCTGCGGGCCCGAGGTGCCGAGCCCCATCAGGAAGCGCCCGCCCGAAAGCATGTCGAGCGTTACCGCTGTCATGGCGGCGTTCGCAGGCGAGCGACCCGGGAGCTGCATGATCGCGGTGCCGAGCTTCAGGGTCGTCGTCTGCGCGCCGAGCCAGGCGAGCGGCGTGATCGCATCGACGCCCCACGCCTCCGCCGCCCAGGCGGAGTCGTACCCGAGGCTCTCCGCCTCGCGCGCCAGCTCTAGCAGGTCGAGTGGATTCGTGCCGGGCTGGGCATATCCGAGGTAGAAGCCGAGCTTCATTGGCTCAAAGCTACTCCTCTGCGATGCTATGGCAATGACCCAAACCTTTGCCCCACCCGCAGAAAGACTCGCGCAGGTGCACGCCTTCATGAACGAGCGCGTGCTCCCCAACGAGCACCTCCTCGACCGCGAGAACGACGAAGCCGACGCGCTCGTCTCCACGCTCCGTGCCGAGGTGCGCGACCTCGGGCTCTGGGCGCCGCACGTGCCGCCGGAGGCAGGCGGCACCGGCACCGGGTTCCTCGATTACGCCTATCTGAACGAACAGATCGGGCTCACCGTCTGGGGCCAGTTGATCTTCGGCTGCCAGGCACCGGATGCGGGCAACGCGGAGATCCTGCACATGTTCGGGACGGAGGAGCAGAAGGAACGCTGGCTCCTCCCGCTCGTCGGCGGCCAGATCAGGTCGTTCTTCTCGATGACCGAGCCCGAGGTGCCGGGCTCCGATCCGACGACGTTGCGCACCCGGGCGGTGCGCGACGGCGACGACTGGGTGATCGACGGCCACAAGTGGTTCTCGTCCGGCGCGGAAGGAGCCGCGTTCGGCATCGTCATGGCGGTCACCGATCCCGACGCCGCGCCGCACGCACGCGCAACCCAGATCATCGTCCCCGTCGACACGCCCGGCGTCGACATCGTCCGGCCGGTGCCGGTGATGGGGCACGCCGGGCGCGGCTGGTCGACGCACTGCGAGGTGCGCTACACGGAGGTGCGTGTGCCGGTGGCGAACACGCTCGGAGACATCGGCGCCGGGTTCCTGATCGCACAGAAGCGCCTCGGCCCGGGTCGCATCCATCACGTGATGCGCTGGCTCGCCCAGATGCAGCGCGCATTCGACCTGATGTGCCGCTACTCGCTCGAGCGCGAGACGTTCGGCGAACAGCTGGGGCGCAAGCAAACCGTGCAGAACTGGATCGCCGACAGCTACGTCGAGATCCAGGCCTGCCGCCTGATGACGCTCGACGCCGCACACAAGATCGATGCCGGAGACGAGGCGCGAGTCGAGGTCTCCGCGATCAAGTTCTTCGCGGCAAAGGTGCTCAACGACGTCATCGATCGCGCGATGCAGGTGCATGGGGCGAAGGGACTGACCGACGAGACGCCGCTCGCGCACATGGCGATGATGGCCCGCGGCGGCCGGATCTACGACGGGCCCGACGAGGTTCACCGCCAGGTCGTCGCCAAGCGCATCCTCCGCGCATTCGCCGACGGCGACGGGTGGCACTTCCAGTAGGGTGAACTCGCTGCAAGGGATGCTGCTCGTCTCCTCGCCGGCGCTGCACGATCCGAACTTCCGTAAGACCGTCGTCCTGGTCGCGCACCACGACGAGGAGGGCGCGATGGGACTCGTGCTCAGCCGGCCGTCCAACGTCGCGGCCGTCGAAGCGGTGCCTGCCCTCGAAGGCCTTCCCGGTGCGGAGGATCCCGTTTTCGTCGGCGGACCGGTGCAGCCGGAGGCGTTCATGGTGCTCGCCGAGTTCAACGACGTCAACGACGCCGCCGCGCCGATCATGGAGCGGCTCGGATTCATGGCGGCGGAGGCAGAGCCGCAGGATCTCTCGGTTCAAAGGATGCGGCTCTTCGCCGGTTACTCGGGGTGGGGCATCGGACAGCTCGAGGCGGAGCTCGAGGAGTCCTCATGGATCGTCGTCGAGGCATTGACCGACGACGCCTTCTCCGACGACCCCGACGACCTGTGGCGCACCGTGCTCCACCGCAAGGGCGGCCCCTTCGAGCTGATGGTCGACATGCCGTTCGACCCGGGCCTCAACTAGCCGCTGATCGGAGGGAGCCCGACCGTCGCGCCTTCGCGCCGTGGGCCGGGGACGTTCGCAAAGCGGAACGGCGCCGGCTCTCGGCCCGGCTGGACGAACCAGCACTCGCCGGTCCCCGAGCTCGTCGCGGCCAGCCACATCGCGTCGGCGACCTCATTCGGTTGCAGCAGGGGGAACCCGGAGGCTGCGAACAGCGCTCGCTGATCGTGCTGGTCGAGCATCGGCGTATCGGCGATCCCGGGGCAGATGGCATTGATCTTGATCGGCGCGATCTGTGCGGCGATGCTGCGCACGAACCCGACGACTGCGTGCTTCGTGAGCGAGTAGATCGCGTCGTGTGGCATCCCGACCAGGCCCGCGAGCGACGCCGTCGCGACGATCGCGCCATCGTCCATCACCTGCGCCAGGCGGCGGACACCGAGCACGACCCCGTCGACGTTGACCGACACCGCCTGCCGGTAGTCGGCATAGGACAACTGCTCGAGTTCGGTGTGCGCGGTGAGGATGCCCGCGTTCAGGCAGGCGAGATCGACTCGCTCGACGCCCTCCCACGCCGCGGGGTCGGTGACGTCGAAGCCGGTCGCCAGATCGAGCGACGCGACCTCGTAGCCCTCGCGCTCGAGCCGCGCACGCATCGCTCGCCCAAGGCCGCCCTCGCCACCGGTGACGAGCGCCCTCACGGCTCGAGCACCACCTTGCCGACATGCCGCCGCGCCTCGATCAGCTCGTGCGCCGCGGCCGCGTCGGCGAGCGGGAAGGCCGCACCGACGACCGGATCGATCTCTCCCCGCGCCCAGAGCGCGAGCAGTTCGTTCGCGCTCTCGTGCACGAGCCGTGGCTGCAGCTTCATGAGGCGACCGAGGTAGACACCGACGACCGCGGCATTGCGCCCGACGAGCCACTGCACGCTCGGATCGGCCCACAGGCCGCCCGCAAACCCGATCGCCGCGATCGCGCCGAGTGGATTGAGGAGCGGCAAGGAGCGGGTGAACACCTCGCCGCCGACCGGGTCGATCACCACATCGACGCGCAAGTCGTCCAGCTCGTCGTAGCCTCGGGCCTCGTCCGCGCCGACACCGAGGGCGAAGGCGCGCTTCTCGTCCGAGCTCGCGGTTGCGATCACCGTCGAACCCAGCTGCTTCGCCAACTGAATCGCCGCGCACCCCACGCCACCCGAGCCGGCGTGGACGAGGACGGTCGTTGCGGGCGTGACCTTCAACTGGTGGTGGAGCGGGATGTAGGCGGTGAGATACGTGGTGAGGAACGATGCCCCCGCGGCGAACGAGGCATCGCCCGGGAGGGGGAATGTCCATTGCGGATCGACCTCGACCCGTTCCGCGTAGCCGCCGGCCGACCGGGGCAAGGCGAGCACGCGCTCCCCATCGAGCTCGCCCGCGATCTCGTTCCCGAGAACGTACGGCAGCTCGGGCATCTGGGGATAGAGCCCGCGGCGGATGAGGACGTCGGCAAAATTGACACCCGCTGCGCGAACCTGGACCACGGACCCGGTTGGCTCCGGCCAGTCCGCCTCGAGCGCGAGGTCGCCTCCGACCTCGCGCAGCACGACCGCTCTCATTTCCCGGTCCAGTTCGGGGGGCGTTTCTCGAGAAACGCCGCCACGCCTTCCTGCCCGTCCTCCGAGTTGAGACACGCAGCGAACGCGAGGACCTCGCGCTCGTCACTGCGGTCGGCGCGCGTCTCGTTGAGGAGCGCTTTGATCTGGCGGATCGCGTGAGGGCTTTGCTCGGCGAGCGGCTCGACGTAGCGTGCGATGCCCTCGTCGAGGTCGTCGACGACGAACTCGACGAGCCCCCACTCCCGCGCGGTCTCCGCCGGGATCCGCTCGCCCGACATGACGAGCCAGCGCGCACGGCCGGGTGAGATAAGCCGCGGCGCACGCTGCGTTCCGCCGCCGCCCGGCAGCAGGCCGAGATTGACCTCCGGGAATCCCAGCTGCGCCTCCCGCTGCGCGATGCGCAGGTCGCAGGCGAGCGCGATCTCGAGCCCACCCCCGAGGCAGTAGCCGTGAATCGCGGCCACGACCGGTACCGGCGCCTGCTCGATCAGATCGGCGACCGGCTGGATCCCTGCGGGCCGGTCGCCCTCCGCGGCCCCGCCGACGAAGCCGGAGATATCGGCGCCTGCCGAGAACGCCCGGTCCCCCATGCCGCGCAGGACGACCACGCGAACCTCTTCATCGAGCTGCTCGAACGCCTCCCAGAGCGTTTCGATGATGCCGGCATTGACCGCGTTCACCGGCGGGTTGTCGAGCCAGACCGTCTGGATCACGTCGCCGCCGCCGGCTGTGTGGCGAACATCTCACGCAGCTCGGTCTTGCGGAACTTGCCGACGCTCGTCTTCGGGATCTCGGCGACGAACTCGATCCGTTCGGGGAGCCACCATTTCGCGAAGCTCGGTGCGAGGAACTCGCGCAGCTCGCCGGCGGTGGCCGTCTGCCCTTCGCGAAGAACGACGGCCGCGAGCGGCCGCTCGTCCCATTTCGCATCGGGGATCGCGATCACCGCCGCCTCCGCAACCGCCGGGTGGGCCATCAGCGCGTTCTCGAGCTCGACCGACGAGATCCACTCGCCGCCCGATTTGATCACGTCCTTCGAGCGATCCTTGATCATGATGAACCCGAGGGGGTGCATCGCGACCACGTCACCGGTCTTGAACCAGCCGTCCTCGGTCCACCGCTCGGCCTGCTCGGGCGTCTCGTAGTACCCGGCGGCCACCCATGGGCCGCGGATCTCGAGCTCTCCCATCGACTCTCCGTCCCAGGGCAGGACGGTTCCATCCGCGTCTCGGTTGCGAAGCTCGACCAGCGGCAGCGGCCGGCCCTGCATGGCGATGTAGTCGAACTGCGTCTCCTCGTCCGCCTCGCCGAGCTCGCCCGGCAGCTGCGCGGTCGACGCCACCGGCGACGTCTCCGTCATGCCCCAGCCGTGCACGACGTTCATGTCGTGGCGCTGCTTGAACCCGGCGATCATCGCTCGCGGAGCGGCGGAACCGCCGACGAGCATGCCCTTCATCTTCGAGAGGTCCCACTTGCCCGGGTTCGCGTCCAGGAGCGCCAGAATGCCGAGCCAGATCGTCGGCACGCCTGCGGTCCAGGTCACGTCTTCCTGCTCGAAGGCGTCGAGCAGGCTCTCCGGGTCGAGATGCGGGCCTGGGTAGACGAGCTTCGCGCCGATCATCGTGGCGAGGTAGGGATAGCCCCACGCGTTCGCGTGGAACATCGGCACCACGGGCAGGATCGCGTCGGACTCGGAGATGCCGAGGCCCATCGGGTTGCCGGCGGCGACGCCGAGCGTATGCAGCATCGTCGACCTGTGCGAGTACAGGACGCCCTTCGGGAGCCCGGTCGTGCCGCTCGTGTAGCACATCGCGGCCGCCTCGTTCTCGTCGAGCTGCGGGTCGCGCCAGGCGTCGGCGTCGGCTCCGTCGATCAGCTCCTCGTACGACTCCTCGACCACGAGCACGTGCTCGA
>CAWGXF010000010.1:0-615247 GCA_963826485.1 uncultured Thermoleophilia bacterium
AGCGTGCTTCGCACTGGCAGCGGTCCTGCTCTACGCAAGCGCGAACCTGCCCGCCGCTGCGCCAGATTCGACGAGACTCAGCCGGTGAGCTTCGCTCGTACGCGCTCGTTCACGACGCGCGGGTCGGCCTTGCCGCCCGTTTCCTTCATCACCCGGCCGACGAAGAAGCCGAGCAGGCCCTCCTTGCCGCCACGGAACTGCGCCGCCTGGCCCGGGTTCGCGTCGATGATCCGGTCGATGATCGGGTCGAGCTCGCTCGGGTCGGCGACGACCTTCTGCTCGAGATACGGCGCAGCGGCAAAATCGGCATCGCCAACATGTACGAGCGCCTCGTCGAAGGTTGCCCGCGGAATCTCACTCCGCGCTGACACGAGCTGAGCGAGCTCCGCCGCGCTCACCGACTCCGCCGGGATGCCCGTGGCGACGAACTGGTTGGCGAGCACATTCGCGGCTTCCTTCGGGTCGGCTCCGGCCACCACGAGCGCCGACCAGAGCTCGTCGAGCCCGCCCGTGACGAGCACATCGGCGTCGTAGAACGACAACGTGCCGGCAATTCGGCGAATGCGCGCGCCGGGCAGCTCGCCGATCTCGCCGCGCAGCCGGTCGACGAGCTCGCCGGGAGGACGCACCGGCACGAGGTCAGGCTCGGGGAAGTAGCGGTAATCCTGGGCCTCCTCCTTCGAACGAGAGGGCGGCGACTCTTCGTCGCCCGGTACGAAGTGCAGTGTCTCCTGCTGCACTTCTCCGCCCTCCTCGTAGATCTGGATCTGGCGGGCGATCTCGCGTTCGATTCCCTTGGCCGCAAAGTTGAACGAGTTCATGTTCTTCAGCTCGGTCCGCGTCCGCAGCTCATCCGTGCCCGCGGGACGGACCGAGACGTTGACGTCGAAGCGCATCGAGCCCTTTTCCAGCTCGGCATCCGACAGGTCGAGCTCGACGACGGTCTGGCGCAGCAACTGGAGGAACCGCTTCGCAGTCTCTGCGTCGCGAAGGTCGGGCTCGGTGACGATCTCGACGAGGGGTGTGCCGCCGCGGTTGAAGTCGACGAGCGTCGCAGTCGCGCCGTGCAGCCGACCCGACGCAGCGACATGCACGTTCTTCGCCGCATCCTCCTCGAGGTGCGCGCGCGTGATGCCGATCAGCACGTCACCCTCCGCCGTGGGAACCGCGAGCCGGCCGTTCGCGCACAGCGGCTCGTCGTACTGGCTGATCTGGTACGCCTTCGGCAGGTCGGGGTAGAAGTAGTTCTTGCGGTGGAAGACCGCGCGGTCCGCGATCGCGCAGTCGAGCGCCAGCCCGAGCTTGATCGTCTCCTCGATCGCCCGCCTGTTCGGGACGGGCAGCGCGCCGGGGAAGGCGAGACACACCGGGCACGTCTGGGTGTTCGGCCCACCGCCAAAGCCGTTCCGGCAGCGGCAGAACATCTTCGTCTCCGTCTTCAGCTGCACGTGGATCTCGAGGCCGATCACGGCTTCCCAGATCCCCGCTCCAGCGCCGGCAAAGCCGGCACCTCCGCTCCTGGGCGGCTCCGTCGAGCCTACGCCGCCGATCCCCGCTCCCGCGCCGGCAAAGCCGGCACCTCCGCTCCTGGGCGGCTCCGTCGAGCCTACGCCGCCGATCCCCGCTCCCGCGCCGGCAAAGCCGGCACCTCCGCTCCTGGGCGGCTCCGTCGAGCCTACGCCGCCGATCCCCGCTCCCGCGCCGGCAAAGCCGGCACCTCCGCTCCTGGGCGGCTCCGTCGAGCCTACGCCGCCGATCCCCGCTCCCGCGCTCATCGGAGCCTGGCCGGGACGAAGTCGAAGCCGATCGCCTGCTCCAACGCGTGTCCCATCCGGAAGAGCGTGTTCTCCGAGAACTGCGGGCCGATCAGTTGCAGCCCCACCGGCAGCCCCTCGGACAGGCCGACGGGCACGTTCAGGCCCGGCAGCCCTGCGAGGTTCGCGGGGATCGTGAACACGTCGCACAGGTACATCGCGATCGGGTCGGCGCTCTTCGCGCCGAACGCGAACGCAACCGTCGGGCTCGTCGGCGAGACGATCACGTCGAACTTCTCGAAGACAGCGTCGTGCTCGCGCTTGATCAGCGTCCGTACCTTCTGCGCCGCCGCGTAGTACGCGTCGTAGTAGCCGGACGAGAGCGCGTACGTGCCGATCATGATCCGGCGCTTCGGCTCGTCGCCAAAGCCGGCGTCACGTGTGCGCATCACCATCTCGCGGAAGTCCGCGCCGTCGGCCCGCAGTCCGTAGCGCACGCCGTCGTAGCGGGCGAGGTTCGACGAGGCCTCGGCCGGCGCGACGAGGTAGTAGCACGGCATCCCGTAGTCGACCGAGAGCGGCAGCGAGCACTCTTCCACGTCGGCGCCGAGCTCCTCGGCGAGCGCAATCGCCTTGTCGACCTGGTCGCCGACGCCCGGCTCGACGCCCGCGACGTGGTTCATCTCCTTCGGCACGCCGATCCGCAGGCCCTTCAGGTCATCCGCGACCGGCAGCTCGACCGCCGGGACGTCGACGGTCGTCGAGTCGTTCTCGTCGCGACCCGAGATGATCGAGTAGAGCCAGGCACAGTCGCGCACAGTCTTCGCGACCGGGCCGATCTGATCGAGCGACGAGGCGAACGCGACGGCGCCGAAGCGCGAGACGGTGCCGTAGGTCGGACGCAGGCCGACGTGCCCGCAGAGCGCGGCCGGCTGCTTGATCGAGCCCCCCGTGTCGGAGCCGAGTGCCCACGGCGCGAGGCCGCCCGAGACGGCCGCGGCGCTGCCGCCGCCCGAGCCACCCGGCACGCGCGTCGGGTCCCACGGGTTGAGTGACGGCCCGTATGCCGAGTTCTCGGTCGACGAGCCCATCGCGAACTCGTCGGTGTTCGTCTTGCCCAGCACCTTCAGCCCGTTCCGCTTCGCGTTCCGGACGACGGTCGCATCGTAGACGGGCACGTAGCCCTCGAGGATCTTCGAGCCCGCGGTCGTCGGGATGCCCTTCGTTCCGATGATGTCCTTCACGGCAAGAGGAATCCCTTCCGTGCCGTCGTCGGCGCAGCGGTGCAGGAACGCGTGCAGGTCGTCATCGCGCTCCGCGTAGGCGGCGAAGAGCTCGGCGGACGAGATCTCCCTGGCGTCGAGGAGGCCCTTCGCCTCCTCGGCGGTCAGCCTGAGCGTGTCCAGGGTCATGCCGGCGGCACCCGGAAGTAGTCGCCGTCGCGGTCGGGGGCGTTCGCGAACGCCTCATCGACCGTCAGGCACTCGTGCGGGACGTCCTCGGCCCACGCGTTTGCAATCTCCAGAGGGTGCGCGGTCGGCGGCACGTCGGTGAGATCCAGCTCGGAGACCTTCGAGACCGCCTCCAGGATGTCGGAGAGTTGCTCCTGGAACCTCGCGACCTCGTCGTCGGTCAACTCGAGGCGCGCGAGCCGCGCCACGTGCAGCACCTCGTCTCTCGTGATCCGTGCCATCGAATTCATCCTTCCGTAACGACGAGAGGCTCCTTTCGGAGCCTCCCATCCAACTTTGGTTCCGAAAGGGTCTAGAGCGCTGTGACGTTCGATGCCTGCAGGCCCTTATCGCCCTGCACGACTTCGAACGCGACGCGCTGACCCTCGGTCAGCGACTTGTAGCCCTCACCGGCGATTGCGGAGAAGTGGACGAATACGTCCGCCTCGCCGTCACCGCGCTCGATGAAGCCGTAGCCCTTCTCGTTCGAGAACCACTTGACCGTGCCTTCAGCCACTTGCGCCTACTCCTTGCTGGATGACTACAAGTCCGCCTCTACCGACGGAGCGCGCGCAACATTAGCACCGAATTGCCCTGGATATGCAAGGTCGCCGCGCCGGTAACGGGCGCAACGGACGGCGTTCTGGAGCAGGCAGGCGATCGTCATCGGCCCCACACCTCCCGGAACGGGCGTCATGAACGCAGCCACCTCGGCGGCATCCGGGTCGACATCGCCCACCATGCCCGCCTCGGTGCGGTTGATCCCGACGTCGATCACCACGCCGCCGGGCTTGACCATGTCGGGCGAGACCATGGTGGGAACCCCCACCGCGGCGACGAGGATGTCGGCCTCCGACGTGTGCCGCCGAAGCTCGCGTGTGTGCGAGTGGCAGATCGTCACGGTCGCGTTCGCCTGCATCAGGAGATGTGCCATGGGCTTCCCGACGATGTCGCTTCGTCCGACCACGACCGCTCGCGCCCCGTCAATCTCGATGTCGTGCGCGCGCAGCATCTCCATCACGCCGACCGGTGTGGCGCCGACGAGGGTCGGCCGCCCGAGAAAGAGCTGTCCGGCATTGAACGGGTTCAATCCGTCGACGTCCTTGGCGGGAGCGATCGCGCGCAGGATCCGCGCCTCGTCGATGTGGTCCGGAAGCGGGAGCTGGACGAGGACCGCATCGATCTCGTCGTCCATGTTCAGCGCAGCGACCTCGGCGAGCAGATCCTCCTCGCTCGTCGTCGCCGGCAGGCGACGGTCGCGTGCGTCGAAACCGGCTTCGAGTGCAGCCTTGTGCTTGAGCCTGATGTACACCTCCGAGGCGGGGTCGTCGCCGACCAGGACGGTCACGAGCCCGATGTGGCCGATTCCACGCACCTCCTCGGCGACCGCGGCTCGGATGCGGTCGGCGATCGGCTTCCCCTTGATGAGCGTCGCTGACATGGATACGACTCTAGAGTCTTCTCATGCGCTGGTCTCGGAAGAACGATGTGGAATCGATCCGGAGTCGCCGCGAGGCCATGAGCCTCGACGGCAGCTTCGTCACCTCGATCGACCTCGAGCCGTTCGCGGCAGCGGCAGAGTCACTCGTCGGAGTGGCGGTGATCCCCGTCTCCGCCGTGCCGATCGAGATCGAGCTCGGCCGCTACGAGGTGTCCGACGACGACGCGGACATGGTGGAGACCGCGCGCGAGACCGAGACGGTGCATGTCCCTCTCGCCCACACCGAGGGAGGCCTCACCGCCTCGATGATCCGCGGCGCGCTCGCCGCCGGAACGGTTCGCACCTACGTGCTGTACGACCGCATCACACGCGCTTCCTGTTTCGTCTGCAAGAACGCTGCCGAAGCAATCGTGCTCGCACGGTGGGTCGAAGCCGAGCTGACGAGCATGCAGACCTTTCTCGAGTCGGCCGACGACCCCGCGCTCTCGCGGCGGGCACGGCTCCACGGCGTCAAGACCCACATCGTCGGCCCGATGTGCCACGTGCTCTGGCAGTGGACGACAGGCGACGCCGTCGGCCCGAACATGATGACCCGCAACTCCTACGCGCTGAACATGGGGTACGTGATGCAGCGGGCGCCGGTCAAGCCGGAACGCGCGATCCTCGAGGCGAACATGGGCGGCGACAAGAAGCCGTCCGCCGAGTACTTCCAGTCGGGGCACGGCAAGACGGTGCTCGCCGAGGCGTTCCTCGGCGACGAGCAGATCCGCCGGGTGCTCCGCACGACGGCCGAGGATCTCGAGGCCCTCTCGTGGGCCGGGACGCACGGCTCCGTCGCGAGCGGGATGCAGTCGGTCGCCTTTACGCCAGCCTCGGCGGTCGCTGCGATCTTCGCGGCGACGGGCCAGGATCTCGGCATGATCGGCACGAGCTCGATGGCGCACGGCACCGCACGCCGCGTCGAGGGCGGCCTGCAGGCGACGATTCGGTTCGGCGGTCTCGAGGTCGGCACCGTCGGCGGGGGTACCACGCTCCCGTCGGCGCGCGACTGGCTGGCGTCGATCGACTGCGCGGGCTCGGGCAAGGTCTACCGGCTCGCCCAGATCGTCGCCGCCGCCGCGCTGTCGCTCGAGATCAGCGCATCCGCCGCGATGGCGACGGCCGGTAGCGAGAACTTCTTCAGGGCGCACCACGAGCGCGGCGGGCTCAGGTGATCGCACTCGTCTTCCGCTACGAGGTGCGCGACCCCGTCGCGTTCGAGGAGGCTTACGGGTCCGAGGGCGAATGGTCGCGGCTCTTCCGCTCGGGCGAGGGGTACATCGGCACCGAGCTGCTCCACGATGTCGACGAGCCGGACCGCTACCTCGTGATCGACCGTTGGGAGTCGGCCGACGCCTACAACGCGTTCCTTGCGGCGAATCAGGCGGAGTACCTGCGCCGAAGCGACGAGGCACGGCTCCACTTCGTGCAGGAGCTGCGTTTCGGCACGTTCGAGAACATCTGGCGTGAATGAAGGCGCCGAGCTCCCGGCGGCGGCCTCGTCCCTGCTCGGTTACCAGCCGCGGCGCTCGAGCAGTTCAGCCGGGTCGAGCGACTGCGTCGAGATGCCGACCATCGCCTCACCGAGATTTGCCGAGACCCGGGCGAGCACCTCCGCGTCCAGGTAATGCGTCGTCGCCTCGACGATCGCGCGCGCCCGCTCCGACGGGTTCCCGGATTTGAAGATGCCCGAGCCGACGAAGACGCCGTCGGCGCCGAGCTGCATGCACAGCGACGCGTCGGCGGGTGTGGCGATTCCGCCCGCCGTGAACGTGACGACCGGAAGGCGACCCTGCTCGGCGACCCAGCGGACGAGCTCGTAGGGAGCCTGCAGGTTCTTCGCCTCCGCGTACAGCTCATCCGCGCGCAGCGACTGCAGCCGGCGAATGCCGCCGAACACGGCACGCATATGGGTGACGGCGTTGACGATATCGCCGGTGCCCGCCTCGCCCTTCGTGCGGATCATGGCCGCGCCCTCGGCGATGCGCCGGAGCGCCTCTCCAAGGTTCGTGCACCCGCACACGAACGGGATCGTGAACTGCCACTTGTCGACGTGATGCTCGAGGTCGGCGGGCGTCAGCACCTCGGACTCGTCGATGTAGTCGACCTCGAGCGATTGAAGGATCTGAGCCTCGGCGAAATGGCCGATGCGGCACTTCGCCATCACCGGGATGGTGACCGCCTCCTGGATTCCCCTGATCATCTCCGGATCGGACATCCGGGCCACCCCGCCGTCCCGACGAATGTCGGCGGGAACGCGCTCGAGCGCCATGACGGCGCACGCGCCCGCCTCCTCGGCGATCTTCGCCTGCTCGGCGTCGACGACGTCCATGATCACGCCGCCCTTGAGCATCTCGGCAAGACCGCTCTTCACCCGCATCGTCCCGATCTCGATCATCACCTGATCCTAGCTCAGGGCGGGAGCGTCCCCGGCAGCGAGACGAGCCGCTCGATCGCCGGCTCGACGCCCCAGCGGTCGCGGAGCTCCCGATATTCGACTGCAGCTCGCTCGAGGCGCGGCTGCGACGGTGCACGCTCGGCGCGCAGCATCACATTCTTCGCCGTGTGCTCCGAGGAGACGAACTCGATCACGTCGACGCGATAGCCGAGCATCTCGAGAGCGGAGGCCCGCAGTGCGTCGGTGACGAGATCGGCCTGGCGTCCGAGCAGCAGTCCGTGCCGCAGAAGCGCGTCCTTGCCGCGGGCGGCGATCTGGACCGCAAGCTCATGATGGCAGCACGGAGCCACGACGATCGCATCGGCGCCGAGTCTCACCCCGGCGGCAATCGCCTCATCTGTCGCGGTGTCGCACGCGTGCAGCGAGACCAGCAGGTCGACCGGCTCATCGCTCGCGTAGTCGACGATCGCCGTCGCCTCGAAGGTCGCCTCGTCGTAACCGAGCTTCTCGGCGACTCCGCGAACCGTCTCGATCACCGCCGGGTTGCTGTCCAGGCCGACGAGCTCGACTCGCACACCGAGCTCTCGCCCGTAGGCGACGAGGGCAAGGCTCATGTATGCCTTGCCGCAGCCCGCGTCGACGACGCGGATGACGTCGCGCTGCCAGATCGGCAGCGGCCGGAGGAGCTCGACGTAGTGCTGCACCTGCCGCTCCTTGTCATGCGAGATCCTCGTCGCCCGGAAGAGCGGATGCTCGACGGGCAGCGCACGGCGGCGCGCGCGATCGTGCTCGCGGACGGGTGCCGCGCCGGACGAGGGCCTGCCCGAGGAGACGAGCCAGGTTCCCTTCTTCGTGCGCCGGGCGTGCACATCGCCGTCGGGTGCGAGCAGGTGCACGTTCCGCGCGCCGCCGAGCAGCCCGGCGAGCCTGGCCGGCCATTGCTTCCGCAGGACCGTTTCGGTGCGGGCTCCGTCGACGACCTTCACGGCCGCGCCGCGACGAACGTGGACCGGTGTGGCGGTGATCCCGTCCACGACCAGCTTCCGCCATCCCTCCCCGAGCGCCCGCTCATGCAGCTGCTCCATGTGCCAAGTGTGCCAACCTCAGCACCTCGAGCTCGGGGGGCGGGCGCCGGATGAACGAGGCGATGACGCGGAGCTCGTCGGCGGCCTCCGGCTCGAGCGTCGGCTCCGCCCGCGCGACATCCGCGAGCCCTGCCTGCCATTCGACCCCGAACGGCCCGATATAGGGCCGAACACCGACGACGTGCCCCTTCGCGACGAAGAACGCCCTTCGGGACCCCGCCCGCTCGCCGGGCACGACGATGCACACCGCCATGCGCCGGAGCTGCTGCATGCGGCGAATCTCCCGCGTCGCATCCTCGAGCGCCTCGATGCGGTCGCGGAGCCGGGCAGCGTCCTCGAAGCGAAGGTCGTGCGCGAGGCGCCTCAACTTGGCCCGCAGCCTGGGCAGGGCGTCGTCGAGCGTCTGCCACTCGACGCCCTGCAGCGCGCGTGCCGCGAGCTGCGCGCGCTTGCGGCTCGTCAGCGGCCCGAGCTCGGTCGGCTGCGGGCTGCAGACGACGGTCTCGCCTCGCCGCCGCAAATAGACGTACCGGTCGGGACGCACGGCGCGGGCATTCGCCGGCGGGCGCAGCTCGCGGATCAGCCGCAGCTCTTCGAGCGCCGCTTCGAGCTCCGAGCCGAGGACGCGCCACTCGATCCGTTCGAGTGCGGCGAGAGCCGCCTCGACCGCGGGGCGCTGGCGATCCGAGCGAAAGTAGGAGCGGAGGCGCGCGCGCAGGTCGCGGGCGCGGCCGACGTAGAGCACCTGGTCGTGCTTGTCACGGAAGAGGTAGACGCCGGGCTGCTGCGGTGCGCCGAAGGCGAGACCGCGCTTGCGCTGGGCGCGGCGCGGCCTCGTCGCGGCCAGCTCGACGAGGTCGCCGACGGTGCGGGCACCGCGCTCCTGCGCCATGCCGATCAGTCGCAGGAGGATCTCGGCGGTCGCCTCGGCATCGGGCAACGCACGATGGCAGGGCCGCGCGTCGGTTGCGAACCGGTACGAGAGCGCGTTGAGGTTGACCGGTTGGCGCCCGAGCAGCCTCCGTGCAAGCCCCACCGTGTCGACGACGGTCGCGACGACGCGCTTGTCGGTGAGCCGCATCGTCTCGTGGTCGAGGAATGCCATGTCGAACCGCGCGTTGTGCGCGACGAGCACGCTGTCCGCCGCGAACGTCAGGAAGCGCCGCACCGCGGCGGCGACGGGCGGGGCACGCCGCAGCTGCTCGTCTCGCAGCCCGGTCAGTGCGGAGACCGCCGGTGCGAGCCGGCCGCCGGGGTTCGCGAGCGTCGCGAACCGCTCCGTGAGCTCGAGCCGTTCGACCCGAACGGCTCCGAACTCGCAGGGGCGTGAGGCCCCCGGGCGGAGGCCCGTGGTCTCGAGGTCGAAGACGACGAACGTCGCCTCCTCGAGCAGCAGCCCGTCGTCGGGCGAGCCGGCCAGCCCGACCAGGTCGCCCGACCAGCGGAGTCGGGCGTCGGCGGCTACCGCGTCGTCGAGCAACGAGCGTGCGAGGCCCACGGGGAGGGCGCTCCCGAGCTTCAGGACGGCTCGGGCGGCCTCGTCGGCTGGAACCGGGCCCCGGTGCTCCTCCACGAGCTCGACGAGCCTGTCGGCGGCATCGAGGCGCAATTGCACGTCGTGATCCTAGTACGAACACACGTTCGTGTCCATCGGCGCCCTGCCCCGCGTCAACGGGCGCGAAGCCCGCCGATCAGCGTGCCGATCACCGCACGCTCGGCGGCCGCCAGCGCGTCGGCGTCGTCCGGCAGCTGCCCGAGCACCCATCCAGTCAGCACCTCCTCGAGAGCGCCGTACAGCATCCAGGCGGCGATCCGGGCATCGGGGCCGGCACGGAACGTCCCGTCCCGCTGCCCTCGTTCGATCACCCGCTGGAAGATCGCGAACGCCTCGCCGATCTCGTCGAGCTCGTCCTGGATGTGTGGGCTGCGCGTGATCTCCCGTACGAGCAGGCGCACGAGGTCGGGATCCTCACGCCACGAGCGAAGGACGATCTTCACCGCCAGCTCGAGCTGTTCTCCGGCATCCTCTCCGGTCTGTTCGGCCTGGGCGAGCGCCGCCAGCAGCCTTCCCCACTGCTCGCGAAAGACCGCCTCGAGCACCGCATCCTTGGAGCCGAAATAGTGGTAGACGAGCCCGTACGCGACGCCCGCCTCCTTGGCGATGTCTCCGACGCGGGCCGCCTCGTAGCCCTCTGCCGCGAACACCCGAACCGCGGCCTGGAGGATCAGCATCCGCTTGTCCTCAGCCACAGACATCGCCGGAAAACCTACCCCGGCCGAAGAGCCCGGCGGCGTGGGCGGCTGCTTGGATCAAGCCTGACCGTCGCCGTTCTCTCTCAATGCCGGAGCGCGCCGTTCAGTGACCGAGTGAGCAGGCGCTTTGGGCTGTCGCACATGGTCGGAGATGGCGGCGAAGAAGGCGGTCGTCAGCGTGAGTGCGCCGCGGACACTGAGATGCCCGCTGTCGCGATACATCACGACGCTGTGATGACTGGTCGAGCACGTCGTTGGCGCACAGATCTCGCTTTCAAGATCGAGGACCGAAGCCGTCTTGATTCCGCGTACGGCCGAGTCTTCGGCGGCGAGCGTGCGGCGAAGCTGCTGGTCGACACGCTTGCGCTGGATCGAGCCCTGACAGCGATTGACCAGTACGTCGATGACGGCGCACGCGCCATCGTCGAGCGCAATAGTCGGCACCGGGTGGACGACGATGACAGGTACGCCGGCACGGTCTAGCAGCCGGATCTCCGAGCTCAGACCGGCGGCCCAGAGCGCTTCCTTGCCAGATGCCGTGTGCGAGAACGACTGAGAGTTTGCCGCACCGAGCCCGTAGAGGGGATCCTCGATCCAGGGGTCACCACGGACCCCGATGATCACGAGGCTCGGCCGCGCTCTTGCGAGCCATCTGAGGGACAGCCGGTCGAAGCGCGTGCAGAGGCCTTCGTCCCGCCCCGGCGCCGACAGGCGCAGGCGAACGAACGGGCAGGCCGAGTAGGTAGCGACGATGGTGTTCAGGTGCGCATGTCGCGCGGCCGCCACGACCGGCTCCGTGAAGTGTCCGGCGTTGGAGTCTCCGATCAGGACTACTGTCCCCCGAGCGCCGACCGCGGGCCAGGTGCATCCACTCCTCGACGGAGCGCCCAGCGGAGCCGGACCGTCGCAGCCGCGCGTGAAGTCTTCATGCAGCGCGCCGGTGTATGCGGCGGCTGTCTCGAGCGGAAAGCGCAGCTGCGCGAGCGACACCGCTGCCGGGATTGCCAAACAGACTGCAACCAGAGCGAGCGCGCGGTGGCCGCGCACCCCCCGGTTGAAGCGGATCGGGTTTTCGACGTACCGATACGAGGCCCAAGCGGGGACGACTGAGATCACAGCGGCTGCTCTGGCCGCCCAACTCGAGCCGGGAAACAGCGCCACTGCGAACACGATTAGCGGCCAGTGCCACAGATACCAGCTGTACGACCGGTCTCCGACCACAACCATCGGTCTGCTGGCAAGCGCTTTCGAGATGAGACCCTGGTGAGTGCCTGCCATGAGCAAGAAGCAGGCCCCTGCGACCGGGATGAGCAGGCCGGCCGGCGAGACGGACGGGCCCGGCGGGGCAACGGCGCCGAGGGCGATCGCGGCGATCCCGACAGCGGCGATGGCCGACCAGAAGAGCGGCGGCAGCCGCCACCAGAGCCGGCCCAGCAGAGCGACGAGCGCACCGGCGCCGAACTCCCACGCTCTCGCGGGAGCGGCGTAGAAGGCGAGTGCTCCCGACCGCGACCAATGCTCCGCGGCAAAGAAAGAGAGGACACTCAGAGATCCGACGGCAGCGACCGCCCCGCCATTGATCCAACCCGTCGCGCCAGCTCGTCGCCCGAGGCGCCAGGTCACGAGCAGGACGACCGGAAAGACGAGATAGAACTGCTCCTCCACCGCGAGCGTCCAGGTGTGCAGCAGCGGGTTGAGGCTACTGCTGACCGCGAAGTACCCGCTCGGAAGGGAGTCGAGGTAGTAGTTCGCGCCGAAGAACGTGGCGGAGAGTCCTGTCAGGGCACTGATCCGGATTGCGCTGATTGGGACAAGCAGCACACCCGCGACCGCAACGAATGTCACGACGACGGCGAGGGCCGGGAGCAGTCGCTTGACGCGACGCAGATAGAAGCCGGGCAGACTGATCGACCCGTCTCGAGCAATCTCACGAACGAGTGTGCTTGTGATCACGAACCCGGAAATCACGAAGAACACGTCTACGCCCGTGAAGCCGCCCGCCAGACCGAACCCGCCGTGGAAGCCGACGACCATGAGAATCGCGACAGCGCGTAGCCCCTGGATGTCGCCCCTCCGACCAACGGATAGCCCGTGTCTCGGTGCCGCCTGGGACGACTCGACGCGCTGCGACTCGGGAGGAGCGGCGTCGGCCGGCTGAGCCGCCGATTCGAATCGGGGCCGTATCGCACGGTCGGTCGTGCGACCGTCGTCGACGAGAGTCCGGCCCATGGCCTACGGCATCGGCCCAGCGGAGGTGGCCCTTTAGGGTGCTAGACCCTGCCTGGAGCAAGGCCGAACTGACGCCCAGCGCTGCCGGCCGCGAGCGCCAAAGCCGCCGACCTGCCCCCGGGAGCCATGCGGTGTTCGGCTTGGCTCCAAGGGGCGGTGAAGGGCCCGCCTGGCCTCGGACATCCCTGCTAATCGACGTTTACTGACGTCGAGGTAGGCACGGGGGTAGGCACCGTCCGAGCAGCGACGGTCAATTAGTCGCGACGAGCGCGATCGTGAGGCCAATGATCACGATGGTCAGAACGACGAGCACAACCGTCGTGACGAGAAGCCGGGTCGAGGCTCTGTCCGACGACTCTTTGAAGCCCTTGAGTGCGACCGTGAATCGACCAATTAGCTCGAGCTCGACCATCCGGTCTAAGCCGTGCGAGGCGGTGAAGGCGAGGTCACGGTAGAACGCGGTCACCTCGTCGTCGCTCATGGTGCGGAGTTCCTCCGCGTTCCGGGGCGGAAGCCGTGGGTCTCGATCGCCGCTCACGCGACGAGGCTCTCGTAGTTGAGCTCGGCGTCGCTGACGAGCACGTGCGTATAGACGTCGGCCGTGAGTGACAGCTTCCGCTGGCCGACGAAGCGGGCAATCTCAGCCCACGAGCGGCCCTGGCGGTGGAACAGGCTGATCCGGCGGTGTCGAAGATCATGCGGCGAGAACACCGGGACGCCGGATGCCTTACAAGCCCTCCCGATCGCCGTCCGCAGCCGGTCAGAACTGACGTCGCGGAAGAGCGGCGCATCGAGGTCGCGATCCTCGCGCGGCGGCAACGTCGCCTCGATCCGCTCGGCGAGCACGTCGGGCAGCTCAACCCAGAGCGCTTGCCGTGTCTTCGTGGTCGACGCGCGCAGCCTGACGCGCCGGAGCGGCTCGTCGTAGTCCCCCACTCTCAGCAGATCGATGCTCGCGACCCGCGCGCCCGACCAGTCGAGCCACAAGAGGGGCAGCCGGTAGGCGGGCGAGAGCAGCCGGTAGACCGCTTCGACGTGCGCGGCGGTCGGCGGGTTGATCTCCTCGAACTCCTCATACGGCAGGCGGATGTTGCGGTTGCGGGCGGGGTTGCTCGCGCCCTCGATCCCGTTCGCGTCCAGCACGGCCGCCAGGTACTTGACGGATTTGCGTATCGTCTCGCGCTTGTTCCCCTTCGCCGAGAGCGTCGTCACGAGCTGCGAGACGTCGGCGACGGTGATCGAGTCGATCGGACGGTCGCCCAAGCTGGGAAGGACACGGTTCAGCGCGACCCGGTGAAGCGTCCTCGTGCCCTCAGAGACGTCGACACGGCTCTCCTGCCAGCTCTTGATCGCGTCTCTCAGCGTTGGCGCGCTGGGCGCCTCGGCGAGAGCGGTCAGGTTCGGAACGTGGCGCGCTGCGAGCTCGCCCGCGATCCACCCCCGCGCTCGAGCGCCTCGCGCCGTGTCCGGAATGAGCCGCCGTATTGCGTCCGTGCTTCACGGCCGCCGAGCCTGAACTCGCAGCGGAAGCGCGGCTCGCCGTTCCTCGTCGTGCGCCGTGTGATCCAGACGCTCGCCATCGTTCACTCCTTCCGGCGCCGCTTGGAAGCCGTCAGCGGCTTCGCAGCGTCGCGCTCTACTGCGGGCTCGATCGTGACGTGCTGAGGTGACAGGTAGCTCCCCGGTGTGACCTTCGCGAGGTAGCCGCGGCGGCGCGCCTCGAGCACCCAGGCTGCGACGGTCGCGTCGGCGGCGCCGGTGTCGGCAACCATCGCCTTACGCGGCTGCAATCCGAACGCGAGCGCGGACTGATAGGCGTGTGCGACGTCGCGATAGAACGAGTCCTCGAGCCGCTTCCCCTTCGGGCGCTTCAACCGGTAGCGCTTCTCTAGGGCGAGGCCGCCCTTAACGGGCGTCTCGAACATGTCGGCCGGCGGTGTCTCCGCGAACCCGGCCGCGAGCATGAGCTGGACGAGGCCCGCGCCGCGCATCGTCACGGCCGCATGGATTCGTTTCAGCGGCACCCGGCGCAAGTTCTCCGGTGTCGGGTTGAGCAGGTGGAGCTCGCTGATCCGTGTGAGCCGGTCGCGCCTGTCCTTCGCGAAGCGAACCAGGCGCTTCCCTCGCCCCAGTCGGTGTGAATCCAGCCGCCCTCTTTCGGTGTGAGCTTGATCGGGGTGTCCATTGAGTCCACGTTACGCTTCCGATACGGCTAAGTCAAGCCATGGCTATAGGAATCCGCCTCCTATGCTGCTACGTTCTCGATACGGATGCGCTCAACCATACGGAGGAGGTGAACGCGATTGACTGAGAGTGAGCTCTTGACGCGCCTGCGGGCCAAGCGCGCACTCCCCCCGCCGGCGAGCGGCGGCAGATTCGAGACGAGGCCGGTGCATCGCTCAGAGACGTGGCGCGTGAGATCGGCGTCAGCGCAACGAGCGTGTTGCGCTGGGAGTCCGGAGCGAGCCCGGGCGTCACACGGCTGCCTACGCGCGCCTGCTCGAGGAGTTCAAGCGCGTCGCCGCCTGAAGGCCACCCGAAAAGACGAACGCCCCCGTGCGGGAGGCGCTCGCGAAATCCAACGAAAGGAGATCCGTTGTATCGAGAATCTAGTAGACCACCGCTTCGACGATGCGGAGGCCGATGTCGACCGCGGCGAGCCGTGGATGTTCCGCCAGGACGACGCGCCGAACCCGCTGACGATCCTGGCGACCGGCTGGGCGACCGGCCACACCAAGCTCGGCGATGCCGAGTTCCTGCACGGCATCGACCGCGACGGCAAGAAGTGGTCGATCCTCGTCGGCTCCGTCGTGCTGACCAAGAAGCTGATCGAGGGGCTCGTCGAGGAGTGGGACGACGATCGCGGCGAGTTCGTCGTCGTCGAGACGCTCGGCCGCGTCGAGCCCGGCGAGATCGTCTCCCTCAAGTACATCGGTGACGTCGAGGGAGCGAAGTACACGTACCCGAACTTCAGGGTTTCCCGAAAGCCGGCGGCTGCGACGAGCGGGGTCGACGATGACATCCCGTTCTGAGTACATCGAGCTGGGCGTCCCCAAGCCGGTGAAGAAACCTCAGCCGATCACGGCGGTCGAGGAGGCAGCCTGGGCGCGCCGCAACCGGCAGCAGCGGGCTCCGCACGAGGAGGACGCGCCGAGGAAGGGATCGAAACTGCCGGGGCGCATTGTGCGACCGCAGCAGGGGCAGCTCGACGTCTTCGGCAACGTGATCGGCGACTCGGCCGGGCCGGATGCGGCTTGAGTCAGAGCGCAAGGGGGCAGCGGGTGGGGAGCTCGCAGCCCCCTTCGTCGCCGCGGCTCGCCGGTACAGCGAGCTCGGCTGGGCGATCGTGCGCGCCCACGGCAAGCGCCCCGTCGACGGAGGCTGGCAGACGGCCAAGCCGCTCGAGCCGGAGTACGCCGCCGGCCAGTGGTCGCGCTGGGGTGAGCGCTTCAACCTCGGCGTCGTGCTCGGCCCGTCCAGCCTGGCCGTCGTCGAGTTCGACAGCGACGCGGCAGGTGAGACGTTGCTCGCGCTGATCGATCACGAGCTGCCGTTGACGCCGACCGTGCAGAGCGGCTCCGGCCGCCTCCACTTCTACTTTGCCGATCGCGGGATTCAGCACAGGACGCGCGGCGGGCTCGAGCTGCGCACCGGACGGCACTTTATGGCCTTGCCGCCGAGCGTGCATCCGAACGGCACGCCGTACAAGTGGCTGCTCGAGCCCGAGCTCGCGCTCGCCGAGGTCCCTCCTGCGGTGCTCGCGCACTTCGCCGAGGAGACAACTCGCCGCAACGGCACGGCACCGATCGCCGAAGTGATCCGCGACGGCGAGCGCAACTCGACACTGACGAGCCTCGCCGGCTCGATGCGTCGCCGTGGCGCGAGTGAGGCGGCGATCCTGGCGGCGCTGAAAGCGACACCCTGCGAGACGCCGCTCCCCGATGACGAGCTCGTTTCGATTGCGCGCAGCGTCGGCCGCTACAAACCCGCAGCCGCGCAGCCCGCGCCCTTACAGGCGACGCCGCTCGATGACGTCGCGATGCGCTCGATCGAGTGGCTGGAGAAGCCGCTCTGGCAGCGTTCCGCCTTCGAGCTGCTCGCCGGGCCGAAGGGCGCCGGCAAGGGAACCTACCTGGCCGGTCTCGCAGCGCGGATCAGCCGCAGCTCGAGCGTGCTCTTCATCAGCACGGAGGACAGCACCGCGATCGACCTGAAGCCGCGGCTCGTCGCGGCGGGTGCCGAGATCGCGCGTTGCTTCGTGATCGCACAGCACGTCCGGCTTCCCGATGACGTCGAGGCGCTGCGCGAGCTCGGCTCGGATCTCGGCGTCGGCCTGCTCGTGATCGACCCGGTTGCGAACCACATCGGCAGCACAAACTCGAACTCGGACGCCGAGGTACGGGACGCGATCGCCCCGCTGAACAAGCTCGCCGACGAGCTCGGCTGCCTCGTGATCGGCGTGCGGCATCCCGGCAAGGATCGCGCGCGGGGTGCGCTCGCCTCGATCCTCGGCTCGACCGCCTGGGTCGACACACCGCGCGCGGTCGTGATGATCGCGGTCGACGACCAGGACCCGGCCGCCCGCGTGATCCAGGTCGTCGCCGGCAACCGCTCGCCGAACGGCTCCGCGCAGGCCTTCCGGATCGACGCCGTCGAGGTGCCCGGGCTGGCCGAGCCGATCACGCTCGCCGTCGAGCTCGGAGAGTCGAGCAAGTCCGTCGACGACCTGCTCGCCGTGAAGCTCGGATCGAAGAGCGCGAAGGCGCGCGAGCTGATCCTCAACATCCTCGAGGACGAAGGCGAGCAGGAGTCGGACGCGCTCGACGCACGCGTCGCACGCGAGACGGGGATCAGCGCGAAGACGGCCCGCAACGTCCGCAGCGAGCTCGCGAACGAGGGGCTCGTGAAGCCGCACCCGGACAAGGACGAGTTCGGGGAGATCGTCCGCTGGAAGGTCTCCCGATCGGCGGCACCGAGGCCATGACCAGATCCCGACTCTCCCTCGCGCGCGCGCGTAGACACTCTGTAACGGGATCTGGACTGTTTAAGCCAAAACTGTCGGGATCTGGGACCCACATCCCGACTTTCTGTGTACGCGCGCGAGCCGGGATCTGGTGGGTGCCGTGAGCCGCCTCGACAACCCCGATGCGGTCCTGACGCGGAGCGATCTCCGGAGCTCGGCTGGCCGCGACGCGGCGTCGACGCGATCTTCCGCCACGCCGGCGCGATCGTGCTGCCCGGCTACTCGCGGCCGGTTGTCACCGTGCTCGCCTACCGCGCCTTCCTCGAGGCGAACCGCTACGACGGGAGGACACGTGTTCGCTGAGGCTCTCGAAAGAGCGGCGCCCCCGCCAACCACGAGAGCGCCGCGCGGCCGCTCCCGGAACTTCACTGCGCACGCGGGAGGCGCAGCTCGAGCGCCGGCTGACGGTCACGGGCAACCCTACTACTCCGGATCCGTAGTATCTTTGGGCAATGGCTAAAACGACGATGATCGTCAGCGCGCAGGTCCCTGTCGAGGTCCGCAACGAGCTCGTGCGCCGCGCGCTCGCCGACGATCGCAGCCTGAGCAGCGAGGTCAGACGTGCGCTCGCCTCGCACTTGAAAGCCGCGAGGGCGCAGGATCGTGAAGCTTGACCGGGCGGGGCATCTTCCTCCGTCGCTGCCCGGTCGAGGGACGGGGCCCGTCGTCGGCGGTGAGAAACCCGTGATTTCAGCCGCCGGAGCCGGGCTCGTCGTGGAGGGCGTCGTCGGCGAGCCGGGTGACCACTCGCCGGAGACGTCGTCCGACCTTGACGCGGCGCTCGCCCGGCGCCGTGCACGAGCTCTTGCAGAGCTGAAGATGACCGCAACCCATGAGGCAGGCCACATCGTCGCCGCGTATCTGTTGGGCCGTGACGTCGCCTCGGGCGACGGCGCGACCGTCACGCCGTCACTGGTGTTCTACGGGCAGGCCGACACCGGCCACGGCGTCACCAGCGACGACCTCGTCTCCGCGTACCTGCATGCCGCGGACGGCGAGCCGGTACCCGCCGAGCTCCGCGCCCGGATCGAAGCCGACGTGATCGTGTATCTGGCCGGCCCGGTCGCGACAGCGGTCGCGGTCGACCTGGGGCTGCTCGCCGACCCGCCACCGTTGCCGCGACCGGTTGTCGCCCAGCAGGAACGAGACCAGGTGCTCGTCACCCGGCACGCCGACGCGACCGGCGAGACCCGGACGCCGTCCGACTTCCAGGGCGCCCGGACGATCCTCGAGGCGGCGTCGGCGACGATGCGTGAGGCCGACACCTGGCATGCCTTCCTGCACGCACGCACCGAGAACCTGGTCCGCACCCGCCGCTTCCAGCGGGCCAGCGCGGCGCTCGCCGCCCAGCTCGAAACACGGGGGACGATCGACGGGGCCGGCTGCGTCGAGCTTCTTCAGGCCGCGCTGCCGCTCCCGGACGCCGCGCCGAAACAAACACGAGAGGAGCAGAAAATGGCAAGAGCAAAGCCGCCGGTTGACGCGCTCGGCAAGCCGATCGACCCGACCGCCACCTACGTCGCGGTGACCGTCTTCGCCACCGGCTACACCGCGGTCTCCCTCGACACCCGGCTTAGGGGGGATAACGCGATGGTCGCAGAGTTCTCCGAGAAGTTCATCCGGGAGGACGAACCAGGCAACGTGATCGCATCAATGCGGGCCGCACGTCGGGGGCGAGCTGCTTAAGGCTGGGGGGCAAGCGGACGCTCGAAGGACAACAATCTTGACCAGTTTCAGAACACCAGCTTGGCGCCGGGCGTCAGTGCAGCGCCCACCACACACTGGTGTCGCTGGTCGTCATCTCGAGCGAACTGACTTCGTCTGAAGGCACCGAGAAGCACATATTGGCGGTGTCGGCGCCACCAGGCAGAAGATCAGGATGGTTGGCCATGTCATTCGGTATGACACCACACGTGTCATCACCAGAGAACGACGTGTAGAGCACGTTCCGCGAACCCGCTACCCGCAGTTGGGAAAGGTCAAGCCACGGGACACCCTTTGTCGTGCCCACGTAGGTGTAACTCAGTGTCACGATGAAGAACTGCCTACCAGTGACGGGCGGGACGTTGAACTGATTCTCGGCGAGAACCGCCGCAGTCGCGTCTGGAAGCACTCCAGCGACGGCGACGTGCCAATCACCTGCGCCATTTGCTGTGCCAATAGGAAGCGGGTTTGACCGCGTCCCGGCTGCCGACGGCGTCGGTGCGGGCGTCGGTGTTGGAGTCGGTTTGGGGGTCGGACTCGGTTTGGGGGTTGCAGGCGTCGAAGCGCGAATGCAGCGAACCTTCACGGTCCCAACCTTGACCTGGAAACCGGGGTGAAGAACGATCCGACGGGTCTTCTTCGCGAGTTTCTTCTGCGTGCAGATAACCGTGTACCGCCCGACTTTCTTCGACTGTCCCGAGTGCAGCGTGATCGTCGAGAGCGGACGCGCAGCAACGCTTGAAACCGACGCCACGGCCACGAGAGCGGATAGTAGAACGATGAGGAACGCGCGTCTCCCCTTCACAACGTGTCAAGGATAACTTGGTGCCTCCGGGACGTCATCGGGAGATTTGCCGCTTCCGAGACCGTAAGAACCGCTCACAGGGCAATTCCAGATGAACTTGGGTGACATTCATCTGCTTGCAACGATTTAGAAGGAGCGTAGGAGCCGGTTGGCGATCCGAACGCTGCGGCGCGGACACCTCTACGCAGGTTGCTCCGACAGTGGGTAGTTTTGTCGTCCGGGACAGACCCTGTCACCTACGCCCTCGGGGGAGTAGACTTGTGGTCTGGCCCTGCGGCCAGGATTCCGGCTGAAAGCCCGAGGTCCGTCGATCAAGCCCCGTGGGGCGCGGGAGACGACAAGAGCCTAGGCAAACAGAGTTCGAGTTGCAGGGCCAGTTCCTTGGCAATTTCTTTCGGTGTGACGAGTCGACACTGCTGTTTGGCCCGGCGGCGATCCGAACGCCCGACGCTGACGGGGCCCGGCCTGGCCCCGGGACTCACTCGACGCCGCTCGACCGACTTTGGCCGGACGCTGAGTCGGCCATGTCGCGAAGCGCCGTCAGCGCAACTCCATGTAAGCGGCCGCCGAGCTCGTGCAACGCCGCTGCCGCAAGGGTCGCCTCGTCGATCGTCGCGTCGCCGCGCACCTCTAGGTAGCGCTGCAGCCAGCGTGTGGCGACCCGGCCGTGACGGCGCGGGTCTTTCTGCGCGATCAAGGCGGTCAGCTCGAGCAGCTCGACCAGCGACGGACGGCCGAGTTCGCGAAGGGTCGTCTCGGCGACGAGCAGGTTGCCGCGCTCGATCGCCCGGTTGAAGATCGCCCTCGGATGGCCCTGCGCCGTCAACAGCCCGCCTCCCTGGGGCCGGACGGTTAGGCGACTCTACTCTCGCAAGACCTAGTGGATGAAGCGAACAGGGCGGATGTTGGGCGTTCCACACGTCGTCCCGGAGTCGCTAGCAGCCCTCCCTACACTCCTCGCGCGGAGTGACCACTACCGTTGCCCTTGTGAATCTCACGTTCAATCCCCTCGGTGCTGTGGGGGTGATCGTTCAGCGGGACGCCGAGGGCCGGCCGTCGGCTCTCGGTACGGCGTTTGCGTTCCGTTCGGCGGAGTGCTGGGTCACTGCGCGGCATTGCGTGCCGGGCGACGTGGCGCAAGCAGCGGTCGCCACGACGTTAGGCAAGGTGTACTGGCGCACGATTCGGGAGGCGTTCACGCACCCTGACGCCGACATCGCGGTGCTTCATGTCGAGCCGAAAGACCGGAATGATCCGGCGGTTCCGTTCTATGCGTGCGCCTCCACCTACCTTCTCGGGGAGGACTTCATCGCGTATGGCTTCCCTGAGAGCGTCTTCGGTCAAGATCAGCGTGAGCCGACGCCGCGGTTGTTTAAGGGTTACTACCAGCGGTTCATCAAGGAGTACCGAAGCCACAATGGGTCTACCTATGACGCTGGGGAGATGAGCATTCCGGCTCCGCCGGGGCTAAGCGGCGGGCCTCTTTTTCGTCCAGGAACGCAACAGATCCTCACCGGGATGGTCACGGACAACCTCGACAGCAGCACGACTCTTGACGCGGTCCACCAAGAGATCGAAGGTGGAGAAACTCGAACAACGCACTACCAGCGGGTGATCACGTACGGAATCGCGCTGATGCTCGATCGGGTCGAGGGATGGCTGGACGAATACGTGCCCCCAGCCGCGGGTTAGTTGCTCTGTCACTGAAACGTCCATGCGTCGACTGACGCGCGACTGTCGAAGCGCTGTCGGCGGCTGGCTACATCGTTAGGTAGCGAATCATCCCTGGTCGCATTCGGTGCAACGTAGAGGTCGTAGGTTCCGCTGTCTGACTTTGACTCCTGCGGCTCCGCGGAGTAGAACGGGCAGGTCGAGCGGGAGAGAAGCGTGTTCAGGCGGGCAGTTACAATTGGTTTCGTAGGCGTCGCCCTCGGCGTAGGTGGCTACGCCGCGTCGGCATCCTCGCAACCACTGGCTCCGGTGCAGGCGCTCTGCAGTTCCGGCTACGTCGACGCGATCATCGGTGGCGAGCACAAGTGCCTGCGCGCTGGCGAGTTCTGCTCGCCAAGCTACGAGTCGGACTACGAGCATTACGGCTTCTCCTGTGTCGATGGTCATTTGAAGTCGGGCGCGCAAAGCACCACCACAGCAACCACAACCGCCCCAGCGACGACCGGCACGACCACAACGGCGCTGACGACGACAACCGCTCCCAGCACATCGACATCAGCGACGACGTCAAGCCCGACAACAACAACCCAGCCCGGGGTAGGTGACGGGGTATAGCGGGTGGCACACCGACTGCGCCGGCCCTCGGCAGGACGGTCAAGCTCGCGAAGCGAACACAGACAAGTCGCTGCACCCGCGGCGCGCTTCCCGACCGGCAGTGCTCACCCGGCGCCTACTACTCCAAGCTGACCAAGAAGGTCCTCTGCTCATCGACGTTCCGAACCGGCACGATCCGCAACGTACCCGACTCCGAGAAGCACCAGGTCGAGGTTGAGTACGGGATGACGCCGAAGGCCTACGGTCGGACGATCGAGATCGATCACATCGTCTCCTTGGAACTCGGCGGATCGAACGACATCGCCAACCTGTACCCGGAACCGGGCTCGGGCAAGGCGAGCTACCACGTCAAAGACAAGCTCGAAAACAAACTGCATAAGCTCGTCTGCGCGGGTTCGATGACGTTGCACGCAGCCCAGACTGGGATCGCGCGCAATTGGGAGACGCTCTACAAGACCGTCTTCGGCGTAGCCCCGTGAGAGGTGAGCTGTTGCCTAACGTCCGTCGGATGGCACCGAGGCGAGTTGCGCACGTCGCGTCCGCCGCGGCGCTTTTGATAACCGCGCTAGCTCTCGCGGGAATCGCCATGGCATCCCCAAACCCGAAACGGCTTGTACTCAGAGTCTCAGATATGCCCACCGGATTCAGGGTGAAGAGCAGCCATCCCTATTCGGCTGCGGCGGCGGTCAATCGCGGTGGCGTGACGTTGAGGCAACTGAAGAAATGGGGATATGCGGCCGGATACGAGAGCGACTTCGTCCGCGACGTGAGCCTGTCCGACCTTGTTCACGGGGCGATCGAAATCGACTCTTCGGCCAGCGTCTACCGCACAAGCTCCGGCGCGAAAGCGTCATTGGCGAGCAGCGGGAAAGCCTGTCACACCTCGCCTGCAACCGAGCTTTCCGTTGGCGCGAGAATCGGCGACGAGGCGCACCTCTGCTCGATCGCAAAGAGATCCGGTGGCTACACGATTCAGACTTATACGGTGGTCTGGAGGCAAGGCAGACTGAAGGGCGCCGTGCTCGCCGCAGGGCTCAAGGGCGGCATATCACCTACCCAGGTCGTTCAGCTTGCCAAGATCCAGAGTCGACGAATGCGCTAGGACGAAGATCGGAGTGGGGATGACGCCGTACATGGTGCAAGCGTGACTCGTGCGACTTCGCTTCCCGCCGCGTGCACATCGACCTTCAGGCTCCGTCTTCGGCTAGTGGTTCTCGTGGCAGTGGCGATCCTCCCACTCGCGGGTGCGGCACACGCTGCGTCTCCGAAGCTTCATCGTGTCGCGCCGCGTGGCGGCGGCTATTCGCTCCTGCTCCCAGCAGGATGGCGCTTCTACAACGCGAGCTATCCGTCCGACCACGCCACGCATGTGTGGTGGACGCGGGCAAACCCGCTTGCACGCATGGTGATCGTGTTGAGCGGCTGCATCGGCTGCGTATCCACAAGCACCGGAGCGCCAAACCCTGCAGGTGCCGTCTCTGGTGCTGATTCGACCTACCGAATCAGCGCAACAAAACTCGCATTCGCCGGCCCCTACAGCCAAGCAGAGGCTGGCTACGACGACAACGGAATCGTCCTCGTCACCAAGTACAAGGGTCGTGTCAGCGGCTACGTCAGGGTCGATCTCTGGCTCGCTCCGTCGCAGCATTCGCTAGCCACGAGGATCCTGAACAGTTTCCGGGTCGGATAGCCACCTCCACCACCCGAATGGGATCGTGGTTCAAGCGCTTGCATCTGGGCGTCTTGATACTGGTTGTCTCAGGCCACGACGACGGATCCGGCTGGCGCACTGTGTCCGACCCACGCGACGGCGACAATCCATAGATGGCGAGACAACGGAGTCAAGCGAGTCACTCCCATCAACCCGGGGGAGTGGTCACGACGTGAAACGACCGCAGCGTCTGCGACACCCCGCACCTATCCGCGGAGAGAAAGCGGTGAGCTGTAACAGGACGCGCCGTGAGTGAGTGTCTGTTCTGTGCTGCCGACGGGCGCTGGGCGGCGCTGAGCAGCCGTGAGCAGCTCGCGGTGATCAACGCCGGCCGTCCTTCCTACAGCGTGTACGGGATACCGCACTGCCGCACCTGTCACGAGTGGAACCACTACTGCTGCGACGTCTGCGGCTCCTGCCTGGAGCGTGTCCGGTCGGCGATCCCGGGCAGGGAGTCGCAGGGGCGCGACGGGCTGACGCGGAGCGACCGCCGCTTCTGCTCGAGCCGCTGCCGGCAGGCCGCGTACCGTGCGCGAAGGCGGTCAGCGGTCGGCAGCGGGGCCGCTGAAACCCCATGAGAGAACCTGCGCGCGCGCTTCCTGCTCGTTCTCCGCTGAGTTCCCGCGATGGCCCAGCCATGCGTGGGCGATCTCATGCGCCACGATCGACTCCTCGCGCTCGTTCTCTCGGAGAACGATGATCCACAGGTCGGGGGCTGCGTTCGGCTCGAGCGTCTGAGCGTGAATGTCCTCGCCGACTGCCACGACGACGCACCTTGTGAGCGCGAAGGCGAGGACGTCCGCCGGCAAGCGTTTCTGAACGCGCTCGAGCGTTCTCTCGAACTCGTGCTCTCCGGTTGTGGGCTTGAATTCGGGCATCAGAGACTCTCCGTGTTGCCTCGGCAGGCGATTTCCTAGGTAGGCACCGGGGTAGGCACCATCTGAGCTTTCCCGGCATCCCCGGCTCACGTGACCCGCATAGCCAAGCGAAAACGGCTTGGCTGCTAGGTGTCAAAAGGGCCCGCCTGGATTCGAACCAGGGACCAAGGAATTATGAGTTCCCTGCTCTAACCGCTGAGCTACGGGCCCGGACAGACAACGCTACTCGTTAGAATCGCACGCGATGAAGGTCTTCCAGGCGGAGCGGCACTTCCAGACCACCGGAGGCCTCCACGTGACGGACATCACCGCTGAGGTCGCGGAGATCGTCCGGGAGTCCGGTGTCGTGGACGGGATCTGCTGTGTGTACTCGCCGCACACGACGTGCTGCGTGCGGGTCAACGAGTACGAGCGAGGGATGTTCGAGGATTTCGGGACGCTCCTGCGCCGACTGGTTCCCGCGGAGACCTACTACGCGCACGACGACTGGGACCGCCGGACCGAGAACATCTGCGTGGAGGACATGGAGGCGGCGAACGGCCACGCGCATTGCATGTCGATGATCCTCGGCTCGGCCGGGGAGTCGATCCCCGTCGGGGAGGGTGAGCTCTGCATGGGCCAGTGGCAGCGCGTGCTCTTCATCGAGCTCGACCGCTCGCGGCCGCGCCGCTGGATCTGCAAGGTCGTCGGCTCCTGAGACTTCGCGTCCGGGGTCCTATGCGGCCCGGATCGCGGCGATCTCGCGCCGCTCGGCGAGCCGGCGCAGCGCCTCCCGCTCGAGCTGCCGCACCCGCTCTCGCGTGATGCCGAGGATCCTTCCGATCTCCTCGAGCGATTTCGGATCGGCGTTCCCCCCGAGCCCGTAGCGGAGCCGGAGTATCTGCTGCTCGCGCTCCGACAGCTCCGCAACCGCAGCACGTAGCGCCTTCTCGGTCAACTCGACCTCGACCTGCTCATCCGGCTGCGCGTCGTCGCTTGCGAACAGCTCGCCGAACGACGCGGAATCGTCTGCGCCGATGCGCTTGTCGAGAGAGGCGACCGCCCGGGCGGCCGATCGCACCTCACGCACCTGCTTCACCGGGAGCTTCGCCTTGTCCGCGAGCTCCTGCTCGGTCGGGGCTCGCTCGAGCGTCGCGATCAGCTCGCGCTCGGCGCGCGAGATGCGCTGTTCCCGTTCGACGATGTGCGCAGGGATGCGGATCGTGCGCGCCTTGTTCGCCACGCCCCGCTGGACCGCCTGCCGGATCCACCACGTGGCGTACGTGGAGAACTTGAAGCCCTTGCGCCAGTCGAACTTCTCCGCGGCTCGGATGAGGCCGATGATCCCCTCCTGAATCAGATCGAGGAGCGTCAGCCCATGACCCTGGTAGCGCTTGGCGATGGAGACGACGAGGCGCAGGTTCGAGTTGACGAGCTGATCTTTCGCCCGCTTGTCACCTTCCTCGATCCTCTTCGCCAGCTCGACCTCCTGTGCTGCCGTGAGCAGTGGATAGCGTCCTGCCTCGTTCATGAAGAGCTGAAGCGAATCGGTCGTCGCCGAGGCGATCTGCACGTTTGTGTAGGCGACGTCCTCCTCGACAGCCTTGGAGCAGTCATCGGTGATGTCGATGCCGTGCGACTCGAGCCGCTCGAGCAGGCTCTCGAGCTCGTCGTCCTCGAGCTCGAGCCTCGAGACGGTCTCGTAGAGCTCGGTCATGTGGACACAGCCGTGCTCGTCGCCGTGCTCGAGCAGAACGGAGATCAGATCCTGGGCCATCAAGCCCTCATTCCCGCCGATCCACGCCGCCTAACCCGCGGTACTCAACGAATGCTTACAACGGGGGCACCGTCGCCTTCATCCCGGTCCGGAACCTTGGCCGGATGCTCCTGGTGGCCGACCTCTACCCGCTCCCCCCGGCTCCGACGCCGGCCGGTTCGGTCACCGGCTGGATCTGGCTGACGATCGTGCTCGCCGTGATCGTCGCGGGCGGCGTGGTACTGGCCTCGCGCCGGTAGTACACCCGTCCGTCAGTCATGGCCGCTTCCCGGCGGCGTCTCGCCGGATAACCGACCGAGCTGACGGACGGATGTACTAGGTACGATCGAGCCGCATGTGGTGGCTCTACATCCCGCTCCTGATCATCGGCGTCGTCCTCGTCGTCTTCCTGGTGCTCGTCCTGCTCGGGCGGTACCGGAACGGTGCGCTGCTGCGGCCCGTGATCGAGAGGCTCTCCCGGATCGGCTTCATGCGGCGGTTCTTCACGCGCGTCAGCACCGCGGCGATCGAACGTCAGAATCCGGAGCTTGCGAGCGCCCTGAAGAAGATCAACCCGGTCGCTGCGAATCCCAACCCCCAGGCCGTCCAGAAGGCGATGAGCCGCCTCACGCCCGCGGAGCGCCGTGCCTACATGGAGGCGGCACAGGAGCAAGGCGCCGTGCCTGAGAGCGCCAACCGGCAGATGCGGCGACAGGCGGAGCGGATGCAGCAGCAGGCGCGTGGCGGCCGTCCCGGGGGCGGCAGCTCCCGCAAACGCAAGCGCTAGCGTCCGTAGGCGGAGAACAGCAGCCGTCCGTGCTCACAGACGGCCGTCGGCGGCAGCACCTTCACGGTCGTCGACCCACCGCCGGCGGCGACGACGCGCAGGCTGTACGCCGTCGGCTCACACGGGCCTCGGGCCTGTTCGCCGGTGCCCGGGACGTCGGGCGAGAAGCGCGCCGTGGCCCGCGTCGACCGGCCGGGAGGCAGGGTGACGAGAACGGCCGTGAGCGCGCCGGGAAACGCCGCCCGGATGTGCGTCGGGAGCACCGCGCCGTGCCGACCGACCAGTCGTCCCTGCGGCAGGCCCGTCACGGTGCACGACGTCTTCGAGTTGTTCACCAACCGGAGCACGTAGGTGATGTTGCCGGCGCCGGCGCTTCCGGGGACCACGGCGAAGCTCCCCGCCAGCTGCGATCCCCTGCACATCGCGGTCGACATGCCGTCGGCGACGGTCGTTCCTGCGACGGCGGCCGCGAGTGCGGCGAAGATCAGAGCTGCCTTCACGCCGTTCCTACGCCGCCGGGGGCGTGCGGCGTCACACCGATCTCTACCGGGCGTTGATGTACTCGGTCAGGTACTGGATCTGGACGCTCTGTTGCTGCGACTGGAACTTCACGACGTCGCCGATCGAGATGACACCGACGACCTGGCCGTGCTCTGCCACCGGCAGGTGGCGGATCCGCTGGTCGGTCATCAGCGCCATGCATTCGTCGATCGTCGTCTCCGGCGAGACCACGATCAAGGGGGACGACATGATCTCACGCACCGCGGTGTCGCGGTCGGTGCGGCCCTCCAGGGTGACCCGGCGCAGATAGTCGCGCTCGGTGACGATCCCGGTGATCCGGCCGTTGACCGCGACGAGCATGGCACCAACGTTCGCATCGATCATCTGCTGGGCTGCTTCGAGCACGGAGGCATCGGCGTCGACGGAGAGCACGCTGCTTCCCTTGCCGGCGAGGATCTCCTTCACGTTGCTCATGCGCGCACGATGCCACGCCTCGACGCGGCAGTCAAAGCACCCGGTCGAGCGAGGCGACGTTCAGGCGCGCCGCGCGGCCCTGCCGACCGTGAGATCGAGCACGAGCGACACGATCGAGAGGATGATCGCCGCCCAGATCGCCGTCCAGAAGAACGAGTCGATCGTCAGGTAGTGGGTCAGCCAGTCGGTGAGCTCGAGCATGAGCGCGTTGATGATGATCAGGAACAGCCCGAGCGTGAAGATGATCAGCGGGAGCGTCAACAGGCGGGCGATCGTGCCGACGAGCGTGTTGACGATGCCGAAGAGCGCAGAGACCCAGACGTATCCCCACACCCCGCCGGAGACGGTGAGCCCGGACAGGATCCAGGCCGTCAGCGCGAAGGCCACCGCGAGCAGCACCCAACTGATGAGCAGTGAGCGGAGCACGACCTGCGTGACCCTACATGGTTTGCAAGCCGGGAGCGGGGAACCCGACGAGGACGGCCCACTCGCTGCGCGGGCCGTCCTCGGTCGAGTGGTTCAGCCGCGAACCTCGTCGGGGTAGCCCTCCCAACGGGCGGACAACGCGAAGAGCACGATGATGTTCAACGTGATGATCGTGAGCGACCAGAGCGGGTAAGCGCTCGCTCCGAGCCAGCTGAGCTGACCGAGAACGTTCACGATGACGAGGAAGATGGTGGTCCATCTCGCCCAGCCTGCGCCGCCCCAGAGTGCGAGCCCAACCAAGAACAGGATGACGCCCCAGATCATCATGATCCAGCCCCACGTCGTCGTGTCGAACACGATCAACTGGTTGCCGTGGATCACGTAATAGTTGTTGCGAATGACTCCGATCAATCCCTCGAAGAAATCGAGCGTGCCGATGACCAACATCATCACGCCCGCAAATCCGATCCAGCCTGCCATCGGCGGTTTCATGCTCCACCCTCTCTGTTCGATGTCACTGACGGACTCCGATCTCGTCGACCCCGACCGGACTAAGCATGATTCAACACTTTCCGGTGCAATCCTACGCTTTCGAGCGCCGTGTCACTCGTGGGCAGGCGGGGAAACCGCCATTCCCCCTGCCCGAGGGATTGCCAAGCAGCCCGCTTGCACCGACAGTGAGTCCGTGTCGACGACATCGGAGTCGCAGCGCGAGCTGCCGGTCGGCTTCCGCGGCTACGACCGTACGGCGACCGACGCTCTTCTCGCGAGGCTCGAGGAGGGCCACAGGGCGCTGGCAGGCGAGCGGGATGCACTGCGGGTGCAGGTCGAAAAGCTGACCCGCGAGCTCGGCCAGAACCAGGAACGCATGCGGGTGGTTGCCGATGCGCTCGTCACGGCGCAGCTGATCGCGGTCAACCTGCGTGAGTCGGCGGAGGCGGACATCGAGAACGAGCGGCGTGAGGCGGCCGAAGAGCGGCAGCGAATGGTCGACGAGGGCGCGGCGATCCGGGCGAAGGCCCGGCAACAGGCGACCGAGATCATCCGGGAGGCGCGGATCCGTGCCGACCGCCTGATCGACGAGGTGGTCGCCGCCCTTGTCGAGTACCGGAGAGACACGGATCAGTTCCTCGACGGCACGCGCGAGCGGCTCGACTCGCTCGTCCATGACCTGCTCGACCGGATTCCCGGCAGCGCATCCCACTACGTCTCCGGGCTCGAGGACGCAGGCGGCGACGCCGAGGGCGAACCCGAGGCACCGCCGGCCGGCGCAGCGGCCGCCTAGCAGCGACCTCGCGTCACGATTCGGCCGGGGCATCTCCCCCGACCCGCTGCCGGAACACGTGGTAAGTCCACCCCTGGTAGAGGAGGACGATCGGCGTGCAGATCAGCGCGACGACGCTCATCACGACCAGCGTGTAGTGCGCCGACGCAGAGCCCTGGACGGTGAGGCTGTTCGAGAAGTCCGTGCTCGAAACCATCACACGCGGGTAGAGACTGGTGAAGAGCGTGGCCACGATGAGGATCGCCCCGAGACCCGTCATCGTGAACGCCAACCCCAGCCGTCGACGCAGGAGAAAGAGAAGAGCCAGGAGAATCGCCGCGATGCCGAGCGCGGCCGGCAGCACCGGCGGGAAGACGCTCTTGTCGTTCCGGTCGACGGCGACCACGACAGTCCAGACGAGGAACACGGCACCGGCGAGCGCGGCCGGAACGGCGAGCAGCCGCGCCGCTCCCGCCGCGCGCGAGGCCAGCTCGCCGCGCGCCTTCAGCGTCAGATAGACGGCGCCGTGGAACGAGAACACGAGCACGACCGCCAGGCCGGCGAGCACGGTGTAGAGATTGAACAGGTCCCAAAAGGTGCCCGTATAGACGCCGCCCGAGTCGATCGGAACGCCGTAGAGAAGATTCGAGAGCCCGACGCCCCAGACGAGTGCCGCCCCGAAGCTGCCGATCGCGTTCGCCCACGTCCAGACTGCGCGCCACCGCGGGTCCTTTGCCTTGCTGCGCCACTCGAACGAGAGGACGCGGACGATCAGACACACGAGCACGAGCAGCAGAGCGAGGTAGAACCCGGAGAACATGGTCGCGTACCAGGCCGGGAACGCGGCGAACGTCGCACCGCCCGCAGTCACGAGCCAGACCTCGTTGCCGTCCCACACGGGGCCGATCGACTCGAACATCGCGCTCCGCTCGGATTCCTTGCGCGGCAGGAACGGCAGCAGCATCCCGACCCCGAAGTCGAAGCCCTCGAGCAGGAAGTACCCCGACCAGAGGACGGCGATCAGCACGAACCAGAGGATCTGCAGGTCCATCTAGTACCCGATGGCCGGCGCTGCTTCGCCGGCGCCTTCCTCCGGTAGCGCCGGGTCGTGGTCCGCGTAGCGCCGCATCAGCCACACGTCGAGCACGAGGAGGGCGAGGTACAGGGCGACGAAGACGCCCAGGCTGATGCCGAGCCACGTGGTGCCGACGTTCGGCGAGTTCGCGTTTCCGGTCTTCAGCAGCCCCTGCACGATCCACGGCTGGCGGCCGAACTCGGTCAGACACCAGCCGAACGCGCACGCGAGGAACGGCAGGGCGATCGACACGACGCCGAGCCAGAGGAACCATCGCACCTTTTCGAGGCGGCGCCTCCAGAGGAGGTACGCGCCCAGCAGCCCGACGAGCGCAACGAGCGATCCGGCGTACGCCATCCCGCGCATGCTCCAGTAGATCACCTCGATCGGCGGCAGGTAGCTCCCCCTCCCGTACATCCGCTCGTACTGGTTGTTCAGCTCGGTCAGCCCGGTCACCTTGCCGTTGAAGGAGCCCGTCGAGAGGTACGAGAGCAGCCCGGGGATCTCGATGCTGAAGCTCGGCGTCTCGTCGCTCTGGGAGAACCCGCCGACCTGGAACAGCGAGAACGCGCATTTCTGACAGTCGTCCCACTGGGCTTCGGCCGCCGAGATCTTCATCGGCTGCAGACGCGTGACGAGGATCCCGAAGTGGCTGCCGAACCAGAGGTTCACGCACGCCACGGGCACGAGCACGATCAGTGCGACCTTCGCCGCAGGCCGGAACAGCTCGACGTTGCGGCCGCGGGCGAAGTGCCAACAGGCGACGCCGAACACGACCGCCGCGCCGCAGGTGAGGCCCGCCAGGATCGTGTGAACGAACGCTTCCAGCGCCCACTGGCTCGAGAGGAGCGCCCAGACGCTCGTCAGCTGAGCCTGGCCGTCGACGATCTTGTAGCCGACCGGATCCTGCATGTACGAGTTGGCGACGAGGATGAAGTACGCCGACAACCAGGTGCCGATCACGGCGATCCAGAGCGTTGCGAGATGCAGGCGCGGCGATAGTCGCTTCCAGCCGAAGATCCAGAGCCCGAGGAAGGTCGATTCGAGGAAGAACGCGGCGAGCCCTTCGATCGCGAGCGGCGCGCCGAAGATGTTGCCGACGAACTTCGAGTACACCGACCAGTTCATCCCGAACTGGAACTCCTGCACCAGCCCCGTCGCGACGCCGATCGCGAAGTTGATCAGGAACAGCGTCCCGAAGAAGTGCGTCAGCTTCAGCCACTGCTCGTTCTTCGTGCGATGCCACGCAGTCTGGAAGACGACCACGATCGGCCCGAGCCCGAGTGTCAGCGGCACGAACAGAAAGTGGTAGATCGACGTCGTCGCGAATTGCGCGCGGGCAAGATCGACGGCTGTGGAGGCGCTGAAGATCATGCGGCCGGCCCGGTCACAGATCCTTGCGGTACCACCGAGCCGCACTCCCAGCCGGGAAGCCCTCGATGACCGCGATCGCCTCGTAGCCGAGGCGCTCGTAGAGCCCGCGGGCAAGAACGTCGTAGGCGAAGAACTCGACGAGCGCGCAGCCCCGCCGTCGAGCCTCGCGTTCGGCGCCGTCCATGAGCGCCCGGGCAAGCCCGCGCCCCCTGAGCGACTCGTCGACCCACATCGCGTGCAACTCGCAGCACCCTCCCCAGGTCATGCCCGAGAGGCCGGCGAGGATCCGGCCGCCGTCGTCGCGCACGAAGATCCCGAACTCCTCATCGTCGCCGACGCCCGCCGCTGCGATCGCGGCAGCGCTCACGCGCTCCTCGAGGAGCGCGAGGTCGGCCTGCTCCGGCGCGTCCTCGACGATGAGGCGGTAGGAGTTCTCCACGTCCCGATCAATCATCTAGGGGGCGAGCATCTGCTCGAGAAGCGAGAACTCGTCGAAGTAGTTCCTGAACGCCGAGATCTTGCCGTCGGTGAACTCCACCGCCATGGCGGCGCCCAGCAGGAGCTCGCGCCCGTTGGGCTCGATCGCCACGTCCTCGCCGATCACGAACGGGCCGGAGAACACCGCGCTCACACGGTATTCGACGAACCCCTTGTTGCCGTAGACGTCGAGCGAGCCCACGTCGAGGTCGACGTCCGTCAGGGCGTCTTCGCGGTCGGCAACCGTCTCGGTCAGCTCGTCGAGAGAGGTGACGAGCATGTTGGGAGACCATCCGCTCACATCCTGCGCGAACAGCTCCGGCAAGGGATCGACCTGGCCGCGGATGCAGGCCTCCAGTGCGCGCCGGAGCACTTGAGCACGATCGTTGTCAGCCATGACCACTCCTCAGTCGGGGGTTGGGTGCGAGAGCTAGGCGCCGAGGATCTTGGCCTTCTCGGCCGCGAACTCGTCGTCGGTGAGAGCGCCGGCGTCGTGCAGCTGCGCCAGTTTCTGGAGCTGTTCGACGTCGGACGGGGCAGCGGTCGGAGCGGGCGGCGGCGGCGCGGGAGGAGCCTGCTGCGGTTCCTCCTCGTACTGCTCTCCACCGCCTCGATTGGCCCTGCCGGCCGCGTAGGCCATTCCCCCCGCCACCAGCATCGTGCGGCGGCGCGTCCTTCGGCGTACGAATCCCATGACGTCTCCTTGGTTTCGTGAACGAATGCGATCTTGCCGCGTGAGCGTCGCTCAGCCATCAACCGATCTGGATGAAGCTGCGTGACTCACGTGGCCTCGTCTCCCACGATCTCGCACGTGAGCCCGTCTCGCTCCCCGCTGACCCTGCGCCGGTAGTGCGCGCGCAGCACGGCGCCCGGCCCCACGCACCGCGTCTCCGGGAGCACCCATACCGAGGTGGCCCAGCTCGATGAGGGCCACACCCAGGGATCGAGCGTATGCGTGATGGATCCGTGGAGGTCGGCACGGAAGGTGACGGCAACGGCGTTGACGTTGCCGGGCGGGTCGACCGCAAGGTCAACGTCGGCGCGGACCGAGGCGTCCCCGAACGCCGTGAGATCCACCGTCGCGAGTGCAGCAGGCCGACCCACGGGCGGCCATCTCGCGGCCACCTCAGCCTCGGTCGGCATGTTGACCGGGCCTGGGACCGTCGCACCGAGCAGCGGCTCGAAGTCGATGCCGTACAGCCTCCGCCAGCGCTCGACGGCCGGCCGTCCGAGCGCCCGCTGCCTCGCCTCCTCCTCCGGGAGGAACAACGGCCGGGCCAGGAGCGTGAGCGCGTTCGGGATCAGCCGCGCCCCCGGCTTGAGCAGACGTCGGCGGGCGTCGAGCGTCGTCTCGAGGATCTCCTCCTCGAAGGGCTCGTTGCCGATGACCTCGGCCACGAGCACGTCGGCCGGCTCGGGGAGATCGGTCGTCCTCGACCAGCCGGGGATGAGCGTCACCCGGTCCTGCACCCGGTTTGCGGCGAAGACCCGCTCCGCGACCTCGGCGATGTCGCTCGCCTCGACCGCATAGACGCGCCGGGCGCCTGCCCGGACAGCCGCAATCGCAAGCACTCCGCTTCCCGTGCCGATGTCGAGCACGACATCGCCCGGTCGCACCGCCTCGCCGATCGCCGCCAGGTAGTCGCCGGTCCGGCGGGCATCGTGGAGCATGCGCGCGTGCTCCACCGGATCGGCCCACCCGCTCACCGTTGGCCGCACCTCGCCGGGCCGGATCAGGGCTCCCTCTTCGAGGAGCATGTTGACCACACTGAGCGCCGGCGCGAAGTCGGTCGAGCTCACCTCCTCCCCGTCTTCGAGCCGGTCGATCGCGTCACCGAGACTCACCGCCTGCGCAAAGAGCGAGAGCAGCGCGTAGCCCCGCGGCCCGATGTCGACGACCGTCCCGTCCGGTGCGTCGACGAGGACGTGGCCCGTGGTGTCGAATCGAGTGCGCACGCCGGGCGCGAGCTGCAGGAGCGTGTGTGGAGACAGCTCGACTGTCGCCGCTGTCGCGTTCCGCCGAACGTCTGCGACCGGGTCGCCCATCGTCGCGACACTACCCGGCCGACGCTCATGGGGCTCACGCTCGTCTCCGTCGACGGCGTAGGAACGCCTCTCCGACGATGGCTGCGACAATCAGGCCCCCCAGGACACCGAGCTGGGCGGGGATGTGCGCAGCGGAGTACGCGACAAGGGCGACAAGGCAGCCGAGGCACGCGACGGCTCCTGCGAGCGAGACAGTGCGAGCGACGTGGGCCGCGGACGCAAGACGGACGGCTGCCAGGTTGACTGCGGCGAACACGATCAGGAAGCCGGCCGAGCCCATCAGGCTGATGCCTTCGAGATCCACGGTGTTGACGACGACGAGCGTGCCGACGGTCGTGGCGAGGAGACCGCCGATCTCTCGGTTCCAGATCGGTTGGGCGAGCCGGGAGGGCAGCTCGCCGTGGCGGGCCATCACGTAGGTGAACTTCGCGGCGCCGTAGAGGGTCGCGTTGATCGCGCTCGCGGTCGAGACGGCGGCTGCGATCGCGATCAGCTTGAAGCCGGCAGTGCCGAGGAACGGCTGGGCCGCCGCGGCCAGCGCGTAGTCACGCTGACGTGCGATTGCGGTCGCCGAGAGGTTGCCGACCGCCACGAAGGCAACAAGGACGTAGAGGGCGATCACGCCGCCGATCGCGATGAGGTACGCGCGGGGAAGTGCCCATTCGGGGTCGCGGGCGTCTTCGGAAGCGTTGGCGATCAGCTCGAAGCCCTCGTAGGCGAGGAAGATGAGCGTGCCGGCGAAGATGATCGCTCCCAGGGACGGGTAGGCCGCCGGCCGTACGCGCGCGCTCTCGACAAAGGCAAGCCCACCCAGCGCGAAGACGAGCAGCACGATGAGCTTGAAGTAGACGAGTACCGCCTCGGCTCGGCCGACGACGCGGGCGCGGGCGATGTTGAGGGCGGCGAAGCAGACGACGACCGCGCTACCGAGGACCCGGCGCCAGGCTCCGTTCGTGTCGAGACCGAGCAGGGCGGCGAAGTAGGCGCCGAAGGCGATGGCGTAGAGGCTGAGCATGACGAAGTAACTCAGCCACAGCAGCAGGTTGAGCGGCCCGGCGATCGCGGTGCCGAAGGCGCGGTCGAGGAAGGCGGCAGTGCCGCCCCGGCTGCGAACGGACACCGACAGACGCGCGTATGAGCTGCCTGTGAGCGCAGCGGCCACCCCGCCGACGAGGAAGGACAGGTACGCGCCGGCTCCGGCAAGCTGCACCGTCAGCCCGAGCACCGAGAAGATGCCGCCACCGACCATGCCGCCGATCCCGATCGAGACGAGAGCGGCGAGACCGAGGCTGCCAGAAGAGCGCCGCCCGCTGACCACGTGAGAGTGATACATCGGGGGCTCTCAGTTTGGTGGAGCATGCGCAGCTATTCAGGCGAATCTCGCGGTGACGGCCGGGCACGCTGTATGACCGGTCAGCATCTGAATGTAGGCCGGCTGCGCTCGACGCCCTCGCGAGCTGCCGGGAACGATTGTCTCCGGCGACGTCTTCAGCCTCGCGATCAGGTCGAGCTTCAATGAACGGCCCTCGGAGGCGTGCGTGGGCGCCGCCTGCTGCGCAGCCGGGCTGGCCGCCGGGGGGATTCCCTCGGTCGGTCAGTCCCGACGGATGAGCGCCACGCGGCCGCTGACGCGTAGCCATGACTCGTCGCCGGAAAGCACGCATCCGGCTTCGAGCTCGTCGGCCGTTGCGAGGACCAGCGCGTCCGGAAGCCGGAGGGTTCGGGATTCGCTGCGCAGCCGAGCGGCCGCCCGGGCGATGGCCGGAGTGATCGCCTCGATGCGGACGGCGAAATCCGCAAGGAACGCCTCGACTTCGGCGACTGCCTCCGGAATGATGAGCGCCGCAGCCGTGTCGTACGAGCCTCGGCGAGTTATCTCGTATGCTTGAGTGTCAGTGGAGGTCCCGCGCTGCGTCTATCGAAGCGGGGAATGCATCAGCTTTGCCGGCAGTGCATCGACCGGCTGACGAGCGTCGTTCTATCGGGCGAGGAGAGAAACTGGACGTACTCGACCACGACTTCGCACAAGAGTCCCTGGACGCTTACGAGCCCCCGTGCCTCTCCCTCTACCAGCCGACACACCGGCGCCACCCGGAGAACCAGCAGGATCCGATCAGGTTTCGAAACCTCGTCAAGGCGCTGGAGGAGTCCCTGCTGCAGAAGTACCCGATGCGTGAGACCCAACCGCTATTGGACCCGTTCCTGGAGTTGGCTGACGACCGCGACTTCTGGAACCACACCATCGACGGGCTGGCTGTGCTGGCGGCAACAGGCATGTTCCGCGTCTACAAGCTCCAGCGACCGGTCTCCGAGTTGGTCGTCGCAGCCGACAGCTTCCATACCAAACCCTTGATCCGCATCCTCCAGTCGGCTGACCGCTACCACGTCCTCGGGCTGAGCCGACAGGAGATCAAGCTCTTCGCGGGCAACCGCGACGCCCTGGACGAGATCGAGCCGGCACAGGGTGTCCCGCGGACGATCACCGAGGCACTCGGAGAAGAACTGACCGAGCCGCACCAGACCGTTGCCTCGTACGGCGGCGCCGGTGGGTCGCAGTCGGCCATGCACCATGGTCACGGCGGGAAAGAGTCCGAGGTTGACATCGACACCGAACGCTTCTTCCGCGCCGTCGACCGTGGAATCCTCGAGCACCACTCCCGGCCGTCAGCCCTGCCGCTCATCCTGGCGACGCTTCCCGAGCATCGTCGGCTGTTCCATCAAGTCAGCCACAACCCGTTCCTGGTCGACAAAGGCATCGATGCCAACCCGGATGCCCTGTCCGGCGACGAACTCCGCACACGCGCCTGGCAGGTCGTCGAGCCTGACTACTTGGCACGGCTGGCCGCCCTAGCCGAGGCATTCGGCACGGCACGGTCCAAGGATCTCGGTCAGGACGATCTCGTGCACGTCGCCAGGGCGATCGTGGCCGGCCGGGTCGCGTCGCTCCTCATAGACGCGGACCGCGAGATCCCGGGCCGGATCGACGCTGCAACCGGCGATATCGAGCTCGACGACCTGGCTCACCCGGCGGTTGATGACGTGCTCGACGACCTGGCGGCGCTGGCTCTCAAGTTGGGCGCACAAGTCGTAGTCGTCCCTGCCGAGCGGATGCCGACGGAGACCGGAATAGCTGCGATCTACCGCTATTAGACCCGGTTAAGCAAGCCAGAGTGAGTGACAGAAATCGAACCCGTGGAGGATTCCCTTCGCTCTCCTACAACGAATCAACAAAGCGTCGGATGTCCTTCAGCAGCAGCATCACATGCAGTGGATCCGTCGGGGGCTCCTCGAATCCGTACTGCTGGCACCACCGCTTCTGGTCGCCGGACGGCACGAAGATCGCGTTCACTCGCAACGCGCATGGTCGCAGCCAGATCTGGACCATGAACCCCGACGCCAGCAACGCAACGCTGATCCATTCCGACCGCCATGCAGATGACCAGGCGCCGGCATGGTCACACGACGGAAAGCGGATCGCGTTCGTCGCGCAGGCGTGGCCTCATGCAGCGATCAAGGTGATGAACGCCAGCGGTTCCGACGTCCGCGTACTCACGAGACAGTCGGGATACGCCTGGAATCCAGCCTGGCTACCGCGCGACTCGGGAATAGCGTTCCTCGCAGGCCCCGCCAACGCAGTCGACCAGGCGACACTCTTCGCGATGCGGCCCAACGGTAGCGGGGTGCACCGCGTGGGACGCCTGCACACGGAGCAATTCGCCTGGGTTGACGCTCCGCTGCCTCCGCGGCACTGCTAACGGCTACGCCCCCCGCGTGGGCGCGAAGCTCGGGTGGCGTCAGTCCATCGGCGGATCGAAGAGGTCGAGATCGTCTTCGAGCCAGCCGGAGTAGAACCAGACGAGCTTCCGCTGCAGCTGCTGCGCGCCACGGTACGCGAGCTGCGAGACGCGCTGCCCTTCGAGAAACGCGTGGTGGAGCGTGACCGGCATGTACAGAAGCGCGAGGCTCTCCGGCATCGAGAACTCGAGCTCGTCGACGTCGAGTGGTGGGAGATACATGTAGTTGATCAGGTGATCGAAGCGACGAAGGTCGGCGAGCGCCGTCTCTTTGACGACGCGTCGGCTTACCAGCTCGGAGAGCGGAATCAGCGGCACGAGTGTCCGAACCGGATGACCGTAACCCGCGGCCCCCTGCGCACCGAGCGAGCAACTCGGCGTGATCAACATCGCCGGACCGAACTCCAGCGGACCGCTCAGAAAGCGACGGCTGCCACCGCTCTCCTCGTCGACGAGGTCTCGCTGGCCGGCAGCGGGTACGCGAGCGGCATGTCGCGGAACAGATCGCCCTGGCTGAACAGCGCGACGCGATCGCGCTCGTAGTAGTCGGCGTCGCGCGGACGTTCCGGTCTCTGCATGGGCGCGCCAGCCTATCGGCGCTCCCGGTCGGAATCGTGCGGCGCTAATCCGTCGCGTCGCCGAAAACGAGCCGGCCGCTGCGCTTGCGGTCCGGGTTCACGACCGGCCCCTCGCTCGCCGGTGCGAGCTGCTCGAACATCTCGGCACGGAGCCGCTCGACGTCCTGGATGGAGAAGCGTCGGTAGCCGCTGCCCGGGAGCCGGACTGCGCGAAGGATCCCGCGTTCCTCCCAGTTTCGAACCGTGTTCTCGTGCACGCCCAGCGCTCGAGCGGTGTCACGGACGTTGAGGAGTTCTCCGGTTGCCATCGTTGATCCGACTATAGCTCGTGTTGGTGTCTTTGTCGAGTATGTAGACTTTATCCACTTCTAGGCATCGGCAAACTCTTTCGCCAACTTGACCTCTACCCCACCGCAGTAGCCAGCGAGACGCAGATGCATCCTTTCGGATGCGGCGGCCACCGAGCTCACCCCTGGCATGCAATTTCGTTGCCCTCGTGGCGACGACGCGCCCGAAACGCGATCGCACCGAGTCTCAGAGCAGCACTTCACAAGTGCATCTGTGTCTCGCTTGCCCCGGGTTGTCGAGGAGGGCGACTGAGCGAGGCTAAAGGTCGATTCCGAGCCCGAGCTCGTGCTCGAGTTCGATCAGACGGCGGAGCCGGCGGAGCTTCTCCACGTCCTCGTCGCGACCGAACGCGGAGAGCATTCGTGCGAGGTCGCCTGTCGAGGCGACCGCCGGCCGGAGCCCCTGACCCAGCGGCTCGCGGACCGCCGCACGGCGAAGGTCGTCGTAGCCGCGCGTACCGGTCGGCAGCGGGACCACACGTAGCTCGCCGTGCGGCGTCATGACCGTCGTCGGCGCCTCGATATCGACCTCCGTCTCCCCCACGCCAAGCTCCTCGAGGGCCTCGCCCACGCGCCGGAGGTTCTCGGGCTTCGTCGAGGGTGTGATGTCGACGCCTCTGGTGATCTCGTCAGTCCCCTCGATCACCCGGGCTAGGCCACCGATGACGACGAAGGCGACGCGATGGCGATCGAGCGCGCTGAGGAGCGCCCGCGGGTCGAAGGACGACGAACGAGCCGGAGTCACCGCTTCGCAGCCTTCAGAAGCTCCTGGAAGCGCTCCTGCGGCGAGAGCCGGAGCTTTCGCCGGAGAACCTTCTCGCCCGCCTTGTCGGCCTCAGCAGGACCGATCGAGACGTTGAGCTCGAAGCCGCATGCCCGCACGAGCTCGCGCAACGTCTCGAAGCTCGGCTCGACAGCGCCACGCTCCCAGCGCGCGATCTGCGCGCGATCCTTGCCCACTCTGGCACCGAGCTCGCCCTGCGTACTTCCATGCCTCACCCAGGCGCCGCCCAGCTCCACCTCGAGCTGCCGGCAGAGCCGGTCGAGGCGAAGCCGCGCGCTCAACTTCGACAAGTGCGCTCGGCAGCTTCGCACCCGCGCAACTTGACGCTCGGTGAGGCCGCCCGGATCATCCGGGAGGCGGTGAAAGACAAGTCGTACCGCAAGACGCCGCTCGGCCAGCTTGTCGGTCGCTACCTGCGCTGGTTCCGGAACGAATACGGCGCGACGGAGTCGACGATCCGTGACTACGAGGCGATCCTCGCGCGCATGAGCCTCCTGCTCGCGGACCGCGAGCCGCTCGAGGTCTCGGCGGAGGACCTCCGCGAGGTGATCGACACGTGGTCGATGCGCCACGCGCGCACCCGCGCCAAGGTGACGTCCGTCATCCGCGCCTTCTGGGTCTGGGCCGAGGAAGAGGGCCACGTCCCCTTCTCCCCCGCGTCGCGGATCCGCCGGCCGCGGGCGCCGCGGAAGACAGCGCCGCTCCTCCCCGCGCACGTCGACGAGCTGCTCTTCGGCTGCACGCGGACCGCGCGCGACCGCCTGGCGCTGCTCGTCCTGCTCGACTGCGGCGTCCGACGCGCCGAGCTCGGCGGCATCCGCATACGCGACTTCGACCTCGGCCGCCGGCAGCTCACCGTCTTCGGCAAGGGCCAGAAGGAGCGCATCATCCCGCTCCGCGGCCGGATCGCGATGGCACTGAAGACGTACCTCGGTGAGCCGCTCGTCTCGTCGGCCGCCGGCCCGAGCCCGATGACTATCTTCTCTACCCGGAGAAGCGCACACCGGACCGTCGCGTCTACTGGGCCGACCCGAAGAAGCCGTGCGCGTCGAACACGGTCCATCGCTGGTGGTACCGCATGCTCGAGCAGGCCGGCCTCGTCGGCCACGGCGTCCGCTCCGGGCTCAACATGCACCGCGCCCGGCACACCTTCGCGACGGAGCTGCGTCGTGTCGCCGGCGTCGAAGCCGCATCGCAGGCGCTCGGCCACAGCGACCTCTCCACGACGCTCAGCATCTACGGCCGCCAGGATCAGCGCGACCTCGAGCGCGCCATGGAGGCGTTCGCCGACGCGCGCGAGGCCGAAGAAGCCGCGAGCCGGGGGAACGATTCACCCTCCCGGCTCGACTGAATCCTGCGATTTGCAGGAGCGATGGAGGCGGCGGGAATCGAACCCGCGTCCGCGGACGCACCGGATTGAGCGTCTACAAGCATAGGCCGCCGTTTGCATTCGCTCGCCGGCCGGTTGGCGACCGACCTACCGTCGAGCTAGTCCTCCTGAAATGTCGCGCCGCCGGCGAGTGACTCTCCTTTGGCGCCGAGCCCGCTTGTTGATGCCGATCCCGGGTCGCAGGCGCTCCCGGGGCGACACGCTCCACTAAGTCGCTAGGACTTAGGCAGCGAGTGCGAGATCGTGATCCGCACTTGCATTGGTTCCGGTGGTTTTACGAGGCCGACCGGAAACCTCGGCTTGCAGCTCAACCGGAGAACCGACCACGTCGAAGCCATGGCGCCCCCGTATGTGTGTGTTGCCGCATTGTAGCCGCGGCTGCTAGCGCCGGCTCTTGAGCGCCCGCTCCATCTGCCGTTTGGCGTCGCGCTCGACCACGTCCCGGCGCTTGTCCCGCTGCTCCTTGCCGCGCGCGACCGCCAGTTCGACCTTCACCCGCGAATCCTTGAAGTAGAGCCGGGTCGGCACGATCGTCAGGCCTTTCTCGCGCACTTTCCCGTAGAGGGAGTCGATCTCCCGGCGATGCAGCAGCAGCTTGCGCGCGCGCATCGGCTCGTGGTTCGCGCGGTTCCCCTGATCGTAGGTCGAGATCTCGAGGCCGTTCAACCAGGCCTCACCGTCGCGGATGTCCGCGTAGGCCTGCGCAAGCGTGGCGCGCCCGTCCCGCAGGGACTTGACCTCTGTCCCGGTGAGGACGAGCCCAGCCTCGAACCGGTCCAGCAGGTGATAGTCGTGCCGGGCCCGGCGGTTCTCCGCGATCAGCTTCTCCCCCATTGCAGGACGAGAGTAGCGTTGAGGGTCGGACCAGGGTGATGCCGGATAGCCGGCCGTCCGGTCCGCAGGCACCCTCGAGACATGAGCGAACACATCACACACACACCCACGGTCAAGCGGCTCGAGCGCAGCTCGGACGACAAATGGATCGCCGGCGTCTGCGGCGGCCTCGGACGCTACTTCGACCTCAACCCGGCCGTCTTCCGGCTCGGGATCGTAGTCCTCACGCTGCTCGGCGGCGCGGGGATCCTCATCTACCTCGCAGCCGTGCTCGTCGTGCCGGCCGAGGGCAAGCAGTCGATCGCCGCGGACATCCTCGCGGGACGGCGCGAGCATCCCTGGCCGCTCGTCGGCCTCGGCCTCGCCGCAGTCGCGATCATCGTCCTCCTCTCGCGTGCCAGCACCTGGCCGACGATCGGCGCCGGCTGGATCGTCGTCCTGATCGCCGGGCTCGCTGTGGTCTGGGCGTCGCGGAGGGAGCGCCGCGGGCACCGCGTCCTGATCGCCCTCACCGCGATCGCGGCCACACTTGCCGTGCTTCTTGTCGCGGCGGTCATCACGGCGTTCTCGTGGTTCAACGTCAGCCTGAGCGACGGGACCGGGAACCGTGTCTACACCCCGGCGACCGCCGCGGCCGTGCAGCCGTCGTACACACTCGGCATGGGCGATCTGCGCATCGACCTCTCACGTGTGCAGTTGACGACTCCGACGCACGTCAAGGCAACGCTCGGGATCGGAGAGCTCAAGGTGATCGTGCCGCGGAGCACCTCCGTCGTCGTCGACGCCCATGCGAAGGTCGGCGACCTGTACATCCTCAACCGTCACGACGACGGTCGCAACGCATCCGTGCACGCCGGAAACGGCAACACCCTCTACCTCGACGCGCGGGTTGGAGCCGGCCGCATCGACGTCATCCGGGCGGGATGACCCAGATCCCCGCCCTCCCGTTCGAACGAAGCAGTGACGACCGCGTGATCGCGGGCGTGTGCGGCGGTGTCGCGTCGGCGCTGAACGTCGACGCGACGCTCGTCCGCCTCGTCTTCGCGCTGCTCTCGCTCGCCGGCGGGGCCGGGATCCTCCTCTACCTCGCCCTCTGGGCGTACTCCGGCAGCAGGCACCCATTGGCGGGCCTGACGCTTGTCGTCATCGCCGTGGTGGCGCTGCTGCTTGCACTCGGCCTGCCCGGCACGGTCGTCCTCGGCGCCGGCCTCATCGTCGCCGGCGTCGCCGTGGCAGTCAGCCGCGGCGGCTCCCTTCGGCCGGGCGGGCACCTGCCGGTCGTCGGAATCGCGCTCATCATGATCGGCGCGCTGACACTGCTCGATCACATCGGGGCCTCCCACACCTTCATCGGCCCGGGCGCGGTTGCCGGCGCATTGATCCTCGTGCTCGGTCCCTGGCTGTGGCAGCTCGCCGCCGGGCGCACCGAACGGATCCGGCTCGCCGAGCGTGCCGAGGTCGCGGCGCGGATCCACGACTCGGTCCTCCAGACACTCGCGCTCGTCCAGCGGCACGCGTCGGACGCACCCCGCGTGACGGCTCTCGCGCGCCGCCAGGAACGCGAGCTGCGCCGCTGGCTCTACGGCAGCGGCTACGGCGCGTCCGCAACTTTTGCGGATGCACTGGCGGACGCGGTCGCCGACACGGAGGAGGCACACGGCACGCGCATCGAGCTGGCGAGCGCGGGCGACGCGCCACTCGACGACCCCCTCGCGCAACTCGTGCTCGCCGCGCGCGAGGCGATGACAAACGCCGCCAAGCACTCGACCGCCGGCGAGATCTCCGTGTACGCGGAGGCCGGCCCCGAGACGGTCGCCGTCTTCGTGCGCGACCGCGGCATCGGCTTCGACCCAGCCGCTGTCGCCGGCGACCGGCGCGGCATCAGCGAGTCGATCGAAGCACGGATGTCGCGGGCCGGCGGAACCGCCACGATCTTCTCGGAGCCCGGCAAGGGCACCGAGGTCGAGCTGACACTGCCGCGAGGTGGCTCGTGATCCGCGTCGTGCTCGTCGACGACCACGAGCTGTTCCGCGCCGGCGTGCGCGGCGAGCTCGGAGACGGCGTCGAGATCGTCGGTGAGGCAGGCAGCGTGGCCGAGGCCGTGCCGCTGATCCACGAGCTCGACCCGGACGTCGTCCTCCTCGACGTCCACCTCCCTGACGGGGGCGGCGAGGCCGTGATCGCCGGGATCGCCCCGGAGCGCCCCGGTGTGAAGTTCCTCGCCCTCTCGGTCTCGGACGCCGCCGAGGACGTGATCGGCGTGATCCGGGCCGGCGCCCGCGGCTACGTGACGAAGACGATCTCGAGCGACGAGCTCACCGATGCCGTCGCACGGGTCGCCGAAGGAGACGCGGTTTTCTCGCCGCGCCTCGCGGGCTTCGTGCTGGACGCCTTCCGCGCCGGCGACCCTGTCGGCGCGGATGCGGAGCTCGAGACGCTGACGCCGCGCGAGCGCGAGGTGCTGCAGCTGATCGCGCGCGGCTACCGCTACAAGGAGATCGCGGCACGTCTCCATCTCTCGATCAAGACGGTCGAGGCGCACGTATCGAGTGTCCTGCGCAAGCTTCAGCTCTCGTCGCGCCACGAGCTCACCCGCTGGGCACACGAGCGGCGGCTGATCTGACGTCCTCGCCCCGGTTCGAAGCGCATGATCGAACCTGATTCGCTCGTTGAATCAGATTCGCAAGTTTCTCGGGCGTGGGGAAAGGTTCGAAACTCGTGAATCTGGTTCGGCTACGCCAAATCAGATTCAGGTCAGGAGGCGGACGAGCGCGGCGTACGCGTCGTCCGCCGGGGTCGCCTGGACCACGATCGCGTCGGGTCGGCTCCGGAGCGCCTCGACGAAGCGGTCGTAGGCCTCCCCCAGCGAGCTTCCTTCCTGCTCGGCCAGCGCACGGGCGCTGAAGGCGCCGGCGGGTTCGCTGCGACGATCGAGCCTCGCCAGCACGGCCTCCTTCGCATCGACCAGTGTGATCTCGTGGAAGGACGCGCCGACTTCGTCGGCCAACGTTCGCAGCTCGTCGACGAACTCTCGTCGCGTCAGCAGCTGCGGCACGATCACGTCGTGGCCCGCCTCGAGGTGGGCTCGCGCCAACGCAAGCGCGAGCCGCCGTGCCAGCGGGCCGGAGCGCGTCCAGTCCTCGAGCCACGAGCCGAGCAGCCCACGAACGACGTCGATCTCGAGGTCGAGGGTCATCGGATGATCGTCGGCGTACCGCCGCGCCAGGGTCGACTTCCCTACGCCCGGCGGCCCGTTCAGGAGCACGAGCTTCGGCATCAGCTCTGAGTCCGCGAGCGGCCGGAGCGGGACTCGTTCCCGAGGGCGAGCTCGACCTTGCCCTCGTTGCGCGCGATCGACTCGACTCGCACGTCGATCGAGTCGCCGAGGCGGTAGGTGCGTCCGGTGGTCCGTCCCGCGAGCGCGGTGCCGAGGCGGTTCAGCTCGAAGAACTCGCCGTGCAGCCGCCGTGCGGGCAGGAAGCCCTCGAACACCTGTGCGAAGCGAACGAACAGCCCCGACCCGATCATCCCGGTGATCTCACCCTCGAAGCGCTCCTCCCAGCCGAGCTCGTAGAGGCGGCGCTCCAGCAGCCACGCCAGGCAGATGTCGTCGGCGAGGTACTCGATCTGACCCGCCTCGCGCTCCCTGGCCGATACGTGCTCGGCCAGGGAATGGAGGTCGCCCGGCAACGGATCGTCACCGATGCCGAGCTCGCGGAGGAGCGCGCGATGCACGATCAGGTCCGGGTAGCGGCGGATCGGCGAGGTGAAATGACAGTACGCGGTACTGGCAAGCCCCGAGTGGCCGAGATTCCTCGGGTCGTAGCGCGCCTGTTTCAGCGCACGCAGCACGAGTGCCGGGAACGCCTCGCGCCCTCGTCCCGACTGCTCGGTGTACCGCGCGACCAGGATCGACGTCTCGCCGGCGAGAGCGGCCGCCTGCTGCGGCGTCGGCCGCTCCGGCACCGGCGGGGTCGGCACGCCCAGGTCGGCCAGCTTTGCAAGCAGCTGCTCCACGGCCTGCGGATCCGGCCGCTCATGCACGCGGTAGAGCGCCTCGCGCCTCCGTCCTGCGAGGAAGGCGCCGACCTGCTCGTTGGCGAGGATCATCAGCTCCTCGACGAGCATGTGCGCACGAGGCTCGCCCTCGAGCCATGCGTCGGCGACGCCACCGTCGCCGTCGAACCGGAACACCTCCTCGGGCGTCTGGACCTGTAGCGCACCACGGGCAAGCCGGCGATCGCGGAGCATCGTCGCGAGCTCGTCGTTCAACGCGAGCTGGTCGAGCAGCTCCGGCGACGCTTCACGACGCTGCGCCTGCCCGTATGTGAGCCGTGCGTCGGAGCGGATCACCGAGCGATAGAACCGAGGATCGCCCTCCGGCGGCAGCTCGACCGTGACGCACAGCCGGTCGAGGTCCGGGCGCAGCGAGCAGAGATCATCGGCGAGCTCGGGCGGCAGCATCGGCGCGACGGTTCCCGGTACGTAGGTCGAGAACGCGCGCTCCGAAGCGCCGTGATCGAGAGGCGTCCCTGCGCCCACGAAGAAGGAGACGTCGGCGATGTGCACCCATGCGCGAATGCCGCCGTCCTCACGCCGAAACGAGAGAGCGTCGTCGAAGTCCTTCGCGGAGTCGGGATCGACGGTGTAGGTGAGCAGTTCGCGCAGGTCGATCCGGCCGGCGAGCTCCGGCTCGGGTGCGCTGTGCGGCTCGAAGGGCATCCGCGCTCCGCGTTCGACGAGCAGCCCCTCGAGAACGTTCTCGATGTGGTCTGCCGGCCCGAGCACCTCCTCCACCCGCGCGCGCCCGCGACCGGTTCGCACCACCGCGAGGTCACCCGGAGCGACGTCGCCGGCTCCTTTCGACTCGAGGACGACCGGGAGGGCGGGCGTGAAGTACGGCTCCCCGACGACCAGCTTCCCGCGTCGGCCGACCTCGACGACGATGCGCTGCTCGGCCAGCTGGCGCTAGACCTTGAGGAAGCGCCGCATCGTGATGCCCGAGCCGAACGCGCCCACGCCGAGCCCGAACAGGATCACGACCACGGCGATCAGCGGGAAGCCCCACGAGTGGACGTCGGGGTCGTTCGTCAGCCGCGGCACGATGGCGGGCAGGACGGCAGCCTTGCCGATCACGAGGAAGAAGATGGCAAGCAGCGCCCCGGCGAGCCCGCAGAAGACGCCCTCGAGCATGAACGGGCCGCGCACGAACCAGTTCGTCGCCCCGACGAGCTTCATCACCTCGATCTCTCGCCGTCGCGAGAAGATCGACAACCGGATCGTGTTGGAGATCAGCAGGACCGACGCGATCAGCAGCACGCCGGCTGCGAGGATGAAGAACACGTCGATGTAATGGGCCACGCGAAGAATCGCATGCGACTTCTGCTTTGCGTCCTGCACCCTTGCGACGCCCGGCGGCAGCTTCGGCTTGACGATCGTGTCGTAGAGCTTGTCGATGTCTTCGCCGCGTGCCGGCGTCACCTGGAGCGCGTCCGGCAGCGGGTTGTAGGCGACGCCTGCGACGAGGGCCGGAAAGCGCCTCTTCATGTCGGCGAGCGCCGCCTCCTTCGACACGTACTTCACACCGTTCTTCTGGAGCACGTACTGGTTCTGCTGCAGCTGTGAGGCGAGCGTGTTCTTCTCCTGAATCGTGGCGCCCTGCTTGAAGTAGATCTTCACCAGCAGCTCACTCTTCACGTGTGTCGACCATGAGTCCATCCACGTTCCAAAGCCGATGAAGAGGCCGAGCATGAACATGCTGATCAGCACGGTCATGGTCGCCGCCACCGTCGTCGAGAGATTCGCGCCGAGCGAACGCCACGCCTCGGTCACGAGCAGCTTCAGTCTGGCGTTCACGTCTCCCGCTCCTGCGCCGGCAGAGCGGGCAGGGCGCTCCTGGGTGACGTCGTCGAGCCCACGTCACTCACCGGCGTATCCTCCGCGCCGCTCGTCACGCGCGAGCCGGCCCTCCTCGAGCTGGATCACGCGCTTGCGCATCTTGTCCACCATCTCGCGGTCGTGCGTCACCATCAGGATCGTCGTGCCGCTGCGGTTGATGCGGTAGAGCAACTGCATGATCCCGACGGAGGTGTCGGGGTCGAGGTTCCCGGTCGGCTCGTCGCAGACGAGGAGAGGCGGATGGTTGACGAACGCGCGCGCGATCGAGACGCGCTGCTGCTCGCCGCCGGAGAGCTCGTCGGGCAGAGAGCTCATCTTGTGTCCGAGGCCGACCATCGCCAACACCTCCGGCACCTTCTTGCGGATCGCCGAGGTCGACTCGCCCTGGACCTTCAGGGCGTATGCGACGTTCTCGGCGGCCGTTCGACGGGGCAGGAGCTTGAAGTCCTGGAAGACACAGCCGATGTTTCGTCGGAGCCTCGGCACATCCGAGCGCTTCAGGCGCCCGAGCTCGCGACCGCCGACCACGATCTTGCCGCTCGTCGGCTCGAGCTCCTTGAGGAGAAGCCGCACGAGTGTCGACTTGCCAGAGCCCGAGGCACCGACGATGAACACGAACTCGCCCTTGTCGATGTGGAACGTGACGTCGCTGAGTGCGATCACGTCCGGCTCGTAGACCTTCGTCACCGAGTCGAAGACGATCATCGAGGCGGCGCCGGGGCCTGGCGTCCGGACGGGCTCGTCGACGACGACGGCCGCTTGGATGTCTGTCAGTTCAGGTTCCTGCACGGTCATTCTGATGGGGCGTCGCCTTACCGAGTCGCCCAGGTGCGAAGGGGGAGGTCAGTGTACCCCACCGCCTAGACGGCCCTCCCGGCCGCCCGCGCGAGCAGGTATTCGTGGATGAACGGGTCGAGCTCGCCGTCGAGGACTGCCTGGACGTTTCCCATCTCGTAACCGGTACGCGTATCTTTCACAAGTTGATACGGCTGGAGGACGTAGGAGCGAACCGACTCTCCGCCGAAGCCGGTGTCGGCGGATCCACCACGCTCTTTCGCCATCACCGCTTCCCTCTCCTCTTCCGCCTTCTCGGCGAGCCGGGCGCGCAGGACGCGCATCGCCGTCTGCTTGTTCGCAGACTGCGAGCGCTCGTTCTGGCACTGGACGACGATCCCGCTCGGCAGGTGCGTGATCCGGACGGCGCTGTCGGTCTTGTTGACGTGCTGGCCGCCGGCCCCCTGGGCGCGGTAGGTGTCGATCTTCAGGTCGCCGTCGTCGAGCTCGACCGCCGCGTCATCGGGCAGCAGCGGCGCGACGATCACGGTCGAGAACGCCGTGTGCCGGCGATGAGCCTGGTCGAAGGGGCTGAGGCGGACGAGGCGGTGCTTCCCGCGCTCGGCTTTCAGGATCCCGTACGCGTTCTCGCCTGCGACGGTGAAGGTTGCGGACTTGAGCCCGGCCTCCTCACCCGGGCTCGCCTCGAGCAGCTCGACCTTGAAGTCGCGGTTCGCGGCCCAGCGCTCGTACATCCGCAGCATCATCTCGGCCCAGTCCTGGGCGTCCGTCCCGCCGGTGCCGGATTGGAGGGTCACGACCGCGTCGCCGGTGTCGTACTCGCCGTTGAAGAGCGCTGCCTCCTGGAGCCGGTCGAGCTCGGCGCGCAGCGGCACGAGCACAGCTGCGATCTCCTCCTGCATCTCGCCGCCGTCCATCTCCGCGAGCTCGCGTGCGTCCTCGTAGTCCTGCGTCAGCCTGCGGTAGCCGTCGAGACGCCGCGAGACGCGCGCGTGCTCGGCGGAGACCTTCGCGGCGGTGGCCTGGTCGTCCCAGAACCCCGGAGCGTTCATGCGCTCTTCGAGCTCTACGACGCGATGTTCGAGTGAGACCGGGTCAAAGGTACTCACGGACCCAGTCGAGCTGGGCCCCGAGCTCGGAGAGCTGATCCGTGAGTGTTCTCCCGTCTTCGATCATCAGGGGATCGTACCGGGCACGTGCCGCAGGCCTATCGGGGGCTGCCTCCGAATCACTTCGTGCAGGCTCGCCGCGGCGTCAGTCCCGTGAGCGTCTCGAGGCCCCGGGTGACGTTCACCGAGACGCGCAGGTCCACCAGCCCGGCCCGCGGTGCCTTCAGACGGAGCATCCCGTCCGGGCCGCGCCAGACACAGCCCGCGGACGCGCGCCAGTACGGCGACCAGCGGACACGCACCTTGTAGCGGCCGGGAGCGTCGACGAGCGCCACGATGTGGGTCGGAAACAGCCAGAGCACACTGGCGTCGCCGGCACCGGTGACGAGGGGCATCGCCCGAGGGAGCTGGTACACGACGACGTGCGCCGACCGGAAGACCGGCACGAGTGACGTCTTGCCCGAGCGGATCAGGATCGCTTCGTTGAGCGCGCTGTAGTCGGGCTGTGCGTCGGGCAGCAGCACATAGCGCACACCCTGGCTTCGCAGCCACGCCTCGTAGGCATGCGGGCCGAGCGTCTTGTCGTAGAGCAGCTCGTTCTGCGGGAAGTCGCTCTGGCGGTACCAGCCGCGCACGATCGGGATTCCGGCATCCGGGAGGTACGCCGCCGCCCAGTGCTCCGTCGTGTCAACCACCTCCACTCGATACGACGGACTGAGGTGCGCGTGCAGGTAGCCGATCGCCGGCGCCCAGTACGCCAATGTGTGTGCCGGGTCGCCGGCGGCGCTCTTGGCGGTATGCGCCAGCGCGGCAATGTTCCAGAACCCCGCGACGGCGACGAGGGCCGCCGCCAGCGCGATGCGCTTCGGAGCGACGAGCGCGGCTGCGAGGAGCGCGATCGGGATCGCCGCGAACTTGAGCCGCTCGACGTTCGAGCCGAGGTCGCTCGGAATCACGAACGCGATCAGGAACGCAGCCAGGAAGACCGCGAACAGCCCGAGCAGCCGCCGCGCCCGCGGGACACGGGCCGTGACGAGGATCCCGAGCACCGCGAACGCCACCCCCGGCACGAAGTCCGCGACCGAGAACGGGAACTCGCCTCCGCTCGGGAAGAGCCGGCGGAGAAGCAACTCGAGGACGCCGGCCGCGGCCACCACGACGACGGTCGCACGGCGGGGCCTGTGCTCCAGCGAGCTGCCCGCGAGAATCAGCGCCAGCAGCAGGAACGCGAGCGGGCTCGCGAGCAGCGTCAGGAAGACGAGCCCGGCGAAAATGCGGCTCCTCCCCTGCTGCAATGCGCTCAGCGCGAGCAGCGCAAGCGCCGCGCCGAGCGCAAACGGGAAAGCGGCGGAGAGAGCGACGCCGGCCCAGAGCACCGCGAACGTCCGGCTCGAGAAGCGCGCCGCGGGGCCCCACTCCTGCCACACGACGAGTGTGAACCCGAGTGCGGCGGCGCCGATCGTCGCGACGGCCAGGACCTTGATCCCGATCAGAGCTGCGAGCGGGTAGTACAGGAAGCTGTAGGTGACGAACGAGTAGCGGCCTCCGTACCAGAAGTTGTTCCAGAGGGCGAACCCGTGCTCGAGCAGGAAGGTGCGCTGATATGCGTGTGCCGCCAGGTCGACGCCGGGCGGGCCGAGCCAGACGATGAGGCCGGTCAGGGTCGCGGCAACTGCGGCAGAGATCGCCGCCTCCCTGGCGAGGAGCCGCCGCTCGACTGTGCTCACACCGGGAGCCTAAGGCACCGGCGGTCGCCGCGCAGCCACGACCCGGTCGGGCCGAGCGGGAGCCTCAGGGAGCTTCTATGCGCCGTGGCACTTCTTGTACTTCTTGCCCGACCCGCAGGGGCACGGATCGTTGCGCCCGACGTTCTCGAACTCGGAATTCACCTTGGGGCGCTGTGCGACCGGGGTCGACACGGCGCCTCCGGCGCCGCCGCCGCCGCCACCCGCATAGGTGGACGAGCCGCCGGCGGCGAGGATCGCGTCGGCGCCTGCGAGCGATTCGTGCTCGTAGCTCAGGCTGCCGTTCCCTTCGCTCCCTTGCGGCTGCTGCAAGGCGGTGCTGCCGTCATCCGGCGTCACCTCGGCGTGGAAGAGCAGGGTCACGACCTCTTCGCGGATCGCCCGGTTCAGATCCTGGAACATGAGATGGCCCTCGTTGCGGTACTCCACGAGCGGGTCCTTCTGCGCCAGGCCGCGGAGCCCGATGCCCTCGCGCATGTAGTCCATGTTCTCGAGGTGCTCGCGCCAGCGCGTGTCCACCGTCTGCATGACGATGAATCGCTCGAGGTCGCGCATCAGCCCTTCCTGGATCTCCTCCAGCTCCTTCTCGCGCTCCACGTACGCGTCGAGCGCGTCGTCGAGGAACTCCTGCACGACCGCCTGGCGGTCGAGCCCCTTGAGCTCGGCCTCGGCCACCCCTGTGCCGTAGAGCGCCTCCATGGCACCGACGAGATCACCGAGCTCCCACTCGTCGCTCGCCTCGTCGGCGGTGTAGTCGGAGACGACGTTCGAGATCACCTCGGGCAGCCACTCATCGCGAATGTCCTCGCCGAGGTCCTCGCCGTGCAGCACGCGGTGGCGCTGCTCGTAGATCACCTGCCGCTGCACGTTCATCACGTCGTCGTACTTGAGGACGTTCTTCCGCTGGACGAAGTTCTGCTCCTCGACCTTTTTCTGCGCGTTTTCGATCTGGCGCGAGAGGATGCCGGATTCCATCGGCTGGTCGTCCGGCAGCTTGAACCGCTCCATGATGTTGTGGATGCGGTCGCCTGCGAACAGGCGCACGAGATCGTCATGCCCGGACAGATAGAAGCGCGTCTCCCCCGGGTCGCCTTGGCGTCCGGAGCGCCCACGCAGCTGGTTGTCGATCCGGCGGGCCTCGTGCCGCTCGGTGCCGAGCACATAGAGCCCGCCGAGCTCCCGCACCGTGTCGTCGATCTTGATGTCGACACCACGGCCGGCCATGTTCGTCGCGATCGTGACGGCGCCGACGGTGCCTGCGTCCTTGATGATCTCCGCCTCGCGCGCATGCTCCTTTGCGTTCAGCACGGTGTGCGGGACGCCTCGGCGCTTCAGCAGCTCGCTCAGGTACTCCGACGTCTCGACGGCGATCGTGCCGACCAGCACCGGCTGGCCCTTCTCGTGGCGCTCCTTGACGTCGTTCGCCACGGCGTCGAACTTCGCCTCGACCGTCTTGAAGATCATGTCGTTCTTGTCGTCGCGTACGACCGGGACATTCGTCGGGATCTCGACGACACTCAGGTCGTAGATCTCGACGAATTCCTTCTCCTCGGTCTTCGCCGTACCGGTCATGCCGCCGAGCTTCTGGTAGAGGCGGAAGTAGTTCTGCAACGTGATCGTCGCGAGCGTCTGATGCTCCTCCTGGATCGCGACGCCCTCCTTCGCCTCGACCGCCTGATGGAGCCCCTCACTCCAGCGCCGGCCCTCCATGATGCGGCCGGTGAACTCGTCGACGATCTTCACCTCGTTGTCCTGCAAGACATAGTCGATGTCGCGCTTGTACAGCGCCTGGGCCTTCAGCGCCTGGATCAGATGGTTGACGAGCTGCACGTTGCCGGGGCTGTAGAGGTTGTCGACCCGGGCGGCGCGCTCGACCTTCTCGATCCCGGATTCGGTCGGGGAGATCGTCTTGTGCTTCTCGTCGTAGAGGTAGTCGAACTGTTGCGCGAGCTGCTCGTCTTCGAGCTTCGTCCCCTTCGACTGCGCCCCTTCGAGCCCCTTGACGATGCGCGCGAAGTCGTGGTACGTGCGCGCTGCAGTCGTCGGCTCGCCCGAGATGATCAGCGGTGTGCGAGCCTCGTCGACGAGAATCGAGTCGACCTCGTCCACGATCGCGTAGGTGTGCCCGCGCTGAACGACGCCGTCGAGGCTGATCGACATGTTGTCCCGCAGATAATCGAAGCCGAACTCGGAGTTCGTCCCATACGTGATGTCGGAGTCGTACGCGGCCTTGCGACGGTCGAAAGGCATGTTGTTCTCGATGAAATCGACCGTCACGCCGAGCCGCTCGAAGACACCACGGTTCCACTCCGCGTCGCGCTGGGCGAGGTAGTCGTTCACGGTGACGAGGTGAACGCCGTTGCCGGGAAGCGCGTTCAGGTAGAGCGCGAGACTGGCAACGAAGGTCTTGCCCTCGCCGGTCTTCATCTCGGCGATGTCGCCCTCGTGCAGCACGATCCCGCCCATCATCTGCACGTCGAAGATCCGCTGATCGGAGTCGCGCAGGCGCGCCTCCCGCACGGCTGCGAACGCCTCGGGCAGAAGCTCGTCGAGCTGCTCGCCGTTCTCCAGCCGCCCGCGAAACTCCACGGTCTTTCCGCGCAGCTCGTCGTCGGAGAGCTTCCCGAACTCGGGCTCGAGCGACGCGATGAACGCGGCCTGTCCCGCGAGGCGCTTCATGCGCCGGCCTTCGCCGAACCGCAGTGCCTTCTCGAATGTGCCCAGCGCCGACGACATCGGGAACAGGGTACCCGCCTCTGCCGGGGCCACGTACCGGCTACAGGGGCGTCGCCTCGACCTCCCAGAGGTCGCCCTCGAGCCGCTCGGCGCGGACGACGTACTCCGTGCCTTCCAGCTGTCCGATCCGCTCGAGCGCGGGCGCATGGCCGAGCCTGGCGCGGCCGTCGACCGTCAGCGTCCGGCTCTCGCGGGTCACGACGAGCTCCGCTCGATCGCCGCCGAGGCCGGGAACTGCGGCGGTCGCGACCCGCGAGGCCGCCACCGCCCAGGCATCCGGCCCGCGGCGGACTGCCTCCGCCCGGTACGGCGGCGGGATGCTTGCCTCGACCGCGTCGGCGAGCGGCGCGAGCGCCTCGTCCGGTTCGTCCTCCTCGACGAGCAGGGTTCGGTCCGGGAGTGCCACGAAGTGGACGCTGTCGCCACGAAGGCCCGGCGCGACCGCGCTCGCGACCACATCCCAGCGGCGGGGCCGCGCTACGCCGTGGATCCCGGGCTCGCCGCGCTGCTCACCGTCCCAGCCGGGCGGCTCGCTGCTCAGCCCGGTCGGGGGGTTGGCCGCGGCGAACGAGAGCTCACCCGCCTCGGCGAGCTGCTCGTGCAGCGGCTTGCGCCGCCGGAACAGGGCCACGGCTAGGCGGTGTCGCCCGCGCCGGGGTCGCCGTTGTGCTCGACGTGCCGACGCGGCTCCACGGTCCGCATCTCGCGATACCGCTTGACCTGTCGTTCGAGCTTGTCGACCAGCTGGTCGATCGACGCGCGCATGTCGGACGACGCTTCGCGCGCGCGGAGCGTGGGGCCCTTGGTGAAGATCGTCGCCTCGGCGACGTGACTCTCCGCGATCGACGGGTTGCGCTGCTCCGAGAGCTCGAGCTCGACCTGCGTCTGCTCCGCCAGCTGCTTCGACAGCTTCGAGAGCTTTCGCTCTGCGTACTCCCGCATCGACGGGCTGACCTCCACGTTCTTTCCCTTCACCTGAAGCCTCATTGCATGCCTCCTCCGGTGGCGGTCAATTCCCTGTGCTCACACTAGTACACCGTCCGTCGGCTCGGTCGGATAGACGCCGAGACGCCGCCGGGAGCGGCCACGACTGACGGACGGGTGTCCTAGCGCACGACCCGCGCGAAGGTGAGAACGGACACCGACCCGGCGCCTCCCGCACGGAGCGCCTGCGCAGCCGCCGCAGCGGTCGCCCCGGTGGTGTAGACGTCGTCGACGACGGCGACGCTCGGAGGGCACGTCCCGGCCGCCTCGAACGCGCCCCGAACGTTGCGGCGTCGCTCTGCCGAGCGCAGACCGGTCTGGCGGCCGATTCTCACCCTGCGCGTCAGAAGCGGCGCCGCGGCGATCTCCCAGCGGCGGGCCAGGTCGGCCGCGAGCTGCTCTGCCGGATGGTGCCCCCGGCGCAGCTGCCGCGCTGCATCGGGCGGGACCCAGGTGATGACGTCGGCTGCCGGCCGCTCGACATGAGCGACCACCAGCTCGGCTGCGAGGGCACCCACCCGGCGGAGCCCGCGCTCCTTCCAGCCACGGACGAGCGCGCGCGCCGGGCCGGCGTAGGCGACGGCGGCGCGTGCGCTCGTGAAGGAATGCCGGCGACCGGAGCACTCGCGACACCTCTCGACGGGCCAGGCGGTCGGGGCGCCGCAACAGCCACAGCGCGGGATGCCGAGCGGCCGCAGCTCGAGCAGGCAGGCGGAACAGAGAGTGTCCGCGGCAGCCCCGCACGCGACGCAGCGGAGCGGCAGGAGCAGGTCGATGAGCCACGCGCTCCACGCTAGAGCGGACCGAGTGCCGTGTCTGCCACCGAAGTGGCACAAACGAGCACATTTCGCCGGTGGGCCTACTCGGGGGAGTAGCTCGCGCGCTCGGGCAGGCCGGCCGCGACCCGCAGGCGGTTGTCTGCTTCCCGCAGCTGCTCGTGATCTCCGATGTCGTACCAGCTGGCGTCGAACACCCAGCCGTACACGGGCTCACGGCGCTGGAGCCAGCCGACGAAACGACCCGGCTGGTCGGCGTCGTGCCCGGCCTCGAGGTAGACATCGATCAGACCTGCGTGCGCACGATGAAAGGCGTACGTCGCCGTTGCCGCGAGCGTGGACGGTGGGTCCACGGGCTTCTCCTCGAACTCGACGACGCGACCGTCCCCGTCGAGCGCGACGATCCCATACTGCGACGCGAGCTCGAGCGAGCCGACGTCCCGGACGGCGACAGCACTGGCGGTTCCCCTCGACCGCCAGAAGGCGGCGAAGTCGGCAAGGCTGAACTCGAACAGATTGTCCCCGGCGATCACCAGCAGATCGTCGTCGAGGCCGGCCTGGTCGATCACGAACGACATGTCGCCGATCGCGCCGAGCCGATCCTCGTTGGAGCTCGTCCCGTCGTCGTGAACGATCACGCCACGCCCGGCGGCGTCCGCCCAGCGAGCGAAGGCATCGACCTTGCGCGAGTTCGTGACGACGTGAATCTCGTCAACGAGCTCGACCACCGTCAGCGCGTCGATGATCCGATCGATGATCGGCCGGCCGCCGACCGGCAGGAGCTCCTTCGCCCAGGTGTCGGTGAGGGGCTTGAGCCGCGTCGCATACCCGGCGGCAAGGACGATCGCCTTCATACCGCGGCGCGCGCGCCCGCGAGGGACGGCTTGTAGGGAGCCCGATGAACGCCGTCCTCGGTGACGATCGCCGTGATCAGCGCCGCCGGCGTGACGTCGAAGGCCGGGTTTCTGGCCGCGAAACGCGTCGTGATCTCTGCGGGATCACGCTCCTCGATCGGGATCGCCGCGCCGTCCGGCGTCGCCGGATCGAGCGTGGTCGTCGGCGCGACGACGTACAGCGGGATCGTGTGGTGGCTCGCGAGCACCGCGAGCGAGTACGTCCCGATCTTGTTGGCGGTGTCGCCGTTCGCGGCGATGCGGTCGGCCCCTGTGACCACGCAATCCACCTCCCCGGCAGCCATGAGCGACGCCGCAGCGGAGTCGGCGATCACCGCATGCGGGATCGAGGCGGCTTCGAGCTCCCAGGCTGTGAGCCGAGCGCCCTGGAGGAGCGGCCGCGTCTCGTCGATCCACACCTGGGCAAGCGATCCACGCTCCCACGCCGTGAGCAGCGCGCCGACGGCGCTTCCGAAGCCGCCCGTCGCCAGGCCGCCGGCGTTGCAGTGCGTCAGCGCCCGGGAGCCGGGCGCGAGTAGATCCGCCGCGTGCGCAGCCATGCGACGGCACCGTTCGACCTCATCTGCGTGAATCCGGCGCGCGTGCTCGTACGACGGGTCGTCGCGCATCTCGTCGAGGGCCCAGGCGAGATTGACGGCGGTCGGCCGCGATGCGCGCAGGACTCGATCGGCTTCGACCAGGTTCTCACCCTTCGACGCCGCCAGCGCGATGCCGTAGGCGGCAGCGACGCCGATTGCGGGGGCCCCACGGACGACCATCCTCTCGATCGCGCCCGCGAGCGCACCCGAGGTTTCGCAGCGAACCTCGACCTCCTCGAGCGGGAGAAGCCGCTGGTCGAGCAGGACGACGGCGTCGTCCTCGAGCCGCAGGATCCGTTCAGGCTCGAGCATGCGCGAGGCCGGCGTGCGTCAGGTGCCCTCGTCCCAGGACGCGAGGTATCTGGCCTGCTCCTCGGTCAACCGGTCGATGTCCACCCCCATCGTTGCCAGCTTGAGACGGGCGATCTCCTCGTCGATCTCGGTCGGGACCGGATAGACCTTCTGCTCGAGCGAACTGGCGTGCGCAACCGCGTACTCGGTCGCGAGCGCCTGGTTCGCGAAGCTCATGTCCATGACGATCGCCGGGTGGCCCTCGGCGGCCGAGATGTTCACCAGCCGGCCCTCGGCGAGCAGGAAGAGCAGTCGGCCGTCCTCCAACTGGAACTCCTCGACGAAGTTGCGCGCCTCGCGTGTCTCGACCGCCAGCGAGCGGAGCGCCGGGATGTCGATCTCGACGTTGAAGTGGCCGGTGTTGCAGATGATCGCACCGTCCTTCATCGCCTCGAGGTGCTCGCGCGCGAGCACGTGCTTGTCGCCGGTCGCGGTGCAGAAGATGTCGCCGATCCTGGCGGCCTCCGCCATCGGCATGACCTCGAAACCGTCCATCAGCGCCTCGAGCGCGCGCATCGGATCGACCTCGGTGACGATCACGTGCGAACCGAGGCCCTTGGCGCGCATCGCGACTCCGCGCCCGACCCAGCCGTAGCCCGCCACCACGAAGCGCTTGCCCGCGAGGAGGACGTTGGTGGCACGAATGATCCCGTCGATGGTCGACTGGCCGGTGCCGTAGCGATTGTCGAAGAAGTGCTTCGTCCGCGCATCGTTGACCGCGATCACGGGAAATGCGAGCGCGCCGTCGGCCTCCATCGCCTTCAGGCGAATGACGCCCGTCGTCGTCTCCTCCATGCCGGCGATGATGTCGCCGAGCTGTTCGCGCCGGGCGCTGTGGAGGACGCCGATCACGTCGGCGCCGTCGTCCATGGTGAGCTGCGGTTTGTGGTCGACGGCAGCCTCGATGTGCGAGTAGTAGGTCTCGTTGTCCTCACCCTTGATCGCGAACACCGCAATGTCGAACTCGTCGACGAGGGCTGCCGCAACGTCGTCCTGGGTCGACAGCGGGTTCGACGCGCACAGCACGACATCGGCTCCGCCCGCCTTCAGCGTGCGCATCAGATTGGCGGTCTCCGACGTGACGTGCAGACAGGCGGCGATGCGATAGCCGGCGAGCGGCTGCTCGCGTTCGAAGCGCTCGCGAATCGCCTGCAGCACCGGCATCTGCCGGTCCGCCCACATGATGCGCCGCACACCCTCGGGGGCGAGCGACAGGTCCTTGACGTCATGACGCTTGGTGGTGGACATGATTCCTTCCTCGTTGAGTCGCGGGGAGTGTAGTCGGGGCGTTCTCGCTCAGGCTGCGAGGAGCCGTTCGTGCTTGCGCTGCTCCCACTCGACCCAGGAGGCTGCGTCGTCGCCGGCGGCGAGAAAGGCGTCGACCGCGGCCCACAGGTCGGGATCGCGCCGCAGCCGGCGGGCGAACGCGAGCTCCGCGAGCTCGAGCCCGAACCGTCGGCGCAGGTCGCGCAGGGTTCGCAGCCGGTTCAGCTCGGCCGGCCCGTAGAGCCGGTAGCCCGACGGGGCGCGGCGCGGAACGACGAGGCCGCTGTCCTCCAGGTAGCGGAGCATGCGCGCCGACCAGCCGGTCTCGCCGGCCGCAGCGCCGACGGTGAGAGGTTCGCGCATGTCCCGAACCTTACCACATATGTGTGAAGGTTGGACAGGGGCTACGCGTCCGAGGTGCCTTCGCGGCCGTAGGCATCCTCGAGCCGCACGACGTCGTCCAGGTGCGGTGTCGAGACCTCGAGGATCGTCGTGTCCTCGATGGCGGTCACCCGATGCACCGTCCCGGGCACGAAGTGGAAGGCGGCGCCCGGGCCGATCACCTCGTGCTTCAGCATCGTCTCCCCCACCTCGCCCAGCTCCAGCTTCGCCCGGCCCGACTGAACGAGCCACGCTTCGTCCTTCTGGCGGTGAAACTGCAGCGAGAGCGACTGGCCCGCCCGCACGAACAGGACCTTGCCGCAGTAGACGCTCGTGAGCGCCCAGATCAGCTCGTGGCCCCACGGCTTCTCCACCTTCGTGACGTCGAAGGCCCAGCGGTCGAGCGTGTCGATGTTCGGCGAGTCGACGCCCATCGCGTGTGATCCTGTCAGATCGGCTCCGTCCAGCCTACGCCGGGAGGAGCCACTCGGGATGTGATTCGACGTGCTCCGAGGCGGCCCGGAGCTCCTTCGGCGTGTTCACGGTCAGCCAGAGGCCCGGGTGGCGAAAGGCGCGCAGGCGCCCCTCCGCTGCGAGCTCCGGGAACGTCGAGGACTCGTGGTCGCCCCGCTCGGGAAAGCGGTCGATCGCCTCCGGCGAGAGGACGTAGTTGCCGCAGTTGACCCAGAACGACACCTGCCCTCCCTCGCGAAACCCGTGGACGACGTCGTCGTCGTCGACCTCGACGAGGCCGAACTGCGACCGAGGCTGCGCCACGGTGATCGTGGCGAGCGCCCCCCCGGCGCGATGCACGCGCAGCAGGCCCTGAAAGTCGACATCGACGAGCTCGTCGCCGTTCAGCGCAAACACGTCGCCCGCCTCGAGGCGACCGGCCGCCGCGAACTTGATCGCGCCGCCCCGGCCGAGCCGCTCGGGCTCCTCCATGACCGCGATCTCGGGCCCGAGGCCGGAGAGCTCCGACAGAAACAGCGCGCCCTGACCCTCGGCGCAGGCGAAGATCACGCGTGTCACGCCGGCCCTGGCCAGGCGACCGACCTGATAGGCGGCCAGCGGCCTGCCGGCGATCTCGACGAGCGCTTTCGGCCGTCCGCCCGCAGCGTCGCCGAGTCGCTCGGCCTTTCCGCCGGCGAGAATGATCGCCTCCACGCGCGGTCAGGCCTCCTGGACGGTCTGCGGCTCCGGCGTCTTCGGCTCGGACGTCTGTGGCAGCACGTCGGTGAGCGCCGTCGGGCGGCCGATGCCCTCGTAGGCGAAGCCCGCGAGCCGCGTCTGCTCAGGATCGAGCAGGTTGCGCCCGTCGATGATCAACGGGCTCGCCATCGCCTCGCGGGTGTCGTTCGTCGCCAGCTGCCTGAGCTCACCCCACTCCGTCACGATCACGGCCGCGTGCGCCCCGCGGACCGCCTCCAGGACGGTCGGCACGACCTCGACCCCTTTGGGGAGATTCGCACCGTCGGCGACGGGGTCCCAGGCACGCACCTCGGCTCCCTCGGCGAGCAGTCGCGAGGCGAGCACGATCGACGGAGCCTCGCGCATGTCGTCCGTGTCCGGCTTGAACGCCAGCCCGAGCAGCGCGACCTGCTTGCCGCGCAGTTGTCCGAGATGGCGCTTCAGCTTTCCGATCACGCGGCGTTTCTGCAGCTCGTTGACCTCGATCACCGCCGAGAGCAGCTGGAAGTGGTAGCCCGAGTTCGAGGCGAGCTGCTTGAGCGCCAGCGAGTCCTTCGGGAAGCACGAGCCTCCGTAGCCGATACCCGCTCGCAGGAAGTGCGGCCCGAGCCTGTGGTCGAGGCCGACGCCCTCCGCGACCTTCACCACGTCCGCACCCGTTGCCTCGCAGACGTTCGCGATCTCGTTGATGAACGAGATGCGCGTCATCAGGAACGCGTTCGCGGCGAGCTTGATCATCTCGGCGGAGTTGACGTCGGTCCGGACGATCGGCGCTTCGACGGACGAATAGAGGGCGGCGACGGCGTCACCGTCTTCCGAGTCGAAGGCGCCGATGACGACCCGGTCGGGCGCGAGGAAGTCGCGCACGGCGCGTCCCTCGGCGAGGAACTCGGGATTGGAGGCGTAGCCGACATGGTCGAGGCCGCGCTGGTCGAGACCCGCACGCACCTTCTCGCCCGTGCCGACCGGCACGGTCGACTTCATCACGAGGATCGGCCGTCCCTCGACCTTGGGAAGCTCGTCGACGACCGTCCAGACGCGCGAAAGATCGGCGTCGCCCGAGTATGTCGGCGGCGTGTCGACGCACACGAAGAGGAACTCGCAGTCGGCGACATCCGCCACGTCTAGCGTGTAGCTCAGCCGGTCCGCGTTGCGTGCGAGGAGCTCGGGCACGTCCTCCTCGTGAAACGGAACCCGCCCGTTGTCGAGCGCGTCGATCTTCTCGGGGACCACATCGCGAATCACGACCACATGCCCCAGGTCCGCGAAACACGCGCCGGTAACGAGGCCGACCCAGCCGGCGCCGAAGATGCCTATCTTGCTCATCGGCGCGGAGTCTACTTCCCGGGTTTCAGAGGCTTGAGGCCCTTGGCGATCGCCAGCATCGTCTCGTTCGAAAGGTCGTCGAGCAGCGTGTTGACGACCCAGTAGCTTGCCCCGTGCGCGCGCAGGACGACCATGTGCAAATGCGAGCCGGAGTAGTAGAGATCGAACTCCCGGCCACCGAGATCGTGGCGAAAGCTCTTGTCGGTGAGAGCCGGAGCGCCGGTCCAGTCGGTCTCCTCGATGCCCCAGTACGTATTGCCGTCGTGGAACACGAGCCGCACTGCACGATGCCCGCCCCGCCGGTCCAGCCAGTACTGGCGCACCGGCAGGTCACCGGGAAGCGTGTCGGGATACGAGTTGGCCTCGAGAACCGTCGGCACCATCAGCGGGAACTTGAACTTGCGCGCCAGGGGCTTCAGCAGGTCCGTGCCGGGCGCGGCGTCGTAACGCACGAACGCAGGTTGGTGGGTCGGGATGTCCGCGTGCGGGGCGGGCGCGATCGAGCCGTGGTAGGCGCTGCCGAGCACGACGAGCAGCATCGATCCCGGGTCGAGCGCGAGCAGGCCGGGCCGCCGCGGCAACGCGGCGATGTCGGCAGGCGGCATCAGGTTCTGCAGCGCCTGGGCGGCCGGCTTCGACCCCTTCTGGGCCGGGTCGTAGTAGATCGTCGAGTGGAACATCGCCGGGCCGTTGGCCGAGATGCCGTTCGGCGGCGTCTGGGTGATGTAGCCCCTCTGAGCGAGCAGGTAGGAGGTGTTCGCGGCGGCGCCCTGCACCCCGCTGCCGTTCAGCACGGTGACGGTGACCGACGACGCGGGCGGCGAGGTCTGCTTGAGCTTCCGGCCGAGCGCGGCTGCGTTCGCCGCCTTCGGCGCGGTGACGTCCGGGTTCGCGAACTGGTCGACAGCAGCTTGAACGTCACTCGCCGAGGCGGTGCAGCCGAGGCTGCATTGCACGTTCTCGATCTTTTGCTGGAAGAGGTGTCCCGGCGGCAGAGACTGCGCGAAGAGCGCATACGAGATCACCTGATCGCCCTGAAGCACCCGGCCGCCCTCGCCGACCTCGATGTTGTGCGTGATCGTGCTGACGAGGCTCGGCAGCTCCGTGAACGAGAAGTTGTGTGCGACCTGATCCTTGAATGCGCGCACGAACTCCTGCTGCCGCGCGAGCCGGGTGAGGTCGGAATCGGTATGCCGGAACCGCACGAAGTCCAGCGCCTGCTCGCCGTCCAGCCGCTGGTACCCCGGCTGCAGGTTGATGTTCGCGTAGTTGTCGTAGGCCGCGCCCGTGTTCTTGTTGTAGTAGCGGCGGTCGACATCCATCCACACGCCGTGCAACTTGTCGACAACCTCCTTGAAACCGTGGAAGTTGACCGTGATCAGGTAGTTGATCGGAAGATTGGTCAGGTGCTTGATCGTCAACACGGTGCCCTTCGAGCCGCAGCGGGAATACGCGGAGTTGATGCGATCGGTGGTGACGACGTGGCCGACGGAATCGGACGCTGACGATCCGCAGTAGATCGGCACGTCGAGGTCGCGCGGAAAGGACAGCAACGAGATCGTCTTCGTGTCCGGGTCGGCGCGGATCAACATCAACGTGTCCGACCGGGACGGCGCGTTCCCGTCACCGACGCGATGGTCGTAGCCGATCACGAGCGCGATCGCCGCGTGGTGCGCCACCGGAATGTCGAGGCTCCGTGCTGCTCGTACGACGTCCGGCGTGTGGGCTCGAACGCTTGCGACGGATTGGTGGAAATACAGGTACGAGCCACCGGCGACGGCGAGAACGAAGGCCGAGACGACGACGAGCGTCCCGACCAGGATGCGCCGAAGCAGCCCCAGCCCGGTGCGTCCCGGCGGAGGCGGCTGGACATAACGGGTGACGGCGCTGACCGTCCCGGGCGGAAAGACAGCGGTGCCGTTGCCGTTGGCGCTGGCCGCTCTGCCGACGCCTCTCTTCAATGTCGTCCGCATGAAAACGTGTACGGCGCCGTCTAGGGCGCCCGCGCGGTCAGGATAGCCGAGTCGGCGGAGGGCTCCGGAGCGCTATCCGAGGCTCGCCCCGAGCAGGCGCTCGGCCTCGGTGATCGCGATGCCCCGACGGGTCGCGTAGTCCTCGACCTGGTCGCGGCCGATCCGCCCGACCGCGAAGTACCTCGACTGCGGGTGGTGGAAGTAGACGCCGCTGACCGCGGCCGCGGGGAGCATGGCGTACGTCTCGGTCAGGGCGAGCCCCGCCTTCTCAGCGTCGAGCAGCTCGAACAACTTGCCCTTCTCGCTGTGGTCGGGGCAGGCCGGATACCCGAACGCAGGCCGGATGCCGCGGAAGTTCTCCTTCAGCAGATCTTCCTCCGAGAGATGCTCGTCGGGTGCGTACCACTCTCGCCGCACGCGCTGGTGCAAGAACTCGGCGAACGCCTCGGCGAGCCGGTCGGCGAGAGCCTTCACCGCAATCGAGGAGTAGTCGTCGTGCGCCGCCTCGTACCGGGCCGAAAGCTCGTCGGCGCCGTGGATCCCGACGGCAAATGCGCCCATGAAGTCGTCCGCCGGCGCGACATAGTCGGCGAGACAGCGGTTCGGCCGATCGTCCCCGTGGTCCGCCTGCTGCCGGAGGAACGAGAAGCGCACGCCGTCGATCACGACGTCGTCCCCTTCCGCGTGGGCGGGCCAGAAACCGTAGACCCCAACGGCCCGCAGCGAAGCCCCCTGCAGGATCTCGCGTAGGAGCGTCCGGGCGTCGTCGAAGAGCTCCTGCGCCGCCGGATTCGCAAGGATCGCCGGGAACTTGCCCTTCAGATCCCAGGCGTGGAAGAAGAACTGCCAGTCGATGAACGGGACGAGATCGGCCAGGGGCGGCTCGACCATGCGGCGGCCGAGGAACGGCGGCGCGGGCGCGTCGCCGTGCACGCCCCTCACGTGGTTCGCCCGGGCCCGGGCGAGCGGCAGTAGCGGCTTGCGGGTCTTCTCGGCGTGCTGGATCCGGAGGCGCTCCTGCAGCTCGCGGTTCTCCGTGTCGAGCGCCGCGCGGCGTTTCGGATCGATCAGCGCCGCCACGACGTCGACGACCCGGCTCGCATCGAGAACGTGCACCGTCTCGTTTTCGTACTCCGGCGCGATCTTGACCGCCGTGTGCTGGCGTGATGTCGTCGCTCCACCGACCATCAACGGCAGTTCCAGCCGGCGGCGATCCATCTCACGCGCCACGTCGACCATCTGGTCGAGCGAGGGGGTGATCAGGCCCGAGAGACCGACGATGTCGACCTGCTCCTGCTCGGCGGTGTCGAGGATCTTCTCCGGCGGGACCATCACGCCGAGATCGATCACGTCGTAGTCGTTGCAGCCGAGTACCACGCCGACGATGTTCTTGCCGATGTCGTGCACGTCGCCCTTGACGGTCGCCAGGAGCACCTTGCCCTGGGCGCCGTGGGTGCCGTCCTTCTCGTCCTCCATGTAGGGCTGGAGGTACGCGACCGCCCGCTTCATCACGCGCGCCGACTTGACGACCTGCGGCAGGAACATCCGGCCCGAGCCGAAGAGGTCTCCGACGACGCGCATGCCGTCCATCAGCGGGCCTTCGATCACCTCGAGCGGCCGCGCGGCGGTTTGGCGCGCCTCCTCGGTGTCGTCCTCGATGAAGTCGACGATCCCGTGCACGAGCGCGTGCTCGAGGCGCTTCCCGACCGGCTCCTCGCGCCAGCGGAGGTCGAGCTCACGCCTCGTCCCCTCGCCGCGAAACCGCTCGGCGATGTCGACGAGGCGCTCGGTCGCGTCCGGGCGCCGGTTGAAGAGCACATCCTCGACGCGTTCCTTGAGCTCGGCCTCGATGTCCTCGTAGACCGCGAGCTGCCCGGCGTTGACGATGCCCATGTCGAGACCGGCGCTGATCGCGTGGTAGAGAAACGCCGCGTGCATCGCTTCACGAACGGGGTCGTTGCCACGAAACGAGAAGCTGAGATTCGAGATGCCACCCGAGGTGAGCGCGCCCGGGCAGCGCTCCTTGATCTTCGGCAGGCACTCGATGAAGGCACGCGCGTAGTCGTCATGCTCCTCGATGCCCGTCGCGACCGCGAGCACGTTGGGGTCGAAGACGATGTCCTCGGGCCGGAAGCCCACCGTGTCGACGAGCAGGTCGTAGGCTCGGCCGCAGATCGCCACACGACGCTCGACCTCCGTCGCCTGGCCCTCCTCGTCGAACGCCATCACGACGACCCCGGCGCCGTAGTCACGGATGCGACGCGCATGGTGCAGGAACTCGTCCTCGCCTTCCTTGAGCGAGATCGAGTTGACGATGCCCTTGCCCTGGAGGCACTGCAGGCCGACCTCCAGCACCGACCACTTGGAGCTGTCGATCATCACCGGCAGCCGCGCCACTTCAGGCTCGGTGGCGATCACGTTCAGGAAGGTGCGCAGGGCCTCCTCTCCCTCGAGGAGATCCGCGTCCATGTTCACGTCGATCAGATTCGCGCCGCCGCGAACCTGCTCGAGCGCGACGTCGACCGCGGACCCGAAGTCGTCCGCCTCGATCAGGCGCCGGAAGCGGGCCGAGCCGGTGACGTTCGTGCGCTCGCCGATCAGGACGAATCCGGTGTCCTGTCCGATCTCGAACGGCTCGAGACCGCTGAACCGCGGCGAGCGGCGCGGGACGGGAATCGAGCGTGGCTCGAGGCCCTGGACCGCCGCGGCGATCGCCTTTGTGTGCTCGGGTGTCGATCCACAACAGGACCCTGCAACGTTCAGGAAGCCGTCGCGGGCGAACTCGTGCAGCAACGCAGACGTCACGTCCGGCGTCTCGTCGTAGCCTCCGAACGCGTTCGGCAGGCCGGCATTCGGATGGGCGGCGGTGAGGCAGGATGCAATCCGGGAGAGCTCGGCGACATAGGGCCGCATCTCGCGCGCTCCCAGCGAGCAGTTGACGCCGACGATCAACGGCTCGGCGTGCTCGACCGAGGTCCAGAAACCGTCGATCGTCTGGCCGCTGAGCGTCCGGCCCGAGAGATCGACGATCGTGACGCTGATCCAGAGGGGCAGGTGCGGGGCGGCCTGGCGCGCAGCGACGAGCGCCGCCTTGGCGTTCAGCGTGTCGAAGATCGTCTCGATCAGCAGCAGGTCGACGCCGCCGTCCGCAAGCCCGCGAATCTGCTCCGCATACGTCTCGACGACCTGGTCGAAGGTGTGCGTGCGGTAGCCGGGCTCGTCCACGCGCGGGCTCAGTGAGAGCGTGATGTTCAGCGGCCCGACCGAGCCGGCGACGAACCGGTCCGGCCCGGCCGCAGCCCGTGCGATGCGAGCGCCCGCGACGTTCAAGTCGTAGACGGCGTCCTCGAGCCCGTAGTCGGCCTGTCCGACGGACGTCGCAGTGAACGTGTTCGTCGTCGTGATATCGGCACCGGCGGCGAAGTACGCGTCGTGCACGGAACGGACGATCTCGGGCTGCGTCAGGTTCAGCAGGTCGGGATCATTCAGCAGGTCGCGCGGGTGGTCGGCGAACCGCTCGCCTCGAAAGTCGGACTCGTTCAGGCCACGGTTCTGAAGCAGCACTCCCCAGGCGCCGTCGAGCACGAGGATGCGCTCCTCCGCCAGTTCCCTGATCTCGCGTGCGACGTCGCGCGCTCCTAGCGTCATGTCCACCTCCGGTGCCTAGAGAGAGCGGGCCCGGAGGGACGCGCGAGCTCTTTAGGCGTTTGGTAACCCGGTCGCCAAGCTGCCGTTCAAAGCTCTCCGGGAGACGGAAGGTTAGCGCTCAGCGAAGGTCACGGCGAACCGCGCCGCCCGCTTCAGGAGCGTCCGGCGACCGCCAGCTGGTTCTCGGCGTGGCGCAGGCGCTGCTCGATCTGCCAGCGGTCGGCTGTCGAGTCGCCGCGCTCGATCGCCTCGAGCTCCTCCTGGGCCGCCTCGAGCTGTTGCCGCGCGCGTACGTCGTCGATCGCCGCCGCCTCGACGGCATCGTCCACGAGCGCGATCGCGCGATCCTGCAGCACCTGGAAGAACCCGGGGCCGGTCGCGAACTCGAGCACTTCGCTCTCGCTCACGTGGACGCGCGTCGAGCCTGCCATGAGGGTGGCGATCAGCGGCGCGTGACGTGCCAGCACGCCGATCTCGCCGGCCGCGCCCGGCACGATCAGCATCTGGGCGTCCCCCTCGTATGCCGGGCCGTCGGGCGTCACGAGCGACACCGAGAACTCGCGGCGGTCGGCCATCGGCTCAGGCTTCCGCGCCGGCCATCTGCTTGGCCCGGTCGACCGCACCCTCGATCGGGCCCACCATGTAGAACGCCTGCTCGGGCAGGTCGTCATGCTGGCCGGCGAGGATCTCCTGGAAGCCGCGGATCGTGTCCTCGAGCTTGACGTACTGACCCGGCGTCCCGGTGAACTGCTCGGCGACGAAGTTCGGCTGAGACAGGAAGCGCTGGATCTTGCGCGCCCGCTGCACCGTCAGACGGTCCTCGTCCGACAGCTCCTCGATGCCGAGGATGGCAATGATGTCCTGCAGGTCCTTGTAGCGCTGCAGCACCTCCTGGACGCGCGTCGCCGTCGAGTAGTGCTCGTCGGAGACGATTCCCGGCTGCAGCGCACGGGACGTGGAGTCGAGCGGATCGACTGCCGGGTAGATCCCCTGTTCGACGATCGCGCGCGAGAGCGTGGTCGTCGCATCGAGATGCGCGAAGGTCTGTGCGGGCGCGGGGTCGGTCAGGTCGTCGGCCGGGACATAGATCGCCTGCACCGAGGTGACCGCGCCCTTCGTCGTCGAGGTGATGCGCTCCTGAAGCTGTCCCATCTCGGTGGCGAGCGTCGGCTGGTACCCGACGGCGCTCGGCATGCGGCCGAGCAGCGCGGAGACCTCGGAACCGGCCTGGACGAAGCGAAAGATGTTGTCGATGAAGAGCAGCACGTCCTGGCCCTGGTCGCGGAAGTACTCGGCCATGGTCAGCCCGGAAAGACCGACGCGAAGGCGTGCTCCGGGCGGCTCGTTCATCTGGCCGTAGCACAGGGCGACCTTGTCGAGCACGCCCGACTCCTCCATCTCGAGCAGGAGGTCGTTTCCCTCACGGGTGCGCTCGCCGACCCCGGAGAACACGGACACGCCGGCATGCTGGCGGGCGATGTTGTGAATCAGCTCCTGGATCAGCACCGTCTTCCCGACGCCTGCGCCGCCGAAGAGGCCGATCTTGCCGCCGCGCACGTACGGGGCGATCAAGTCGATCACCTTGATGCCGGTCTCGAAGATCTCGATCTTCGGCGTCAGGTCCGCAAACGCGGGCGGATCGCGGTGGATCGACCAGCGCTCCGCATCCTTCGGTGCCTCCTTGTCGTCCACGGGCTCACCGAGGACGTTCCAGACCCGTCCGAGGGTCACCTCGCCGACAGGGACCGAGATCGGCCCGCCCGTGTCGAAGACGTCCGTGCCTCTGGCGATGCCGTCGGTCGCGTCCATCGCGACCGCGCGCAGACGGTTGTCACCGAGATGCTGCTGCACCTCTGCGATCAGATCCGTGCCGTCGGGTCGCGGGATGCGCAACGCCGAATAGATCTCGGGCAGCTTCCCCGGGAAGACGGCGTCGACGACGACGCCCCTGATCTCGAGCAGCTTGCCGGTGTTCGAGTTGCCGTTCGTCGACACGTCTAGAGCTCCTGGATGGGTGAGGGTGCGAGTTCGGGCCCGCGCCGAGCGCGGCGAAAGCGCGCCGGCAGCCTGGGCAGGCGCAGCCTAGCGGAACGCTCCTCCGGGGCGACGTGCCAACGGAGCTCCGCGCGTCTCAACCCCGCCGACACACGGTCGGCGTGATCGAGGGCTCAGACATACGAGCTCACGGGATTCGGGAGCATCGGTCCGGGCCTCCTCTCAGGTCGACGGCTGACGACGGACGAAGTACGCCCTGGAGCCGAACGCGCCTATCGGGCACGCACCGCCGATGCAGTCGTGCGGGCTGACGAGGTCGAAGCCGCACGTGCGGGTCTTGCTCTTGCACCAGCCCTCGAAATGGCCAAACGTCCAGCCCGGCGCCGGCCTGGCGTGGAAGGTGACATGCGCGTGCTCGGTGAAGACGCCGCGGCAGGCGGCGGGGCAGTGAATGCCACTGGGCGTGCTCGTCACCGTGCCGTGCCCGTGGACCGCGATGAACGCCACCGCCCGCAGGCTGCTCGGTGCGGCAGAGGACGACACCGCGAGCACACCCGCGACGATCAACGCCCCGAGGACGCGCAGGAGCAACGTCACAGCACACACAATAGTCCCCGCAACGGATCACAGTGTCAAAACGGCCGGCTGCTAGATTCGAGCCGTGCCGCGACTTCCACAGTCGGCGAGGACGAGGAGGCGCTTGTTTCGGGCCGCGCTCCTCGTCGCCGCGGCTGCAGCCGTCGGGTTGCTGGTCGTCCTGATTCCGAACCACGCGCCCCCGAGCCCGAAGGCAACCGGGACCGAGGGGCCCGCGCAGCTCGCGGTCGCCGCCTCCGTGCGCGTCTCGAAGAGCGACCGCCGGGCGATCGATCGCACGCTCGACCGCTTCGTCCCCGCCGGTGTCGCAAGGAAGTCGCCCGCCACCGCCTGGGCGCTCGCCGGGCCGGAGCTGAAATCCGGCGCGACGCTCGCTGCCTGGGAGGCGGGCAGCTCTCCGATCCCGTACTACCCGGTGCGGGAGAAGACGTTCCATACATGGCGGACCATCGACGCCGGGCCGCGTTACGTCGTCTTCAACCTGCTGCTGCACGCCCGGCCGGCGTCCCACCTCGGCTCGTACGTGTTCTCGGGCGAGATGGTGAAACAGGGAAACCAGTGGCTCGTGAACCGCATCTACACGATCGCGATCATGAACCCGGTCACCAAGAAGACCCACGAGGTCGGCCCGGCCGACTTCGCCGCCCCACCACCCGCCTCCCAGACACCGACGAACAAGTCGACGATCGGCGCGGCGATCCTCCCGGTCGTCTCCATCCTCGCGCTGATCCTGCTCGTCCCGCTCTCGTTCGGGGCGGTCGCGCTCGTACGGGCCCGCCGCTGGCGTCGCCTCGTCCGGGAACGCTCCGGAACCGAGCTGCCTCCCCTGCCGTCGGGCTATCGCCCCGGCGCACGTTAACCTGAAAGCAACATGACGTACGGCTAACTTTCCCTCGCTACCTTGGTCTCAAGGGTTATGACGTCCCCCAGCGGCATTCTCACAGGCTTCTTGAACTCACCGCGCAAGCAGCGGCGGTTCATGATCTTCAGCGCGAGCGTGTTGGCCGTCGGTATCGGTGCGTTTCTCGCGTTCGTCGTGTTCAGAGGAACGCCCAACGCATTCACGGACACGATCTCGAACAAGCCCGCTCAGCTCTATCACCCCGAGAAGAAGGTGCCGGTCTCGAAGGCGCAGATCCGGCTGGCCCGGCAGTTCATCACGACTGCCGTCGAACGCCGTAACCTCGACGCCGCCTACACGATGGTCCATCCCGATCTCAAGGGCACGCTCACCCGCAAGCAGTGGGACACCGGCAACATCCCGGTGGTCTCCTACCTGGCACGCAACGCGGACACGGCGGCATTCACGGTCGACTACAGCTTCAAGACCTCCGCGCTGCTCGAGCTCGACCTCGTCGCCAAACCGGGGAAGGACCAGCGCCCGGAGCTGCGTTTCTACATCGGGCTCAAGCGCGCCGGGGGAAAGCCGAACGGCCGTTGGCTCGTGAACTACTGGCAGCCCCATTGGCGGCCGCCGGTGCCGATGAACCCCAACTAGCGGGGCGTCGCGCAGCGGTCGGTTACCGCTGCAACCGCTGCAACGTTCGGAGACGCCGCGCGAGACCGGTGTGCTCTAGACCGGTGTGCTGAAGTAGCCGTGCACCGGGCCGTCGGCGATCGACGCCGGCTGCATCTTCAGGCGCGGCACGACGACATTCGCGCTGGCCAGCGAGGGCTCGGCGGGAACCACGACCGGCACCGGCGCCCCGACTCGGCCCGCGGACGCCTGATGCAGGCCGCCCGAACGGGCGCCCGGCCAGACGACGACGGCCGCAGCCGCCGCAGCGACCAGGCAGGCACTCAGAACGCCGGCGGCCCGTCGTGGAGCCCGTGACGACTCGGAGGGAACCAGAATCGGCCGGGTGGGCAGCTCCAGGACGGCGCTGCGCAGCAGGCTCGTCTGCTCCTCGGCGTCGACCGCGAAGGCACTGCACTCCGGGCAGCCGCGCAGGTGCCGGTCGAGCAGAGCCGACTCGAAGGTGGAGAGCATGCCGTCCAGCCGGAGCGAAATCGCCTGGCGGGAGCGTTCACAGCGTGCAGGTGTCACACCCGGTTCGACGCCGCCCGGGCCGAGGAGTTAGTTAACAAGGTGAATTGCCTAGAACGCCTGATGAGCCGGATCGATCAAAGAGGCCACCACGACGAGCACGAGGCCGAGGGCAAACAGAAAGAGCGCGGTCTGAACCGAGTCCGACCGCTCGTCGCCCGTGGCACGGCGAACGCGGCGCGCCCCCACGATCGGCACCGTCTCCCCCGTGCGGTTGACACCACGCAACGGCCCCCGCGCGCCGACGATGAAGCACCCGGCGAGCAGTGCGACACCTGCGACGTAGAGCCCGACGGACACGGACCGGGCGAGGCTGCTCCCCGCGACAAGGCCGATCGCGATCGACCCGACGACGGTCACACCCGTGATCGCAGCGAGGATGACTGCCACTCGGCGTGCGGCCTGCAGCAGCACAGCCGGCGCCGTCTCTAGTCGGCCGCGCCGACGGGAGCACTCTGCGGCCGTCGCATCTCATCCTCGGTCATCGGCCAGTGCTCGAGCGGGAAGTGACAGGCGGAGAGATGCGAGTCGTCGCCGCCCACCGGTTCGAGCAGCGGCGTGTCGACGTTGCACTTCCCGTCCACGAAACGAGGGCAGCGCGGATGAAACGGGCAGGCCTTCGGTGGATTGAGAGGGCTCGGAACGTCGCCCTCGAGCACGATCGGCTTGCGCGAACGACCGAGCTCGGGGTCGGCGATCGGGACGGCGGAGAGCAGGGCGCCCGAATACGGATGCTTCGGCTCGCGGTAGAGCTGATCGCGGGAGCCGATCTCGACCGCCTTGCCGAGATACATGACCATCACGCGTTCGGAGACATGCCGCACGACGTTGAGATCGTGGGCGATGAAGATGTAGGTGAGCCCGAAGTCCTTCTGGAGATCCTTCAGGAGGTTCAGGATCTGTGCCTGCACGGACACATCGAGCGCCGAGACCGGCTCGTCGCAGATGATCAGCTTGGGGCTGATGGCGAGCGCCCGGGCGATGCCGATCCGTTGGCGCTGACCTCCCGAGAACTCGTGGGGGAAGCGGTTGTAGTGCTCCGAGTTGAGCCCGACGATCTCGAGCAGCTCCTGCACGCGGCGTTTCCGTTCGGTGTCGGTGCCGATGCCGTGCACCTCGAGCGGCTCGCCCACGATCCCGCCGACGCGCTTACGAGGGTTCAACGACGCATACGGGTCCTGGAACACCATCATCATCTCGCGCCGGATCGGCCGCATCGCGCTGCGGTCGAGGGTGGTGATGTCCTGCCCGTCGAAGATGATCTTCCCGCCCGTCGGCTGGAGCAGCCGGGCGACGCAGCGCGCCATCGTCGACTTGCCGCAACCGGACTCGCCGACGACACCCAGGGTCTCGCCGGAGTTGACGGTGAAGCTGACGCCGTCGACGGCCTTGACCGCCCCGACCTGGCGCTGGAACACGAGCCCCTGGGTGACCGGGAAGTGCTTCTCGAGGTTCTCGACGACGAGGAGTTCGCTCATGTCACCGTCCTCAACCCCGCGCCCGCGGCGCCGTCACGCGGCGTCCTCGGCGAGCATCGCGGCGTGCTTCGCGCTCCAGACCCGCGTGCGGGTCTCGTCATCGAGGTGGCACCGGAAGCGGTGCTCGTCGCCCATCGGCGACGGCCGCAGCTCGGGCAGCTGCTCGCTGCAGACGTTCATCACGTACTCGCAGCGTGGATTGAAGGGGCAGCCCGTCGGTGGATGGAGCAGCGACGGCGGCTGTCCGGGAATCTGCTCGAGCCGGCCGCCCGAGGAGTTGAGGCGCGGCAACGAGCCGAGCAGCCCCCACGTGTATGGCATCTCCGGCTTCGCGAACAGGTCATCGACCTTCGCCTGCTCGACCACGCGACCGCCATACATCACGATCACGTCGTCGGCGAGCTCGGCGACGACGCCGAGATCGTGGGTGATCATCACGATCGCCATCCGGAACTCCTCCTGGAGGCGCTCCATCAGGCGCAGGATCTGCGCCTGTGTCGTCACGTCGAGCGCAGTCGTCGGCTCGTCCGCGATCAGGATGTCGGGGTTGTTGATCAGAGCCATCGCGATCATCACGCGCTGGCGCATGCCGCCCGAGAACTGGTGCGGATAGCCGTCGACGCGCCGTGCGGCGTGTGGGATCTCGACCTGCTTCAGAACCTCGATCGAGCGCTTGCGCGCTTCCTTCCTCGAGACGTCCTGGTGGATCAGCACCGCCTCCGAGAGCTGCCAGCCGATCGTCTTGACCGGGTTCAGCGAGGTCATCGGGTCCTGGAAGATCATGCCGATCTTCACGCCCCGGATCTCGCGCATCCGACTCTGCGAAGCACCCAGCATCTCCTCGCCCTCCAGGAGGACCGAGCCGGACACTTCGGACTGCTTGGGGTCGACGAGGCCCATGACGGTGAGGAACGTCACGCTCTTCCCCGAGCCGGACTCGCCGACGACGCCGAGCGTCTTGCCCTCGTCGACCGAGAAGCTGACGCCCGAGACCGCCTTGACGACGCCGTCGTCGGTGCGGAAGCGCGTCGTGAGGTCCTTGACCTCGAGCGCGGGCATCAGTGGGGTCTGACTCTCGGGTCGAGGAAGCCGTAGCTGACGTCGACGATGAAGTTGAAGACGATCACGCAGAGGGTGGCGAAGACGACGATGCCGGTGATCATCGGCAGGTCGTTGAAGTTGTAGGCGTTGATCACTTCGTGGCCGAGGCCGGGCAGGTTGAAGATGCTCTCGGTGAAGATGGCGCCGCCGAGCGCGAGCCCGAGGTCCATGCCGAGGATCGTGACGACCGGCAGCATGCTGTTCCGGAGCACGTGCTGGACCATGACGCGGCTCTGCGAGGCGCCCTTGGCGCGCGCGGTCCGCACGTAGTCCTCCGACATCGTCTCCATCACGTTTGCCCGGACCAGCCGCACATAGAGGGCGGCGAAGAGGATCATGAAGGTGATCCAGGGCAGGATCAGGTGGTAGGCCCAGTTGACCGGGCCGCTGCATTGGGCGCCCGCGGTGCCGGGGAAGAAGTTGCAGTAGCCGGCGATCGGGGTGAGGCCGAGCCTGTAGCCGAAGACGTAGGAGAGGATCAGGCCGATCCAGACCGGGTGCGCGGAGATCCCGATCAGCACGAAGGTCATCGAGAAGCGATCCATGATCGAGCGCGGCCGCAGCGCCGAGAGGATCCCGACCGGGATCGACAGCGACAGCCAGAACACGGCACCGCCGAAGACCAACGAGGCCGTGACCGGAGCGTCCTTGAAGATCGTGTCGCGCACCGCCTGCCGGTTCACGAACGAATGCCCGAGCGACCCGTGCCCGATCAGGTTCCAGACAAACCGCAGGTACTGCTGCCAGATCGGCTCGTCCAGATGCAGATAGTGACGCACCCGCGCGATATCGGCCGGCGTCGCCGACTTCCCCGCCGCCAACGCAGCCGGATTCGCCGGAATCACCCAGAAGATCAGATACGTGATGATCGTGGCCACGAAAAACAAGAAGATGGCCCAGAAAATCCGCCTGATGAGGAACTGCGTCATGGAGTTTGCTCGCTGGCTGGGGACGAGGGGCCGGCGGCGGCTGGAGAGGCGCCCGAGGGCGCCTCTCCAGCTTCGCTCACCGGATAGTGCATCTTACGTGCGGGCTAGCCGACCGCCAACGCGTTGAGGTATGGCGAGCCGAAGTACGTGCTGTAGATCCAGTTCTTCGTGCGTGAGCTGACGAAGTACCGGTTGGTGTTGATGAGGTACGGGACAACCGGTGCGTACTTGGCCATCAACAGGTGATCGAGCTTCTCGTACGCCGCTGCGCGAGGTGCGCCGGAGAGCGAGGAAGCCTTGGCGAGAGCCGTGTTGAAGGACGCGTTGTTGAAGTACGCATAGTTGTTGTTGTTCGCGGCCTGGATCTTGCTGCCGTCGAACAGCACGTTCAGATAGTCGAACGGGTCGAAGTAGTCGGCGCACCAGCCGCCGTTGGTGACGAAGTTGTACGTGGTGCCCTTGGTCTGGATCACCTGGTAGTAGTTCGTCGCCGGGGTCGGCACGTCGTTGACCTTGAACCCGACCTGCTTGAGGTTGTACTCGGCAACCTGAGCACGGTTGGTCGAGTACGAGCTCGTGGTGTGGACGACGTTCAGCGTCGGCGCCGAAGCGATCGCCGCACCGCCGACCTTCTTGGCCTGCGGGATGTTCGCACCCTTGACCGCATACCCGCTGAACTTCTTGTAGCCGGGGATGCCGGGGACGAGGATCTGCGAGGTCCGCGCGCCGGCGAAGGCGCCGAGCAGCCGAACCTGGGCCGGACGGTCGATCGCCCAGTTGACGGCCTTCCGCAGGTTCACGTCATTGAACGGAGGACGGGCGTTGTTCATCGCCATGTAGCTCACGCACGACGTCGCGCCCACGAAGAAGCGGTTCTTGTTGATGCCGTAGGAGTTGGCGAGATCCGTCGCCGCCGTCGGGGGGATCCCGGCGAGGTCGATGTCGGACTGGCCCGCCTTGACCTGCAGCAGCGACTGATCGACGTTCACGTTCGGCGTGAACACGATCTGGTCGGGGTTGGCCGGGCGGTCGCCCTTGTAGTAGGGGTTGCGCGCCAGCACCGTGCTGCGGCCCGGGTCACGGCTCTTGATGTAGTACGGGCCTGCGGCCGGATAGACGTTGAGGCCCTTGTCGTTGTACGCCATGTTCGGCTTGACCGCCGTGAACCACTGCATCGAGAGGATCGAGACGAAGGTCGCGTTCGGCTTGACCAGCTTGAAGGTCAGCTTCTGGCCCTTCGCGGTGATCCCCGAGATGTGGGCGCTCTTGCCCGCCAGGAACGCAGCGCCACCGACAACGGTGTTCTGCAGGTCCAGGTTCACGCCCAGCGGCGAGCCCATCTTCGGGCTCAGGATCCGCTCCCACGAGCGCTGATAGGCGGCCGCGGTCACCGGCGAGCCGTCACTGAACTTCAGGCCCGACCGAACCGTGAACGTATACGTCTTCCCGTCCTTCGAGACGGTCGGGAACGCCGTCGCAGCCTGCGGATACAACTGGCTGCCGGCAACTCCCGCCTTCTCCGGGAAGCTCACGAGCTGCATCGCCGTCGTGAAGATCATGTCCCAGTCGTCGGTCCGGTAGGCGAGCTGCGGATCGACGTAGTCGAAGTCCTCACTGTTCTCGTTGACTCTCAACGTTCCGCCCTTGAGGGCAGCCGCCGAGCCCGACTTCTTGGTCGCCGAACCAGCGGCGCCAACGGACATGGCGGCAACGAGCATCGCTACTCCCAGAACGAGCATAAACAGGGAGAGCATCTGCTTCTTGCGCATGTGACTCCTTCCTCTTCCTCTGACCGGCCCGCTCGCCCCTGACGAGCGGCGCCGCATGGTAACAGGGCTGTAACGAAACACCAGCTTGCGACTAGGACGCGGCCGCACCCGAATAGTTAGAGAGATCCAAGGAGGCTCCTCGTGCCAATTTCCAGGCCTTCTTGGATAATTCGGGCCTGTCTAGATGCGGGCGCGCGGGTCGAACGCGTCGCGGAGGCCGTCGCCGAGGAGGTTGAAGGCGAAGGTCGTCATCAGGATGGCGAGGCCCGGCCAGATCATCAGCCACGGCTGGGTGAGGTAGTACTCGGGCGCCGCGGCCAGAAGGTTGCCCCAGCTGGCGGTCGGCTGTTCGATCCCGAGCCCGAGGAACGAAAGGCCTGCCTCGGCGATGATGTTCGAGGCGATGATCAGGGTCGAGTAGACGATGATCGGCGCCACGAGGTGTGGCAGAAGGTGCGACCTCATGATGCGAAGGTCGCTGGCACCGGTCATGCGCGCGGCCTCGACGAACTCCTTCTCGCGGAGCGACAGGACGACGCCGCGGATGATCCGGGCCGGGTAGAACCATCCGAAGACGGCGAAGATCAGCGCGAGCGTGAAGACGCCGGGGGCGAGGATACCCCCGAACGTGATCTTGTTCAGGGTGTCTCCGGCGACGACGCGGATGGCGATGATGAAGAGCAGGAACGGGAAGACCATGACGATCTCGATCAGCCGCGAGACCACGGTGTCGACCCAACCGCGGAAGTAGCCGGCGAGGAGCCCCATCACGACGCCGATCCCGACCGATCCGAACGTCGCGAGCAGCGCGACCTCGAGGGAGGTCTGCGCGCCGTAGAGCAGGCGGAGGAAGAGGTCCCGGCCGAGTGCGCCGTCGGCGCCCAGCGGCAGAAGCGTCGTCGTGAAGTGCCCGCTCGCACCGGGGTAGGGCGCGGTGCTGATGTGCGTCCACGGCCCGACCGGGGTGAGTGAGTTTTGGTTGACGCCGTCTGCGAAGATGTCGTTCGGGCCGTGGCCGAGGATGCGCGCCATGATCGGGGCGAGGACGAACGACCCGAAGAACAGGAGGATGATGAAGCCGACGCTCATGAGAGCGAGCCGGTCGCGCTTGAACCGGCTCCAGATGAGCTCCCAGTAGCCGCGGGCCTTGACCTGTGTCTCGCCGCCCTCCTGCGAGGTTCCCTCGGCGTTGACTGCGTCGCGGGGCGCGATGTCGACCTTGGAGCTCACGAGCGCAGCAACACTACCCGAGCGTGGGCCAGAGGGTACGCCATTCTCTGTGAGACGTATTCGAGCTGGGATTGTTAGAGGCCCTCAGCCCGACAGCGCGTCGGCGCCTGCCACGACCTCGAGGATCTCCTGCGTGATCTCGGCCTGCCGTGCCCGGTTCATCGCCAGGGTCAGGCTGTCGATCAGCTCGCCTGCCGCTTTCGACGCGTTCCGCATCGCGGTCATGCGGGCGCCCTGCTCCGAGGCGGCCGATTCGAGCAGGGCGCGGTAGAGCTCTGTTTCGACGTAGACGGGCAGCAGCCGGGCGAGGATCTCCTGGGGCTCGGGCTCGTAGATGAAGTCGGGAGTGTGGCCGGGCGCGTCCTCCTCGGCCTCGGCTGCCTGCTGGATCAGCTCCTGGGAGATCGGGAGGAGCTCGCGCACGGTCACCTTCTGGGTCAGCGCCGAGACGAACGCGTTGTAGACGACGACGACCTTGTCGACCTCGCCCTGCACGAACGCCTCGGAGACCGCATGGGCCAGCACCTGCGCATCCCGGTAGGCCGGGCGCTCGCTGAAACCGGTCCAGGACTGGATCACGTCGAGACGCCGGAAGCGGAGGGTCGACGCCGCCTTGCGACCGGTGCTGAACCAGACGACCTCCTGTCCCGCGGCGTGCGCCTCGCGCTGCAGGGCCAGCGCGCGGCGGATCACCTGCGCGTTGAAACCGCCGGCGAGGCCGCGGTCGGCCGACACGGGCACGATCGCGACCTTCTGAACGTTCTCGCGGCGTTCGAGGAGCGGCAGCCGCACAGCGCCCGCGGCCTGCGAGACCCCCGCCATCAGCTCGAGCATCCGGTCCGCATACGGCCGCATCGCCTCGATACGCATCTGCGATCGCCGCAGGCGCGCCGAGGCGACGAGCTCCATCGCCTTCGTCACCTTCCGGGTGTTCGTGATCGAGCGGACGCGCCGCTTCAGGTCCTGGGTGGACGCCAACTACGCCGCCTGTTCGCCGGAGGTGCTGAAGCGCGTCTTCAGCTTCTCGATCTCGGCGTTCAGCTTCTCCGCGACATCGTCGCTCAGGTCACCGCTCTCGCGGATCGCGTCGTAGACCGTCCCTTCCGCGCGGAGGTGCTCGCGGAGCTCGTCCTGGAATCGTGCGACGTCCTCCGTCGGGATGTCGTCGAGATACGCGTTGACGCCCGCATAGAGCGCGACCGCCTGCTCCTCCATCGGCCACGGCTGGTACTGGGGCTGATTGAGCGTCGCCACCATCTTCTCGCCGCGGTTCAACGCCGACTGCGTCGCCTGGTCGAGCTCCGATCCGAACTGCGCGAACGCCTCCAGCTCGCGGTACTGAGCGAGGTCGAGGCGAAGACGGCCTGCCACCTTCTTCATCGCCTTCGTCTGGGCCGATGTGCCCACGCGAGACACCGACGTGCCGACGTTGACGGCCGGACGGACCCCCGAGAAGAAGAGGTCGGACTGCAGGAAGATCTGGCCGTCGGTGATGGAGATGACGTTTGTCGGGATGTACGCCGAGATGTCACCGGCCTGCGTCTCGATGATCGGCAGAGCCGTCAGCGAGCCGCCGCCGAGCTCGTCGCTGAGCTTGCATGCGCGCTCGAGCAGGCGTGAGTGCAGGTAGAAGACGTCGCCCGGAAAGGCCTCCCGGCCCGGCGGCCGGCGCAGCAAGAGCGACAGCTGCCGGTATGCGTCGGCCTGCTTGGTGAGGTCGTCGTAGATGACGAGTGCGTGCTCGCCCTTGTACAGGAAGTACTCGGCCATCGCACAGCCGGCGAAAGGCGCCATCCACTTGATCGGCGCCGCCTCGGATGCGCCGGCGACGACCACCGTCGTGTACTCCATGGCGCCCGCTTCGCGGAGCCGCTCGACGACCTGCGCGACCGTCGAGGCCTTCTGGCCGATCGCGATGTAGAAGCACTTCACGTTCTGGTCGTGCTGGTTCAGAATCGTGTCGATCGCGATCGCGGTCTTTCCTGTCGAGCGGTCGCCGATGATCAGTTCCCGCTGTCCGCGGCCCACGTTGGTCATCGAGTCGATCGCCTTGATCCCGGTCTGGAGCGGCTCCTTGACGGGCTGGCGCTGAACGACACCGGGAGCTTTCCACTCGACGGGGCGAGACTCGGTCAACTCGATCGGCCCGAGGCCGTCGAGCGCGTTGCCGAGGGGGTCGACCACCCGGCCCAGGAGTCCCTCGCCGACCGGCACCGACGCGACCTTGCCGGTGCGTCGCACCGGCTCACCCTCGGTGATCTTGTCCCAGTCGCCGAAGAGGGCGGCGCCGACGTTGTCCTCCTCGAGGTTGAACGCGAGGCCGACCACGCCGTGCTCGAGCTCGAGCATCTCGAGCGCGAGGCAGTTCTCCAGGCCGTGGATGCGGGCGATGCCGTCTCCGACCTGCAGCACGGCGCCGACCTCGGCGAGGTTCGACTCGGCGTCGAAGTTCTCGATCCGTTCTTTGAGAATCGATGTGATCTCCTCTGGGCGAAGCTTCATCTGCTCACTATCTCCTTGCGTGCGTCAGGTCATGGCGAAGACGTTGGAGCCGGCCGCGCACGCTCGCGTCGAGCCTCATCGAACCGGCCTGGAGGACGATGCCTCCGATCAGGTCTGGGTCGACCTTGCGTTCCGCCTGGACCTTGCGGCCCGAGGCGGATTCGATCCTGCCGAGGATGCGCCCGAACTCCTCGTCGGAGAGCGCGTGCGCTGTGGTGAGCTCCACGTCGAGAATGTGGTTTTCCGCGGCGACGAGGGTGTCCAGCTCGGCCACGATCTCGTCGATCTCCCGCGCCCGCCCCTTCTCGGCGATCAGGCGCAGGAAGCTGACGACCGTCTGGTCGGAGCCGGCCGCAACGCGTGCGAGCACGTCCGCCTTCACCCGCGAGTCGACCTCGGGGTTCTCGAGCAGCGCCTGGAGATCGGGCGCCTCGGCGAAGGCCGCTCGGAGCTGCTGGAGCTCGCCGTGCACCTTCTCGAGCGAGCCGGCGTCCTGCGCAGCCTCGAAGACCGCGCGGGCATAGATGCGGTGTGCGACGGCTACGACGGGCTCCCTTCCAGCTCGCTGAAGTCGATCTCGGCCAGGGCCTCGTCGATGAGCCGGCTCTGATCGGCGTCCGTGAGGGACTTGCGCGTGATCTTCTCGGCCGCGAGCAGACTGAGCCTGCCGACCTCCTCGCGGATCTCGGCGAGCGCCTGGTGGGTCGCCTGTTCGATCTGGCGGCGTGTCTCCTCGAGCCGCCGCAGGCGATCCTCTTCGCTCTCGGCCCGGACGCGCTCGCGCTGGGACTCGGCGACGCGCCGCGCCTCGGCGAGGATGTCCTCCGACTCGGTCTTCGCCTGGCCGATCAGCTTTCGGTGCTCCTGGAGCAGCCTGCGAGCCTCTTCGCGAGCGCTGTCCGCCTCGGCGATCGCCTGTTCGATCCGCTCGCGCCGCAGGTCGATCATCTGCTGGATCGGCCCGAACGCATAGCGCCTCAAGACGAACAGGACCACGAGAAAGCAGACGATCGTCCAGATCATCAGCCCTGGCGTGACCTGGATCAGTGGGTTCGACGCGAGCATTACCTCCGTCCTCCTCTAGACCAGGACGTACGCGAGGATCGAACCGAGCAGGCCGTAGAAGACGACCGCCTCGGTGAGGGCGAAGCCGAGCCACTGGATTCCCTGAAGCTCGCCGCGCAACTCCGGCTGGCGGGCCACGGACTGGATCATCGAGCCGAAGATGTTTCCGATGCCTACGCCGGCGCCGAGTGCGCCGAGGCCGACGCCGAGGGCGAGACCGATGGCCTTTCCGGCCTTGGTCACGTCGCCGGTGGTGGCGGCAAGGATGGTGCCGAGCATGAGATTCCTCCTAGTGCTCCGGCTCGATCGCCGAGCCGATGTAGATGGCGGACAGTGCAGCGAAGATGAAGGCCTGAATGCCGACGACGATCACGACCTCGAAGACGTAGAAGAGCGCAGCGACCGGAATGACGAACACGGCAAGCACGATCGACTGCAGGATGAAGATCAGGCCGATGAAGGTGAGGATCAGGATGTGACCCGCCAGCATGTTGGCGAACAACCTGACGGACAGTGAGATCAACCGCATGAACTGGCCGAGGATCTCCAGGGGGACGATGAGGAAGAGCAGCGCCGTCGGGGCTTCGGGGATCCAGCTCTTGAAGTAGCGCACCGCGCCGTTCCAGCGGATCCCCTCGTAATGGGTGAAGACGAAGGTCAGGAGGGCCAGCGCGAGCGTGACCGAGATCGAGCTCGTCGCCGCGTAGATGCCCCAGGTCGGAACGCCGTGCCAGGTCTCGCCGGTGAGCGGCAGTGGGATGAAGCTGATCAGGTTGATCATGAAGATGAAGAGCATCAAGGTGGCCACGTAGGGGAACCAACGGCCGATCGCCTTCGTCGGCAGTCCCTGCTCCGCCACCTGGGTCTGTGCGATCTCGTAGACGATCTCGCCGAATGTCTCCTTGCGGCCGACCTTCTGCCCGACCTTCACCCGCATGAAGAACCAACCGAACAGCATGGTCAGAAGACTTCCGAGCATCAGGTAGACGACGGCCTTGGTGATCGAGAGGTTCAGAGGACCGAGATGGATCGGCACCCACTCGTGCTGCTCGAACTCCTTGGTCGGGTCGAACGTCCCCCGCGCGAACGCGTTCGCCGGCAGGAGCAGGGCGAGCGTTCCGAGCGTGACGAGCACGCGCTTCACGCCGCCGCACCCGCCTTGGGGCCGGTGTAGTAGGCGATCAACTGCAGGCCGAGCGCGGCCGAGTAGCCCGCTGCGTACGTCAAGGCAGCCGCCAGCCCGACCCATTTGTCGGAGACAGCGACGGCGAAGACGACCACCATCACGGCAATCGCACGAAAGAGCATTCCAAAAGCTGCCACGCCTGCGGCGGCGAGGTTACCCGTTCGGGTTCGAAGCCGTGTGAGAACCGCACCGAACGCCTCCGACCCGAACCACAGAACGGCTCCGATCGCCCAGCCTTTGACCGGCCAGCCCGCCAGGAGGAACAGCGGCAGCGCGACCAGGATCACGATCGCGCCTGCAATCGCGGGCAGGAAGGTCGGCGGGGCCGTGCGCGGCTCGGTCCAGGAGTTGGGCATTCAGATGTTGCGGTAGCGGATCACGGTGACGGCGATGCCGACGGGGATGCCGACGACCGCGCCGAAGGCGAGCCCGTAGCCGAGGCTCCCCACCGCCCAGCCGATCAGCGTGCCCGCAACAACACACGCTGCGGTGAAGCCTATGAGCACGCTGCCGGCCCCGGCGAGGGAGAACGTCGGTCTCGGGGGCTGCACCTGCGGGGAGGATACCAGGGCTTGTGACACCTGTTTTCGCGTCTTCAAGCCGCGAAGGGGTGGCATTTGTGACGCGAGTTCAGGCGGCGCGGGAGGCTGCGTTTCGGCGGCGGGGCCGCCGGTTTGCGAGCTTGACGATCTCGAGCAGATAGACGACGTAGAGCGAGAAGCCGAGCACCGCCAGCCCGGCGGCGGCGTCGATCCCGACGTTCGTGGCCGACCACCGACCGTGCTCGTGCGGCGGGGCGAAGCGGGTGGCGAGCGCCGCCAGCGCGAGCATCGCGCACCACGTCCACAGATAGAGAACCGCGCGTCGCTGGGTGTAGCCGAGCCGCATGAAGCGGTGATGAAGGTGGCGTGCGTCGGCGACATAGATCGGCTGTCCACTCCGAAGGCGCTTCGCGACGACGAAGGACGTGTCGAGCACCGGAACCGCCAGCACGAGCAGCGGCAGGACGAGGGTTGCCAGGGCCGCCGTCTTCAAGAGCCCCTGCACGGCGATCGTGGCGAGCGTGAAGCCGAGGAGCATCGCACCGGAGTCGCCCATGAAGATCCGGGCGGGATAGAAGTTGTGGCGCAGGAAGCCGAGACACGCGCCGCAGACGATCGCCGCGAGCACCGCGGCGCCGATGCGTCCGAGCGAGAGCTCGATCACCGCGAACGTGAGGCCCGAGATCGCGCAGACGCCGGCCGCCAGCCCGTCGAGGCCGTCGAGGAAGTTGACCATGTTCATCACGGCGACGATGGCGACGACCGTCATGCCCGCACCGAGCCACATCGGCACCTCCTGCCTGCCGACGAACGGAAAGGTGAAGGTGTGCAGGTAGATGCCGAATCCCACCGGGATGCTTGCCGCCAGCACCTGCCCGCCAAGCTTCTGCCACCAGTTGAGGTGCCGAAAGTCGTCGATCGCCCCCACCGTCGTCGCGACGGCCGCTCCGAGCACGACGCCGCGGAACTCGCCGCCCGGCGGCAGGAACGCGAGCGCGGGGACGAGAATGCCGAGGAACAGCGCGAGCCCGCCGAAGCGCGGGATCGTCGGGCGTTCCCGCTCGCCTTCCTGCCGTCGCTCGATCAACCGCAGGTAACGCGCACTGGCACCGACCGCGGGCGTGAGGACGAGAACGATCGTGAACGCCGCGACTGCGCCGTAGAGCACCTGCAGGTGCCCGGTCAGTTCGCTCCAGACCATCTCGTCAGGTTACTTCGTGCCGTAAAGCCTGTCTCCCGCGTCACCGAGACCGGGGACGATGTAGCCCTGCGCGTTCAGGCCCCTGTCGACGGCCGCGACCACGATCTGGACGTCCGGATGGCTGTCGACGACATTCTGGATGCCCTCGGGCGCGGCGATGATCGCAAGCAGCCGCACGCTCGTTGCACCGGCCTCCTTGACGAGCCTTACCGCGTGCACGGTCGAGTTACCGGTCGCAAGCATCGGGTCGAGCAGGATGACATCGCGATCGGCGACATCGGCCGGAAGCTTCACGTAGTACTCGACGGGTCGCAGAGTCTCCTCGTCGCGGTAGAGGCCGATGAAGCCGACACGCGCACCCGAGATCAACGTCAGCACACCGTCGAGCATGCCGAGGCCGGCCCGCAGGATCGGGCAGACGGCGACCTTCTTGCCGGAGATTCGCGGAAACGGATGCACCTCGAGCGGCGTCTCGATCTCGACGTCCGCGGTCGGGAGATCCTTCGTCGCTTCGTACGTGAGCAGCAACGTGACCTCCTCGACGAGCTTTCGGAAGTGCACTGTCTGCGTGTCCTTGTCCCGCAGGTACGACAGCTTGTGCTGGATGAGCGGGTGGCGGACCTCGGTGACGCTCACGTGTATTGAGCGTAGCCGCGGAAGCCCGGGTAGAGCGGCCGCTTGTCGCAGAGTGCGAGCGCGCGGGCGCGAAGCTCGTCGACACCGGCGGTCTCGTTCAGGGAGTCGACGATGATCGATCCGACCTCGGCGAAATCGCCTTCGTCGAAGCCCCGCATCGTCGCGGCCGGGGTTCCCAGGCGCACGCCCGATGCAACCATCGGCGGCCGCTCGTCGAACGGCACCGTGTTGCGGTTCGCGGTGAGCTTGCAGTCTTCGAGGCGCTCCTGGGCGGCGAGGCCCGTCCACTCGGTCCGTCGTAGATCGAGCTGGACCAGATGGGTGTCGGTGCCGCCGGTCAGGACGTCGTAGCCCCCGGCCGAGATCGTCGTCGCCAGAACGTCGGCGTTGGCGCGGATCTGCGTCTGGTAGGCCTTGAAGGCATCGGTCATCGCGATGCGAAAGCACGCGGCTTTCGCGGCGACCGCGTGCATCAGCGGGCCGCCCTGCATCCCCGGGAAGTTCGCTCGATCGAGGCTCGACGCGTGCTCCTCCCGGCAGAGGACGAAACCGGCGCGCGGACCGGCGAGGGTCTTGTGGCTCGTCGAGGTGACGAAATCACTGTGCGGCACGGGGCTCGGATGGAGACCGGCGGCGACGAGGCCGGAGAAGTGCGCCATGTCGCACATCAGGAGCGCGCCGACCTCATCCGCGATCTGGCGGAACCTGTCGGCCTCGACGGTCCGAGGGTACGCGGACCCGCCGCACACGATCAGCGCCGGGCGAACCTCTTTCGCCAGCGCGAGCACCTCGTCGTAGTCGACCTGCATCGTGTCGCGGGAGACGCCGTAGTGGTGGAACTCGTAGAGCTTTCCGGAGAAGTTGACCTTCAAGCCGTGCGTGAGATGCCCTCCGTGGTCGAGCGAGAGCCCGAGCACGCGGTCGCCGGGCTTGAGCACGGCGAAGTAGACCGCCATGTTCGCCTGCGCGCCCGCATGCGGCTGCACGTTCGCGTGCTCGGCGCCGAACAGGGCCTTGGCGCGGTCGCGCGCGAGCTCTTCGATCTCGTCGACCACCTCGCAGCCGCCGTAGTACCGCCTGCCCGGGTAGCCCTCCGCGTACTTGTTCGTTGCGACCGACCCGACGGCTTCGAGCACGCTCGGCCATGTGAAGTTCTCGGAGGCGATCAGCTCGATCTGGCCGCGCTGGCGCTCGGCCTCGCGCCCGAGGAGCGCGGCGATCTCCGGGTCGACGTCGGCGAGGCCGGCCACCCGGAGCTCGTCGAACGTCTGCTGCACAACCGCCATCGAGGCGGATCGTAGTGACTCAACCGGAGCGAGCGGCGCGAACCCGCTCGATCGCCTCCAGGGCGGGTGCAGCACCCTCTCGGAGCACGACCGGCTCGCGGCCGCTGAAGTCGATCACCGTCGACGGGGTGCCGGCCAACGCGCCCAGGTCGAGCTCTGCAGCGACCGCACCCCGGATCCGAACGGGGACGTCGTCGAGCGTGACGGGATTCGGGCCGCCCGGCTCGTTGGCGCTCGTCGCGAGCAGACAGCCGACCGCGGCTGCAACGGCGGCTGCCGCGCCGGGAAGGTCCGGGACGCGGACGCCGATCGTGTCGGCACGCGCGCCGTTCAGCCAGGGATAGCGACGGGCCGGATTCGGCAGGACCAGTGTGTACGGCCCCGGCAGCAACGCGCGCACGACGGTCTCTGCCGCGCCGCACAGCTCCGGCACGTGCCGAAGCAGGGTCTCGACGTCGCCGGTCAGCAGCGCGCTCGGCTGGGTCGGCGCCCGGCCCTTGAGGAGGTAGAGGCGCCGCGCGTACTCCTCGCGGTCGGCGCTCGCTGCGAGACCGTAGACGGTGTCGGTCGGGATCAGCACGGGCAGGCCGGCGCGGATCGCCTCGATCACGTCGTCGACTGGGTCGTTCCCCACCACGCCTCCACGACGCGTTCCCGGCCGGCCAGGTCGTTCCTGATGCCGACGCGCGCATACCCCTCTCGTTCGAGCTCCTCCGAGACGGTGTGCGCCCGCCTCTCGTGCACCTCGAGCACCAGCCAGCCGGCGAGCACCTCGCGCGCGTCGTGGGCGAGCCGCTCGGTCTGCCCGTCGTCGACGAGGGCACCGCGCGGCTCCCACTCGCGCACCTCCGGCTCGAGGGTGTCGAGCTCAGCCGCCTCGACGTAGGGCGGGTTGGAGACGACCAGGTCGAACGGCCCGTCCCGGCCCGCGAGCAGGTCTCCCTCGAAGAACTCGACGGCGAGCGCGTTCGCCTCGGCATTCTCCGCCGCGAGGGCGAGGGCCTCGGGCGCGATGTCGGTCGCCTCGACATGCGCGTCCGGGCGTTCCTGGGCGATCGCCAGCGCGATCGCGCCGCTGCCGGTGCCGACGTCGACGACGCGGGGCGACCGGACGCCCTCGAGCAGTTCGAGGCACCGCTCGACGACGATCTCGGTCTCGGGACGGGGCACCAGCGCCCGCGCATCCGTCTTGAGCGTCAGCCGGCGGAAGTCCCAGTCGCCGAGCACGTACGCGAGTGGCTCCCGCGTCCCGCGGCGCCGTACCAGCGCGCGGCCGGCCGCGCGCTCGGCATCGGTCAGCGGACGGTCGTGCTGGGTGTAGAGCTCGATCCGCGTCAGCCCGAGCGCACGCGAGAGCAGGAGCTCGGCGTCTCGCCGTGGATTCGCGACCCCGCGACGTGCGAGATAATCGGTCGCACCGCGCAGAACCTCGCCGAGCGTCACCCTTCGAGCGCGCGGCGCTGCTCCGCCGAGATGAGCGCGTCGGTGTAGTCCTCGAGATCTCCCTGCAGCACCTGGTCGAGACGGTGCGTCGTCAGCTTGATGCGGTGGTCGGTGACTCGATTCTCGGGAAAGTTGTAGGTGCGGATCTTCTCCGCCCGGGCACCCGTTCCGACCTGTGCGCTGCGCGCCGCTGCCTGCTCGGCCGCCTGCCGTTCGCGCTCCGCCTCGTAGATGCGTGCGCGCAGGACCCGCATCGCCTTCTCGCGGTTCTGCAGCTGCGAGCGCTCGTCCTGCATCGCGACGACGATCCCCGTCGGCACGTGCGTGATGCGAACGGCGGAGTCGGTCGTGTTCACCGACTGTCCACCGGGCCCGGAGGAACGGTAGACGTCGATCTTCAGGTCACTCTCGTCGATCTCGAGGTCGACGTCGTCCGCCTCGGGCATCACCGCGACCGTGGCGGTCGATGTGTGAATGCGGCCGGCGGACTCGGTCTCCGGGACACGCTGCACGCGGTGCGTCCCGCCCTCGAACTTGAAGATCGAGTACGCGCCGTCGCCCTTGATCGCGAACACCCCTTCCTTCAGGCCGCCTCCGTCGTTCGCGTTCGTCTCGATCTGCTCGAACCTGAACCCGCGCTTCTCCGCGTAGCGCTGCAGCATGCGCTGCAGCTCGCCTGCCCAGAGAGCGGCTTCGTCGCCGCCGACGCCTTGCCGGATCTCGACGATCACGTCCTTGTCGTCCGCCGGGTCGCGCTCGGCCAGCGCGAGCTTCAACTCGTCCTCCAGGCGAGCGACGTCGGCCTCGTAACCGTCGACCATCTCCGCGAGCTCGGGGTCGGAGCGCGCGGCTTCGAGATCCTCGCGCACCTGTTTCCATTGTTGCGCGAGCTTGTACGGGCCTTCGAGCTCTTTCAGGCGCCTGCCGACGTCGGCCGCCTCGCGGTGGTCGTTGTAGACGGCGGGGTCCGACAGCCGCGCCTGCGCGTCCTCGTAGGAGCGGTCGAGCTCCGCGATCAGATCGTCGAGTGCGGCCATCGCCGCAGTTTGCCTATGCGAGCGACGCTACGAGCGACGTGTCGGGGATGCCCGTCAAGGCCATCGAGACGGGGCAGTTCTCCTTCGCCCTCTGCGCCGCCTCGCTGAAGGCATCGGGGTCCATCCCCGGCACGGTACCGCGGACGGTCAGCACGCCTTTCGTGATGCCCTCCCCCGGCTGGAAGGTCACCGTCGCGGACGTCTCGAGCTTCTCCGGCGGGTTGCCGCTCTTCGCGAGCCCTCCCGAGAGCGCCATCGAGAAGCACGACGCCCAGGCGGCCGCGATCAGCTCCTCGGGGCTCGTCTTGCCGTTCGGCTCCTCCGAGCGCGATGCCCACGAGACCTCCAGCGGTGCGATCGCTCCGCTCGTGACGCTCGCGATCGTGCCGCCACCGTCGATCAGGTCGCCGTGCCAGACGACCTCCGCCTTGCGTTCGGTTGCCACTACGCCATCACCTCCACGCGTCGATCTGTCGGTTCGATCCGGCCCTCGCGCTCCAGGACCTCCCTGAGTGCGCGAATGGAAACCTCGAGCTGGTCGAGTGTCGGTTCCCGTGTCGTCAGGCGCTGCAGCCACAGCCCCGGCGCGAGCAGTGTCATCAGCACACGGTTCTCCGAGTGACGCCCGGCGAAGCGAATCAGCTCGTAGGCGAGGCCGGCGATCACGGGCAAGAGAACGATGCGGCTGACGATCAGCCAGTACCAGATGGGACGACCGAGCGTCGCGTAGACGAACACGCCGACGACCATCACCCAGAGCAGGAACGCGGTTCCGCAGCGCGGGTGGATCAAGGAGTAGCGCTGCGCGATCTCCGGCGTGAGCTCCTCGCCCGCCTCGTAGGCATTGATCGCCTTGTGCTCGGCGGCGTGGTACTGGAACACGCGCCGGAGCGACGGGATGAAACTCAGGACCGTCAGGTAGGCGACGAAGACTGCAACCCGCACGAGACCCTCCACGAACACGAAATAGCTGCCGTTCGAGATCGGGAGCGTATCGGTGAGAAGCGCCGGCCCGACCTTGAACACCATTACGGCGAAACCGATCGCGACGAGGAATGCGAACGCGAGCGCCCAGCGTCCGATCTCCGCGGGCTCGCCGTCGCCTTCCGCCTCCTCCTGCGCCGCGTAGTTCGCGGAGACGCTCAGCGCACGAAACCCGATGGCCAGGCTCTCACCCAGGGCGACGACGCCCCGAACGATCGGCAGACGCAGCGTCCAGTGGTGCGCCGCGAGAGGGTCGATCGCACGGGAGACGTGCACGATGTCGCCGTCCGGCTTGCGCACGGCGACGGCCCAGTTGCGCGGACCGCGCATCATCACGCCCTCGAGGACGGCCTGTCCTCCGATGGCCTGCGCCATGATCTAGGACGACGCGCGCGCGGCGCGCTCGGCCTTCTCGAGCCGCCGCTGGAAGCGCTCCACCCGGCCGCCCGTATCGACGAGCTTCTGCTTGCCGGTGTAGAACGGATGGCAGTTCGAGCAGATCTCGACGTGCAGCTCGGACTTCGTGGAACGCGTCGTGAACGTGTTCCCGCAGCTGCAGTGCACGGTGGCGAGAACGTACTCGGGGTGGATGTCGGCCTTCACGGTCGGGCCAGAATAGCAGCGGCGGTTTCCCCGGCGACGTTGCCGCCCGAGACGAGGAGCACCGGCCGGTCGGCCTCGATCTTGCCCGCGATCCAGGCGGCGGGCGCCGCCGCGCCGGCGGGCTCACAGGCGAGCTTGGCGCGGGAATAGAGGGCGCGGAATGCCTCTTCGATCTCGCGCTCGGTGACGAGGACGCGCTCCAGGTTCTTCGTGATCTCGAGCGGCAAGCGGCCCGCGAACGGCGCATTCAGACCGTCTGCGATCGAGGTCGGCGTGACGGGGGTCGGCTCGCCGTGCTCGAGGCCGGTGTGGAGCGCCGAGCTCGTCTCCGGCTCGACGGCGATCACGCGGATGTCTGCACCGACGGCGGTCTGGATGCCGGAGATGAGCCCGCCGCCGCCGACGGGGACAACGATCGCATCGACGTCGGGCGCATCCTCCTCGATCTCGAGCCCCACGGTGCCGGCGCCTGCCAGCACGAGGGGATCGTCGAACGGGTGAACGAGCGTCCGTCCTGTTTGCTCGATCAGCCGGTCGAGCCGGACGAATGCGCCGGCGGGGTCGGTCGCTTCGAGGTCGACCGTCGCGCCGTACCCGCGGGTCGCAGCGATCTTCTGCTCGGACGCGCCCTGCCACATCACGACGAGGGCGTCGATCCCCTCGGCCGCGGCGGCATATGCGGTCGCCTGCGCATGGTTGCCGGCGCTGATCGCGATCACTCCTCGCCGTTTCTCCTCGGCTGTGAGGCTGCTGATCTTGTTCAACGCGCCGCGGGCCTTGAAGGAGCCCGTCCGCTGGAACAGCTCGCACTTGAGGCGGGCGTTCAGCGTTCGGCTCGACAGGATCGGCGTCCTCGGCAGCCGGTCGCCGATGGTCGCGCGCGCGCGTTCGACGTCGTCACGAGTCGGGATCACGCCGAAACCGTAATCGGACGAGGGGATCAGGGGGCCGTCCGCTGACGCACGGCTTCGAAGAGCAGCACGGCGGCGGCGGTGCTCGCGTTCAGCGAGTCCGCCGTCGTGCCTCTCATCCGGATCGCCACTTCCGCGTGCGCGAGCGCACGCCACGTGTCATCGAGGCCGGTGGTCTCGGCGCCGATCAGGAAGGCGGTCGGGCCCGTGTAGTCGGCTTCGGTGTGGGATTGCCTCGCGCCCGGCACGGCGGCGATTCTCGCGAGCGGAAGCGCGGCGATGTCCTCCCGCGTTGCCTCGACGATCGGCAGGGTGAATACCGCCCCGGTCGAGGCGCGAATCGCGTTCGGGTTCCACGGGTCGAAACTCGGGCCCGTCACGAGCAGAGCGTCCGCCCCCGCGGCGTCGGCCGTGCGCGCCATCGCACCGAGGTTGCCCGGCTTCTCGATGTCGACGGCAACGAGCACGAGCGTCGGTCGGACGGGCAGCGGGCGCTTCGGCTGCTCGAACACGCCGAGCACGCCCTCGGGCTCGGCGCGGTAGGCCATCCTGGCGAGCACGCGGGGGCTCACCTCCTCGGCACCGGGCCGCGCCCACTCCGGGAGGAGCTCGGGAGCAAGGTAGATGGCACGCGGCGTCAGCCCCGCCGCGAGCGCCCGCTCGACCTCCCGTGTCCCTTCGGCGACGAACAACCCGTCCCGCCGCCGCTCCCGCGACTTCCGCAGCCGCAAGACGTCCCTGACGCGAGGGTTGTCCGTCGAGGTGATCACGACCTGGCGAATCTAGCCATGCCCGGTGTCAGACACAGATCAGAAAGCGTGAAAAGAGAGCGACGGAAGCCGAACGGGACGATGCGCGTGCGCTCTCGTTGACCTAGCGTCGCACACATGGGATATCCGATGCGCAACGAACTGCCCGGCACCTACCACCACGTCGGCACCCGCGGAAACAACCAGCGTGCGATCTACACGGACGACCAATCGCGCTTGCTGTTCTTCCTGATCCTCGAGAGGCTCGCGCGGCAGTACGACTGGCGCATCGTCGCGTACTGCCTGATGAGGAATCACTACCACCTCGTCATGCAGCTGGGCGAACGCGGGCTCTCACGCGGGATGCAGCGGCTGAACGGTGGTTACGCGCGGGCATTCAACGTTCGTGAGGGCCGGCGCGATCACCTGTTCGGCCGCCGGTTCTGGAGCCGACAGATCGAAGACGAAGGCGACCTCCTCACGACTTGCCGTTACGTCCACTTGAACCCGACCCGGTCGTTCGACGCCCTGCCTCACGACTGGCTGTGGAGCGGACATCGCGCCTTGACGGGGCTCGATCGCCCGAGACCGTTTCACGTGGTCGACGGCGTTTTGAGCCTGCTGCACCGCGAATCGCGGAGCGCCATGGCCTCCTACGAGTCCTTTGTGGCGGAGGCTCTTCAGGCGATGTCCGGTGTCTGACACTGTGACCGGGGGTGCGCGTCCGAGTTACGTGAGTGTGTACTCGGGGCCGCTGCCGCCTTCCGGTGGGGTCAGGCGGCCGCCTTTGGCCGTGATCGCGCCGCACTGGACGCAGTTCGAAGGGGCGATCTTCACGACGGCCATCCCGTCGCCGTCGGTCTCGCCGACCTCGTATACGTGCGCCGGGCACATTCGCGCCCATAGCTCGGCCACCTCACGCGGCACCCGCTTCTGCACCCGAATGTGATTCGGCTGGTCATCGCGCGTGCGATTGCCGGAGGCGAACACGCTCGACAGCTTGTCGAACGTCAACACGCCGTCGGGTGCCGGATACGACTTGGCGCGATCGGTGACGATCAACGACTGCTCCGCATCGCGCTCGGTCGACGTGTCGCCCCGCGGGAACCTGCCTCTCGTCGCCGTGATCGCGCCGGCGAGCGCCCCGCCGACGTAGAACCCGCGGCCGAAGGCCTGTCGCATGTTGCGGACCTCCTTGAGATCCTTCCAGATGAACGACCGGCGCACGGAGTCGTCGTACGACGCGAGTGCGGCACGGGTGGATGCGCCTCGTTCCAGCGTGCGCCAGGCCGCCTCTGCAGCCAGCCGCCCCGACTCGATTGCGTAGTGAATCCCCTTCAGTGCGGGGACGTTGACGAGCCCGACCCCGTCGCCGCACATCAGCAGCCCCGGCGCGTGCAGTTTCTTCGGCAACGCGACGAACCCACCTTCTGGAATCGTCTTGGCGCCCCACTGCACGCGCTCGCCGCCGTCGAGAATCTTCCGCACGCGCGGATGCGTCTTGAGCTCCTGCAGGAGATCGTGCACGGACAGCTCGGTGTCGCGGTAGTCGAGGCCGACGACCATGCCGACGGTGACCATGTCCTCACCCATCGGATAGATGAACGAGCCGCCGAACTCCCGGAACTTCCGACCGTTCCGGAGAGGCCAACCCATCGTGTGCACGACGTCGCGCAAAGGCTTCGTGACCTTCCACACCTCCTTGACGCCGAGCGCCCACACCTGCGGGTTCTCGCTCCGCAGGTTGAAATGGTCGAGCGCAGCGCCGGTGAGATGCCCTTGTGTGCCCTCGGCCAGGATCGTCACGCGCGCCGCTATGTCCGAGCCCGGCTCGAAGTTCCCGAGCTCCTCGCCGCTGCGCCCCCGGCCGCGATCGCCGGTGCGCACGCCCACCACCCGGCCACCGTCCACGAGGAGCCGGTCGGCCGTTGTCTCCGGGAGGATGGTCACGCCGAGCGCCTCGGCCTCGTCGCCGAGCCAGCGGCCGAGCTGGGACAGCGAAGCGACATGGTTACGGTGATTCACCATCGTGGGCGGCGTCGGGATGCGCAGCGCTTTTCGCCTGGTCAGGAACAGCACCGACTCCCCGTGCACCTCGCCGTAGAACGGCATCTCGTCGACCCGCGTGCGCCCCTTGAACAACCGCTGCAACGCCAACGGGTTGATCACCGCGCCCGAGAGCAGGTGCGAACCGGGAGCCTTTCCTTTCTCGAGCAAGGCGACCGGAACTTCGCCGAGCCGATCCGACAGCTCGGGATGCTCCTCCGCCAACTGGCCCAGCCGGATCGCAGCGGCCAGACCCGCCGGGCCTGCGCCGACGATCAGAAAGCCGACGTCGATTCGCTCGTCGACCGGGTCGGTCGGCGAGACGATCGCCTCCGAAGCAGACCACGGCGCCGGATACTCGGATGGGCGAACGCTCACGACGCGCGGGCGCGGACGAGCTCGACCAGCCTCGGCACGATCGCGTGCAGGTCGCCGACCACGCCGAGATCGGAGAACTCGAAGATCGGCGCGTTGGCGTCCTTGTTGATCGCGACGATCACGTTCGAGCCCTGCATGCCGACCTTGTGCTGGATCGCGCCGGAGATGCCGAGTGCGACGTAGAGCTTCGGCGAGACCGTCTTGCCGGTCTGCCCGACCTGCGCCGAGTAGGGATACCAACCAGCATCGACGACCGCACGTGTCGCAGCCACTGCACCACCCAGCGCCTGTGCGAGCTCCTCGGCGAGCGCGAATTTCTCGGGCTCCCCCAGGCCGCGTCCGCCGGCGACGATCACGTCGGCCTCCTCGATCGACGGCCCCTGCTGCTCGGCGTGCGCCTGCTCGAGCATCTGAGCCAGCGTCGAGAAGTCCTCGAGCTCGACCGCCGCCTCTCTCACGTCGGCCGCGGCGCCCGTCTCGTTCGCATCGAACGTGCCCGAGCGGAAGATCGCGAGCTTCACGTCGGTCGACCAGCCGACGTCGACGACGACCGAGTCGGCCAGCGCGGGCCGCTTCCCGACGTAGTCCGCCGTCAGGTCGACGAGATCCCAGTTGAGCCCGGCTTCCAGGCGTGCGGCGAGGCCGGCCGCAACGTCGGCGGCGAGCACCGACTGCGCGAACAACACCATGTCGAACCCCTCGTCCGCCACGAGCTTCGCGAGGACGTCCACCCGCGGCTGGGGCAGCGGCGCGCCGAGGCGCTCGTCGTCTGCGACGAAGACGGTGGCGGCACCGAACGTGCCCGCCGACTCGGCGATCGGACGCACCCCGGAGCCGATCAGCACCCCCGTGACCTCGCCCCAGAGCTGTGCTGCTTTCGCAAGCACGCCGAGCGACCCCTTCTGGATCGCGCCCTCGTGGTGCTCGAGGAAGACAAGGGCCCCGGCCATCAGACGAGCCTCTTCTCCGCGAGGAACTCGACGATCTGCTCGGCGGCGCTGCCGTCGTCCTCGATCTTGCGCGCCTCACCACGGGCAGGCGGCGGGGCGAGCGCCGTGACGGTCGTCCCCGCGGCGGCGGCACCACCGACATCGGCGGCGGAGAGCGTCTCCTGCGGCTTCTTCTTCGCGCCCATGATCCCCTTCAGCGACGGGTAGCGCGGCGTGTTGATGGCGTCGGACACGGCGATCACGGCGGGGAGAGGCGCGCGGATGGAGTCGTAGCCGAACTCCGTCTGACGCTTGCCGGTGACGGACCCACCGTCGTGCGTGAGGCCGCTCACCTGCGAGATCACCGGTCTGCGCAGCCGCTCAGCGAGCGCAGACCAGAGACACGCCCCGCCGCCGTCGGCCGACTGTTGCCCGAACAGGATCAGATCTGCGGCCTCCCGCTCGACCGCGCCTGCGAGCGCGCGCGCGGTTCCCAGCAGGTCCGCCCCGGCGAGCGCCGGATCGGTGATCAGAACCGCCCGATCGGCGCCCATCGCGAGTGCTTTGCGAAGTGCGTCCATCGCCTTCTCCGGGCCCATCGAGACGACCACGACCTCGCCGTCGCCGTCGGCGGCCTCCTTCAGACGAAGCGCCTCCTCGACCGCGTAGGTGTCGAAGTCGGAGATCGCGAGCTCGACCGACCGGTCGATGCGGTTCGTGGACGGATCGATGCGCCGGCCGGCAGCGGCATCCGGAACGGCTTTCACGCAGACGACGATCTTCATGCGCGCCCGACTCTAGCTGGACGAAACAGGTACGCGACTCTGCAGGAAGTCGACGATCTCGCTCGTCGGCGCGCCGGGTGTGAACACCTCGGCCACTCCCTGCTTCTTCAACTCGGTCACGTCGTCCTTGGGGATCGTGCCGCCGACCAGCACGAGCAGATCCTCCGCCCCCTGGCCGCGGAGCAGTTCGAGAATCCGTGGCACGAGTGTCATGTGAGCACCCGAGAGGATGGAGATGCCGATTGCGTCGGCGTCTTCCTGGATCGCCGTCTCGACGATCTGCTCGGGCGTCTGGTGCAGACCGGTGTAGATGACCTCCATCCCGGCGTCGCGCAGCGCGCGCGCGATGATCTTTGCCCCCCGATCGTGCCCGTCGAGGCCCGGCTTCGCGATCACGACTCTGATCTTCGCTGCCACGCCCGCAGTATAGGAATGCTCAGAAGACGGGGGTTTCGCGCCAGGTGCCCCAGATCTCGCGGAGGGCGTCGCAGATCTCGCCCATCGTCACGTAGGCGCGCGAGGCGTCGATGATCGGGCCCATCAGGTTCCGTCCTTCGTGCGCGGCGTCGTCCTTCAGCCGCACGAGCGCAGCCTCGACCGCAGCGGTGTCCCGCCGGGCGCGCAGTGCCTGGACGCGCTCGATCTGCCGCCGCTCGAGCGCCGGGTCGATCCTCAGTATCTCAGGCTCAGGTTCACCTTCAAGCTTGTAGCGGTTGACGCCGACGATCACCCGCTGCTTCGCCTCGACCTCGGCCTGATAGGTGAACGACGCCTCCGCCAGCTCCTGCTGGAAGAAGTTCTCCTTGATGGCGGCCACGACCCCGCCGAGCTTCTCGATCCGGTCGAAGTAGTCGTAGGCCTGCCGCTCCAGCTCGTTGGTCAGGTGCTCGAGGTAGTAGGAGCCGCCGAGCGGGTCGGCCGTGTTCACGACGCCGGTCTCGTGGGCGATCACCTGCTGGGTGCGCAGCGCGATCCGCACCGCCTCCTCGGTCGGCAGCGCCAGTGCCTCGTCGTAGCTGTTGGTGTGCAGCGACTGGGTGCCGCCCAGAACGGCGGCCAGCGCCTCGATCGCCGTGCGGACGATGTTCAGCTCCGGCTGCTGCGCCGTCAGCGACACCCCCGCCGTCTGCGCGTGGAAGCGCATCAGAAGCGACCGCGGATCCTTCGCCCCGTACCGGTCGCGCAGCACCGTCGCCCAGATCCGCCTGGCCGCCCGGTACTTCGCGATCTCCTCGAAGAAATCAAGATGCGCGTTGAAGAAGAACGACAACCGGGGCGCGAACTCGTCGATGTCGAGACCACGCTCGAGCGCCCACTCCACATACGTGAACCCGTCCGCCAGCGTGAACGCCAGCTCCTGCGCCGCCGTCGAGCCCGCCTCCCGGATGTGATAGCCGGAGATCGAGATCGGATGCCACAACGGCATCTCCCGGCTGCAGAACTCGACCATGTCCGTCACCAGCCGCATCGACGGCTCCGGCGGGAAGATGTACTCCTTCTGGGCGATGTACTCCTTCAAGATGTCCGTCTGGATCGTCCCGCGCAGCCGCTCCCGCCCCACCCCCTGCTCCTCACCCACACACAGATAGAACGCGAGCAGGATCGCCGCCGGCGAGTTGATCGTCATCGACGTCGACACCTCGCCCAGCGGGATCCCCGCAAACAACGTCTCCATGTCCGCCAGCGAGTCGACCGCCACCCCCTCCCGGCCCACCTCACCCAACGCACGCGGATGGTCCGAGTCGTAGCCCATCAACGTCGGCATGTCGAACGCCGTCGACAGCCCCGTCTGCCCCTGCTCGAGCAGATACCGAAACCGCTCATTCGTCTCCGCCGCCGTCCCGAACCCCGCGAACTGGCGCATCGTCCACAGGCGGCCCCGGTACATCGACGGATACACACCCCGCGTGAACGGAAACCCGCCCGGAACACCCAGATCCCGCTCAGGATCGACCGGCACCCGCTCCGGCGTATACAACGGCTCGTTCTCCACCCCCGAGATCGTCGAATGGAGGGGCGCCGGGGGCTCCTCGGTCGTCGCCACGCTCTGAGTTTGCCCGAAGCAGCCGCCGCCGCGGCCGCTCAGCGTTCGCCCCCGGGCAGCCACTGCAGCTCCGTGCCGCCGGCGTTGGCCGCGCGGGCGAGGATGAAGAGCAGGTCGCTGAGCCGGTTCAGATACACCAGCGCGAGAGGGTTCACGGGGCGGGAGCCGGCCGCATCCAGCACGTCGCGCTCGGCGCGGCGGCAGACCGCGCGTGCGATGTGCAAGCGTGCTGCGGCTTCCGAGCCGCCCGGCAGGACGAAGCTCTTCAGGTCCGGCAGATCGGTGTTCGCAGCGTCGCAGTCGGCTTCGAGCCGGTCGATCGAGGCCTGCGTGATTCGCAGCTTCCCATCGCCCTCGACGAACGGCACCGACAGGTCCGCACCCACGTCGAAGAGCTCGTTCTGGACGCGCGACAGCCGGCCGTCACTCGCCTCCCGCCGGGCCCAGCCGAGAACGGAGTTCAGCTCGTCGACCGCGCCGTAGGCGCGGACGAGTGGGTCGAGCTTCGACACGCGGGAGAGATCGCCGAGGGACGTCTCACCCGCATCGCCTGAGCGGGTGTAGATCCGCGTCAGACGGACCGGCTCGTCAGGACGCCGCGGCACTCGCCCCCTGCTCCAGGATCTCCCGCGCGATCACCAGCCGCTGAATCTCGCTCGTTCCCTCGTAGATCTCGGTGATCTTTGCGTCGCGGTAGTACCGCTCCACCGGGAACTCCTTCGAATACCCGTAGCCGCCGAGCACCTGGATCGCCTCAGCGGTCTGGCGTCGCGCCATCTCCGAGGCGAAGAGCTTCGCCTTCGCCCCTGCCCCCGTATGCCGGCGGCCCTGGGTCTTCAGCCACGCGGCGCGCAGCGTGAGCAGTCGTGCTGCGTCGATCTCCATCGCCATGTTGGCGAGCTTGTGCTGGATCGCCTGAAACTCGGCGATCGGATGACCGAACGCCTCACGCTCCTTCGCATACACGCGTGCCACGTCGAAGGCCGCCTGGGCGATCCCGACCGCCTGCGCCGCGATCCCGATCCGGCCGCCGTCGAGTGTCGCCATTGCGATCCGAAAACCATGGTTGAGCTCCCCGACCAGCCGATCCGCCTCGATCCGCGTATCGACGGCGATGTCGTTCGTCACCGACGAGTTCAGCCCGAGCTTCTCTTCCGTCCGCGTGATCGTGACCTGATCCGTGTCGAGGACGAACGCCGACACACCGCGCGCACTCCTCGTCTCGGCATCCGTGCGCGCGAACATCAGCACGGTGCCTCCGAAGGCTGCGTTCGTTATCCACTGCTTCGAGCCGCGCAGATGCCAGCCGCCGTCGACCCGGTCCGCGCGCGTCACGAGCGCCCCGGCATCGGATCCCGACCCGGGCTCGGTGAGCGCGAAACAGCCGATGCTCTCGCCGCGCGCCAGCATCGGCACGAACCGCCTTCGCTGCTCGTCGGTGCCGAACTGGAGCAGGGGCAGCGTGCACGCCGACGTGTGGACGGCCACCGTGACGCCGACGCCGGCATCGGCGCGTGAGAGCTCCTCGAGCACGAGGATGTACGAGACGAAATCTGCGCCCGCGCCACCGTGCTCTTCGGGCACGCAGACGCCCATCAGGCCGAGCTCGCCCAGCCTGTTCAGGAGCTCGCGCGGGAAGCCGTGCCGGCGATCCCACTCGGCTGCGTACGGCCCGATCTCGGCATCGGCGAACTCACGCGCCAGCGACTGGATCGCCTGCTGTTCGGCCGTCAACCCGAAGTCCACGGCGGGCAGACTATCCGGCGGGCGACGCCGCCTAGATCTTCAGCTCGGGCTCGAGCTTGTAGCCGACCCCGAAGCGTGTCTGGATGAACGAGTGCCGCGACGCGTTGCGGTCGACCTTCTGCCGCAGCCGCCGCACGAAGACGTCGACGGTCCGGTCGCGGTGGGTCTCGCGCCGTCCCCAGACCTTCTGGAGAAGCTCATCGCGCGTGACGACCCGTCCGCGATCGAGGGCAAGTGTGTAGAGCAGCCTGAACTCGGTCGGCGTGAGCTCTGCGCTCTTGCCGTCGACGAACGCCTGTACCTCTCTCGGGTCGATCCGCAGCTCCTCGATGTCGATCGCCTCGCCGCGCCTGTCCTCCTGCGGCCGAACACCGCGGCGGGCTGCGGCGCCGACGCGTGCGACGAGCTCACGCATCGAGAAGGGCTTCACGAGATAGTCGTCGGCGCCGATCTCGAGCGCATGCACGCGGTCGTGCTCGGTGCCGCGGGCGGACACGACGACGATCGGCGTCCCGATCCCTTCCGCGCGCGCGGTCTCGATCAGCTTCCAGCCGTCGAGCTCCGGCAGCATCAGGTCGAGCACGCACACATCGGGATTCTCGAACCGGAGCCTCGCAAGTCCGGGCTCGCCGCGGCCGACCACGATCGGGTCGAATCCCGCAGCCGTCAGATGCTTGGCCATCCCGTCCGCGATCACGTTGTCGTCCTCGACGATCAGGATCTTGACCACGGCACCTACGATAGTTGGAGGGGAGGTTCTTTCCGGGTTCGGAATGGTGACGATCTGGTGTATGACCGCAGCTTCGACGAGCTCCGCACCGGCTTCACGGCCGCGGTCTCGCACGAGCTGAGAACGCCGCTCGCCCGCATTCTCGCTCTGCTCGACTCGGTCGACCTGCCCGGTGCAAACGTCGGGGAGCTGATCGAGCAGGCCAAGGCGGAGGTCGAGAACGCCGGCGTCCTGATCGACGAGATCCTCTTTCTCTCCGAGCTCGAGAGCGGGAAGGAAGTCGTGTCGCTCGGGCACACCGCCGCGCTCCCGGTCCTGCAGGACGTCGCGCGCGGGCTCGCGGGCGCCGCCGAGCGGGCGGGTGTCGAGCTCGACGTCGAGGGCGACCCGCAGGTCGAAGTGCCGCTGCGGCCGCGCATGCTGCGGATGGTCGCGGAGAACCTCACGGAGAACGCCATCCGGTACGCGGGCCACGGCGCGAGGTTCACGATCTCGATCCTGCAGGCGGGCGAGTTCGCGGTCATGACGGCGGCCGACGACGGCGCCGGGGTGGACGAGGTCAACCTGAACCGCCTCTTCGAGCGCTTCTACCGTGCGGACGCCGCCCGCACGTCGCGCGGCACCGGGCTCGGGCTCGCGATCGTCAAGCACGTCGTCGCGGCGGCGGGCGGCGACATCGAAGCGGACGGCGCACCGGGCCGGGGCCTCCGCATCCGCTGCACCTTCCCGGGCTAGAACGTGCGAATTGCTCAGCCCGCCGGGTGCGAGGCGTCGCTGAACTCGCGGAACTCGCCGGTGACGAGGTAGACGACCTGCTCTCCGATGTCCACCGCGTGGTCCCCGATCCGCTCGACACAGCGCGACACCACGAGCATTCGCAGCCCGTATTCGCGCTCCTCGGGGGAGTCGCCGAGAGAAAGGACGTCCTCCGTTGCGTTGCGGTTGGCGCGGTCGATCAGCTCGTCCAGCTCCACGAGCGTGAGTGCCTTGTCCGCGTCGCGTGAGGCGAACGAGTCGAGCGCGACACGAATCATCTGCTCGGCTCGCTGTCCCATGTCCTCGATCGACTGCGCGATCCGGTCGTCCGAGACGTTGAGATTCCCCATCAGCTTGGTCAGCTTGGCGACGGTCACGCAGTAGTCGGCCATCCGCTCGAGGTGGAGATTCACGCGCAGGATCGCCAACACGAGCCGAAGGTCGACAGCGACCGGAGTCTGGCGCGCGAGCATCGACTGGACGCCCTCCTCGAGGGCGATGTAGCGGCGGTCGACCTCGTCGTCGAAGCTGATCACCTCGTCTGCGAGCTCGTCGTCGCCTCGCGCCAGGGCGTTCAACGACGAGCGAAGCGCGCGCAGGACGAGGTCGCCTTCCTCCTGGAGGGAAGCCTCGAGCCGCGTGAGCTCCTCGGTGAACGAGATGCGCATTAGCCGAACCGCCCTGTCACGTAGCCTTCGGTCCGCTCGTCGGCCGGCTGCGTGAAGATCTTCTCGGTCGCGTCGTACTCCACGAGGACGCCGTGCCGCGAGCCGTCCTGCTTCACGTCGAGGCTGAAAAACGCTGTCATCTCGGCGACTCGCGCAGCCTGCTGCATGTTGTGCGTCACGATCACGAGTGTGTAGTCGCGCTTCAAGTCCTGCATCAGATCCTCGATCGCCGAGGTCGAGATCGGGTCGAGCGCCGAAGCCGGCTCGTCGAGCAGGATCACGTCCGGTTCGATGGCGACTGCGCGAGCGATGCAGAGGCGCTGCTGCTGGCCGCCGGAGAGCCCGAGGGCGCTGCGCTTGAGGCGATCCTTAACCTCGTCCCAGAGCGCCGCCTGACGCAGCGACCGCTCGACACGTTCGTCCATGTCGCCGGGAAGCCCGAGCTTCTTCGGGGCAAAGGAGACGTTGTCGTAGATCGACTTGGGAAACGGATTCGGGCGCTGGAAGACCATGCCGATCCGCCGACGCACCTCGACGGGGTCGGTGCCGGATCCATACAGGTCGATCCCGTGGTACAGGATCTTGCCCCCGACCTGGACGCCCTGAATGAGGTCGTTCATGCGATTCAGGCACCGGATGAACGTGCTCTTCCCGCATCCGGAGGGCCCGATCAGTGCGGTAATCAGGTTCTTGTGGATCTCGAGCGTGACACCCGTGAGCGCCAACTGTGACCCGTAGCTCACACTCACGTCACGGATCGAGAAGACGACCTCGCGGGTGATGTCGGCCTGTCTCCCGGATCTCAGGCTCGCCGAGACGTCAACCGACGATTCCTGCTGCGAATTCGACGCCATGCCTCGAGTCTCTTTCATGCCTGGAGCTGGACGGGTGTCGGAGATGTGAAAATTGCGTGTCGTCTTGGTGAACCATGCTACGGGTGACAGGGGGAAGTGTAAGTGTCCTCGGCTGGATGAGTGTCTCTGCCGCGAGTGCGGAGCAAGGCGGTCTCGAGTCTCGGCGTTCGCTCCGGGATCGTGTCGGAGATTTTGCGCTGCGCTGGATCTCGGCGCTCGCCGCCGTCGGCGTCGTTGCGCTGATCGCGCTGATCATCTACAAGGTCATCAACGAGGCCAGGCCCTCGATGAGCACGTTCGGGCTCGGGTTCCTGTCGGATTCGACCTGGAACGCGGTCACGAACCAGTTCGGGGCACTCGACTTCCTGGTCGCCACCTTCTACGTCACGAGCGTCGCCGTCTTGCTCGCCGCACCGGTCGCCATTGCGATCGGCCTCTATCTGAGCGAGCTGGCGCCGGGCGGCGTACGTGGCGTCGTCGGCTCCCTCGTCGAGATGTTGGCAGCGATCCCGAGCGTCGTCCTGGGGTTGTGGGGGATTCTCGTCCTCGGCCCCGTCGTGCACAACCAATTCGGCCCGTGGCTGAACGACGCCTTCGGCTGGACGCCGTTCTTCGCGACCCGCCCGATCTCGGGCAGCACGATGTTCACCGCTGTGCTCGTCCTGACGATCATGATCGTCCCGATCACAGCGGCCATCAGTCGCGACCTCTTCCTGCAGGTCCCCGCCGACATCAAGGAGGGTGCGGTGGGGCTCGGTCTGACCCGTTGGGAGATGGTACGCGGGGTCATGTTCCCGTACACCCGGGGGGGCCTCATCTCGGCCGTCCTCCTGGGTGCCGGCCGGGCGCTCGGAGAGGCGATCGCCGTCACACAAGTGATCGGTACGACGGCGACCCTCACCGCCAACCTCTTCGACACCGGCGACACCCTGGCAAGCCGCATCGCGGCCCAGTACCAGGGGGCGGCGTCGAACCTGCAGGTCGCCTCCCTCTTCTACCTCGGCGTGATCTTGATGGTGATCTCGCTGATCGTGAATTTCGCGGCGTTGCTGATCGTCCGGCGGTACGAGATCACGCAGAGGGTTTGAGCTGGACGACACAGCAACCCCCGTCGTTTCGCTCAAGGCCACAGGAAAGTCGCGGCGCCGAAAGCAGGTGAACCGCCTCTCGGAAGGGGTCGCGCTGCTCGCAGCTTTCTCCGCAATCGGCGTGCTCGCGCTCGTCGTGGCTTCCGTCTTCCTGCGCGGCATCAAGGCGCTGAACCTCGACTTCTTCACCCAGAGCCAGGTGACCTACGGCGAGACCGGCGGCGGGATCGCGAACGGGCTCGTGGGAACCGCCATCATGGTGGCGATCGCGACGGCGATCACCTTGCCGGTCGCGATCCTCGTTGCCGTCTACGTCGCAGAATTCGGGTCGAACCGCGTCGCACGGTTCATCGGCCTGGCCCTCGACATCCTCAACGGCGTCCCGTCGATCGTCGTGGGAATCTTCGCCTACGCCCTGCTCGTCGTGGGCTCGGGGTACGCCGCCTGGAAGGGCTCGGTGGCGCTTTCGATCGTGATGCTCCCCGTCGTGGCGCGGACGACCATCGAGGTGCTTCGCCTGGTGCCCGACTCCCTGCGCTACGGCAGCTATGCCCTCGGAATCAGCAAGTGGCGCACCGTGCTCTTCGTCGTGATGCCGTCGGCCATCGGGTCGATCCTGACCGGTGCAACGCTGGCGATCGCGCGTGCGGCCGGTGAGACGGCACCGCTCCTCTTCACGACCTCGATTTTCCTACCCAACCAGGTCGTCACGGATCCAAGCCAAGCGATGGCTGCGGTCCCGCTGCTGATCCTCTTCGACTCGGAATCACCCGAACAGAGTCTGAACGACCAGGCGTGGGCCGCCGCGTTCGTCCTCATGATCTTCGTCCTCATCCTGAGTCTGACCGCCCGCTATGTCCTCTCGCGGCGCCAGCGTCGGCTTCGGGCTCGATAGCGGCTTCGGGCACGGCAGTCGGCCGTCACCACGTCGTAACCAGAAGATTACCGCCGGTCACCCCATGCGCCTCCGGGAGGCGGTGAGACTGGCGCTCTGACCCTCCGGAAAAACTCACGAAGGGAGAACCTCACAAGATGACGAATGTTTCCAGGCGCACGCTGTGGGGGCTATCCGCCGTCGCGTTGGCGGCCTGCTGCCTCGTCGCAAGCGCAACGGCGGGCAAGACCAGCCACTCCGCCGGCCAGCTCGTCGGTGCGGGCAGCACGTTTGTTCAGCCGCTCGTGTCGCAGTGGCAGGCGGCATACCCGGAGGCCGCGAACGGCACCAACATCGTGTACCAGCCGATCGGCTCGGGCGGCGGGATCCAGGCGATCACGAACCGCACGGTCGACTTCGGCGCCTCTGATGCGCCGTTGACCGCGGATCAGTTCAGCAACTGCAAGGGGTGCTACCAGCTTCCGTGGGCGCTCGGCGGGACCGCGGTGATGATCAACCTCCACACCGACGCGAAGGCGCCGCTGCGCATCACGGGCCCGGTGCTCGCCCAGATCTACCTCGGCCAGATCACCTCGTGGGACGCCCCTGCGATCAAGGCGCTGAACCCGAAGGTCACGCTGCCGAGCACCAAGATCACGCCCGTGTACCGCTCCGACGGGTCAGGCACGTCGTACAACTTCGTGGACTACCTGTCCGGCGTCAGCTCGGCGTTCAAGTCGAAGATCGGCGTCTCGACCCAGCCGCCGTTCCCGGTCGGCGTCGGCGGCAAAGGCTCGTCCGGGGTGTCCGGCGTGGTCAAGAACACCACGGGCGCAATCGGGTACGCCGACATCGCCTACGCGATCACGAACCACATCCAGGTGATGGCGGTTCGCAATGCGGCCGGGAGGTACACGACCCCGGGCATCAAGTCGATCACGGCGGCCTCGGCGGCGTTCAAGAAGGTCCCGGCGAACGGCGAGATGCACATCGTGAACCCGCCCAAGTCGGCGAAGGGCGCCTACCCGATCTCCACCTACACCTACGTGATCATCCCGGAGTCGACCGGGAACGCGTTTCAGCTCAAGAAGTTCGTCTTCTGGGCGCTGACCAAGGGCCAGCCCTTCGGGGTGAAGCTCCGCTACGTGCCGATTCCGAAGCAGGTGCTGGTCGCTTCGGAGAAGATCCTCAAGAAGGTTCACAGCTAACCGACGAGCTTTCTCCCTCTTTGGCTCGGGGCGCATCGTTCCATGGCGCGCCCCGAGCCAAGAGAGCAGGCGGCAATTCCAGTCCACTGTGAACGCGCGCGCGGTCGATCAGGCAGCAACCCGCTCGGTGTCGTCGTCCAGGCGAACCAGGTAGGCCGGACGCGCAGAGCGCAGATAGGAGCTCACTGCCGGTTCGCTCTTCGGGCAGGGGAGCAGCGTCTTCCAGCCCGCGAGATGCTCGATGCGATGGAAGTCGCCGCCGAAGGCTTCGCGGCCGACGGGCGCATTCGGTGCGCGCCCTGAGCTACGTGGCCTCGTCGATCGGTTCGAGCTCTCCAACCGGCACACGCTGTTCGCCTGGGTCGCCCGCGCCGGGCTGCCCGGGGGCGGCGCTCGTCGCCGCCCACCCGTATTCGCCGGTCGCGACGACATGTGCGGCCTGAAGTTCTCCACCTCGCCACCAAGGTTTCACCTTGCGTACGGCCGATTGCCCGCGATCGTCGTCCCGACCAACAAGACGGCGATTGCGACGATCAGCTGACGAAGTAGATCGTGCAGGCGAGACCCGCCGCAAAGCAGTAGATCGCGAACGGCAGCAACGTGTTCGTCTCGAAGAAGCGCATCAGGAACCTGACGGCGAAGTAGGCCGCCGCTGCGGAGCACAGCGAAGCGACGAGCGCCTGCCCACGCACCCCGTCGCCTGCGGAACCGAACAGCTCGGGAAGCTTGAGCACCGCGGCCGCACCGATGATCGGAGTGGCGAGCAGGAAGGCAAAACGTGCCGCATCCTTGTTCGAGAGGCCGACGAGCAGGCCACCTGCCATCGTCGCACCGGAGCGAGAGAAGCCCGGGATCAGTGCGATCGCCTGTGCCGCGCCGACGAAGAACGATCCACGCCACGAGACCGTACGGGCGATGCGTGCATCATCGTCCACCTCGGTGACGGGCGCGCGGCGGCGCAGCAGCTCGGCACCGTAGAGCATCACGCCGTTGAGCATCAGGAAGAACGAGGCGGAGGTCGGCGAGGCAAAGCCCTTGCGCAGCGTGTGCTCGAGTGTGAGCCCCAGGATGCCGGCCGGGATCGTGCCCACGATCAGCAGCCAGCCGAGCCTTGCGTCGGGATCGTCCTCGGAGATCTCCCGGTCGCGGAGCGAGCGTCCCAGCCCTTTGAAGATCCTCATCCAGTCGCGCCAGAAGAAGACGAACAGCACGATCGCGGTCGACAGATGCGTCGCGACGAGGAAGGTGAGGAAGTACTTGTCGTTCTGGTGGATATTCCACCCGAAGAGACTGGGCAGGATGACGCTGTGGCCGAGGCTCGAGACCGGGAAGAGCTCGGACACGCCCTGCAGCAGCCCCAGGACGATCGCCTGGGGGTACGTGATCAGCGTTGCCAGGATCACGTTGAGCCGGTCGTGCGCCTCGGGCCCGTCCGGAACCAGGCGAACGCGAGGCACGCCAGACCGACCAGAAACGCCGCGATGCCGTGCTTGAAGTGATGGTGGCTGGACCCCGACTCGTGCCCGGGGAACACGCTCGGCAGCGACCCCGCAGGCTCCACCCAGTAGATCACCGCGATCACGATCAGGACGATGCCGACGACGAGCGCGACGGCGGTGAGCAGGCGATCGTTCTGCATCGCGCGTAGAATACGGGTCGAACGATCGGGCCGGGTCGGTATCCAGGTCGACACCCACCGTTCACGATGCTCCGGAAGGATCGAACGACTTGGCGACGATTTCGCAACCGCGCTCCGAGATCGGATACGACACGCTTCTCAACCGGGAGCTGTCGCAGGTCGACCTCATGCGGCGCGTGCTCGATCTCGCCGCCGACGCGAACGAGCCGCTGCTCGAGCGGGTCAAGTTCTGCGGGATCGTGTCGTCGATCCTCGACGAGTTCTTCATGGTGCGGGTCGCCGGACTGCAGGATCAGGTGCTCTCGGGGCTCTCCGTGCGCTCACCGGACGGCCGCACGCCCCAACAGGCCCTCGCCGAGATCAGGGCCAACGTCCTCGACCTGACGACCCGGCAGTCGACGCTCTGGCGCGACAAGCTCTGTCCCGCGCTGGCCGCGGAAGGGATCCTCGTCGGCGGCGTCGAGGACGCCACGGAGACCGAGCGCGAGGAGCTCGAGCAGGTGTTCTCACGCCAGATCTTCCCGGTGCTCACTCCCCTGGCCGTCGGCCCGGGCCAGCCGTTCCCCTACATCTCGGGACTGTCGCTCAGCCTCGGCCTGCTCGTGCGCGATCCGGAGATCGGGGAAGAGCGTTTCGCTCGGGTGAAGGTGCCGGAGGGGCTCGACCGTTTCGTCTCGATCGGCTCGCGTGGTCTCCTGGTGTCCCTCGAGTCGGTGCTGTCGCACTTCCTGCCGCGCCTCTTCCCTGAGATGGAAGTCGTGCAGCGTGCGCTGTTCCGGCTGACGCGAGACGGCGATACCGAGATCTCGGACGATGCCGACGACCTGCTCGAGGCCGTCGAGTCGGATCTGCGCCGACGGCGCTTCGGAGCAGTTGTGCGCGTGGAGGTGTCCAGCTCGATCTCACGTGACATGCTGATGCGCCTGACAGAACGGCTCGCAGTCGCCCCCGACCAGGTCTATGCGATCAGCGGGCTGCCCGACCTCGCGGACGTCATGCAGCTCCATTCGCTCGACCGCCCGGATCTGAAATACGCACCGTGGGTGCCGTTCACACAACGCCGCTTGGCGGTATCGGGCGACGACGAGCTGTTCGAGGAGATCGCGCGCCGCGACATCATCGTCCAACACCCCTACGACTCGTTCGCGACGAGTGTCGAGGCGTTCCTGCAGGCAGCAGCCGCCGATCCGCACGTCGTGGCGGTGAAGACGACCGTGTACCGAACGAGCGACGACTCGGCCGTCGCGCCGTCACTCGTCAAGGCGTCGGAGAACGGCAAGCAGGTCGTCTGCGTCGTCGAGTTGAAAGCGCGCTTCGACGAGCGTCGCAACATCGACTGGGCGCGAGCCCTCGAGCAAGCCGGAGTGCACGTCGTCTACGGCTTCCCGGACATGAAGATTCATGCGAAGACGACGCTCGTCGTCCGCCGCGAAGGGGATGAGCTTCGCCGCTACGTGCACATCGGGACGGGCAACTACCACGCGACGACAGCACGGACCTACGAAGACGTCGGCGTGTTCACGGCCGACGCCGAGATCGGCGAGGACATCGCCGACCTCTTCAACTTCGTCACCGGCTTCGGCAGGCCCCAACGGTTCCGTCACCTACTCGTGTCTCCGTTCAACCTGCGCAAGAAGCTCATCGAGCGGATCAAGGACGTCGCCGACGCCGCCGCCGCAGGCAAGCACGCACGTATCCGGATCAAGTGCAACAGCTTGACCTACCCGGAGGTGATCGAGGAGCTCTACAAGGCTTCGCAGGCAGGCGTGCACATCGACTGCATCGTTCGCGCAAACTGCAGTCTCGTGCCGGGCCTGCCCGGCCTGAGCGAGAACATCCGCGTGCGCTCGGTGCTCGGCCGCTTCCTCGAGCACAGCCGTCTCTACTGCTTCGAGGCAGGAGACAGGCGCGACTACCTCTTGGGCAGCGCCGACCTGATGACCCGCAACCTCGATCACCGGATCGAGGTCGTCATGCCGGTCGAGGACACACAGGTCCGCAACGAGCTCGAGTCGATCTTCAAGGCGCTCCTCGCCGACAACTCGCAGGCGTGGGAGCTGCAGTCCGACGGCACCTGGAAGCGCGTGTCGCCCAAGAAGAATGAGCGCCGCCGCTCGGCTCAGGCAGCGTTCATGCGCAGGCGTGAGCGCGCGCGACGGCTCGCACGGTCGCGCTGAGACCGCGCCGTCGTGTGGGGTCGTCACCATGTCCGGCGAATGGTCGGAGTTATCGATGTCGGGTCGAACACCGTGCGCCTCGTCGTCGCGCAGGGCGGCAGGCAGGTCCTTTCGCAGCGACAGATGCTGCATCTGGGCGCCGATGTCGAGCTCCACGGTTCGATCCCGCAGGAGAAACTCACCGCCGCGGCACTGCTCGTCGGCTCCTACGCCGATGAGGCGCGGGCTGCGGGCGCAGCCGACCTGACGGTGCTGATCACGAGCCCCGGCCGGCAGGCGGAGAACGGCTCCGACCTGCACGCCGCGATCTCGTCGGCGGCCGGCTGCCCCACCCGCATCCTCACCGCCGTCGAAGAGGCACGGCTCGGTTTCACGGGTGCTCTCGAAGTGGCCGCGCCCCCGGGACGGCGCCGCGTCGCGGTCGTCGACGTCGGGGGCGGTTCGGCGCAGGTGGTCGTCGGAACCCGCCGCGGCGGCGCGGAGTGGCTGCGCTCCGTCGATCTCGGCTCCCAGCGGCTGACCAGCAGGTTGCTGGACACGGACCCGCCCGGCCGGGCGGCGGTCGGTGCCGCGCGGGCAGAGGCGGCGGGCTATCTGGAGAGCTTCGACCCGCCCGAGCATCGCCTCGCGTTCGCCGTGGGCGGCAGCGCGCGCGCCCTGAAGCGCATCGTCGGAGGAAGGCTCGGGAGTGACGAGCTCGAGGAGGCGCTCGCGCTGCTCGCCGAGACACCGGCGATCGACGTCGTGCGGCGTTTCGGCGTCGGCGCCGATCGGGTCGGGACGCTCCCCGCGGGCGCGGCGATCCTGACCGAGCTCCAGTCCCGTCTGCACACGCCGTTGCGGGTGGTCCGGGGCGGTGTGCGCGAAGGTGCGCTGCTCGAGCTCACCGAGAGCCGCGCCGCGGCCTGAGGATCTCGATCAGCTCGAGATCCGGGCCGAGCACGAACACGACCCCCTTCTTCCATTTGGGCGCCCCGGACACGATGCGGTCGAGACCGCCGTGCCCGCACACGACGACGTCGTGACCGGCGAGCGAGCGCACGAGCACGGTGCCCAGCCCGCTCTGCAGCTTCTCCCCCAGCTCCTCCCGAGCGTCGATCTGCAGCCCGCGGGCGTGGGCGAGCGGGCGAACGGTCTCGACGCAGCGCTCGTACGGGCTGGTCAGGATCTCCCTGATCTCGAAAGACGCCAGTTGCAGGACCAGCTCGTCTGCCTGACGGCGACCGCGTTCGTCGAGCGGCCGGTGCCGGTCGTCCCCCTCCCACGCCGTCCGGTCGCCGGCGGAGGCGTGGCGCAGGAGCAGCACCGGCATCAGCCGACGGCCTTCGCCCCGCGCCGGAGCGCCTCCGCCAATGCGTCGGCGTAGAGCCGCCGCTGCTCGGCCCGCCTGGTCCGCTCGTACTCGATCAGCCGACCGGCGGCGATCGCAGTCTGTCGACGGGCGAGCTTCCGCAGCGTCGCCTCGGCCACGACCGCATCCTGGTGCTCGCCGACCACGTCCTGCAGCGTCTTCAGTGCTTCGACGTAGCGCTCCACCCGTTTGCTCTCCAGCCCGGATGCCATCAGCTCCGCGCCGTAGCGCGCTCGCTTGGCGGTGATTCGCAGGTTGTGCAGTTCCTCGTCGGTCGGCACCGGTGCGAGCTGGTCCGCAGCCCGGCGGAGCTCACGCAGCTCCGCGCCCGCTATGTCGCGAGCCTGCTCGTCGGATCTCACCTCGGACAGGGCGGCAACCGCAGCCGCGAACGCGTCCAGCAGCTCGAAGTAACGCGCCGACTGAAGCGCCTCGATCAGCTTGTCCCGCGAACGTTCGCGTGCCTCCTCGATTTGCGCGACGAGCATCTCGCCTGCATCGCGATCGCAGTCCAGGTTCTGAACTTCGCGGCGCAGCCGCTCGATCAGGACGTCACGATCACGAACAGGGCCGAGGCGCCGCGCGAGCCACTTCAGCTCGAAGGCGAGCGACGTCAAACGATCGCCCAGCAAGGGCTCCGTCGCACGGATCAACGCCCTGGTGCGGCGGGTGGCAACCCGATACTGGTGGACATCCTCGGCGTCGTCGCCCAGCCGAACGCCGGGGTCGTGACGCATCAGCTCGCGCAGCTGCTCGGCCAGCAGCACCCGAAGGAGCTCCACCGCAGGCGCCCTCTCCTCGGCCCGCGGCCGCGGCGGTGCCGGCAGAGCCCGCATCAGCTTGGGCAGGCCTTCGGATTTCTTCGCACCGGCCTTCCGCAGCGTGCGCCCGAGGCGTTCGAGGTCGCCTTCCCGGCCGTCGACGAGCTCGATCTCGATCTCCGCGAACTCTCCGGCCGATCTGCCCGCATCGAGCACGGCAACCGAGTCGAATGTGACGTCGGCGATCGGGCGGCCGCCCTCGACGACCCGCACACCCGTCCGCCGTGTCCGCAACGTCGCCACCGGCTCCAGCCTTCCGTGGCGCACGTGAGCGACGAGCAGGACCGCGAGCGGCGCGGGCGGGCCGACCGGCCCGCCCGCGGCCTCGAGCTCGGCGCGCGCGCTGCCGCCACGCGGCAGCTTGAGCTGCCAGCGCGACAGACCGTTCTCGACCCGCCTGCGCAGGGTGATCCCGGCAGCCGCCAGCGAGCGATCGGGCGTGTCGTGGTACGTGGAGGTGAAGAGGCGCGATTCGAGCGGCTCGCCCGGAAGCTCGGGGAAGCTGAATCCTTCGCCCACGTCGAGCTTCAGTTCCCGTTCCACGAGCGTCTGCATCCGGGAGAGATCGTAGGTGCGCCGCTCCCGACCCGCTCGACAGTCGGGCCCGGAGCATCGGTTCCCCCACCGCCCCAGGCCCGCCTGTCTCCCCGGGCGACCCGCGTCGGGCTCACGACTGCAGAGCGCGATTCGCGTCGTCGACGTCGACGATAGGCGCCGTCGTCCTCGGAACGGGTTACAGAACGGCGTCGATCAGGAGTCGAAACGGCCGCGGCCCTTCCCAAATGAGGCCGTCCGGGCGACGATAGTCGCTATGAGCACATTTGCGGTCGTCGCCCACCGCGCCACCCCGACGAACACCCGGCTCGGAAGCGTGCTGTCCCCGGCGCAGGCGCTTGCCCGGCTCGTCCCCGGAGACGTCGCGCTCGGACGCCTCGATGTTCTCCCGTCGCTCGACGGGGTCGAGCCGGGGCTCTGGGCTCTCGAACGCCTCGATGCGATCGGAGTGACGGTGCTGAACGGCCGGCGCACGCTCCTCATGGCCCACGACAAGCTCGCCACAGCGAAGGCGCTCATCGCTGCAGGCATCCCCCAACCGCCGACCAAGCACATCGCCCCGTGGCTGCCGCTGCCCGAGCTCGAGCCGCCGCTGGTCTTCAAGCCCCGCTTCGGCTCGTGGGGAGAGGACGTCGTTCGCTGCGACGACGAGCCTGCGATCGAACGGACACTCGCGGACATCGAGACGAGACCGTGGTACCGGGCGACGGGCGCTGTAGCGCAGAACCTCGTCACGCCGCGTGGCTACGACCTGCGGCTCGTGGTCGCCGGCGGACGGGTCGTAGGGGCGGCGAAACGGATCGCCGCGGCCGGCGAATGGCGGACGAACGTCGCACTCGGTGCGCGACGCGAACCGGTCCGGCCCACGCCCGACGCGTGTGAGATCGCCCTTGCCGCGGCCCGCGCGATCGACGGGTCCCTCGTCGGCATCGACCTGCTCCCCGCCGATGCCGCAGGCTGGATCGTCATCGAGGTCAACGGCGCGGTCGATTTCACCAGCACCTATTCCCTGGACGAGGACGTCTTCGCGGCGGCGTCGGCAGCTCTGCTCCCGGCGCCGTTCGAGGAGAGCACGCTGGCCGTCGAGCAGTCCCTCTAGTACGAGTAGAAGCCCTCTCCCGTCTTGCGGCCGAGACGGCCGGCCTGCACGTAGCGGCGCAACAACGGGCACGGTGCGTACTTCGGGTCGCCGAGCCCTCGCTGCAGCACCTCCATGATCGCGACACAGGTGTCGAGACCGATCAAGTCGGCGAGCGCAAGCGGGCCCATGGGATGCGCGAACCCGAGCTTTGCGATCGTGTCGATCGCCTCCGGCTCGGCGACGCCCTCCATCAGCGCATACGCGGCCTCGTTGATGAAGGGCATCAGGATGCGGTTCGACACGAAGCCGGGAAAATCGTTCGCCTCCGCCGGCTGCTTGCCGAGCTCGCGTGCCAGACCGACGATCGCCGCGGCGGTCTCGTCCGAGGTCTGCACCGCGCGGATCACCTCGACCAGCTCCAGCACGGGCACGGGGTTGAAGAAGTGCATGCCGATCACGCGGTCTGGTCGCGTCGTCACCGCCGCCAGCGACGTGATCGGGATCGAGCTCGTGTTGGAGGCGAGCACCGCGCCGTCGGGCAGAACGCCGTCGGCGCGGCGGAAGAGCTCCTCCTTGGCCGCAGCGTCCTCGGTGATCGCCTCGATCATCAGCTCGGCCGCCACGAGCCCGTCCGCGGGCTCGATCCGTGCGAGCGTGCCCTCCACGTCGGCGCCGAGCCTGCCGAGGCTCTTCGCGACGGCGGCCAGTCCCTTCTCGACCGCGCCGGGAAACGGGTCGTGGAGCGACACGCGGCGCCCGGAGGCTGCAACGACCTGCGCGATGCCGGCCCCCATCTGGCCGGCTCCGACCACGACGACATGCTCGAACTTCACGGCGTTGACCCTACCCTTCACCCGTGGAAGTCAGGCTCGCAACCACCGCCGACGCCGACGGGATCGCCGGCGTGCAGGAGCGGGCCTGGCAGTCGGCGTACCGGCACGTCTTTCCGGCGGACGAGCTCGACCGGGGCGGCTTCACCACACCGGAGCGCTGGCGCGCCCGGCTCGCCAGGCCTCCGCAGGGCTGGACGACGTTCGTCGCGGTGGAGGGCGGCGTCGTCACGGGATTCGCGTCGGTCGGCCCGAGTCGCGACGATGGCGGCACCGGCGAGCTGTATGCGATCTACGTCGAGCCGGAGCACTGGTCGACCGGCACCGGGCGGGCGCTCATCGAGCGCTCCGAAGAGCAGCTGCGCAGGTCGTTCAGCGACGCGACGCTCTGGGTGCTCGAGGACAATCCCCGCGCCCGGGCGTTCTACGAGCGTGCCGGCTGGTCGCCGGACGGCGGGCGCAAATCCGAGGAACGGTGGGGCGTGCGCGCCGCCGAGGTCCGCTACGGGAAGCACCTCACGCCGAAGACGTGAGGCGCCGCGAGACTCAGGACTCCGGCCGGCCGCGCGAGCCGGCGAGAAAACGGCCGAGCAGCCTGCGGTCGCGCTCGTGTGTGAGCAGGTCGCGCGCCTCCTCGAACGACACCCAGCGCACCTCGTCGACTTCGTTCTGCGGGCGCGGCTCGTCGTCGCTCGTCATGCGGTAGTAGCGCACCACCTTCGGCCCCTGAACCACGAAGTAGCGCGTCGAGCCGACAAGGCTGCCGACCGCGCATCCCAGCCCCGTCTCCTCCTCGACCTCGCGCACCGCGCCCTCCTCCCAGGACTCGTCCTCCTCGAGCTTCCCCTTCGGGAACGACCAGTCGTCGTACTTCGGCCGGTGGACGAGCAAGACGGAGCCGCCGCGAACCACGATCCCGCCCGCTGCACGAACGACGAACCGCAAGCGACCTACACCTCGATCAAGAGCGCGTCGCCCTGACCGCCGCCCGAGCAGATCGCGGCGAGGCCCAGGCCTCCGCCCGAGCGGCGCAGCTCGTGCACCATCGTCGAGACGATGCGGCCGCCCGAGGCGCCGATCGGATGACCGAGGGCGACGGCGCCGCCGTTCCGGTTCACGATCGCCTCGTCCGCACCCAGCAGCTTGGTCGAGTTCCACGCCACGGAGGCGAACGCCTCGTTGATCTCGACGCGTTGCACGTCGGCGATCGTCTTACCGGCGCGCTCGAGTGCCATCGCGCCTGCGTTCGCCGGCGTGCGGGCGAGATAGGCGAAGTCGTCGGCGACGTATCCCTGCGACAGAATCGTCGCGAGCGGCTCGAGACCTCGCTTGGCCGCCCAGGTCTCGGAGCAGACGATCACACAGCTCGCACCGTCGTTGACTCCGGGTGCGTTGCCCGCGGTGGTCGTGCCTTCGGGATCGAAGACCGGTTGGAGGGAGGCGAGCTTCTCGACGGTCGTGTCACGGCGGACGCTTTCATCCGCGGTCAGGTCGCCCACCGGGACGATCTCGTCGTCGAATCGGCCGGCATCCTGCGCGGCTGCGGCGCGTTCGTGCGACCGGGCCGCCCACGCGTCCTGCGTCTCCCGGGAGATGCCGAGCTCGCGCGCGACCTGCGAGCTCTGCACGACCATGTGCAGCTGGTCGAACGTCGACGTGAGGCCGTCGTACACCATCGAGTCGAGCAGCTCTCCGTGACCGAGGCGATACCCGAAGCGCGCCTTCTTCAGGAGATAGGGGGCGTTCGTCATCGACTCCATGCCGCCGGTCACGACGACGTCGACGTCACCGGCGCGAATCATCGTGTCGGCGATCTCGATCGCGCGAATCGACGATGCGCACACCTTGTTGATCGTGTCCGACGGCGTCTCCTTCGGCACTCCGGCGGCGACCGCCGCCTGCCGCGCCGGGGCCTGCCCCGCGCCTGCCTGGAGAACCTGGCCCATGATCACGTACTGCGGCTCGTGCGGCTCCAGCCCGATCCGGGCGAGCGCCGCCTCGATCACGGCCCCACCGAGCTGCGTCGCTCCGTAGGCGGCGAGCCCGCCCCCGAGTTTGCCGAACGGTGTGCGAAGCGCGCTGACGATGACGCTGCGGTTGGCCATCAACGCAGGAACGACTGATCGGAGGACAACCGGTTTGCGAAGGCGACGATCAAACGGATGATCGCCTCGACGTCGTCGAGGTCGCAGACCTCGTTCGGGCTGTGCAGGTAGCGGGTCGCAATCGACAACAACCCCGTGGGAATGCCCGCGCGCGCGGGATAGAACTCGTCTGCATCGGTCATCGTGAGGCGCGAGTAAATCTCGTAGGCGTGTGGGATTCGTTCGGCCTCGGCGACGCGACCGAGCAATTCCGTGACGCGCTCGTTCAGCATCGGCCCGCGGGCAATCATCGCGCCCATCCCCAGCTCGACGCGACCTGCCCGCCGGGCGTCACCACCGGGGTAGTCGGTGGCCGGCGTGACGTCGACGACGATCCCGACGTCCGGTTCGAGGCCGAATGCCGCGGCTCGCGCCCCGTAGAGCCCGATCTCCTCCTGCACCGCCGCAACGGCGACGACGTCGACCTGCGCGCCTCCCGCTTCGGCAACACGGCGAGCCGACTCGAGGGCGATGTAGGAACCGAGGCGGTTGTCCAGCGATTTCGAGAGCAGGCGGTTGTTGGGCAGCTCGACCGGTGGCCCCGACCACACGCCGGGGTCGCCGACGCGAACGAGGCTCTCGGCCTCCTCGCGGCTCTTGGCGCCGATGTCCAGGTGCAGGTCGGAGAGCTCGAGCCGCGGCCGATCGCGCACCTGCTCCGGGCTGATCCGCTTCCGCGAAACGGCACCTGGGACACGGCCCTCGCGGGTCAGCAGCTCGAAGCGCTGGCCGTGCAGCGTCTCGGCGGCGATGCCCCCGATCGTGGTGAACGAGAGCAGGCCGTTCTCCTCGATGTTCGTGACGGCGATTCCGATCTCATCGATGTGGCCGACGACCGCGAGGGTCGGCGCGCCTTCGCCGGCCCGGACCCGGGCAAACGACGAGCCGAGGGTGTCGGAGCTGACCTCCGAGAACGCCGCCGCGGCTTCTCGCCAGACCGCGGCCGGCTCTTCCTCATGGCCCGAAGGCCCTGAGGCGGACAGGAGCGCGGTGAGGAGCCCGGGCGTCGCCATCGGCTTGCGCATTGAAGCAGGAGCGCTAACCTTGGCCGTAGATGAGCTTCTCGATCCCGACCTGGTGGGCCTGGCGCAACGAGCGGGACGGGAGCCTGCGCGGGTAGAGCACCACGCGCCGACCAGCCCGAACCGCTCCAACCGACGACCCGACAGGGTCGTTTTTCATGTCCGTGAGCAACGAAACCGTCCTCAACACCGATCTCCTCACCCCACTCGGGGCGTATCTCCACCTGCGCGAGACGGGCCGCGGGGCATTTCTGCTCGAGTCCGTCGAGCAAGGGCGGCTCGGCCGCTACTCCCTCGTCGGCAGCGGCAACCGTCTCGTGACGTTCGCAGAGGCCGAGGAGCTCGACGCACCCGTCGTCGGATACCTCGGCTACGACCATGTCGCGCGCCTCGAGCCGACCGTGCAGCTTCCCGACGACGGAAGGGGCCTGCCCGAGAGCCGGTTCGTGGTGGCCGACGTGCTCGTCCGGTTCGACCATGGCCGCTCGGTCGCCGAGGTGCTGGCAGGTGACCCGGCCGAGGTCACGGCGCGTCTCGAGGGAACGGTGCCGGCCGTGCGCCCCGAGCCGGTCCTGGCCGGCAGCAGAACGCGACGCTTGCCGAGCAAGGCCGACTACGAGCTTGGAGTCGAGCGTTGCAAGGAGCACATCCGCGCCGGCGATGCGTTTCAGATCGTCCTGTCGCAGCGGGCCGAGAGGCGCACCGGCGCCTCGGCGCTCTCCATCTACCGTTCACTCAGGCGCATCAACCCGTCGCCCTACCTCTTCTTGTTGGAGCTGGACGGCATCGCACTCGTCGGCTCGTCACCGGAGACCCTCGTCCGGCTCGACGAGGAACGAGCGTCGGTGAACCCGATCGCCGGGTCGACGAGCCCAGGCGACGGGGATGCCGAGCGGCTCCTTGCGTCTCAGAAGGACCGGGCGGAGCACGTGATGCTCGTCGACCTCGGCCGCAACGATCTCTCACGGGTGTGCCTGCCCGGGACGGTCAAGGTCGAGCGGTTTCTCGAGGCGGAGCGGTTCTCACACATCACCCACCTCGTCTCGGAGGTGGCCGGTGAGCTCGCCCCCGGCGTCTCGCCGTTCGATCTGCTCCGTGCCACCTTTCCGGCCGGCACCGTCTCGGGAGCACCGAAGGTGCGCGCGATGCAGATCATCTCCGAGCTCGAGCAGTACCGCCGCGGGCCGTATGCCGGCGCCGTCCTCTACTCGCTGCCCGGCGGGCCGTTGGACGCGTGCATCGCGATCCGAACCGTCGTCCTGCACGACGGGGTCGCACTGCTGCAGGCCGGTGCGGGAATCGTCGCGGACAGCGACCCAGGAGCCGAGCACGATGAGTGCCTGCGAAAGCTGGCTGCGCTCGAGACGGCAATCGACCTGGCGGAGAAAGGCAGATGATTCTCCTGGTCGACAACTACGACTCGTTCACCTACAACCTCGCGCACCTGTTCGGCGAGCTGGGCGCAGAGGTGGTCGTGCGCCGCAACGACGCGATCACCGCCGACGACGCGGCCGCCCTCGAGCCGTCGCACCTCGTCATCTCACCCGGGCCCGGGCGTCCCGAGGATGCCGGCTCGACGCCGGAGATCCTGCGGCGACTGTGCGAGCGGGTGCCGACGCTCGGAGTCTGCCTCGGTCACCAGGCGCTCGTGCAGGTGTACGGCGGCGAAGTGGACAGGGCGCGCGAGCTCGTGCACGGCAAGGCGACGATCGTCACCCACGACGGCCGTGGGATCTTCGCAGGGCTGCCGAACGACTTCCTCGCCGGCCGCTATCACTCGCTCGCCGCCACGTCCGTGCCCGACTGCTTCGAGATCTCGGCGACGGCGACCGACGGCGAGGTGATGGCCGTCCGGCACCGCGACCTGCCGGTCGACGGCGTCCAGTTCCATCCCGAGTCGGTGCTCACGCCGCTCGGTCGTGACATCGCGCAGAACTTCCTTCAGGGTGTGCGGGGATGATCCAGGACGCCCTCGCTCGGCTGCTCGACGGAGAGGATCTGAGCCGCGACGACGCCCGCCGTGTGATGGACACGATCATGTCCGGCGAGGCGACACCGGGCCAGATCGGCGGCTTCCTCGTCGCCCTGCGGCTGAAAGGCGAGACGGCGGACGAGATCGCAGGATCGGCCGAGGCGATGCGTGCGCACGCGATCGCGGTCCATCCACGGCGCGATGACCTGGTCGACACCGCCGGCACCGGTGGGGACGGCGGACGCACGTTCAACATCTCGACGGCCGCAGCGCTCGTCGCGGCCGCTGCCGGAGCGGGTGTGGCCAAGCACGGCAACCGGTCGGTGTCCTCGGCCTCGGGCTCCGCGGACGTGCTCGAGCACCTCGGGTTCCGGCTCGACCTCGAGCCCGAGCGCATCGCGGAGTCGATCGACCGGCTCGGCTTCGGATTCATGTTCGCGCCGACCCACCACCCGGCGATGAAGCATGCGGGGCCGGTGCGGCGCGAGCTCGCCGCCCGGACCGTCTTCAACGTGCTCGGGCCGTTGACGAATCCGGCCGGTGCCCGCGCCCAGGTCATGGGCGTCTACTCGCCCGAGCTCGTCCCGGTGATCGCCGACGTCCTGGCGCAACTCGGAGCGCGCCGCGCCTTCGTGGTCCACGGGGCGGGCGGCATCGACGAGTTGTCGCCCGCCGGTTCGAATCTGGTCTGCGAGGTGGTGGACGGCGACGTGCGGCGCCGCGAGATCGACCCGCTCGAGCTTGGCATCGACCGCTGCGACCACGCGGAGCTTCGAGGCGGCACACCCGCCGAGAACGCCCAGAAGATCCGCGAGGTCTTCGACGGCGCCGACGGCGGCCGACGCTCTGCGATCCTGCTGAACGCCGCCGGCGCGATCGCGGCGGCCGGGCATGCGAAGGATCTGAAGGAGGGAATCGACCTGGCACGGGAGGCGATCGACGGTGGCGCGGCGGCCGAGCGCCTCGAGGCACTCGTCGCGTTCTCGCACGAGGGAGCGCGGACGTGAGGTTCGCGGCTGCTCTCGGGGCGGACGGGTTCGGCGCGATCGCCGAGTTCAAGCGGCGCTCGCCGTCGGCCGGCGACATCCGCCCCTTCGCCGACGTCTCGCAGATCGCCCGCTCGTACGAACGGGCGGGAGCGCGCGCCATGTCGGTGCTCGTCGACGAGCGCTTTGCGGGCACCTGGGACGATCTCCGGGCGGCGCGCGCAGCGACGGCGCTGCCGCTGCTCGCGAAGGGCTTCTTCGCGACGCCGGACGATCTGGAGACCGCGAGAGCAGCCGGGGCCGATGCTGTGCTCCTGCTCCTGCGCGACCTCGACGACGAGCAGATACGCAAGCTCATGAACGTGGCGGACGATCTCGGCCTCGACACCCTCGTCGAGAGCCACGACTCGCAGGAACTGGGCCGGGCAGTCGCGCTCGACGCGCCGGTGATCGGCATCAATGCGCGCGATCTCTCCACGTTCGATCTCGATCGCCGCGGCCAGCTCGAGTTGGTCGCAAAGGCGCCGCGAGACCGCGTCGTGATCGCCGAGAGCGCCATCTCGACACGCGCCCAGGCGGCTGCGGCCGAGTTGACCGGCGCGAACGCCGTGCTCGTCGGGTCGACCCTGATGCGCGCACCCGATCCGGGAGCCAAGCTGCGCGAGCTGCTCTCGCGGCCCCTCGTCAAGGTCTGCGGCCTGACGCGCCGGGAGGATGTCGACGCAGCGGTGGAGGCGGGTGCCGACCTCGTCGGCTTCATCCTGGCGGCCGAGAGCCCACGCCGCACGGACGAGCTCCTCGACGCGCCGGAGACGGTGCTTCGTGTGGCCGTCTTCGTGGGCGAGCGAGAGGAGACCGAGGCAGACGTGGTCCAGTTCTACGCACGTGACGACGGTCACCGAGCGCGAGACGCAGAGCTTCTGCGCGGGGACGAGCGCGTCGGCACGGTGGTCGACCTGCCGTGGGAGGAGGAGGACCCGTCGCACCTCGAGCGCGCCCGCTCGACCGGAGGCCGGGTGATGCTCGCGGGTGGTCTCGGCCCGGAGAACGTGGCCGAGGCGATCGCGGCGGTCCACCCGTGGGCCGTCGACTCGGCGCGCTCGACCGAGTCGGCGCCGGGCATCAAGGATCACGATCTCCTTCGGGCCTGGGTGGCGGCGGCCCGCGACGGAGCGAAGGACCGGTGAGCATCTACGGCACCTACGGCGCCTACGGCGGCCGGTACGTCCCGGAGACGCTGATCCCGGCACTCGACGAGCTCGAGACGGCCTGGACGTCACTCCGCGACGACGACGGGTTCCACGCGGAGCTGCACGGGCTGCGCACGAGCTACGCGGGGCGCCCGACTCCGTTGACGCGGGCCGAGCGCTTTGCGCCCGGGCAGCGGGTCTATCTGAAGCGCGAGGACTTGATGCACACCGGCTCGCACAAGTTGAACAACGCGCTCGGGCAGGCGCTGATCGCGAAGCGGCTGGGCAAGCACCGGATCATCGCGGAGACGGGCGCCGGACAGCACGGCGTCGCAACCGCGACGGTGTGCGCACGCTTCGGGCTCGAGTGCATCGTCTACATGGGGACCGAGGACATCCGCCGGCAGGCTCCAAACGTCGAGCGGATGAAGCTCCTCGACGCCGAGGTGCGTCCGGTCGAGTTCGGCACCCGCACGCTCAAGGAGGCGACGAGCGAGGCGATCCGCGACTGGATCGCGAACGTCGAGACGACGTACTACCTGATCGGGTCGTGTGTCGGGCCGGCGCCGTACCCGGAGATCGTGAGGGAGCTGCAGCGAGTGATCGGGCGGGAGGCACGGGAGCAGTTCCTCGCCGCGGAGGGCTGCCTGCCGGAGGCGGTGATCGCCTGCGTCGGCGGCGGTTCGAATGCGATCGGCATGTTCTACGACTTCATCCCCGACGCGGACGTGCGCCTGATCGGCGTCGAGGCTGCGGGTGCGGCGTCGCTGGGAAGCGGCCGTCCAGGGGTCCTGCACGGCGCACGATCGTCGCTCCTCGCCGACGAGGACGGACAGATCATGGACGCCCATTCGATCTCCGCGGGGCTCGACTACCCCGGCGTCGGGCCCGAGCACGCGCACCTGCGCGACTCCGGCCGCGCCCAGTACGTGACCTGCACCGACGACGAGGCCGTCGCGGCCTTCCGCCGGCTCTGCGAGACCGAGGGGATCGTTCCGGCGCTCGAGTCGTCGCACGCCCTGGCGCGGGCGCTCGACTGCGGCTCCGAGCTCGTCGCCGTCTGCCTCTCGGGCCGCGGCGACAAGGATCTCGCCGAAGTGCTGGCATGGTGAGAAAGACGCTCGTCGTCTATCTGATGGCGATGCCCGACACGCCGGCGCTCGCCCGGGCGGCCGTCGAGGCCGGTGCAGACATGATCGAGCTCGGGTTCCCGTTCTCCGATCCGCTCGCCGACGGCCCCGTGATCCGGCGTGCGGGAGAGCGCGCACTCGCCGCCGGCATGCGCACCGCCCGGTGCCTCGAGGTGCTCGCAGAGACGCGCTCGCACGTCGGTGTGCCGCTGATCCCGATGACGTACTCGTCGATCTTCGACGCCTACGGCTGGGAGCAGCTGGACCGCGACGCCCGCTCGGCCGGCGCGACGTCGGTGATCGTCCCCGACCTCCCGTCCGACGTGCAGCCCCGGTTGCGCCGGGTCCACCTCGCGGCTCCGACCTCGACCGACGAGCGCCTGCGGCTCGCCGCCTCCGCGACGGACGGCTGGCTGTATCTCGTGACCGTGACCGGCACGACCGGAGCGAGACGCGAGCTCGCACCCAGCCTCGCGCCGCTTGCGAAACGTGCCCGGGCCGTCACCGACGCGCCGCTCTACGCGGGCTTCGGCATCTCGACGGCCGACCACGCGCGGGCGGCCGGGGAGCTCGTCGACGGGATCGTCGTCGGCTCGCGGGCGGTGGAGGCAGCGGAGTCCGGGCCGGCCGAGCTCGCTGCTCTCGTCGCGTCGCTTCGTGCAGGCCTCGACACGGCGTAGGCTCTCCCCGTGAACGCGACCGTCCGCGTGGCGTGCGTCCAGGCCGAAGCGGTTGCGTTCGACCGCGAGGCGACGATCGACAGGCTCGCGACGCTGGCCCAGGAGGCAGCGGCCGGTGGCGCGAGGCTCGCCCTCTTCCCCGAGACATTCGTGCCCGTGTACCCGTCGAACCGCTGGGCGCGGGAGCTCGCGCACGGGAGCGAAGGGGCGAAGCTCTGGGCCAGGCTCGCGCAGCAGTCGGTGACGCTGCCGAGCGACCGGCTCGCGGCCGCGAGCCGCGAGGCAGGCATCTGGCTCGCGGTCGGCGTGAACGAGCTCGAACGCGGGACGATCTACAACTCGCTGCTGCTCTACGCTCCCGACGGGTCACTTGCGCTCCACCACCGCAAGCTCGTGCCGACCAATCACGAGCGCCTCGTCTGGGGGCAGGGCGACGGCCGCGGGCTCGATGTCGTCCAGACGGACGCGGGGCTCGTCGGCGGCTTGATCTGCTGGGAGAACCTGATGCCGCTCGCACGGTTTGCGCTCTACGAACGCGGTATCGAGACGTACCTGGCGCCGACCGCCGACGACAGCGAGGGCTGGCAGGACTCGCTGCGGCACATCGCACGGGAGTCGCGGGCGTTCGTCCTGTCCTGCTGTGTCCTCCAGAGCGCGGCGAGCTACCCCGACGACGTTCCGCTCGCACCGGGCGACGAGCTGCTCGGGCGCGGCGGCTCCGCGATCCTCGCGCCGGACGGCAGCTATCTCGCCGGCCCGCTCTGGGACGAGGCGGGGATCCTCTTCGCCGACCTCGACCCGGCGCGCATGTACGCCGCGCGCCAGCGCTTCGACCCTGCCGGCCACTACCATCGGCAGGACGTGCTGTCGCTCAAGGTCACGCCGAACACGTGACGTCGGCCTGGGTCGTCGGCGCCGGCGTCTGCGGCGCGGCGGTCGCGCGCGAGCTCGCGCTGCGCGACTGGGACGTGACGCTCGTCGAGCAGCACGCGCCGGGGACCGTCAGGTCGGCCTCGGGGGGCGACACCCGCCTGCTGCGCGCTGCGCACGGCGACGCCGAGTGGTACACGGCGAGCGCCGTCCGAGCGCGAGGCCTCTGGCTCGAGCTCCAGACGGCGACGGAGACGCGGATCTGGGAAGGAGTGGGCCTCGCCTGGCTCGCCCGGCGCGCCGACGGATTCGAAGGCGCGAGCGTCCCTGTGCTCGAGCGCCTCGGGGTCGAGCACGAGTGGCTCGCTCCCGACGAGGCACGCCGGCTTTTCCCGTCGCTCGCGATCGACGATCTGCACGGCGTTTTGTACGAACCGGACGCAGGCGTGCTGTACGCCCGGCGCGCAACCGAGCTCCTCGCCTCGGACGGGGAACGACACGGCGTGACGCTGCAAGGGTCGCGTGTCGCGCCGAGCGACGACCCACCGGCCGACGTCGTCGTCTGGGCCTGCGGCGCCTGGTTGCCGCAGCTCTTTCCGGACCACGTGAGGGTCGAGGTCTCGCGCCGCGATGTCTTCTTTCTCGGCGGAGACCGGTCCTGGCTCGGAGCTCCCGGCTTCGTCGACTACGACCGCGGGTTCTACGGGCACGGAGACGTCGGGGGCCTCGGGGTCAAGGTCGCCCCGGACCTCGCGAACGCCACGGTCGATCCCGACACGCTCGACCGCGTCCCGTCGCCGCGCTGCGAAGCGCAGGCACGCGGCTATGCCGCACGGCGCTTCCCATCGCTCGCCGGTGCGCCGGTGCTCGGGGGCCGCGTCTGTCAGTACGACCTCTCGGCCGACACGCATTTCATCGTCGACCGCCACCCGGAGCGCGACGGGTGGTGGCTCGTCGGCGGCGGCTCCGGGCACAGCTTCAAGCACGGGCCGGCGCTCGCCGAGTACGTCGCCGACTGCATCGAGGGCAGGCGCGAGCGCGAGACGTTCCATGCGCTCGGGCCACGCGCAGGCGACGCGGGCCTGCGCATGGGAAGCACCTGACTGAGTCAGTGCTTCGCTGGCGCTCCCTCGCGTGCCTCGAACGCGAGCATCAGCTTCCGAAGCAGGTCGTTCAGCTGCTTCTGCTCGGACTTCGTGAGCGCCGAGGCGAAGAACGCCTCACGTCGCCCCTGAACGCTCGCCGCCGTGTCCCACGCCTCGCGGCCGGCCTCCGTCAGCTCGACGACGACGCCCCGCCGGTCCTCCGGCGCGGGCAGCCGCCGCACGAGCCCGCTCTCCTCGAGGCGGTCGAGCCGGCTCGTCATCGCGCCGCTCGACAGCTCGAGGTCGTTGGAGAGCTCTCCGGGCGAGCTTCTGTGATCGGCCGCGAGCCGCAGCGACGTCAGCACCTGCCAATCCGGATGCGAGAGCCCGTGCTCCGCCAGCGTCGCCTCCATGCCCCGCTTCACCCGCCTGTTGATGCCGCCGATCCGGTCGACGATCGCCTCCACGTCGAGATCGATCTCCACCTCGGGCGGGAGCACGGAGAGCCGTTGCAGGAAGCGGTCGATGTGGTCTTCGGAGGTCGGGGCCACCGCACCACATTGTCGCAGTAAAAGTCTTGACGTCAAGATGTTCGACTGTTATTCTCTTGATATCGAGATATTTGAGGTCGAGAGAAGGGAGAGGCACATGTTGAGGCCTTCCGACCCGATCAGCACGAAGCTGATCACCGACGCGCACATCGAGTTGCTCCGCGGCCGCCGCAGGCCGCCGCGGCGCCCCTCGGCCCGCGGGAACTGACAGGTCTCCGGGGGCGCTTGACAGGGCCGCTCCCGGTCGCGCGAGAGCAGGGGCCCGGCGATCCGCACGCCGGGCCCCGCTCCGAACGTCAAGCCGGCCAGAAGTCGTCGATCGTCTCGGTGTCGCCACGCGGATCGTCGATTCGCGTCGAGACGATGACGATCTCGGCGTCCTCCGGCTCGTCGTTCCAGACCCCACGCCAGGTGCCGGGCGGAACGCGGACCGCGTCGTGCTTTGCGAGCTCGACGATCTCGTCACCGAGCTTGAACTGCAGCCGGCCGCTCAGCACGAAGTACAGCTCCTCCTGCTCTCTGTGGCGGTGGCCGTACGAGCCCTTGCTGCCGGTGTGCTGCGGCATCCGCCGGTAGGTCAGCGCCGCCTGCTCCGCGCCGATCGCGTAGGTGATCCCGCGCATCTCACCCGGGTAGTCGCCGAGCCAGTCGTCCACCTCGTCCAGCTTCACGATCTGGAACTCACTCATCGCGCTGCCTACCTCCTTCGGTCTGCGAGTATCGAACACCTGGAGCGGACGCCTCGCAACCGGCTGGTGCTCGTCGCCTGCATCCTCGGCTCGGTGATCGTGTTCGTGGACTCGACGGTCGTGAACGTCGCTCTCCCTGCGATCCAGCGCGATCTCGGAGGCGGGCTCGCGCTGCAGCAGTGGGTCGTGGATGCGTACCTGCTCACCCTCGGGTCGTTCCTCCTCGTCGGCGGGTCGCTCGGCGACCTCTTCGGAGCGCGGCGGCTGTTCCTGCTCGGGATCGTCGGCTTCGGCATCACGTCCATTCTCTGCGCCGCGGCACCCGACGGAAGGACGCTGATCCTCGCGCGCGGACTGCAGGGCGTGCTGGGCGCCGTCCTGACGCCGGCGGGGCTGGCCGTGATCGCGATGACATTCAGCGGCGAGGCCCGCGGCGCGGCGATCGGCTCCTGGACGGCCTGGACCGGGATCGCGTTCGTCATCGGCCCGCTCGCCGGTGGGTGGCTCGTGACGAACGCCAGCTGGCGATGGGTGTTCCTGGTCAACGTGCCGTTTGCGGTCGTCACCGCGGCACTCGTGGCGTATGCGGTGCCGCGTCGTGCGCCGGGGGGCGAGCGCGCCCGCGTGGACGTTCTCGGCGCGGTGCTCTGCGTGCTCGGCCTCGGGGGTCCCGTATTCGCGCTCATCGAGGAGCCCCAGCGTGGCTGGGGCGATCCACTGATCCTCTGCTCGCTCATCGGCGGCGTCGTCCTCTTCGGGCTGTTCCTGCTCTGGGAGAGCCGTGCCGCACAGCCGATGCTGCCGCTGCGCCTCTTCTCTCGCCGCAACTTCTCGTTTGCGAACCTGGAGACCCTCGCGGTGTACGCCGGCCTCGCGACGCTGACGTTCTTCCTCGTGCTGTTTCTTCAGCAGTTGGCGGGATACACCGCCCTGCGAAGCGGCCTGGCCCTCCTCCCCATCACCGTCGTGATGTTCCTGCTCTCCCCGAGGGTCGGCCGTCTCTCGATGCGCCACGGCCCGCGCTGGTTCATGGGCATCGGCCCGTTCGTCGCCGGGCTGGCGCTGATCGGCGTGATCAGGCTCGAGCCCGGGTTCTCGTACTGGCAGGAGCTCCTGCCCTCACTGGTCGTCTTCTCGATCGGTCTCTCGATGATCGTCGCACCGCTCACCGCCACGGTGCTCGCGGACGCGGGCGAGCACGACGCCGGAATCGCGAGCGGCGTGAACAATGCCGTCGCCCGCGTTGCCGGGCTGCTCGGCATCGCAGTCGTCGGGGCTGCCGTCGCCGGGCCGGAGAACCGGCTCGACATGGCGGGATTCCACCTCGCGATGTCGATCACCGCCCTGCTCGTCATCGCCGGCGGCGCCGTCGGCGTCGCCGGCATTCGCAACCGACGCCGCACGCTCGACGGAAGCGACCGGGAAACGCAGGCGCCGGCCTCGCCGGTGCCGAGGCGGGAATCGGTGTGAACGCCGGGGCGGAGATCGTGTTCGACCACGTCACCAAACGCTACGCGGGCCGCGACTCGGCGGCGCTCGAAGACCTCTCGCTCGAGATATCGGCCGGCGAGTTCTGCGTCCTCGTCGGCCCGTCGGGCGGGGGGAAGACAACGGCACTGAAGATGGTCAATCGGCTCATTCCCTTCGATTCGGGTGATATCCGAATCGACGGGCGAAGCGTCAGCGCCTTGCCCGCAACCGAGTTGCGACGCGGCATCGGCTACGTGATCCAACAGGTCGGCCTCTTCCCGCACCAGACGATCGAAGAGAACATCGCGACCGTGCCGCGGCTGCTCGGGTGGCCGAAGCCGCAGGTCGCCGCCCGCACGGTCGAGTTGCTCGAGCTGGTGGGGCTCGAGGCGGCGGATGCGAAGCGCTACCCCGCACAGCTGTCGGGGGGGCAGCGCCAGCGAGTCGGGCTCGCGCGCGCGCTCGCGGCAGATCCACCACTGCTCCTCATGGACGAGCCGTTCGGCGCGGTCGACCCGATCACGCGCCTACGCCTGCAGACGGAGCTGCTGCGGCTCCATCGCGAGGTCGGCAAGACCGTGATCTTCGTCACCCACGACGTCGACGAGGCGATCAAGATGGGCAACCGCATCGCGATCCTCCGTGAAGGCGGCGTGCTCGCGCAGTACGACACGCCGGACGCCGTCCTCGCCCACCCGGCCGACGAGTTCGTCGCACAGTTCATCGGAGAGGACCGTGCCCTGCGGCGGCTCGCATTGAAGACTCTCACGGACGCGAAGCTGGTACCTGGCACCGGGTCGGCTACGGGCACCCGGGTCCCGCCGACGATCACCGTGCGCAACGCGGTCTCGCTCATGCTCGAGACCGGAGAGGACCAGGTGGTCGTCGTCGACGGGGACACGGTACTGGGCAGCTTCAGGCTCCAGGATGCGGGAGAGTTGCTGTAGACGGCCCTGTCATCATCCCGAACTTCGGCCAGGGCAGCGCCTGCGTCACGGGCGACCACACCTTCTGCTGGGACTGGGTGGAGAGCCACTGGGGCGACACGCTTCAACCTGCGCTCGTGCAGCACATCGAGCTGACCGTGATCGCGGTCGTGATCGGGTTCGCGATCGCATTTCCACTTGCCCTGCTGGCCCATCGCTACGGCAGGCTCGAGCATCCGATCGGTGTGTTCTCGGCCCTGCTGTACACGATCCCGAGCCTCGCGCTCTTCCAGCTCCTGATCCCGTTCAGCGGGCTGACATGGACGACAGTCGAGATTGCGCTCGTCGCCTACACGCTCGTGATCCTGTTCCCGAACTTCGTGGCAGGGCTGAACAGCGCGCCCGACGAGGTGCTCGAAGCAGCACGCGGGATGGGGCTCACCCGGATGCAGACGCTGCGGCACGTCGAGCTGCCGCTTGCCGTGCCGACGATCATCGGCGGCCTGCGTGTCGCCGTGGTCTCGACGGTCGCGATCGCCACGATCGCGGCGTTCCTCCTGCCCGATGGGCTCGGCTACCCCATCATCCTCGCGCTGAGGGAGCCCACCCCGTTCAAGACCGAGATCTACTCCGCCGGCGCGCTTGCGGTCGCATTCGCGCTCACCTGCGACCTGCTGCTCGTAGCGTTGCGCCGGCTGCTCGCACCGTGGGCGGCGAAGGGGCTCGCATGACGCTCGGCGACACCGCGAACGCACACACCTTCGTCGATGCGATCCAGTTCATCGGCGATCACCCGGGGTTCCTCTTGCAGAAGGCGATCGAGCAACTCGAGCTGTCCGGTGCGGCTCTTGCGATCGCGATCCTGGTCGCCCTCCCGCTCGGGCTCGTGCTCGGGCATTTCCATCGAGGCTCCGGCATCGCGATCGGGACGTCCATCATCGGCCGCGCCCTTCCCAGCCTTGTCCTGATCGCGGCATTCCTGACCCTGCTCGGGATCGGCTTCGTCAACAATATGATCGCCCTGGCGGTACTCGGCAGTGGGCCGATCTTGACGAACAGCTACGAGGGCATCGATCGGGTCGACAAGGACATCGTCGAATCGGCGCGTGGCATGGGCATGACCGGAGGGCAGATCGTTCGGCAGATCGAGCTGCCACTGGCGGTTCCCCTGCTCTTCACCGGAATCCGCATCGCTGCGGTGACGATCGTCGCCACCGCCCCGATCGCCGCGATCGCCGGCGGCGGCGGGCTGGGCGACGTGATCGTCAACCAGGCGAGTTACCGGCTTTCGGGCGTGATCGGCGCCTCTCTGTGCGTGATGGCGCTGTCCGCCCTCGTCTTCGTCGTCCTCGCCGGGGTTCAGTTCGGAGTAACGCCCAGGGGCCTTCGGAGTACTAGCGTAAGCAGCAACCACTCCCGAAAGGAGCAGCAGTGATCCGCAAGCACATGAGACGAGCTGCCAAGGCGGCGTTCGCGATCTCCCTCGGGGTCGCGATTGTCATCGGGTTGTTCGCGGCCGTCCTTGCACGGCCGGCACACGCGAGATCGACCATGGGCCCGACGGTGATCATCGGGACGAAGAACTTCCCCGAGGAGTTCATCCTCGGCCAGCTTTACAAGCAGGCGCTCGAGGCGAAGGGCTTTCACGTCTCGTACAAGGAGAACATCGGTTCGACCGAGTTGATCCAGACGTCCCTGACGAGCGGGAAGATCAACATGTACCCCGAGTACACGGGCGTGATCGTTCAGGACGTCTTCCACCACGCCCTCTCCGCGAAGACGGCGAGCGCGACCTACAAGCTCGCAAAGAACCTGGAGGCGAAGAAGGGCTTCACCCTCCTGAAGCCGACTCCCTTCTTCGACACCGATGTGGTCGCCGTGACCAACGCGACCGCGAAGAAGTACGGGCTGAAGTCGATCGGCGACCTGAAGAAGGCGGGCAGCTTCAAGCTCGGCGGGTTCCCGGAGTGCAAGACGCGGAACACCTGCTTCCTCGGCTATACGAAGAAGTACGGGCTGAAGAAGGCCTCGTTCCTGCCTCTGGCGGGAATCTCGGCGTACGCGGCCCTGGATGCCGGCAATGTCCTGGCAGCCGACGTGTTCTCGACAGACCCGCCGCTCGGCAAGGGCTCGAAGTACACCGTGCTCGCCGACCCGAAACACGTGACGGGCTTCCAGAACGTGGCGCCGATCGTCAAGACGACCGTCGTGAAGGCACTCGGCTCGAAGTTCACGAACACGGTCAACGCGGTCTCGTCGAAGCTGACGCAGAACGCCATCGTTGCCATGAACAAGGCCGTTGAAGTCAACAAACAGAGCGCAGCGAAGGTCGCGAAGGCCTTCCTGAAGGCGAACCATCTCGCCTGAGCGTGAACCGCACATCGTCGTTCTCGGCGGAGGGTCGTCCGGTGAGCATTTCGTCGGCGCCCTCCGCCGGCTCGATCGCACATCGAAGGTGACCGTCGTCGAGCGTCGCCTCGTCGGCGGCGAGTGCTCCTACTGGGCATGCATGCCCACGAAGACCATGCTTCGGGCGCCCGAGCTCGCGGCGGCTGTGCGGCGCTCGCACGAAACGCTCGAGATCGGCAAGATCGATCCTCGGAAGATCTTCGGGTGGCGCGACATCGTGGCCGAGCGCGACGACTCGTCCCAGGTCGAGTGGCTGGCGTCCCGGGACGCCGCCCTCGTGCGTGGGAACGCGGAGGTCACCGAACCGGGTGTCGTCCGCGTCGACGACCACGAGCTGCGATACGACCGCCTGGTGATCGCAACCGGTTCGTCACCGGCCGTGCCGGCGATCGAGGGGCTCGCTCAGGTCGACTACTGGACGAACGTCGAGGCGACCGAGACGCTCGAGGTCCCGGAGCGGCTGCTCGTGCTCGGCGGCGGCCCGGTCGGCTGCGAGCTCGCGCAGTTCTTCCAGCGCGTCGGCTCGCAGGTGACGCTCGTCCAGAGCGGTTCGCGGCTGCTCCCACGCATCGACGCCGATGCGGCGGAGCTCGTCGAGGAGGCGCTGCGTGAGGACGGCGTCGACATTCGCCTCGACGCACGCGCCGAGGCCGTCGCGAACGGTCGGCTGTCATTCGCCGACGGCTCCGAAGCGGTCTTCGACCGACTCCTGGTCGCAACCGGCCGGAAGCCGACCGTGGACGGCCTCGAGCCACTCGGGCTCGAGATCTCGCGGCGCGGGATCGAGGTCGACGAGCGGCTGCGCGCGGCGGAGAACGTGTGGGCGCTCGGGGACGTGACGGGGATCGCGCCGTTCACGCACGTCGGCAAGTACCACGCCCGGATCGCGGCCTACGACATGGCCGGCCGAGAGGTGCGTGCCGATCATCGTGCGGTTCCGGCGACGATCTTCACCGACCCGCAGGTCGCGACGGTCGGGTCGACCGAGGACGGCGTCAGCTCGAGGTGGGAGCTCACCTCGGTCCCCAGGCTCTCGACCTACGAGCGGCCCAAGCGACCCGGGTTCGTCAAGGTGGTCGCCGATCCGGAGCGCAGGGTCCTGACCGGCGCCGTGGCCGTCGGGCCGGAATCGGGCGAGTGGCTCCAGCAACTGACGCTCGCGATCCGGGCGGAGACTCCGATCGACGTCCTGCTCGACGTCATCCAGCCGTACCCGACGTTCAGCGAGGGGGTCTTCCTCGCCCTACGGGAGTTGGATCTCGACCTCTGAGCGTCCGAAAGCGTCGCTCAGGGAAGACGTTCGCCGGTGACCCGCGCGACGCCGATCGAGCCGATCAGCAGCAGGGCGGCCAGGCCCGTGAACCACGACGACACCTCGCGCCTCGCGTTGTGGTGAGCGATGCTCCGGCCGAGCTGCTTGTAGATCGAGTCGATCTGGTTGGCGGTGGTCGCGCGGAAGGTCTGACCGTCGGTCGTGCGTGCGATCGCTGCCAGGGTGACCGGGTCCGGCCGCACGGGGAACCGCCGGCCGGGACCGTTGCCGAAGCCACCGCCGAGGCCGTAGCCGCCGAACGGCCCGAACCCGAGCGTGCCATGGTTCGTGCCCAGCACGACGGTGAACACGCGAATCCCTGCATTCCGGGCGCGGGTTGCGCCCTCCATTGGCGTCAGCACACCACGGGTCTGGGCGCCGTCCGAGAGGAGGACGATCGCGCCCGGGACCTTCCCGTCCTTTCCGCGTGGCGCGTCGGCCACCGACGCTTTGACGACCTGCACAGCGACGCCGAGCCCGTCACCGATCGCCGTTCCCGCCTCGGGCGAGAGGAGATCGACGCCCTCCTGGAGCGTCCCGCGGTCGGTCGTCGGCACGACGAGCACGTCGGGGCCGGTGCTGAACGACACGAGGCCGATCTTCACCTTCTTGGGCACCTTCTCGGCGAAGACGTTCATTGCGTGTTGCGCGGCGCCGAGGCGCGTCGGCTTCACGTCGGCCGCGCGCATCGAGCCGGAGACGTCGACGAGGAGAACGACGGTTGCCTGGCTGGACGTCACGGACACCGTCGCGCGCGGACGGGCGAGGGCAGTCGACGCGGCGGCGAGGGCGAGCAGAAAGAGCGTGAGCGGAATCCAGCGCCGCCAGGGGCGGCGGCGTTCGGAGACCACGGACGCGAGCAGATCGAGGTTCGTGAAGGCGACCGCATAGCGCGCCCGTCGACGGTCGAACCACAGGGCGAGGCCGAGCACTGCAGGGACGAGCAGCAGGGCGAGCAGGAAGTACGGCGATCCGAAGGTCACGGGGCGCACTCCGCACCGACCTGCACGATCGCGTGCACGTCGATCGACAATGCATCCGCGGCGGAACCGGTGACGACGACCTTCTTCCCGACGACCACATGCGTCGCCTTCACGAAGACCGCGTTCGAGACCGGCGGCGGCTGCTTCGTGCGGAACGCGACCGAGTGCCAGGCTCCGACGAGCTGCTCCGACGGCTTGCAGCCGACGCGGCCGAACCGCACCGTTCCGGGCCCGATCACGACGACGCGCGAGCGAAACTCGAGCGACTGGCCCGGCGGGCTCACGCGTGCGGAGACCGTGGACCGCCCGCCGCCGCCCTGCGTCGGGACGCAGCCGAGCAAGGGCTGGAAGAGCTGCGTCCGGCTCGACGTCGAGACCGCGCGGAACAGCGCGTAGCGAGTGGTCGTCGCGCCCGGCTGAACCGGTGCCCCGAGCCGGCCGACGAAGTCGACTCGCACATCACGTGAGGTGACCTGCGCGTCCAGGCCGCCCACGACGCTCTTGCCACCCGGGCAGCTGAGGAGGTACTGGGACGTGCCGTGCGCGGGTACGACGACCCACGGCCCCGGCACGCGGATGCAGGACTTAATGCCGTGGCATTCGTTCGTCGCCCCGCCGGCCGGCGCGAACGCGGCTGCGACGACGAGTGCAGCGACGACCCCGGTCAGGAACGCTCTCATGGGAACCTCCGAAACCATATGCCGGAGAGCAGGGCGCCCGAGAGCATGAAGACGATGCCGCCGGCCGCGGCCACGGCAGTGACCTCGACGGTCTTGCGCTTCTTGCCCACGCGGGATCCGAGCGCTGCGTAGGTGCTCTTCACGTTGACGTTCGCCGCCCCCTGATAGAAGCGGCCGCCGCTCGACTGTGCGATCACTCGAAGCACAGCCGGTTGCACCGGGACCTGGATGCGCTCCGTGAACCCGCTCTTCAGTTGCTGCACGACCACACCGTCCGCCGTTCCCAGCGACACCGACGAGACGGGGATCTTCATCTGCTTCGCCCAGGCGGCGGCCTGCTTCGGGGTGAAGCGGCCGGCGGTCTGGCCCCCGTCGGAGAGCACGACGACCACCGCGGGGGGATGGGCTCCCTTCTGCGTTCCCTTCACGGCCCGGCCGACGTTGACCGCCTTCACGACGGCGTCGGCGAGCGCCGTGCCCTGCGGGCCGGCCTGAGCCTTGGTGATCGCTGCGCGGACCGCGGTCAGGTCGTGCGTCGGCGGTGCCGTGACGGCCACGTGATCGGAGAACGTGACCAACGACATGCGATAGCCGTTCGGAAGCGCATCGACATAACGCAGCGCGACGGCCTTGGCGGCCGCAAGCCGCGTCGGCAGCGAGTCCCGCGCCGACATCGACCCCGACACGTCCAGGACCACCACGACGGTGGCCTCCTGCCGGTTGACGCTGAGCCTCGTGGTCGGCCGCGCAAAGCCGACGAGCAGCAAGGCGACTCCGACGAGCAGCAGGGCGGTGGGCAGGTGCCGGCGCCTCGGCGAAGGCGGGCTCGTCATGTTCGGAAGCAGGTTCGGCGCCGCCCAGGCCGATGCGCGCTGGCCCCGGCGCCGGTCGAGCCAGAGGTAGCCGGCGACTGCCGCCGGCACGACGAGCAGAAGGACGAGCAGGACCGGCGCGAAGAAGCTCATCGCGCCCGGCGCCCCCGGCGCAGGAAGCCCGCGAGCGGCCTCAGCCAGTCACCCTCGGTCGAGAGCGCAACGTGACGCACACCGGCAGACGCGAGTGATGTGACGAGCGTCCGGCGTTCATCCGCAGCGACGGCGGCAAACCGCTCGCGTATGAGGCGATCGCCTGTATCGACACGCAGTTGCCGACCAGTCTCCGGATCGACGAGCCTCAGCTCGCCGATGTCGGCGAGCTCCTGCTCACGCGGATCACGAACCTCAACGGCGAGGACCGCGTGGCGTCCGGCAAGTCGCAGGAGCGGCGGCCGCCAGTCGATCGGACCGCGGAAGTCCGAGACGACGACCAGGAGCGCACGCTGCTTCGTCACCCGGTCGGCGAGCTCGAGCGCTTCGCGCAGCGTGCCGTTGCCCGCCGGCGGCAAGTCGCGCAGCAGTCGAAGAGTGTCCAGCAGCGCACGCCGTCCCTGGCGCGGCCGCTCGACGACGGGCTCGGCTCCGAATGCGACCGTTCCGAGCCTGTTGCCCCGCCGGGTCGCCGCATAGCCGACGGCGATCGCGACACCCTCGGCCACATCCGCCTTTCTTCGCTCGCCGGTACCGAAGGACATCGACGCCGACGCGTCGAGCACGAGCCACGTGACCAGAACGCGCTCTGCGAGCTCGACGCGAACGTGCGGCTCACCCGTGCGTGCGGTGACGTTCCACTCGATGCGCCGAACATCGTCTCCCGGCTCATACGGACGCACCTGCCACAGCTCGCTGCCGACGCCCGCGAAGGAGGAGCGATAGTCGCCGGCGAGAAGGCCGTCGACCCGCCGACCGACCGACAGCTCGAGCGCGCGCAGCGACGAGGCCGAGAGCGGGCCCGGCCCGGGCTGTTCGGGCGTGCGAAGCGGGGCGAGCGGGTCGTTGGACACTCAGACGGCGTGCGCGCGGCCGAGATCGATTTGCGGGGTCGGCATAGCGGCCAGCACCTGATCGAGAATGGTGTCGGGAGCGACCTCCTCGGCGAGAGCGCGATAGGAGAGCACGAGCCGGTGTCGGAACGCGTCGCGGACGAGGGCGTCGAGATCTCCCGGGACCACGTAATCGCGACCGCGGATGAGCGCCAGTGCCCGGGCGGACGAGACGAGGCTGATCGGGCCGCGTGGGCTCGCTCCGAACGACACGTAGTCGGCGATGTCGGCGAGCCCGTGCTCGGTGGGACGGCGTGTCGCCGTGGCGACGTCCACCGTCCAGCTGATCAAGGCCGGATCGACGTAGACCTTGGTCGCCTGCTCTTGCAGCCCGACCAGTTCCTCGAGCGCCAGCACCTGAACGAGCTCGGGCGCCTCTTCGAGCGAGCGGGCGACGACGGTCAGCTCCTCGTCGTGCGCCGGATAGTCGACCAGGATCTTCAGCATGAACCGGTCGATCTGCGCCTCGGGCAGCGCGTACGTGCCCTCGGACTCGATCGGGTTCTGGGTCGCGAGCACGAGGAACGGGCTCGGGACCGGGAATGTGTTGTGCCCGATCGTCACCTGGTGCTCCTGCATCACCTCGAGCAGCGCCGACTGCACCTTCGCCGGCGCGCGGTTGATCTCGTCGGCGAGCAGGAAGTTGCAGAAGACGGGACCGAGCTCCGTCTCGAAGTCGGTCTTGTCCGGCCGGTAGACCCGGGTCCCGACGAGATCGGACGGGACGAGGTCCGGCGTGAACTGCACCCGGTGGAACGAGCCACCCAGCACCGCCGCCGTCGTCTTGATCGTCAGGGTCTTGGCAAGGCCCGGCACTCCTTCGATCAGCACGTGCCCGCCGGAAAGCAGGCACACGAGCACCCGTTCCAGCATCTCCTCCTGGCCGGCGATCACGCGCCGGATCTCGAACAGGGCCTGCTCCAGCTTGCCACCGACCTCGTCCACTGACTCCTCCTTGATCGCGTTGGAACTCGAGAGCTAAGAATGCACCTCCCGCCTAAGAACTTCTCGTTAAGTTCGAGATCGGTTCAAAGCCTTCAGCCAAGCCGTTCGTTGTGCTAGCGCGGCCTCCCGGGGGAGCCTCGGCTCGTAGCGGGCCCCGACGCGGACGCGTGCACCGTGTCCGGCCGCGAGGGCCGCAGCCCCGAGGGCGGTCGTCTCGCGTTCGGCGGCGACCTCGACCGGAATACCGAGGAGATCGGACTGGAACTGCATGAGGAACGCGTTCGCGGTGGCACCGCCGTCGACCCGCAGGACGGCGGGCCGATCGGGCAGCGCGTCGACGACGTCGGCGACCTGGTGCGCAACCGCTTCGAGTGCGGCACGTACGACATGGGCCCTGGTGGTGCCGCGCGTGATCCCGGAGACGAGGCCGCGCGCATCGGCATCCCACCAGGGCGACCCGAGGCCGGTCAGCGCCGGCACGAAGACGACGCCGCCCGTGGAGCCGACACTCCGCGCGAGCGCCTCGCTCTCGGCCACGTCCGAGAGCACGCCGAGCCCGTCCCGGAGCCACTGCAGCGCGGCGCCCGCCACGAGCACGGATCCTTCGAACGCGTAGCCGTCGGCCGCCGCCGTCTTCAGCAGCCCGCTCGGAGGCGGCGAGGCATCGCCGCCGGTATGCACGAGCACGAAGCTGCCCGTTCCGTAGGTTGCCTTTCCTTCACCTGCGTCATGACAGCCCTGCCCGTAGAGCGCCGCCTGCTGGTCGCCGGCGATGCCGCGGATCTCCGCCCGCGTCCCCAGGAGCTCGCCCTCTCCAACCGGGTCGGCCGAGCGGACGATCCGCGGCAGCAGCTCGCGGTCGACGCCGAAGAGCGCGAGCAGCTCGTCGTCCCAGTCGAGCGTCCGCAGTGAGGCCAACAGGGTGCGCGATGCATTCGTCGCGTCGGTCACGTGCACGTCCCCGCCGGTGAGCTTCCAGACGAGCCAGGTGTCGACGGTGCCGAACGCGAGCCCGGGCCGGTCGTGCTCGTGCAGGAGCCACTCCAGCTTGGTGGCCGAGAAGTACGGATCGGGCAAGAGGCCCGTGCGCTCTCGGAGCAGGCCCGCGTCGAGCTCGCGGCATCGTTCCGCGGTCCGCCGGTCCTGCCACACGATCGCCGGCGCGACCGGCCGCCCGGTCGCGCGCTCCCAGAGCAGCGTCGTCTCGCGCTGGTTCGTGATCGCGATCGTGTCGACGCCGTCGAGCCCCGCACGCCCGGCTGCGGCGAGGACGCTCTGCCAGATCTCCTCCGGATCATGCTCGACCCAGCCCGGCCGCGGAAAGTGCTGCGGAAGCTCGGCGTAGCCGCGACGATGAACGCGCAGTTCTTCGTCGACCACGAGGCACGTCGTACCCGTCGTGCCCTGGTCGATCGCGAGGATCACGAGTGCTGGGACATGAACGCCAGCGTTCGCTGCCAGGCGTCCTCGGACGCCTCGGCGAAGTCCTCCTGCTTCCGGTCGAAGAAGCTGTGCGGGGCACCGTCGTAGACCACGATCTCATGCGCCACGCCTTCGCTCGCGAGCGCCTGCTCGAATGCCGCGTTGTCCTCCGCGGTGATCGACTGGTCGTCACCCGCCTGCAGCGCGAGAATCGGGCACTCGATCCGGGCGGCGCGCTGGACGACGCTCGCGCCGCCGCGCTCACGGGTCGGCGAGCCGTAGAAGCCGATCGAGCCGGCGAGACCATGCCCTGAAGCAGCGGCGACCCACGACGCACGGCCGCCGAAGCAGAAGCCCACCGAGAAGACGGACGTGACTCCCCGCGTGCGAAGCTCGTCGACCGCCGCGCGCGCATCCGCCTGAACGCCCGCGTCGGTCGTCTGCTCGACGTGAGGCATGTACTCCCAATCGGCGTCCCGCTTGGTCACGCCGGCAGTGCGCCCGAAGTAGTCGAACGCGACCGCGACGTGATCACGCTCGGCGAAACGCAGCGCGAGCTCTTCGTAGAAGTGAAAGAGGCCGCGGACATCCGGGAAGATGACGATGCCCGTGGTGGTGGGTCGGTCGGGCGCTGCGAGAAAAGCAGCGAGCTCGTTGCCGTCGGCGGCCGTGAGGACGAGGCCGTCGTGCGAGACTGCTGCGCCCGCGATCCGCGTGACCGGGGGCTCGGAGTCGAGGTCGAAGCACATGACGGCAATTTAGATGATTGATCGGGAATTCAACGCCGCCCCGGCTGGGGGCCTCCCCGGAACACCGTCAATTACCGATCAACCATCTGGTCGGACGAGCACGCTCGAAGCAGAGGGGACGGGTTCGGGGCGGCTATGATCGCGAATCGTGGAAGAACGCTGGACGGAGGTGAGCCAATGACCGACAAGCCGAAGTGGCAGGTCGCACGCCTCGACGACATCGAACGGCGCGGCAGGAGCATCCCGGCGCGCGAGCACTTCGGGATCCACGCCTTTGGCATCAACGCTTTCACGCCCGGCGAGGACGGCGTGCTGATCAACGAGCACGACGAGGCCGGGTCGGGCCAGGAGGAGCTGTACCTCGTGCTCGAGGGAACGGCGACCTTCGAGCTCGACGGCGAGGCGGTCGATGCGCCGACAGGGACATTCGTGTTCGTCCGGCCCGAGTCACGGCGGAAGGCGACCGGGGACGGAACCATCCTCGCCCTCGGCGGGACACCCGGCGAGGCATACCAGGGAATCGACTGGGGCGAGGCATGGCCGTTCCACCAGGAGTCTCTGACCGCCTACGGCGAGCAACGCTACGCGGACGCGCTCGGCGCAGTCCGCGACGGCCTCGAGCGCAGTCCCGACAACGCAGGCCTCCATTACAACTTCGCGTGCTTCGCAGCGCTGGCAGGCAACACGGACGACGAGGTCTTCGACCACCTTCAGCGGGCGGTCGAGCTCTTCCCGCCGTTTCGCGAGCAGGCGCGCGAGGACGACGACTTCGCCACCGTCCGCGACGACGCGCGGTTCGAGCAAGCTCTTCGCTGAGCTTTTCTCAACCAAGAGTCCTTTCTCGAGCGGAAACGGGGACGCAGCGCCCACCGTTCGGCGAGAACTCCTGATTGAGACGCGCGGGCTAGCGCGGGCCGAACGAGAGGGCTGCTTCAGTGATCGGGTGAACCACGGCGGCCCTCCTTTCGCTCGCGACAAGCCGACCGCATACTACGCAGGGCGCCTGCGATCGGAACTAGATCAGTTCGTTCGGAAGCTCGATGCCGCTCGGATCGATCCCGAGCGATTTCGCGAGCCGGATGCCCTGCTCGAGGTCGTCGCGCAGCATCCGGATGTCGGTCTCACGCATCAGCGCACCGATGAACTCGCGCGCTTTCGGCCGCCACAGCGCATGCTGCGCGAAGATCGGCAGGAGCTGGTTTGCGGCGTCTACGAGTTGCGTCTTCACGCGCCTGCCGGCGCCCTCGAGCAGCACACGCTCGTAGGCCATGCCCGCGCCGTGATGAATGCCGTCGTCGATCGCGAGCCGGTTGCACAGGTCCTCGAGCACCGTGCCGCGTGAGGAACGGGCGATCATCCGGAAGCGCGGGATGATCAGACGCTCGTAGAAGACCTGCATCAGGAACACCTTCTCCTCGAGCGTGTCCGCCTCGAGCACCTGCTGGGCGAGCTGGTCGAGGTATGGATCGCGCTCGGCCATCCCCCCCGCTTCGTGGATCAGCTTCAGCCAGCCCTCCGTATGACGCGACTCGTCCTGGACCATCGTCGTGTAGTAGAGCTTCGCTTCGCGATCCGGCGCGATCGAGAAGAGCTGTGTCGCCATCTCCACGGCCAGCTCGTCCGCCTGAAGCTGCTGCGTCACCACCGAGCGCCAGAGGTCGCGGCGTCGCGCGAGCTTCTGCCGAGAGCCCGTGTACTCCGGGATCGGCGGCACCTCGCCCCACGGCAGATCGCGGACCTGCCATTCCGCCCGCTTGGCGAGCTCGTAGTAGCGATAGACGCCGCCGAGGTCCCGCCCGTCCGCGGACGCAGCCTCGCCGACGTGCTCTTCGAGCTCCATCGCGGCACAGACTAACGATCGGTCGGGTGAAGCGACCAGGCTACGGAAATACCCCGGGTCGGCTCAAAGGCACTCGTTATCCTCTGCCGGATGTCGAACACGAGCGTTCGCATCGACAAGTGGCTCTGGGCGGCGCGGTTCTTCAAGACGCGTAGCGCCGCCACGGATGCGGTACTCGGAGGTCACGTGCAGGTGAACGGGGAACGAGTGAAGCCGTCGAAGGACATCCACGCCGGCGACACGGTCGAGGTCTCGATCCGTGCGCAGCGACGGACGCTGCTCGTCACCGGCATCGCCGACAAGCGGGGCTCGGCCCCCACCGCAGCCACGCTCTACGCCGAAACGCCCGAGTCGATCGAACGGGGAGAGCGCGAGCGCCTGCAGCGCAGCCTTGCACGCCCTCTCGGCGCGGAGCTCGGCGAGCGGCCGACCAAGCAGGCGCGCCGGCGGCTCGACGCCCTGCGCCGCGCGGAGCGCGGCCGCTCTCGGCCGGGTCGATGATTTTGCGCGTCACGGCCAGTCAACCCCGTAGATGGCAATGCGCTCGAGCCGGCTCGTCTGGGACACCGGCGAGCTCACCGACCCGGACATCGGCACGGTCGCCGATCTCGCGCGCCTGCACGTAGCCGCACGCCGTCTCGGCTCGGAGGTCGTCCTGCGGAATGCCTCGGACACACTGATCGAGCTGATCGCATTCGCCGGGCTGGCGGAAGTACTACGCGTCGAGCCGGGCCGGCAGGCGAAACAGCGGGAAGAGCGTTTCGGTGTCGAGGAAGAAGGTGAACTCGGCGATCGCCCCGTCTGAGAGCTCGAGCACCTGCAGCGCCCAGGGCTCGTACCCACCGTCGGAGCTCGGTTTGTACTGACCGAATGCCGGCGAGCCGTTTGCACGAACGGCGGGAACGACCCGCGAGCCGCGGCAGCCGATACCGGGCCCGAACCACCAGGTGAGAATGTCGTCCCGTCCCGCGAGCCACAGGTCGAACGGAGGCATCGACTGCGACGCGTCCTCACGGATGAGCGACGTGAGCGCCTCGATGTCGTACTGCTCGAAAGCCTCGACATAGCGTGCGAGCATGGCCTGGTCCGCCTCGTCGAGCTCGGCCGGCGCAGCCGCAGTCGTCATCTCGTTCGAGGCGAGCGTGGCCCGCGCCCGTTGAAGCGCACTGTTCACCGACGGGACGCTCGTCTCCAGCAGCTCCGCGACCTCGGTCGCCTGCCAGCGCAGCACCTCGCAGAGGATCAGGACCGCACGCTGCCGCGGCGGGAGATGCTGCAGCGCGGCGACGAACGCAAGCCGGATCGTCTCGTGCTCGACGGCGACCTCGGCCGGATCCGGGATCGGCTGGATCCAGGTCACTTCCGCCGGCACATGCAGATTCGCCTCGATCGGCTCGCGCGCCGGACCGAGATCCATCGGCGTCGCGCGCCGGTCTCGGCCGTTCAGCATGTCGAGGCAGACGTTCGTCGTGATGCGATAGAGCCACGACTTGACGGCAGCCCGGCCTTCGAAGCGGTCGAAACCGCGCCACGCCCTGATGAACGCCTCCTGTACGGCATCCTCCGCCTCGAACGGGGAGGCGAGCATTCGATATGCGTAACCGGTCAGCTCCGAGCGGTGCTGCTCGAACTGGCTCTCCAGCTCTGCCGTGACGGCGGGCGACGATTCCGGCATGAACGACAATGGTAGGCGGTCCGGGGAGGCTCGCGCCACACCAGCATCGCGGCGGGCGCCTACCGTAGAACCCACGGCATCGGTACCCGCCCGCAGCGTCTCCGCGAGCTACTGCAGATGCAGGTCGCGGCCCAAGGGTCGATGCTTGGGCCGAGGATGAGCGCCACGGTCGTGATCCCACTCGAGCCCCGCCGTACCTCGCCGCCGGCAGCGCCGGGCCCTGGGCCACCTGCGCCCGCAGGCCCGCCCGAGCTGGACACGATCGCAATGCACTGGCAGCTGGCTCTCGACGCCGCCGACCACGCGCTGGCCGCAGCCCACGGCCCTGTCCACATCACGGACGCCGACGGGCGCAGGCGAGAGCTGGCACAGGAGCGCCTCGGGACGGCGCAGCTGCTCACCCAGCTCGGCCGTCTCACGGGTGCGCAGCCGCTTCCGTGGCTCTCTCCCGTGCCCGTGACGCCGAAGATGATCGGGCTCCCCGAGGGCGTCACCGCCTGCCTGTACGACCTCGACGGTGTGCTGACCGACAGCGGTGTCCTGCATTCGCGGGCCTGGGCCGAGGTCTTCGACGATTTCCTGTTGCGCCTGAGCGAGACGACGGGCTGGCACTTCATCCCCTTCGACCGGGGCACCGACTACCGCGACTACATCGACGGCCGCGCTCGGCTCGAGGGAGTTCATGCGTTTCTCGCGAGCCGCGGAATCCAGCTCCCGGAAGGGCGCTACGGCGATCCGGCCGATGCGGACACCGCCTGCGGCCTCGCCAGGCGCAAGGGTGATGCGATGGCCCGCGGGCTTCATCAGCATGGCGTCAATGCCGTTCCGGGAGCCCGCCGCTATCTGGAGGCGAGCGGCCACGCAGGACTCAAGCGCGCCGTCGTCTCCGCCAGCTCGAGCACGCTGCCGATCCTCCAGCTGGCCGGACTCGTCAGCGTCGTCGAGGAGCGCGTCGATGCCGATGTGATTCGGGCTGCCGGCCTGCGTTCGCGGCCTGCTCCCGACCTGCTGCTCGACGCCTGCCGGCGGCTCGGCGTTCGCCCTGAGGACGCCGTCACGCTGACGCACAGCGCAGCAGGCATCGCCGCCGGGCACGCCGCCGGCCTCATGGTGATCGGTGTCGGCGAAGGCGCCCAGGGCGATCTGCTCGAAGGCTTCGGCGCCGAGCGCGTCGTGCCCTCGTTGTCGGCGCTGCTCGATCCCCGGCTTCGAGCCGCTCCCATGTGAGTCGAGGCCCGGAAGCGCGGGCGTCCGGGGAACGGCATCATGTGACGGTGGCCGGTTGCAGCCACCTCGACCAGATCGTCGTCACCGACCTTCCCGAGGAGATCCCCGGCTGCGAGGACTGCCTCGCCATCGGCTCCCGTTGGCTCCATCTCCGCATGTGCCTGACCTGCGGCAAGATCGGCTGTTGCGACTCGTCGCCGAACCGTCACGCGCGCCGGCACGCGACCGCGAGCGGTCATCCACTGGTTCGTTCGGCCGAGCCGGGCGAGGACTGGAGCTACTGCTTCGTCGACGACGTTGCCTTCGTCATCACGTGAACGACGCGAGCACCTGAGCGCTAGTACGGGTCTCCCGGCGATCGGTCGTCGGACAGGGAGCCCCGAGATCGCGCAACGAGCGCCTCGATCGCGTCCGCGAGATGCTCCTGCGCGATGTTGTAGTCGCCGCGCTCGACGCGAAGCCGGTGGGCCTCGAGCAGCACGTCGGCGTGGGTGTAGCCGAACGGCGGCTCGAAGCGGTACGACGCGAGCTCGATCAGCAGCCCGAGTGGGTCCTCGAAGTAGATCGAGTCCATGAACCCGCGATCCTTGACGCCGCTGTGCCGGATCCCGCGCTCGTCGAGCCGCTCGACGGTCTGGTGGAACGTCGCCTGAGAGAGCGAGAACGCGATGTGGTGGACGCAGCCTTGATCGATCGACGTTCGAGTCGGATCGGGCTTGCGCTCCTCGTTCGTGAAGATCGTGATCAGGCGCCCGTCGCCCGGGTCGAAGTAGAGGTGGCTCTCGGATGCGTTGTCGAGGTTGGGCTGCTCGAAGACGAACGGCATGCCGAGCAGGCCCTCCCAGAAGTCGATCGAGGTCCGGCGTCCGGCACCGACGATGGTGATGTGGTGGACGCCCTGGGTCTGGAGCTTCCGCATCACCGGTCCACCAGTGTGGACTTGTACTCACTGCGTTGCAAGGCTCCCCACGGAACGAGCTCGACCTCCAGCTGGACCACGAGCACCTCGCGCAGCCGCCGGCGGATTGCGTCGGCGAGGCGAGAGCCCCCGCCGACGTCCGGCGACAGCTCCACCGAGACGGGAAGCGGCGGCTCCTGTTTCACGCCGGGTCCCCGCGGCCTGACGAGAATCCGCCCGCTGACCTCCGGGGCGAACTCACCGACGACTTCGCGGACCGCCGACGGGAAGACGTTGACACCGCGGACGATCAACATGTCGTCCGTCCGGCCGAGGCAGCGGACACGCGGCGCCGTTCGCCCGCACCGGCACGGACTGGTCCAGACCTCGACGTGGTCACGTGTGCGGAACCGCAGCAGCGGCGCGGTCTGGTGGCGCAGGTGGGTGAGGACGAGTTCGCCGCGCGCGCCGTCGCGGAGCTCCCGCGCCTCACCCGTCTCGGGGTCGATCAACTCGGCGTGGACGAGCCCGCGGGCGCCGAGGTGCATGCCCGCCTGCTCCTCGCATTCGCCCCAGAGCGACGGGCCGATGTCGCCGATTCCCATCGCCTCCGTCACCCGTGCCCCCCAGCCGTCCTCGAGCGCCGCCCGGAACGCGGGCTCGCCGCCGCCGGGCTCCCCGGCCACGAGGACCCGTCGCACGCTCGAGTCGCGCAGATCGCCCAGCTCGAGGAGGTAGGCGGCGTAGGACGGCGTCAGCACGACTGCATCGGGCCGTAGCTCCCTGATCGCGCGCAGCACCCGCTCGCTGTTGCCGGTGCCGACGGGGATGTGACACACGCCGATTCGCGCAAAGGCGTCGAGCGCGGCCCCGGCGACGAACGGGCCGGCGTTGTAGGTGGTGAGCACGCGGTTCCCCGGGGCGATGCCGGCTGCCCCGTAGCTCCGCGCGGACCCCGTCACCCAGTTGTCGAGGTCGCTCTCGGTGAGCGGGATGTAGCTGGGGGTGCCGGTCGTCCCGCTCGTCGAGTAGATCCGGACGAGCCGGGACGGCTCGACGCAGAGGTGTGCGCCGAACGGCTGCTCGGGCGTGCAGGTCGCCTTGACCTCCTGTTTCTCGGTGAGCGGCAGCTGCGCGATCTCCCCGAGCCCGATGTCCGGCGCCGTCCCGACGAGCTTCCCGCGGTAGAGGGGCGACCGCTCGCGGAGATACGTGAGCTGCGCACCGAAGCTCGCAGCATCGAGCACCAGCTGCTCGGCCCAAGGCAGCCGCTCCGGGTCAGTCATCGCGATAGGAGACCGCTTCCTCCGCCTTCGCCGCGAGCAGGAAGCCGATCGGCCGCTCTCGCTCCTCGGCAAGGTGGGCGAGCAGGCTCGCCGTGCGGGCGAGGATCGGCACCGCCTTCACGACGGCGGGCGGGTAGCCGAGATCGAGCAGCACCGCTGCGATCGGGAGCGAGACGTTCAGGGTGAGCGGCTTGCCCCAGGTCTCGGCGACGGCACCGCGCAGCTCTCGCGTCAGTGCGACGTGCCGACCGCTGACGCCGCGGGCGTCCGCCAGTTCGAGGATCCGCTCCGCGCGCGGATCGAGCGGACGGTGCAGCGGGTGCCCGAAGCCCGGGACCTTCCCGCCGGCCGCGTGGATCGCCTCGGCCGCCTGCGCCGCCGTCGTGCCGGCCGCGACCAGCGAGGCGAGCAGCCGCGCGCAGTCGTCCACCGCACCGAGGATCACCGGGCCGGCCCCGAGAATGCCCGCGGCAACGGCGCCCTGCAGGGAGCCGGGATCCGCCGCGAGCGTCATCCGTGCGGCGATGTTGCTCGGCATCAACCCGTGCTCGGCGATCGCGACCAGCGTCAGGTCGAGAAAGAAGCGCTCGTCCTCCGTGGGCTCGCGGCCGGTCAGGAGGAGGTGGAAGAACTCCGTGAAGCTCAGGCGGCCCATCAAGTCGGCGCTGAGATCGCTGCCGCGCACCTCGACCCGGTCGGACGAGGCTCGGCTGATCCGCGTGACGGGCTCCCCCGCTTTCCCGATCTGCATGTGCCGATACCTATGCGCTCCGAGGTGCCGGCGTCAAGCCGACCCGGTGTCGAGTTCTCCGAGAACAGGCAACGCATAGGCGGATAAACCGAGATGCCGAGATGACTGATGCTGTATTGTCACAGGGTGGCTCAAAATAACCATGGGCATTGCCTCGGCAGAGAAGCTGCGGAAACTCGGCAGGGCTCGCACGGGCTGACCGATGGCGAAGCAGGTCTACACCGCGAGTGAGGCGGCGGCGGCGCTCGGCATCAGCCTCGACACGCTTCGGCGCTGGGACAAGGCCGGCCGCATCGCCGTCGAACGCGATGCGAGCAACCGGCGCGTCGTGTCGGCGACCGAGATCGACCGATTGCGCGGCGACGACGGGAGCGCCCACCTCAGCGCCAGAAACCGGTTCAAGGCCGTCGTCACCGACGTCAAGGTCGAGGGCCTGATGGCCCAGGTCGAGATGGTCGTGACCGAGCCGGTTCGCCTCGTCGCCGTCGTCACCCGCGATGCCGTCGAAGAGCTCGGTCTGAAGAACGGGATGGCCGCGACGGCGGTCGTGAAGTCCACCAGCGTGATGGTTCAGCGCTAGATGGGGGGAGCGCGCGCCGCCATGGTCGTCGTCGCACTCGCCGTCCTGGCCGGCCTTGCCTCCGCGCAGACACGCGCCCAGGACAAGGCGCACGCACGGATCACCGTCTACGCGGCCGCTTCGCTGACGGACGTGCTTCCGAAGATCGACCCGACGGAGAGGTACTCGTTCGCCGGCTCGAACGCTCTGGCGACGCAGCTCACGCTCGGTGCGCCCGCCGACGTGTTCGCCTCGGCGAACCTGGCGCTCGCGAACCAGCTCCATGCCAAAGGCCGCTGCTCGCGACCGGTCGTCTTCACCCGGAACGCACTGGTGATCGTCGTTCCGAAGGCGAATCAGGCCAAGATCCACAGCATCTATGACCTGGCGAAGCCCGGCGTGAAGCTCGACGTTGCCGGGCCCGGCGTGCCGGTCGGCAGCTACACGCTGCAGGTCCTCGAGAACCTGAACCTCACGGCGGCCGTGACGAAGAACGTCGTCAGTCAGGAGACCGACGTGCGCGGGGTGCTGGCGAAGGTCGCACTCGGAGAGGCCGACGCGGGCTTCGTCTACTCGAGCGACGCGAGGACGGTGCGCGGCCGAGTGAAGGTCCTGAAGATTCCCGCCCGCGCGCAGCCCGACGTGCAGTACGGCATCTGTGTCGTGACGAAGAGCGGCGACAAGACGGACGCGCAGGCGTTCATCGCCAGGATGTTGAGCAAGGCCGGGCAAGCCAAGCTCGTCGCCTTCGGCTTCCTGCCCCGGGTGAAGCCGAGACCCGCCGCGAAGAAGAAGTAGCGCCCCTCGATGCGGCGGGCGGCCATCACCACGATCTACATCGCATCGGCCGCTGTGTCGCTGGCGTTTCTCGCGTTCCCGGTCGCGGCGATCTTCGCCCACACCTCGCCGGGCAACCTCCTGCACCAGTTCTCGAACCCGGTCGTCCGGGACGCCTTCGAGGTCAGCCTCAAGACCAGCCTGATCGCCCAGTCGTTCATCCTGCTCTTCGGCACCCCGACCGCCTATCTCCTGGCGACGAACCGCTTCCCCGGGCACGCCGTCGCCGTCACGCTCGTGGAGCTGCCGCTCGTCCTGCCGCCGGCGGTGGCCGGAGTCGGGCTGCTCGTCGCGTTCGGGCACAGCGGGCTGTTCGGCTCCAGCCTCGACGTGCTCGGCATCTCGCTGCCGTTCACGCAGAGCGCCGTCACCGTCGCCGTCGCCTATGTCGCCAGCCCGCTCTACATCCGGCAGGCGATCGCGGCCTTCGAGGCAACCGACCCGAACCTGGCAGCAGCGTCTCGAACGCTCGGCGCGAGCCCCGCCCGGACGTTCTTCCGCGTCGTGCTCCCTCTCGCCCGCGGCGGCCTGATCGCCGGGCTCGCGCTCTCCTTCGCGCGCGGCCTCGGCGAGTTCGGCGCCACGATCATGTTCGCCGGAAGCCTCCAGCACGTCACCCAGACGCTTCCACTCGCGATCTACGCGGAGTTCGACCGCAACTTCGACGCAACGCTCGCGATGAGCGGGGTGCTCGTGCTGGTCAGCATCGTCCTGCTCCTCGGCCTCAGAATCGGACTGACATGGCAAGGCTCATCCTCGAAGAGGTCGTTGTTCCTCTTCGGACCTTCAGCGTCCGGCTGAGCCTGGACGTCTCGTCGACGGTGGCACTCGTCGGGCCGTCGGGGGCCGGGAAGACGACCGTCCTGCGCGCCGTCGCCGGGCTCGTCCGGCCGCGATCGGGCCGCATCGGCTCCGGCGGCGCGGTCTGGTTCGACGGCGCGGCCGGAGTCTCGCTCCCGCCGGACCGGCGGCCGGTCGGGCTCGTCTTCCAGGACTACGCGCTCTTCCCGCACCTGACCGTCCGCCAGAACGTCGAGTACAGCCGCCGCCACCGGGCCGACGCGTACCTCGAGCGGTTCGCGATCGGCCATCTCGAGCACGCCCGCCCCGTCGACCTGTCCGGAGGAGAGCGACAGCGGGTCGCGCTCGCGCGCGCGCTGGCCCGCGACCCGGACGTCCTGCTGCTCGACGAGCCGCTCTCGGCACTGGACGCACACACGAAGGCCGGCGTGCGCACGGAGCTGCAGGAGTTGCTGTCGGGGCTCGACATGCCCGTCCTGCTCGTCACGCACGACTTCGAGGACGCCGCGGCGCTCGCCGACCAGGTCGGCGTGATCGTCGACGGCGAGCTCCGTCAGACGGGAACGCCCGGAGAGCTCGTCCGCCGGCCGAGCGACCCATTCGTCGCCTCGTTCACCGGCGCGAACCTCCTCCACGGCCACGCCGATCCGTCCGGCGACGCCACCCGCGTCCGGCTCGGTGACGGCACCGTCATCACGACCGTCGGTCTCGGCCGGGGTGATGTCGTGCTTGCCGTCTACCCGTGGGATGTCACCGTCTCGACGAGCGCGCCTCACGACTCCGCGATGAACCTGATCAGCGGCCCGATCGACAACATCGCCGAGCTCGGAAACCGCGTACGCGTGACGATCGGCCCCATCAGCGCGGAGATCACCGCGGAGTCGCTGCACCGCCTCGGCCTGAGGCTCGGGGACACGGCCTTCGCCTCCTTCAAGGCAACCGGCACGCGCATCGTCGCGAACGGCTAGGACCGCTGCGCCAGCAGGGCAGCGGCAGCGTCGCAGCCGGCGCGCAAGGCGGCGGGAAGCTCGGCTCCGTCTGCGAGGCAGAGCAGTAGCCCGGCCGCAAAGGAGTCTCCGGCGCCGAGCGCGCTCGCACCCTCGACCGGTTGCACGGCGGCGCGGGCGGTGACGCCCCCCGACGCTGCGACGGCGCCGTCGCTTCCGAGCTTGACGCAGGCGACGCGATACCGCCGACCGAGCTCGTGCGCCGCCGCCTCCCCTTCGAGCCCGGTCAGCGCGTACGCTTCCTCCGCGTTCGCGAGCAGCACGTCGGCGTTGACGGTGGCTTCGAAGAACCGGTCGACGCCGAAGGCTGCGACCAGGCTCGCCGACGCCGCGTCGACGGCGAGCCAGGCCGCCCGTGCCCGGTCGAGCGCCGCCCGCGCAGCCGCCTCAGGCCCCGGCTGCAGGAGCGAGTAGCCGGAGACCAAGACCGCTCCCGCCTCGAGGCGCGACGGGACGTCGCCGACGCCGAGCAGCGCGCTCGCACCGGGATCGGCGACGATCGCCGAGTCACCGACAACGATGACGCAGCCGGTCGGCGCAGCCTCGTCACGTGCGAGCAGCGGCTCGACTCCCGCAGCAGCCAGATCGTCCGACACCAGCCGCCCGGCCGCATCGGCCCCGATCCGGCCGACGACGGCCGCCCTCCCGCCGCGGCGTGCGGCGGTGAGCGCCGCATTCGCCGCAGAGCCTCCGGCCCGCAGTTCGATTCGACCATGGATGCGACGACCCGGGACGGGGGCGGGCAGCGCCCCGTCGAGCATCACGTCCCCCACGGCGATCAGGTCAGGCTGCACGCGCGCCCGATCCTATGCGGCGCTAATCTCAAGGTGTGATCGCAAAGGCGCCCTTCGGCAGCACCGGGCAAGAGAGCACGCGCACGCTCTTCGGTGCCGCAGCGCTCGGAAGGGTCACGCAGGCAGAGGCCGATGCAACGCTCGAGCTGATCCTCGACCACGGCGTCAACCACATCGACACCGCCGCGTCCTACGGGGACTCCGAGCTCCGGCTCGCGCCGTGGCTCCGCCGCCACCGCGACGAGCTCTTCCTGGCGACGAAGACGGGCGAGCGGGACCGTGCAGGTGCCCGCGAGGAGATCCGCCGCTCGCTCGAGCGCCTCGGAGTAGACCGCGTCGACCTGCTCCAGCTGCACAACCTCGTCGACCCGATCGACTGGGAGGCCGCATTGCGCGAAGGCGGTGCCCTCGAGGCCGCGGTCGAAGCCCGGGACGAAGGCCTCGTCCGCTTCATCGGCGTCACCGGGCACGGGTTGACGGCGCCGAGGATGCACCTGCGCAGCCTCGAGCGGTTCCCCTTCGACTCGGTGCTCGCCCCGTACAGCTACATCCAGATGCGTGACGAACGATACGCGGCGGACTTCGAGCAGCTCGCAGGCGTTTGCGCACAACGAGGCGTGGCCGTGCAGACGATCAAGAGCATCACGCTCGCACCGTGGGACGGCCGTGAGCAGACGGCGGCAACGTGGTACGAGCCGCTCCGCGACCAGGGCGACATCGACACCGCCGTGCACTGGGTGCTCGGCCGCCCCGGCATCTTCCTCAACACCGTGGGCGACATCGCGCTACTGCCGAAGGTGCTCGACGCCGCGAGCCGCTACGCGTCACGGCCGGCGGACGAGGCGATGGACGAGCTCGCCGCCCGTCGTCACCTCGTCCCGCTCTTCTCCTAAGACGGGGATTCGGGGCGCTTGAACGATGCGCTCGCTGAACTCGATGCCTGATTCGATCGCGCGCCGGACCGGGCAGGCCGCGGCCACCTTCTCCAGCAGCGCGACCTGATCGGGCGTCAGGTCGCCGCCGAGGTCGATCGAGATCGCGCACTGCCGTGGTGTCGAGCGGTGGTCGTAGTCGACGTCGACGAGAACGTCTCCGAGCTCCCAGCCTTTCCGCTCCGCGAACATGACGAGCGTTGTCGAGACGCACGCGGCAAGTGCCGCCGGGAGGAGCTCATGGGGCGCCGGAGCGCTGCCTTCGCCTCCGACGTCTTCCGGCTCGTCGGTGATCAGGCGGTGCTTTCCGTCGATGACGATCTCCTGACGAAGCGTGCCGCGGATCGAGCGTGAGGTCGCGGTGAGGCTCATGCGATCGCCGCCTCGTTCCCCGCTTCGATCGCATCGTCGAGGAACTTGCCGATCGTGGCCGCGGGCAGAGCGCCGACGAAGCCGCCGACCGGGTTGCCGTCGCGGAAGACCGCAACGGTCGGGATGCTCTGGATGCCGTATTGCGCCGCAACGGTCTGCTCGGCGTCGACGTCGATCTTGGCAAGCTCGATGTGGCCGGCCCGCTTTGCGACCTCGGCCTCGATCGCAGGCCCGAGCATGCGGCACGGCCCGCACCAGGCGGCCCAGAAGTCGACCACGACGGGCAGCTCGTGCGAGCGCTCGATCACGTCGCGCTGGAAGCTGTCGGTCGTCACGTCCATTGTCGATCACGTCCTTTCAGTGGTGAGCAGCTCCGGACCGCCGACGAGGGCGGCCAGGGTCGAGAGCTGGGACTGGAGCGAGCCGCAGACCTGTTCGCAGAGAGCGAAGACGCCTTCGTCGACGACGCGGTAGTGCACGTGGTTGCCCTCCTTGCGCCTGGCGACGATTCCGCTCTCGGCGAGCACGCTCAGATGCTTCGAGACGTTCTGCTGTCCGGCGCCGAGCTGCCCTGCGAGCGCGTTGACGCTCAGCTCTCCGTCACGGAGCAGATCGAGGATGCGGACCCGCATCGGTTCGCCGATCGCGCGGAAACGGCGGGCGATCAGCTCGGCCAGGTCGTCGGGGATCGGGTGTGGAAGCGGCGGCATCGTCCTCCTTCTGCTAATCTCTAAAGCGATTTAGTTGTATAGTAGCAGAACAGCCCGCAAACGCCAACCGTTCGACCGAGAAGGAGGCCCGCTGGTGGTCGTCGCAGCCGAAGTCCCGGCATCCCCTGCCGTCAGAGAGCATCCCGAGGCGGTCGGCCCGGTCGGGCGTCTCGGAGGGTGGGCGGCCGATCACGTTCGCCTCGTCGCGCTCTCATGGCTCGCAGTGGCGCTCGTGCTCGCGATCTTCGCGCCGAGCGTCGAGACGGCGCTCTCGGGTGCCGGCTGGCAGGCGAACGGCTCCGAGTCGGTTCAGGCGAGAGCGCTGATCGAGCGCAACTTCGCCGGTCTCTCGAGCTCCGCACCACTCGTCGTCGTCCACTCCGCGACGCTGACGACCGCGGCGCCGCAGTTCCAGACGCTGCTGACGAAGGTCGAAGCGACTCTCCGGTCGGACACACGGGTCTCGACCGTCGTGCCGCCGCGGCCCGGCACGTCGATCTCGGCCGACGGCCACACCGCCCTCGTCCTGGCCGGGGCGAAGCAGGACCCGACGGCGATGGTTGCGGCGGCCGACTCGCTGAAAGGGAAGCTCCATCGGCTGGCGACCCCGCAACTCACGGTCAGCCTCACGGGCGCCTCCGGCATGTGGTCGGACTTCAACACGGCCAACCGCACGGCGATGATGAAGTCGGAGCTCTATTCCTGGCCGGTCACGCTCGCGATCCTCGCCCTGGCCTTCGGATCGCTCGTCGCCGCCGGGCTGCCGCTGCTCCTGACAATGCTCGGACTGCTCGCGTCGGCCGGGCTGCTCGCCCTGCTCACGAACGGGTTCGAGATCTCGATCTGGGCGATGAACTTCGCCCTCATGTTCGCCCTCGCCCTGGGTATCGACTATGCGCTCTTCGTCGTCCATCGCTTCCGTGGGGCCTACTTCGGCTCGAAGCTCGGCGTCCGCGATGCAATCGCGATCACGATGGACACCGCCGGGAAAGCGGTCCTCTTCTCCGGGCTCACCGTGTTCGTCTCCCTTTCGGCGGTGATGCTCGTCCCCAGCCCTGCCTTCCGCTCGATGGCGCTCGGGATCATGCTCAGCGTCGCGTTCGTGCTCGCGGCGACCTTGACGCTGCTGCCCGCCGTGCTCGCGAAGCTCGGCCCGCGCGTCGACGGCCTCGCGCTGCGCTGGGTGCACAGCGGAGAGCACCGCTCCGCACGCTTCGCCCGCTGGGGGGAGCGCCTTTGGCGCCACCCTCACCTGTTCGGTCCGGCCGTGACGCTCGTGCTCGTCGTGCTCGCCCTGCCGGTCCTCGGCCTGAGGACGGGAATGCCGTCGATCAAGGTCGTGCCGACGAGCGACGGCTCGCGCGTCGGCTACTCCCAGGTGCAGCAGGCGTTCGGGGTCGGCGCGCCGGGCGCCCTCCAGATCGTCGCGCCGGCCGGCGAGGCGTCCCGAGCGGCGGCAATCGCCGGCCGTGACCCCGGGATCGCGGGGGTGGCGAAACCTCAGCCCGGCGCCGACGGGTTGGTGCTGATCCAGGCGACGCCGAACGCCGACCCGTCCAGCCGGAGCGTCGGCCACACGATCGACCGGCTCCGCGCCGCGCTTCCCGCCGACGCGCTCGTCGGCGGAGCGGTGGCCGAGAACCACGATCTCGAGCAGGCACTCTCCGCGAAGACGCCGCTCGTGATCGGCGTGGTGCTCGCACTCGGCTTCCTCCTGCTCCTCGTCGCGCTGCAGGCGCCTCTGATCGCAGCCCTCGGGGTGATCACGAGTCTCCTCGCCACCGGTGCGGCCTTCGGCGTCGGCCGCTTGATCTTCCAGAACGGGCACGGCGCGGGGCTGCTCGGTTTCCAGCCGCAGGGATTCATGGACGCCTGGGCGCCGGTGTTCTTCTTTGCGATGATCTTCGCGATCTCGATGGACTACACCGTGTTCCTGCTCTCGTCGGCGAAGGAGCACTACGACCGGTCGGGCGATCCACGCGAGGCGATGATCGGAAGCCTCGCCCATTCCGGCCGCGTCATCTTCGCCGCCGCGGCCGTCATGATCGCCGTGTTCTTCACCTTCGCCCTCTCCGGCCCGCTGCCGCCGAAAGAGATGGGCGTCATTCTCGGAGTGGCCGTCCTACTCGATGCGATGCTCGTGCGCCTGGTCCTCCTCCCCACGCTGCTACGCGTGTTCGGCCACGCAGCCTGGGCGCTTCCGCGCTGGCTCGACCGCCTGCTCCCCGACGTGAAGTTCGGACACTCGTGATGCTCGAGCTCTGGCAAACCGAATGGTGCCCCGCCTCGCGGCGCGTCCGTCAACGGCTCACCGAGCTCGGCCTCGACTACGTCGCGCACCAGGTGCCCGTCGAGCGCACGGAGCGGCGTCTGCTCCGTGAGCGGACGGGTATCGACACGATCCCCGTGCTCGTCCTCACCGACCGAAAGGTCCTCGTCGGCGAGGACGCGATCTCCGCGTACCTGAATGCCCGCATCCCGGAACCTCCCGAGGCGCGGGCCCACCGGTTGAAGGCGGAGAAGGCCCGCCGACGCTATCTCCAGGAGGAATGCGAATGCTTGCCGACAGCTACACCCTGACCGCGGCGACCGACCTGCCGTTCTCCGTTGCCGTCGAGCGCGTTCGGGCCGAACTGGCGGAGGAGGGATTCGGCGTCCTCTCCGAGATCGACGTGCAGGCGACGCTGCAGCAAAGGCTGGGCGTCGACGAGGAGCCGTACACGATCCTCGGCGCCTGTAACCCGACGCTCGCCCACCGTGCGCTCGGCCTGGAGCCGGACCTGGGCACGCTGCTTCCTTGCAACGTGGTCGTGTACATCCGCGACGGCAGGACGCACATCTCCGCGATCGACGCCGAGCGGATGCTCTCCATCGTCGGCAACAGCGACCTCGCAGCCGTTGCAGGCGAGGTCCGCGCAAGGCTCGCGCTGGTCGTGGAACGCGCTTCGGGCACGCTGTAGCCACAACGTCACGGGAGCGCTCCGTATGCTCGAAGCCGTGCGACGTCGGCTTCCGGAATGACCTTCTCGCCGACCATCGCGGTCGGCCTCGTCCTGCTCGGCGTCGCCGTCGGGGCATTCGGGACGATCGTCGGCTCGGGGGGCGGCTTCATCCTCACTCCGATCCTGCTCCTCCTCTACCCGCACGAGCAGGCGGCGACGATCACGGCGATCAGCCTGACCGCGGTATTCTTCAACGCCGCCTCCGGCTCGGCAGCCTACGCACACCAGCGGCGGATCGACTACCGCAGCGGCCTCCTCTTTGCGGCCGCTGCGCTCCCGGGCTCGGTCGCGGGGGCGCTCGTCGTCGGCTCCGTCTCGCGGTCGATGTTCGACCTCCTGATGGCGATCGTCCTCCTCGTCCTCGCGGCGTGGCTGCTGATCGGCGAGCCGGGAGGACCGCGACGGCCGCACGGCCGGCTGACACACCGGACACTGACCGACCGCTACGGCACGGCCTACGACTACGACGTCCCCTTGCGCCGCGGAATCGCCTACAGCACCGTCGTCGGCTTCGCCTCGAGCTTCCTCGGGATCGGGGGCGGCGTGATCCACGTGCCGCTGCTCGTCCGCGCGCTCGGCTTCCCGACGCACCTCGCGACCGCAACCTCCCACTTCGTCCTCGCCGTTGTCGCCGGCGGCGGAGCGCTCACCCACGCGGTCGCCGGCAGCTTCGCCCACGGCGACGGCGTCCGGCGTGCCGCGGCCCTCTCGATCGGCGTCGTCGCCGGCGCACAGCTGGGCGCGAGGGCCTCGCTGCGCGCGAGCGGAAGGTCGGTCGAACTGCTGCTCGGCGGCGCGCTCGTCGTCCTCGCGGTGCGCCTCCTCTTCGCAGGGATCTAGGGAGTGCCGTGCGCAGCCGCGGCGTACTCGTCGTCGCTGACGTGATCGCCCCAGGTGGCGGGGACACCGTCATCGCCGACCTCGAGCATCGCGATGTGCGTCATGAATCGCATCGGCGCGGCTCCGTGCCAGTGTTCCTCACCCGGCTCGAAGTACACGCGGTCGCCCGGGCGGATGAGCTCCGCAGGACCGCCTCGCCGCTGCGCCACGCCGACGCCCTCGAGGACGTAGATCGTCTGTCCGTTCGGGTGGGTGTGCCAGGCGGTGCGTGCGCCGGGCGTGAAGTGCACGCTGCTCGCGCTCAGGCGTGAGTGGTCCGACGGCGCCGCCACGGAATCGATGTAGACGGAGCCTGTGAACCAGGTCTCGGGCCCTGGCGTGGTGTCGAGGCTGTTCCTCGTGATCTGCATTTCATCGTCTCCTGGTCTCGATTCATCGGCGCTTTTCACGTTCGGTTGGCGTCGACGAGACGCTGCGCAAATGCGGGATCGTCGGCGCAGAGCCGCTCGAACTCCTGACGATCGACGGCGATCACGCGGAGATCGGTCGTTGCGCGAACACGCGCGGCGCGCCTGCCCTGCGCCGAGAGAAGCGCCCGCTCGCCGACCAGCGATCCCGCACCGAAGGACACGTTCCCCTCCGGCGCCTCGACAACCACCGCCCCCTCGAGGATCACGTAGACGCCGCTGCCATGCTGTCCCCGCTCGATCAGCACGTGCCCGGCAGAAATCTCCAGCTCGGTCCCGGCCGCCTCGAGCCGGCGCAGATCATCGACGTTCATCGCGCGCGAGTATCGCAGACGCGCTCTCGACGGCGGGAGTGCGCCGTAACGTCGTACGCTTCGTGCCGTGCGGGAGGTCGAGACCGACTACCTCGTCGTCGGAGCAGGGGCGTCCGGGATGGCGTTCACGGACACGCTGATCGCGCACACGGATGCCGACGTCGTGCTCGTCGACCGGCGCCACCGACCGGGCGGCCACTGGCTGGACGCCTATCCATTCGTGCGCCTTCACCAACCGTCCGCGTACTACGGCGTGGAGTCGCGGCAGCTCGGGAACGACCACATCGACACGCATGGGCCGAACGCCGGCTTCTACGAGCGTGCGAGTGGAGCCGAGATCTGCGACTACTACGCGCGCGTGCTCGACGACAACCTGCTGCCGACGGGCAGGGTGCGGTTCTTCGGCATGGCCGACCATCGCGGCGGGAACGGCGACGGGCACCTCGTCGCCTCGCTGCTCGACGGCTCCGAGACCGTCGTCAAGCCGCGGCGCAGGGTCGTCGACGCGACCTACGTCCAGTCGGAGATCCCGTCGCGTCACCTACCCGCGTTCACCGTCGAGCCGGGCGTCACGCTCGTCGCGCCCAACGGCCTTGTCGACCTCGGCGAGCCCGCCGACCGCTTCACCGTGATCGGAGCGGGCAAGACGGCGATCGACACTTGCGTGTGGCTGCTCGAGGCTGGAGTCGATCCCGACCGCATCCGCTGGATCCGGGGTCGCGATCCGTGGCAGTTCGACCGCAGGCTCACGCAGCCGCTCGACCTGGTCGGGTCGTACATGCGGCTCCAGGCGCGCTGGGTCGAGGTTGCGGCGGCCGCCGCTGACGGTCACGACATCGGGCGACGACTCGAGGAGGCCGGGGTGTTCGTACGGATCGACCCCTCGGTCCAGCCGCTTGCCTTTCGCGGCGCCACCGTCAGCCCGCCCGAGATCGACGGTCTCCGCACGATCGAGCAGGTCGTGCGGGCGAGGCGGGTTCGGGCCATCGGCCGAACGTCGGTCACCACCGACTCGGGCGAGTTCCCCGGCAGCCCGCGTGAGGTGTACGTCGACTGCACGGCCGCAGGTGTGCCTTCGACGGTGCCGCGGCCCGTGTTCGAGCCGCGCCGCATCACCATCCAATACGTGGCCGTGGGCTTCCTTCCCTGGTGTGCGGCCACGATCGGCTTCGTCGAGTCGGCCGGCAAAGACGACCAGGAGAGAAACCGGCTGTGCCCGCCCGTCGTCTTCTCGGGCAACGTAGCCGATCTGGCGCAGCTCGCCTTCGCCGCGATGCGGGGCCAGGTCGCTCGAGTCCGTCACGAGGCGGTCGGGCCCTGGAGCGCCGAGTCGAGGCTGAACCCCGCCCGAGCGGCGCTCGACCACGTGGACGATGCGGACGTCACCGAGTCCCTGGCGTTCATGATCGAGCACACCCGGGAGGCACTCGAGAACCTCGAGCGCGCCGCGACCCGAGGGACGCGCGACCGCTAGAGAAGCCCGAGACGGGCTGCTTCGGCGACGGCTGCGGTGCGCGAGCTCTGGCGCAGCTTGCGGCGGATGTTCGCGACGTGCCGGTGGACGGTGTGGCGGCTGATCACCAGGCGTGAGGCGATCTCGGGGTCGCTGAGACCCTGAGCGACGAGGTGGAGAACGTCCAGCTCGCGCTCCGACAGCGGGGATGCGGCCTCGCCGGCGCTCGTCTGCGCCGGGCTGCCTCCGAGGAAGCGCCGGACGGCACGGCCGACCGCTGCCGCGTCGCCGCGCCAGGGGAAGTGGTCGCGTCCGTCGAGCGGCACGAAGGAGGCGTCCGCGATCTTCTTTGCCAGCTCGCGGCCGAGGTCATAGGGGATGGCGTGGTCGTGCGCCCGGTGAAGGACGAGCGTCGGCGTTTGCAGGCGCGGCAGGGCTTCCTCGACGTCGAGCCGGTAGACGAGGCCGAGCATGCGTGCTGCCGTCTCCGGCGTCGCGGCCTCGCGCTGGAAGCGCGCGAACGCTTGACGGTCGCCGTCGTCGGAGTTCGGCAGGAAGACATCGGCGAGCATCCGCGAGCCCACGCCCCAGTGGGCGCGAACGACGGCGACCAGAGCCTCGCTGAGCTCCGGGGAGGTGATGGCGCGACCGTTCGGGTAGGAGCCGTAGAGGACCAGGCGCTCGACTCGCTGCGGATGACGGACGGCGTACGAGATCGCGGTGCAGCCTCCGGACGACCCCGCGACGAGCGTGCACCGGTCGAGGCCGAGGTGGTCGACGACCGCAGTCAGCGTCGCCACATCGTCCTCGAGGGAGATCTCGTGCGGCTGGACGTCACGATCGGAGAGGCCGACGCCGAGCCGGTCGTAGCGGACGAGCGTCCGGCCTTCGCCCACCGACTCCCAGAACGCCCGTGCTCTCGCGTCCTGCCACTCGAGCTCGAGATGGCCGATCCACCAGGCGGGAACGACGAGCGCCGGTCCGGTGCCGCAGATCTCGTAGGCGATGCGGCGGCCGAGATACGGCAGGAAGCGGATCTCCCGCTCCATCCCGGGCAGTCTACAAGGTCGGTGCGGACGAGGCGCGGCCGGCTAGGCCGCGCGGGTGCGCCCCACCACGAGCGGCCGTACGAGCGCCGGCATCGCGCTCCACGAGCCCCGCGTGAGCTCGTCCGTGACGAAGCCGGCGCTGCCGATGTGGGCGAGGAGCGGGCGGTTGCATCGGCATCCCTCCGCGAAGCTCCGCCACGGCCGCTCGAGTCGATCCTGCCAGAGGGCGAGCCGCGCCGAGGTCGCGCGCACGTGCTCGATGAAGAGGAACCGGCCTGAGGGACGGAGGACGCGGGCGATCTCGGCAAGCACCCGTTCGGGATCCTCGACCGTGCAGAGAACGAGGGTCGAGACGACCGTGTCGGCCCAGCCGGTCTCGAACGGGAGCTGCTCCGCCGGTGCGCAGACGACCTCGGCTGCGACGCCGCGGCCGCGCGCCCGACGACGCAGCCGTCTGCTCATCGCGAGGTTCGGCTCGGTCAGCACGAGCCGCTCGAGGCTCTCCGGGTAGAGCGGCACGTTCAAGCCCGTCCCGGCCCCGATCTCGATCACCCGGCCGCGCGCGTGCCGCAGGAGCGCCCGGCGGCGAGCGCGCATCCCCATCAGCTCGGCGGCCAGCAGGAAGGGGTCGTAGATCGCGGCCTTGAACGCGGACCCCGAGATCCCGGCCGCGCCGCGCGGCCGCCGCTCCTCGAACTCGATTCCCTGGGCGCCCATGGAGCCCCAGTCAACCCCACCCGGCGCTCCCCGGCATCGCCCCGCACCGCCATTCAGGCCGGTGGCCCGTCCGGGCCATTACCCACTCGTCAGCGAGGAGGAGAACCCCGCGCAGCGCCCAGTTCCTACCCCTTCCCTCGAAGCCCTGGGGCGCTGAGGAGGGCCTCGCACGCGCCCAGGTATCCCTTCGCGCCGACGGAGCGGTAGAACGCCGAAGCATCCTGCAACTGTGCCTCGCCATCCGAGCGGCGACCGGCGGCGAGAAGTTGCCCGGCGGCATGCAGCCTGGCCTCGGCTTCTTCGGGCTTTGAGCCGATGCCTCCCAGCACCCCCGCGGCGCCCACGAAGTCGGCCGCGGCGTAGCGGCCCACCTCCGGGTCACCGCCGCCGAGATGGTGGACCGGGGCGGCTCGCCGGAACATGAGCTGCGCCCGCTCCGGACCGTCCTCGGGCCCGAGCCGGAGCGCTGCGTCGTAGAAGCGCTCGGAGGCGGCGACGGCGTACAGCGCCGCCGCACGGTCGCCGGCGTTGCGAAGCGCTCTCCGCGCCTGCTCCGCAAGCGCCTCGGTGTCGAGCCCGGCAGCACCCGCGAGCTCGAACGCCTGCAGGTAATGGTGGGCGAGCAGCTCGGCCTGCTCGTCCGGGCGGCCGAGCGACTCGATCCAGGCAGCGGTCGCCTCGTGCCTGGCCGAGCGTGCGGCGCGCGGGATCTGGGCATAGGCGACATCCCGGAGCAGGAGATGACGGAACGCATACTCGCTCTCGCCTGCCACCGAGCTCTCGCGCGAACGCTGGACGAACTCCTTCCGCGAGAGCGCGTGCAGGAGCTCCTCCGCCTGCCAGCGGGTGATGCCGCCGACTCTCTCGACCGCGCCGACCCAGAACACCTCGCCGACGACCGCCGCGTCCTGGAGAAGCAGCTTCTCCTGCTCCGAGAGCGCGTCGAGCCGAGCGGCGACGATCCCCTGCACCGTCTCCGGCAGCTCCGCCAGCTCGCCGCGCTCGACGAGCACGCGCGCGTACTGCTCTGCGTAGAGCGGGTTCCCGCCGGCACGGGCAAGCAGCACCGCCTGCGTCTGCGCCTCCAGCAGCGGCTGCTCGAGGAGGCCGTGCAGCAGCCGAACCGTCTCCCGCTCGGACAGGGGACGAAGCGAGAGCGTTGCAGCGTTCGACTTGCCGCCTCCCCACGCGGGCCGCCGCTGCAGCAGCTCGGGCCGGGCCGTCGCGAGCACGAGCAGCGGCATGTCGCTCACGCGATCCGCGAGCGCGTCGACGAAGTCGAGGAGCGCGTCGTCGGCCCAGTGCAGGTCCTCCAGCACGAGCACGAGCGGCCGCTGGGCCGCCAGCTCCTCGAGGAAGCGACGCCAGGCGGCGAACACCTCCTCCGCTCCGGCCGACGTCTCCTCGGCGAGGCCCGCCAGCGGACGCAGATGACGTTCCAGCCACTGGGCCTCCGCTGCGTCGGCCGCGATCCGGCCGACCGCACGGCGCAGCTTCTCCTCCGCCTGCTCGGACGAGTCGCTCTCGAGGATGCCCGCCTCCGACCGCCCGGGAGAGCTCGTAGACGAGCCGGGTCTTGCCGATCCCGGGCACGCCGACCAGCGTCACGAGCTGCGGCGAGCGCTCCTCGCGCACCCGCCGAAGCGTCGAGACGAGCAACTCGAGCTCGCGCTCACGACCCACGAGCGGGTTCGTCAGCCGGCGCGTCACGTCGACGCCGAAACGCGACCGCGCAGCCACCGCCTTCCACCCCGCGACGGGGCCGCTCTTGCCCTTCGCGACAACCGGATCGACCTCCCGATACTCGAACACCTCTGCGGTCGCGGCATGCGTCTGCTCACCCACGAGCACACCGTTCGGCGGCGCCGCCGCCTGCAGGCGAGCAGCCGTGTTCACTACATCTCCCGCGACGAGCGCCTCACCCTCACTCGCCCGCGCCGCGAGCGCCACGAGCGCCTCACCCGTGTTGAAGGCGACGCGCACCTGCAGCTCCTCACCCTCGTCGAGCGCCCAGTCGCGGATCGCGAGCGCCGCCCGCACCGCGCGTTCCGGATCGTCCTCGTGCGCAAACCGGTGCGCCGAACACCGCCATCACCGCGTCACCGATGAACTTCTCCACCGTCCCACCGAACCGTTCGAGCTCCGAGCGCAGGTGGCCGTGGTAGCGGGACAGCAGCGCCCGCACATCCTCCGGATCGAGCCGCTCCGCCCGCGACGTGAAGCCGACGAGATCGGCGAACACCACGGAGACGACCTTCCGCTCCTCCCGCCCGAGGGCCGCGGTCGCCGGGCCGAGCGCCGTGCCGCAGAACGGGCAGAAGGGAAACTCCCCCGGCAGCTCCTTCGCGCAGCTCGGGCAGGTCACCCCAGCGAGTCTAGGGCGTTTTTGCTCGGCAACACGGAACGACGCCCGGGGCGACGCGCGAGACTCCCGCCTCGCGCGTCGCCATCCCAGAAACTCTCTCGCCGTGCCCGTCGCGTAATCGGCTCCGGCTCAGCGCGAGTCGTTGCGTCCGGGGCGATCGTTAGGTTCCTGCCGTGACAGGCGCGAGCGCCGAACTGCGGGACCTCGGGTTGCACGAGGTGGAAATCTCGGTCGGACCGCGGTCCTATGACCGCGGTCGAGCCTACGCGCGCGGCGGTCGCGTGCTGAAGCTCGCCTGGAACGCCGATGCGGAGGCGCTCACCGGCACGGTACTCGGCCGGGGGGCGCTGTACGACACCACCGCCTTCTTCACCGCCACGCACGACGGCGAACTCCGGTTCGAGGAGGGTGCGTGCAACTGCCCGGTTGGCCACAACTGCAAGCACGTGGCGGCGCTCGTCATCGCCGCTGCGGATGGCCGCGTCGCCGCACCCCTGCGCCTCGTGCCCGCGGCCGAGGCAGGCCCGGCGTGGGAGCAGCCGCTGCGGGCGCTGCTGCACGAGACGCCGGCAACGGGGACGCCGCTTGCGATCGAGCTGTCGCTCCACGACAGTGGCCGCAGCGCCCCGCGCCTCCTGGCGCGCCTCCAGCGCCCCGGGGCGCGCGGCGGCTGGATCAACGGCTCCCTGACCTGGGGCGGGCTCGACTACGTGCGGGCCGACTACCGCGCCGATCATCTCGCCGTCGCCCGCGAGCTCCACGCGCTCCACCACTCGAGCCGGACGCGTCCCTCCTGGTGGTACGGCTCGGGAGCCGACAAGACGCTCGACCTCGCCGGCTGCGGCCCGGGGCTCTGGACGCTGCTGGACGAGGCCGCGCGAGCCGGGCTCGCGCTCGTGCACGCGCGCCGGGAGCTGGGCGAGCTGCCCCCGTACACCCGAGGCGAAGTGGTGCTGGACGTGACGCGGGCGAGCCAGGTGCGGGCGGCGTTGCGCCTCGACGACGACGGCGACTGGCAGCCTGTCCTCTTCCTTGGCGCCGGCGGGCACGGAGTCGTCTGCTCCGAAGGCGCGCGCCTGCGCCTGGTGCGGCTGGCGAAGCCGGCGCCCCCACCGCTGCGCCGGCTCGTGCTCGCGGGCGAGCCCTTGCCGGTGCCCCCGGGTGAGCTCCCACGCTTCGCCGAGGAGCTCTGCCCCGCCCTGGTCAGGGTCGCACGGGTGGTGTCGTCCGACGGCTCGTTCACGCCCCCGGACATCTCTCCACCTGTGCTCGTGCTGCGCGCCCGCTACGGCAGCGGCCACGAGCTCGAGCTCGCCTGGGAATGGGCCTACCGTGCCGGGGAGCGCGTCCACCGCGCGCCGCTCGCTCCGCCCGCAGGCGGCCCGGGCGTGCGTGACCTCGACGCCGAGCGTGCGCTCCTCGGCCGCACCGTCCTCGCCGGCACCGGCCTGGATCGCTACGGCCTGCTCGACGAGACTGGCCGCCCCGTCGCGGAGCCGCTCGCGCTGGACGGGCTCGACAGCATGCGTTTCTCCACCGAGGCGCTGCCGCTTCTCCGCGAGCTCGGCGGCGCGACCCTCGAGGTCGAGGGGCAGCCGCCCGACTACCGGGATGTCGGCCCCTCGCTCGAGATCGCCCTCTCAACGGTCGAGACCGCGGGCGAGCGTGACTGGTTCGACCTCGGCGTCACGATCAGCGTCGAGGGTCGCGAGCTGCCGTTCGCTGAGGTCTTCGTGGCGCTCGCCTCCGGCCAGTCGCACAAGCTGCTCGACGACGGCGCTCACTTCTCGCTCGACGATCCTCGCCTGCAGTCGTTGCGCGCGCTGATCGAGGAGGCGCGCGCGCTCCAGGACACGCCGCCGTCGGCCCCGCTGCGGATCAGCCGCTATCAGGCGGCGCTCTGGTCCGAACTCGCCGCGCTCGGAGTCGTCAGAGAGCAGGCGCAGGCGTGGCAGCAGCAGGTGGGGATGCTGCTTGAGCTGGACAGGCTCCCCCGGCACGATCCGCCCGCGACGCTCGCCGCCGAGCTGCGTCCCTACCAGCACGAGGGCTTCACCTGGCTGTCGGCGCTCTGGGAGCTCGAGCTGGGCGGGATCCTCGCAGACGACATGGGCCTGGGCAAGACGCTGCAGACGCTTGCGCTCGTCTGCCACGTGCGCGACCACAACCCCGCAGTCGGCCCATTCCTCGTCGTCTGCCCGACGAGCGTCGTTCCGACCTGGGCCGCCGAGGCGGCGCGCTTCGCGCCGGGCCTCAAGGTCGAGGCGGTGACCGACACGCTGGCGAAGTCGGGCGGCACGATCGAGGAGCTCGCCCGGGCCGACGTCGTCGTCACCACCTACACGCTGCTGCGCCTCGACGACGACGCCTACCGCGCGGTCGAGTGGGCCGGCGTCGTGCTCGACGAGGCGCAGTACGTCAAGAACCACAAGGCGAAGACGTACCGCTGCGTCCGCGAGCTGCGCTCGCCGTTCAAGCTCGCACTCACCGGCACCCCGATGGAGAACAACCTGACCGAGCTGTGGTCGCTGCTCTCGATCACCGCGCCCGGCCTCTTGCCCGACCCAAAACGGTTCGCGGCCGAGTACGCACGGCCGATCGAGCGCCGCGGCGACGCCGAGCGGCTCGCCCGCCTCCGCCGACGCGTCAAGCCGCTCGTCAAGCGTCGCAGCAAGGAGCTCGTCGCCGCCGATCTGCCGGCCAAGCAGGAACAGACGCTCCTCGTCGACCTTCACCCCCGCCACCGAAAGCTCTACGACACCCATCTCCAGCGGGAACGCCAGAAGATCCTCGGCCTGCTGGACGACTTCGACCGCAACCGCTTCACCATCTTGCGCTCGATCACCCTGCTGCGCCAGCTCAGCCTCCACCCCGGTCTCGTGGACGCAGGCCGCGGCGGCGAGCCCTGCGCGAAGCTCGACGCGCTCGTCGGGCAGCTCGCAGATGTCGCCGACGGCGGCCACCGCGCCCTCGTCTTCAGCCAGTTCACCCGCTTCCTCGGCATGGTGCGTGACCGCCTCGAGCGGGAGAGCCTCGGCTTCTGCTACCTCGACGGCCGAACCCGGCGGCGCGAGCGCGTGCTCGAGCGCTTCCGCGCCGGCGAAGACCCGGTCTTCCTGATCAGCCTCAAGGCTGGTGGATTGGGACTCAACCTCACCGAGGCCGACTACTGCTTCCTGCTCGACCCCTGGTGGAACCCCGCCACCGAGAACCAGGCGATCGACCGCACCCACCGCATCGGCCAGACCCGGCCCGTGAACGTCTACCGGCTGATCGCCCAAGAAACGATCGAAGAGAAGGTCGTCGCGTTCGCCCGGCGGAAAGCCAACCTCTTCCGCAGCGTCATGGACGAGGGCGGCCTCTTCGCATCGAGCCTCACCGCCGACGACATCCGCGGTCTGCTCGAATAGCCGACGGCGGCGTCCAGCAAGCGCGCTGCGACCATACGATTAGCGACCGCGTCGTCGAGGTCGCGTCGTTCTCGCCGCGGCCGCAGGTTGATCGACAACCGGGATCTGCTCTGCCTCCGCAGCACGGATCACCTTTACGTCGAAGGAAGCGAGCGACGCGCGCGCGTGGCGGGCCGTCGCCAGGCAATACGCATCTGGAAGGCTGATCGGGTACGTCTGGCGAACGCGGGCTGCATCGACCGCAACCGCCTCCGTCGCTTGCTGGATCTCGACACCCAGCGCCGAGATCGCCGCGCGTGCACGCCGGAGGCTCTGCCTGTCTGCAGCCGGCGCCACGAGCACCTCGGATAGGTTGACGACGCTGACCGAGACGGCCTCCGCCCGCTCCCGGCAGGCGATGAAGAGCCGGCGCGCCTCGCCGTGATGCGTGTCCGAGGCGTCGAGAGCGCCGATCAGGACGTCCGCATCGACGACGATCACCGCTCGGCGTCTTCGGCATCCAGCCGCGCGAGATAGTCACGCGGATAGACGCCCGTCAGAGCCCCGAACGCGCTCTCGAACCGCGGTACACCTCGTCGGACCAGCAGCTCGCCGTCGTCGAGCGCCTCCACGACGACCTCGTCGCCCCCGTGGAGCCCCGCCTCCTCGAGCACCGCGACGGGAAGCGTCACCTGGTTCTTGGAGGAGATCCGCGGCACGCCTTTACTATACCAGTAAAGGATCGTCGGAGCGCGCTGTGAGCGGATCGGGCACTGCGCCGCTCAGACCACCATCCGACAGTAACCCAGAAGGCGCCTGTACAGATTCGCCACGGACCACTGGAGCGGCTGCGCAACAGTGCTTCTGTCGCCATACGACAGTTAGGGAGTAGCCGCTGCGTGGCTCTGCGACTGCGTTTTGCGCTTCCGAGCCCACGTCGCCTTGTACGCGCTCCCCGCGGGCGGCTGTACGCGTGAACCGCGTCTAGGAATGTCACCCGACTGAACGGAAGACCGACTGAACAGGCCACAGCTCCGGCGCGGGATCGAACCGACATTCGAAGACGAGTGCTGCGTCTTCGCCGTCGCCCGATACGACGTGCTGCCAGACGCGGGGCAACCCCTCGGGTGCATCTACCCGGAAGAAGTGACTCCGGGCAGGTTGGCCCAGTCCGTCGAGATGTTCGTGCGTCCCGAGGAGCGTCGGCTCTGTATCGAGCTGAACGCCAGTCTCTTCGCGAACCTCGCGGATCGCAGCCTCAACCAGCTCTTCGTCTTGCTCGACGCCGACAGCGGGACCTGCGTACCAGCTTCGGGATGGTCCCGATGATCGAAGACGAGAAGCCCGTCTTCTCGCTCGACGTAGACGACGACCCGCTTCCTCAGCAGCATCGGACGATCCTAAGTCGCCCGAGCCGAACGGTCGGATGCGAGCGACTACTTGTCGTCGTAGCGGGCGACAACCGCGAGCGCGTTCCGAACGACAGCAGCCTGCCGCTCGTCCAGCAGTGACGCGACACAGTCGCAGGCAAGTCGGAAGAGGGTAAGGGCCGCAGCACAACCAACCTCGAAGCTCTCCCGACCGGTGCTGAATGCGGCGGCCTGGTTGCGCCTCCAGTCGGCGCCCATCCGCTCCCCGACCTGTTCCCAGAGAGCATTCTCGCTCCCGTAGAGCAGCCGGTGATGGACGGCGAGGATACGCGCGAACCCGAGCGCGAGAAGGTTGCGCTGCACCGCCGCCGCCAGGGGCCGATCATGGCGGAGAGCGGCCACTAACTTCTGAACCTCCTCGGCGAAGCCAACGAGCTGTTCCGCCACCCACTGGTCGGGGCGATCCCCGAGCCGCTCCCAGCTCCAGTCGTTCGCTTCGTTCTTCAGGCGAGCAGCCGCCCCGTCCGAATCGTGCAGAATCACGGCCTCGCGCCAGCCGGGGACTGACGATCCGACATCGCGGGGACCCATGAACCGTCCGCGGTGTACCTCCTCGGACGCCCAGGACTGCGCGACCAACACGCCGCCTCGCACGTCGAGCAGGTAATCAGGCCCGTCTCCGACAACGACCAGGTCGAGATCCGACGCGTCTGTGGCATCGCCGCGGGCGTAGCTGCCTGTCAGAACGACTGCGCGGGCACCACCCGCGACGAATTCGGGGACAAGTTGGTCAGCCAGTTTCCGTGCGTCTGCCACGTCCTGCAACCTAGCGCCGGGCTGAACCGCAACCGCTGCTCTTCGTCCTTTCACGGATGCCGACGCGGATGTCAGCCGTGGCGGCGGGGATGTTGGAGATGTCGCGGACGGACATTTTCGACTTGCAAGAACGAGAGGGTGGGAGCTTGCGCGCCGCGACCGATCAGAAGGGCTCGGTGCTCCGCTATGTTCTTGGAGTGTTCGCGCGTCTTCGGCTGACTCTGATGATGGCCCTGCCTCCAGGGTCGTTCGGCGCGCGCTAGCTCTTCCCGTCGAACACGGCCTCTCGCAAGTGGGGCTGACCCGTGCATCGGTGCTGGCCCTGCAGGGCCAGAAATGGAGTACCGGTGAACACGCAGCGCTTCTACATCACGACCGCCATCCCGTACGTGAACGGCGACCCGCACCTCGGGCACGCGTTGGAGTTCGTCCAGGCCGACGTGCTGGCTCGCCATCGCCGCCAGCGCGGCGACGCTGTTCGCTTCTTGAGCGGGACCGACGACAACGCGCTCAAGAACGTTGATGCCGCGCTCGCGTCGGGCGTGCCGGTTGCAGAGTTCGTGGCGGAAAAGGCGACCCGGTTCGTCGATCTTGCTGAGCCGCTGCAGCTTTCGAACGATGACTTTATCCGCACGAGCACCGACGCGCGCCACCGTCCGGGTGTCGAGCGTCTGTGGCGGTCATGCGCCCAGGCAGGCGATCTCTACCAGCGCGACTACGAAGGCCTCTACTGCAGCGGCTGCGAGGCATTCCTCGCTCTCGACGACCTGATAGACGGTCTTTGTTCCGAACACCGAGAGGCGCCCGAGCTGATTGTCGAGCGCAACTGGTTCTTCCGTCTCTCGAACTACCAGCAGCCGCTGCTCGAACTGATCGAAAGCGGTCGGCTGACGATCGAGCCTGAGCACCGCCGCAACGAGGTGCTCGCGTTCATCAAGGGTGGTCTCAGCGACTTCAGCGTCTCGCGTGCGATCGAACGCGCGCGCGGCTGGGGCATCCCGGTGCCGGACGACCCTAGCCAGGTGGTCTACGTCTGGTTCGACGCGCTTGCGAACTACATCACCGCACTCGACTACGCCAACCAGAGCGAGATCTACCGCAAGTGGTGGGGCGAGAGCAGCGAACGGCTGCATGTGATCGGCAAGGGGATCATCCGCTTCCACGCGATCTACTGGCCCGCGATCCTTCTCTCCGCGGGCGAGACGCTGCCGACCATGATCTTCGTGCACGACTACCTGACAGCCGAGGGTCAGAAGCTCTCGAAGTCGCTCGGCAACGCCATTGACCCAGGCGATCTCGTTCGACGCTACGGAGCCGACGCGCTCCGCTGGTGGTTTCTGCGCGACGTGCCGCGTAGCGGCGACGCCGACTTCCGCGAAACACAGCTCGCCGCTCGCGCGAACGAGCTCGCCGACGGCCTCGGCAACCTGATTAACCGGACGATCACCCTCGTCAGCCGCGAGCGGCCAAACGGCGTCCCGCAGCACGAGACAAGGCATCCCGCGTCGCGACCGCTTGCTGACCTCGCGGCATCGCTGCCTTCCTCGATCGACCAAGCGCTCGCCGGTTGCGACCTCCGCGCCGCCGCCAGCGCACTCTGGGACGTCGTCTCGGAAGCCAACCGCTTCGTCACCACGACCGAGCCGTGGAAGCTTGCGAAGGCCGCACGCGCAGGCGACAACGACGCGTCTCTCCAGCTCGACGCGGTGCTCGTCTCGGCCATCGACGCCTGCCAGGTCATCGCAAGCCAACTCGGCCCGTTCCTACCCGCAGCCGCAGCCCGAATCGCGACCGTGCTCGACAGCTTCGACCTAGAGCAAGGCCGCACGCTCTTCCCCAAGACTCGCGGGCGCGCTGTCAGCTAGCCGTGACGCGTCCGCGCCGCATGCGAGCCGAGGGCAACGGTCACGCCTCGCGACGTGCTTGCACCGACCCACACGTCGAGGCCTCGGTCAGCGAAAGAGAGGCAAGCACCCTTACCTCTATGCCTCCACAGGCCAAAAGCAGAAGAGCCAGCGGCGGAGCGCTAGTGCGTCGAGGGTGGGTGTGCACCCAGATGTCGAACTCCTCCCAGCGTGCGCGTGACCAGACCGCGCGGCTGGCACAGGTGACGTACGCTTGGATCCGTGCGTGTGAGGCAAGTACGTCTACTGCAACGTACGCCTGGGTCAGACCGTATGGAGTGCCCGGCGCCTCGCTCGTAAGTTAGGCGCGGGTTGCCGTCGGGATCGGCCCGGCGGTAGAGCCGCAATTACGGGAGGCGCCGGTTATGAGCGAAGGTAGCTGTGTCGGGCTTGATGTGCACGCGCGGTCGGTGGTCGCGGGCGTGATCGATATGGGGAGCGGTGAGGTGCGGTCGCTGCGGGTGCCGCCTGGGTGTGATGGCGACGGTGGCGTGGTTGCAGACGTTGCCGGCTCCGGTTCGGGTCGTGTACGAGGCAGGACCAACCGGGTACGGGCTTGCGCGCTCATGTGCCGAGGCGGGGATCAGCTGTGTCGTCGCGGCGCCGTCGAAGATCCGGCCGGCTGCCGATCGGGTCAAGACCGACCGCAGGGATGCCGAGCGGCTGGCGAGGTTGCTGCGACTTGGCGAGATCACGGCGGTGCGGGTGCCTGGGCCCGACGAGGAGGCGGCGCGTGATCTGATGCGTGCTCGGCACCGGCTCTCGAAGCTGCTTTTGCGTCACGGGGCGGTGTACGACGCGACCGCGTGGACGCGGGCCCACGACGCAGTGGCTTCGCAGAGCAGCGATTCCAAGGCGGCCCGCTCGCGATCGTGTTCGACGAGTGCTACAGCCGCATGATCGACGCGAAGACCAGGCGGGACACACTCGACAAAGCGATCACCGCGCTGGCCGCCAGCGAGCCGTACGTCGATGTCGTCGAGCGGCTCGTCTGTCTGCGAGGCGTCTCCACGTTGACGGCGTTCGCGTTGACGGTCGAGCTCGGCGACTGGAACCGGTTTCGGCCCGAGTCGCTCGGCCCGTTCCTCGGACTCACCCCGAGCGAGAACTCAAGCGGGCAGCGCCGCCGGCAGGGCGGGATCACCAAGACCGGCAACACGCACGCGCGCCGGCTTCTGATCGAAGCCGCCTGGCATCAACGAAGCGCCCCGCGGTTGAGCGTCACGTTGGAGCGCCGACGCACCGGCAAGTCGCTCGCCGTGCGAGCCCAAGCGGACTCGAGCGCCCGCAGGCTGCACGGACGCTGGAACGCGCTCGAGGCCCGAGGCAAGCCGCGCTTGATCGTCGTGGTCGCAGCCGCGCGTCAGCTTGCCGGACACTGCTGGGCGCTCGCAACGATGGAGTAGCGGCGACCCCAACGGCTCGGCGAGGAGAGCGCACCGGCGAACCGACGCGAGGAGCGACCCGAGGGAACACTGTGAGCAGCCGCATCGGCGGCCACGCTCGACGCCAGAGATCGGCTCCGCTCCTCATCTCGCATACCCGGTCATGCGGCACCAACCCGCGCATATGAGTCGCGACACAGACGTCGACGACAGCCGGTGCGCTCCCCCCGCCGAACCCGAACCCGCAAACAGCGGGGCCGCTCGCCCCTGCGCCGTTGACAGCCCGCACTCCATATGAGCGTTCGGGGACTTCACCGAGTTCGATCAAGAACCGCGTGGACGTGGAGGAACATCGGGACGCGTCCTGCTGCTCGTCGCTGGGTGGGGAGTTCGCACAGCCGAGCCACAAGGAAACCTGCGTCGGCCAGTGCATCGACGTAGTCAGCTAGCGGGCGGTGGTACTGCGTGATCTCACTGTCGAACAAGGGCCGCTCGATCGCCCGTGCCGGGAAGTAGGAGTCGAGCACGAAGCGTGCGTCAGCGTCCGAAGAGTCGAAGTCGCCGCCTGTTGCAACAGGATGGAGGACAGAGAAGCAGAAGCTCCCATCGGGCATCAGGACCCGTCTGACTTCGCGGCAGACGCCGTCGAGGTCAGCGATGTCGTGCAGCGCCATGAACGACAGGACAAGCTCGACCGTGGCGTCCTGAAGCGGCAGCGAGGACGCATCGCCAACCCGGTAGTCACCGTCCGGGTGAGCTTCACTCGCCAGCCTGATCAGCGTCGGCGAGCCGTCGATGCCGATCACCGTGTAGCCGGAGTCAGCCAGCAATCGGTCGAGGCGGCCCTCGCCGCATCCGACATCAACGGCCAGACCTTCTGCAGGCGGTAGGAAGCTGAGGAACGCCGCGGCATTCTTTGCGTACAGCACGTCTTCGTCGGACCGAACGAACTGCGTCCATTCGGATGCGGCGTGCTCCCACCCTCGTTCTGGCGCCACCCCGTGAGTGTCGCTCAAACGAGTCACGCCTGAGCGTCCCAGTCGGGCGGCAGTTGCGGGCGTTCCCACCCCGCTGGCGGCTGCCAGTTCTCCCAGCCGGTCGGCCACGGCTGTTCCCCGATCACGCGCTCGCCTTCGCTGCGAACCGCCGTTGCTTGGTCTGAGCTGAGGCGGCCGACCTGGATCGCCATCGCGAACTCATCTTCGTCTTTCCAGACGGGCTCTTCCGTTTCTGCCGGGATCCAGACGTCGAGGATCTCGTCTCGGGTAGAGATCGTGCGCTCACCGAAGACGTGAGGTTCCTCCAGGTTCACATACCAGCCAACGTGCTTGCCGCTCTCGTGGAAGACCCAGAGCGAGTGGCGGCGGCCGTGCGGGAAGATCATCACGAGGTCGGTGTGCAGCCAGGGGCGGCGGACACTACGACGCGGATGCGCCCACCGCTCCTCCAGCGGGGCATCGCGAAGGCCACGTCCGTCTGCGAGGACAGGCGCGGCCGTTTCCGTGCCCTCGGCGAGATAGGCGACCAGTTGCTCGGACGTGTGCTCGATGACGAACAGCGGAATCCCGCCCCAGAACCCGTCCGCGAGCGTCCCGTACCGCAGCACGACGACATCACCGAAGTTCCACACGAGGCGACCCTAGTGGACCATCCCAACGCGAAGTCGCAGCCTCCGAACGCTATTCGCCCGCCGGAGCGCCGCTGGATAACCATTCCGCGGACCTCGTTCCTACGGTGCGCAAGTCGGCTCTGACGGGCGAAGGCACCGCGTAGAACGGCCCCGGCGGTCGAACCTGACGCTCGCCGAGAGCGGGAGCTCGAACGAGCCGAAACTCCCTAACTCTCGGCCTAGCTGTCGCCATAGCGGGGGCAGGATTTGAACCTGCGACCTCCGGGTTATGAGCCCGGCGAGCTACCTGACTGCTCCACCCCGCGACGCAACGTGAATTGTAGCAGCGCGCCGAGCGGCAAGCCTCCACGAGGTGCACGAAAAAGCACGCAACGAAGCGGGAAAACCCGGACTCGTTACGATTGCCGGGATGGCCACGGCACCCTGGATCGCACTGGTCTTCCTCCTGGTCGCGCTCGTCGCCTCCGCGACGTTCGCCGTCGTGCGCGGGCTGCACCTGTGGCGCGGTCTCCGCTCGTTCACCGGCCGAGCCGAGACGGCGCTCGACTCGGTCATGCGCCTCACCGCGACAGCCGAGGAGCGTTCCGCCGCCCTCTCGGCGAATCAGGAGCGACTCAAGCTGGCGACCGAGCGCCTCAACAGATCGCTTGCGCGACTCGCGGTCCTGCGCGCCGCGGCGGCCGAGGCGAACGCCACGTTCAAGCGCTTTCGCAGCGTCGTACCGAGCAAGTGACGCGCGTCGGGGCGATCGACCTCGGCACGAACGCCACACGGCTTCTCGTCGCCGACGTGGACGACGGCCGGGTCGAAGAGCTCGTGCGGCGAACACGAATCACACGACTCGGGGAAGGCGTGGATGCGCGCCGCCGTCTCCTTCCGGTTCCCGTCGCGCGCGTGCGGAACGTCCTCGCGGACTATCGACGCGAGCTCGAGCAACTCGGCGCCGAACGGACGCTCGCGGTCGCGACGAGCGCCGTCCGCGACGCGGAGAACGGCGAGGCTTTCCTGGGCGAGGTCGAGTGGTCGTACGGCTTCCGGACCCGCCTCCTGACCGGCGACGAGGAGGCGGCCATGACCCTTCGCGGAGTCGGGCCGCTCGAGCCGGGCACCGTCGTCGTCGACGTCGGTGGTGGATCGACCGAGTTGATCACCGAGCACTTTCGCCGGAGCCTGGACATCGGCTCGGTGCGGCTCACCGAACGTCACGGCACCGACTGGGACGCCGCCGCGGCCGAGGTCCGGGCGCACCTGCCCGAGCTCACCGGACGCCGCCTGCTCGGCGTCGACGGGACGACCGCCGAGCTCGCGGCCCTCGACGCGGTCACCCTCGGAGGCATCGAAGGGGTGCTCGACTGGCTCCGCACCTCGACCGACGCCGACCGCCGCGCGCGCCTCCTGCAGCCGGACCGCAGCGACGTGATCGCGGCCGGGGTGCTGATCGTGCGCGAGGTGCTGCTGCAGCTTCGCCTCGACCGGATCGCGCCGTCCGAGCGAGACCTCCTGAACGGCGTGGCGCTCGAGGCTGCGGCGCTCGCCGATCCGGGCGAGGGCAACGCACCCCCGGGCGCCTACACCTGCTGTTGACGAGATATTTGCGGTCGCAACCTTCTTCGGCTATAGTACTTGTGCAAGCAAGTATCCTAGAGGAGGCAGTTCAATGAGCACGATCACCGAGACGCAAACCGGGGTCCCGGCCGGCACGTGGCAGGCGGACACCGTCCACTCCACCGTCGCCTTCGAGGTCCCGTACGCGGTGGCGACGTTCGTCGGGCAGGTCACCGACTTCGACGCCACGCTCACGGACGGCAGGCTCGCCGGCTCGGCTCGCATCGAGAGCATGCAGACCAAGGAGGAGAACCTCCAGGCGCACCTGCTCTCCCCCGAGTTCTTCGACGCCGAGCGCCACCCGGTCGTCGGCTTCTCCGGCGCGCTCGCCCGTGACGGCGGCAAGGTGGCGGTCGAGGGCGAGATCACGATCAAGGGAATCACGCAGCCCGCCGTCCTGAGGGGCACGATCGTCGGCCCGGCTGTCGACCACTTCGGCGCGACCCGCGTCGGGCTGAAGCTCGAGACCACGGTCGACCGCACGGCGTTCGACATGAACTGGAACATGCCGCTTCCGAACGGCGAGCCCGCACTCGCCAACGAGGTCACGCTCAAGGCGGACCTGACCCTGGTCGCCCAGGAGGCGTAGTCGATGCGCGTCCTCGCGATCAGCGGCTCGCTCCGGAGCGACTCCAGCTCGACGGCCCTCCTCCGCGCTCTGCGCGAGGAGGCGCCGGAAGGCGTCGAGGTCATCGTCTGGGATCGCCTCAAGACGATGCCGCCCTACGACCAGGACGACGACGTCGTCCCCGCTCCCGCGGCTCCTGCGGCGTTTCGCGAGCTCGTGCGCGAGGTCGATGCGGTCTTCTTCGCAACGCCCGAGTACAACTCGTCCCTCCCCGGGGCCCTCAAGAACGCCCTCGACTGGGGCTCGCGGCCGCTCGCGACGAACGCCTTTCGCAACAAGCCGGTCGCGGTGATCAGCTCCAGTGCCGGCGCATTCGGGGGCGTGTGGGCGGCCGCCGAGCTGCGGAAGGTGCTCGGGGCGATGGGTGCCCGCGTCGCCGAGGCGGAGCTGGCGGTCGGGCATGCCCACGAGAAGCTCGGCGACGGGGGACGTGTGGCAGATGACGACGTCCGCCGAGGGCTCCGCGAGGCGCTCGAGACGCTGCTCGTCGAGGCGTCACCCGTCGACGTCGCAGCTTAGACTCAAGTCTCAGAATCGACGGGCGGCTCGTCCTCTGCGAGCCGCCGCTGCACGACGGAGCGTGAAAGAACGCCGACGAGCCGTCCGTCCTCGATCACCGGCACACGCTCGTAGTCTTCCGCTTCGAGGAACGCGTACGCATCGGCCAGCGGGATGGATCCGTCGAGGGTTGCGTTGGGCTCCTCGGCGATCCCGGCGAGCCGCGTCGTCCTCGGATCACGGCCCGCCGCGACGACACCGCCGACGAGCGTCTTGCGCGTGACGACCCCGACGAGCCGACCGCCGTCGCAGACGAAGACGGAGCGAACCTCGGGACGCAGCAGCGCCAAAGCGGCGTCCTGTGCCGTCGCAGTCACGTCGAGCGCCAGCGGCTCGGTCACCATCGCGTCCCTGACGAGGAGCTGCTGCTCGGACATTCGCCTACGGGTAGACCCCGCGCGCCTCGAGCGCCGCGGAGACCTCGTGGATGGCCGCGACCAGCGCCGCGTCACGGAGCAGGATGCCCCGCCCCTGCGAGACGCTCCAGACGCGGTCGAACGCATCCGACATCTTGTCTGCGAGCCGGCGCCGAATCTCGTTCCGGTCCCAGAAGAGCCGACCGAGGTCCTGCACCCATTCGAAGTACGAGACCGTGACCCCTCCGGCGTTCGCGAGGACGTCGGGCAGGACGAGGATGTCGCGCTCGGCGAGGATGCGGTCCCCCGCGACCGAGGTCGGGCCGTTCGCGCCCTCGACGACCAGCTTGCAGCGCAGGTTGCCGGCGTTCGCGGCGGTGACCTGATCCTCTCGCGCGGCGAGCACGAGGATGTCGCAGTCGAGCTCGAGAAGCGTCTCGTTCGTGATCCGCTCGACGCCTCGCTCGTACCCTGCGAGCGATCCGTGCTCCGCCGCGTGGCCGTGCAGGGTCGGGATGTCGAGCCCGGCGGACGCGAGGACACCACCAGACATGTCCGAGACGGCGATCACGCGCGCGCCGCGATCGTGCAGTTCGGTCGCTGCGATCCCGCCGACGTTGCCGAACCCCTGCACGACGCAACGCTGGTCCGCGAGGTTCCACTCGAGCCGCTCGCAGGCCCGTTCGACACACATCACGACGCCCGCTCCGGTGGCCTCGTGCCGGAAGAGCGAACCTCCGATCGACACCGGCTTGCCGGTGACGATCTCCGGCACGGCGTACCCCTTCTGCATCGAGTACGTGTCCATCATCCATGCCATCGTCTGCTCGCTCGTCGCCATGTCGGGCGCCGGAATGTCGAGCTCTGGGCCGATGAACGGCGCGAGCTCGGCGGTGAAACGCCGCGTGATGCGCGACAACTCGTCCTGGGAGAGGCTGCGCGCGTCACAGCGCACGCCGCCCTTCGCGCCGCCGTACGGCAGACGCAGGAGCGCGCACTTCCAGGTCATCCACATGGCGAGCGCCGCGCACTCCCCCAGGTCGACTCCCAGGTCGTACCGGACCCCTCCCTTCGTCGGGCCGAGCACCGAGGAATGCTGGACGCGATAGGCCGGAAAGATCGAGTACGTGTCGTCGTCCATCCTGACCGGCAGCGTGAGGATCACGGCGCGCTCCGGAGCGCGCAGCCGCATGGCGACGAAGTCGGGAACCACGGCGAGCTCGAGCGCGTGGTCGAGCTGGGTCAGTGCCTGCTGGTAGAGCGGCGTGTCCCACTCGAGCTTCATTGCCGGATGGACGGCCTCGGCCACGGCCCGGAGGGTACGCGAAACTCCTCGCGCTTCAGACGGCGTGCTGGTCGAGGAGCGACACCAGAAGCGCGAGCTCGTCCGGATCGTCACTGAGATACGCCCCGCGAACGATCGCCCAGATGCGAATCCGCCGGTCGTCCAGTCCTGCCGCGACGAACGCCGCGATGCGCCGCTCGGTCTCTGCGCGGTCGATCATCCGATACGAGAGAGGATTGCGCAGCCACGGGAAAACGTCGTACTCGCGGTCGGAGAGGTAGGGCTTGGGGTCGATCGCCACATGACGCGTGCCGTGCCGAAGGATGTTGTGGTGGTGGAAGTCTCCGTGCACGAGCCACTCGTGCCCGGGATCGAAGCTCTCCCACAGCTTGCGGGCGAACGGCGTCAGCGAGCTGACATTTCCCGCGAGCCACCGCGGGATCTCGCCGGTGACGCGCCGGAACGGAGCGCCGGCGCGGCGCCAGAGCCTCGTCGCCACGTCGACGGCAATCGCAGTCGCTTCGTCAAACGGCAGGTCGGAGATGTCATCACCAGGAACCGCACGCTCTTCGAGCAGCGCCCGTCGCCCTCGATCGGCTCGGTGCAGTTGCACTGCACCGTTGCCGGCCCAGAGCTCGAGCGCCGCCCCTTCGTCGAGCGACTCGTCGTCACCGGCCCATGCGACCTTGAGCACCGCGTCGTCCCCGACCGCCGCGACGTAGGAGACATTCGACATGGAGAACGCCTCCCCGAGATCCAGGCCCCACTCGGCTGCGACCTCGTGCGCGACGCGCCTCGCCTCCGTGAGGTCGACCGACATCCCGTCTAAGCCTGGGCGGGGTCGGGGCTGCGGCACCCCGACCCCGGCGCGAGCGTAGCCGGATTCTGCTCGGTCGTCGTGGGGAGGCGCGCGCCCGGCATGGACGGCTCACACCCGGCGGAACAGCGCCAGCGAGCGCGACTCGACCACGACGTCGGCGCCCGGCACGGGACGGTCGCACGCGCAGTTCCCGGTGGAGAGAACGAGCTGCCACCTCGTCCCGAAACGCCGGGCCGGGAGCCGGAAGGTGATCTCCTCGAAGAACGCATTGAAGAGCAGGAGGAACGAATCGTCCCGCACCTCCTCGCCGTGCGGTGTCTCCGTGCCGAGCTCGTCGCCGTTGAGAAAGACCCCGATCGCACGGGTCTCGGTGTTGTCCCAATCGCGGCGGGTCATCCGTCGACCGTCCGGACGCATCCACCAGACATCGGGGAGATGCTCGCCGGTACCGTCGAAGAACTTCGTGCGATGAAAGACCGGATGGGCGCGCCGCAACTCGATCAGCCGGCGGGTGAACGCGAGCAGCTCCTCGTCCGACGCTTTCCAGTCGACCCAGGAGATCTCGTTGTCCTGGCACCACGCGTTGTTGTTACCGCGCTGCGTTCGACCGATCTCGTCGCCGCCGAGCACCATCGGGACACCCTGCGAGAGCAGCAGCGTGGCGAGGAAGTTCCGCTGTTGGCGCGCGCGCAAGGCGTTGATCGCCGGGTCGACGGTGTCGCCCTCGGCACCGCAGTTCCACCCTCGATTGTCGTCGGTCCCATCTCGGTTGCCCTCTCCGTTCGCCTCGTTGTGCTTGTCGTTGTACGAGACGAGGTCGCGCAACGTGAAGCCGTCGTGCGCGGTGATGAAGTTCACGGAGGCGAACGGCAATCGGCCGTCGGTCTGGTAGAGATCGGCCGATCCGCCGAATCGCGATGCGAAATCGCGCAGCGGCGCCCGCCCTCGCCAGAAGTCGCGCATCGTGTCGCGGTAGATCCCGTTCCATTCCGACCAGAGAATTGGAAAGTTCCCGACCTGATAGCCGCCGGGCCCGACATCCCACGGCTCGGCGATCAGCTTGACCTGGGACAGGATGGGGTCCTGGTGGATGATGTCGAAGAATGCGGACAGCCGGTCGACCTCGTAGAACTCGCGGGCCAGCGCCGACGCGAGATCGAAGCGGAAGCCGTCGACGTGACACTCGGTGACGAAGTATCGGAGCGAATCCATGATCAGGCGCAGCACCGTCGGATGGACGGGGTTGAGCGTGTTGCCGGTGCCGGTGTAGTCCATGTAGAAGCGCGGGTCGTCCGCCACCAGCCGGTAGTAGCTCTGGTTGTCGACACCGCGGAAGCTGAGCATCGGGCCGAGGTGGTTGCCCTCTGCGGTGTGGTTGTAGACGACGTCGAGGATCACCTCGATGCCCGCGCGGTGCAGTGCCTTGACGACGCCTTTGAACTCGCGCACCTGGTCGGAGGTCGCGGCGTACCGTGAGTGCGGGGCCAGGTAGCCGATGGTCGAGTAGCCCCAGTAGTTCGTGAGGCCACGATCGCGGAGGAACCCCTCGTCGACGATGTGGTGAATCGGAAGCAGCTCGACCGCAGTCACACCGAGCGACTTGAGGTAGTCGATCGCTCCGCTGCTCGCCAGCCCGCCGTACGTTCCGCGCAGATCCTCGCGCACCTCTTGGCGCAGCTTCGTGAAGCCCTTGACGTGCAGCTCGTAGATGACCGTCTCGTGCCACGGGGTGCGCGGACGCGTCCAGTCGTCGTCCTCCCAGTCGAACGCCGGATCGATCACGACGGAACGTGGGATCGCCGGAGCGGAGTCGACCTCGTCGATCGTCAGGTCGGCGTCATCGCCGCCGCCGGGCACGTACGGCAGCGTGTTGGCAGCCCCCCAGTCGACAGCGCCCTCGATCGCCTTCGCGTACGGATCGATCAGCAGCTTCGCCGGGTTGAAGCGCCGGCCGGTCTTCGGATCGTACGGGCCGTGGACGCGGTAGCCGTATCGCTGCCCGGGCCCGATGCCGGGCAGGTAGCAATGCCAGTTGAACGCGGTGCGCTCGTGCAGCTCGATCCGCTCCTCCGAACCGTTCTCGTCGAAGAGACAGAGCTCGACGCGCTCGGCGTTCTCGGAGAAGAGGGCGAAGTTCGTCCCTTCGCCGTCCCAGTCCGGCCCGAGCGGAAACGTTCGGCCCGGCCAGACTTGACGATCCACGTTCCCGGCGTCGCTCAGCACGATCGACAAGGCTACGCGGCGCGTCCGTCGACAGCCGGGCAACCCGCCTGGCGCGAAGACCCGCGAGTTGGGCGCTTCTTACGGCGAATCGGCCTCGAGGCCGGCCGGCCGCAGCCAGATGACGCTCAGCGGGGGCAGCGTCAGCTCCGCCGAGAACGGCTGGTCGTGCCACGGCCGCGGCTCCGCCGTCACGCGGCCGAGGTTCCCGACGCCGGTGCCGCCGTAGTAGGAGGAGTCGGTGTTCAGAAGCTCCGTCCAGGCGCCGCCGACCGGCAGTCCGACGCGGTAGCGCTCCCGCGGCACCGGGGCGAGGTTCGCAATGCAGACGACCTGCCGCGTCCCGTCCTTGGACACGCGCGCGAACACGAGCACGTTGTTGAGCGCGTCGTTCGGCTCGATCCAACGGAACCCCTCGTGCGAGAAGTCGACTTCCCAGAGCGCCGGCTCCTGCAGATACGCGCGGTTCAAGTCCCGCAGGAGGTCGCGGACGCCGGCGTGCTCGGGGTGGTCCAGGAGCCACCACGGCAGCTCGTCCTCGTGCGCCCACTCCCACGGGTTCGCGAGCTCGCCGCCCATGAAGAGAAGCTTCTTGCCCGGATGCGCCCACATGTACGCGTACAAGGCCCGCAGGTTCGCCAGCTGCTGCCAGCGGTCGCCCGGCATCTTCGACAGCAGCGAGCCCTTGCCGTGCACGACCTCGTCGTGCGAGAGCGGCAGCACGAAGTTCTCGTTCCACGCATAGACGAGCGAGAACGTCAGCTCGTGGTGGTGGAACCGGCGGTGGATCGGATCGTGCTGGAAGTACGCGAGCGTGTCGTGCATCCATCCCATGTTCCACTTGAGCCCGAAACCGAGCCCGCCGAGGTACGTCGGGCGAGAGACGCCGGGCCACGCCGTCGACTCCTCTGCCGCCGAGATGACCCCGGGCTCGCGTGCGTGCACGAGCTCGTTCATCTCCTTCAGGAACGCGACGGCGTCGAGGTCCTCCCGACCGCCGAACCGGTTCGGGATCCACTCGCCCTCGTTCCGTGAGTAGTCGAGGTAGAGCATCGAGGCGACGGCGTCGACCCTCAGCCCGTCGGCGTGGTACTCGCGCAGCCAGAAGAGCGCGTTCGCGAGCAGGAAGTTCTGCACCTCGGTCCGCCCGAGGTTGAAGACGAGGGTTCCCCAGTCGGGATGAGCGCCGCGCCTCGGGTCGGCATGTTCGTACAGTGCCGTGCCGTCGAACTGGGCGAGCGCCCATTCGTCGCGCGGGAAGTGCGCCGGCACCCAGTCGAGGAGGACACCGATCCCGTTCCGATGCATGTGGTCCACGAAATACCGGAAGTCGTCGGGCGGCCCGAGCGTGGAGAGAGTGGCGTAGTAGCCCGTCACCTGGTACCCCCACGAGCCCGAGAACGGATGGTGCATCACCGGCAGCAGCTCGACATGGGTGAAGCCGAGGTCGCGCACGTACGGCGCGAGCTGATCGGCAAGGCGGCGCCAACCGAGGCCCTTGCGCCACGAGGACGCGTGCACCTCGTAGATCGTCATCGGCCGGTCGAGCGGTTCCTGCGCGCGCCGCCGGTCGATCCAGTCCGCGTCTTCCCACGTGTGCTCGGACTGGAACACGACGGAAGCGGTCTTCGGCGGCACCTCTGCCTCGAACGCGAGCGGGTCGGCCTTCTCACGCCCGTCGAGCTGGAACTTGTAGCGCTGGCCGATCGATGCGCCCGGGACGATCCCCTCCCAGATGCCGGTGGCATCGACGGGGCTCAACGGGTCGGCAGCCGGGTCCCAATCGTTGAAGTCCCCGACGACGCTGACGTCGCGCGCGTTCGGCGCCCAGACCGCGAAGCGCACGCCGCCCTCCAGTGGGTGCGCGCCAAGCTTCGCGTAGAGCTCCTCGTGCCGCCCCGCTCGGGCCAGCCAGATGTCGAGCTCGCCGAACGCCGACCCTGCCCTCGCCCGGGTCATACCGGCACGTCCTCGGCCAGCATCCGCTGGATCCCGGCGACCGGGATCCCAACCCAGTCGGGGCGGTGGTTCAGCTCGTAGCGCAACTCGTACACGGCCTTCTCCAGCTCGAACACACTCAGTAGCCGGTCCATCCCGCTCCCGGACGGGACCAGCGACTGTTCGACAGTCGACCGGTACCCATCGAGGAACTCGGCGCGCACACGCTCCTCCCAGTCGGAGGGTGGCTCCGCGCCGCGAAGCAGTGGGCTCGCAGACGCCGCGTACGCGAACGAGCGCAGCATTCCCGCCACGTCGCGGAGCGGGCTCCGCTTGCGCCGGCGCTCGGGCAGCGAGCGTGCCGGCTCGCCCTCGAAGTCGAGGATCACCCAGTCGCCGTCCGCCCAGAGCGTCTGTCCGAGATGGAAGTCACCGTGGTGGCGGATCACACGCCCCGCACCGCCGAGATTCGTCAGCGTGCGCAACCGCTCACGCACCTCCTCCCCGCGCCCACGGATGGGCTCGAGCTCGGGCACGTCGTCCGGCAGATCGAGGAACACCGACTCGATCTCTTCGTCGACGGTCGCGGTCAGCAGCCCCAGCGACTCGATCGCCGTCTCCTCGGGACTGAAGCCCGGGTCGTGCGGGTCGGAGCCGAGAATCGAATGCATGCGGCCCGTCACCTCACCAAGACGGCGCGTGCTCGCGATGAACTCGTCCGTCCCATCCGTCATCGTGTCGAGCGCAAGCTCCCAGCCGTCGAGACCGTCGACGAATCGCTGCAGGATGCCGAGCGTCACATCCATCTGACGCCCCGCGTACGAGTACCAGCCGACGAGCTGCGCGATGTTCTCGAATCCGTGCTCGGTCAGAAAACGCAGCAGCTCGAGCTCGGGGTTGATTCCGGCCTCCAGCCGTCTGAAGACCTTGAGGATCAACTCGTCGTCGAAGACGATCGACGTGTTCGATTGCTCGGCGGCGACCGGCCGCGCTTCTCGCAGGTCGCTCGCGAACCCGGACACGGCGCCGAACTCGACCACGCCGTCCGCCCCTGCCATCTTGACCCCCTCGCGCATCATCGCCACGAGCTCGCGCACGTTGCCCGGGTCGCTGAGAGCGTCGAGCGTCTCATCCGCCAGCAGCTGATAGGTCTCGTGCATCCCCGTGTCGAAGCGAATCTCGACGAGCAGGAGCTCGAGACGTGGATCGCTCTCGCGCAGTACGGCACGGTCGACGATCTGCGAGTGCGACACGTCCTTCGTCTTCGAGGCGTACCACCTTTGACTCGTGACGAACTCGATCAGTTGGTGTTCGTTTGTCATGTGACGTCGTCCCTCTTGACCTGGAACCAGAAGAAGCCACGCGGCGCCATCGTCAGGAGGTACGGCAGCTCGCCGATGCGCGGGAAGCGGGTACGGCCGAACATCTCCTCCGGCACCGAGCCCTCCCAGCGTGACAGGTCGAGCTCGACCGCCTGCGCCGAACGCGCGAGGTTGTGAACGCACAGCACGATGTCGTCCTCGTAGGTGCGCACGTGCGCAAAGATCCGTGGGTTCTCGGGCCGCAGCGCCTCGTAGGTGCCGAGCCCGAACACCGGATGATCCTTGCGAAGGGCGATCAGGCGATGAAGCCACCGCAGCAAGGAGTTCGGCTGCCGCAACTGTGCTTCGATGTTGACCGCCTGGAAGCCGTACACGGGGTCCATGAGCGGCGGCAGGTAGAGCTGCTGAAAGTCGGCGCGGGAGAAGCCGCCGTTCCGATCGCCCGTCCACTGCATCGGCGTGCGCACGCCGTCGCGATCCCCGAGGAAGATGTTGTCGCCCATCCCGATCTCGTCTCCGTAATAGAGGACGGGCGCGCCGGGGAGGGAGAAGAGAATCGCGTGCATGAGCTGAATCTCGTCGCGCCCATTGTCCAGCAACGGGGCGAGGCGGCGGCGAATGCCGAGATTCAGCTTCATCCGCGGATCCTTCGCGTACTCCTCGTAGAGGTAGTCGCGCTCGTCGTCGGTGACCATCTCCAGCGTCAGCTCGTCGTGGTTGCGCAGGAACAGGCCCCACTGCACGTTGTCGGGGATCGGGGGCGTCGACTCCAGGATCTCGACCATCGGCAGCGCGTCCTCGCGGCGAATCGCCATGAACATGCGCGGCATCACCGGGAAGTGGAATGCCATGTGACACTCGTCGCCGTTCCCGAAGTACTGGACGACGTCCGCCGGCCACTGGTTTGCCTCCGCGAGCAGTACGCGGTCCGAATAGCGTGCGTCGACCTCGGCGCGGACACGCCGGAGGAACGCGTGCGTCTCGGGCAGGTTCTCGCCGTTCGTCCCGTCGCGCTCGTAGAGATAGGGCACCGCGTCGAGGCGGAACCCGTCGAGCCCGAGGTCGAGCCAGAACCGGAGCACGTTCAGCATCTGCTCCTGCACCTCGGGGTTGTCGTAGTTCAGGTCCGGCTGGTGGCTGAAGAACCGGTGCCAGTAGTACTGGCCGCGCTCGGGGTCCCACGTCCAGTTGGAAGGCTCGCTGTCGAGGAAGATGACGCGCGCCTCGCTCCAGCGGGAGTCGTCGTCGCCCCAGACGTACCAGTCGCCGTACGGGCCGGTCGGATCGGTGCGGCTCTCGTGAAACCACGGATGCTCGGCCGAGGTGTGGTTCATGACGAGGTCGGCGATCACGCGCATCCCGCGCTGGTGGGCCTGGTCGACGAAGGACGTGAAATCCTCCACGTTGCCGTAGTCCGGATGAATGCCGAAGAAGTCCGCGATGTCGTAGCCCCCGTCCCGCAGCGGGCTCGGGAAGCAGGGAAGCAGCCAGAGACAGTCGACGCCGAGCCATTGCAGGTAATCGAGCTTCTCGGTGAGGCCGCGAAAGTCACCGGAGCCGTCGTCGTTGCCGTCGTAGAACCCACGCAGATGGATCTCGTAGAAGACCGCCTTCTTGAACCACAGTGGATCGCGTTCGAACCAGTTCGACGGGTCGGTCATTCGATCGCCTTGATCAGGTGTGCCTTTCCCGGGCCGAGCTTGACGTAGTTGCGGCCGACCCGCCACGTGAACTCCCGCCCGCTGAGCAGATCCTGCGCGTCGAACGCGGGCGGTAGACCGAGCGCCACCGGGATCAGGCACGCGCCCTCCTGTTCGACGAACGGATCGATGTTGACGATGCAGATCACGTCGTCCTTGGCGTAGGCGATCAGCTGGTTGTTCTCGGTTTCGAGCCAGCGAAGATTCTCGAGGCGCTGCAGCGCCGGCTCGGCGCGCCGGAGCTCGTTCACGCGCCGGACGAGCGGCAGCAGAGGCCCGTCGAGCGTGCGGCGCTTGACCTCGTACTTCTCCGAGTTCAGATACTCCTCGGAGCCCTGCACGAGAGGCTCGCGTTCGAACGACTCGAAGCCGGAGTAGATGCCGTACGAAGGCGAAATCGTCGCAGCCAGCAGGAGTCGCGCCTCGAACGCCGGCGGGCCGCCCACCTGCAGATACTCGTGCAGGATGTCCTGTGTGTTCGCAAACGCGTTCGGACGGTAGAACTCCGACCACGCGAGCAGCTGCTCCACGTACTCGACGAGCTCCGCCTTCGTGTTCTTCCAGGTGAAGTAGGTGTAGCTCTGGGCGAACCCCAGCTTCGCGAGCGTCGTCATCATCGACGGACGCGTGAAGGCCTCGGCGAGAAAGATCACGTCAGGATGGTCGCGGCGCACCTCGGCGATCAGCCACTCCCAGAACGGCACCGGCTTCGTGTGGGGGTTGTCGACGCGGAAGACCGTGATCCCTCGCTCCACCCAGTGGAGGACGACGTCGCGCAGCGCCTGCCACAGGCTCTGCCACTCCTCCGACTCGAAGTTGACGTTGTAGATGTCCTGGTAGCGCTTGGGCGGGTTCTCCGCGTACTTCAGCGTCCCGTCGGGACGTCGGTTGAACCACTCCGGATGCTCCTTCAGCCACGGGTGGTCCGGCGAGCATTGAATGGCGAAGTCGAGCGCGACCTCGATGCCCGCGCCCCGCGCCGCCGCGATCATCGCGTCGAAGTCGTCCCAGGTTCCGAGATCGGGGCTGATCGCGTCGTGACCGCCCTCGGCCGAGCCGATCGCCCACGGCGAGCCGACATCTCCCGGCTGGGCGCCGGCGGTGTTGTTCCGGCCCTTGCGGTTGGTGAGCCCGATCGGGTGGACGGGCGGCAGATAGACGACGTCGAAACCGAGCTGCGCCAGCTCCGGCAGCACGTCGGCGACGCCGCGGAACCCACCCCACGAGCGAGGGAACAGCTCGTACCAGGCGCCGAAGCGCGCCAGCCGACGGTCGACGTCGACGGCGAGCACCGGCGACACGACTTCGCCGTGGCGGTCGCCCGCGTCGGCGGCGAGCGCCTCCGCGAGCGACGGCACCGAACCACCGAGCAGCGCCGCGCCCTCCGACAGCTCGCCGGCCAGGTCGTCCTGCCCCGCTTCCGACTTGCGCCTGAGCTCGTCCTGCCACGTGGCGACGCGATCCGTCCAGGCCGCGACGGCGAACTCCCAGCGGCCTGGACGGTCGACGGTGAACGCACCGCCGAAGCGGTCGTTCCCGAGGTCCGACAGCGGCTCCTCGCGCCAGCGCGACTCGTCCGGCCCGCGCACGCGCACCGCGCCGCCGAGCGTGTCGTGCCCGTCCTTGAAGACGTTTGCGTAGACCTCGACGAGCTCGCCGACGACGCGCTTGACCGCGAACCGGCCGCAATCGAGCACCGGCTCGACCGCCTGGATCTGGATGCGTGGCTTCGGTGTCTTCGGAAGGGGCATGGTGTGAGATTCTCAGTCGTGGGGTCGTTGTAAACCCATGCTGCTCGAACGCGCCTCCGGGATCCTGCTCCATCCGACCTCGTTGCCGAACGGGGTACTCGACGAGCACGCGTTCCGGTTCGTGGACTGGCTTGCCGCTGCGGGCCAGTCATGGTGGCAGGTCCTGCCGCTCGGACCGCCCGAACAACACACGAGATCGCCGTACATGTCGCCGTCCGCATTCGCAGGCTCGCCGGGAATCCTGGCCGATCCGAGCGCGCCCGTGGCGAAGGACGAGGCCGGGAGCTTCCGCGCGCGCAACGCGTATTGGATCGACGACTGGGTGAGCTACGGCGGCACGGTTTCGGACCAGGTCCGCTTCGAGCGGGAATGGGGCGCGCTCCGCGTGTACGCGGCGGACCGTGGTGTGCGGCTCTTCGGGGACATGCCGATCTACGTCGCCTACGACAGCGCCGACCACCGCGCCCATCCGCAGCTCTTCCAGCAAGGCGCGGTCGCGGGAGTGCCGCCCGATCTCTTCACGACCACCGGGCAGCTGTGGGGCAATCCGCTCTACGACTGGGCTGCGATGCGCGCGGACGGCTACCGCTGGTGGATCGAGCGCTTCCGCCGCACGTTCGAGCTCGTCGACCTGGCCCGCATCGACCACTTCCGCGGGTTCGTCTCCTACTGGGCGGTGCCCGAAGGGGAGCCGACCGCGGAGCACGGTCGCTGGCGGCGAGGCCCGGGCGCCGGCCTGTTCCACGCCGTCGAGGAGGAGCTGGGCGGGCTCGCGGTCGTCGCGGAGGATCTCGGCGTGATCACGCAGCCCGTCGTCCGCCTGCGGCGCGGACTCGGGTTTCCCGGCATGGCCGTCCTGCAGTTCGCGTTCGGCCGGGACCCGTCGAGCCCCCATCGGCCCGAGAACCATCACGAGCAGTCCGTCGTCTACACGGGCACACACGACAACGACACGACGCAGGGCTGGTGGACATCCCTCTCCCCCGCCGACCGCGCCCGGACCGGGCTCGACCCCGCCGACCCCGCCTGGTCGCTGATCGAGATCGCCTGGCGCTCCCGGGCGGCACTCGCGATCGCTCCGCTGCAGGACGTGCTCGGACTGGGGCACGAGGCGCGCATGAACCTGCCCGGCACCGAGCAGGGCAACTGGCAGTGGCGCTACACCGCGGCGGACCTGACCGACCGGCTCGCGGACCGGCTGCGGGCGCTCACCGGCTCGACGGGCCGCCGACTCCGGTCGGGCTGAGGTGCCGGGGGAGGGTCTCGAACCCCCAAGTCCCCAAGAGGGACGGCCGGTTTTAAGCCGGCTGCGTCTACCAGTTCCGCCACCCCGGCCGGCGTGGCGTTCTACGGGCTCATCGCCGTCGTGGGACCGTCGCCCGGCTCGTCCGCGGACAGCGGGATCCCCTCGGGCCCGTGACCGCGGTAGAGGTTCCGGAAGTCTTCGAACGCCTTCTTCGTCGCCGCGGTGTAGTTCGGGCAGATTGCGATGTGGCCCTGGCCGTAGTAGCCGTCCTGCTGGTAGTGCGAGGACTCACCGGTCCAGGCCGTGATGGCGATCTTGCTGCCCAGCGTGGGATAGGGCGTCCCGAACGAGCCGTCGGGCTGCTCGGTGTAGAAGGCGAGCAGCTTGGCGACCGTCGACGAGGGGACCTTCGAGCCCCACCAGAGGATCACACCGCCGTGCTCTTCGTTGTGGACGACCATCCGCGGGTTGACCGGCTGGTTGTAGAAGCCCCAGACCGCCCACTCCGGGTAGTGCTGGCCGTTCGACGGCGGGCTGGTGTTCCAGGGGAGCTTCTTCGTGAGGCTCGGGACATGCGTGCTCTGACCCTTCGGCACGTAGGCCGTCACGGTCTTGAACGTGCAGTTCGCAGCCGCCATGGCCGCACCGAGCCGCTTGGGATCGCCCGACTTGCCGCCGCCGAGCGCGAGCACCAGGGCCACGATGAGGAGGCCGAGAAAACCCGCTCCCGCCACCCCGTAGAGGACCGCGCGGTGGCGTAGCCCGACGTCGTCGCCGCCCGGTGCGGCCTTGCGGACCGAGCCGCTGCGGCGCTGCGGCGCCTGGACGCGCGGCGGCGGGCTGCTGGGCTTCTTGTTCTTCGCCATCGGGCGCGGGTATTCAAGCGGAAACGGGGATCGAGTCGCCGAAAAACGCCGCCACGGCGGCCGGGTCCTCGGCCACGGGGCAGCGCGGCAGCGCCTGCAGGAACGCGCGTCCGTACGGGCGTGTGCGCAGCCGTGGATCGAGGATCGCAACGACACCGCGATCCGCATGCCCGCGAATCAGGCGGCCGAAGCCCTGGCGGAGCTGCAGCATCGCGCTCGGCAGCGCGTAGTCGCGAAACCAGTCGCCGCCCCTCTGCTCGACGGCCTCGCAGCGCGCTTCGTGCAGCGGATCGCCCGGCGCGGAGAACGGCAGCTTGTCGATCACGAGCAGCGACAGCGACTCGCCGGGCACGTCCACCCCCTGCCAGAACGTGGATGTCGCGAGCAGAACCGACCCCACCTCGTCGCGAAAGCGCTCGAGCAAGCGCTCGCGCGGCGCCTCGCCCTGCACGAGCACGTCGAAGGGAACCTGGCCGCGCACGCGCTCGCGATAGATCTCGAGCGCGCGGTAGCTCGAGGTGAGCACCAGGGCCCGCCCGTCCGACAGGGCGAGCAGCGACACGATCTCGTCGGCGGCGCGTTCGGTGAAACCCTCGGTGCGCGGATCGGGCATCGCCCCGGGGAGGTAGAGCAGCGCCTGCTCGGGGAAATCGTACGGCGACCCGACGACGGCCTCGCGCGCATGCTCGAGCCCGAGCCGGCGGCGGACGAACGCCGCGTCCTCGCCCGTCGTGAGCGTCGCCGAGACGAGAATCGCCGTCGGCCCCTCGTCCCACAGGCGGTCGCGCAGCTCGGACGAGACGTCGACCGGAGCCCAGACGAGCGCGTCCGGCTCGGCCCAGACGACCCGATCGAGCTCGCCGGTCTCGAGACACCGGTCGACCTCGGCGGCGGCGGCCAGCGCCCGCCGGGACAGCGCATCGAGATCCTCGCCCTGCCCTTGCAGTGCGTGCGCGAGGTCGCCGAGCGCGTCGATCAGCACGAGCGCGGGCTCGGCGGGCACCTCGCGCAGCCGCTTCCGGCCCCCCGCCGGGGCGACGGCGCGCAGCAGCCTCTCGGCTGTTCGCTCGACGCGGTCGACCTGCCGGGCGGGCAAGGGGCGCTGTGCTTCGCGGCAGGCGCGCTCGACGTCGGCCGCGAGACGGCGGAGACCCGCGCGCGAGACACGGCCCCCCAGCCAGGAGGCTGCCGACTCCTCGAGCCGGTGCGCTTCGTCGAAGACCACCGCGTCGTGCTCGGGCAGCACACCGCCGCCCGAGGCGAGGTGCGCGAAGTAGAGCGCGTGGTTGACGATCACGAGGTCGGCGGTCGAGGCTCGTTCGCGTGCCTGCTCGGCGAAGCACGCCGCAACGAACGGACAGCGGCGGCCGGAGCAACGGTCGGGCCCGACCGCCAGCTCCGCCCAGAAGGCCTCGGTGGGCTCCAGCTCGAGCTCGGCGCGGTCGCCGGTCTCGGTCGAGTCGAGCCAGCCCTGCATCGCCTCCCAGGCGCGGGCATCGCGGCGCCCGGCGAGCAGGAACGGCTGGAAGCCCTGCAGCTGGCGGCGGCAGAGGTAGTTCGCGCGGCCCTTCAGCACCTCGACGCTCACGGCGCGGCCGAGCGCGGCGGCTGCGATCGGAACGTCCTTCGCGAGGAGCTGCTCCTGGAGCGCCTTGGTCGCAGTGGCGACGACCACGCGCCGCCCCGACTCGAGCGCGGGCACGAGGTAGGCGAGACTCTTGCCGACGCCGGTGCCCGCCTCGGCGACGAGATGCTCTCCGGTCGCGAGGGCGTGCTCGACGCAGGCCGCGAGCACCGCCTGCTCGCGCCTCGGCTCGTACTCGGGGAGCGCGTGCGAGAGCGCGCCGCCGGGGCCGAAGAGGTCTTCCATCCGCGTCAGGCTACGTGAGCGAACGGACGTTCCCACCCGGCAGGGGCGGCGGGAAAAGGCGCATTTTGCGATCTTCGCGGCGAAGGCCGCTTGACGGCCTCGGAAGGCGCCGGATAGGTTCCCCGCGTCGGATCCGGTAGGTCTTCGGACTCGCTGGATCCGGCACTCAGCCCCAGTAGGTCTTCGGACTCGCCGGGGCTGAATTTTGGTCCGGCGCCGTCCGACGGCATCTCTATCGTCCGTCGGCCCATGGCAGCGATCATCTCCCTCCTGCTCGGCCTCGCGCTCGGAGGCGGCGGCGTCTATCTGTGGTGCCGCGAACGGCTCGGGCGGGCCCGCGCCGAGGTGGCCGCGGTCGAGCAGAACCAGGGCCGCTGGGAGGACCGGCTGAAGGCGGCGACCGGCGACGCGCTGCTGAAGAGCCAGGCGTCACTGCTCGAACTGGCCGAGGCGAGGCTCGCGCCGATCAAGGAGACGCTGACCAAGTTCGAGGAGCAGTCGAAGCAGCTCGAGGACAAGCGTGCCCGCGAGGTGACCGCGATCGGCGAGCGTCTTCGCGAGGTTGCGGCCGGGCAGGAGAAGCTGCGCACGGAGACGGGCAGCCTCGTGACGGCGCTCCGCGCCCCGCACGTACGAGGGCGCTGGGGCGAGGTGCAGCTCAAGCGCGTCGTCGAGCTCGCAGGCATGCTCGACTACTGCGACTTCCGCACGCAGGCCAGTGAGCGCGACGACGACGGCCGTCTCCTGCGCCCCGACCTGGTCGTCGAGCTTCCGGGCGGCAAGTGCATCGTCGTCGACTCGAAGGTGCCGATCGAGGGGTATCTCGACGCGGTCGAGACCGACGACGCCGAGCTGAAGCGGGCGCATCTCGCGCGGCACGCGCGGCAGGTCCGCGAGCACATCAGGAAGCTCGGCCAGAAGCGCTACTGGGACCAGTTCGAATCGACCCCCGAGTTCGTCGTGATGTTCGTCGACGAGGGCCTGTACCGCGCCGCCCTCGACGAGGACGGCTCGCTCTTCGAGGCAGGCGCGGCCGCGGGGGTGATCGTCGCGTCTCCGGCGACGCTGATCGGGCTGCTCCGCACGATCGCCTACGGATGGCAGCAGGAGACCGTCGCCGAGAGCGCCCGCGAGATCTCGAGGCTCGGCCGTGAGCTCTACGACCGCCTCGGCGTGTTCGCCGGCCACTTCGCGAAGGTCGGCCGCGGTCTCGACGCCGCGGTCGGCGCGTTCAACCAGGCGGTCGGCTCGTTCGAGACGCGGCTTCTCGTCACCGCGCGCAAGTTCCCGGAGCACGGTGTGACGAACGACGACCTGCCGGAGGCGCAACAGATCGAGCGCAAGCCGGTCGTCGTCACCGCACCGGAGCTCGTGGCGCTGCCTCACCGCGACGCCGACGCCGCCTAGCCAGGCTCGCGACGCGGCCGTACCGGATTCACGCGGGCGCCGCGCCGGGCTCCAGGGCATCCTCGATCTTGGCGATCGCAGCAGCCTCGGCCTCGTCCCCTCCATGTGCCGCCGCTGCGACCGAACGCGCCAGGTCGAGCACGAACGCCCGGTACGCCTGCAGCTCGTCGGGTGCCTTCGCCTGCAGCAACTCGACCGAGGAGCGCAGGGCGGCCAGCGTGCGCGACTCGACCTCCCCGATCGGCGTCGTGACGCCGAAGCCTGTGCTGTGCCCCTGGGCGACCCGTCTCACGAGCGCGCTGTCCGAATTCTCGTGGGCTGCGGCCACGTGCTTCGCGAGCGCCCCGGCCTCTTTGAACGTGTCGAAGAAACCGCGGTCGCTGACCGTCACCAGCAGGCCGGCGCCCATTGCACCCGTGTGCAGAGTCTCGATCTCACTGTCGCTCAACGGCTCCGTCATCTCGGTCCTTTCTCGCGTTGCAGAAACATGCGTCCAGTCTGACGGAGCGGAGCCTCTCCGGAGGCGTGATCCAGCCCCGGGGAACGTCCAGCCGCCCTCTGTCGTTTACTTCGATGAACACCGGTATGTTGAGAGGAGCACCTTGAGCGACCAGAACGTCCGTGAACTGATCATCGTCGGCGGTGGCCCGGCCGGCTATACGGCGGCGCTGTACGCGGCGCGCGCCGACCTCGCGCCGCTCGTGATCGAAGGCTTCCAGTGGGGCGGCCAGCTGATGATCACGAGCGATGTCGAGAACTATCCCGGCTACGCGGACGGCGTGATGGGGCCCGAGATGATGGCCGATTTCCGACGGCAGGCCGAGCGCTTCGGTGCGGAGTTCATCACCGATGACGTCACGAAAGTCGACTTCTCCGAGCAGCCGCTGCGCGTCTGGATCGGAGGCGACGAGTACCAGGCGCGCTCCGTGATCGTCGCGACGGGCGCGAGCGCCAGGTGGCTCGGGATCGAGACCGAGGAACAGCACAAGGGGCGCGGCGTCTCTGCCTGTGCGACCTGTGACGCAGCGTTCTTCCGCGAGAAGGACGTCTATGTGGTCGGAGGCGGCGACTCGGCCTTCGAAGAAGCGCTCTTCCTCACGAAGTTCGCCTCGCGCGTGCACCTCGTGCACCGTCGCGACGAGTTCCGCGCGTCGAGGATCATGGTCGACCGCGCAGAACGGAACGAGAAGCTCGACTTCGTGCTGAGCGCGGTCGTCGAGGAAGTCGTCGGCGACACGAAGGTCGAGGCACTGCGCCTGCGCAGCACCGCCACCGACGAGACCTGGGAGGTCCCCGCGGACGGTCTCTTCGTCGCCATCGGGCACGATCCGAACACGTCGTTGTTCCTCGAACAGCTCGACCACGACGAGAACGGCTACCTGGTCACGAAGCCCGGGTCGACCGAGACGAACGTGCCGGGCGTCTTCGCGGTAGGCGACGTCCAGGATCACACCTACCGCCAGGCGGTCACCGCCGCGGGGTCGGGCTGCATGGGCGCCCTGGACGCCGAGCGGTTCCTCGCAACGTTCGAGGGCCACCCGGGCACGGCGATGACGGCGAACAGGTAGTCCAGCCGCCGCAGGGGCTAGCCTCGGAACGTGCCCGAGCATCCCGTCTGGATCGACCTGATCGACCCGTCCGAAGCGGAGTTGAACGAGAAGCTGCCCGGGCCTGTGCATGCGGCTGCGCTCCGGGCGCTGCTCGCCCCGCACGTCCACGACGACGAGCCGCGGCCCCGCATCGAGTCGCACGGCGCCTACGTCCTCGGGATCTTCCTCGTGCCGATCGCGGTCCGGCACGAGGATCGCGTGTACTACCAGGAGATCGACTTCGTGGCGACCCAAGACGTCTTCGTGACGGTCTCGAAGACTCCGCCCGGCGAGAAACCGTTCGATCCCAAGCCGGCAAAGGAGGCCTGCCGCGCGAACGACGACGTCGGTATGTACGCGTACCACCTCGTCGATCTGATCGCCGAGAACTTCCTCGATCTCATCGACGACCTCGACGAGGCGATCGACGCGCTCGAGGACATGGTCGGCCCCGATCCTGTGCAGGTCGTCGGTCGAAGACTGCGGGATCTCCGACAGGACGTCCGTGACATCCGTCGCACGCTCACGCCGACGCGCGACGCAGTGCGCAGGATCGTCGACGATCGCGTGGAGTTCGACGAGGGCGAGCTGTTCCCCCGTGACGTCGAGATCGCATTCGGAGACGCCTACGACAAGCTCTTGCGCGCGACCGAGGCGCTCGAGTCTTCACGCGACGCCCTCGGCGGCGTCCGCGACTTCCTGCAGGGCAAGATCGCGAACGACCAGAACGAGGTGATGAAGCTGCTGACGGTCATCGCCGCGCTGCTGCTCCTTCCCACCTTCATCGTCGGCCTGTACGGCCAGAACTTCCGCCACATCCCCGAGCTCGCCTGGGGCTTCGGCTACTGGTGGTCGTGGAGCTTGATCCTCCTGACGACAATGGGGCAGCTCGCCTTCTTCCGCTGGAAGCGGTGGATCTGAAATGCCGCCGCTGAACGTGGTCGTGCCCGAGGGCACCGTCACCTTCGTCTTCACAGACATCGAGGGCTCGACCGAGCTGCTCAAGCGCCTGGGTGACGGTTATGCCGACGTGGTCGCGGACCACCGCCGAATCCTGCGTGACGAGTTCCGCAGCCGGAACGGCGTCGAGGTGGACACCCAGGGTGACGCCTTCTTCTTCTCCTTCGCCCAGGCCCGCGACGCCGTCGCCGCCGCGGTCGCGGCGCAACAGCGGCTCGCCTCGCATGACTGGCCGGACGGATCCACCCTGTCTGTGCGCATGAGCCTGCACACGGGCGAGCCCATCGTCGGCGAGGAAGGGTATGTCGGCATCGACGTCGTGCGCGCGGCCCGGATCTGCGCAGCAGGTCACGGCGGTCAGGTGCTGCTCTCCGCCGCCACCGCCGCGCTCGTCGGGGGGTGCTGCCGGCGGGCGTGCAGGAACGCGACCTGGGGCGGCACAAGCTCAAGGACATCGACCAGCCGGAGCGCATCTACCAACTCGAGGTCGATGGACTGCCCTCGGACTTCCCGCCGCTGCGCACGCACGGCGAGGAGCCGCTCGACTTCGAGGCGCGGCTGAAGGGGCGCATCCAGTCCTACGTCGAGAGCCGCGTCGAGCTGGCACTCGCAAACCCCGGCGCCACGCAGCAGGAGCTGCCGGCCGGGATGACCAAGCTGGCCGCCGGCGGTCTCTTCATCGCCTTCCTCAGCCTCTGCCTGCTCGCGGTGCTCGTGATCGGGACGGTGCTGCTCGTGCGCTGGCTGTTCTGATCCTGGATGGTTGATCGGCGGAGCCAGCCGCCGCGATGCGCAGCTCTCCCCCACCGCGCTCGACCGCCTCGGCCGCCTCGAGGACGTGGAGGGCGAGTGCGCCGCTCGCACGATGGGGGCGGCCGGCGCGCAACGACTCGACGAGCTCGTCGATGCCCAGCCCGCGCGTTTCCTGCGGCCCACGTGAGTCGTAGGCGACCTGCTCACCCGCGTCCCGGCCGCGGCGTAGGATCACGTCCCCTCCGAACGCGTTTGCGTCCGGCAGGACGAGCGAGCCCTCGGTGCCGTACACCACGAGACCGCTGAGGTACTGGTCTCGTGCCTCGAAGCTGACGGTCAGCGTCACGAGCCCGCCGCCCTCGAGCTGCAGGACGGCGGCGGCGTGAGTCGGAACCTCCACCGCGATCACCTCGCCGGCGCGCGGGCCGGCGCCGAGAACGCGCTCCGGCGTCGGCGTTTCGGAAAAGCCGGCGACCCGCGCGATCGGCCCCAACAGGGAGACCGTCGCCGTCAGGTAGTACGGTGCGATGTCGAGAAGCGGCCCTCCCCCGGCGCGGAAGAACATCTCTGCATTCGGGTGCCAGCCGTCCGGACCGCCGACGAGCATGGTTGCGGCCGCGCCCAGCGGCTGCCCGATCGCACCCTCCTCGATCAGTCTTCGACCCGTCTCGTAGGCGCTGCCGAGGAAGGTGTCCGGAGCGCACCCGAGGCGCAGCTCCCGCCGCTCAGCATCCGCAACGAGCTCGCGGCCCTCCGCGCTCGTCGCCGCGAGCGGCTTTTCCGTGTAGACGTGCTTGCCCGCCGCAAGCGCGGCGCGAACGACGGGCGCGTGCACCTTCGGCGGGGTGAGGTTCAGCACCAGCTCGATCTCGGGATCCGCGATCAGCCGGTCGACGGACGACGGCCGCAAGCCATGCTCCGCCGCAAAGGACTCGGTGAGCACCGGATCGAGATCGGCGCAGGCGACCGGCTGCCAGCGCTCGAACGCGGCGGCGTCCTCGACGTAGCGCTCGGCGATGATCCCGCAACCGATGACGCCGACGCGCATCGGCGCCGTCATGAGCCGACGATCCGACGCACTGCCTGCAGCGAGCGCTCGACCGCCGTGAACGGATCCGGGCCTACCTCGTCCTCCTCGACGACGAGCCATTCGGCGCCCGCTCTGACGGCGGCGGGCAGGATCTGGTCATAGCCGACTGTCCCGTCTCCGACCGGGACGTCGTCGCGGCCCTCACGGCTCGCGTAGTCCTTGACGTGCACGAGCGGGCAGCGGCCGGATGTCTGCTCGAGCTCCGTGATCGGGTCGGCGCCGGCGTACCAGATCCAGCCGAGGTCGAGCTCGAGCCAGAGCAGGTCGGCCGGCAGCCCACGGAGAAGCTCGAGGAACGTCGCGCCGCCGCCGAGCGGGCGCAGCTCGGCCCAGTGGTTGTGGAAGCCGAGCTCGAGACCCTCGTCTCGCACTGCACGTGCCAGCGTCTCGATCCGCCGGACGAGCGCGGCGGGGTCGTCCAGCCAGTCGGGATCGATCCAGCTGACCGCGACACGTTTGGTGCCGAGCACGGCGAGCTCGGCGGCGAGCGGCCGCAGATCGTCCTCGAGCACCTCGAGTCGGGCGTGCCGGCCGGCGACGGCCAGGCCTGCGTCGTCGAGCCACGTGCGCACAGCCCCGGCCTCCTTGCCGTGCAGGTCGTAGAGCTCGACGCCGTCATAGCCGAGAGCGCCGAGACGGCGCAGCGTCTCCTCGAGGTCGCGTTCGCACTCGTCGCGCACCGTGTAGAGCTGCAAGCCGACCGAGGTCATCAGGCGACCCTACCGCGCCCGGCGCCCCGGCTACCCTGGCCCCCGTGCCGTACTACATCTGCCCCCAGTGCAAGGAGCGCTCGCTCGACATCGACGCCCACGAGGGGTTCTCGGCGCAGGCGCCGGCCTGCCGGCACTGCGGATTCGGCTTCCTGTTCGAGCTGCTCGACGACTACTACCCGGCCCCGGACACGGGACTGCTCGTCACGGACCAGGAGCGGCGGGTGCTTGCGATCGGCCGCGGGGTGTTCGAGCTGACGGGGTTTCCCGAGGCGGATCTGATCGGCCGCGACGTCGTCGACGCGTTGCAGTTCTCCGACGCGAAGCCGGTCGACCTCGCGCGTGAGTGGGGCGTCCGCCGTCTCGGCGAGCGGCTCTCGATCCGGACGCGCGGGGGCAGCGAGAAGCAGATCGTCGCCGACGTCTTCCCGGCCTACGACGACGACGGCGGACTGCTCGTCGCGCTCACCCCGAAACGCGGCTGATCACAGACGGCTCGACGGGCACAAGTCGGACGCGAGCGGGCAATCCTCGCAGCGGGGCTTGCGGGCGTCGCAGATCCGGCGCCCGTGCCAGATCAGGAGGTGGGGAAAGCGCGCCCAATCCGCGCGGGGCACGAGCCGGACGAGGTCGCGCTCGATCTTCACCGGATCCTCGTGCCTCGTCAGCCCGAGACGCTGCGACAGCCGCCGTACATGCGTGTCGACGACGATTCCCTGAGCTGTTCCGCGTTCGGCCGAGACGACGTTGGCCGTCTTGCGCGCGACCCCGGGCAGTTTCAGCAGCGCGTCGAAGTCCTCGGGTACCTCGCCGTCGTGTTCCTCGAGCAGTCGTTGCATCGTGCCGCGCAACGACTTCGTCTTCTGCCGGTAGAAGCCGGTGGCGAAGATGTCCCGCTCGAGCTCCGCGACCGGAACGGCGAGATAGTCCTCGGGCCGCTTGTACTTGGTGAACAGCTTCTCGGTGACGCGGTTCACGTTCACGTCGGTCGTCTGGGCGCTCAACATCACCGAGACCAGCAACTCGAGCGGAGTCGAGAATGTCAGCGCGATCCTTGCGTCGGCGTGTTCGACGGCCAGCCGCTCGATGATCGGCCCGATCCGCTCCCGCTTGGGCGGCACCTTCTTGCGCCGCGCTTCGGCGAGGTAGCTCCGGGCCATCTAGCGAAGGCCGGGCGCGCTCATACCGCTGCGACGAGCGGTCCCGGAGGCTGACGCAGGTTCGGCCCGGCGCAGACGACATCCAGAGCCGGGCATCCGGCGCAGGTGAACTCACTCGGAGTCGGGACGAACTCGCCCGCGTCGATCCGGCGGATCGCGGCAGAGAGCTCTGCTTCGAGGGCCGGCAACTCGATTCGGTCGAAGGTCGTGGAGACAACGGCATCGGGGCGTTCGAGGAAGTGATAGACGACCTCGACCTCGCCGGCGCCTGCGCGGAAGCAGGCGAGCGCATAGACGAGGCGCTGCAAGCGGTAGTCAGCCTCGACGATCTCCTCGGCGGTCGCCTCCGCCAGCGTGTTCGTCTTGTAGTCGAGGACGAGCGCCCGCGCGCCGCCGCGCCAGAGCACGTCGAGGCGCCCGTGCAGCAGCACACCATCGTGCTCGAACGCGAACGGCCGCTCGGGCTGCGCACCGTCGAGCATCGCGATGCGCGCGGCGAGCTCGGACCCGCAGTAGGAAGCGACGAACCGGTCGATGCGGTCGAGCTCGTCATCCGACACGCCCGGGTACCACGTTCGAACGACCCCGACGTCCGGGCACACCGGGGCACGGAGAGCGACCAGCTCGAGCAGGCGATGCACTGCGTCGCCGATCTCGGTCGCCTTGAGCCCGTGCGAGCCGGGTATCGTTCCCCGCTCCTCGTGCAGGCCCGCGATCCGCTCGGCGTAGTACCGGTAGGAACAGCGCTCGAAGAGCGCAAGGGCCGAGTACGACAGTCTGCGAACCCTGTGGAACGGCGGGGCGGGCAGCGGAGCCAGCTCCGGCAGCAGGTAGCCGCGCGGGGCGGGCGCCGTCGGTAGTTCGGTGAAGAGCGCGAGCTGACCCACGTCGTCCGCGGCGGGAGCCTCCGGCTCGGTTTCGGGAGGTGACCAGCCGTCCACGCTCAGAACGAAGCGTGCCTCGCCCCGCTCCAGCTCCCCGCTCGCAAGGGCCCCGTCCAGCCCGAGCCGCGTCAGCACCCAGCCGATCGGCGTCTCACGGTCCTGCCGGCGGTCCGGATCGATCGCACCGGAGACGATCAACCGGTCGATCGCCCGCGTCATCGCGACGTAGTAGAGGCGCAGCCGTTCGGCCGTGTCCTCCCGTTTCTCCGCCTCGCGCACCTCCTCATAGCTGAAGACCGCGCGTTTCTTTCCGGACTTGGGATCGATCACGCGGAACCCGAACGTCCCGTCCGGACGCACGAGAATCTCGTCGGAGGACTGCACCCCACCGGTGTCACGGCCCGCGTCGGCGACGATCACGATCTTGAACTCGAGCCCCTTCGCCGCATGAATCGTCAGGAGGCGCACCGCATCGGCGCCTTCCTCCTCGGAGACCGCCTCGAGTTGCGAGGCGCCGACGGCCTGCTGATCGCGGATGAAGCCGACGAAGCCTTCGATGTCGGGACCGCGCAGATCCTCGTAGGAGCGCGCCAGGCGCATCAGCTTGCGAAGGTTGGCGTAGCGGCGGCGGCCGTCCCACTGGGCGAGCACCGCAAGGTCGTAGTCGTGCGCGGAGACGATCTCCTCACACAGGCGCTCGAGCGACAGCCGCACCGACGCCGCGGCAAGACGGTCGTACCGCTGCTTGAAGGCGCGGACGAGGCGCTGGTCGGCTTCCGCGAGCGGCTCCGGCAGTGAACGCTCGACGCCGGCGAACAGGGGCCGCCTGCCCGCGTGCCTGCGAATGTGCACGAGCCCGTCGTTCGAGACGCCGACGAAGGGCGAGGCAAGGACGGTGACGAGCGCCTCGTCGTCGTAGCGGTTGTGGAGCAGGCGAAGATATGCGAGCAGGTCGACGACCTGTTGCTGGCCGAAGTACCCGCGGCCGGTGGCTCGATAGGTCGGCAGGTCCCGCGCCCGCAACGCGGCCTCGTAGCGCTCCGCGTCCGTCCCGGCGGCGAACAGGAGGACGATCTCGCCCGGGGACGCGATGCCGTTGTCGACGAGCTCGCGGACACGCCCGGCGATTGCGCGAGCCTCGCCGTCGCGCCAGCTCTCCCCCGCCTCCCGGTAGCTGCGCTTGTCGCTCACGAGCAGCTCCACCGGGTGGCCGAACACCGGGTCGGAGAACTCGCCCGAGGCCGCGAGCGGCTGGTACCCGTCGCCGAACTCCTCGCCGAAGAGATGGTTGACGGCGGCGAGCACCTCGGGCCGCGAGCGGTAGTTCTGCGACAGCGGCAGGCGGAGCGCCGCGCGCTCCCGGCGAGCTCGGAAGACCGCGACGTCTGCGTGCCGGAAGCCGTAGATCGACTGGAACTCGTCGCCGACGAAGAACACATCGCGCGGGCCCAGGGCCCCGGCACCCCCGCGGAGCAGGTCGACGATGTCGCACTGCAGCTGGTTCGTGTCCTGGAACTCGTCCACCATGATCGCGCGGAAGCGCAGCTGCTCGGCCTCACGAACCTCCGCGTGGTCGCGCAGCAGGTCGCGCGCATAGAGCTGCAGGTCCTCGAAGTCGAGCGCCGACTCTCGCGCCTTTGCGGCGGCGTACTCGGCCGAGAAGAGGTCGAGCAGCTCCTGCAGCAGCTCGCTGTCGCGTGCAGCGAGCTCGTCGAACGCCGCCTGGTTGAGCCGCTCGCGCGCTCCGCGGAACTCGGCCGCTCGATCTCCGCTCGCAGCGAGGTGCGTGAGGTCGAGCAACTGCTCCGGGTTCGCGTTCAGGGCGAGGGCGGCGTTCGCCGCGGCGAGCTGTTTGTCGGTCACCTCCGGGTCGGCGGCCAGCACCTGCGCGGCTGCGCGCAGGTCGGCCAGACGCTCGGAGACGCTTGCCTGCTCGCCGAGCTCGAGCCGGACGTCACGGCCGGCGGAGCGGAGCGTCTCGTAGACGCCGGTGAGCATGCGTCTCAGCCCGCGCGCACCGTAGGTCGCGAGCAGGCGCAAGCGCTCCGGGTCGCGCGTCGAGCAGAAGGAGGCGAGGGCTCGCTCGAACGCCTCGCCGCGAATCACGGCGCCGTGCTCGTCGTCGAGCTCCCGGAAGCGCGGATCGATCCCCACCGCGAATGGATGTGCGCGCAGAAGGCGCGAGCAGAAGCCGTGAATGGTCGAGACCCACGCACCGTCGAGCTTGCGGGCAAGATCGTGGCGGCCGCGAGCATGCAGTGCCGAACGGATGCGTGCGCGCAGCTCGCCGGCGGCCTTGCGGGTGTAGGTGATCACGAGCACCGATTCGACGTCGAGGCCCTGCTCGCAGACGGCGCCGACGAAGCGCTCGACCAACACGGACGTCTTGCCGGTTCCCGCACCCGCCGAGACGAAGACCTCGCCCGTCGCCTCGACTGCCGCTCTCTGCTCGGGGTTCATGTCAGGGACGCTCCACGCGGCACATCGGCCAGAGGTCGCACCAGGACGGGCAGCTGCCGCCCTTGGGATCGTGCCGGACATCGCCGGCCCGGATGCGCTGCGCGTACCCGCGTCCGCGATCGCGCGCGGTCTCGACGAGCGACCAGAACTCGCTCTCCTCGAGGTAGTCGTTGCGCTGGTAGCCCGGGAGGTCGTCGATCGCGCCCGCATGCAGCAGGCCGCGGGTCACCCGTGCACCCGCCAGCGCGCGATAGACGCCGCCGAGCGGCTCGATGCCGACGAGGTCGCGCAGCACGAGCATGTAGAGCGGAATCTGGAGCTTCAGCTCCTCGTCGATCTGCTTCGCCGAGTGCGCGCTGCGGCCCGATTTGTAGTCCTGGACGATCCCGCGCGCGCTGTACGGGTCGACGTCGATACGGTCGATCTTGCCGCTCAGGCGAAGATCGTCGCCGAGGTTCAAGCCGCGCTGCAGTTCGGGAGCGGAGCGTTCCGAGCCGAACGACACCTCGAAGCGCCGCGGCACGAACTGAAGCGGCGATGCGGCCTCGTCGCGAACGAAGCCCTCCAGATCTCGGAAGAGGCCCTGGTCGAGCTCGGCCTCCTGGAGATCGGTGAGGTCGAGGCGCACGCCGCCGCGGAGAGCATCGTCCAGGCATCGTCGGAGCAGCCCGACGGCCTGCTCGACGTTTTCCGGGGTGACGCGATCGTGTCCGAGCTCCTTCGGCAGCGCGGAGTAGAACTTGTGCAGCGCGCTGTGCGCGACGGAGCCCCGTAGCATCGGATCGACCTCGGCGTCGATCGTCCTCGGCGAGATCAGGCGCTCGAACAGCCAGGCCGAGGAGCAGTCGGCGAAGCGCTCGAGCTCGGTGACGCTGAACGTCCTCTTGGCGCCGAAGAAGGCGAGCAGCTCGTCGCTCGTCAGCCGCGTCTCGCGCTGCAGCGCCGAGCGCGCTCGGGCGAGCCGCCGTCCCCAGCCGTTCGCGTCGGCCACCGCGCGGGCTCCTTCGGAGTCGCCGACCGAAAGCTGTGCGAGCGCTCGCAGCCGCTCGCGCTCGGACGGTGCGGTGTCGAGGTGCCAGGTGAGGGCGGAGAGCGGCCGCCGGACCGTTGCGCGGGCGACGTCGTCCTCGTGGAAGACCGCCGCGACCTCGTCCCAGAACGGGCTGGGCTCACGCGGTCCGCCGTCGTCGGTCGCGGCTTCACGGACGAGGTAGAGGCGGCGGGTCGCGCGCGTGCAGGCGGTGTAGAAGAGGTAGCGGTCGCGACTCACCTGGTCCGGCCGCTCGAGACGACCGCCGAGCTCGCGGCGGGCATCGTCGCCGAGAAACGGCGAGATGCGAGAGCGCCGCGGCAGCGAGCCCTCCTCCAGGCCGAGCAGGAAGACCACCTCGTAGCGCCGCGTGCGTGCTCGCAGCAGATCGACCACGGCGACGCGTCCTGCTTCGTTCGCGGACGCGAGCCGCACGTCGGCACGCTCGAGCGCCGCGACCACGTCCTCCGGGTGCACCTCCTCGCCGAGGGCGGCGAAGGCATCGAGCTCGTCGAGCAGCCGTAGCGCCGCGTCGTACGCACGCAGATCCAGGCGCGAGGTCTCCCCGGCCGGCGGGGCGTCCGTGCCGTAGGCGGAGCGCAGCATGGAGCTAATCAGGGCGCGCACACCGGCTGCCGGGGTCTCCGCTGCACGCAACTCGGCCAGAACGGGAAGAGGTGCCTCGCGCAGCCTCTCGGCCTCCTCTTCGACGCGCGCAGGCGTGTGGATCGCACGCCCGCGCAGCCTGCCCTCGACGAAGTCGACAGAGGAGCGCGCGAGACCGGAATACGGCGAGCGCAGGAAAGCGAAGAGCTCTCGACGGCCCGCGTCGAGCCAGGTGTAGCGAAGCAGCTGCAGCAGCGCGTGGCCGAACGGCGTGGTGCCGAGGCGGGCCCGGGCCTCGATCGCGTACGGAATGCCGAGTGCACCGAGCACCGTCTCGAGCGGTGCCCGCCACTGTTCGACCGACGGCGCGACGAGCGCGATCTGCTCCGGTGCGAGCCCGGTGCGAATCAGGGAGATCAGCTCGCCGCCCACGAGCTCGACGGTGCCCCGGGCCCCGGCGCCTTCGAAGAACCGGATTCCCGCATCGAGCTCGGGCGGCGGCGGCGGAGACTCCTGGAAGAGGGCACGCTCGAGGTGGGCCAGGGCAGGATGCGCGTACTCCGCCGATCGTGGCCGCAGCTCCTCGATCGCGCCGTCGGCCAGCGCCGCGAGATCGTCGGCGGTGCGGGCGAGCGATGCGAAGGCGACGCGACCCGGCTCGTAGGGCAGCGAGACAACTACCTCCGTCCGACCCGCGAGCGCCTCGAGCAATGACCACTCGGCGCCGGTGAGATCCTCGAAGCCGTAGGCGAAGACGGGCTCGCCGTGCCACGCGTCGAGGTCCGAACGGAGCCGTTCTGCACCGCGGCGGCGCAGGAGATCGCGATCCCACAGGTCGAGCCGGTCGAGCTCCGTGCGGTAGGCCGCATACAGCCGAGCGAGGTCGCCGGCGAGATCGCCCGGATCGACCATCCCCTGCTCCAGCTCACCGAGTGTCTGGAGCAGGGTCTCGGCGAACCCGCGGGTGCGGGCCGAACGCGTGAGCCCGTTCAGCGACGTGGAGGCGAGCGCACGCCGAACGACGAGGGCGCGCTGGGCGTCCGTCGCAACCGGGCGCTGCGTCGGATCGAGGCGAACGAGGCGTCGGAACAGGTCGTCGAACGTGCCGATCGAGCCGCTGAAGAGACAACCGCACCGCGCGAGGAGGTCGCGCTCGACGCGGTCGACGTCCGACGCGTTCGGCACGATCAGAGTCGGCTCGTCGTCCAGGCGCGCCAGGTAGCGGTCCAGGAGAAGCGCGACCTTGCCCGCATGCGCAGGCCCCGAGACGAGGCGGAGTCCCACCTTCCCATCGTAGAGCGGCCACAGGACGTGTCCCGGGGCCGCTCCCGACGGAAACGACGCTCTAAGCGGCCGAGGCGCCCTTCGGCCGACGGCCCCGGCGGGCAGCTGCCCGGCCCGGCATCGTGCCCGCGCAGTCGTCGCAGAGGTCGGCCACCTTCGAGCCGCGGCGGGCATCGCCGTACGTCACGCGGAGGGTCGCCCCGTGCGCCTCATCGACCTCCTTCCCGCAGCTGTCGCAAACCAGAATGGTTTTCCGCGCCAATTTCTCCTCCTGAGCTGGTTTTCCCAGGGCAGTTTACGCAGCGCATCGCACTTTGCGAATTCAGGATGAAATCCGAGAGCTGTGCACCTCACGTTTCGCCTCGGGGTGCCGCTAATCTTGGCCGCCGTGGAACCGAAGACGATCGTCGTCCTCGAAGGCGACCAGACCGGGCAGGAACTGCTCGAGGAGTCCCTGCGCGTGCTTTCTCCCGACGTGATCGGGCTCGAGATCGGACTGCCGCGGTTCGACCTGTCGCTCGAACGTCGCCGGGCCACATCGAACGGCGTCGTCCACGAGGCGGCCGCAGCGATCCGCGAGCACGGGCTCGGCCTGAAGGCGGCGACGGTCACCCCGGAGGCTCGCGATGACGTCGGCTCGCCCAACCGCATCCTCCGCGAGGAGATCGGGGGGAAGGTGATCGTGCGCACGGGGCGCAGGATCCCGGGCGTCGTGCCGCTCGGCGGTGTGCACGCGCCGATTTCCGTCGTGCGAATGGCCGTCGGCGATGCCTACGGCGCCAAGGAGTGGCGTGAGGGCGAAGGCGACGAGGAGGCTGCCTTCCGCACCGAGCGAATCGAGCGCCACGTGTGTCGTGCGGTGGCGGAGTTCGCGTTCCGCGAGGCGGAACGCACGGGTGCCAAGGTGTTCGGCGGTCCGAAGTTCACCGTGTCCCCGACCTACGAAGGGATGCTGAAGGAGGAGATGGACCTCGCCGCGACGCGGCACCCGTCGGTGCCGTACGAGCCGCAGCTGATCGATGCGACGTTCGCTCTGCTCGTCGCCTCGACCGGCGACCCGCTCGTGATCCCGGCACTGAATCGCGACGGTGACATCCTGTCCGACCTGGTGCTGCCGCTGTTCGGCTCGATCGCGGGCTCCGAGTCGATGCTCGTCGCGTTCCAGGGTGACGACCTCGAGCCGACGGCGCTGATGGCCGAGGCTGCACACGGCACGGCGCCGTCGCTTCAGGGCAAGAACATGGCGAACCCGATGGCGATGATCCTCGCCGCGGCCGCGCTGCTCTCCCAGTCCGAGCTGGGCCGTCCGGCGGGCCGTGCGATTCGCGAGGCTGCGCTCGAGGTGGTCGCACAGGGAACGAAGACGGCCGACCTCGGCGGCGGCGCGTCGATGACGGAGTACACCGACGAGGTGATTCGACTGACGCGGACGAAGCTCGAAGTCTGGGCTTCGCTCTAGGAGAGCACACGCTTTCGCCAGGCGCGCACGCCGAAGAGCCCCAGCACGGCCAGGACGAGCAACACGATCACGGCGTAGAGGCCGTACCTGTTCACTGCTTCCGCAACGGTCTTGCCGGCCCAGTAGGCGAGCAGCGAGACGCCCGTCGCCCAGATGATGCCTCCCGCAGCATTCCAGGCGAAGAACCGCCACCATTTCATGTGGCTCAGGCCGGCGAGCCACGCAGCCGTGACGCGCAGGACCGCGACGAAGCGCCCGAAGAAGACCGTCTTCGCCCCGTGCTTCTCGAAGAAGCGCTCACTCGGCGGAAGGGCTTTCTCGGCGTGCCGGCGGACGAATCCCCACCGGTCGATGAGCCTGCGCCCGCCGTGGCGGCCGAGTGTGTAGCCGATGTTGTCGCCGACGATCGCAGCCGCCGCCCCGACCACGATCACCGAGACGAGCGAGTAGCGGTGGTGCTGTGGATTCGCGAGCACCGCAGCGGCGATCAGGGCCGTCTCCCCCGGGATCGGAACGCCGGCCGACTCGACGGCTACGAGGACGAAGAGGAGCACGAGCCCGTAGTCGAGGAGGAGCTGCGTCACGCGGCAAGCAGTCTAGGTCGGGGATGCGATAGCGTCGCCGACGGATGAAACTAGGGATCCCGAAGGAGTTGGTGCCCGGCGAACGTCGGGTCGCACTGATCCCCGAGACGGTTGGGCGGCTCGGGGACGGTGTGGAAGTGGTGGTCGAGTCGGGTGCGGGCGTGGCGGCGGGTTTCCCGGATGAGGCGTACCGTGAGGCGGGCGCGTCGATCGGTGATCCGTGGACCGCGGACGTGGTCGCCAAGGTGGCGGCGCCGACGGCCGAAGAGGCGGAGCGGCTGCACGATGGGCAGGTCCTGATCGCCTTTCTGGCGCCGTTGACCGACGAGGCCGGTCTCGAGCGCTTGTCGTCGGCAGGCGTGTTCGGTTTTGCCCTCGAGTCGGTGCCGAGGATCACGCGTGCGCAGCCTATGGATGCCCTGTCGTCGCAGGCGACGGTTGCGGGGTACAAGGCGGCGTTGATCGCCGCCGACCGGATGCCACGTTTCTTCCCCATGCTGATGACGGCGGCGGGAACGATCCCGCCGGCGAAGGTGCTGGTGCTGGGCGCGGGTGTGGCGGGGCTCCAGGCGATCGCGACCGCCCGCCGGCTCGGCGCGGTGGTCTCGGCGTTCGACGTCCGACCTGCGGTGCAGGAGCAGGTCGAGTCGCTCGGCGCGTCGTTCCTCGATCTCGGCGTTCGCGGTGAGGAGACCGAGGGCGGGTACGCGAGCGAGTTGACGGCGGAGCAGCAGGCCGCCCAGCAGACGGAGCTGCAGGCGCGGATCCCGCAGTTCGACGCGGTCATCACGACCGCAGCGATCCCCGGCCGCCCCGCCCCGAAGCTGATCACCGCCGACGCGGTGCACGCGATGCATCCCGGCTCGGTGGTCGTCGATCTCGCCGCCGAAACGGGAGGCAACTGTGAGCTGACCCGTCCGGGCGAGGAGATCGACGAGGGAGGCGTGACGATCGTCGGCACGACAAACCTGCCCGCGGCGATGGCGACGCACGCGAGCCGGCTCCTGTCGCGCAACGTCGCTGCGTTGCTCGGGCTGTTGATCGTCGACGGAGCCGTTTCGCTCGACTGGGACGACGAGGTCGTCGCCGGAACCTGCGTGACCCGGAGGGCGGCGGTGTGAGCCACAACACGTTGCTGGTGTTCGAGGTGACGATCCTCGTGTTGGCGATCTTCCTCGGTTTCGAGGTGATCTCGAAGGTTCCGACGCTCTTGCACACGCCGCTGATGTCGGGGACGAACGCCATCCACGGGATCGTGATCGTCGGTGCGATGATCGTCCTCGGCCAGCCCGACAAGAGCGCGTTCACCTGGATCGTGGGCTTCGCCGCAGTCGTGCTCGCTTCCGCGAACGTGGTCGGTGGGTTCGTGGTCACCGACCGGATGCTCGAGATGTTCAAGAAGCGAGAGCCGGCGACCAAGGACGACGCGCCGGACAGCGGCAAGAGCACGTGAGCATCAACCTCACCAACCTGCTCTACCTGGTCACGATCGTGACCTTCATCCTTGCGCTGCGGTTCCTCTCGAGCCCTGCGCACGCGCGGCGCGGCAACCAGATCGGCGCGGCCGGGATGCTCCTGGCGGTCGTCGTGACCTGGGTCGACGTCGGCACGACGAGCTGGTGGGCGATCTCGCTGGGGATGCTGATCGGCGGAGGCTTCGGCGCGGTTGCCGCGCGCAAGGTGAAGATGACTGCGATGCCGCAGATGGTGGCGCTGTTCAACGGCGTCGGCGGCGGCGCGGCGGCCCTGATCGCGCTTGCGGAGGTGCATCGGATCCTCCCGGAACCAGGCTCCCCCAAGGTGGACATCTCCGTCGCGATCGTCCTCTCCGCGCTGATCGGCTCGATCTCGTTCGCGGGCTCGATGATCGCGTTCGCGAAGCTCCAGGAGCTGATCGGCGGCCGTCCGATCACCTACCCGGGCCAGCAGATCGTCAACGCGCTCGTGTTCCTCGTCGCGGTCGCGGCGGGAATCGCGCTGGTCGCGGGCATCCAGGACGAGTGGCTGCTCTGGGTCCTGATCGCCGCCTCGACCCTGTTCGGCGTCCTGTTCGTGCTTCCGATCGGCGGCGCAGACATGCCGGTCGTCATCTCCCTGCTCAACGCCTTCACCGGCCTGGCGGTCGCCGCCGGCGGCTTCGAGCTGGAGAACAACGTCCTGATCGTGGCCGGCATGCTCGTCGGCGCCTCGGGCACCCTCCTGACGGTGAAGATGAGCCAGGCGATGAACCGCTCGATCGCGAACGTCCTCTTCGGCGCGTTCGGGCAGGTGAGCGAGAGCGCGGCGGCGACGGCCGCGGGCGGCACCGGCGCGGTGCGGCCGACGACGGCGGACGACGTCGCCGTGATGCTCGCCTACGCACAGAAGGTCGCGATCGTGCCGGGATACGGCATGGCTGTGGCCCAGGCCCAGCACGACGTGCGCGCGCTCGCCGACCTGCTCGAGGCGCGCGGCGTCGAGGTCACCTACGCGATCCATCCCGTTGCGGGGCGCATGCCGGGGCACATGAACGTGCTGCTCGCCGAGGCGAACGTTCCCTACCCGGCCCTCAAGGAGATGGAGGAGGCGAACGCGGAGTTTCCGCGCACCGACGTCTCGCTGGTGATCGGCGCGAACGACGTCGTCAACCCGGACGCGCGGAACAACACGGGCAGCCCGATCTACGGCATGCCGATCCTCAACGTCGACGAGTCGAAGGCCGTGATCGTGCTCAAACGCTCGATGAACCCTGGTTTCGCCGGTGTCGACAACCCTCTCTTCGTCGAGCCGAACACGATGATGCTCTTCGGCGACGCAAAGGACTCCGTCGCCAAGCTGACGACGGCCGTCAAGGCCCTATGAGCGAGGTGCCGGTTTTCGACGGCCGCCGCGTCGAGCAGGCGGTGTCACCGGAGCGCGCGGTGGAGGCGGTGCGCGCCGCGTTCGTCGCGCATGCTCGCGGGGAGTGGACGATGCCCCCGAAGGTCTACGTCACGAATTACCCGGCCGGTGACTTCCGCGCGATGCCGGCGCTCGGTGCCGGGCATGCACTACTCAAATGGGTTACGTCGTTTCCCGGCAACCCCCGGCTGGGTCTCCCGACGGTGACCGGCGTCGTCCTGTTGTCGGACGCGGAGACCGGAGAGCTACGGGCAGTGCTCGATGCGGCGGCCGTGACCGCGCTGCGCACCGGTGCGGCAGCGGTGCTCGCCGCCGAGACACTTGGACGGCGAAACGCCGGCACGGCGGCGGTGATCGGCGCCGGCGTGAACGGGCAGGCGGCGGTGCGAACGTTCATCGCGCGGGGCCGGCCGGTGCTCGTGTGGGACGTGGACGAAGAGCGCGCCCGCCGGGTCGCAGAGGAGCTCGGCGCGGAAGTTGCGCGCTCGCCGGCCGCCGCGCTCGAGGCCGACCTGCTCGTCACCGTGACCCCCGGGCACGAAGTGCTCCTCGACGAAGGAACGCTCCACGCCGGCCAGCATGTCTCGCTGATGGGCGCCGACGGCCCGGGCAAGGCGGAGGCCGCCGGCTCCGAGCTCGCCCGCGCGCATCTCTTCTGCGACGAGTGGGAGCAAGCGAGCCACGGCGGCGAGTTCGCCCACGCGGTCGAGGCCGGGCTCGTCGCCCGCGACGACGTCACCGACTTCGGCAGGGTCCTCACCGGCGACGCCGAGGGCAGAGAGACGGACGAGGACATCACCCTCTTCGACTCGACCGGCCTCGCGATCCAGGATCTGGCGATCGCGCTGGCGGCGCTCGAGCGCGTCGACGAGCTCGACCTCCGGACGCTCTCGCTCTAGGACGCACCGACCGAGGAGGGCCTGCTCTCCGCTAGGGTCGCGCCATGGATGTCCCGGAGCCCGTGCGGCGGCTGGCGTTGTGTCCGTTCCACGAGCTGCCGGTGCCGCCGGACGTCGACAAGGTGGAGCTCGACGGTGCGTTCATCAGCATCAACCCGTGGCCGGGAGCGCAGATCGTCGGAGTGCGCGGCAGCGGCCCCTCGGATGTCGGGGCGACGGTGGAGGCCGCGCGCGCCGTCGCGCGCGGGCGCGGCAAGACGATCGCCGCGTGGTGGGTGCCGCCCGATCAGGATCACGTCGTGCCGGCACTCGAAGCCGCGGGGCTCGTGAACGAGGACACACCCGGGTTCGAGGCGATCGAGAACGCACTCGCACTCGTCGCGCCGCCGGTCGCCGGGAACGTGGAGGACGTCGAGGTCCGAATGGCCGAGACCTGGGACGACTTCGCCGCCGGCGCGCGGGTCGCCGAGAAGGTGTTCGGGCTGCCACCGGTCCCCGACGACGAACTCCGCACGCGCTACCAGGACTATCAGCACCCGGGCAATCCGGGACGGGGATTCGTCGCGCTGATCGGCGGACGCGTCGTCGGCACCTCGTACGCCGCGTTCGGCGAGGCCGGCGTGAACCTGTTCGGCGGCTCGGTGCTGCCGGAGGCCCGCGGGCGCGGCGTCTACCGGGCACTCGTCCAGGCGCGCTGGGAGGCCGCAGCGGCTCGCGGGACGCCGGCGCTGACGGTGCAGGCGAGCCGTATGTCGCGGCCGATCTGCGAGCGGCTCGGGTTCGGCTTCCTCGCGCCCGTCCGGGTCTTCGTCGACCTGCTCTAGCCCGACCGCGTCGTGCGGCAGACGGTCGCGAAGCGGGCGGGGTCGAAGATCTCGAGCTCCGGCGGCTGCTCGCCGAGGATCGCACGGGCGACCAGGTCGCCGCAGGCGAGACCGAGCACGTTGCCGTGTCCCGAGTAGCCACCCGCCACCCAGACGTTCTCCCGGCCGGGAACAGGCCCGACCAGCGGCGCCAGGTCGGGCGTGGTGCCCCAGATTCCCGCCCAGCGATGCGTCACCCGCGGGCGGTGGCCGGCGAGCTCGGCGGCGAGGGCTTCGATTCGGGCCTGCACGAGCTCCGTCGTCAGCTCGACGTCCGTCTGCTCGGTGTCCACCGAGGCGTCGCGGCTGCCTCCGATCACGAGCCGCCCATCCGGCTGCTGGTGCCAGTAGTCGTAGCCGCAGCGTGCGTAGTGCGGCTGCTCGTACCGATGGTCCCGGAGCGGCGCGGTTGCGAGCACCTGACCTCGCGTCGCGCGGACCAGGCCGGCCAGCTCGGGAAGGAGCCCCTCGGTGAACCCGTCGACCGCGACGACGACCACGTCCGCGCCGAGCCCGCGCACGTCGACCGCCTCGCCTTCACGAACGTCGGCGCCGGCGGCAGCGGCATGCGCAGCGAGCCGCCGCACCCAGCGCGCCGGCTGCAGCGCCCCGTCGGGCGGGTGGTGGATCGCCGCGAGGTAGAGGCGGTCGAGCGGCGGGGCCAGCTCGTCGAGCCATTCGACCCGAAGCCCGTCGGCACGGAGCGCGTCGTGTTCACGGCGCAGCGCCCGACGCTCATCCTCGTCGAATGCGAGGCGCAGGCTGCCGACGCGCCGAAACGCGTCACCGGCGAGCAGCTCCAGGCGGTCGAGCGAGCTCTCGCTGAGCTCCATGACCAGACGCGCGCGCCGGGCACCCAGGAGCCTTCGTGCCTCGTCGTAGGGCCGCGCGGCACCGCGCAACGCGAATCCGCCGTTCCGGCCACTGGCGCCGCCGGCGATCTCGCGCGCCTCGTGGAGTCGCACCCGCACTCCCCGCTCGGCGAGGGTGAGCGCGCACGAGCACCCCGTGACGCCACCGCCGATCACAGCCACCTCGGCGCGACCGTCGAAGCGGCGCTGCGGAAGCTCCTCCCGCGGGTCCTCGAGCCAGTATGAAGTTGTGCTCACGACGGCAGAGGCTACGTCGCGGTCACCCGCTGAAGATCAACTGCTGCGTGCTCAGGCCTGCTCGGGTCTCTCGACCTCGGTGTCAAGGTCGCCCTGGGCCGCAGCGGAGCCTGACCTACCGCCTCCGGCGCCGCGCAGGATATAGGCGAAGCCGACGGCGAGGACTGCTCCCGCGAGCGGGCCGGCGACGTAGACCCAGTAGTCGGTGAAGTCGCGCCCGACGAGGTCGGGCCCGAACGTGCGCGCCGGGTTCATCGAGGTGCCCGAGATCGGGCTGCCCCAGAGGCCCGCCAGCGCGATGTACGAGCCGACGCCGATCGCCCCGAAGATCCCGATGTTCTGGGCGCCCGAGGCCGTGCCCAGGATCACGCTGACGAGCCCGAGCGTGAGCAGCGTCTCCATCCAGAACGCCGCACCGGACGAGTAGTTGCTCGCCGGATAGTTGGAGCCGTACTTCGCCGAGACGTCGATGATCTCGCGGAGCAGGAGCGCGGCGAGCGACGCGCCGATCAGCTGCACAACGATGTAGCCCGGGACGCGGCGCCAGGGAAAGTCGCCGCGCAGCCAGAAGGCGACGCTCACGGCCGGGTTCAGGTGCGCGCCCGACACCTTGCCCATGAACATGATCACTCCCATCACCATCAGCCCTGGCGCGACGACAGCCGCGGTGCGGGTGATCGTGTTCGGGAACGCCTGGCCCATCATCCCGCCGCCTGCGGCCACGATCACGAGCAGGAACGTCCCGTACAGCTCCGAGAAGAGACGCCGCCACTCCTGCTTGGGATCCTGGAAGTTCGCCTTGGCGGCGAGGAACTCAGTGTCGTACCAGCCGGCGATGGACTCTTCGGCCCGTTTCACCTCTCCGTTCACGGCTCAGTCCTCTCGTGTGGGTGTTCGCACTCGGTGTCCGGTCTCAGGCGCCGGTCTGGGCGATTATCCACCTTGGGTCGGCCGTCGTCCTGATCCCGGTAGCCGGCCGCAAACGGACGAACGCGGCACCCACCTCGTCACCGAATGCTCAATGAGACAAAGAGCCCATCGGCCTGCGCGACGATGCCGAGCAGCTCCAACTCGGCGAGCGCCGCGGCGAGTTGGCCGGCGGACAGCCCGGTGCGGCGAATCAACTCGTCTGCTGCGACGGGCGCATCGGCGACCACCGCCCGAACCAGCCGGGCGGGCCCGGCGAGCGCCGGCGGCTCCGGGCGAGGAGCCGGTTCCACACCGATCGCATCGAGCACGTCGCCCGCGCAGGTGACCGGTGTTGCTCCCAGGCGCAGGAGCGCATTCGTCCCTTTCGAGAGCTGCGAGGTGATCTCGCCGGGCACGGTCAGCACCTCACGGCCCTCGTCGAGCGCGAGGTCGGACGTGATCAGGGCGCCACTCCGCTCGCGGGCTTCGACGACGACGGTCGCCAGGGCGAGCCCGGCGACGAGCCGGTTCCGCGCCGGGAAGCGCCAGGGTGCAGGCTCGACCCCCGGCGGGTACTCCGACACGAGCAGCCCGGTGGCGGCGACCTGCGCGGCGAGCGCCGCATGTGCACGCGGGTAGTCCCGATCGATCCCGCAGCCGAGCACGGCAACCGTCAGGCCCGTCTCGAGGGCGCCGCGGTGCGCCGCGGCGTCGATTCCCCGGGCGAGGCCCGAGATGACAACGACCCCCGCCGCGGCCAGTTCGCGCCCCAGCGAGAGGGCGACCGCCGACCCGTAGGCCGAGCACGCGCGTGCACCGACCACCGCCACCGACGGTCGCTCGAGCAGGCCGAGCGCACCGTCGCCCCGCACGAACAGGCCCGGCGGCGGATCGTGAATCGACCGCAGCCGTGCCGGGAACGCGGGATCGCCGCGCGAGATCCATCGGAGGCCGCTGCGGGCGAGGTCCCGGCGGTACGCCTCCTCGTCGAACCCGCGCAGGAAGGTGGCGAACCGCGTCGTCCGCGGGGCGGCGAGCAGGTGCGACCCCGACTGGGCTGCGAACACCGCGGTGGCGAGCTCGCTCATGTGGCGAGCCCCGTGGGCGGACGGTAGGAGAGCGCCTCGGCGATCTGCTCGGGCTCGACCGCTTCGCTGCCGGCGAGCGCCGCGATCGTGGCGGCGACGCGTGCCACGCGGGCGCGGCCGCGCCCGGACAGCGGCAGCCGTTCCACCGCCCGGGTCAGGAGGTCGTCGGCGGGCCGTGTCCTCCTCGGTGGGCGTTCACGGAGCCGCGTGCGGGCAACGAGGACGCGCTCGCGAACAGCGGCCGAGGCCTCACCCGGCCCGCCCGCCAGGTCGCCCGCCCGCGGCCGCGGCACCGTGAGCAGCAGGTCGAAGCGATCGAGCAGTGCGCGCGAGAGCTTCTCGCGGTAGCGCTGCACCCGCTCGGGCGTGCAGGCGCACTGGGCGGCACCGTCGCCGCGCGCGCCGCAGGGACAGAGGTTCATCGCGGCAACGAGCTGAAAGCGCGCGGGAAACACGGCACGGCCCGCCACGCGCACGACCGAGACCTGGCCGTCTTCGAGCGGCTGGCGCAGGGCTTCGAGCGCAGGGCGCGGGAACTCCGGGATCTCGTCGAGGAACAGGACGCCGTGGTGGGCGAGGCTCACCTCTCCGGGTCGCGGGATTCCCCCGCCGCCGCCGATGAGCGCCGCGACCGACGCCGAGTGGTGAGGCGCGCGAAAGGGCGGCACGCGAACCAGACCGCTGCCCGGCAGCAGGATGCCGCTCACCGAGTGAATGCGCGTCGCCTCGAGCGATGCGTCGTCGGGTAGGAGGGGCAGGATCCCGGGAAGCCGGCGCGCGAGCATCGTCTTTCCAGAACCGGGCGGCCCGGCGAAGAGCACGTTGTGGCCGCCCGCCGCCGCGACCTCCAGCGCGCGCCGTGCCCGCTCCTGGCCGCGGACGTCCGAGAGATCGGGTGCGCCGGCAAGTGATTCGAAATCGTCGGCCGGCGGCGGCGTTTCGGGCGGGCCGCGCTCGCCGCGGAGATAGGCGACGGCTTCGGCGAGGTGGCGGACGCCGATCGGCTCGACGCCGGCCAACGCGACCTCCGCGCCCGACTCGGCCGCGCAGACGAGACGGCCGAGGCCGGCGCGACGCGCTCCTTCGGCGGCGACGAGCGCGCCGGGAACGGGCCTGAGCCGCCCGTCGAGTGCGAGCTCGCCGACCGCCGCGTGTCCGTCGAGCGCCTCGGGCGGCACCTGATAGGACGCAGCCAGCACAGCCAGCGCGATCGGTAGGTCGAACCCCGACCCCTCCTTGCGCAGCGCCGCCGGCGCAAGGTTGACCGTGATGCGACGCTGCGTGGGCCATTCGAGCTCGGCGGAGGAGATACCGCTGCGGACGCGCTCCTTCGCTTCCTGGCAGGCGCGGTCGGCGAGACCGACGATCGCGAACGACGGCAGGCCCTGCTGCAGGTGCGCCTCGACTTCGACCCGACGAGGATCGATGCCGACGAGCGCGTGGGTGACGGTGCGCGCGAGCACGTTGTCACGATAGGCGACGAACCGTGACGTCTTCGTGTCGGAAGCGTGCCTGTTCGGTGCCTTCCTACCCGGGCATGCTCCCGTCAGCTCGCCGGCTCACCGATACGCGACCAGCACGTCCTCGAAATACTCGCCGGACCGTCGGCCCGTGCGGCGATTCACATGCCGCTGGTAGCGCTGCTCGAGCGCGAGGCCCGCCCCCTCCAAGATCTCCGGATAGAGGCCCCGCCGGTCATTGACCACGATCACCACCCGTCCACGCGGCTTCAGCGCCGCCGCGCAGGATCCGAGCACCACCGAGATGCCCTCGACGTACGCCGCCAGCGCCGCCTTGGAGGTTCCGCGCGCGGCGGCGCCGATCTCGCGCTCCCGATGATCGTCGAGACCGAGCAACTCGTAGGCATAGCGATGCTGCTCGTGGTAGTCGATCAGGCCCGGATACGGCGGCGATGTGACGACTGCGTCGAACGGTCCCTGAAGGTCGAGCTCGCGGGCATCCCCGTGCAGCACCGTCGCCGACTTGCGGGATCGAACGCGCGCGAACTCCTTGAGCCGCGTCAGCGTGTCGAGCGTGTAGCGGCGCAGGAAGTGATCGGCGCGCTCGACCGGGCGGCACTCGCGGCGATGCTTGTGGCACCAGTAGGGCTCGACCTGCGGCGCCTTCGGGAAGTCGAGACCGAAGTGCGTCGTGCGCCGGGCCGAGCGCGCCGCGCGTGTGAGCACGACTCGCAACACCTCTGCATGCTTGTATTCGTGCGCGATCGAGCGAAAGCGCAACAGCTGGTCGCCCGCGGCGGGCGAGAACCAGCGGCGCACGTAGGGCGTCGCCCCGCTGCCGCTGCCGTCCCCCGCCTCGAACCGCGCGAGTGCCTCCCGCAGATCGTGCTCGAGCCCGAACGGATCGTGCGCCCCTGTCTTGACGGCCATCAACAGGCAGTTGAACGCCGCGATGTCGACGCCGACCGAGTCGAGGCCGCTCTCGAGCGCCTGGACGAGCGTCGTCCCCGATCCGGCGAACGGATCGAGCACCCGCCCGTGCACGGGCACGTGACGGCGGAAAAGCTCTTCGACGAGCTGCGGGACATATTTCCCCAGGTACGGGTGAAGCCGGTGAACGTGTTTCGTCCGCACCCGTTCGGGGAGCTCGCGCTCGGACCACGACAGATCGAGATCGAGACCCTCGTAGATCTGCTCCTGCGTGACGCCCATGCAGAAGAGTTCGGCGTGGCGGCCGGCCCTCCTAGAAGGCGTTTGCCAGGTGCTCGATCTCCCCGGCACGCTCGGAGATCACGTCGAAGCGGACATCGAGGCCGGCGAGCTCCTGATGCCGCCCGAGCCACGCCGTCGCCGCGCGCCGCACGCGGGCCACCTTTCGCGCGTCGACCATCTCCAACGGGTCGCCGAACCCATTGCCGCTCTTCGACTTCACCTCGCAGAAGACGAGCACCCGGCCACGGCGCGCGACCACGTCGAGCTCAGCACCGGCGAGCCAGCAGTTCGTGCCGAGCACGCGATAGCCCCGTCGCCGGTACCACCGAGCGGCCCGGCGCTCTGCGTCGTTCCTAGGCTGCGGGGAGGTAGGCGCGGGCACGCCACGACCTGCGGTGTAGCTCGCAAGGCCCTCGCTTCCGCACGATCTCCGTGTGAGACCGGGTGATGTAGCCGACGTGCGACGCGAACCCGTAGCCGGGGTAGAGCGCATCGGCGGTGTGCATGTAACGGTCGCGCGTCACCTTCGCGATGATCGACGCGGCGGCGATCGCAGCGCTCTTCGTGTCACCGTCGACGATTGCCCGGTGCGGCGGGGCGGACGAGCCGAGCTTGAACCCGTCGACCAGGCACACGTCGGCGGGCTGGCAGGCCCAGAGCGCCTCGCGCAGCCCGCGGAGATTGCACTTGTGAAGGCCGTCCCGGTCGATCACCGGCGCGGGAAACACGCGCACGGCGACGACGTCGGCGCAGGAGAGCACCGCGCGGTAGAGCTCGTCGCGCGTCGCCGAGTCGACTTGCTTCGAATCGTTCAGCAGCGCGAGCGGACGAACGCGGTGGTCGCGCAGGCACTGATAGTCGAACAGCACAGCGGCCACGACGAGAGGACCTGCAAGCGGGCCCCGGCCTGCCTCGTCTGCACCGGCGACGAGACGGGCGCCAAGGTCACGGTCGAACCGGAGCAGCTTTCGACCGGTTTGGCGGCGCTTGGTCGACACGTGGCGACAATAGCCCGGCTCGCGGGCAGCACAGCGCGCAGGAGACCGGAGTTTGCGAAGAAGTTACGACTGGCGGAGCTCGCGAACGCGAGCCTTCTTCCCGACCTTGCCGCGCAGGTAGTAGAGCTTCGCGCGATGGACGTCGCCGATCTGCATGACCTCGATCTTGTCGATCTTCGGCGAATGCAGCGGAAACGTGCGCTCGACGCCGACGCCGAAGGAGTTCTTGCGAACGGTGAACGTCTCGCGTGCCCCGGCGCCCTGGCGCTTGATCGTGATCCCCTCGAAGACCTGGATGCGCTGGCGTGCGCCCTCGATGACACGGAAGTGGACGCGCACGGTGTCGCCCGCCTTGAACCGCGGCACTTCGCGCAGCTGTCGGCGCTCGATGTCCTGGATGATCGTGCTCATGTCGAAAGGGGCCGGAGGCCGGGCGAAATCGTAGCAGCCCCGGTCAGCGGATCGAGATTCGACTGGGGGGCCAGTAGGTGGCGAAGACCTCGCCGATCAGGTTGGCTCTCGGAACCGTGCCCCACGATCGCGAGTCGCACGATGAGGCTCGGTTGTCGCCCATGAAGAAGTACTGCCCCTTCGGAATCCGCATCGGCGCGATCGTGCGGTCGTCCCGCCGATCGGCCTGGATATACGGCTCGTTCAGGCGTTTCCCGTTGATGTAGACGTAGCCTTCCTTCTCCGACCAGACGTCGCCGGGCAGCCCGATCAGGCGCTTGACGAAGGTGCCGCCGGCACCGCAGCGCACCGCGGCGAGCGGCGGGGTCTTGAAGACGACGATGTCGCCGCGCTTCGGCGACCAGAAGCGGTAACAGAAGCGGCAGGCGAGCACTCGATCAGAGAAATGCGCCTCACACTCGGATCCGGGCCTGGCACAGTGCAGCGTCGGCTCCATCGAGCTGGACGGGATCCGGTAGGGATTCACCACCCACGCCTTGATGGCGAGGACGATCGCGATCGCGCCCACGATCGTGACGAGCCAGTCGATCGTGACACGCCAGCCGTGCGGCAGACCTTCGGTCAAACGGTCGATCGGGTTCCTCAGCGGACCTGCTCCCTTCGCCAGCCTTCGATTCGTGCATGGTCACCCGAGAGCAGCACGTCGGGAACCCGCCAGCCCCGGTATTCCGCAGGCCGCGTGTACTGAGGGTACTCAAGGCCGCCCCCCAACTCGTCGGAGAACGACTCGAGCTCACCCGAGCCCTCGCTCAGTGCTCCCGGCAGGCGTCGCGCGATCGCATCCACCAGCACCATCGCCGGCAGGTCTCCGTTCGAGAGAACGTAGGGACCGATCGAGATGGCGTCGGTCGCGAGGTGCTCGACGATCCGCTCGTCGAACCCTTCGAAACGGGCCGAGAGAAGCGTGACGTGCCGGGCAGCGGCGAGCTCCTCGACCACCGACTGCGTGAGCTGCCGTCCCTGCGGGCTGAGCGCGATCACCGGCTGGGTCACGGTCTCGCCGTAGACCGCGTCGAGCGCCGCAGCGACGACGTCGACCCGTAGCACCATGCCCGCCCCGCCCCCGTACGGCTCGTCGTCGACCTGGCCGTTGCGCAGCGGCGTGTGATCGCGATAGGAGAAGAGTCGCAGGTCGAGCCGGCCCCCGAGCACCGTCGCAACCGGCCTCTGCTCGGTCAGCCACGCGAACACGTGCGGGACGAGCGTGAACACGTCCAGCTGCATCAGCCGGCGAAACCGTCCGCGACCGTGATGCAGCCCCCTTTGAGATCGACCTTCAAGATGCACTCCTCCACCATCGGCAGGAGCAATCCCGTATCGAGCTCGAGAACGTCGTTCGCCACGCCAGGCGTCACGACCTTGACGCTTCCGAGTGTGCGGCCGTTCTCCTCCACCGCCCGCAGCCCGACCAGTTGGAACGCGTAGTACTCGTCGGCGTCGGTGGGCGGCAGGTCCTCCTGCGCGACCTCGAGGAGCGTGCCGCGTTCGATAGCGTGGTCGAGCTTGATCACCGGGCGACCCGACGAGCGACGGTGCCCGACCACCACCACCTCACGCCCACCGGCAAGAAAGCGTGCTCCGGTCTTCCACCAGCGGTCGTCGGAGCTCGGCTGCTCGACGAAGAACGCCCCGTCGATCCCGTGCGGACGGCCGACCTTCCCGATCTGGACTCTCATTGCCGAAGCGATTCCATGTGCGCGATCGCCTCTTCGCGCGTCACGGCGACGAGAAGGTTCTCGGCGATGAACTCCTCACCGGCCGCCCAGCCGCTGGCGCGGATCCCGGCAACGGCCTGGTCGATGTCGAATCGGGTTCGGCGGTGAGACGGCTCCCCGTCATCGACGAGCGTCCAGAATGCCGCGATCTCGCCCTCGTATGCCATCCCGACCGAGCCTGCGTTGACGACGCGCAGATCGCCGATGCGACGGTCGAACTGGTGATGCGTGTGGCCGATGACGATCGTTCCGGTGTGGCCGGCAAACGTCTCGGTGATCGCGTCGTCGGGTGTGACGGCGGTGGTGATCGGCGTGTTGGCGGACGGAGCCGCATGGCAGTAGAGAACGCCGTCGACGGTGACGGCGAGCGGCAGCGACTGCAGCCAGTCGAGGTCTGCCGCCTCGAGCTCGCCCCGTTCCCAATCCTCGGCGAGATCCTCGCAGTTGCCGCGCAGCACCTGCGCGTCGAGCGAGCGGATGAGCGCGACGGTCTCACGCGGGCACGGGCCGTGGAGGTAGTCGCCACCGAAAACGATGACATCGGCGCGCTCTGCCTCGACCGTCGCCAGTACCGCCTCGAGCGCCCACGGCATCGCGTGGACGTCGTACAGCGCCGCGACTTTCATGCAGGGTCGGGATCGGCGATCTCGACCAGCACGCGGCGCCCCTCGCGGACGGCGCTCGCGCGCACGAGCGTCCGCAGGGCGCGCGCGATCCTGCCCTGACGGCCGATCACCTTGCCGACGTCATCGGCGGCGACGTGCAGCACGAGGACGAGCGCGCCGTCGCGCTCCTCCGTGTCCACGCGCACGGCCTCCGGCTCGTCGACCAGCTCGCGGGCGAGATACGCGAGCAGCTCCGCCATCGAGAACCGCCCGCCGCTACTTCTCGATGCCGGAGATCTTGATCAGCTTGGCAACCGCCTCGGTGGGCTGGGCGCCCTTGCCGAGCCAGTCCTTGACCTTCGCCTCGTCCAGATCGATCGTCGACGGGTCCGTCTGCGGGTTGTACCGACCCACGATCTCGAGGAACTTCCCGTCGCGCGGCGAGCGCGAGTCGGCGGCCACCACACGGTAGATCGGGTTCTTCTTCGAGCCCACGCGGGTGAGCCTCAGCTTGACTGCCATTCGTTTCCTTTACCTCCGTCCGGCCTTTCTCTTCTTGCGCTTGACGCCCGTCTTCCGTCCTGCGGACAGAGGCTCGGGAGCCTGCTGGTTCGGGAGGGCCGGCATCTTCCCCCGCCCCATCTGTTTCATCATCTTCTCCATCTGCTTCCGCGCTTCGAGCAGTTGATTCACCTGCTCCACGGTCACTCCGGAGCCGTTGGCGATGCGAATCCGCCGCTTGCCGTCGATCACGATAGGGGAACGGCGCTCCTGCGGCGTCATCGAGAGCACGATCGCCTCGACCCGCCCCAGCTGGTTCTCGTCGACGTCGACGTCCCCCAGCTGATCCTTCATACCCGGGATCATCTTCAGGATCCCTTGCAGCGGCCCCATCCGGCGGAGCATCTTGTAGGCCTTCAGGAAGTCGTCGAAGGTGAACTGGCCGGCGGCGAGCCGCTTTTCCATCTCGGCCTGCTCGTCCTCCTCGACCGCCGCCTCCGCGCGTTCGATCAGGGTGAGCATGTCGCCCATACCGAGGATGCGCGACGCCATCCGGTCCGGGTGGAACACCTCCAGCGCGTCGATCTTCTCGCCGGTCGAGGCGAACTTGATCGGCTTGCCCGTGATCGCCTTGACCGACAGAGCTGCGCCGCCGCGCGCGTCACCGTCGAGCTTGGTGAGGATGACGCCGTCGAACGCGATCCGCTCGTTGAAGGTCTGCGCCACGTTCACGGCTTCCTGGCCGGTCATCGCATCGAGCACCAGCAAGATGTTGTGCGGCTTCGCCTCGTCGCGAACGCGCTCCAGTTCCTCCATCAGGGCTTCGTCGATCTGCAGGCGGCCTGCGGTGTCGACCACCACCGTGTCGAGCCCATCGGCCCGGGCGCGCTCGATTCCGCTCCGCGTGGCCTCCACGGCGTCCTTTGTCTCGGTCCGGTAGACGGGCACCTGGATCTGGCTGCCGAGCTGTTCGAGCTGGTCGATCGCGGCCGGTCGCTGCAGGTCGGCGGCGATCAGGCCGGGTTTGCGACCCTGCTTGCGGAGCGCGAGCGCGAGCTTGGCGGACGCCGTCGTCTTGCCGGAGCCCTGGAGGCCGGCCAGCAGGATCACCGTGAACCTGCCGAAGGCGAGACCCGACTCGCCTTCTCCCATCAGCGCGGCCAGTTCGTCGTGCACGACCTTCACGACCTGCTGGCCCGGGGTCAGGCTCTTGAGGATTTCCTCGCCGAGCGCCTTCTCGCGGACCCGTGCGACAAAGTCGCGGACGACGGTGAAGTTGACGTCGGCCTCGAGCAGCGCGAGGCGGATCTCGCGCATGGCGCGCGAGATCGACTCCTCGTCGAGTTTCCCCTTCTTCCGCAGGTCGCCGAGTGCGCCCTGAAGCTTGTCTGCGAGGCTGTCGAACACGACCGCGCATGGTAGCTGGGCGCGTTTAGGATCCAGTCGTGCCTTACGCCGCCGCTCAGGACCGCTACCACCACATGCGCTACCGCCGGACGGGGCGCAGCGGGCTCCAGCTCCCTGCTGTCACCCTGGGGCTCTGGCACAACTTCGGCGGCGATCGCGCGATCGAGACGAGCCGGGCGATCCTGCACCGTGCGTTCGATCTGGGCCTCACGCACTTCGACCTGGCGAACAACTACGGTCCGCCCTACGGCTCGGCCGAGGAGACCTTCGGCCGTGTCTTCCGCGACGACTTCCGCCCGTATCGGGACGAGCTCGTGGTCTCGACGAAGGCCGGCTACGACATGTGGCCCGGCCCCTACGGCGAGTGGGGCTCGCGCAAGTACCTGCTGGCGTCGCTCGACCAGTCCCTCGCGCGCATGCAGCTCGACTACGTCGACATCTTCTACTCGCATCGCTTCGACCCCGAGACGCCGCTCGAGGAGACGATGGGCGCGCTCGACACCGCGGTTCGGTCCGGTAGGGCGCTCTACGCGGGCATCTCGTCGTACTCGCCCGAGAAGACGCGCGAGGCCGCCGAGATCCTGCGCTCGCTCGGCACACCGCTGCTCATCCATCAGCCGTCGTACTCGCTCCTGAACCGCTGGATCGAACCGGAGCTGCTGTCGACGCTCGACGAGCTCGGAGTCGGCTGCATCGGGTTTTCGCCGCTCGCTCAGGGCATGCTCACGGACAAGTACCTCGACGGCATCCCCGAGAGCTCACGCGCCGCCGAGAACAGCTCGCTCTCGCCCGACCTGCTGACCTCCGGGACGCTCGACAAGATCCGCAGGCTGAACGAGCTCGCCAAGGCCCGCGGCCAGTCGCTCGCGCAGATGTCGCTCGCGTGGACGCTACGCGATCCCCGCATGACCTCGACCCTGATCGGCACGTCGTCGGTCGCGCAGCTCGAGGACTCGCTCGGAGCGCTGCAGAAGCTCGACTTCTCCGACGAGGAGCTGGCGGAGATCGACCGCTACGCGACCGACGGCGGGATCAACATCTGGGCGCGCTCGAGCTCGTAGGTAGCGGCGGGTCGCAACGACGGGGTCAGACCCCGGACGTGTGCCTTCCGGCCACGTCGGTGAATCCAGAACCGCACGAACATGCGGAATCGCTGACCGGGGGCCGCCGCGAGGCGCACGAATCTGCGCCGCGCAACCGTCCTTAGTGGCCATGTCCGGGGGTCAGACCCCCGCCGTGGCTGCGGCGGCCGTGCCCGCGGTGGGCGTGTCCGCTGTTCCAGGTCGAGCGGGTCGGCGGCGACGATCGTCATTCCGCGACGAGCGCTCGCGCGAAGTCCCCCGCGTCGAAGGGCCGCAGGTCGTCGACGCCCTCGCCGACACCGACCAGCTTCACCGCCAGCCCCAGCTCGTAGGCGATCGCCACCGCGATGCCGCCCTTCGCCGAGCCGTCGAGCTTCGTCAGCGCGACTCCGGTCACATCGACGGCCTCGCTGAACAGCCGTGCTTGCTGGAGCCCGTTCTGACCCGTCGTCGCATCGATCACCAGGAGCACTTCGTGCGGCGCACCGGCAAGCCGCCTCGCGATCACGCGGCGCACCTTCGCAAGCTCATCCATGAGATTCGTCTGGGTGTGCAGCCGGCCCGCGGTGTCGACGATCACGACGTCGGTCTCGGAACCGACGGCGTCGAAGGCCACGGCGGCAGGATCCGCGCCGCGCTCGCCGCCGACGAAACTCGCACCAGAACGCTGCGCCCAGATCTCGAGCTGTTCCTCGGCCGCAGCGCGGAACGTGTCGGCTGCCCCGAGCGTCACCGTCCGTCCGTGCTCCCGCAGCTTGTTCGAGAGCTTGCCGATCGTCGTCGTCTTGCCGGTGCCGTTGACGCCGACGACGAGCACCACCGCCGGCTCGTGCCGGAGATCGAGCGTCGGCGGGTCGCCGAACAGCGCAGCGATCTCTTCGGCGAGCGCCTCGCCGAGCTCGGTCAGGTCCTGGCGCGCCTCGAGCCGCCGGATCAGCTCCGCGGTCGCGCGCACACCGACGTCGGCGTAGATCAGCGCCTCTTCGAGCCGCTCCCACGACGCATCGTCTCCCGGATCGAACGCGGCGACAGCGAGCTGCTCCGTGAGCGCGCGACGCGACTTGCCGAGAGATTCGCGCAGGCGACCGAAGAAGCCGCGCTGTTCGGCCTCGCTCTCGGCGGGCGCATCGGAATCGCCCAGCAACTGTGCCCAACTCCGTGCCATGACCGGGGCACGTTAGCGTTCAGGCCGTCGCGGCGATCTCGTCCTCGCGCGGCAGCCGGCGCGAGACGATCTGCGAAACGCCGTCCGGCCCCATCGTCACGCCATAGAGAACGTCGGCGGCCTCCATCGTGCGCTTCTGGTGGGTGATGACGATGAACTGGGCGCGGTCGGCATAGGCACGCAGGAGCTCGGTGAAACGGCCGATGTTGGTGTCGTCGAGCGCGGCCTCGACCTCGTCGAGGAGATAGAACGGGCTGGGTCGCGCCAGGAAGAGTGAGAACAGGAAAGCGATTGCGCCGAGCGCCTTCTCGCCGCCCGAGAGGAGCGACAACCGCGTCACGCGCTTGCCCGCCGGGCGGAGCTCGACCTCGATGCCCGGCTCCTCCTCCTCGTCCTCGGGCTCCGTCATGCGGAGCCGTCCCTCGCCGCCCGGGAACAGCGTCGCCGCCACCTCGTTGAAGTGCTGCTCGACCGCCGCGAACGTCTCGGCGAAGCGCGTCTCGACGGTCGCCGTCAGCTCGTCGCGCAGCTTCTCGAGCTCGTCGAGGCTCTTCTCCAGGTCGGCCCGCTGCCCCGAAAGCTCCTCGAGGCGCTCCTTCTCGGCCTGGTACTCCTCCTTGGCGAGTGGGTTGACCTGGCCCAGCAGCTCGCGGCGTTTCTCGTAGCGGGCGAGCTTCTCGGCCAGCTCGTCGCGATCATCGCCCTCGACCGGCTCCCCTCCCGAAGCCGCGAGGCGGCGCTTGGCCTCGTCGGCCTCCGCGTCGGTCCTCGCAAGCTCCACGTCGACCGCAGAGAGCTGCTCGCCCGCGCTGGCCGCCGCTTGCCGCAGCTCGACCTCCTGGGCGCCGAGGCGGCGCAGCGACGCGCCGAGCTCCGTCGTCCGGGCAGCCTGGGCCTCGGCACGGAGGCCGACCGGAGCCTCGAAGCGCTCGACCTCGACGGCGAGCGCCTGCTCGAGCCGCTCGGCGCCGCCGAGAAGCCGCTCCAGGACGAGCTCGCTCGGGCGACGGGCCTGGGCGGGGTCGGCGTCTGCGAGCGCACGCGCGGCGCTTCGGGCGCGCTCTGCCGCTTCCTCGGCCGCCCGGCCCGCCTCGACGGCCCGTTCCGAGAAGTCGTCTGCCTCGAGCCGCAGCTCTACGAGCCGGCCGGCGACGGGCTCGGCGGAACGGCCACCCGCACGGCGCTCGGCGGCGAGCGCGCGGGCGTCCGTCTCGGACACCGCCCGACGGAGGTCCGACTCGCGTGAAGCGGTTCGGTGCAGGTCGTCGGCGAGGCGGTCGGCGCGTTCGGCGAGAGGAGCTTCGAGGCGGCCCGCGGCGGCGGCCGCAACCCTCAGGAACTCATCGAGCGTCTCCGCTCCCGCGACGATCCGGGCGAGCCGTGAGGCGTCGGCGCGACGCACGTTGCGCAGATGCGCGACGGGCGCGAACCGGTCCAGCGCTGCGCGGGCCTGCTCGGCGGCCTGCGCGCTCCGGTCGGCCGCCTCCACCGCCCGGTTTGCGAGCTCCTCCACCTCGGCCCGCAGCTCTCGACGGCGTGCGTCGAGCTCGAGGAGGACGGCCTCCGCGGTCTCGCCCGCGAACCACAGCTCGCCGTGCTCCGGGTCCCAGCCGATCCCCTCCGCGGTGACGGCCGCCACCTTCGACGCGAGCAGCTCGTCTCGCGGCAGTACCGGCACGTTCACGAGCTCACGCGGGTCCCGGCCGACGAGGACCAGCACCGAGCCGAGACCTGCCACCTTCGCCTTCTCGACCAGCTCGAGCCCGCGGGCGGGGTTCGCCGCGAGCACCGCCGACGCGCGATGGCCGAGCGCCGCGGCCGTCGAGCGCTCGGCTCCCGACTCGACCTCGAGCAGCTGGAGCGCGAGCTGCTCGCCCTCCTCGGCCAGCGCTCGTGCGGCGGGCGGGAGCCCTTCCCGCTCCGCGAGCGACTGCTCGAGGGCGATCAGGCGCTCCCGGGCAAGTCGCACGCGCGCCTCCAGGTCCTCCTGCTCCCGCACGGCGGCCCGGGCCGCGGCGTCGGCCTCGTCGGAGAGGCTCCCGAGCTCGGCCGGCGAGGGCCCTGCCGGAACATGGCGCAGCTCGGCGAGCTCCAGCCGCACCTCGGAGAGCAGGCGCTGCGCCGACTCGTGCCGGACGCCGAGGCGTTGGGCGGCGCCGCGGAGGGCGAGCAGGGCGTCGCGACGGCCGCCGGTGAGCTGCGCCTCTGTCTCGGCGCGGCTGGCGAGCACGTCGTCGAGCTCTGCGGCGAGCGAGGACTGCTCTGCCCGTTCGCACGCCGCGATCTGCGCCCAGCGTGCTTCGCTCTCGACCTGCAGTCGTGCGCGCTCCGCCGCGGCCGCCTGGGCGGCGGTCGCCGCAGCACGCGCAGCGGCCTCGAGCCCGACCGACGCCGAGGGATCGTGGGCCCGCAGCGCCGCGAGGTCAGCGTGCAGCGAAGACGTCAGTGCCGCAGCCGACTCGCGGCGCAGGCCGATGCGCTCGCCTCCGCTCCGCAGCCGGTAGAGCGCGGCGGTCGCCTGCTCGCGCAGGCCGGCGGAGTCGGTGAGCTCTTCCTCCGCCTTCTCACGCTCGGCGACGAGCGCGTTGATCCGCTCGTCGAGCGCGCGCCGCTCCTCGGCGGCCGCTGTGCGACGGCCTTCGGCTTCCGCGCGTCGCTCCGCGAGGCGCGTGAGGTCGAGCGTCGCGATCGCCGCCTGAAGCCCGGCGATCTCGACGCCGAGCTTCTCCGCGCGTTCGGCGGCGGTCGCCTGCAGGGCCAGCGGGCGAAGCCGTTTCTTGACTTCCTCTTCGAGATCGCGTGCACGGTCGACCTGCACCGCGACCCGGGCGAGCTTCAGCTCGGCACGGTGCCGCCGGCGCTTGAAACGGCCGAGGCCTGCCGCCTCCTCGACCAACTCACGGCGTTCGGACGGCTTCGAGTTGAGCACCGTCTCCACGCGGCCCTGCGAGATCACGGAGCGGAGACCGCCGCCGAGACCGACATCGGACAGCAGCTCGACCAGGTCGATGCGGCGCACCGCCTGCCTGTTGACGAGGTACTGGCCCTCGCCGCCACGTGTGAGCCGTCGCGCGACGGACACTTCGCTGTAGGGCAGCTCGGGCCATTCGCCGTCTGCGTTGTCGAAGAGCAGGTCGACCTCGCAGAAGTCGGTGGGCCCGCGGCCGACCGACCCCGAGAACAGCACGTCGTCCGGCTTCTCAGCGCGTAGCTCACCCGGGCTCATGGAGCCGGTCGCCCAGAGGATCGAATCCGAGACGTTCGATTTCCCCGAGCCGTTCGGCCCGACGACGACCGCCACTCCCTGCTCGAGGTGGATCTCGACCGGGTCGACGAACGACTTGAAGCCGCGCAGCTTGATCGCTTTCAGGTGCACGCGAAGAGCAGGCTATCGAGCGGCCAGGACGCCGCCGGACGGCCGGTGGGACCGAAGGTTGCGGCGGCCTCTCAGACCAGCGAGGGCACCCCGCCGAGGCCTCGTCGTCTACGAGGCGCTGCGAACGAAGCTGCGCGACGACCTCGGCGTCAGCCCGTCGCCTCAGACACGGGCGCTTCATCGGCGCCTGCTGGGCTGAACCCCTTCAGCGCCTCACTGGCCGCATTCTGCTCGGCGTCCTTCTTCGAACGACCCTCGCCGGTCCCCACGACCTCGGCATCGATCATCGCCGCCGCGGTGAAGGAGCGGTCGTGCGGCGGCCCTTCGACCTTGACGGTCGTGTAGGTGACGGAGCGGCCCGTCCGTGCGAGCCTCTCCTGGAGCTCCGTCTTGTGATCGACGAAGGTGGTCAAGGCGTATTCGATGCGAGGCTCGAAGGCTTCGACGATCGCGGCCTCGATCGCCTCGAAGCCGTGCTCGAGGTAGAGGGCTGCGAGCGCGGCCTCGAGCAGCGCCGCAAGCACATTGCGGTTCCGCGAGAGCCTGTCGGCGTCCTCGGAGCCCTCGCTTCGCAGCCGTTCGCCGAGCTCGAGCTCGCGTGAGACCACCGCGCAACTGGCGCGCGAGACGACATGCGAGCGCACCTTTGCCAACCGCCCCTCCGTGAAGGCGGGAAACCGGTCGTAGAGGGTGCGCGCCACCACGAGCTCGAGCACCGAGTCTCCGAGGAACTCGAGCCGCTCGTACGAGGAGGTGCGGTCGGCCGCCCACGAGGAATGGGTGAAGACAGCCGCCGCCCGTTCAGCGGGGAGCTCGTCGATCAGCTCCCGCAGCGACCCTTGCGACTTACTGGTGCGAGGTGACGTAGTCGACGGCCTGCCCGACAGTCGTGATCTTCTGGGCATCCTCGTCGGAGATCTTGATCCCGAACTGATCTTCGAGCTCCATGATCAGCTCGACCAGGTCGAGCGAGTCGGCGTCCAGGTCCTCCTGGAACGAAGCCCCCTCGGTGATCTGATCTTCCTCGACTCCGAGCTGCTCCGTCAGGACTTCCTTGACGCGCTCGAGGACCTCTTCACGCGACGCTGCCATGTCACCTCAAGTGTCGTAGGGGCGAAAACCGGGCGATCATACACCGACCCGCTCGGGCAGCCGCTCGGCGAGGCGCTCGACGACGCGGTGGTCGGCGCCTCGGGCAGCAAGACGGATCGCGTTGGCAACGGCCCGGCGGCCCGAATTTCCGTGAGCGATCACCGCCAGGCCGCGCAGGCCGAGCAGATAGGCGCCGCCATAGGTATCCGGGTCGAGCCGGCGCCGCATGCGTCTCGCCGCGGGACGGATCAGGAGCCCGCCGAGCCTGCCGGTCAAGCTGGCGCCGATCTCCTCGCGCAGCTCGGCGAGCAGCTCGGTGATCGTCCCCTCCAGCAGCTTCAGCGCGATGTTGCCGGTGAAACCGTCGGTGACGACGACATCGGAAACGCCCGAAAGCAGGTCCCGGCTCTCGGCGTTGCCCGCAAAATGCAGCCGCCCGTCCTCGCGGAGGAGCCGGTGCGCCTCGATCGTCACCTGGTTGCCCTTCTCGTCCTCCTCGCCGATCGAGAGCAGACGCACCTCCGGCCGGTGCACGTCGAGGAGCTCTTCGCTGAACACGGAGCCCATGTGGGCGAACTGGACGAGGTGCTCGGGCCGCCCGTCGGCATTCGCACCCGCGTCGAGCAGGACGCACGGGCCCCGGCGGGTCGGAAGGGGAACGGCGATCGCCGGCCGCAGCACACCGGGCAGGCGGCGCAGATGCAGGAGTCCGGCCGCGAGGATCGCGCCGGTGTTGCCGGCGGAGACCGCTGCGTCGGCAGAGCCGTCGGCGACTGCCCGGACGCAGGCGACCAGGCTCGAGTCCGGCTTGGCACGGACCGCCTCGGCAGGCTTCTCGGCCATCTCGATCACCTCGGTCGTCTCGACCACCGGCAGGCCGTGGGTGTCCAGCCCGGCCGGGCCGTACAGCGTCACCTCGATCCCGTCGGCGGCAGCCGCGAGCGCGCCGTGGATCACCTCGTCGGGCGCATTGTCGCCACCGAGTGCGTCGAGGGCGACGCGGGTCACGGCCTACGGGACGTCGAGGCGGAGCGGTTCGACTTCGCGGCCCTTGTAGGTGCCGCAGGTCGGGCAGACACGGTGCGCGCGCTTCGGCGACCCGCACTGCGGGCACGTGTTGACGCGCGGAGCCTCGAGCTTGTGCGTAGCGCGGCGCTGATCGCGGCGCGCCTTCGACGTTTTTCTCTTGGGGACAGCCATGGCGGCCGCCCATGATAGCTATCATCGTCTCCGAGCCCTCGCGGCTCGTCCCATGACGGATCTCTGAGTCGAAAACCCCGCTCATCCCTTTCGACTGATTGGAGGTCCGCCCCATGCCGGGCTCATTGGCAGCACGTGACATCTCGAAGAGCTACGCGGCCGTCCAGGTGCTCGACCGTGTGTCGCTCGTGGTCGCTCCCGGCGACCGCGTCGGGATCGTCGGTCCGAACGGGATCGGCAAGTCGACGCTGCTCCGCGTGCTCGCGGGCGTCGAGACGCCCGACGCGGGCCGGGTGATCCGCGCCGGCGCCGTCGGCTACCTCCCCCAGGAGGTCGAGGCGCCGCCGGACGAGACCGTCCGCGACTACCTCGCGCGACGAACCGGGGTCGGCGCGGCCGAGCTGGCGATGGACGAGCTCGCCGGGCGGCTCGCCGACGAGCACGAGCTCGCCGGCGCCTACACCGCGGCCCTCGACCGGTTCCTCGCCCTCGGCGGCGAGGACTTCGACGCCCGCGCCGCGTCCGTCTTGGACGACGTCGGGCTCGGCCGCCGCTCGGACCGGAGGCTGCAGACCCTCTCGGGGGGCGAGGCCGCCCGCGCGGCGCTCGCCGCGATCCTGCTCTCGCGCTTCGACGTGTTCCTGCTCGACGAGCCGACGAACAACCTCGACTTCGCCGGGCTCGAACGGCTCGAGCGGTTCCTGGAGGGACTGGCCGCAGGCGTTGTGCTCGTCTCGCACGACCGCGACTTCCTCGACCGGACGATCAACCGCGTGGTCGAGATCGAGGCCGAGACACGGCGAGTCCGCGAGTACAGCGGCACCTGGTCGGCCTACGAGGCCGCGCGCGAGCGGGCTCGCGCCCAGCACGAGGCTGCCTACGCGGACTACGTCGACGAGAAGCGCCGCTACACGACGCTGCTCGAGGACCGGCGCCGCCAGGCGCACTCGCTCGGCGGCGAACGCAAGTTGGCGCGCCAAACCGGCGGCTCCGACCGGCGCGCGACGAACGCGCTGCGGGGCAAGGTCAACCAGGCGCGGAACCACCTGGAGCGGCTCACCGAGGTCGAGAAGCCGTGGACGCCGTGGCGGCTGCAGATGGAGTTCGCGCCGGCTCCGCCCACCGGCACGATCGTGGAACTGGCCGGCGCCGTCGTGCGGTTGGGCTCGTTCACCCTCGGCCCGGTCGATCTCGGCCTCCAGTTCAGCGAGCGCGTCGCGGTCGTGGGGGCGAACGGGACGGGCAAGTCGACGCTGATCCACGCGCTCACCGGCGAACTGCCCCTGGAAGCCGGCTCACGGCGCGTCGGGCAGGCGGCCGTCTTCGGGGAGTTGACCCAGGCGCGCGACCTGTTCTCGGGCGTGCTCCTCGCTGATTTCGCCGAGCTGTCCGGGCTCACGTCGACCGCTGCGCGCACCCTGCTCGCGAAGTTCGCGCTCGGGGCGGAGGACATCGCCCGGCCGGCGCCGTCCCTTTCCCCCGGCGAGCGCACCCGGGCCGGCCTCGCTCTGCTCTCGGCGCGCGGCGTGAACTGTCTGATCCTCGACGAGCCGACCAATCACCTCGACCTCGAGGCGATCGAGGAGCTCGAGACGGCGCTCGAGACCTACGAGGGCTCTCTCGTCGTCGTCACCCACGACCGGCGCTTTCTCAGCCGCCTCGCCGTCACGCGCACAATGGAGCTGTGACGATCGACGACCTGACCCCGGACGACTGGCCCTTCGTCGCCCGGATCTTCGGCGAGGGGCTCGACCTGGGCACCTTCGAGGAAACGGTTCCCTCCTGGGAGCAGTTCGACGAGCGCTACCTCGCGGCACCGCGCCTCGTCGCGCGGATGGACGACACCGTGCTGGGCTGGGCGACGCTCGCGCCCATCTCACGGCGTGCGTGCTATCGCGGCGTCGTCGAGAACTCCGTCTACGTCGCGGCCGACGCGCGCGGCCGTGGGGTCGGCCGGGCACTGCTCGAAGAGCTCGTGGCACGTGCCGACGCGGGCGGGATCTGGACGGTCCAGGCGCACATGTTCGCCGACAACACCGGCTCCCGGGCACTTCACGAGCATTGCGGCTTCCGGCTCGTCGGGATCCGCCGCCGACTGGCGCGCAAGCACGGCGAATGGCGCGACACCGCGCTCCTCGAGCGGCGGTCGCCGGCGATCGACTAGCCCTGGGAGGACGGTCGAGGTCTTACCGTCCCCCGACATGGCTCAGCCAGCCGGTGATCAGGCGTCGTCGCGGAGTGCTTCCAGGGCCGCCCAGCGCGAGTCACCGTGTGGCTCCTCGTGCGCGTGCGGCTCGTCGTTCAGGTTCTTGCCGCATTCGGCGCAGAGACCGGCGCAGTCATCGCGGCAGACGATCTGCTCGGGAAGCGCCAGCGCGATCGCATCCCGGGCCCACGCCGACAGGTCGATGTTGTTGCCCTCGATGTACTCCGTTCGCATCTCGTCGTCCTCGGGCGACTGATCCTGGTACTCGCGGGCGCGGATCGGCAGATCGAGCACCGCGTCGTCCAGGCACCGGTAGCAGGGACCGTGGAGGCGGGCGGTGAACGCGAGGGTGAAGACCGTACCCGTGTTCGCACGCGTGATCTCGAACTCCGCCGGGACCCGGTCCGGCACCGGGAGGTAGCGCTGACCCCCGAAGTCGAAGGCGGAGAGCTCGACCTCGAGCTCGTCCCGATACTGCTCCCCCGGACGCAACTTCACCTGGCTGAGACTGAAGCTCGTCATACGACGAGGGTATCGTCCCGGGGGTGACCGCCGAAGCGCGCCTGGAGCAGGTGGGGAACGGGCTCGCTCCGGTCACGCCGGGCTGGTTCGTCGTCAATGCCCGGGACGCGGCCTGGCTGGCGAACGACGCCTTCGGCTTCCGCTGCAGGTTCGAGACGGACGGCCGGATCGCAGCGGCGCGTGAGGGCCTGGAGCCGCAGATGTTCCCCGAGATCGGCTACGCGCTCGCCGTGCTCGAGCCAGGCAAGCCCACCGGCATGTACCACGCCGAGGCGAGCCAGGAGGACTTCTTCGTCGTCTCCGGCGAGTGCATCGCGATCGTCGAGGAGGAGGAGCGGCGGCTGCGGCAGTTCGACTTCCTGCACTGCCCACCGGGCACCCGGCATGTCTTCGTCGGCCTGAGCGGCTCGCCGTGCGTGCTGCTGATGATCGGCAACCGCGTCGGCGAGCGCGGGATCGACTACCCGCGCTCGGACGTTGCTCTCGCCCGGGGGGCCGGCGTCGAGCAGGCGGCGAACACACCGCACGAGGCCTACGCGCGCTTCGCGCACTGGCAGACCGGCGGCCCGAAGCCCGAGCTTTAGCTCTAGCTCGAGTAGTTCGAGCCGTTGTCGGAGAGGTCGACGGGCCCGATGCCGGCGACGACCGACTCCTGGGAGCGCTCGTGCAGCCGCTCGCGGCCGCGTCGCACCGCGACGAGGAACTTGTCGAGGTTCGTCTCGAGCGTCGCGAGCATGCCGTCGGCCCAGTCCTCCATCTCGAGCCGCATCTCGCGCGCCGAGCGCCGTGACTCGTCGATGATCTCCTGCGCCTGCCGTTCCGCCAGCTTGACGATCTCGGTCTGTGACGCTTCGCGCACCGCCTGCTCGCGGGCCTCCTGCAGGAGGCGATCCTGCTCGCGCTTCGCCTCGGCCAGCATCTCCTGCCGCTCCTTGACGATCCAGCGGGCCTGCTTGATCTCCTCCGGGATCGTCGCGCGCATCTGGTCGAGGATGTCGTAGATCTCCTCGCGGTCGATACGCACCTGGTCGGTCAGCGGCACGGCCTTGGCGTTGTGCACCAGGTCGTCGAGCTTGTCGATCAGAACAAGAACATCCATGGGGTTTCCAGTCTACTCCTGGTCGGACAGTGGAGCGCCGCCGCGGCCGTTCGGGAACATCGCCTTGAGCCGTGCGGCAACGGCCTTCGGGACCAGCTCCTCGACATTTCCCCCGAAGGAGGCAATCTCCTTCACACCGCTCGACGACACGAAGCTCACCTGGGCGCTGGCCATCACGTAGACGGTCTCGATGTCGGGCGCCAGATGCCGGTTCAGCTGGTTCATCTGGAACTCCCACTCGAAGTCCGAGACGACGCGCAGGCCCTTGACGATCGCCTTGGCGTCCCAGCGCCGCGCGAAATCGACGACGAGCTCGCTGAACACGTCGACCTCGACGTTCTCGACCACGCCTGCGAGCGCGTCCTTCACGAACTGGACGCGCTCGGGCACCTCGAACATCGGGCTCTTGTGATGGGGATTCCCGACGACGCCGACGACGACCCGGTCGAAGATGCGCGCCGCACGCGTGATCACGTCGACGTGCCCGTTCGTCACGGGGTCGTAGGTGCCGGGGTAGATGGCGGTGATCACGTCTCGTACAGGGTAAGGCGTGCGGACCCGTACTTGCGGGACGTGCGCACCGCGAGACCCGGCAGCTCCGGCGGCCCGTCCCGTCCCGAGGTCTCGTAGACGAGCAGGCCGTCGTCGGTCAGCAGGCGGGCCAGATGCGGCGCGAGCTGGCCGTGATCGTAGTCGTAGGGCGGGTCACACAGGACGAGGTCGTAGCTCCGGCTCTCCCGGGCGAGTGCTCGTGTGACCTCCTGGCAGAGCACGATGCCGCGGAGCCCGAGCTTGTCCAGGTTGGCGTTGATCGTGCGGCACGCCTCACGGTCGGACTCGAGGAACGTCGCGCCGGCGGCGCCGCGCGAGAGCGCCTCGAGCCCCAGCGCGCCCGAGCCCGCGAACAGGTCGAGCACGTCGGCGCCGGCGACCGGGCCGATCAGGTTGAACGCGTTCTCGCGGACGCGGTCCGAGGTCGGGCGCGTGTCGCGCCCCGCCGGCGCCGCGATCCGGTGACCTCTATGCGAGCCCGCGATGATCCGCATCGCCCGACATTCTGTCGGCCTCGTCCTGCCACGGGCCGTCTTCATCCCTCAGGCTGCCGGCGATCCCGCGCGCCTGCTCGATCAGGCCGCGATCGAGTCGCAGCTTCGTGAACTGCAGATCGCTCCAACCGGACTGGCGGGTACCGAGCAGCTGGCCCTCGCGCCGGAGATCGAGATCGATCTCGGCAAGCTCGAATCCGTCTGCCGTGTCGACGAGTGCCTGCAGGCGGCGATCGGCCGTCTCGGTGAGCTCCTCGGCCGGCCGCGAGATCAGAAGGCAGTAGCTCTGGTCGCCGCCTCGTCCGACCCGGCCGCGCAGCTGGTGCAGCTGTGCGAGACCGAACCGATCCGCCTCCTGCACGATCATGATCGTCGCGTTCGGGATGTCGACGCCGACCTCGATCACGGTTGTCGCGACGAGCACGTCGAGCTCGTGCTCCTTGAACTGCCGCATCACCTCCCGCCGGTCGGCGGTCTTCAGCTTGCCGTGCAGGAGACCGACGCGATAGCCGCGCAGCTCGGCATCACGCAACCGCTGGGCCTCCTCCTCGGCAGCACGTGCGAGCCGCGTCTCCGACAGCTCGATGAGCGGGCAGACGACGTATGCCTGACGGCCGGCGTCGAGATGGACGCGCAGGCGTGTGTACGCGTCGCTCGAGCGCTCGGCACCGACGCGCGCCGTGATGATCGGCTTGCGATTGGCCGGCGGCTTCGCGATCTCGCTCACTGCGAGGTCGCCGTAGATCGTCAGCGCAAGCGTGCGCGGGATCGGTGTCGCGGTCATGTGCAGCACGTGCGTCGAATGGTTCTCCGCGAGTGCCGTCCGCTGCTCGACGCCGAAGCGGTGCTGCTCGTCGACGACCGCGACGGCGAGATCGGCGAACTCGACGTCACGCTGGATCAGTGCATGCGTGCCGACGGCGATCTGCGCCACGCCGTTTGCGATCTCGCCGCGGATCTTCTTCGAGCCGACCGAGCCCGTGAGCAGCACGCAGCGCACACCCAGCTGCGCGCAGAGCGGCTCGAGCGTCAGGAAGTGCTGCTCGGCGAGTGTCTCCGTCGGCGCCATCAGCGCTCCCTGCCGGCTCGACTCCACGGCTCGCAGCAGCGCGTAGAGCGCCACCACGGTCTTGCCGGAGCCGACATCTCCCTGGAGCAGCCGCTGCATCGGCGCCGCCTGGGCCAGATCGAGGTCGATCTCGGTGATCGCGCGCTCCTGGTGCTCGGTCAGCTGGAACGGCAACACGGCGCGGTAGCGGGCGATCAGCTCGCCCGGCCGGGCGAGGGACGGCGCGACGGCGTCGGTGTCGTGCAGCCGCGCCACGATCAGCTGGAGCGTCACGAGCTCGTCGAGCGCGAGCCGACGGCGAGCCTCCTCGGCCTGCTGCTCGTCGATCGGAAAGTGGATCGCGGCGAGAGCGTCACGGCGGAGCGCGAGCTCGAGCTCGGCCGGCAGCGGGTCGGGAACGCTTCGCCCATGCTCTGCGAGAGCCGTGCGCACGAGCTCCCGCAGGCGCGTCGACGGGACCTGCTCGCTCGCCGGATAGACGGGGGCGTAGTCGGCCGTCCGGCGCGCTTCGCCGATGTCGTAGCTCTTCACGTCGAACCCGTAGCGGCCGAGCTTCCCGCGCAAACGCACGCTCGTTCCCGCAACCAGCTTCTCTGCGAGCCAGGGTTGGTTGAAGAACGAGGCGCTGACCTGGCCGCCGCTCGAATCGTGAATGACGGCGGTGACGAGCGTCCTTCTGCCACGGAGGGGCCGCGCGCGAGCGCTGACTATTCGACCCTCGATCGCGACTTCGCCCTCGGCGCCGGCGAGCTTCGCGATCGGGACCTGGTCGACCGCGCTCTCGTAGCGACGGGGAGCGTGGAAGAGCAGGTCGCGCACCGAGCGGATGCCGAACGTGCGCAGGCGCTTGGCGAGAGTGGCGCCGACACCGGGCAAGGTCTGGAGGTCGAGCGTCTCGAGCCGCTGGGGCGGCGCCCAGCCGCGCGGCCGCGGCCACTCGTGCTGGACCACGCCTGAAAAACCCGCGTGCATTCGGGTCATTGTCGCCACCTGGACGCAGCATAGGACCCGGACCGGATGGTGCGGGTCAGCCGTGTCGCGCCGGATAGCGCACGACGGCGTCGATCCCTCCCTTTGCCGCCGGACGCAGCTCGATCGTGCCGCCGTCCAGCTCGACGAGGCGCCGGGCAATCGAGAGGCCGAGCCCCGAGCCCGGCTCCTTCGAGGCGCGCCAGAAGCGATCGAAGGCGCGCTCGCGCTGCTCGGCCGTCAGACCGGCCCCCTCGTCGACCACGTGCAGCACGCCGGCGTCCACGGTCACCGTGATCTCGGAGCCTGCGGGCGCAGCGTCGAGCGCATTCGAGAGCAGGTTGTCGAGGACCTGCTCGACGCGGCCTTCTCCTGCGCGGATCATGCTGCCGTCCCCCCACGCCTCGAGCCGTACATCGCGCTCCTCGGCGAGTGCCGACCAGAGCTCGACGCGGCGTTGGACGACGTCTCCCAGGAGCAGGTCGCCCGGCGGGTCGCCCGATGCATCGGCACGCGCGAGCTCGAGCAGCTCGTCGACGAGCCCCGAAAGCCGCTCGGCCTCGACGAGCGCCGCGTCGGTCTCGGCGTTCTCGAGCCGCAGCCGCAACGCCATCAGCGGCGTCCGCAGCTCGTGGGAGGCGTCGGCTACGAACTGCTCCTGCGACCTGAGCAAGGCCGCGAGCTTGGCGGTCGTGCGGTTGAACTCCCTCGCCAGGCTGCGCACGTCGGACGGGCCGTCCGCCTCGCTGGCACGGGCCGTCAGCTCTCCGCTCCCGACCAGCGCCGCGACGCCTTCGAGGCGGCGCAGCGGCTTCGCGATCGAACGTGCGAGCAGAAGCCCGACGAGTGCGGCGACGGCGAGCACGATCAGCGCGACCGCGGCGAGCGCAAGCCGGTAACGGTTGATTCGATGGTCGAGCGCCGACGTTGGATAGGTGATGCGAACGGCGCCGAAGATCTTCCCCCCGGAGGCGATCGGCACGGCCACGTACAGGAGCTTGGTGCCGAGCGTCGACGACGTACGGATCCCCGACGCGGTGCTGCCGCTGAGCGCGGCGACGATCTCCGGGCGTGATCCGAAGGACGTCTCCGTCGGGATCGTAGGGTGCGAGTCGGCAATGCTCTTTCCCTGCTTGTCGACGATCACGACGCGACCGCCGGTCTGCGCCTGATACCTGCGGACGATCGTCTCCAGGTGCGGTGATGTGACGCCGGCCTGCAGCGTGTCCTCGGCGAGGGACGCCGCCGCAAACGCGTCCCGCTCAACCTTCGCCGTCAGATCCTGTTGCTCGTTGTGGGCGTTGACCACGGCCAGCGGCACCTCGAGCGCCACCAGCACCACGACCGTCAGCGCGAGATAGCTCGCGAGCAGGCGCCGGGTCACGCGGCGAGGCGCAGGCCGATGCCGCGCACCGTCTCGATCAAGCCCGGATCTCCGAGCTTGCGCCGAAGCGCGGCGACGTGGACGTCGACGGTCTTCGACGAGCCGTACCACGTCGTGTGCCAGACCTCACGCAGGATCCGCTCTCGGTCGACCACAGCGCCTGCGTTGCGGGCGAGCACCGTGAGCAGGTCGAACTCCTTCCCGGTCAGCTGCACCTCGCTGCCGTCCACGATCGCGCGATGACCGCGCAGATCGATGCGGATTCGCCCGGCGTCGATCTCCTCGCCGTCGTCGCGAGGCGCGCTCGTGCGGCGTGCGACCGCTCGGATGCGGGCGACGAGCTCGCGCAGCCCGAACGGCTTGACCAGGTAGTCGTCCGCGCCGAGCTCGAGCCCGACGACTCTGTCAACCTCTTCGCCTCGCGCCGAGACGACGATGATGGGGACCATCGAGCGCGCCCTCAGCGCGCGGCAGACCTCGAGGCCGTCCATGTCGGGCAGCCTGAGGTCGAGCAGGACGATGTCCGGCTCGGCGGCGGCGAGCGCCGCCTCTCCGGTCCCTGCGAGCACGACGTCGAATCCTTCACGCCGCAATCCCTCCGCGAGCGGGACCGCAATCGATTCGTCATCCTCGACGAGCAGCACATCCATGTGCCCATCGTTGCAGGCGGCGCACTCGGCGCCTCCGCATTTTCACGCATTCTTAGCCAATGCTTGCCGGCCCTGCGCCCAATCGTGGCCGAGCGGGGCGTACACCTCCGGGGTAGCAACCGACCAAAGGAGGATCACGATGACTCGCAGGCTTTCCTTCGACCACACGCCCAAGGAGCTCGCTCTGCGGCGAAGCGGAACGTGTGAGGTCGCGCTCTTCTGGAGTCGCCGCACCCATCGCGCCGCCGTGAAGCTCGAAGACAATGCCACGGGGATGGCGTTCGAGCTCCCCCTGGCCGAGAGCGACGACCCGCTCGATGTCTTCGATCACCCGTACGCCTACGCGGCTGCGCGTCAACTCGACGTCGAGCCGACGGGCGGCTCGCCCTAGAACCTCACGGGCAGCGGCCGGCCGCGTATGCCGCGAGGTCGGCCGGTTGCAGTACCCAGCGCCAGCGCCCGCCAACCTCGACCGCGTGCATCGTCGCGGTGGTGACGCCGTCGTCAGAGGTGACCTGGACGGTCACGGCTGTCGACGGCGTTTGCTTGTTCTCGACGTCGACGGCCTCGGGGTAGCTCTCGAGGATCTTGAACGACCGGAGCCGGAAGCCGCCGTTGCGCCGGCAGGCGAGATAGCGCGCGCGCGAAACGACCTTCTGCTCGGCAGGGACGAGACTGTCCCAGAGGCGGCCCGCCTGGCCGCGCGAGAACTCCGTCGTGATCCGGCGCATGAACGCATCGGCCGATTCCGGCTTACCGGCCGAGCTTCCGCAACCCGCCGTCAGCACGGCGCTGAACGCCAGGAGAACGAGAACGTGTTTCATAGGATCACCTCGAAGGAGACTGGACGGGGCACGAAATCGATCGCACCGGTGGTTCGCGGCGGCCCGACGCCTCGGACGACGAGCGCCCCCAGCCCCGGACGCTCGCTCACGTACCCGGCGGCGTCTTCCGACACTGCGAGTGCCGTTGCATGCGCGTCCGCGTCGGCCGGATCACGCGCTACGACGGTGACGGCGAGCGGCCCACCGTCGGCCGGCGCGCCGGTCTCCGGGTCGAGCAGGTGGTGGAGCGAGCCGTCCGGGCCGAATCGTCGATGCGACGGCCCCGACGTCGCCACGCCGCCGGCTTGCAACCGGATCGTGCCCAGAGGCTTGCCGGGGCGCCAGGGGCTCTCGACGGAGACAAGCCACGGGCCACCCTCCGGAGGTGCGCCGACGACCGCGATGTCGCCCCCGAGGTCGACCAGGGCGCCCGGGAGCTCCGGCCACGCTCGAAGCATCGCGTCGAGCGCGCGAGCGGCTGCGAAGCCCTTGCCGATCCCGCCGAGATCGACTGCCGCCTCGTGCTCGATGCGCACGCGGCGGTCGACCGGGTCGAGCTCGATCGACGCGGCCGCCGGCGAAGCACTCGCCCGCTGCGCCCGCGGCTCGAGCAACTCGAACGAACGGTCGTAGCCCAGCGCGAGGAGCGCGGGCAAGACCGTCGGGTCGAAGCGACCGTCGGTCTCGCGACGAAGTCGAACGGCACACGTCAGTGCAGCGAACAGCCGCTCGTCCACCTGCACCCACGTCCCGGCGACGCGGTTCAGCTCGGAGAGCTCGCTGTGCGGATCGAACCTCGTGAGGAGGCGCTCGCACGTGAGCACCTCGTTCCGGGCAGCGGACAGCGCGCGGTTCGCCGCCGCACCGTCGGGTCGTCGGACGGTCACGGCGAGAGCGCAGACCGTGCCCATGGCCGTGAAGCTCACACGCTTCAGGTCCGGTATCACGCAGCCCCGGGGGTGGCCTGGCGCCGGGCGGGTTGCGGGCGGGGCACGAGGATGCGTGCGTAGACGAGCCAGATGACAGGCGCGGCCAGACCGCCCGCGACGATGAGCCCGGTCAGCCCGCGCAGATCGGTCCCGGCAGTCAGCCCGTGACCGAGGGCGAGCGCGAAGGCCGCGAAGCCCGCATAGTGAATCAGCCGCCAGCGGCGCTGCGTGATCTTCCGGCGAACATGGAACGAGCTCGCAAGCGCCAGCATCAGCCAGGCTGCGACGACGCCGGCACTGACCGCGAACGGCCGCCACGGCGCGAGGCCTGGCACGAGCAGTACGCCGACCGAGAAGTGCATGACCGGGTCGAGCAGCAGCGCCACACCGTGCAACGCGACCATCGAGAGACCGCACCACATGAGCGTCTGATGCCAGCCCATGATGCTCTTCTGGCGGCGCGGAGCGAGCAGCCGGACGCTCATCGCCAGGCCGAGCCAGAGCGAGGCGCTGAGCAGGGCCAGCGCAGTCAGCCCGGCCGCGCGGGCGACGAGCCACGCGACGGGCACCGAGGCTGACGTCGTCACGCCGATCATCCAACAGGGACCGGGGATGTGCGTGTCGTCGCATGCGTCGCCGATGTCGAAGCCGGCACAAGCATCTGCGTGCCGTTCTTTCCCTTCACCACGATCACCGGTGACTGACTCGGCGCCGGCTGCTGGCGGGTCCACGCCAGCACGGCGATGATTGCGAACAGCAACCACACGGAGAGCACCGTCGCCCAGATGTTGCGCATCATCCGCCGGGCTCCTGCGGCTCCTGGGCGCGCGAGGCCGGCGCGGCAGGCTGCGACACCGTGGGCACGATCTGGACGGAAGCTGTCGGCTTGTGGGTCAGCCCTGCGATCGCGGCGCCAGCGGTCAGCGTCGTCGCCGCGAGGACGGCCGACAATGCCAGCAACTCTCGCCGGCTCGGGAGTTTCTCCGGTCTGGACGGCAAGCGCACCTTCTGTTGGCTGCATTGAGGAGTACTCCCCGGGCTTTCACGGGGCATCAGGGCCGACGCTGACTTCGATCGGGGGTTACCGCCGCTTGTTCGTCGTCGCGAGCCGCAGCGCGAGCTTGGGGCACTCCTTGATCGCCCTGCGTGCATGACCCTCGAGGCCGGCCGGGACCGGCCGCTCGTCGATGATGGGATAGCCCCAGTCGTCGACCCGGATCCACTCCGGGAAGAGCTCGGCGCACAGCCCGTGGCCGTCGCACTCGATCGGATCGACTCGGAGCTGCTTCAGTGCCGTGGCTCCGCGGTCGGCAGGATTGCACGGTCACGGCCGCTGCACCGGCCCTTCCTCGAGTGGAGTGTGAACTCGTCCTCGAAGACGGCGAGCGTGCTCATGACGAACCGCGCGACGCCGTCGGGGTGGCGACACGCTCCGCGTCCTGTCACCTGGCCCGCCCAGCGCACGAGCCGGTCGCGGCCGTCACGGCCCTGCCCGTGCGCGATGTCCTCGAGGCCGGTTGCGAGAGCTTCGAGCCCGTGCACGCACGGGCCGCACTGGCCGGCGCTCTCGCCGGCGAGAAACCGCGTCACGCGGGCGCTCTCGCGGACGCCGCAGGCGCTCTTCGGAAGGGCGACGATGACGCCGGCCCCGAGCCCACCGGCAGCGGTCAGCTGCTGCTTCGGATCGCGCGTCCAGCCGCCGAAGTAGCCGCCGACGAGCGAAGCGCTGATCGGCTCGGTGAGTCCACCCGCCTCGACGATCACCTCCGAGATCCGCGTTCCGAGCTCGACCTCGTACACACCCGGCCGCGCGACGGCGCCCGAGACGCTGACGAGAGCTGTGCCGGGCTCGGCCTCGGTCCCGAGCGAGCGAAACCATACGGTGCCGAACCGTGCGATCAGCGCGACATGCGCGAGCGTCTCCGCGTTCTGGACGAGGGTCGGCGCACCGCCCACGCCGCGGTCGAACGGATACGGCGGCTTGACGCTCGGTTTCCCGGCCTTCGAGTTGAGAGTGTTGACAAGAGCCGTCTCCTCGCCGGAGACGAAACCGTCCGGGATAGAGGCGATCTGCCAGTCGAGCTTCTCTCGCCGCTCTCGAAGCGCGGCGGCGAGAATGCCGCGCTCGACGGCTCCTCCGCGGCGGGCCACTGCGATGATGATCGTGCGTGCGCCGAGTGCGCTTGCAGCGGACGCGGCGCCGTCGAGCACGAGATGCGGAACGAGTCCGACGAGCACCCGGTCCTTGGTACTGGCGGGCTCGCCCTCGGTCGCGTTGACGACGACCACCGGCCGGCGCTTCTCGGCCGCGACTGCGGCGAGCTTGTCGCCCGTCGGGAATGCTCCACCGCCTCGACCGCGCAGACCGCTCGACTGGAGCTCCGCGATCAGCTCGCGGCCGGAGCGCGGAAGCGGTCCGTAGCGCTGGAGATGCTCCGCCACCGAGACGGCCCGGCCGTCGGCGCGCACGCCGTCCAGCAGCCGTCTCACCCCCTCCGGAGCTTCGGCCGCAGAACGTGTCGCGGCAGTACTCATGCGCCGGGGATACCCGACATCGATCCGCTCACCACGTTGCTTTGAGCATCGATGTTCAGATCGAACGACAGCCGGAGTTGCTCGCCGCCGTGCGCGACCGCGTTGGCGAACACCCGAGGGCCGTCGAGGCCCGTGACGCTGCCGACGTAGACGGTTCGTGTGCCCGCCGGGACGTACGAGACGCCGCTGGCGGTCATCGACACCCCGCCGCCTTCGGGCTGCCCGCGCAGGTCGATCCGGACCGAGCCACCCGCGCCGCCGTGCAACCGCCCGCGGATCACGATGTCGACGAGACCGTCCGTCCTGCTCGTCTGCCGCAGCGTTCCCGTCAGGGAGGACGCGAACGCAGAACTCGGAAGCGCGACCGATCGCGCTGGAGCCGGCCTCGAGGGGCGGTACGCCCGAACGGTGCGCCGACCGGCGAGCAGCGAAACCGGAGTGCCGGCGCGGCGGGCCCAGCCGTGCTTCGCCGGGCCGGACTGGTACCAGGCGAGAAGCGCCAGTGGCACGATCAGCGCCGTCAACGCCGCTCCGCCGCGCAGAGCCGGCGGCGCGTCCGAAGCGGCTGCGGCGCGCGCAAGAACTGCGAGCGCAACCACGGCGATGCATACGATCCCTGTGGAGCGCATCCAGCCCTGGCGCGCGTCGGTGCCCGTGCCGAGCGCGTGTACGAGAGCGACGGGCCACGAGGCATACGCCAGCCAGTGCACGTACCGCCACATGCGGTAGCCGATCTTCTCGCGGAGCAGGCTCGTCGCGACGAGAGCAATGAGGAGGTCGAACGCAATTGCACCGAGCCCCAGCCAGATCGGCCGATACGGGGAGATGAACGGGATGAAAGCGTCCCGCAGGCCGATCGGCGTGTAGCCGTCGGCGACCGTGGCCAGCACGTGCACACCGACGAACGCGATGGCGAGCAGCGTGAGGTTGCGGTGGAGCCCCGAGGTGATGAACCTCGGCCACCGGTCGGAGCGCCACCGAGTGCTGGTGACGACGCCCAGCGCGACCGAGAGGGTGAGCAGGATGAGCGCTCCGACGCCCATCCCTCGAGTCAGGTACCAGAAGGCCTTGGCATTCCCGGCGGCCGCGAGCACGTTCATGCCGCTCGAACCTCGGAGGGCCAGCCGCCGACCGCGACGACGGAGCCGTCCTGTCGCACGCAGCGCGCAGGCAGCCGGCGGCGCCGAAGCCACTCGAGCGCACCGTCCCCACGAATGATCGCCGCCGTTGCCGCGACGTTTGCGTCGAAGCAGGTCGCCGCAGCAACGCTCAGCGTCCGCCAGGGGCTGACCGCCGGCCTGCCGGTTTGCGGATCGAGGATGTGGTGAGCGTCCCCCTCGTCGGTTCGCCACCGGCGAACGGCGGTGCTCGAGGTGGCAAGGCCGCCCGTCGTGACCGAGACGGTCGGGCCGTCCGAGCCCGTCGACGCCGCGTGGTCGTCCGCAATCCGCACCGCCCAGCCGTCCGAGGGCGGACGACCGGCAACCGCAAGGTCACCGCCGAGCGAGACGAGCACACCGGTTCCGCATGCTGCCGCGATCGCAATCGCTGCGTCGTCGGCCGCGACCGCCTTCGCCGTGGCTCCGAGGTCGAGCTCGACGCCACGCGGAACGCGGACGGTGCACCGAGCAGCATCGAGCGAGACGCTCGCCCACGTCGGTCTCGGTCCCGTTCTCGGGACGACGCGCCAACTCTCTCGCTCGCGCACGCGTGCGAACGTGCGGTCGTAACCTGCTTGCCGTAACGGAATCCCGAGCGTCGGGTCGACGGATCCGCCCGTCGTCTCGGCGGCGTCGAGTGCGAATCCCAGAAACCTCGCGAGCTCCGGGCTGATCGAGACCGTCTCTCCAGCGCGGAGGTTCGCCCGCGCGAGCTCGGAGTCGGCCCGAAAGCGGCTGCAGGTGAGATCGACAGCTTCGAGCAACCGGCCGAGCCGTGCGCGTGCCGCCGGGAGCGCCGCGTGGTCGACGACGGCCACGGTGGCGGTCGTCCCGAGAGCCGAGAACGACGCCGCAACCGGCGTATCGTTCACGAGCCTCCGGAGACGACCACCGGCTGCTGATAGGTCGGCGACGGAGCGGGCGCAGGCGCGGGGGCGACGGTGGGAGCGGGCGCCTGCGACGGCGAGGGCGGTGCGCTTCGCGCCCCCACGAGCGGGGGAGCAGGGGCCTCGACCAGCACCGCGGCGGGCGCGACGCGACTTGCGACGCGGTTGCGCAGGACGATCGTCTTCTTCGCGTGGGTCGAGCCCGCCGCGAGCGCCGTGAAGACGCCGCCCGCCGCGACCATGAGCGTGACGGACAACCGCGTCACCCTGCGGAGCCTGAGGGCGGCGGCGTCGCGCGCCTGCGCCGAGCGCCGTGCGTGTTCGGTGGGACCGGCCATCGAAGAGCAGGTTTGCAGCGCTTTATGAGACGTCCATGAGTGCGCCGCAGGTCGTTCAGGCAATCATGCGCGCGACCGTCAGCCAGACGTCCGCTCCACCGTCCGGCCGGTTGGCAGCGCCGACGCTGCCCCCATGCACGTCGGCGATCACCTGCACGATCGAGAGCCCGAGGCCGGCTCCGGCCCGCCCACGCGCCTCGTCGGCGCGGCTGAACCGGTCGAATGCGCGCTCGAGGAAGGCCTCGTCGAAGCCGGCGCCGTGATCCGCCACGTGCAGCTCGACCGCGCCGTTCCTGGCCGCTGCAAAGATCTCGACCTCACCGGTCCCGTAGGTGAGCGCGTTGTCGACGAGGTTGTTGAGCGCCTGTTCGAGGCGGACCGGGTCGCCTTCGACGAAGTCTGCAGTCGGTACCGCCGTGACCCGCCGGCCGGACTCGCGCGCCCGGTTGGCAAAACGGGCAGCGACTCCATCGAAGAGGTCGCCCAGGTCGGTGCGCTCCCGGCGCAGCGGCAGCGAGCCCTCCTCCACGCGCGCGAGCAGCAGCAGATCGTCCGCCAACCCGGAGAGACGAACCGTCTCGTCGAGCGCCGATCGGATCGCGAGCGTGAGCTCTTCGGCCGTCCGCGGCCGCCGCAGCGCGAGCTCGAGCTCCGTGCGCAGCAGGGCGACCGGTGTTCGCAGCTCGTGGCTTGCATCTGCCACGAACCGCCGCTCGTGCTCGAGAGCCGCGTGCAGCCTCGTGAGCATGTGGTTGAGCGTGATCGCGAGACGCGAGACCTCGTCGCCGGCAGGAGAGACGGGGAGCAGTCCCGGCGAGGACGGCGTGACGCTCTCGGCACGCCGACGCATCAGCTCGACCGGGCGCAGCGCCGCAGCGGCGAGCAGATACCCGGCCAGGGATGCGAGCAGGACGACGAGGGGGCCGACGATGAGCAGCTCTCGGAAGATCCGGTGGAGCGCTTCACCCCTGGCTGCGAGCGATCGCGCCACCACGATCGCCCCGCCCGAGGGCACAGGCTCGGCCAGGATGCGCCATTCTCCCTTCGGGCGCCGCAGAGAGGCCGTGCGCAGGAGCGTGGCGCCCTGCGCGCTCAGCACAGCGTCGCGACGGTCGAGGAGCGGCGGCAGCCCGGCCTGCGAGGACTTGACCGGCCGCCCGGCTGCATTCACCACCTGGGCGAGCGTCACGCCGCTCGCCGCGTCGGGATCGACGAGACCGTGCTCGTCGTGCGCATGCGTGACGGCCTCACGCGCCTGAGCCCTGAGTGTCTGGTCGACCGAGGTCATCAACGCACCGCCGACGCGCACATAGACGAGCACGGCCATCGCGCCGATCACGCAGACCATCGCGGCGGCGAACGCAACCGTCAGCCGCACGCGAATCGGGATCGAGCTCATTCGGCCACACTCAACCGATAGCCCATCCCTCGCACCGTCTCGATCGTGTCGCGACCGACCTTGCTGCGGAGGTAGCCCACGTAGACGTCGATCACATTGGAACGGCGCTCGAACGACATGTCCCACGCTCCGTCGAGCAACTGGGCGCGCGTGAGGACGGCGCCGGGGTTCCGCATGAACAGCTCGAGGAGGGCGAATTCCTTGGCGGACAGCTCGACCTCGGCCGCATCCGACCAAACTCGACGTGCCGCGGGATCGAGCCTGAGCTCACCCACCGTGAGCATGGTCGGCCGTTCGCTGGGCGACCGGCGGGCCAGGGCACGGAGGCGCGCGAGCAACTCCTCGAACGAGAACGGCTTCGCGAGATAGTCGTCGGCGCCCGAATCGAGGCCCTCGACGCGGTCTTCGACCGCGTCACGTGCGGTCAGCATCAAGACCGGCGACCAGATCTCGTTCGCCCGCAGCGTGCGGCAGACGGCGAAGCCGTCGATTCCGGGCAGCATCACGTCGAGCACGATCACGTCGAACGGTGCCGCCTGCGCCATCCAGACAGCGTCCTCGCCTCGCGACGCAACGTCCACGGCGTGGCCCTCCTCGCGCAAGCCGCGCGCCAGGAGATCCGCCAGCTTGCGCTCGTCCTCCACCACCAGCACTCGCATCCCGTCATTTTCACGCGGTGCCGTGAGGCCTGCATGAAATCTTCGCCGGTCCTCTCAGGATGCTGCCCGCGCGTAAGCCCGCTTCGATTCACCGTACGCTCATCTGACGAGTGCCACACTCGCGCCGTGTCGACCACGGAAAAGGCGCACGCCATTCCGCCGTCGGGCACATCGACGGCTCGCGCCGCGCGCGTCGAAGCTCGTCGGACGGCTGCACGGCGGCGAACTCGCATTCGCAGGCGCCGGGTCATCGCCCTACTGGTCGTCCTCGTCCTGGCACCGGTGGTGTACTCGTACGTCACGACGATGCTGCGACCCTCGAGCCTCCCGCTCGGGATTCGCAGCGTGGAGTGGGTGCGGACCCACCACGGCGCGTGGATCGTCAACAGGGCGGAAAACCTCTGGTACACGTGGCATGCGCCGACGAAGGGCGGGCCGGCGCTGCGCACGCTCCCCACGGTCGGCGTCGGCCCGGCCCGGCACGCCCAGAGCGCCGTCGGCTACCGGCCGCCGAGGATCGCGCCGGTGATCCGGCCCGCGCTGCCCGGCGAGGGGGTGTGGCGCTCGACCGATCGGGTGGTTGCCGGGGCTCCCCCCGTCCTCGTGACGACCTTCCGAACCGACCCCGTGTACCCACGGATCGTCGCGTACGTCGCCTGGTTCGACCACACCCGCACCCAGCTCGCCCTCTACCCCGGTCGGTACGAGCCGCCCAACGCCTCACCGCGCGGGCCGATGGAGGTGCCGCAGTCGCAGCGCTGGCGGCTGCTCGCCACCTTCAACAGCGGTTTCATGAACCGCGACAGCCACGGCGGCTTCTTCGTCGACGGCCATTCGGCCGCACCGCTCCGCACCGGGCAGGGCACGATCGTCGCCTACCGGGACGGGCGCGTCGACGTCTTCACCTGGCACGGCGGCGAGATCCCCGGCCCGACCGCCGTCCTGGCCCGGCAGAACCTGCCGCTGATCGTCGACCACGGTCGGCCCAATCCCCTGCTCGCAGACAATTCCCTGTGGGGAAGCACGCTCGGCAATGCGGTACGGGTGTGGCGTTCTGGTACCGGAATCGATCGCCAGGGGAACCTCATCTACCTCGCAGCCGAAGACCAGACCGCTGCGAGCCTCGCCGCCGCATTGATGCACGCTGGAGCCGTTCGAGCCGTCGAGTTGGACATCAACGCGGAGTGGCCGAGCCTCGTCACCTACGGCCGCGGGGGCGTCGGCAATGCAACGAAGGTCGTCCCGAACTACCAGCAGTCGACCAACCGATATCTCGTTCCCGACGACCGCGACTTCTTCGCCATCTACCGGAAGACGACGCCGGCAGCCCTGCGGAGCGTTCCCTTTGGCTGAGTCGGCCGAAGGTGAGCGGATGGGGACCACCCACAGAAGCGCCGCCGCCCCGTTGACGACAGCCGCGCTGCGGCTGGGGATCGTCACGCCGATGGCGAACGAGGAGGCGACCGCCGTCGAGTTCGTCGACCGCGTCCTCGAGGCGTGTGCGTGCTTCTCCTTCGCGTCGGTGACGCTGTTCGCCGTCCTCGACAACGTCTCGCGCGACGGCACGCACGCGCTGCTCGAAGCGAAGGCTCGCGCGCAGCCGGAGCTACGGGTGATCTGGGCGCCGGAATGCCGGGGGGTCGCGGACGCCTACGTGCGCGGCTACCGGGAGGCCCTGGCCGCGGGCTGTGACTGGATCCTGGAGATCGACGCCGGGTTCAGCCATGACCCCGGCGAGATCGGCACGCTGCTCGCCGCCATGCCGGGGAACGACTGCGTCTTCGGCAGTCGGTTTGCGCGAGGTGCGGCCAACCTGGGAACTCCCTGGCGGCGCACCGTCAGCCGGGGCGGGACGCTCCTGACGAATCTCGTCCTCGGGACGCACCTGACCGACATGACCGGAGGCTTCGAGCTCTTCACCCACGAGGCCCTCGAACACGTGCTCGACCGGGGCATCAGGTCGCGGGGACCGTTCTTCCAGACCGAGATCAAGGTGCACTGCCGCGATCTGAAGATCGCAGAGGTGCCAATTCACTACGACTCGTCGAGCCACGTCGTCGGTGGACGCGCGATCGGCGAGGCGCTGGCAAACCTCGGGCGGCTTGCCGGGCTGCGCCTCGCGGGGTCCATGTGACGCGGGCTCTCGTCGTGACATCGATCGCGCCGCCGACACCCGCGTTGGAGCAACTCGCCGAATCGGCGTCCACGGCGGAGATGGACTTCATCCTGATCGGTGACGCCTCGAGCCCTGCCGATTTCGAGCTGGCGGGCTGCGACCACTACAGCCTCGAGCGGCAGCGGGCACTCGCGCTCGCGACGGCCGATGCCTGCCCGACGGGGCACTACGCCCGCAAGAACGTCGGTTACCTGATCGCCATGGAGCGCGGCGCGGAGACGATCATCGAGACCGACGACGACACGGACGCCTACGCCGCGTTCTGGTGGACGCGGGAGCCGATCGAGACGACCGCAGTCGTCCGCTCGCCCGGGTGGGTCAACGTCTACGCGTACTTCTCCGACGCGAGGATCTGGCCGCGAGGGCTGCCGCTGGATGCGGCGCGTCATGCGCCGCCGCCGCGCGAGTCACTGACCACCGAGACTGCGTGGTGCCCGATCCAACAGGGCCTCGTCGACGGCGACCCCGACGTCGACGCCGTCTACCGGCTCGTGCTCGACCTGCCGTTCCAGTTCACTCCCGGCGCGAGCGTCGCGCTCGGCCCGGGGGCATGGTGCCCGTTCAACAGCCAGAACACGAGCTGGTGGCCCGAGGCTTACCCGCTGATGTACCTGCCGGCGTACTGCTCGTTCCGAATGACGGACATCTGGCGCAGCTTCGTGGCGCAGCGAATCGCCTGGGAGAACGGCTGGAGCGTTCTCTTCCACGAGGCGACCGTCCGCCAGCGGCGAAACCCCCACGACCTCCTGCGCGACTTTCGCGACGAGGTGCCCGGATACCTTGCGAACAGAGAGATCTGTGCGGCCTTGCACGCGCTCGAGCTCGAGCCCGGAGCATCCCGGGTCGCGGCGAACCTGCGCCGAGCGTATGAGCATCTGGTCGCCCGCGGGTGGGCCGACCCGAGAGAGCTGCCCCTCCTCGACGCATGGCTCGAGGACGTCGCAGCGATCGGGACGGTCAGAGAGCAAGTGGAGAGCTGAGGGTTGTTCGGTCAGCCGCTGCCCGTCACGACTCGAACTCCGCTGATCGCGACACTTGCCGCCCTTGCGACAGCCGCTCTGGTGTTGTTCGTCCTTCCGCCCGGCGGCGACCTCGCAGCGCATCTCTATCAACGCGGGTTCTTCATCAAGAACGGGTTCGCGTTCTGGAACAACTACTGGTACGCCGGCCGCTACAGCTTCGTCACCTACAGCATCGGGTTCTACCCACTCGCTGCGCTCGTCGGCATCAAGGTCGTCTCGCTCGCCGCCGTTGCCGTCTCGACCGCGGTGTTCGCCGTCGTCCTCGCGCGGCAGTGGGGCGACGCGGCACGCTGGCCGATCCGCGCGTTCGCCGTGGTCTGGCCGCTGATCCTGATCTCCGGCGAGTTGCCCTTCCTCGTCGGGATGGCTTTCGCGATCTCCGCCGTCCTCGCGGCGCAGGCGCGCCGACTCTGGCTCTTCACGCTGCTCGTCCTCTCGACGTTGTTGATGAGCCCGCTCGCTCTCCTCTTCCTGGGAGTGCTCGCGGCCGGCACGGCGATCGCGAATCGGAACGCGTGGCGCAGCGCGGCTCGATTTGGAGCGCCTGTCGCGTTGTGTGCCGGAATCGAGGCGCTCTTGATCCTCCTCTTTCCCTCGGGCGGACGGTTCCCGTTCTCCTTCGTCGAGCTCCTGCCGGTGATCGCGTTCTGCGCCGCCGGCTTCGCGGCGACCTGGAGGCTGGACCGGGGGAAGCCGTTGGCAGGGTTCTTCGCGGTCTACCTGTTGGCCAACCTCGCCTCGTTCGCGGTTCCGTCTGCCCTCGGCGAGAACGTTGGTCGGTTGCGTTACCTTGCGCTTCCGGTCGCACTGCTGGTCTGCGCCCTACGGCTCTGGCGGCCCCGCGGCCTGACCGTGCTCGCCCTCGTGCTCGTCGCCTCCTGGAACCTGACACCGCTCGCCTGGAGCCTCGATCACAACGTGAGCGATCCGACGAGCCGGGCACCGTTCTGGGCGGCCACCGTCGCACAGCTGCGAAGCCGCCTCACCCCCGACTATCGCGTCGAGGTCGTCGACACCGCGGGGCACTGGGGCGCCTTCTATCTCGCCCGGGCCGGGATCCCGCTCGCGCGGGGCTGGTATCGACAGGACGACTTCCCCCAGAACTCGGTGCTCTACGGACGCCTGACCCCGCGGGCCTACCTGCATTGGCTGCATCAAACCGCCGTCCGCTTCGTCGTCTTGACAGACGCACCCACCGACTACAGCGCCCAGCGGGAATCGGCGCTGATCGAGGCCCATCCCGAGCTACTGCGTCCCGTCGTGCGGCTGCACGGAACGACGATCTTCGAGGTCAGGCAACCGACGCCGCTGATTCACGGCGCGGGCCCAGCGCGCGTCGTTGCGCTCGGCTCGACCGACGTGCGCTTCGACGTGGCGGCGAAGGGCACCTATCACGTCGCAATCCGCTACTCCCCCTACTGGCGGGCACGGCCGGGCTGCGTCGCCGAGGCACCCGACGGCGATGTGCGCCTGACCGCGAGAGCGTCCGGGCCGATCGAGCTCGAGTTTCAGCTCGGCATGCAGCAATTCCTCGACGCGCTCAATCAGTCCACGGGGACGCACTGCTCCGGCTCCGGCTGACGAGAGCACGGCCTCCACGCGTAGCTTTCACCGATGCGCGCGCGGCGATCTCCCGTTCGAGTGTCGTCAGCTCATCGTCCAGGAGTTGCCGGTGAACCAGACCCTGATCGTCTTTCTCGCCGCCACCGCGACCGCGTTGGCGACCGGGCTCGGCGCGCTCCCATTCGCGTTGCGGCGCTTTCACGGCGAACGCCTCCTCGGCAGCTCGAATGCGCTGGCCGCCGGGGTGATGCTCGGCGCGAGCGCCAGCCTGATCGTCGAAGGGGCCCGCCGTAGCGTTGCGCAGGCCGCGGTCGGCCTTTTGGCCGGCGCAGCTTTCGTCTACGCGATGAAGCGCCTGCTCTCTCGGATCGGCAGCCCGGACGTCGCCCACCTGAGCGGAGCCGACGCGCGCCAGGCCGTCCTGATCATCGCGGTCATGACCGCACACTCCGCCGCCGAGGGGGTCGGAGTTGGAGCGTCGTTCGGTGGCGGCAACGCGCTCGGCCTGGCAATCACGATCGCGATCGCCATCCACAACATCCCCGAAGGCGTCGCGATCAGCCTCGTGATGGTGCCGCGTGGCGCCACCGTTCGCAGCGCGGCCCTCTGGAGCATCTTCACCAGCCTGCCTCAGCCGCTGCTCGCCGTCCCCGCCTATCTCTTCGTCGAGCAGTTCACCGCGATCCTCCCGGCGGGGCTCGGCTTCGCCGCAGGAGCGATGATCTGGATGGTGTGGCACGAGCTCCTCCCAGAGGCGTTCCACCGCAGCTCCAGCCGCCGCCGCGCAATCGGCTGGGTCGTCGCCGCGTTCGCGGTGATGCTCGCGTTCCAGACGTATCTGCTCGCCTGAAGCACCTGGAACGACACCAACGGATTCTTTGCCAACGCTTCTGAAGCGCGTGGCCCGATGCTCTCCATCCGGCTTCTACCTTCGGAGCTATGAAACGTACACATGCTCTCCTCATCGTCCTCGCGCTCGCAACGGCAGCGGTCGCAGGGACCTTCGCGGCGCTGCGTTCGTCGCAGCTGCGCGCGAACGCGGCGCCCAAGGTGAGCGCCGTTCAGATTCAGCGACAGATCCAGGCACTCGACCGGGCGGAGGCGTCCCTTCGCGCGCAATTGAAGCGGAAGCCGCCGGCACTGCCCCCGCTGCCCCACCCGGCGTCGCAGTCCACCGGGACCGCACTGCCCGCGGCGGTCCCGGCCGCGGCCGCCGTCGCTCCGCGGGTCACCTACGTCCGCCCCGCGCCGATCGTGCACATCGTGCACCGGCACGGCGGAGAGGACGGCGAACACGACGACGGTGGCAGCAGATCCCTCGCCGCTTCGGGCAATGGGAGCCACTTCGATGACTAACCAGATTGCCCGCTTGTGGACCGTCGTGATCGGCGTCGTCGTCTTCTTCCTCGTCTGGGCGGCGATCGCGGCCCATCCGTGGCAGAAGGCGCCCTCGCTCGACCCGCGCCTCTCGGCGCTTGCAGCGCGCCAGCAGGTGCTGCAGCGGGAGTCGGTGCGGGTGAACCGGATCGTCAACCGCCGCTTCGCCGCCTACCGCGTTGCACTGGCACGGCGGAAGCTCGCGATCAGCCGTGCGAACGTCGCCGCCGCCGCGGCGGCCGGTCGGGCGCAGAGCCAGGCACAGGCGGTCTCGGCGGCCGTCCCCACCGCGGCCGCGGCGCCGCCCGCGCGCGTCGTCACCCTCCCGCCGCTCGTCATCACTCGAACCTCATGATGCAGAAGCACGTCTTTCACGCCATGGGCACCACCTTCGAGCTGGTCGTCGAGGCCGAACGCGCAGGCCCGGCGTTCGCCAAGGCCGAGACCGAGGTCGAACGGCTCGAACAGATCATGTCGCGCTTTCGCCCCGGCTCGGAGCTCTCGCAACTGAACCGCGCGGGGACGATCGACGCCTCGGCCGACCTCGCAGAGGTCGTCGAGCTCGCACTCGCCGCACGCCGGCGCACGCGCGGACGCTTCGATCCCACGGTCCACGACGCACTGGTCGGCGCGGGCTACGACCGCACCTTCGACGACGTTCCGGGGGACGACGATACGGCCCCGAATCCGCTGCCCTGCGGCGGCGGTGTGACCCTCACCGGTCGGCGGATCGAGCTCGACCCCGGTGTGAGGCTCGATCTCGGCGGCATCGGCAAGGGCTTCGCGGCCGAGCGCGTCGCGGAACAGCTCGCAATGACGGGACCCTCCCTCGTCAGTGCCGGTGGGGACGTCGCCGTGCGCGGCGTCCCCACCGAAGGGATCTGGGCGGTCGCCGTCGACGACACCCTGACACTCGGCTTGACGGGTGGCGGTCTTGCCACCTCGGGCCGCGACCGCCGCCGCTGGCGGCGCGCGGGAATCGAGCAGCACCACCTGATCGAGCCCACAACCGGCCGCCCGTCCGAGACCGACCTGGTGCGCGTGACGGCGATCGGCGCCGACGCGGTCGACGCCGAGGTCCTCGCGAAGGAGCTGTTCCTCGGGGGATCCGAGGAGGCACTCGAGCGCGGGGCGAAGGCGGTGCTGGTGACGGCCGACGGCCGGACGCTGACGACCGGAGGGCTCGCCTGATGCACCACGACCCCACGTTCTGGCTGATCGCGCGCGCCGCCGGCCTCACCGCCTACGCCGTCCTGACGCTGTCGGTGCTCGCCGGGCTCGTGCTCAAGTCGCGCCCGTTTTCGCGCCTCAAGCCCGTTCATGTTGCGGAGATCCACAAGACGCTGGCGCTCACAGGACTGGGTGCGCTGGCGCTGCACGCTGCGGCGCTCGTGCTCGACACGACCGTCAAGGTCAGCCCGGCCGCGCTGCTCGTGCCGGGCCTCGTCTCCTACCGCCCTGCAGCGGTAGCCGCCGGCGTGGTCGGCGGCTGGCTCTTCGTCCTGATCACCTCGTCCTTCTGGCTGCGCAGGCACATCGGCGCGCGCGTCTGGCGGCGACTGCACTGGTTCACCTATGCCCTCTTCGCCCTCGCAACGATCCACGGCATCACCGCAGGCACCGACACGGCGCAGCCGTGGGTTCGCAACCTCTACCTCGGCGCAGTCGGCTCGGTCGTCGCGGCGACCGTGTGGCGCGCACTCGTCCCTCCCGCCCGCCGGGCGGCCTTGAAAGGAGAAACACCATGAGCAAGTACCAGATCACCATCGACCCTTCGCTGTGCAGCGGCTACGGCGCCTGCGTCGACGCTGCCCGCGAGCTCTTCCAACTCGACAAGGGCGGCATCGCAACCGTCGTCGTCAGCCACACCGACGACCCGGCCGCGTTGAAGGCCGCCGACGCGTGCCCGATGGGTGCGATCTTCGTCGAGGAGGTGAGAGCGGCATGACCCGGACAGCCGTGATCGCCGGAGCAGGGCTCGCGGGCGCACGGTGCGCCGAGTCGCTGCGAGCGTTCGGCTGGGACGGCCGCATCGTGCTCGCCGGCGACGAGCCGCACCCGCCCTACGAGCGGCCGGCGCTCTCGAAGGCGCTGCTCGCAGGCGAGCGCACCGACGTCTCCCTGCGCCCCGACTCCTTCTGGGCCGAGCAGGAGATCGAGCTCCTGCTCGGCCGGAGGGTCGTGGACGTGGACACCAGGCTCAGGACCGCCGTGATCGGCGACGAGCTCGTCGGCTGGGATGCGTTCGTGCACGCGACGGGCGTGGCCGCACGGCACCTGCCGGGCCCGCTCGGCGTGCACCACCTGCGCTCGCTCGACGACGCGCACGGGCTCGCGGCCGACGTGACCCCCTCGAGCCGCGTGGTCGTGGTCGGCGCCGGGTTCATCGGGGGCGAGGTCGCATCGACCCTCGCGCCGCGTGTGGGCTCGGTGACCGTCGTCGACCCGGCGGCGGCCCCACTCGAACGCGTCCTCGGGCGCGAGGTCGGCGGGCTGCTGGCGGCCCGCTACGCCGCGTACGGCGTCGACCTGCGGCTCGGCGTCGGGGTCGAGAGCTTCGACGGTGGGGGTCGCGTTCGCGCAGTCCGTCTGAGCGACGGCGCCCATCTGCCCGCCGATGTCGTGGTGGTCGGGATCGGGACGGTCGGCGAGACGATCGAGGTCGACGCGTGCGGCCGGACCTCGGCTCCCGGTGTCTACGCCTGCGGCGACATTGCCTCGTGGTTCCGGCCGTCGCTCGGCAGGCATGTGCGGGTCGAGCACTGGACGAGCGCCGCCGGGCAGGCCCGCACAGCAGCGGCCGCGATCACGGGCGAGCTCACGCCCTACGACGAGTCGCCGTACTTCTGGTCGGATCAGTTCGGGCTGCGGCTGCAGCATGTCGGCCATGCCGAGAGCTGGGATTCGGTCGTGCTCGACGGCGGCGAGGACGAGTTCACCGCGCGCTACCTCGACGCGGATCGACGTCTCCTCTCCGCCCTCGCCGCGAACCGCGCGTCCGAGCTGCGAACGCTTCGCCTGGAGCTCGCCGCATGAAGTGGGTCTTCGGTGTGATGCTCGCGACGCTCACGGCCACGGTGGCGGTCAACGTCCTGCTCCTGGGCTACGGCGGCACCCCGAACGACCCGGTCGGCCGCCTCAGCCCCGTCGCCTACCTGCCGGCGCCGGCACTCCCCGCACAGACGCACACCCACCGAGACGACGGTCGCGCCGCGCACGCTGCCGACGATTAGCCGACGTTGTGGCTGATCGCCGTCAGCCACGGCCCTGCCGACTGCAGCGCAGCCAGCGCCACAGCGCCGCCGGCCACCAGCGCGAACCCGACCAGGCCGCGTCTCAGCACGTGGCCGCGCGTCCGGCGTCCGCGTGCCCAATCGGCGAACGCAAACCGGCGCAGCTTTGCCAGGTGGGCGGCAGCGTGAGCGCCGACCACGAACAGGAACAGGGCGAAGCTCGCCGAGTGCACGCTGCGAAAGAACTGTGCGTGGGGCCCTGCGAGCACGAGGCCGACGCCGCTGCCGAGCAACGCGACCGTCGAGCCGACGACGAGCGGCGCGATCCCACGCAGAAACGGCCGCGGCGGCCCTTCCGCACGGTAGGTCGGCGTGCGCGTGTAATACCGAACCATTCGCCAGCCGGTCGAGACCAGCTTCAGCGCCACGATCGGGATCAGGGCGACGCCGACGAAGATGTGCACCGCGAGCGTCTGCTGCAGGCCGAGCACGAGCGTGGCCAGCTCGACGACGGTGCCGGCGAGCAGCAGTGCACCGAGGAGAGCCGTCAGGTTGCGGTTTCCGTGCGACCCACCGGGGAAGCGGGTGGCGAGACGGTCGAGGGTGTTGCGCATGGATGCCAGTCAAGCAGCGGTCTCTCGCTTCCCGGGCGCTCCCGACCAACCCTTGTCGAGTTCTTTCGAGAACCTTGTGCTCTCTTCGAAAAACCTTTGTGGTTTTTCCGTATGGACGCGAACCCGGTGACTCCGTAAGCTGCCGCCCATGGCCCGGTCCGACCGAGGGAAGACGCGCGACTGGTCGACCGACGCCGTCGGAGGGCTGATCGTGATGATCGCGGTCGGCCTCGCGCTCGGGGCGGGACTGGCCGGTTTCTTCCTCGGGCGCCACACGAAGCAGTCGGCGGCGGTGGCAGCGGCGGTCTCCACGCAAGCGACGGCGACCGTCGACCCGCATGTCGCAGCGGGAGGTCACATCTTCGTCCAGTTCGCCTGTGCGCAATGTCACGGTGACCAGGGCCGCGGCGGCGTCTCGCCCTCCGTGCCGGCGCTCACGACCGTCGGCACCCAGCTCACAGCGGCCCAGCTGCGCCACATCATCAACCACGGTCTCGGCGAATCGGCGAACCCCAAGCAGCCCTACATGCCCGTGTGGGGCGCGGTCATCTCCGATACCCAGGTCAACGACCTGATCTCGTACATCCGCGCCGGCCTGCCGGCCGTTCCGACCGCGAGCCCGCCCCAGGTCCCCGAGGGGCAGGGGCAGGCGGTGAAGGGCGCGACCCTCTACGTCACCTACGGGTGCATCAACTGCCACGGCCCGAACGGCCTGGGCGGCGTCCCGAATCCCCAGTCTCCCGACAAGACGATTCCGCCGCTCTCGGGTGGTGACTTCCGAACCGAGTTCAACACCGATGCGAAGATCGCCGAGGTCGTCAACAGCGGCAGCGTGATCGGCAAGGCGCCGATCGTCAGCATGCCGCACTGGGGCGGCATCATCCCGCCCGACCGGCTGCAGGCGCTCGTCGCCTACCTGAAGACGCTCAAGTAGCGGTCAGGCGTCCTCGTACCAGAAGAAGCCGACCGTGCCGGGCCCGGCATGCGTCCCCACCACCGGGCCAAGCGGCGTGGCCATCTCGATGACGGCGTGCGGCCGCACGTGCTCGACGAGCTCCCGCAGGGCCGCAAGGCGTTCCGGCGCGGCCGCATGGGCGATTCCGACCTTGAGGTTCGGGGAGTCCGACGAGGTGGACTCGAACAGCGACCGGAACTCGGCGAACGCCTTCGCATTGCCGCGCACGCGCTTGAGCGGGATCACCTCCCCGTCGCGGATCGTGAGGATCGGCTTCACATTCAGAAGGTTCCCTGCGAATGCGGCCGCGCGACCGATGCGGCCGCCCCGGGCCAGGTACTCGAGCGTGTTCACCGTGAAGAGGAGGTGATGGTCCTGCTGGTAGTGCGCGATGTACCGGTCGATCTCCTCGTCGGTCGTCCCCCGCTCGAGCCGGCGCTGGACCCCGATCCCCAGCATCCCGAGCGACGCGGAAACCGTTCGTGAATCGATCACGCGCACGGCTTCGCCGCCGAGCATCTCCGCCGCCGCCTGGGCGCTGGCATAGGTGCCGGACAGCGTCGACGAGATCTGGATCGACAGGATCCGCTCGTACCGGCCGGCAAGCTCCTCGAACGTTGCGAGAAAGTCCCCGGGTGTGGGCTGCGACGTGGTCGGCAGCTCGGGATCGGTCTGCAGGCGCTCGTAGAAGCGTTCGGCGGTGATGTCCACGTAGTCCTTGAAGCTCTGGTCGCCGAACCGCACGTACAACGGGACGATCCGGAAGTTCGGAAACCGTGCCTGCGCGTCGGGGAAGTCGGCGGTCGAGTCGAGGACGACCGCGGTGTTGTCCGCGGTGAGATTCACCGCCGCGAAGCCTCGCACACGATCGCCACGAGCCGATCGAAGTCCTCGTCCTTCGTCACGACCGCAGCCGCGCCCGCCTGCTCGACCTCTGCGATCTCCTCGGCGGTCACCGAGGCGCTCAGGCAGACGACGCACGTCGTCGGATCGGCCTCGAGCACGAGCCGTGTGGCATCGGCGCCGTTGAGACCGGGCATGCGGTAGTCCATCAGGACGACATCGGGTCGCAGCGCGCGCACGACCGTGGGCGCCTCGTCGCCGGTGGCGACACTCGCAACGACGTCGATCTCGTCACGCAGGCCGAAGAGCAGCTCGAGCGTCTGGCGGAACGTGTCGTTGTCCTCGACGAGGAGGACCCGAACCGGAATCATTCGGCTGCCAGCAGGAGCGTGTAGTGCGGCTGGCCCCCCTGGTGCACGTCGAGCTCGAGGTCGGGATGCTCCACCTCGAGCCGTGACAGCAGGCTGTCGAGCGGCGGCGGGCTCTCGCCGGTGAGGAGCGTGAGCACGCCCCGCGGTCGGCTCAGCAGCCGCTCGAGCACCGCTTCCGCGACCTCGTCGAACGTCTCTCCGCCGGCCACCGGCTCGCCGTCGGCGAGACCGAGCCATCTGCCCTTGCGCACGGCCACTCCGTTCAGTTGCACGTCGCGCGAGGCGATCGTCACCGCCCCGGTCATGACTGCGTCCGCTGCCTCCTGCATCGCAGCCCGGTTGTCGTCGGCGCCACGCGAATCGTCGAAGGCGACGACCGCCGCCAGGCCCGCTTGCAGCGATCTGGTCGGGACGACCCGGGCAAGCTTCGATGCGTTCTCCGCTGCATGCTCCGAGGCGAGAATCACGTTGCCGTTGTTCGGCAGCACGATCACCTCCCGCCCGGGGGCGTGCTCGATCGCCGCCACGAGATCGGCGGTCGACGGGTTCATCGTGCGGCCCCCGTCGACGACGGCCGCTCCGAGGCTCTCGAACAGCGCCCGGTTTCCGGCGCCGGACGAGACGGCGACGACCGACGAGGTGATCCGGTCACCGGGGACCGAGTGCAGGAGCCGTTCCTCGCGCTCCTCCGTCTGCGCGTGCATGTTCGCGATCTCGACACCGCCGATCGCCCCGCGGGCAACGCCGAGCGAGAGCGCCCGGCCGGGATCGTCGGTGTGCACGTGCACCTTGAGCGCACTGCTGTCCCCGACGACGAGCAGCGAATCCCCGATCCGCTCGAGCTCGGCTTCGAGCTCGTCGGCGTCGAGTCCCTCGCCTTCGACGACGAACACGGTGCAGTAGCGGTAGCGGGAGAGCTCCTGGTGGATCGCTTCGAGCCCCAGGACCTCCTCCTGCTCCGGCGGCGGCGCCGGCACCTCGCCCGTGATCGCGGCCTGGATGCCGCGCACGATCTCCACGAGCCCGGCGGCGCCGGCGTCGACGACGCCCGCCTCCTTCAGCACCGGCAGCATGTCGCGCGTCTGCGCAACGGTGTCGTCGCCACGGGCGATGATCCCCGCCAGACCGGCGCCGTGCTCGGCCGCATCGGCCATCGACCGGATCGCGGTCAGCATCGTTCCCTCCACCGGCTTCTTCACCGCTCTATATGCGGCGTCGCTCGCAGAACGGAACGCGCGGGCGAGATCATCGCTCTCGGCGAGCGATTCGGTCGCTCCACGGATGATCTGGGACAGGATCACCCCCGAGTTCCCGCGCGCTCCCATGAGTGCCGCCCGTGAGACCTCCTTCGCGAGGCCGGCGCGGTCCTCCGGGCCGTCCTGATGCAGGGCCTCGTCGATCGCGCGCACCGTCAGCGTCAGGTTCGTTCCCGTGTCGCCGTCCGGCACGGGATAGACGTTGAGATCGTCGATGCGACGGCGGTTCGCCTCGATCGCGGCCCGCGCGCCTTCGACGAGCTCGTGCACACGCTGCCTCGTTCCGGCTCCGCTCATGCGCTCTGCCTCACCCGCTCGATGACGACCTCGACGGCCGCGACCTGCAGGCCGGTCAGGCGCTCCACCTCGTAGGCGACCTGCGACCGTACGGTCGATGCGACCTCCGCGAGGTTGAGGCCGTGGGCGACGACGATGTGCACCTGGATGCGAAGCGCGGCGGCGTCGCCGTCGATGCTGATCCCTTCGCGCCGAAAGATCCGACCGACACGAGTGCCGGCCGACAGGCCGATGACGCCGTAGCATCCGAGCGTCCGCTCGGCGACGATCTCAGCCACCGCCTCGCGCGCGATCGTGAGCCGGCCGTGCTCCAGGTCCAGGAAGAGGTCATCCGCCACGGGCTGGCGATTAGACCCGAAACGGGACGGCGAAGGTTGCTGGTGCGGGGGTGTTGCTAGATCGCCTTGATCACTTTGCCGCCCTTGAGGCAGCGCGTGCAGACGTAGGCGCGGGTGGGCGAGCCCTTCAAGAGGACACGAACCCTCTGCAGGTTGGGATCGAAGCGGCGCTTGGTGGCGACCATCGAGTGAGAGCGATGGTTGCCGAACGACGGCTTCTTCCCGCAGATTGCACAGATCTTGCTCATCGCGGTCGGCAGTGTAGCGACTGGACGCTCTCAGGGGCTATCGCGTGGCGCTCGCCCTGAGGCGGGCGAAGAGGTCGGCCATCTCGAGCGCCGAGCGGACCGCCTCGGCAGCCTTGTGGATCCTCTCGTCTGCCTGCTCGAGGGTGTCGACCGTCAGGACGCCGAACGAGACGGGGACGCCCGTCTCGATCCCGGCCAGCTGCAGCCCCGACGCACACTCGGAGGCGACGTAGTCGAAATGCGGTGTGTCGCCGCGGACGATCGCACCGAGCGCCACGATGCAGGCATAGCGACGGGTCTTGGCGAGCGCCATCGCGGCCAGGGGCAGTTCGAAGGCGCCGGGGACCGGCATGACGGTGATCGCGTCCTGCGAAACGTCCGCCTCGACGAGCGCCTCCAGCGCTCCCTGCAGCATCTTGTTCGTGACGCCTCCGTTGAAGCGTGAGACGACGATGCCGACCGACCTGCGCGTGCCGCGCGGCGTGCCTTCGAGCACGGTGTAGCCGTCCGGCACGTCGACCTCCCCGCGGACGTGCTCGACGCTCCCGCCGTCTGGCGGGGCATCCTCGATGACGGCTGCGGACTGGGCTGCGGGCCAGCCCGCGAACGGGTCCCCGCCGCCTTCGCCGTCGTCCTCGACCGACTCCGCGCTGGGATCGGTGTCCTCGCCGACCGGCGTCTGGGGGGCCACCGGGCCCTCGACGGGCGCCGTCTCGGCCGGCTGCCCCTCGGCGGGCGGCGTGTCGTCCCTGATCTCGTCGTCGATCTCGCTCACTCGGCCTCCGGTTCGTATTCGAGGTTCTTCAGATCCTGATGGTGCAGGCGATGACCGAGCTTATCCCGCTTGGTGCGCAGATAGCGCTCGTTCTCCGAGTGCGGCTCGACCTCGATCGGCAGCTGCTCGACCACAGTCAGACCGAACCCGTCGATCCCGGTCAGCTTCTTCGGGTTGTTCGTGAGGATGCGGAGGGTGGTCAGCCCCAGGTCGGCGAGGATCTGGTTGCCGATCCCGTAGTCCCGCGCGTCGGCGGGGAAGCCGAGCTCGAGGTTTGCCTCGACGGTGTCCAGCCCCTGCTCCTGCAGCTCGTAGGCGCGCAGCTTGTTCAAGAGGCCGATCCCCCGGCCCTCCTGCGCCATGTAGAGCAGCACCCCGCTCCCCGCCTCTTCGATCTGCGCGAGCGCCTGGTCGAGTTGTTCGCCGCAATCGCAGCGGAGCGAGTGGAAGACGTCGCCGGTGAGACACTCGGAGTGAACACGCACGAGGACGTTCTCGGCCCCGTCGACGGCGCCCTTCACGAGCGCGACGTGGACCTTGCCGGTCAGCTTCTCACGGAAGGCGATCGCCGTGAACTTGCCGAACTCGGTCGGGAGCTGCACCGACGCACCGCGCTCCACCAGCTTCTCGTGGCGGCGCCGGTACTCGACGAGGTCGGCGACCGTCACCATCCTGAGGCCGTGCCGCTCGCAGTACGGCGCGAGATCGGGCACGCGGGCCATCGTCCCGTCGTCGTTCATGATCTCGCAGACGACGCCCGAGGGGTCGAGCCCGGCCAGGCGGGCGAGGTCGACCGCGGCCTCCGTCTGCCCGATCCGCTCGAGCACGCCGCCCGGTCTGGCCCGCAAGGGGAACACATGTCCGGGCTGGACGAGGTCGTGCGGTGTCGAGTCGGAGTGAATCGCCACCTGGATCGTCCAGCTGCGATCGGCGGCCGAGATACCGGTCGTGACGCCTTCCCGCGCTTCGATGCTGACCGTGAACGCCGTGCCGAGCGGCGCCTCGTTGTGCTCGGTCATCGGGCGGAGGCCGAGGTGGTCGGCCCGCTCCTCCGTCAGGCACAGACAGATCAGCCCCCGGGCGTGGGTTGCCATGAAGTTGATCGCCTCGGGCGTCGCGAACTGGGCCGCGATCGTGAGATCGCCTTCGTTCTCACGGTCGGGGTCGTCGACGACGACGACCATCCGCCCCTCGCGAATGTCCTCGATCGCCTCCTCGATCGTTGCGAAAGGCGTGGTCACGGCCATGTCCGAAGGCTAGATGATTGATCGGGAATTCAACGCCGCCCCGGATGGGGGCCTGCACACGGCGCATTGCGCCCGCCGCGCCCGGCGCCAAGGCCCACCGGCCTTGACCCCGGTCGCGTCGACCACACTGCTTGGTGCAGACCCTCCCCGGAACACCGTCAATTACCGATCAACCATCTAGCGCGGGAGGAGCTTCTCGACGTATTTGGCAAGCACATCGGCCTCCAGATTGACACGGGCTCCGGGCTCGAGCCCCGCGAGGGTCGTCGCGGCGAGCGTGTAGGGAACGAGGGCGACGGCGAACCCGGCCGCGTCGACGGATGCAACGGTCAGGCTGGTGCCCTGGACCGCGATCGATCCCTTCTCGACCACGTAGCGGAGCAGGTCGGGCGGCGCATCGAACCAGACCCGCCTCCCGTCTCCCTCCCGCTCGACCGATCGGACGCTGCCGGCGCCGTCGACGTGGCCTTGGACGTAGTGGCCGCCGAGCGGCTCGCCGGCCCGTAGGGCCGGCTCGAGATTGACCTTCGCCCCGGGGCCGGCGGCTCCGAGGCTGGTCCGGTCGAGCGTCTCGGGAACGGCGTCGAACGCGAGCGTGCCGCCGGCGGCCACGACAACCGTCAGGCAGACGCCGTCGATCGCGATCGAGTCGCCGGGCTGCGCGGAGCCGGCCGTCGCGGGCGCTTCGATCGTCAGCCGGACACCGTCTGCACCGCCTTCGCACGAGACGACCGTGCCGACCTCGCGAATCATCCCGGTGAACACGTCAGTCTCCGTAGACGAGCGTCTCGACGGTCTCGCGCACAAGCACCTCGAGCTGCGCGCGGTCGCCCGGGACGGCGGTCGCGAGCTCGGCGAGCAGCTCGTTGACCGCATCGCGGCCGCCGGGCGCCAGCTCGTCGGTCCCGATCTCCTCGACCCTGCGGCGCAGCTCGTCGTTCCCGAGCTGGCGCGTCAGCCAGTGGCTCAGATGCATGACGAGCTGGTCGTCCGACCGCTGGGATTCAGGCTTGGTGGACATAGGCCTCGAGGAGCACGTCGCCGCCGATCTGCCTCGCGGAGAGATGCGACAGCGTGCGGCGGGAGGGTAGCGAAGCATGAAGGCGCGGCCCGGCGCCGGCGAGCGTCGGAGCGACGAAGACGAGCAGCTTGTCGACGAGGTCGGCCTCGAGGAACGCGGTGGCAAGCGTAGGCCCGCCTTCGAGAAGGAGCGACTGGACGCCTTCGGCGGCGAGTGCGCGCAGCTCGTCCTGGAGCGCGCCGCTGCGAAGCTCGAGGTCGAGCCCGTCGGGCAGCGGCCCCCGCGAGAAGACGATCCTTCTCGGCTGGCCGCGTGGCGTGACCACGCCTCGGGCGTCGAGGCGCGGACGGTCGGCACGTGCCGTCCCGCCGCCGACCGCCACCGCGTCGACCCGGGCACGCAGCTCGTGCACGAGGTGCCGAGAGGCCTCACCGCTCACCCAGCGCTCTCCCGGCACGGCGAGACTGCCGTCGAGGGTCATCGCGGCCTTGTAGGTCACGAACGGCCGTCCCAGCGAGACCCATGTCCGCCAGGCCTCGTCGAGGGTACCGGCCTCCCACGAATCCGCGTCCTCGACGTCGACGCCCGCTGCAGAAAGACGCTCGGCACCGCCGGCGGCCACCGGGTTCGGATCGGAGGCGCCGAAGACGACGCGCGCGACGCCCGCCGCCAGGATCGCGTCGACACACGGCGGCGTGGTGCCGTGGTGCGCACAGGGCTCGAGCGTCACGTACATCGTCGCCCCGCGCGCACGCTCGCCCGCGGCCTCGAGAGCGACGAGCTCCGCGTGGCGGCCCGCAGCTTCCGTTGCGCCTTCGCCGACGAGCTGTCCGTCGCGCACGAGCACGGCGCCGACGGTCGGCTTCGGATACGCCCGGTGGTGGGCGTCCCGGGCGCGCTCGATCGCGGCGGCGAGGCTCACGCCAGCGCGTCGGCCAGCTGCCGATAGGCGCCTGCCACATCATCGGCGCCGAAGATCGCCGTCGCGGCCACGAGCAGCGTGGCACCGGCAGCGCGGATCTGCCTGATGTTCCCGGTCCCGACCCCACCGTCCACCTGAATGTTGACCGCATCCGGGAGCGCGCCCCGCAACCGGCGCACCCGGTCGTAGGTCTCATCCCTGAACTGCTGACCCGAGTACCCGGGATGGATCGCCATGCAGAGCAGGAGGTCGGCATCGCCGCTCACTGCAGCGACGTCTTCGGGCTCGCTCTCCGGATTGAAGGCGACCCCGACTTGCAGCCCGTGCTCACGCGCGTCGCGGATCGTGGCGGCGACGTCGTCGACCGCTTCGTAGTGGAACGTGACGCTGTCGCCGCCCGCGGCCGCAACGGGCTCGAAGTACTTGGCCGGGGTCTCGACCATCAGGTGCACGTCGATCGCGCCGCTGCCACGGTGAATGATCGGCGAGATCGACTGGAGGACGATCGGGCCCATCGTGATCGGCTCGACGAAGTGCCCGTCGCCGACGTCGAAATGGAAGACACGACAGCCCGCGCGCAGCAACTCCCCCAGCTGGTCGCCGAGCTGGGCGAAGTCTGCTCCGTAGAGCGACGGCTCGACCTCGACCGTCCGGATCCAATCCTGCCAGGCCACTGGTCTCGATCCTACGGTGTCAACCGCGCGATGAAGAAGCCGCTCGTCCGGTCGCGGTGCGGGAGCGTGAGGAGGAACTCCGGCCGGGTCGGATGTGCGTACTGGGCCCACTCGTCCAGAGGCACCGGCTCGAGGCCCGAGGCGTCCACGACCGCCTCGTTCTCGTCGGCGTTCAACGTGCACACCGAGTAGACGATCGTGCCGCCGGGCCGGGTGCGCGCCGCGGCCGCCGAGAGGAGCTCCAGCTGGAGCTCGGGCAGGGGCCTCGCCCGCCAGCGCAGGTCGGGGCGGCGTGCAAGGACGCCGAGACCGGAGCACGGCGCGTCGACGAGCGCCCGGTCGAACCCCGTCTCGTCGAGCTCGCGGGCGTCGGCCGTGACGACACGGACGTTCGGCCCGACGTTCCTCGCCATCGCCTGCGCGCGGCCGGGATGAACCTCGACCGCGGTCACATCCCCTGCGAGCATCATCGCCTTGCCGCCCGGAGCAGCGCACAGGTCGAGGATGCGCTCGCCGTCCTGCGCGCCGACCACGAGGGCTGCGAGCTGGGAAGCCCGGCTCATCGGCCGCATGTGCTCGAGATCGACCGCGTCGACGACGTAGGCACCGGGCACGTCCGTCGGCTCGCCGACCGGTTCGGCGGCCCGCACCTCGAGGTCCGGCGGCTCGTTCTGGGCGCGCATCAACTCGAGGGCGACGGCGGGACCGAAGTCCCGCGTCCAGATCTCGGCGATCCAGTCGGGGTAGGAGTGCTTCACCGGGCCTTCCGGAAGCGAGGCGACGAGCCCCCGGAGACCGCGCGCAAGCCTGCGCATGACGGCATTCGTGAACGGCACCGCCCGCTCGAGCCGCGCGGCGCGTACGAGCTCGACCGTGTCGTCGACGACGGCGTGCTCGGCCTGATCGGTGAGCGCAAGCTGGTACGCGCCGAGCCGCAGCGCCGCGCGCACCGGCGGATCGAGCTTGCGCACCGGCCGCCCGCCGAGCTGCTCGATCCCGAAGTCGAGCGGTCGCTTCATCTGGACGGTGCCGTAGGCGAGCCGCTGCGCGAGCGCGCGGTCGCGCGCGTCGAGGCCGTCGACAGCTGCTGTGATCGCCCGATCGGCGTAGGCGTCTTCCTCGAAGACGCGGCGGACGACCTCGTATGCGGCCGCCCGTGCGGGGGCGATCACCTCACACCGCGCAGAAACTCGTCGTAGCTCATCTTGCCGCGCCCTTCCGGCTGCACCAGCTCGGGCAGGAAGTCGCCGTCGGCGTACCGCGCCCGCCAGATCGTGACGCGCCGTCCGTGCAGCATCGTCCATGCGCCGATGTGGGGCGAAAGCGCACGCACACGCCGCCACGCGTCCAGCGGGTCGTCGAGGTTCAGCTCGCGGTCGTCCGGCCCGATCTTGTCGGCATAGACCGCGCCGTCCTCGGATTGCGGGATGAACGACGGCGCCTCCAGTACCTCCTCGAGGAGGCGCGCAGCGAGCTGGGCCGAGCGCTCGAAGACGCCGCCGGCGTCGAGGTCGCCGACCGGGAACGCCGCCTGGGCGGCGATGGGGCCGGCGTCGAGCGCTTCGACGGTCTCGTGGATCGTCACGCCCGTCTCGCGGTCACCGGCGAGGATCGCGCGCTCCACGGGGGCGGCGCCGCGCCAGCGCGGCAGGAGCGACGGGTGGACGTTGAGCCAGAGCGAGCGCGCGAGTAGTGGCGGCGGGATGTACAGCCCATAGGCGCAGACGACGACGCGCTCGACGTCGGCCGGAAGCTCGGGCCTCTCCGGCTGGTGGACGGCGATGCCGAGCTGCAGCGCCACCGCCTTCGCGGGCGGCGCGGCGAGCTTGCGACCGCGGCCGCGCGGCGCGTCCGGGCGCGTGAGCAGCCACGCGACGTCGTGGATCTCGGCGAGGCGCTCGAGCACGTCGGCGCCGAGCGGTGCCGTCGCGGCGACCCCGATGCGCATTACCTGAGAACGGCACGGGGCCGCAGCGTCGCGAGCGCCTCCTTGCGGTGCTCGTCGTCGGTGCGGTCGATGATCAGCACTCCGTCGAGATGGTCGAGCTCGTGCTGCACGACACGGGAGCTGTACCCGTCCAGCTCCCAGCGAACGTCGTTTCCCTGTGCATCCTTGGCTTCGAGCGTCACCCCGAGCGACCGCTCGACGGGGACCCGCACGCCCTGCAGCGAGAGGCAGCCCTCCTCATCGGTCTCGCTCTCGTCCGCGCGTTCGACGATCACCGGGTTCACGGCCACTCGCGGCCCGTCCTCGTCGGGCTCGAAGACGAACAGGCGGCGAAGCACACCGACCTGCGTCGCGGCGAGCCCTACGCCCTGCGCGTCGTGCATCAACGAGGTCATGCGGTCGACGAGTCTCTGCAGGTCGCCGTCGAACTCGACGACGTCGTGGGCGACGAGTCTCAGAGCCGGATCGCCGTACTGGCGAATCTGCCCGAGCGCGAAGCGGCGGCGGGCCTCGGCCTCCGCGTCGGCGATGGCCTCGGCCTCTGCCTCGGCGCGGGCGTCCTCCCCGGGCTCGCCGTCGTGACCATGGTCGTGCGGATGGTCGTGTTCGTGCTCGCTCACGGCGACGCAGTGTAGGGGAAGTGCTCGAGTATCCAGGTCTCGTCCAGGTGCTGCCGCCGGTAGGGCCGGCCGCCGATCTTCACGTAGTCGCGCGTCCGTGGATCCATCGCCAGCCGCGCCTCGACCGGGTACCAGCGGTTGTGCCGCTCGATCAGGTCGTTCACCTCGCTGAAGTTCCAGTTCTCGACGATCCGGCGCCACGCGGCCAGGTCGGAGCCGTGCTCGGCGTGGGCCTCCGCGAGAAGCCTCGTCTGGTGTTCGGTCTCGTCGTCGATCTGCTTCAGCCTCTGCATGTAGGGGAGCGGGCCGCCGAGTGAGGCGAGGTAGTGGTCTGCCTCGACGCGGAAGCTCCGAATACGCCGCGGCAGCGCCCGGCCGACGAGCGGGTTCAGGTCCTGCTCCGCCTCGAGCCGGCGCCGCTCGGCCTGCGACGGCGGCGTCACGTCGCGGATCCCCCACTCCCCGATGATGTCCTCGGGCCGCTGCTGCACGGCCCCATGGTGCCGGACGGCCACGTCCTCGCGAAACGCGTCCAGGGACTGTCCCTCGCCGTGTCCCGGAGAGACGCGTCCGGGGACTGTCCCTAGCCGTGTCCCGTGCGGACACGGCTAGAGCGACTGCGGGTCGACGTCGACCACCGCGGTCAGCTTCGCCCTGCGCATGTTCGGGGCGGCGGCAGAGAGGAGCCGCGCGGCCTGCGAGGCGATCCGCCGCGGCTGCCCCGTCTTCGCCACGAGCTGCGCCCGGTACCGGCCGCGCAGCCGAAGCAGCGCCGCCGGCCCGAGCAGGTCGGCGCCGCTGATCCCCGCCTTCAGCTCCTCGAGGGCGCGCACGACCAGCTCGAGCTCCGGCCCCGCCACGACGATCCGCACCAGGTGCGAGAACGGCGGGTACCCGAGCTGCCTGCGCCGCTCGAGCTCCTCCGTCAGGAACCGGGCGACATCGTGCCGCGCCGCCTGGACGATCGGCCGCGCATCGGGCTGAAAGGACTGCACGAGCACGCGGCCCGGCGCATCGCGGCCGCTGCGCCCGGCCAGCTGCGTGATCAGCTGAAACGTTCGCTCCTCCGCCCGAAAGTCGGGCAGCCCCAGGCCCGTGTCCGCGTCCACGACGGCGGCCAGCTCGACGCCGGCGAAGTGGTGGCCCTTCGCCACCATCTGGGTGCCGAGCAGCACCGCCCCGTCGGCGTCGCGGAAGCGCGCAAGCGATCCGGCGAGCTGCTCCGGCCGGGCGATCGCGTCGGCGTCGAGCCGGATCAGCTCGAGCTCGGGCAGCTCGCGCTCGAGCTCCCGTTCGAGCCTCTGCGTCCCCGCCCCGAGGCGCGCGATCTCCGGCGACCCGCACGCCTCGCAGGTCGCCGGTGCCTGCCGCAGGTAGCCGCAGTGGTGGCAGCGAAGCGAGGTGTCGCCGTGCAGGACCAGGGAGACGTCGCAGTTCGGGCAGCGGATCGTCGTTCCGCAGGCACGACAGTGGAGCGCCGGCGCAACTCCACGGCGGTTCAGCAACAGAATTGCCTTGCCGCGATGCTCGGCCACCCGGCGAAGCGCGCGCAGGAGCGGCGCCGAGAGTGGGTAGCCGGCCTCACGCCGCAGATCGATCACCTGCACCGGCGGCAGGTCGGCGCCGATCCGCCCGCCGAGCTCGAGCCGCTCGAGCGTCGCCCAGCTCTCCGGCCGTGGAGTCGCCGACCCGAACACGGCCACGGCTCCTTCGAGCGCGGCACGCTTCGCAGCGACCGTCCGCGCGTCATAGCGCGGATCGGAGTCCTGCTTGTACGACGGGTCGTGCTCCTCGTCGACGACGATCAGGCCGAGGCCGCGGATCGGCGCGAAGATCGCCGAACGGGCGCCGACGACGACGCGCGCCTCGCCGCTCGCGATCCGTGCGCGCTCGTCACGGCGTTCCGCATCGGTGAGGGCCGAATGGAGGATCGCCACCCGGTCGCCGAAGCGCGCGCGCACGCGGCCGACCGTCTGCGGCGCAAGCGCGATCTCGGGCACGAGCACGATCGCGCCGAGACCGCGCTCGAGCATCGAGGCGCACGCCTGCAGATACACCTCGGTCTTCCCGGAGCCGGTCGCGCCGTGGAGCAGGAAGTTCCCGGTGCCGTTCACGATCCGGTCGACCGCTGCGATCTGCGAGCCGGAGAGCTCCAGCGGCTCGGCCTCCCCGGCCAGCCCCTGCCGCTCGGCCGGCGGCGGCTGCTCCTTGCGCCTCTTCGGCGTCTCGGGCGCGACGAGGGCAAGCGCGCGCGCCGGCGTCGAGCCGTAGTAGTCCGCGATCCAGAGCGCGAGCTCGACGAGCGTGGCCGGGATCTCCCCGATCACGGATTCGATCGGCCGCGCCTCGATGCCGTCCGGCGCCTGCTGCTGCAGCGAGACGACGATTCCCCGCGCGCGGGAGCGGCCGAACGGCACACGGACGATCGAGCCGACCACGACGTCGTCCGGGACCTCGTAGGTGAACTCACGCGCCACTGCGCGAGCGGTGACGAGCGGGTAGATGGACGCGAGCGGCACTACGACGCCGGTTGCTCCGAGTTCGCGTCCCTGCGCACCCGTTTGAACGAAAGCGTTCGTGCCATCAGCCCGATCGCAAGCAGCCCCATGAGCACGTTCACGATCGTGACGACGATGTTCATACCCACGCTGAAGGCGAGCAGGAGCGATGTCGACACTGCCTGCCCACGGAACAGGTAGACGATCAGCCCCTGCTTCGTGCCTGCCCCGCCGGGCGTGGCCGGGAACAGCGTCGCCAGCGACTCGACAACCTGCGCGAGCAGCGCGTTGTGCACCGTCGCATGAACGCCGAACGCCTTCAGGAAGAAGTACAGCGTCGCGATTCGCAGCACCCACGAGATCGCCTGAGGCACGAGCACGCCGATCACGAGCCGGCGCCGGTCGCCGAGAATCGCAAAACCGAGCCGCACGCGCTCCCAGAACGACACCGCCCGGCGGCGCGCCCAGAGCACCGCGATCACGATTGCGACGGCAAGGATCCCCAGCCCGATCTCGGTCGCCCGCTGGTGGCGGAGAAAGAACCTCCAGTCGACCGTCGGGATGCGCGAGTAGACCTGGTGCGTGGGCAGCACACCGATCGCGAGGGCCCAGATGAGCAGGGCGGACGCAATGAAGAAGTCGAACAGCGTCTCGACCACGAGCGTCGCGGCAAGCGTCGGGTACGTCGATCCCTCGATTCGATGCCGAATGAGATAGAGCTTGACGAGGTCGCCGCCGCGCGCGGGGGCGATCGAGTTGACGCCGACACCGGCCACGTAGGCACCGAGAGCACTCCGGAAGCGAGGACCGTGACCGGGATAGGACGCGCGCAGGATGTTCTGCCAGGCCCGTGCGCGGCACACCAGCTTCAGGATCTGACAGAGGACCCCGAGCCCGAGCGCCGACCACTCCACCTCCGTGAGGTGATGGAAGAAGACCGCGACTGCATGGAAGAAGGGCCCCAGGGGGGCCAGGGTAATTCAGGCCCCGGCGGCCACGGCGATCCGGCCGGACGCGTGGCCGGGCAGTTTCACACTACGATCACGACATGGCTGCCGGTCACGGCATCGACGAGTACCTGGAGACGATCTACTTTCTCGCGTTCCCGATCGGCGAGTACCGCCCGGCGGCCACCGGCTCGTCGCAGACGATCGCATCACGCGTCGCCGAGATGCTGGGCGTCTCCCGCGCATCTGCGGGCGAGATGCTGAAGCGGCTCGAGGCCGAGGGACTGGTCGAGCGCGGCGAGCACAAGGAGGCGATCCTCACCCCGGCAGGCGCCGAGCGGGCCCGCAGGGTCGTCCGCAAGCACCGGATCATCGAGCGGCTGCTGACGGACTTCATGGGCTACACCGCCGCCGAGGCGCATGTTCACGCCGACGAGCTCGGCGGCACGTTCAGCGACGACATGGTCGACCGGATCGAGGAGAAGCTCGGTCATCCGGATCGCTGCCCGCACGGCTGGCCGATCGATCCGGACGTCGAACAGGCCGAGAACCGCGAGCTCGAGCCGCTGTCGGCGCTCGAGCCCGGTGCGCAGGCGACGATCGTCCGCCTCGCCGAGCACGACGGCGATCTTCTGCACTGGTTCTACGACGAGGGCCTCACGCCCGGGACCGCATTCGAGCTGCGCGCAGCCGAGCCGGCCTCGGGTCAGTTCCGCGTCGCGATCAACGGCGGCGAGAGGGCGATCGGCGAACGGGCCGCCGAAGGGCTCTTCGTCAAGCGCACCTGATCGGAAGCTCGTTCAGGTGACGACGGCTGCGAGACCGGCGGCTGCGCGCAGCGCGTTGGCCTTGTCGGTGCGCTCCCACGAGAAGTCGTGGTCGTCGCGGCCGAAGTGGCCGTACGCAGCGGTCTTCTGGTAGATCGGCCGCCGCAGCTCGAGGTCGCGCAGGATCGCGGCGGGGCGCAGGTCGAAATGCTCCTTGACGAGCTCCTCGATGAGCGCCACACCGACCTTCTCGCTGCCGAACGTGTCGACGAGGATCGAGAACGGATGGGCGACCCCGATCGCGTAGGCGACCTGGATCTGGCAGCGGTCTGCGAGACCGGCGGCGACGACGTTCTTCGCCACGTAGCGGGCGGCATACGCAGCCGACCGGTCGACCTTGGTCGGATCCTTGCCGGAGAACGCCCCGCCGCCGTGCGGAGCCGCGCCACCGTAGGTATCGACGATGATCTTCCGCCCGGTCAGCCCCGTATCGCCCATCGGGCCGCCGATCACGAACTTGCCGGTCGGGTTGACGAAGACGAATTTCGGATCTTCGAGGCGCTTCTCGTCGTACATGTCCCGCGGCAGGATCGGACGCAACACGTGCTCGATCAGGTCCGGCTTGATCATCGTCTCGGCATCGAGCCCCTCCCGGTGCTGGATCGAGATCAGCACGCGCTCGATCTCCACCGGTGTCTGGCGCCCCTCGGCGTCGACCTCGTAGCGAATCGAGACCTGCGCCTTGCCGTCCGGGCGCAGGTACGGGAGCACGTCCGACTTCCGCACTTCGGCCAGCCGCTTCGCGATGCGATGCGCGAGCATGATCGGCAGCGGCATCAGCTCCCGGGTCTCGTTCGACGCGTAGCCGAACATCATCCCCTGGTCGCCCGCCCCGACCTTGTCGAGAGGATCGTCGTCACCCGGGTCGTGCTGCAGCTCATACGCCGTGTCCACACCCTGCGCGATGTCCGGCGACTGCTCGTCCAGCGTCACGATCACGCCGCAGGTGTCCGCATCGAACCCGTACTTGGCACGCGTGTAGCCGATGCTCTTGACCGTGTCGCGCACGATGCGCGGAATGTCGATGTACTCCTCGGTCGTCATCTCGCCCGCGACGACGACGAGGCCGGTCGTGATGAGCGTCTCGCAGGCGACGCGGCTCAGCGGATCGTTCGCGAGCGCAGCATCGAGGACCGCATCCGAGATCTGGTCGGCGATCTTGTCGGGGTGCCCCTCGGTGACCGACTCCGAGGTGAAGAGGAAGCTGCGCTCCGCCATGGACGCGAAGGGTAGCTATTCCTCCGTCGGACGCCTGCCCATGAGCGAGCCGGCGAGGTCGTGCAACGACATGCCGTCCAGCACGGCGCAGACACCCTCGGTGATCGGCAGCTCGACTCCGATGCGCCGCGACAGGTCGCGCAGCACCGGGGCGGTTGTCAGCCCCTCCACGACCTGGCCGATCTGCGCCCTGGCCTCGTCGGGGCTGGCGCCGCGCGCGATCAGTTCCCCCGCCCGGCGGTTGCGCCCCAGGGGGTGGAAGCACGTCGCGATCAGATCGCCCATCCCCGCCAGCCCCGAGAACGTCTCGGCCTCCGCGCCGCAGGCCTCCCCGAGCCGTGCCATCTCCACGAGGCCGCGGGTGATCAACGCCGACTTCGCGTTGTCGCCCAGCCCCAGCCCGTCCACCGCGCCGGCGGCCAGTGCGATCACGTTCTTCGCCGCCCCGCAGAGCTCGACCCCGATCAGGTCGCTGTTCACATAGACACGGAACGTCCCCGAGTTGACCGCCTCCTGCAACCGCAGTGCGAGTGCTTCGTCCTCCGACGCAATCACAGCGGCACCGGGCAGGCCGGTCGCCACCTCCTCCGCCATCGTCGGGCCGGAGAGAACCGCGACGGGGCGACCGTGCACGAGCGTCGACAACCGGTCGCCGGTCGACGGATCGAGGCCTTTGACGAGGCTCAGGACCGGCACATCGCCGCGCACATGCGTGAGCACCTCACCGAAGGCGAGGCTCGGGACGGCGACGACGACGAGATCGGCTTCCTCGTACGGCGCGTCGTCGAGCGTCGCACGTGTGGCGACGAAGACGTCGTGGTCGCGGTCTCGCAGCAGACGGCTGAACGCCCGCCCCCACGCCCCACCGCCGGCGACCACGATCCTCACGGACGTTCGCGAAAGTCGACCACCACCGGCACACCCTCCAGGTTGAAACGCTCGCGCAGCTGATTCTCCACCCAGTAGGCATAGTCGCGGGTCACGAGGCCGGGATCGTTGACGGTGAACCGGAAGCGCGGGGGGCGCGTCGTCACCTGCGCGCCGTAGAGGAGGTTCAGCCGGCGAGCGCCCCTGGAAGGCGCCTGGCGCATCTCCTTGAGCTCCCCGATGAACCTGTTCAGTTCCGCCGTCGGCACGCGCGAGACGAAACGGTCGTAGAGCTCCTCGACCTTCCCGAGCAGGCGTGAGACACCACGGCCGGTTTTCGACGAGATCGTGATGAAGTCGGGGCGCTGGCGCAGCCGGCGGGCGAGCTCGGGACGCACGTCCTCGATCGTGATCTCCGAGATGTCCCACTTCGAGAGGACGATCAGGGTCGCGCAATGCGCCTTGCGCGCGACCTCGACGGCGGTGATGTCCCCTTCGACGATGCCCTCGGCCGCATCGACCAGGACGAGCGAGACGTCGGCCCGCTTCGCAGCCTCGAGCGCGCGCAGCTCCGAGTAGTACTCGATCCCCTGCCGCTGCTTGCGCTTGCGCCGCAGACCGGCCGTGTCGATCAGCTGGAGCGTCCGGCCCTCGTGCTCGATCACGGTGTCGATCGTGTCGCGTGTCGTCCCGGGAACCTCCGAGACGATCGTACGCTCCGATCCGACGAGCTTGTTGTAGAGAGACGACTTGCCGACATTCGGCCGGCCGAGGATGGCGACGCGAATCGCGTCTTCCTCCACCGTTCGCGGCGAATCGCCCGGCAGCAGATCGAGGATCTCGTCGAGGAGGTCGCCCGTGTTCGAGCCGTGCAACGCCGAGATCGGGAACGGCTCGCCGAAGCCGAGGCGGTGGAACTCGAGCCCCAGGCTCTCCTGCGACGGGTCGTCGATCTTGTTGGCCAGGACGAGCACGTTCTTCTTCGCGTTCCGCAGGATCTGTGCGAGCTCCTCGTCACCGGGCGTCACGCCGGCGCGGGCATCGACGACGAACAGGACGAGATCCGCCTCTTCGATGGCGGCACGTGCCTGCACGGCGATCTGCCTGGTGATCGGGCTCGGGTCCGCGATGTCGATGCCGCCGGTGTCGATCAGCAGGAAGCTGCGCCCGTTCCATTCGCAGACGAGCTCCTTACGGTCGCGCGTCGTTCCCTGCGTCTCGTGCACGACGGCCTGGCGCGTCGCGGTCAGTCGGTTGACGAGTGTCGACTTCCCGACGTTCGGAAACCCGACGATGGCCACCGTTCCCTCGAGCTTGACGGCGGCGCTGCTCACAGCGGCGGGGTGACCCCGGCCGGGCGGCCCTGCGCATGGACGTCCGCGAGCCAGTCGAAGAGCACATTGATGCGGCGCTCGATCTCGGCCGTCGCTTCCTTGTAGCCTCGGCCGCCCTTGGGCAGCCCTTCGAACCGCACCGGCTCCCCGAACGCGATGGAGCATGGTGCGAAATCGCTGATCTTCCAGAACTGCGTTCCGTAGACCGCGACCGGCACCACCGGCACGCTCTCCTGCAGTGCGACCATCGCGGCGCCCGGTTGAGCCTTCCCGGGCCGTCCGAGCTTCAGTCGTGTCCCTTCGACGAACAGGCCGACCACACCGCCGTTGCGCGCCGTCTCTCGCATCAGCCGGACCGCATCGCGGTCGGATGCACCCCGCCGGACGGCAATCGTGCCGTGCCAGCTCACGAACCGTCCGAGCCCCGGGAACCTGATCACCTCGGCCTTCGCGACGAAGCTGACATTGCGTGGCGACATGACGCCGACGAGCGGGATGTCGATCCAGTGCATGTGATTCACCGCGTAGACCAGTCCGCCCGTCTCCGGTACGCGTTCCCGGCCGTAGGCACGCACCCTCGTCGCCCAGCGCGCCGGTAAGCCCATGTAGACGCGGCCGAGCCTCCACGTGACGTCCTGGGGCGTCACGACTTGGCGAGCGAACGCGTGCGAATCAACTGCTCGATTCGCGACACGACGTCGGCGACCTCGAGGCCGGTCGTGTCGATCAGCTCCGCATCCGCTGCGGGCTGCATGCGCACCCGGTCGGACGCGTCGCGGATGCGCAAGTCCGTCGCGAGCGCATCGGCGCCGATGTCGGGGCGCTCGGCCTGGCGGCGTGCCGCGCGAATGTCCGGATCCGCCTGGAGATAGATCTTCACCTCGGCGTCCGGCGCGACGACCGTGCCGATGTCACGGCCCTCGATGACGACGTTCCCCTGATGGCCGAGCACACGCTGCCGTTCGCGCATCACCTCCCGCACGTCGTGATGGCGCGCGACGACCGGCACCATGCGATCGATCCGCGACTGCCGGATTGCCGAGGTGACGTCGGTATCGGCGATGAACACCCGCCCGGCGTCGTCGAACGTGACCGGGTTCCGGCGCGCCAGATCTCCGAGCGCCTCGGATTCGCCGAGCGGCAGCGCCTCGCGGATCGCGAGCCAGGTCAGTGCGCGATACATCGCTCCCGTGTCGAGGTAGTTGAAGCCGAGCCGCTCCGCGAGCTTGCGGGCGACCGTGCTCTTGCCGGCGCCTGCCGGTCCGTCAATGGCGACAATCATCGGTGGGTGACCTGCTCCACGAGGTCGTAGAAGCCGGGGAAGGATATCGCCACCGTCTCGGCGCCCTGCACCTCGACGCCTTCCCGGCTCGCAAGTCCTGCAACAGCCCCGAGCATGGCGATCCGGTGGTCTCCGCGCGCGTCGACCTTTCCGCCCTTGGGGCGGGTGGGGACGCCGGTGACCGCGAACCCGTCGTCGTGACCCTTGATGCGGCCGCCCACGGCGCGCAGGGCGTCGACCACCGCATCGATCCGGTCGGTCTCCTTGTGACGGAGCTCCCCGGCCCCGTAGACCCAGCTCTCACCGCGCGCCTGCGACGCGAGCAACGCAAAGAGCGGCAACTCGTCGACCAGAAGCGGCACCTCGCGCGAATGGATCGTCGTGGCGGTCAACTCGGCGCCGCGCACCTCGAGATCACCGGCCTGCTCGCCGCCCATCCTTCGCCGCTGCAGGATGCCGACGCGCCCGCCCATCCGCTCGAGCACATCCAGCAGCCCGGTGCGGCGGGGATTGAGGTTGACGTCATGGATCGTGATGCGCGACTCGGGGACCAGCGTGGCCGCGACGATGAACGGGGCGGCGGAGGAGAAATCGCCGGGGACATCGACCTCGTCGAGGCGCAGGCGCTCGGGTGGGTCGACGCTGACCGAGCTCGGACGAACGGTTACCCGCGCGCCCGCGTTCTGGAGCATCAACTCGGTGTGGTCGCGCGTCGGCGCGGGCTCGACGACGGTCGTCTTGCCTCTTGCGCCGAGCCCTGCGAGTAGGATCGCCGATTTCAGCTGGGCGCTCGCGACCGGCAGCTCGTAGTCGATCGCCTCGAGCGGCGAGCCGGTGACGCTGAGCGGCAGGTGCCCGTCGGTGGTCTCGACCTGCGCTCCCATCAGCCGCAGCGGCTCGGCGACGCGCTCCATCGGACGCGCCGAGAGCGATTCGTCGCCGGTGAGCGTGAAGCTGCCTTCCTGGAACGCGAGCAGGCCCACGACGAGACGCGCGAGTGTGCCCGCGTTCCCACAGTCGATCGACGCGGGTTGCAGGCCGCGCAGGCCGACACCGCGCACGACGAGCCGGTCGTCGTTGTCGTCGACGTCGGCTCCGAGCGCACGCACCGCCGCGAGCGTGGACATCGTGTCGCCGGAACGCCCGAACCCGCGGACGACGGTGTCTCCATCCGAGACCGCGCCGAGGAGCAGGGCCCTGTGCGAGATCGACTTGTCGCCCGGGACCGCGAAATGGCCCTCGAGCCTGACCGCCGGCTCAACCCTCATCGATGACCGCCGAGACGACGACGCTGTAGCCCTGGGACTCGAGCATCGTCGCGGCGCGCTGAGCCTCGCCCTCGCCCTCGACGAGCACCGTCAGTGTGCCGCCGCGCTCGGGCGACACATGGTGCAGCTCGAAGTCCTCGATGTTGATCCGCTCGGCACCGAGGGCCTGCGTGATCCCCGCGAGGACTCCGGGACGGTCCGGGACGTGCACGCGGAGCCGCTGCAGCGAGCCGGGATCCGGGTACTCGCGCTCGAGCATGCGCCGCCGGTTGCCGGACGCCTCACCGATCCAGCGCGCGAGGAAGCCCGCGTCGCCTTGCTCGAGTGCGGCATCGACCTGCTCGAGCAGGCGCCGGTGCTCGGCGAGCGCACCGCGGATCGCCTCGGCGTTGTCGAGGAAGATGTCGACCCAGATCCGTGGGTTCGCACCGGCGATCCGCGTCATGTCACGCAGCGAGCCTCCGGCATGGGCGAGCGGCTCGTGCCCGTCGATGCGCGAGGCGCCGGTCTGGTTCGCAACGATGTTCGCGAGCACGTGCGGGAGATGGCTCGTCATGGCGACGAGCCGGTCGTGGGCGTCGGCGTCGATCGCCACGGGCGTGGCTCCGAGGTCGGAGACGAATCCGTGGACGAGCCTGTGCCGCGCCGGATCCGTGTATGCGACGGGCGTGAGGAACCACGTGGCGCCCTCGAAGAGGCGGGCCGTCGCGTTCTCGGCGCCGCGGGTCTCCGACCCGCAGATCGGATGGCCGCCGACGAACCGTGGTGACCCGTCCGCGACCCGGACGACCGACGCCTTGGTGGAGCCGACGTCGGTGACGGTCGCCTCGCCGCTCGCACCGAGCACGGTTGCGACCATCGCGGGCAGCTGGGCGATCGGCGCCGCCACGACTGCCAGGTCCACGCCGGCCACGGCCTCCTCGAGGCTCGAGGCCGGCCGTACCGCGCCGACGTCCACCGCGGCGACGAGCGCACCGGGGTCGGCATCCCAGCCGACGACGTCGTCGCCGCGCCGCCTCGCGGCGAGCGCGACGGATGCGCCCATGAGCCCGGTGCCGACGACCGCGATCTTCATCAGGGCCACTCTAGGCATGGCGCAGCGAGACATGACCGGGGACAGGCCCTGGACAGGTCTGGTCTGGACCGGTCCGTCAGCGCGGGGCGCGCATCAGCTCGGCCAGGCGAAACGCGAGGTCGAGCGACTGGCGGGCGTTCAGGCGGGGATCGAGCAGCGTCTGGTAGCGGGAGGCGAGGTGCTCTTCGAGAACGTCGTCCGCGCCGCCGAGGCACTCGGTGACGTCCTCGCCGGTGAACTCCAGGTGCACGCCGCCCGGCCAGACGCCCACCTCCCAGCACGCATTGAAGAAGCCCTCGAGCTCGGACATGATCGCGTCGAACCGGCGGGTCTTGACCCCGGTGGAGGTGCGGATCCCGTTCCCGTGCATCGGATCGGAGGCCCAGAGAATCGGATGCCCTTCCTCGCGCACCGCGCGCAGGAGCGGCGGCAACAGCTCGCGCACGTGCTCGGCCCCCATCCGCGCGTAGTAGGTCAGACGCCCCGGAACGCGCAGCGGATTGAGGAGCTCGGCCAGCTCGACCACCTCGGCGGGAGTCGCGGCCGGGCCGATCTTGACGCCGATCGGATTGTGGACTCCGGAGAAGAACTCGACGTGCGCGCCGTCGGGCTGACGGGTGCGCTCGCCGATCCAGAGGAGATGCGCCGAGCAGTCGTACCAGTCGCCGGTGATCGAGTCCCTGCGCGTCAGGCCCTCCTCGTAGTCGAGCAGCAGCCCCTCGTGGCTCGTGAACACGTCGACCTCGTGCAGGCGCCGCTCGCTCGCAAGGTCGATGCCGCACGCTGCCATGAAGGCCAGCGCACGCTCGATCTCGCCGGCGAGCTGGTCGTAGCGGCGTCCCTCCGGCGAGGACGAGACGAAGTCCTTGTTCCACAGATGCACCTGGGTGAGGTCGGCGTAGCCGCCCTTCGTGAAGGCGCGGAGCAGATTCAGCGTCGAGGCCGACTGGTTGTAGCCCTCGACCATGCGTCGAGGGTCGGGCACCCGCGCCTCGGCCGTGCGCGCATCGTCGTGGATCATGTGGCCGCGGAAGCTCGGGATCTCCTCGTCGCCCACCCGCTCGAACGGCTCGGAGCGAGGCTTCGTGAACTGCCCGGCGATCCGCCCCACCTTGACCACCGGCAGTGTCGCGCCGTAGGTCAGGACGGCGGACATCTGCAGCATGATCTTCAGCTTCTCGCGGATGCGCATCGTCGAGATCTCGTTGAACGACTCGACGCAATCGCCGGCCTGGAGCAGGAAGGCCCGGCCGTCGATCACCTTCGCAAGGTTGTCGCGCAAGGCGCGCGCCTCGCCGGCGAAGACGAGCGGCGGGCTCGCCTTCAGACGCTCGACCACCCGGTCGCGGACGGCGCCGTCGGGCCACTCCGGCTGTTGAAGCGCGGTCCGTTCGCGCCAGGAGCGCTGAGACCAGGTTGACGGCGTCACGGTCATCGCTGCCAGTGTAGTTGCGGCTTTTGCTCTATCCTTTCAACGTGATCTTCGCCTCTCGCATCGGCTGGTCATGGCGCCGCGGGCGAGGCGGAGGCCTGCGCTAGAGCCGCCCCGTCCGCTGAAACCGACCCAGCGCGAACGACGACCCACGAGAGGTGACTTCAATGCGCGTCTTCTCCGGCATCCAACCCACGGGCGCCAAGCACATCGGCAACTACATCGGCGGCATGCGTCAGTACGTCTCGACGCAGGAGGAGGGAGATGCCTTCTTCTGCATCGTCGACCTGCACTCGATCACCGTCGACTACGACCCTCGCGACCTGCACGACCGCACGCTCGACCTGGCCGCGCTCCTCTATGCGGTCGGCCTCGACCCCGACCGCTGCACGCTCTTCCTCCAGAGCCATGTGACCGCGCACGCCGAAGCTGCCTGGCTGCTCTCGGCCGTCACCGGGTTCGGACAACTCGGGCGTATGACCCAGTTCAAGGAAAAGGGCGAGGGCAAAGCGTTCATCGCGGCCGGTCTCTTCACCTACCCGGTGCTGATGGCGGGCGACATCCTCCTCTACCAGGCCGACATCGTCCCGGTCGGCGACGACCAGCGGCAGCACGTCGAGCTCGCCCGCGACATCGCCCAGCGCTTCAACGCGCGCTACGGCGAGACGTTCAAGGTTCCACGGGGCGTCTTCCCGACGGTCGGCTCGCGCATCATGGATCTGCAGGAGCCGTCGAACAAGATGTCGACGACCGGCGGGACCGCACAGGGCACGGTGCTCGTCCTCGACGAGCCGGACGTCATCCGCAAGAAGTTCAAGACCGCGGTCACCGACTCGGGGCGCGAGATTCGTTATGCCCCGGACGAGAAGCCGGGCGTCTCGAACCTGATCGAGATCCTCTCGGTCGCCACCGGCCGCCCGATCCCCGAGGTCGAGCGCGCCTACGACGGTGGAGGCTACGGCGACCTGAAGGGCGACGTCGGCGAAGCCGTCGTGGAGCTCGTCCGGCCGATGCAGGTCGCCTACCGGGAGCTGCGCTCCGACGAGGGCGAATTGCGGAGGTTGTTGCAGGTTGGCGCGGAGAAGGCGCGCACAACCTCCGCGCCGACACTCGAGCAGATGTACGAGCGGATGGGGTTCGTCCGACCGTAGCTCGCCGCGTTTCGTACCATCGCTGCGTCAGTCACTCGACCGGGGGGTCGGTTCTTGGGGACTACTGACTGCGGCATCTCCACCTCGTCACGGGACCGTGTGGTTTCGGTCACCCCTGTGTCGGGAGCGCCGACATACCGTCGGCGTCGTCCATCAGCATTCACACAAAGGGGGAGTGGAATGAAGTTCAGGAAACGACTTTCGCTTGCTGCGGGTCTGATCGTCGCGTGTGCGGCAGTCGCAGTCACGGCAGGCGCGGTGACTCGCGGCGGCGCACACGCTGCCGTCGCGACGCCGCCAGCCAGCTGTCAGCTCGGCAACGGCATCAAACACGTGGTCGAGATCACCTTCGACAACGTGCATTTCAACCGCGACAACCCGAACGTGCTCTCGGATCTGGAGCAGATGCCCGCGCTCGAGAACTTCATCACGAGCCAGGGCACGATGCTCTCGAACAACCACACCCCGTTGATCGCGCATACGGCCGACGACAGCCTCAGCAACTACACGGGACTTTACGGCGACCGGCACGGTCAGCCGATCACGAACAGCTACGAGACGTACGACAGCACGGGGACGGTGACATCGAAGTCGTCCTTCGCCTACTGGACAGGCACCTACGGCCTCGACGCGTTCCCGAACCAGCCGTACTCGGCGAACATCCCGGCGCTCGGCGCATCACCGTCCACGCCGCCCGCCCCGTGGGTGCCGTTCACGCGGGCCGGCTGCGACTTCGGCGCGGTCTCGACGGCGAACATGGTGCTCGAGAACGTCGACCCCGACCTGGAGAACGTCTTCGGCGCAGGCTCCCCGGAGGTCAACCAGCTCAAGGCCGACGGTGACTTCTTCAAGGACCAGGAAGTCGCCGACTACGTGGGGCTCGGCGTGCACTGCGCACAGGGCGATGCGTTCTGCGCGTCGGCGCAAGGGGTGAAGTTCGGCGAGACGACCTCGTCCCCGACAGCCGTCAGTGACGTGCTTCCCGATGAACCGGGCGGCTACAGCGGCTTCCAGGGGCTCTTCGGCCATCGGTACCTGCAGCCGCAACTCGCCAAGGCGGCGAACTCGTCCGGCGGCGTCCGTTTGGTGAACGGCCACAGCTACCAGGTCACGAACGCGGCCGGCAACCTGGTCGACCTGAACGGCCAGGAGATCGACGGCGCCTTCCTTCCGCCGAACACGCCGGGCTTCCCGGGCTTCGGGCCGATCAGCGCCGCTCAGTCGCTGGCCTACGTCGCCGACATGCAGGAGACCGGCATCCCGGTCACCTACGCGTACATCTCCGACGCGCACGAGAAGAAGACCGGGCAGACGGGCTGCACGAACGGCAAGACCGCCCAAGGGCCCGGCGATCCCTGTTACAAGGCGAACCTCGCCGCCTACAACACGGCGTTCCAGACGTTCTTCGACCGGCTCGCCGACGACGGCATCGACAAGAGCAACACGCTCTTCGTCATCACCGCCGACGAAGGTGACCACTTTGCCGGCGCGAATGTCGGCCGGGCGGTCGACGCGACCCCGAACTGCACGGGCACGCCGGGCACGATCGGCTACGCCTGCAGCTATCCGGCGGGAACGCTCGGAGAGCAGGCGGTCAACATCCACGGCCTGCTGCAGAACCAGCTCGGCAACTCGACGCCGTTCTACAACGAGTCGCAGGGCAACTCGGTCTACATCACGGGGAACCCTGGGCCGAGCGATCCGACGACCCGTCAGCTCGAGCGTGACTTCGCGAACGCTCAGGCGAACAACACGTACGACAACAATCCGGCCCAGAACATCACTCAGTACGAAGCCGATCCGACGGTGGAGCAATTGCTCCATTTCGTCAATGCGGATCCGAACCGCACACCGTCGTTCACGGTGTTCCCGAAGCCGGACTACTTCCTGTCCATCGGGACCACCGACAGCGGCTGCGGAACCGGCGTGACGCAGGCGAACGCCGCTGCGATGTGCACGTCGATCAACAACGGGTTCGCCTGGGATCACGGCTACTACGCGCCGGAGATCGACAACACGTGGCTCGGCATGGTCGGCCCCGGCGTCGCCCACAAGGGCATCGACGGCTTGGGCCCCGCCGCCGGGCCGAGCTCGGCCGACGGGGCGAACGCGAACCCGCAGCTCGTCACCTCGATCAACAACCCGGGCACCTGGGCCGATCACACGGACATCCGTCCGACGATGATGGCTCTGCTCGGCCTGAAGGACGACTACGTGTCCGACGGCCGGGTCCTCACCGAGGATCTGACGATCACGCCCGGCAAGACGGGCGACAAGAAGTTCCAGGCGCTCGCCGTCTGCTACAAGCAGCTCAACTCGAGCGTCGGTCAGTTCGGCACCGACGTCCTCGTCGCCGACACCAACGCACTGAAGACGGGGTCGAGCAGCGACGACTCGGCCTACAAGTCGGTCGTTTCGAAGATCCAGAGCCTGGGCGGCGATCGCGACGCCCTCGCGACGCAGATCAAGAACGACCTCTTCAACGCGGAGTTCAACAACACGTCGATCCCGAAGGGCAACTCGAACGCGGCGCACTGCAACAACCTGCTTCGTTCGACGAGCCGGCTCAACGGCTCGACAGGAAACTAAGAGCGGAGTCGGTCGACTTCGGAGGGCTCGAGCTCGCGCCACCGGCCGGGCTCGAGCCCTTCGAGCGTCAGGGGGCCGTAGCGGCTGCGGTGCAGAGAGCGGACGCGGTGCCCGATCGCATCGAACATCCGCTTGACCTGGCGGTTGCGGCCCTCGTGGATCGTCAGCTCGATCCGCGCCCCGCCGAGACGGCGCACCCCGGCCGGGCGCGTCGGGCCGTCGTCGAGCTCGACCCCGGCGCGCAGCCGTTCGAGGTCGGCATCGCTCGGCTGCGTCCACGTCTCGACCTCGTAGACCTTGTCGACCTCGTACCTCGGGTGGGCAAGGCGATGTGAGAGCTCTCCGTCGTTCGTCAGGAGCAGCGCGCCGGTCGTGTCGGCATCGAGCCGGCCGACGGGCACCACCCGCGACGGATGGCGGACCAGGTCGACAACGGTGCGGCGTCCCTGAGGGTCGCTGGCGGTCGTGACGGCGCCCGCCGGCTTGTGCAGCAGGACGTACGCGAGCCGCTGCTTCGCGAGCAGCCTGCCGTCGAGGCTCACCTCGTCCCTGCCGCTCACGAACGTGTTGAGCTGCCCCACCTCACCGTTGACGGTGACGCGGCCCGCCTTGATCAGCTCGTCTGCCCGCCGGCGCGAGGCGACGCCGGCGCGGGCGAGCCAGGCATTGAGGCGCATGGAGGGATTCTGGCGTGTTCGCAGGCGAGGAACACGGCCGCCGCGACCGAACACGATCTCCATGTCGCGTGCGGTCACCTTTCTGGGCTTGCTCGTCCTGTTCCTCGCGTGCTTTTTCGCGGTGCTGCTCGTGCGTCCGGGCGTGGGCGCCGAGCCGGTCGGCGGCCCGGTGCCCGTGAAGCTGACGTCGAAGCTCCCGCCCTGGGTCGCGCCCGGCGTTCGCGTCGTGATCTCGGGTTTCGCGGGCGCCCACGAGCTGGTGCGCGCACGTTTCGGCGTCCGCAGCCTGGGCGTCGTCCGCTCGGGACGGCTGGGCGGCTTCCGGATCGCCGTCGCCGCGCCGCGTCCCGGCCGCTACGCCGTGTCGGTGCGGTCGAATGGAGCCGTCGCACACGCCGGGACGCTGCTCGTGCGTCCGGTGGTGCTCGACGCCGTCGGCGACGTGACGTCGGGAGAGCAGGTCGGGGCGAGCGTGTCGACGCTCGGAAGCGCCTATGCGTGGTCGCGCGTCGGCTCGACGCTGCGCGCGGCGGACGTTGCGACGGCGAACCTGGAGGGCGTCATCTCGAGCCGGGGTGTTGCGGTGGCGGACAAGGAGTTCCACTTCCGCGGTCCCGTGGCGCTGCTGCGAAGCGCACACACCGTCGGAGGCCTCGACGTCGTCACCGTTGCGAACAACCACTCGGGGGACTACGGCGCGGTGGGGCTGCTCGACACGATCAGGTACGCGCACGCCGCGGGCATCGAGACCGTCGGCGGCGGAGGCAACGCGGCGGCGGCGCTTCGGCCCGTGATCGTGACGGCGGGAGGCCTGCGAATCGGCTTCGTGGGCCTCTCCGACGTCAACCCGTACGGATTCAACGCAACGGCCGACTCACCCGGGACGGCGAAGGCCGACCCGGACACGGTCGCCGCCGCCGTGCGGGCGGCACGCCGGCGCGCCGACGTCGTCGTCTGCTGGTTCCACTGGGGCACCGAGCTCGTGACCGAGCCTTCGGAGCGTCAGCGGCAACTCGCCGCCGCCGCGCTCGACGCGGGCGCGCAGGTCGTCCTCGGCGCCCACCCCCACGTCTTCGGCGCGGTCAGCTCCCCGGCGCACGGCTCGGTCGTCGCGTGGACGCTCGGGAACTTCGTCTTCCCTGCGAACTCGCCGGACACGACGCGGACCGGGATCCTGACCGTGGCGCTCGACCGCAACGGCGTACGTGGCTGGCGTGTCGAGCACGCCACGATCGACGGCTTCCGGCCGCAGCTCGACAGCGCTCGTCAGTAGATCGCCGTCGCGAGACGGCGGCGGTACCGGACGGTCAGCGGATGCTCGTGCCCGAGCTCGCCGAACAGGGCGACCATCACCGCGCGAGTGCCGTCCGGGTCCTCGTCCACACGGCCGAGCAGCAGCTCGAACGCGCGCTCGTAGTCGCCATCGGCAAGCGCCGCCTGAAGCTCCGGATCCTCGATCGAATCGGCGACCGGCGGTTTCGTCAGCTCGTCGAGGAACGCGTCGATCGCCGCGCGGCCCTGTGCCCCGACGAACTCCGCCACGACGTGGCCGTTCCTGAACGCCTTGACCGCCGGGATGCCGCGGATGTCGTACTCGCCCGCGAGCGACTGGTTCGAATCGGTGTCCACCTTCGCGAGGGTGACGCCTGCGGCGGCGGTGGCCTCCTCGAGCACCGGCCCGAGCGCCTTGCACGGCCCGCACCACTCGGCCCAGAAGTCGACGACGACCGGTTCGCGGTGTGAGCGCTGGATGACCTCCGCCTCGAACGTCTTCTCCGTGATGTCCATGACGTCACGGTAGCGCGGGCGGGCTAGGCCGGGCGTTTCTCGGCGACCGCTTCGAGCCGCTCGCGGATCTCGGTGACGTCCGCGCCCAGGTCGTCGACACGCGGGAGCGCGGCGAGCGACTCGAGCCCGAAGATCCGCTCGAAGAGCGGCGTGGTGCGATACCGGATCGCACCGAACTCGTTCTCGCGGCCGCTTTCGCCGATCAGCCCGCGCTCGGCGAGGCCGGCGACGACACCGTCGACGTTGACGCCGCGGATCCGCGCGATCTCGGGCCGGCTGAGCGGCCCCAGGTACGCGACGATCGCCAACGTCTCGAGCGCCGCCTGGGAGAGGCCCTTCTCGGCCGGCTTCTCGAACAGGCGCGAGCAGGCCTCCGAGGCGGCCGCCGAGGCGCGGAACGCGAAGCCGCCGGCGACGTGCTCGAGCACGATCCCGCTCGTTTCCTCGGAGTAGCGCTCGCCGAGGATCTCGAGGGCCTCGGACACCTCCGACACGTCGGCCTCCGCCGCGGAGGCGAGCTCTGCCGCGGGCAGCGGCTGGGATGCCACGACGAGCAGCGCCTCCACGACCTTCGCGAGGGCGGCGGCGGGCGTGGCCTCGGTGGTGATCAGGCGGAGTGGGCTGTCCACGAGAGACTCCTTTCTGCTTCGGCGCGGGAAATCCTTATCGGGGCGAACGGCGCAGCCTGCGCGATTGCGATCTCGTTCTGCTTGCGCAGCTCGAGGAGCGCCAGGAAGGCGACGGCGACCTCGACGCGCGACAGGCCCTGCACCTCGTGGTCGAAGTCGAACCGGCTGCGGCGGCGCAGCAGCGAGCGCCAGCGGTCGACGAACTGCGAGACGGGAGGGAAGCGAAGCGCCATGTGGGCGGTGGAGGGCGCGGGCGGCTCGATCGAGAGGACGCGGAGGGCAGCCGCGAGCCTGTCGGCGCTCTGCGGCGCGAGCCTGCGCTCCGGCCGCGGCGCGAGGGGCGCCGGGCCGAGACGGAAGTAGAGATCGCGCCGCTCGTCGAGGCGTCCGCGCAGAAACTGCGCAGCCTCCTTGGCGCGCCGATACTCGGCGAGACGCCGCGCGAGCTCTTCGGCAGCCTCCTCGGGCTCGAGCTCGGCGAGCTCGGCCTCTTCCTCCGGGAACATCGCGCGCGCCTTCAGCTCGAGCAGGGCCGAGATGAGGACGAGGAACTCGCCGCAGGCGTCGAGGTCGAGCTCGCCCCGGTCGGCGAGGTGCTCGACGAACGCGATCACGATCTCGGCGAGATCGACCTCCTGCAGCGGCAGCTCCTCGCGCAGGACGAGGGAGAGCAGCAGGTCGAACGGCCCCTCGAAGGCGTCGAGGTCCAGCTCCAGCTCACGGACGGCTACCGGCACCACCTCAAACTAGCGTCCATGCCGGACGCGGCCCTTACCGCCCTTGGGGATCGCCATCGCCGGACGATGCTCCTCCTCCGGCTGCTTGCGACGACGGCGCGGCGTGGGCGGCCCGCCGAACTGGTGGAGGATGAAGTAGGTCGTCGCACCGCAGAAGACGATGATCGAGACCCACGCGTTCAGGCGCAGATGCGCGATGTGGTGCGACGGGTCGATGCGCAGGAGCTCCTCGAAGAGACGGCCGAAGCAGTACCAGGCCACGTACAGGGAAAAGAGCGCCGGCGGCCTGATCGTGTACCGCTTCGAGACGTAGAGCAGCATGCCGACGCCTACGAAGTCCCAGATCATCTCGTAGAGGAAGGTCGGGTGGAACGTGGCGCGGTCGAGGTACTGGAGCGGCCGGTGGGTGGGCGAGATCTCGAGGCCCCAGGGCAGGTTGGTCGGCCGGCCGTAGAGCTCCTGGTTCCACCAGTTTCCGAGTCGGCCGATCCCCTGGGCCAGCAGAAGGCCCGGCGCGGCCGCGTCGAGGAACTTGGAGACGTCGTAGCCCGCACGGCGCACCACCACCGCACCCGCGATCGCTCCGAAGAGAATGCCGCCCCAGATGCCGAGGCCGCCCCTCCACACCTCGAAGATCCCCTGCCACTTCGGGGTGGGCACCTCGTTCCAGGAGGTCACATCGTGGTAGGCGCGTGCCCCGACGACACCGAAGGCGACGCCCCAGACCGCAACCCGGGTGACGAGGTCCCATTCACCGCCCATCGCCTTCCAGCGGTGGCCCGTCAGCCAGACGCACGCCAGGATCGCGACGAGCAGCGTGAGCCCGTACATGTGCAGCTGCAGCGGGCCGAGGTGGACAACGCCGGTGTGGGGCGACGGGATCGAGAAGAGCACGGGCTGACGCTATCGAACCTGATTCGGCGAAGCCGAACCAGATTCGAGCGTTCCGGTTTCCCGTTAGAGCAGGATCGAGGCGGCGAGCTCGGGCGTACAGCCCCGTTGGAGCAGCTCGGCTGCCCGGTGCAGGTCGATGTCGGTGCGCGACGCCAGCTCGGCGGCGATCCCGGCCGGGTAGCCGGCCCGCTCGAGCTCCGACGAGCGCCAGTGCTCGACGAGCTCCTGCTCGGTCAGGGGTGCATTGGTCTCCGCAGTTTCCATCTTGTTCGCCATCTCCCCTTTTCTTCGGTACAACGAACGCGATGGTTCTCCCCTCACTGGGGGAGATCGAGATTTAACGGAATCCAAACGCTCGTCACATTTCTTCTACCACGGCCGGACGGCGAACTTCATCGTCCAGATGGGTGGAAGGGGCCAGACTTTTGGCTCGCACCTAGCCTTCCCGCCAGGCGGCGCCCGCTATGCGACGGCGGAGTCGCCGAGCAGCATCTTCACCTCGGCGTAGAAGTCCGGGGCCGGCTTCACCTTGTACTGCGGCCCGAACGCGTAGACCTTTCTGCCCTGCGAGGTGATCAGGTCTGCATAGACCGGCGACTCGCCCGGGAAATCCTTGATCAGCTGCGCCAGCTCCCGGATCGTGCCCCGCGCCGCCCTCGTCGCATCGATGACGAGCCGCACCTCACGCCGGTCGGGCACCGCCTCGAACGCGGTCAGCTCGAGCGCGACGAGCTTGGTCTCGCCCTCCTTGCGGTCGATGCGCGCCTTGACGATGAGGATGCGGTCGGCGGTGCAGAGCTCGCGTGCCTTGTCGTAGGTCTGGTTGAAGACGACGGTCTCGACGCTGCCGGTGATGTCCTCGAGCCGCAGGAACACCATCGCGTCGCCGCGCTTCGTCGTCATGTGCCGAACCGAGGCGACGATGCCGCCGATCGTGACGACCTCGCCGTCGCGGCGGCGGTCGAGCTCGGCGATCGTCGCATCCGACTTGCGCCGCAGCTGGTCGCGAATGCCCGACAGGGGATGCTCCGAGACGTAGAGGCCGAGCACCTCCTTCTCGAGCCGCAGCAGCTCGTTCTTCTCGTACTCGTCGGTTGGCGTCGGAGGATGGTGCTTCGGCTTCTCGTCCTCCGCTGGGCCGAGGTCGAAGATCGACCCCTGCCCCGCGAGCCGGTCGGCCTGCTGCTTCTGCCCCCACCCGACGGCCTGCTCGAGCACCTCGAGGTTGCCCTTGCGCGAGCCGGGCAGCGCACCGCACTTGACGAGAGCCTCCAGCACGCGCTTGTTCGACACGACCGGGTCGACGCGCTCGGCAAAGTCCCAGATCGACTCGAACGGGCCGCCCTCGGCGCGGGCCGTGATCAGCGCCCGTGCCGCGCCCTCCCCCACGCCCTTCACCGCGTTGAGGCCGAAGCGGATCTTGCCCTCGACGACCGCGAAGTCGACCTGCGACTCGTTCACGTCGGGCGGCAGCACCTCGATGCCGAGCTCGTGGCACGCGTTGACGTAGATCGGCACGCGGTCCTTCGTCGACATCACCGAGCTGATCAGCGCCGCCATGTACTCGCACGGATGGTTCTGCCGCAGCCATGCGGTCTGGTAGGCGATCAACGCGTAGCAGGCCGCATGCGCCTTGGGGAACGAGTAGTCGGCCGCCTTCTCGACATCCTCCCACAGCTGCTTCGCGACACCGGGAGTGACGCCGTGCTCCGCGGCGCCGTTCAGGAACTTGTCCTTCAGTGACGCCATCAGCGAGCGGATCTTCTTGCCGATCGCCTTGCGCAGATCGTCGGCCTCGGTGATCGAGAAGCCGGCAATGTCGCGTGCAATGCGCATATACGACTCCTGGAAAATGCAATTGTGAACGACGATGTTGTTCGCAACGAAGTTGTGGATGCCGTCGACTTCGATGTCGTAGACGTGCTCTTCGCCCGCCGGCTCGATCGAAGCGATCTCCGCCCACGCGACGCGCTGAGCCCGGTCGCTCTCGGGCAGCGGCACCGTGCGAGCGATCTTCTCGAGGCTCCGAACGGAGATTCGAGCGTACTGGCTCGCGAAGTGCTGGTGGCCGAAACCGGTCTGGGCTTCCAGCGCCCGCCGGGAAACGTGTCCTCGCCGCGTGCGCTGACCGATCGACGGCTCGAGATGGCGAGTGGCCGACTCGACCTCCGCGAGCACCCGCTCGCGGGAGAGCGTCAAAGCTCCCTCCTCCGCGCGGATCTCCACGTCGCCCTTGCGACCGACCATGTGCTGTTGCACGAGTGACCCGAACCGCCGCGCCCCGTGCACGCCCACCTGATAGGCGAAACGAATGGAACCATCACCAGCTGCGTAGGTCGATTCGTACATTGAGGATCGGATGCCGATCCGAAGCAGAAGTCCCTGGACGTCGAGTGCAAGTTGCTTGGAGATCGTCTTGTAGAACGCATGGCGCGCGCTGAGGTGCCCGTCGCACTCCCAAAGTGTCGCGAGGAACGCTGCGATCTCTTCCTCCGGTAGTTGGAAGACCACTTCTGGGATCCACTTCTCGGCGCTCGCGGGGCCACGCCGAAGCATCCCCTTCGCCCGCGCATCACTGAGCTTCCAACGGAGCCCCAGGTCGCGCAGCCACTGCTCGACAGGCGAAGGGTCGTGGTAACGCGCTCCGCTGGTCTTGGTCTTCGTGACGGTCACGCGAGTGACGCCTCGTTCCTGCTCACGGCGTCCGAGCGAAACTGAACCGAATCCTGCAACACACGACTGCTCGAAATCGGTGAGCAGCCAGGGGTCCGACGAGTAGAAGGATGGAGACGCGGTCGAGAGGGACCCGTCCGCTAGCAGGTAGGCGAGCGCACGAAATTGGGCGCGCTCGTGCGGCGCACTGCGCCTTGAACTCGTTGCTGTCAACTTTGTCGGTGTCGCCAGGTAATCGCCAGGGGCGAGCGAGTCGAGCGTGCGCCAACCGTCCTCGGTGAGGAACTCGTGGTTGCCGGTCGCGCGTATCTCGGCGCCGTTGCGGAGCTTCAGGCGGTAGACAGGTCGAACGCCGTTGTCGAACCATCTGGTGACGCGCGCATGCATGGGCCGGAGGTCGTCATCGATGCCCTGGACGAGAACGTCGTCGTGACTGCTCAGGGAATCGATCCGAACGCGGCGGCCCGAGGCCGCGTCGAACACCAGCGTGTCGCCGGCGAGACAGATCCCGTAGGTGTCTTTGAGGATCGGTTCCAGGCGCTTGTCGAGATAGGTGACCTGCTCCTGGCCGGCCTTGCGCTTGCCGTAGGTGGGGATGTAGCTCATCGGGCCCGGCCGGTAGAGGGCGACGAGCGCGATCAGGTCTTCGAACACGCTGGGCTTCACCTGGCGCAGCGCGTCGCGCATGCCCGACGACTCGAACTGGAAGACGCCGGCCGCGTCGCCCTTCGCGAGCATCGCGTAGGTCTTCTTGTCGTCCATCGGGATCGTCGAGATGTCGAGGTTGCCGACGAGCCGGCACGCCTTGTCGATCACGTCGAGGTTGCGCAGGCCCAGGAAGTCCATCTTCAGGAGCCCGAGCGCCTCGATGTCCTTCATCGAGAACTGCGTCACGAGCTCCTGGTCGGCTCCCTTCTGCTGCAACGGCACGACGTTGATCAGCGGCTCGGCGCCGATCACCACCCCCGCGGCGTGGATCGAATCCGCGCGCGTGAGACCCTCGAGCGGTTGGGCGAGGTCGATGATCTCCTTCGCCACCGGGTCGGCGTCGATCGCCTTCCGCAGCTCCCCGCCCGGCTTGAGACAGTCGTCGAGCGTCTGGCCTGGCCCCTCCGGGATCAGCTTCGCGATCTTGTCGACGACGCCGTAGGGGACTTCGAGCACGCGTCCGGCGTCGCGCACGGCGGCGCGCGCGGCCATCGTCGAGAAGGTGATGATCTGGGCGACGCGGTCCGCACCGTACTTCTCACGCACGTAGTTGATGACGCGCTCGCGGCCGTCGACGGCGAAGTCGATGTCGATGTCGGGCATCGACTTGCGACCCGGGTTGAGGAAGCGCTCGAACATCAGGTCGTAGCGGATCGGGTCGATGTCGGTGATCGCGAGCGAGTAGGCGACGAGGGAGCCCGCGGACGAGCCACGGCCCGGGCCGACCGAGACGCCGTTGGACTTGGCGAAGCGGATGAAGTCCCAGACGATCAGGAAGTAGTCCGTGAAGCCCATCTCCTTGATCGTCTTCAGCTCGTACTTCAGCCGCTCCTGCAGGTCCGCGGTCACCTTGTCGTAGCGCCTTTCCAGGCCTTTCTCGCACTGCTCGACCAGGTAGTCGAACGCATCGCGGCCCTCCGGCACGTCGAATCGCGGGAGCAGGATCCGGTCGAGCTCGATCTCGACGTTGCAGCGCTCGGCGACCTCGAGCGTGCGACGCATCGCGTCGGCCTGGCCGGGGAAGTCGAGCGCCATCTCCTGCGGTGACTTGAAGTAGAAGTGGTCGGTCTCGAAGCGCCAGTGGTCCGGGTTCTTCAGGGAGTCGCCCGACTGGATGCAGAGGAGCGCCTCGTGCGCGCGGGCGTCCGTGTCGCGGAGGTAGTGCACGTCGCCGGTCGCGACGGTGGGAAGGCCGGTCTTCGTCGCCAGCTCGGTGAGCTGCGGGAGGATGCGCGCCTGCACCTCGAGGTGCGCGTTCTGGAGCTCGACGTAGACGTTGTCGCGCCCGAAGACCTGCGCCAGGCGGTCGAGCTCTCCTTCGGCGTCGCCGACCCGGTTCTCCTCGAGCGCCTTGCACACCCGCCCGGAAAGACAGCCGGAGAGTGCGACCAGCCCCTGCGCGTGCTCCTCGAGCAGCTGCCAGTCGACGCGAGGCTTGTAGTAGTAGCCCTCGAGGTAGCCGAGCGAGGAGAGCTTGATCAGGTTCGAGTAGCCCGTGTTGTCGGCGGCCAGAAGCGTCAGGTGGGCGTTGCCCTTCTCGTGCGCCTTGCGGTTCCCCGCGACGTAGACCTCGCAGCCGATCACCGGCTTCACGCCGGTCGACCGGGTCGCCTTCCAGAGCTGGACGGCGCCTGCCATCGAGCCGTGGTCGGTGAGGCCGACCGACGGCATCTCGAGCTCCGCCGCCCGCTCGACGAGGTCGGGGACCCGGCAGGCCCCGTCGAGGATCGAGTACTCGGAATGGACGTGGAGGTGGACGAAATCTGCCTGCGCCATCGCGGAGGCCCATAGTACGCCGGGGTCCTGACGGGTCTCAAAAGGCCCCTCCGAGCACCGGAAAAGCGCTACGGAGTCGTCGTCGTCGTGATCGGCGGTGGCGGGCCGGCCGCCGTCGAGAAGTAGGTGACCGGATGCAGCTCGACGCCGTTCGGCGCGCCGCGCTGGCCGTGCAACACGTCGAAGAACAGCACGCCCTCGATCGTGGCGGTGAAGTCCAACGGGGTGTAGTGCGAGCTCGAGACGTTCGGCATCGCCTCGTCCATCGCCCCGCGCGCGCGTGCGAGGAGCGACGCGTAGGGCGATGCCGAGTCGCACTCGGCCTGCGGTGCCTCGACGTTCAGCTCGGCGCCGGTCGCGGTCGTGAGGAGAACGTGCAGGTCGGAGTCGGCCTCCCGTTTTGCGGCGATCACGTGGACGTTCTCGAGCACCACCAGCTGCTGCTCGACGGGAAAGCGGGGTGAGTCGCGGGTCACGGGTGGTGCCGCCATCGACACGAGCTGCTCGGGCGTCATCACGGTCGACTGCTCGGGCAGCACGTAGCCGTCGGTCAGATGCTTGACCGCGGCGCGCTCGGTGCCGCAGCCGGCGACGCCGTGGCTGAGCGAGAACTTCTGGATCGGAGTGAGGCCGTCCGCCTGGGCGGGGTCGATCGTCACGACCACCGGGGCCCCCTGCGTGGTGCCGGTTGCCGGAGCGACGACCGTCACGGTCACCGTTCGCATTCCGCGGGCCGCGAGGAAGCCGGCGAGCCCGAGCGTGAGCCCGCCGACCACCGCGACGATGATCACGCCCCGCTTCAGGTCGTACTCAGCGGCACCGCCGCGTCCTCGCCACGCGGCGCCGGCGCGCTCCCGCCCCCGACGGCCTGTCCGAACGAGTTCAGGTAGCTCTTCTGCGCCGGGTCGTTGAAGAACGCCGTGGCCGCATCCTTCCCCCAGCCGTAGAGCGCCTCGGCGTTCTCCTGCGACAGGTTGAAGTCGGTCGTGCTGACGGCGTGGGTGGGGATGCTGACGGTGCGCGCCGAGACCGTGTGCGCCAGGTGCTCGCGGTCCCAGGCCTCGGTGGCGGCCGAGAACATCGCCTTCAGGAGGGGCACCGACCAGAGCGGGCGCGGGATCTTCCGGTGCGGCAGCCCCTCGGTCGGCGACGTGCCGGGGTGAAGCCGAAAGCCCCACGTCGGACGCTTCGGATTCGGGCTGTCGAAGAGCCAGATCGGATAGTTCGAGAGCAGGCCCCCATCGACGACGTAGTGCGGCTGGCCGTCCTTGTAGAGGATGACCGGGGTGAAGAGGAACGGATAGCTCATGCTCATCCGGACGGCGTCGACGATAGGGAAGCTGTCCTTGTCGAACTGCTTGCCCTGCTTGTCCGCGTAGTTCGGGAGCGCGTCCGGCAGCAGCAGCATCAGCCCGCTCGTCACCTCGGAGCCGATCACGTGCAGGCGGTAGGTCGCCCGTTCGTACTGCGCGTCGGTGATGTCCGGGACCTGGTCGCGCGGCGGCAGGTCCCGCCGCTTCACGTCGGCGAAGGTGAGCTCCGTCTTTCCGAGCTCCTTGGCGAGCGGCGATGCGGCGAGCTGCTCGCTCATCCACTGGTGGAAGTAGGCGCCTGGTGCGAGGCCGCGCATGCGGGCGATCGCGTTGAAGAGGCCTCCGCCCCACTTGCCCCCGATGCCGCAGTCGGCGAACTTGGGATATTTCGCGTCGTTCAGGATCCGCTGCAGGCCCGCCGAGTCGTAGCCGACGGCGAGCAGCGCCGCCACGATCGCCCCGGCCGACGTGCCGGCGATGTTCACCCATTCCTGGACGCCGCCGTCCCGCTCGGCGGCCGCGATCGCGCCCGCGAAGGCGATGCCCTTGACACCTCCGCCTTCGAAGACTCCATCCGCGCGATGGCGTTCATCCTGCGACATGTCAACCACCTACCTTCCCGGTGAGAGCCGCAGGGCTCCTCGGAGTATCACACCTCGGCACGAAGCGCTCAACCCCCGTATGGTCGATTCATGTCGTCGCCGTCGTCGATCGCCGAGGTCGTGGCGCGCATGCAGTCGGAGGTTCAGTCGCTGCCCGACCGGGACGGCGTCGCGTGCTTCACGCGCCTCTATCTCTCGGTGACCGAGGGCGTGGAGCAGCAACTTGCAGGCTTCGCGTTCAGCGATCCGCAGTTCCTCGCGCGGCTCGACGTCGTCTTCGCCGGCCTCTTCTTCAGCGCCCTGGACGCCGCCCGCGCCGAGCCGGCGCGGATTCCCCGCGCCTGGGCGCCGCTCGTCGAGGCGCGTGCGGCCCATGGGATCGCGCCGCTCCAGTTCGCACTGGCCGGGATGAGCGCGCACATCAACCGCGATCTGCCGGTCGCGCTCGTCACGACCTGCCGAGAGCTCGGGGTCGATCTCGCCGAAGGCTCGAGCCGCCACGCCGACTTCGAGCACGTGAACGGCGTGCTCGCGACCGTGGAGGCGGCCGCCAAGTCGCAGTTTCTGACCGGCTGGCTGAGCGGGCTCGACCGGCTGCTCCACCGCGTCGACCGGATCGACGACATCGTCGCGATGTGGGACGTCGGGCGGGCGCGCGACGCCGCCTGGGTGAACGGCGAAGCGCTCTGGGCGCTGCGCGACCAGCCCGAGCTCTCGGCGCGGTATCTCACGGTGCTCGACCGCACGGTCGGCCTCACTGCACGCGGGCTGCTCGTGCCCGCCGACACGTGGCTCCAGAGGCTCGCCCGGTTGACTTCGCACCCGTAGTTCACGAGGATGAAACGGACGTCACTCATCGCCGAGGCTTCTGCGGCCGCGGCAGGATCGACCTCCGTGGCTCCGGCTCGACCGCAGGAGGTCTTGTCACGTGACCACCCCAGCTGGGCTCGCCGTCCGCAAGCAGAAGCGATACGGCTGGCGCCCCGACACGCCGGACCAGCGCGACTTCATGCTCGCGGTCGCTCCGGCCAAGACGCTGCCCCCGCAGGTGAGCCTGCGCGGGCAGATGCCGCCCGTGTACGACCAGGGACAGCTCGGGTCGTGCACCGCGAACAGCATCGGTGCGATCCTCGAGCTGAACGAGCTGAAGCAGAAGGAGCCCGACGCCGCGACCCCCTCGCGTCTCTTCATCTACTACAACGAGCGCGTGATGGAGGGCACGGTCGCCGAGGACTCCGGCGCGGAGATCCGGGACGGGATCAAGTCCGTCGCACAACTGGGCGCGCCGCCCGAGGACATCTGGCCGTACGACATCACGAAGTTCGCCAGGAAGCCGACGGCGAAGGCCTACAGCCAGGCGAAGAAGCACCAGGCGGTGCGCTATGCACGCGTCGTCCAGGACACGATCCCGCTGCAGACGGTGCTCGCGTCCGGCTACGCGGTCTCGTTCGGGTTCACGGTCTACACCTCGTTCGAGACCGACATCGGAGCGGACGGGATCGTGCCGATGCCGAAGCCCGACGAGAAGGTACTCGGCGGGCATGCGGTGGTCGCGGTGGGCTACAAGCCGATCAAGGGCCAGCTCTACTTCGAGTGCCGAAACTCGTGGGGCACCGGCTGGGGCGACCACGGCTACTTCTGGATGCCGGCCGCGTACGTCACGAGCCCGTCGCTCGCAAGCGACTTCTGGGTGATCGAGCAGGTCGAGTGAGCGCTACTCCGGTGCGGCGGGCCTTGCGTCGTCGGGCGCCGAGGGCGGCGGCGGCGCGGCCTTCGTGCCGAGCTGGGGAACGGCGGCGACCAACGTGTCCTGCGCCCAGCGCTCGCTGAACCCCGCGAGGAAGCTGATCACGAGCAGCGCGAGACGCCGGTCGGGCTTCGTCTCGTTCTCCGCCACCGGGAGGTGCAGGAGCCCGCCGGTGAAGGCGAAGGTGATCACCATCGCGAAGGCGCCGCCGATCAGGGGGCGCAGCCCGCCGAGAAACAGGGCGTACGGCCGCCCCACGTCGTAGTCGAGATCGAACTGTCCCGAGTTGATCCGCTGGACGACGCTGACGAGCGCGCCGATCGCGCCTGCGACGAGAGCCGCCACCGGCGCCGCCCAGGTGAGCGAGAGCCAGATCGCGGCGACGACCGACAGGACGAGGATGACCAGTGCCATGCCGGCGAAGTAGACGATCTGCGCCTGCCCGTTGGCGGCGTCCTTGTAGTAGTCCTCGGTACGCGCGATCGCCTTGCGCTCGTGCTCGAGCATCGCGTCGTTCACCTTCGGATCGTCGTGCGCTGCTCGTCGGTCGACGAGGCTCATCAGGTGCTCGGCGGAGGCCGTGACGAGGTTCATGCAGATCCGCTGGCGCACACCCGTGAGGACGGTGGTCGCGCGGACCGCGAGCTCGTCGCACCGGCACATCTCGTTGGCGATGTCCGGCTGGTCCTGCGTCGCCCAGTGCGTCTCCCGGTAGAAGCCGCAGCGCGTGCCGCCGAACCTGAGCTTCTGCTCCGTCAGCGCGACGGCGCTCTCGACGTGGGTGCACCAGTACGCGCGCACGATCCGCCCGTGCTCGCGCTCGAACGCATGACGCAGCTCGTCGTAGCGGGCCTGGGTCGGCGCGGTGACCCCCTCATGGCGCAGCTCGTGCCACCACGCGTAGTGCGCGTAGATCAGCTCGGCGAACGACGGCGGCGTGTCCGAGTCGGCGTTCGAGACGGCGATGGTCTCCGTCGGGGCGGACGCGTGCGACTGCGTCAGTTCGGTCATCCAGACCTCCTGTCAGCGAGCCGCAGCGGCCCGCTCAGAGTACGTCCGGTCGTCCGTGCAATCAAGGGACCGGCCTGCTCGCGAGCTGGTCGAGCGCGTCCTGCGCGCAGTGCGTGATCGGGTCGCCGTGGCCGACGCCGACGATCGCCGCCTGGAGGCCGGCCAGGCGCTGCAACGTCACGTGGTGCTGTTTCTTGTTCAGGTTGAACGCGTGCCAGCCGGGGCAGAGCTCCGGCCAGGTCGCGACGGCGTCGCCGGCGATCGCGAAACTCCGCTCCGCCCACGAGAACGCGAGATGGCCGGGCGAGTGCCCCGAGGCGTGCAGCACCTCGAACGGCCCGAAACGGTCGCCTTCGTCGAGCTGCTCGTCGACCGGGCAGGGAACGTGCCGGGGACGGTCGAGCCAGAGCCCGAGCTGAAAGGGGATCAGCTTCAGCGATTGCCGCGGGAGGATGCTCACCGCCTGCGCGCGCCGGTCACCCGCGACGATGTCGGCTTCGAAGCGGTGCGCGTAGACGGTCGCGCCGCTCTCGCGTTTGAGCCTGGCGAGACCTCCGAGGTGCGACCGGTGCCCGTGTGTGATCGCGATGCGCTTGAGGTCGGCCGGCGTGCGGCCGAGCTCGTGGATCGCCTGCAGCACGAGGCGTGCGTCGCCTTCGAAGAGCGTGTCGACGAGCGAGAGCTCTCCGCCCACGTCGATCAGGAACGCATGCACGTGCCCGCCCTTGCCGTGGCCGAGGCTGTAGACGCCGGACGCGAGCTCGATCACTCTGCCGCCCGCTGCCAGGGTGCGAACGGGTTCTCGACCCCCCGCAGCGCGGGCTCGAGCTCGGGGAAGTGGCGGAGCAGCAGCGTGCGCATCGAGTTGTCCTCGACCCAGTCGATGCCCTCCTTCGTGTAGACCTCGGGCCGGTAGTCGCGCGTGAAGAAGCGATCGCTCTCGATGCGGCGCGACGCCATCAGGATGAAGATGCGGAACGCCGTGTCGCTGAAGCCGAACCCTTTCGGCTTGCGCTCTGCGTACATCCCGATCATCGTGTCGACCTCTTCGGGGTCGCGGTAGATGCGGCGGAGATCGGCGGCGTGCTCGGGCGTGTCCGCCATCTCCTCGAACGTGTCGTAGGCCTTCAGGTGCAAGAGACGCCGGAACTCGTTGTAACGGGGAACTCCGCGTTCCCGCACCCGCAGGACGTCGATCGAGGCCAGGTCGATCAGCGAGCCGTCGGCCCGGTCGAAGTGCTGCAGGTACTTGGGGAAGTTGTGCAGGGTGATCGCCCCGGGATGCATCGTCCCGAAGGAGTAGAGCGCGTCGGCCATCGACATCTCTGTCAGGCGGTCGCGCACGGCCAGGACGCCGACCTCCGGCAGCGTGCGCTCCTGCAGCGTCCGGTCGTCCTCGAGCGAGCGGAAGCTGAACTCGTCGGGGATCAGCGGATGCATCCGGTAGACGGCCACGAACTCCTCGGTCAGCTGATAGGGGACACCGTGCAGCGCCGTCGGCGAGCCGGGGATGCCGCGAATGACCTCATTCGACGTGCGGCGTCCGATCAGGCGGTCGAGCCGGCGACCCTCGAGACCCCACCAGTTCGTCTTGAGCGCGGTCACCGTCGTCGGGTGCGCGATGATCGCGGGCGTCCAGTCGACGGTGTGGATCTTCGCCATCAACGCCGCGACGACGAGTCGGGCCTTGTCGAACAGCTCGTCGCCGGAAAGCTCGGGATGCGTTGCGTGCAGGTGGTCGCAGACGGCGTTGTGCTCGCGCATGAACAGCGAGTGGAGCAGTGCGAGGCCGATCCAGAAGTTCCCGGCGACGCCGGCCAGGTCGACCTGCGACTCGATCTCCTCGGGGATCAGCCCGCGGTCGTCGAGGCGCAGCTTGCCGTTCTCACCGCTCTTGATCGCCTCGGCGAACGCAGGGTCGCGCCCGTAGATCTGTGAGGCGTCCCACCAGTGGGTGTCGTCGGTGACGAACGTCGGCGGCCCGTCCCCGTTCGACGACGGATCTCGCCGGGTGCGTTGGATCTGCATCGGCTGCTCGGGCCACGGATCGTCGGTCTCGAGCGGGACGAGCCACGGGCTCTCGGTCTCGTTCTTGCCGTGGTTGAACCAGTCGTGCACCTCGAACTGGATCCACGCACCCGCGAGCAGGTTCAGCGTCGTCGCGGGGATGAACTCGTCGCGGGTCAAGAGCTCGCGCGACACGACCCGCGGATTCGGCTCCAGCGGGTTGGGGTCGCGCCCGGTCTCTTCGAGCGGCACGTTCCGGCCGAAGCGGCTGCCGAGGCTGCCCATCAGCGGGTCCTCGAGGTTGTTGTAGGTGCCGTCGAGCGTGCGTGCGGTCAGGTAGCGCGGGTGGTCGGCGACGTCCGGCTGGTCGAGCGGCCCGCGTCCCGTGTCGTAGAGGTTCTGCTCGCGCAGCACGTTGCGCAGTCCGATGAGCACGAGCATGGCAATCGGCTTCGGGAGCTTGTCCCACCCCACGCGGCGGTCGAGCGCCGAGGCGGCGTCGTTGTAGAGCGAAAACGGCCAACGTGACACGACGTACTCCTTTCGGACGCGCCGCAGCGACACAAGCGCGCGATCCGCGAGGGGTCCGGGCCGTCGAACGCACCTCGAGATCCGACTGACCTAAGCAGAGGGCGCCGCGCGAGTCAACGCGGCACCGGCCCGCGGCCGACGGGCACTCTTTGACGCATGCCGCTGCCGCCTCTCTCCGTGCTCGACCTGGCGCCGATCGTCGAGGGCTCGACGGCCGGCAAGGCGCTGCGCAACTCGCTCGACCTCGCCCGGCGCGCCGAGCGCTGGGGCTACCGGCGCTTCTGGCTTGCCGAGCACCACAACGCGGTCGGGATCGCGAGCGCCGCGACGGCGGTGGTGATCGCGCACGTCGCCGCCGGGACGGAGACGATCCGGGTCGGCGCCGGCGGGATCATGCTCCCGAACCATGCGCCGATCGTGATCGCGGAGCAGTTCGGGACGCTGGAGGCGCTGCATCCGGGCCGCATCGACCTCGGCCTCGGACGAGCGCCGGGCACCGACCGGCTGACGATCCACGCGCTGCGCCGCGAGCCGGAGAGCGCCGACACGTTTCCGCAGGACGTGATCGAGCTGCAGCGCTATCTCGCCGACCCGGCGCCCGGACAGCTCGTGCAGGCGACTCCGGGCGCGGGCACGAGCGTGCCGCTCTGGATTCTCGGCTCGAGCCTCTTCGGCGCGCAGCTCGCGGCGCTGCTGGGCCTCCCGTACGCGTTCGCCTCGCACTTCGCGCCCGAGGCGCTGCTGCCCGCGCTCGACGTCTACCGCTCCACCTTCGAGCCGTCCGAGCAGCTGCAGGAGCCGTACGCGATGGTGGGCGCGAACGTGATCGTCGCCGACGACGAAGAGACGGCGCGCCGTCTCTTCACCTCGCCGCAGCAGTCGTTCACGAACATCCTGCGCGGCACCCGCGGGCGCCTGCCGCCGCCGATCGACGACATCGAGTCCTACTGGACGCCGGCGGAGAAGGAGCGCGCATCGGCGATGCTCAGCCGCTCGTTCGTCGGCTCGCCGGAGACGGTGCGCGCGGGCCTCGAGGCGTTCGTCGCGGAGACGGGCGCCGACGAGCTGATCGTCGCCGCGGCGATCCACGACCACGCTGCGCGGCTGCGGTCGTACGAGCTGCTCGGCGGGTTGCGCTGAAATGCGCCCGCTGGCCGGCAGCCGCCGGTAGCCGGGACTGGCTTAGTACAGTCCGAGGACGATCTTGAGCGCCTCCTCCACGCCTGCCAGTTCGTGCACCGGGAGATGTCCGACAGACCTCGCAAGTCTGTCGCGATCGACGGTCCGGAGTTGCTCGACGAGCAGGCGCGTCTCGCGTCCGCGAACAGTGATCGCCGGGCGGAACTGCGTTGCCTGGGCACTCGCAGAGGTTGGAGCGACGATGACTGTGGAGAGGCGCGCGAGATCCGACGACTGAAGCACGACGCCGTACCGCCGACCCTTCTGCTCATGGCCGATCGCGCCCCGCGGCGGCGGCAGGGCGACGACGTCACCCCGGTGGAGCGAGCTCATCCATGTACTCACGGATCTCTGCCATCAGTGCGCGGTCGGTGGGGTCGTTCCCGACGCGCTCAGCGTCGGCGCGCACCTGTTCCCGACGCGTCTCGCGGGCCGCGACGATGAGTGCACGCCGAATGGCGGTCGACTGCGAGACGCCCTGCTCCATCAGGCGATGGAGCGCCCGCTGCGCCTCCGCGTCGAGCCGTACTGAAATCGCCTTCTCGGCCATGCCGGCTGAGTGTATCACGTTTGTCATACACCACTAGTCCAGTTCCGTGAGCAGCCCCCTCTCCTCGAGGACGTCCCAGGCGAGCTGGAACGCCTGCTGGTGGATGACCGCGCGCGCGATCCACGACTCCGCGCCGTTGTCGTGCAGGTCGTTCTGCGCCTCGAGCACGCGGGCTGCCTGAACGAGGTAGAGCTCGTGCACGTCCGCGAGGGCCCGGTCGCAGTCGCCCGACAGATCGCCCCACGCGTCGTCCATCACCTCGCCGGCGATTCGCTCGGCTTCGATCAGGTCGTGCCAGTGGGCACCCGGGACGAAGCGGGCGCCGACCAGCTGCCGCAGGCGGTCACGGTCGACCTGGACGCGCGAGGAGACGTCGAAGATGATCCGCTCTGCATCCTTCGGTGGCTTCATCCCTCCATCGAAGCAGTGCGAGCGCGGCGTGTCATCGGCTCCTCGGGACATGTGGATCGAATGTCTCGAAGTCGTTGCCACAGCCGACCTCGCGAATCCGGTTCCGCTGCGCGGAATCAGATTCGTCCCCGGTTACGCCAGCGGCGGCGCGAACAACACCACGCGTGGAGCCGCAGACGTGCCGATCAGCCCCTCGAGCTCGCCGTCGGCCGTTTCGAGCCGCGTGACCTCGGCGCCGAGCGCCGCGAGGAACGCGTCGGGCGGGTCGAGGAAGTTGACCGCCTCCGTCCGGTAGTGCATCGGCAGGACGAGCCGCGGTGCGAGTGAGCGGACGAGCTCGGCGGCCGGCTCGCCGCCGATCGTCGGCCCGGCGCCGACCGGCACGAACAGCACATCGACCTCGCCGATCGCAGTGTGTTGCTCGGGGCGCAGCGCCGGCTGGCCGAAGTCGCCGAGGTGGCAGAACGTGACGCCGCCGAGCACGAAGCGAAAGATCGTGTTCGGCCCGCGCACGGTGCCGGCGACGTCGTCGTGCTCCGAGGCGATCGCCACGACCTCGCCGATCGGCGATTCGCGCCGTCCGGCGGTCGAGCGGATCGTCGCCGGCTCGCCCCCGATCGCCTCGGCCGCGTTGTGATCGGCGTGCTCGTGCGTGATCAGCACCAGGTCGGCCGTCACGTGCTCGATCGGCGCGTAGTTGAACTCGAGCCCGCGCGGGGCGAGCGACTCGACCGGCGCCTGGAACGGATCGATGAAGACGGTCTGCTCGCCGGTGAGGCGAAATGCGGACTGGCCGTACCACTGGATGTGCATGTGTGACCTCCTAGACGATGTCGACTTCGGGAGTCTCCGTCGGCGCGGGCGCCGAGCGTCGCGCGACGGCGCGGCTGCCGCGCGACCACGACATCACGGCGGCGAGCAGGCAGGCGGCGATCGCGAACGTGAACGCCTTGTGCAGGCCGTCCTGGAACGGCCCCGAGATCAGGTTGGGGAAGAAGCCGCGGTGCTCCAGGGCAGCGGCGTTCGCGGCCGACAGATGACTAAGCACGTGCGGGCCGATCAGTGTCCGCACCGGGTCGTAGCCGAGGAACGCCGCGAACAGCACTGATACGGGCGGCAGGTGCGCAGCCTGCGCCGCCGTGGCGGGCGGCACGCCGTGCGCCACGAGCCCGGCCGTCAGCGAGGAGGGCAGGCTCGCCGCGAGCCCCACGATCATCAGCGTGAAGAAGATGCCGATCGAGAGCACCTGCGCGGAGTTCTGGAAGGTCTGGTTCATCGCGCCGCCGGCGCCCCGGTCGGCGGCGGGTAGGCTGTTCATCACCCCGGCCCGGTTCGGCGAGGCGAATGCCCCCATCGAGAGCCCCATCAGAAGCAGCGTTCCGGCGAACTCGGGATACGAGAAGTGGATCGGCAGCCGGTCGAGCAGGGCGAAGCTGAGCGCGGAGCCGAGCATCCCGGCCGTCGCGAACGGGCGCGACCCGAACCGGTCGGAGAGGATCCCGGAGACCGGCCCGGCGGTCAGGAAGCCGGCGGTCAGCGGCAGCATGTAGATGCCTGCCCAGAGGGGCGTGCGGGCGAAGCTGTACCCGTGCTGGGGCAGCCAGATCCCCTGCAGCCAGATGATCAGCATGAACATCAGCCCGCCGCGCGCGATTGCCGAGAGGAAGCTCGACAGCACCCCGAAGGTGTAGGGCCGGATGCGAGAGAGCGGCAGCTTGAACATCGGATGCGCGACGCGCGACTCGATGACCGCGAACGCCGCGAGCAGAAGGGCCCCGGCGCCGAGGCAGCCGAGCACGAACGGGTTCGTCCACCCCATCGGGTGATCGGCATACGGGCGGATCCCGTAGGTGATCCCGACCATGATCAGCACGAGCCCGACCGCGAACGTCGCGTTCCCGGCCCAGTCGATCGGCGCGGGCTCGTGCACACCGATCTCCCGCAGCCTCCGGCGTGACCAGATCGTGCCGAAGAGACCGAACGGCACCGAGACGAGGAAGACGAGCCGCCAGTTGATCGGCGCGAGCAGGCCGCCCAGGAGCAGGCCGATGAACTGGCCGCTGATCCCGACGACGTTGTTCAGGCCGAGCGCCATCCCCCGCTGGTTCGCCGGGAACGCGTCGGTGAGGATCGCCGCCGAGTTCGCGATCAGGAACGCCGCGCCGACACCCTGCACGAGCCGAAAGCCGATCAGCCAGTCCGCGCCCGCGCGGCCGTGCATCCAGTCGATCGCGAGCAGCAGCGACGCGACCGTGTAGATCGCGAAGCCGAGCGTGTACATGCGCACGCGCCCGAACAGATCGCCCAGCCGCCCCAGCCCGACCACGAGGACGCTCGTCACGACGAGGTAGCCGAGGATCATCCAGAGCAGGTAGAAGCTGTTCCCCGGCCGCAGCGGGCTGAGGTGGATGCCGCGGAAGATGTCGGGCATCGCGATCAGCACGATCGACGCGTCGAGCGTCGCGAGCAACACCCCGAGCGTCACGTTCGAGAGCGCGACCCACTTGTAGCGGGGGGACATCTCGCCAACTATACAGGTAGCCTGAACAGTTTACCTGTAGAATCCCCGCGATGCCGTCGACCAACGACCTCGCCAACGACCTGCGGATCGTGCTCGGCCAGCTCCTGCGCCGGCTGCGGGCCGACGACGTCCTGCCCACCTCGCACATCACCGTCCTGAGCCGGCTCGACCGTGCCGGAACCCAGACGACGAGCGGGCTCGCGGCGGCCGAACGGATGCGGCCGCAGTCGATGGCCCAGACGATCGGCGAGCTGGAGAAGGAGGGCCTCGTCGAGCGGCGGCCCGACCCCTCCGACGGCAGGCAGATCCTCGTCGAGCTGAGCGAGGGCGGCCGGGAGGCGCTCTACGAAGGCAGGCGCAGGCGGCAGGACTGGCTGGCGCAGGCGATCGCCGACAGCCTCACCCCCGCCGAGCAAGAGACGCTCGCGCAGGCGATCGACCTGCTGCACCGGCTCACCGAGCCGTAGGCACGGTCAGCCGCGTTCGATCTGGCTGCCGCCGACGATCGCGTCGCGGCCGTCGGGATAGCGCACCCAGGCCTTGTGCGTGCCGTCGTAGTCGGGCCCGAAGAGGATCAAGGTGGCCTCCTCGCCGCGCACGCGGCAGGGCTCGGCCCCTTCGGGATCGACACCGCGCCAGATGCGGATGAACGGGTTTTGCTCCCACTCGTCGCCGACGGTGGAGGGCAGCGTGTGGCCGGGATGGATGCGCGTCTCGGGCGGCAGCTTCATCAGGCGGTTCATGATCGAGCTCACCTGGTCGGCGTACCCGGTCGGGCCGCCGCCCATCGTGCCGCCGACCGTCCCCTTGAACAGGCAGTCGGCGGTGAGGCAATCGGTGCCGTTCACGAGCAGCGCGAAGTGGTCGGGGCAGTGGCCGGGCGTCGCGATCGCCTCGATCTCGAGGCCGCCGGAGCGAATCGTGTCGCCGTCGGCGAACGTCTCCTCGATCGGCACGCCGGCGTCCCGCGTCAGCGCGCTCCCGACCACCTTGACGCCGAAGCGCTTCGCAAGGCCCGTGACGTCGACGACGTGGTCGCCGTGCCGGTGCGTGACGAGCACGTGCGTGATCGTGATCCCGCGCTGGTCGATCTGGTGGAGCAGCGGCTCCTCGACGCCGTTCGAGTCGACGAGCACGCCGTGGCCGCCGTCGCCGTCGGCGAGGAGGTAGGCGTTCGAGGTCCACTCCGGATGCTGCGCGCGCTCGAGCAGCATCAGAAGGAGATCACGCTCCGGATCCCGTCCTGGGCCTCCATCAGCTCGAAGCCGCGGTTCACCTCGTCGAGGGAGATGCGATGCGAGATGAACGACTCGGCGTCGATGTCGCCGGCGAGCCAGCGCTCGACCAGCACCGGGACGCCGTCGCGTCCCTTGACGCCGCCGAACGACGAGCCGGCGACCCGGCGCCCGGTGATCAGGTACCGCGGGGTGACGTCGAGCGTCTCGCCCTTGCCGGCCACGCCCGCGACGGTGCAGAGCCCCCACCCCATTCGCGCCGCTTCGACCGCCTGCCGCATCACCTGCACGTTGCCCGTCGCCTCGAAGGTGTAATCGGCGCCGAAGCCGCCGGTCGACTCGACGATCGCCTCCACCGTGCCGGGGCCGCCGACCATCGTCTCGGTCGCGCCGTGCCGCAGGGCGAGCTTCAGCCGGTCCTCCGACAGGTCGACGCAGGCGATTCGCTCGGCGCCCTGCAGCCGGCAGCCGATCACCGCGCCGAGCCCGACCATCCCGGCGCCGAAGACGACGCAGGTCGAGCCCGGCTCGACCTTGGCGGTGTTCATCGCGGCGCCGATCCCCGTCGACAGCCCGCAGGCGAAGAGCGCCGCACCCTCGAGTGGTGCTTCAGGGTTGATCTTCGCGAGCGCGATCTCGGGCATGACCGTGCACTCCGCGAAGGTCGAGGTCCCCATGAAGTGGCGGATCGGCTCACCGTCCGACGAGAGCCGGGTCGTTCCGTCGGGCAGGAAGCCCTGGTTCTGCTGCTCGCGGATCGCGAGGCAGAGGTTCGTGCGGTCGCTCCGGCAGTGGATGCACTCGCGGCACTGCGGCGAGAAGAGCGTGACGACGTGATCGCCGGGCCGAAGCGAGGTGACGCCCTCGCCGATCTGCTCGACGACGCCGGCCCCCTCGTGCCCGAGCACGGCAGGTGCATAGCCGGACGGATCTGCGCCGGAGGCCGTATAGAGATCGGTGTGGCAGACGCCGCAAGCAACGAGCCGCACGAGCACCTCGCCCGCCCGCGGCTCGCCGAGGTCGATCTCACGGATCGCGAGCGGCGCTCCGAACTGCTCGAGGACGGCGGCCCTGATCTGCATCTGCCCGCGATCCTACGAGACAGGCACTCTTCAACGCGGCATGGCCTACGAGCTCGACCCACTGGAAGCGCACCTGCTCGAGCAGCTCGGGCCGCTCGACGCCGGTTCGGGCGACGCCGACCGCTCCGAGCTCGAGGCGGTCTGGCGCGCGCAGGTCGAGAGCCGCCACTGCGATTTCGCCGCCCGGTACCTCCAGCAGACGGGGCGCAGCTTCTACACGATCGCGTCGGCCGGGCACGAGAGCAATGCGTGCGTCGCGCTGGCCCTCCGCCCCACCGACCCGGCGCTCCTCCACTACCGGTCCGGCGCCTTCTACCTCGCGCGCGCGGCGCAGGCGGGCCGCGACGGCGTGCCCGACATCCTGCGCGGCATCACCGCCGCGCGCACCGAGCCGATCGCGGGCGGGCGGCACAAGGTCTTCGGGCACGCCGAGCTCGCGGTCATCCCCCAGACCTCCACGATCGCGTCGCATCTGCCGCGCGCGTTCGGGGTGGCCTTTGCGATCGAACGGGCGAAGAAGCTCGGCGTCGAGTCCGCCTGGCCGGCCGACGCCGTCGTCGTCTGCAGCTTCGGCGACGCTTCGCTCAATCACGCGACCGCACAGGCCGCGCTGAACAGCACGGAGCACACCGCCTATCAGGGGCTGCCGCTGCCGCTGCTCCTCGTCTGCGAGGACAACGGCCTCGGCATCAGCGTCCCGTCGCCGCCGGGTTGGGTCGAGCTGGCGCTGCGCTCGCGGACGCGGCTGCGCTACGCGTCGGCCGACGGCACCGACCCGGAGGCGGTGCTGGCGACGGCACGTGAGCTGGTGGACTGGATCCGCGCGCGGCGCCGCCCAGGCGTCCTGCACCTCCGCACCGTCCGCTTCCTCAGCCACGCAGGCGCCGACGTCGAGAGCGCCTACCGGGCACCGCAGGCGATTCGCGCCGACTGGGACCGCGATCCGCTGCTCGCCGCCGGGCGCCGGCTCGCCGCCGCGGGCCGGAGCGGCGAGGAGCTCGTCCGCGACTACACCGACACCGGTGCCCGGGTGCGCGCGCTCGCCGACGAGGCCGCCCGGATCCCGCAGCTCGACTCCGCGGCGGAGGTCGTCAGGCCGCTCGCGCCGCGCACCGCGCGGCAGCGGGCACGGTGGCCGACCGCGCCGCAAGGTGAGCGGCTGACGCTCGCGCTCGCGATCAACGCGGCGCTCTCGGAGGCGCTCGACCGCGACCGCTCCGTCCTCGTCTTCGGCGAGGACGTCGCCGTCAAGGGCGGCGTCTACGGTGTCACGCGCGGGCTGCAGAAGCGTTTCGGGGCCGGCCGGGTCTTCGACACGCTGCTCGACGAGACGTCGATCCTCGGCCTCGCGCTCGGGGCGGCGCTGAACGGGTTCGTGCCGGTGCCCGAGATCCAGTACCTCGCCTACCTGCACAACGCCGAGGATCAGCTGCGCGGCGAGGCGGCGACGCTGCAGTTCTTCTCGCGCGGGCAGTACCGCAACGGCATGGTCGTGCGGGTCGCGGGTTACGCCTACCAGAAGGGCTTCGGCGGCCACTTCCACAACGACAACGCGGTCGGCGCGCTGCGCGACATCCCGGGCCTCGTGATCGCCTCGCCGGCGCGGCCCGACGACGCGAGCGCGATGCTGGCAGCGTGCCTGGCGGCGGCGCGCACGGACGGCAGCGTGTGCGTCTTCCTGGAGCCGATCGCGCTCTACCACACCCGTGACCTGCACACCGAGGGCGACGAGCTGTGGCTCGGGGCCCGGTCGCCCGACGACGTCCCGGTGGGGTCGGCGCGCACCTACGGCGACGGCGACGATCTGACGATCGTGACCTGGGCGAACGGCCTGCGTCTGTCGCTGCGCGCGGCGCACACGCTCGAGCAGCACGGTGTGCACGCGCGGGTCGTCGACCTGCGCTGGCTCGCGCCGCTCCCGGTCAAGGACATCCTGCGCGAGGCGAACGAGACCGGCCGCGTCCTCGTCGTCGACGAGACGCGCCGGACGGGCGGCGTGTCGGAGGGCATCGTGGCGGCGCTCGTCGACTCGTCGTTCGACGGGCAGGTGGCGCGCGTTGCGAGCATGGACTCGTTCATCCCGCTCGGCGATGCGGCAGATCTCGTCCTCGTCTCCGAGGCCGATGTCGAACAGGCCGCGTTGCGACTCGCCGGGGAGCGCGTTTGATCCGCGTGCTGCTTGCAGTCCTCGTCGCCGCTCTGCTCGGGCTCGCGGCGGCGGTGATCTGGTGGTCGGGGGCGACGCTCGCGGAGGACGACGTGGCGCTCGCGCGGGTCGAGCTGCAGCCGCTCGCCGGGTCGCTCGTCTCGGCGAAGGCGTTCGCGCCGAACGGGCACCGGATCCCACTCTCGGTCAGCGGCGGCCGCCTGGTGCCGAAGACGAAGCTCGCACCGGGCGAGCAGGTCACGGTCGAGGTCGTCGTGCGCCGGCCCCGGTCGCTGCGCTGGGCGCTCGGCTCGACCAGGACGGAGCGCCTGACGCTGCACGCGCCGGTCGCCCGGCTCACGCAACAGTGGCCGAGCCTGGCGCCGAAGACCGCGCTCCGGCTGCGGTATGCCGACCCGGTCGACCGGGTCTCCTACCGGATCGGCTCGCGCCGCAAGCTCGTCCCGGCCGGCGGCCGTGTGGTCTCGCTGGGAGCGCAGACCGTGTCGGGAACCGCCCAGGTGGCGGCTGCGCCGCGGGCGTGGGAGCGCCTCGGGAAGCCGGTGTCCGTCACCTGGTTCCCGAAGGCGACGGTCCCGGTTGTGCTCGTCAGCCCGGCGGCGGGCGATCCGATCTCGCCGCTCGACCCGGTCCGGCTCACGTTCTCGCAGCCGGTCGCCCGTGCGATCGGCGACGCGCGCCCGACGTTCTCGCCGGCCGTCTCGGGCACCTGGCGCGAGACCGACAGCCACACGCTCGTGTTCGTCCCGCGCGGCTTCGGCTTCCCGTTCGACTCGGATCTGCACCTGAAGCTGCCGAGCGGACTGAGCGTGAGCGTCGGCGGCGCGGCGGCGACGTCGAGCAAGGCGGTCTCGTGGAAGGTCGCCGGCGCGAGCTTCCTGCGCCTGCAGCAGCTGCTCGCCGAGCAGGGCTATCTGCCGGTCGCCTGGCAGCCGACGGGGGACCCGGTCGCACAGCGCAAGCAGGCCGAGGTGAACGCGGCCGTCGCTCCGCCGGACGGGACGTTCATCTGGCGCTACGCGAACACGCCGTCCGAGCTGCAGAGCCAGTGGGAAGCCGGGCAGCCGAACCAGATCACGCGCGGCGCGGTGATGATGTTCGAGCACGACCACGACCTGGCCGTCGACGGCTCCGCCGGCCCGATGGTGTGGCATGCGCTGATCGCGGATGCGGTCGCGGGCAAGAAGAAGACCGACGGCTACAGCTATGTGTATGTGCATCGCAACGTGCCGCAGCTCTTGACGCTCTGGCACAACGGCAGCATCGTCCTGACGTCCCCGGGCAACACGGGCGTGCCGGCGGCGCCGACGGCGCTCGGGACGTTCCCGGTGTTCGAGCACATCCCGGTCGGGACGATGAGCGGCACGAACCCCGACGGCTCCCACTACAACGATCCGGGGATCCAGTGGATCAGCTACTTCCACGGCGGCGAGGCGCTGCACGCCTTCACCCGCGCGTCGTTCGGCACCCCGCAGAGCCTCGGCTGCGTCGAGCTCCCGCTGGCCACGGCGGCGCAGGTGTGGCCCTACACGCCGATCGGCACGCTCGTCACGATCGAGGACTGACCCCCCACTCGAACGTGATTCGGCGCAGCCGAACGAGATTCGCGAGTTTCAGGGCGTGCCCGGCCCCGGCCCGGGCACCGGCACCGGCTGCGGCTCGGGTGCGGGGAACGCCGCCCAGCCCTCGGGCGCGAGCGTGGCGAGGCTGTTCGAGGTGACGCCGGCGTCGGAGACCGTGAAGACACTCGAGCCGACGACGACCGAGCGGGTGATCGCGGCGCCGTTCGCCGCCCCGGCGGGCTGCTGGATCCGCCCCACGAGCTGCACACCACGGGAGCGGTCGATGCGGTAGCCGATCGCACGCTGCGAGAACGGGACGACGACGAGCCCCGTTGGCGGCCAGAAGAGGAAGGCGTGGTGGTCGGACTCCGCGGCAGACCAGCCCTGGCCGAGCGTCGCGTGCGAAAGACGCGCCGGGTGGCGGAGGTTGGAGACGTCGAAGAGCGAGAGCTGCGTGCCGGTCGGCTCGTTGTTCGCGCCGACGTCCTGGCCGATCCCGAGCAGCAGGTCGCTGCCGATCGGATGCAGGTACGACGAGTAGCCGGGCAGCTCGACCTCCCCGAGCACGCGCGGCCGTGCCGGGTCGCTAACGTCGACCGTGTAGAGCGGATCGACCTGCTTGAACGTGACGACGTACGCGGTCGGGCCGACGAACCGGACCGCGTAGACGCGGTCGCCCCTGCCGAGGTTGCCGACGCGGCCGACGTGGTCGAGCCCGCCGGGCGCGAGCCGCAGCGTCGTCAGCGACGACGAGATCGAGTCGCGCGAGCTGAACCAGGCGGGTGCGTCGGTCGAGACGACGCGCAGGATGCCGGCGTTCTCCGACAGCGACCACTGGTTCAGCAGGTAGCCCGACACCTGGCCGCTGCCGCGGTAGCGCGTTCGGCCGGGGTCGGAGATGTCGAAGCGGTGGATCGCGGTCGCGACGTCCTGCTGCTGCGGCTTCGTCGGCGTCGCCGGCAGCGGCCGCTCGGCCCAGCGCTCGGTCGCGAGGTACAGGTTGCTCTGTGAGGCGTAGACGATCCGTGCGTCGGTCATCACGCCGATCGAGTCGACCGGTGCGAGGCCCTTGGCGAGGTCGACGGTGAGCACGGTCAGCATCCCGAGCCCCGAGAACGTGCGGGGGCGGTCGACGCTGCGGCACTGGACGAGCGGCCGCGCGGCCCCAGCTGCTTGGCCGGCGCGCTTGATGCGGTAGGTCGGAAGCCAGGAGCCGAGGCCGGACGACCGGACGACGTCGCGGTTCTGGCTGCGCGACGTCGCGAGCGCGGCGTCCGTCGACTCGGTCGGTGTCACGAACGGCAGCTTCGTCGGCACCTGCGAGGAGACGACGATGCGCGCGCCCGAGCCGACGAGGCGCGCGTCGACGTAGGCGCCGTCGAGCGTCAGCGTTCCGACGAGCCGCAGCGCCTTCGGGTTCGAGATGTCGATCTCCGAGAGAAACGAGTTGGCGGGATAGAACGGCAGCGCGAGCGCCGGCCGGGCGGGCAGCGGCGTCAGCCAGTAGCCGCCGCGCGAGAGCACGAGCAGGTGGTTGCCGACGAGCAGGAGCTCGTGGCTCCAGCCGCTGTCGAGCTTCAGCGAGTCGAGCAGCTTCGGGTGCGAGCCGGTGACGTCGACCGCGTTCAGCCGGTTCCCGGCGACGGCGAACAGGGTCTTGCCGTTCGTCTTCACGGAGTCGGGCTCGTCGACGCCCTGCTCCTGGACGTTCGTGCCGGAGTAGTCGATGCCCTCGGTCGGCCCGGTGCCGGCGTCCGTCTTCGCGGTGCCGGCCGCCGGAACGGCGACACCGGGCGCCACGGTGCCGGGCGCGAGCGACGAGCCGCCGAAGCCCCACGGGCCGACGAGTGGCACCGCCTGAGCCTTGACGTAGCCGAGCAGCGCGCCGCAGGAGCGGAAGGCAACGAGGCCGGCCGGGTGAGCGGCGTTGGGCACGGCCGTGCGGCCGGAGGCCGAGTTACCGGCGGTCCCACCGAGGCCCGCGGCAGCGAGCAAGACCGCCACCGCGATGAGCGCAATCCGCGTCCGGGTCATGTACTCGTTATACGCCGCTCAGCCCGTTGTGGGTCACAGACACCCGGCCCGCACCGCAACGGAAGGGACTTCAGTTGGCGATCACATCTGCCGAAAGGTTGGGTCTGCGAGTGTCTGCCGAGCCCGACAGATCAGAACTTCGTCGCCTGCGTCTCCGATACCCCGCGGTCTGTATGGCATGCGAGATCGCGCTGTTTCCGGGCTCGAGGCGTTCTGGGGCAAAGCAAGCAAGGAAGTCGCCTGCCTTGCGTGCGGCCCCCAAGACGCAGCGCCGACAGCAGGCGCCCCCGGTGCATCGGCCGCAGCGGAAGGCGAACGCCGTCGAAAGAGACGAGTCGATCAAGCTCGCCGCCCGTACGGCGATCACGCCGCTGCCGTCGCGGAGAAGATGGCAGAACGTCACCGGCACGCACTCAGCAAGCGACTGAAGAAGGCAGGCGACCTTTCGCGCGATCGCATCGAGCGGATTGCGTACCGACTCCAGTTGAGCCTCCCGAACGCCGGCAAATGACGTCCAACGCCTGCGCGATCTCACGCCACCGCCGCGGCGAACTCCGCATAAAGGTCGCCGGGGAGGCGGTGGTCGAGGCGCCAAACGAACGCTATCGGCCGGTCGCCCTCGTGACGCACATATCGGGCAGGCCCGAGGCACCAGAACGCGCGGTCATCGGTCTTCAGCCGTGCGAAGAGGACAACGTTCGTTCCGCGCTCGAGGTGCCGGATGTATCGCTGGCCGACGTCGCCGTCGGCTGCGGTCGCTGATTGACTCTCCCAATGAATGAGCTCAGGGCTCAGGGCGTAGTCGCGATACCTCGTCGTGGGCGAGAACGCACCCGAGCTCTTGTCGAGAGTGAAAGCGAACAAGTCCGTTTGCGAAGGTGCATCCCACCACACGCCCGTCTGCCACGTGTTCGGCCGCGCGCCAGTTCCTGAGCCGAACGCCGCGAGAATCTCGTTCCGCGTATAGCGCGCATGAACCTTCAGCGGGATTCGCTCATCGATCCCGAGGAGCGCGTGCAGGTGCTCGCCGCGTCCGTGGAGATGAGCCAAGAGTTGGGTGAGTTCCGCGCGAACCTGGGGGTGTTCCCAGACGTGCTCAATCGCCTGCTGAATAGGCACCGATGGTCGAAGGTTGGTCAACGATGCGATAAGCATCCGAAGGAGCCTTGCGTCTCGCGTCGGAAGATCATCGTGCTTGCGTGGAACTGTCGAACTGATGAACCGGGCGTAAGTGTCCGTGCGCTCATCGTCGTCGACATGAAGGAGCCTTCCGACTGCACGCAACAGCGCGGCCTCATCTGGTCCCGCTTCGCGGGTTTGCAAGCCGGCGGCACGCCGCATTTCCGACCAGCTGTGCTGATTTGCGTAGATGTCTTCCGCCTCCAGCCCCGTTTCTTTCAGATATACCGAGAGGGTCACGTCGCCGAGCGCACGCAATTCCGCGCAGCGCTCACGCCACGCCGATGGAATCGCTTCGCGAATGCTGCGCAGCACGATCTCTTGCGCGACCGCGTCGAGTTCGAGGTGGCAGCCAGCCGGCAGGAACGGAAAACCCTGCTCCACTTGACGTTCCACGTCCTTGCGGCTCCCGCCAAGCAGCGCGCGAAAGCGCCGATCGAACCGGAACTCCTTGTGATGCAAGCCCACAAAGTCGAGCACGGTACAAACGGTCTTTCCATGCGCACGGCGAAGGCCGCGACCAAGTTGCTGGAGAAAGAGAGTCGGACTCTCAGTCGGTCGCAGCAGAAGCAATGTGTCGACGGTCGGCACGTCAACGCCTTCATTGAATAGATCGACGGTAAAGACGACCCGAAGCGCGCCTGCGGCCAGGTCAAGGAGCGCGGCTTCGCGTTCCGGGCGCGGGCTGTCTCCCCACACCGCGACAGACGGCAGGCCCGCGTCGCTGAACACGCTCGCCATGAAGCGCGCGTGCTGAATGCTGACGCAGAAACCCAGCGCCTTCATCCGCCCCGGATCGCCAATTTTCGTCCGGATCTGCTCCAAGACCCGACGCGCCCAGGCGTGATCCGCCGTAAAGACGTTCGTTAGCGCGGCGATGTCGTACCCCGTGCCTCGGCGCCACGGAACCTCACGAAGGTCGAGCCCGTCGTGAACTCCGTAATACACAAACGGTGCTAGGTACTGCTGGTCGATCGCGTCCCAGACTCTGAGCTCTGCCGCGATCCGACCGTCGAAGTACTTGAGGACGTCGAGACCATCGGCGCGCTCCGGCGTCGCGGTTAGCCCGAGCAGCTGCCCCGGCCGCAGGTGTTCGAGCAACGCTCGATAGGTCGATGCGGCGGCGTGGTGGAACTCGTCAACGATCACGACGTCGAAATGTCCTGGATCAATTCCGTCAACGCCCGAGGCCGACAGGCTCTGAATTGACGCAAAGACGTGCTCGAATCGTTTGGGACGCTGTCCGCCAGCCCACATCTCCCCGAACGTCGAATCACGCACGGCGAGCCGGAAGGTATTGCGACTTTGTTCGAGGATCTCCTGACGGTGCGCGACGAACAACAGTCGATCTCGACCTAGCGAGGGTCTTAGTCGTGCGTAGTCGACGGCGGCCATGACAGTCTTTCCTGTGCCCGTCGCGGCGACGAGCAGATTGTGTGAATGACCCTGTTCGCGCGAGACGCTCAGCAACTCGAGCAATCGCTCTTGAAATGGTCTGGGGTCAAGCTCGATCGGACTGAGGTGGATGACCTCGCCGCCATCCTCGACGGCGGTTCGAAGGCGAAACTCCTCCGGGTCGTACGGAACGAAGTCACCGTTCTCCCAGTAGCTGTCGAAGACGGCAGCGATCTTGGCGAGCGCATCCGGGTTACGAACACCAGACAACCGCACGTTCCACTCAAGGCCGGTCACCTGCGCCGAATGGGTCAGGTTTGACGAGCCTACATAGGCGGTGGAATAGCCCTCTTGCCGTTGGAAGATCCAGGCCTTCGCATGCAGCCGAGTCATGGTCTCGTCGTATGAGACCCGGACATCTGCGCCCAGTCCAACGAGCTCATCGAGAGCACGCTGTTCCGTGCTGTTCGTGTAGGTCGTCGTTAGAACACGAACCCTCTTTCCTTCCCGGCAGTGCCGCTGAAGCGCCTCGAACAATGGACGCACGCCGCTCCAACGAATGAATGCGATGACGACGTCGATGGAGTCCGCCGAATGCACCTCTGCGCGAAGCTCGTAGCCGACCTTAGGCTCACCCGGTGCGTTGGTGAAGACGGTCGTGTCGAGAAGTGGGGTGAGCGGCCGTTCAATCTGTTCGAGGGAACCGTCGGGCTGCGTCCTCAACAGTGCCTGCAAGACCTGGCCCGGATTCGTCGGAATGTCCAGTTCCAGATCAGCAACTGGACCGACAGCTCCCAAACGCTCGAGCACTTCCCGGGCGAGACGGATTCCCTCCGCCGTCCGCTCTCGCTCTGGGGCTGCTTCAATCGCCTGTGCAAGAAGGCGCGCAACGTGACGCGAAATCCGATCCGAGGCCTCGGCATCTGCCAGGTCGGTCAGGTCTGGCTGCAAGACGGCGGGGACAAGCGCTTCGAGCGCTTGCTCGAGGCGACCTGTGACCAGCGCTTCGCGAAGACCCGCCCTCTGATCGGAATCCACCGGATCGAGAGTCTCTCACCACCCCCGACGATCAGGAAGTCGAACGTGCCGCGAGAACCTCGTAGGCGATCTGGAGCGAAATCGCGAGGTCATCGCCGCCGAGCTGCATCCCGGTCGGGCCGAGGCGCTTCAGAACCGCATGCCTCGGCATGTTGCGCGCCGGCTCGAGCTCGCCCAGCTCCTTGCCACGCCACGGGTCGCGCGAGCTCTCGGCGGTCTCGTCGTCGACGCCGGCGACGCCCCGCCAGCGCAGCAGCACCCGGGCCGAGCGCTCGACCTCCTCCGCGACCGCGAACACCACCGCAGCTGCATGCTCGCACCCCGGCCCCGCGTCGCACTCACAAACCTGAGCAATCGCCCGCGGGCGCGGGATCAGCTGCTCGCCCCAGTCCTCCTCGAGCAGGTGCTCCAGGTGCACCGACTGGAAACGACCCTCGACCGCGTCCGCCAGTTGCCCCAATCCCTGCGCATAGCGGGTCATCGCCGCCCAGATGCGCTGCGGGATCGGCGCCGCGGTCAGCGTCACCGCGCAGCCGTCGACGCGCGCGCTGATCACGCCCGGCTCGATCCGCAGGTCCTCGACCTCCAGATCCGGACGCTCGGCGTTGCCGGCGACCGCGGCGATCAGCGACCTCGACCAGGGCCCCATCAGGCCGCCTCCTCCACCACGCTCGGCGCGAGCGCGACCGCGGCACGGATCGCGCCCAGGTCGAGATCGCCGAGCCAGTCCTCCGAGCGGCCGGCCATCACCTTCTCGACCAGCTCGCGCTTCGAGTCGAGCAGCTGGTCGATCCGCTCCTCCAGCGTGCCCGTGCAGATCAGCGAGTGCACATAGACCGGCTTGTGCTGGCCCAGGCGATGCGCACGGTCGGTCGCCTGCTGCTCGACCGCCGGGTTCCACCAGCGGTCGAAGTGAAAGACGTGGTTCGCGGCGGGCAGGTTGAGGCCGCGGCCGCCGGCGCGGATCGAGATCACCAGGACACTCGGCCCGCCCGGCTCCTCGCGCGCGAACTCGGTCAGCAGCTCGTCGCGCTGCCGCGCGTTCAGCCTGCCGTGGAAGAAGCCGACCCGGCGGTCGAGCTTCTCCGAGAGGTACGGCACCAGACGATCGAAGCTCGGGTACTGCGTGAAGACGAGCGCCTTGTCGTCGGCCGGCATCGCCTGCAGCAGCTCGACCAGCCGCTCCAGCTTGCCGGAGCGCCCATCCAGAGGCGCCCCCGTGTGCATCAGCATCTCCGGGTGGTTGCAGACCTGCTTCAGGTGGCCGAGCATCGCGAGCACCGCGCCACGCCGGCCGAAGCGATCCTCGTGGTGCTCGATGCGCGGGAACCAGTTGTCGACGGTCGCCTGGTAGAGGCTCGCCTGCTCGATCGTCAGCTTGCAGTAGTCCTTCTCGATCGTGATCGGCGGCAGGTCGAGCTCGACCTCCGGCTCGTCCTTCGCCCGCCGCAGGATGAACGGCCGCACCACCGCCCGCAGCCGCTCCAGCGCCGCCTCGTCCTTCTCGACCTCGATCGGCTGCGCGATCACCCGGTTGAACCACTCCCGCGAGCCCAAGAGGCCCGGGTTGAGGATGTCCATGATCGCCCACAGCTCACCGAGCCGATTCTCGATCGGCGTGCCCGTCATCGCGACCCGCCGCCGCGCCTGCAGCGTCCGCAGCGCCCGCGCGCGCTTCGTCTGCGGGTTCTTCACATCCTGCGCCTCGTCCATGATCAGCCGGTCCCAGTCGACCTCGGCGAGCGCCTCGACGTCGCGCGTCGCGATGTCGTACGAGGTGACGATCACATCGACGGCGTTCGCCTTGCGATGGAGCTCCTCGTTCGCGAGGCGGTCGCTGCCGTGATGGAGATGCACCCGCAGCCCCGGCGCAAAGCGGTGCACCTCCGCCACCCACTGCCGCGCCACGCTCATCGGGCACACGACGAGCGTCGGCCCGAACGCCTCGGCCCCGTGCTCCTCGCGCTCCGACACGAGCATCGCGATCGCCTGCACCGTCTTCCCCAGCCCCATGTCGTCGGCCAGGATCGCCCCGATGCCCAGATCGCCGAGCAGCCGCAGCCACCCGTGCCCCTTCTCCTGGAACGGGAACAGCGCGTGCCGCATCCCGGCCGGCGTCCCGCGCGGGCGAAAGCGCGCATCCTTGCCGGAGAGCAGCTCGTCGAGCGAACGGTCGAGCTGCACCGTCCCGAGCTCGAGCCCCGCCTCGTCGGTCTCGAGGCCCGACACCGCCCGCACGAGCTGGACGAAGCCGACGTCCCGCTGCCGGCGCTCGAGAAACCGCAGCGCCCGCTTCACGTCAGCGGCGCGCACCGCCTGCCAGCGGCCGTCGACCTGCACGACCGGGCTCTTCGCCGACGCGAGCGCGCGCAGCTCCTCGTCGGAGAGCTCCGTGTCGCCGACCGCGAGCCGCCAGTCGAACGAGGCGAGCACCGACGTCGAGAGCAGCCCACTCGACGAGAACGGCTCGCTGCGGGCCGTCACGTTCGCGCGCAGCCGCGTCGGCGCGCGCAGCCACGCCGCGGGCAGCGAGACCCGCACGTCGAGCTGCTCCAGCTTCGGCAGCAGATCGCGCAGGAAGTAGGACACCGTCTCGGCGTCGAGCTCGACCGCGAACGGCTGCTCCTCGGCGAGCTCGATCCCCTCCGTCGCAAGCAGCGGCCGCAGCTCGGCGAGGTCGCGCTCGAGATCGCCGAGCGGATCGCCCGAGCGCACGAACGCGAACGCCTCGTCGCCCGCCTCCCAGAGCAGCGACACCGGCACGCTCAGCGTCGGGTCGTCGTCGGCGTGCAGCCACAGCTCGAGCGCCAGCGCCCCGTGCGGGCGCTCGTCGAGCTGGAAGCCGAGCCGCCACGTCGTCTCCTTCACCTCGGCAAGCCCGCTGTCGACCCAACGCGTCAGCCGCCGCTCGAGCGACGCGTAGCTCGCGTTGGACGGCAGCTCCGGGTCGGGTGACGACAGCCCGGCCAGGAACGAGTCGACCGCGGCGCGCCGGCCGATCCGCGAGGAGTCGCCGAGCTTCACACCGGCGGCGACGAGCCGGTCGCGCGCGATCTGGTCGACGAGCTGCGGATACAGATCGGCGACGGCCGCCTCGCGGTCGTCGTGAAATCCCTCGGCACCCACGAGCGGCAGCGCAGCGGCGATCTCGGCGAGCGAGCGCTGGATGTGATCGTCGAGCGTCGCGCCCCAGAAGGCGTACCAGCGCTCGCCGCCGCGCGTCAGCTGCGGATGCACCATCCCCTCAGCGACGGAGCGATGGGCGAGCTCGACGAGCGCAAGGAGGACGCGTGCGCTGTCGCCGAGCTCGAGCCCGGGCGGCGACGCAGCCAGGTCGAGCAGCTCACCCACGGTGAGCAGCCGTGCGTCGAGCTCGTGCTCCAGCACGGGCACCCTCGCAGGCTCGCCCAGCCGCAGGCCGCCGTCGGAGAACGACTCGCCGTCGCGCGCAAACGCGTACGCGCCGGCGCTCCGCCAGACGATTTCAAGAGACGACATCGACCGAACAGCGTAGGCACTAGAGTGGTCTCCTTGCTGAGGCTCTATCAACGCCAGGGCGCCGGGCGCCCGCCGCGCGTCCGCTGGGCGCTGGAAGAAGCAGGTGTTTCCTACGAATACGTCGTCATGGAGCCCGAGGAGGGCCACGGGCCCGAGCACGCGGAACGGCACCCGCTCGGGCGCGTTCCCGTGCTGGAGACCGACGAAGGGCTGCTGTTCGAGTCGGCCGCGCTCTGCCTGCACATCGCCGACTCGAACCCCGGCGCCAACCTGATCGCGCCGATCGGCACGCGCGAACGAGCTCAGACCTACCAGTGGGTCCTCTTCACGATGACCGAGCTCGAGCAGACCATGACGCGGTGGGGCGCGGCGCGGTACAAGGAGGACGCGGAGGGGGTCGTCTCCGCCGAGAAGCGGATGGCGAAGGTCGCCGCCGCCCTCGAGGAAGGCCTCGACGGCAACGAGTACATCGTGGGCGGGCGGTTCACCATCGCCGACATCGTGCTCGGCGGCGTGCTCGAGAGCGCACGCAAGTACCGCCTCTTCCCCGACTCGCCGGCTCTGGTCGCCTATCTCGAGCGCCTCGACCAGCGGCCGGCGAAGCAGATCGCCTACTCCTGATGCCGCTCGATCTGATCGAGTTTCCCGCCGACGACCTCGAGCGCGCGACCCGGTTCTGGGAAGGGCTGCTCGCCGTGACGCTCGACGAGCGCACGGCCGCCGAAGGCTCCGGGCGGCAGTCGCACGGCGACGGCCCGGCCCTCGGCGTGCACGAGCGTGGGGCCGGGCCGGGCGACCGCTTCTCGCTTCCCTACTTCCGCGTCGAGGACATCGCCGCAGCGCAGGCGCGCGTCGTGGAGCTCGGCGGCAGCCTCGTGCATCCGGGCGAGCGCTTCGCAATCTGCCGCGACTCCGAAGGAAGCCCCTTCGGGCTGTCCGCGTCCGTCTAGACGCTGAAGTCGACGTCCCTCGCCTCGACGGTCCCTGCCGTCCGCCCCGGCGCCTCCTGATAGGTCCAGTAGAGGTTCGTGTGCGCGATCACCTGGTCCGGCGGCGGCGCGCCCCACGCCGTCTGGTCCCCCGTCGTATGGGCGTCGCTGACGAGCGTCGCGTCGTAGCCCCGGACGAGCGCCCCGTGGAGCGTCGAGCGGATGCACGCATCGGTCTGGGCGCCGACGACGACGAGCCGCCCCACGGCGAGGCCCGACAGGACCGTCTCGAGCGCGGTGTCCTCGAAGGCGTCGCCGTAGCTCTTCTCGACGAGCGGCTCGGCGTCGCCCGGGACGAGCTCGGGGACGATTCGCCAGTTCTCGCTCCCGCGCGCAAGCTGCTCGTCGGAGTGCTGAACCCAGACGACGGGAACGCGTTCGCGCCGCGCCTGCTCGACCAGGCCGGCGACGTTCCCGACGACCGCATCGCGCTCATGCGCTCCCTCCATGACGCCGTTCTGCACGTCGACGACGAGAAGCGCCGTCTTCTCGCGGTTCTCGAGCGTCGTCACGTCGGGCGGACTAGGCCGCGGGCGGCGTCTCGCCCTCGCCGTCGTCCTCGTCCTCACCGCCGCCGCGGGTCTTCCAGAACGCCAGCACCCCGACGGCGGTCGCGACACCGAGTGCGATCGCGCTCTTGTTCGGCTTCTTCGTCCTGGAGTCGATCGCCGGCGCTGCGCCCTTGGCGGCATCCTTCGCCGCGTACTTGGCTGCTCGCTTGCCGGCCGACCAGGCAATCCAGCCGATCACGGCGTTCCTGCGATTGAAGACGCTCACGCCCCAACCCTACCCCGCGCGCGTCCTGCGGCAAACAGGAAGCAGGGGCTCCGCCTCACACGGTGCGAGGAGGAGCCCCGGGGAGAGTGCCGGGGGCCCGCGGGCGAGCAAGGTCCCCGGCGGGACGAGGGCACGTCCACATCCCAGCCTGCCCGTTCGCGGGCTCATGGCGCGCCGCAAAGGCCCGGTTTTACAAACGGCTTAACAATGGGCGGCACGCGGGCGGAAGACGTGAGACTCGCGAATCTGGTTCCGGCTCCGCAGGAATCAGGTTCGGCGAACGTCCGGCTACGCCGGCAACCAGGTTCGGGCGGGGGATGGCGCTGTCTCCAGCCACGGTTTAGGCTCAGCGCGTGGGTCTCGGGGGAGCACTGGCTCCGCTCCAGGAGCGGCCGTTTCGGCTGCTCTGGCTCGGCCGCGTGTCCTCCGGTGTCGGGGACGCGCTCGTGCCGGTGGCGCTCGCGTTCGCCGTCCTCTCCGTCCACGACAGCTACACCGCGGTCGGCGGGGTTCTCGCCGCATTCACCATCTCGCGCGTCTCCTTCACGCTCGTCGGCGGGGTCGTCGCCGACCGGCTGCCGCGCCGGGCGGTCATGCTCGCAAGCGATCTCGTGCGCGGGGTCGTCCAGGCGTTCACCGCCGTGATGCTGCTCGCCGGCGAGATGACGCTGCCGCTCTTCATCGTCACGATGGTGCTCTTCGGAGCGGCGTCGGCGTTCTTCCAGCCGGCCTCTGACGGCCTCGTGCAGCAAACGGTCCCCCGCGCCGGCCTGCAGTCGGCCAACGCCCTCCTCTCGACCTCGCGCAACACACTCAACGTCTTCGGGCCGGTCGTCTCGGGCACGCTGATCGCCGCCTTCGGGACCGGCTGGGTGTTCTCGATCGACGCGGTGAGCTTCGCGATCAGCGCGGCGTTCCTGCTGCGGCTCCAGGTCGACTCGCTCATGCGCAGCGAGCACCGCCATTTCCACCGCGAGCTCCGGGAAGGGTGGACCGAAGTGATCTCACGCTCCTGGGTGCGCGCGCCGATGATCGGCTTCGCGATCTCGAACATCTGCTTCGCCTCGTTCCTCGTGCTCGGCCCCGTGATCTTCCACAACCACCTCGGCGGCGCACGCGACTGGGGCATCGTTTCGACCTGCGGCGCGATCGGAGCGATCGGCGGCAGCCTCGCCTCGGCGCGCTTCAAGCCGCACCGGCCTCTGACCGCCTGCTTCATCGCATCGGCCCTGATCTCCGTGCCGATCGCAGCGCTCGCCGGGCCGCTGCCGATGCCGGTGATCGCGGCCGCCTGGCTGATCGGCTTCGGCGCGATCGTCGTCGCCAACACCTTCTGGGAGACCACACTGCAGCGGGGCATCCCCGAGCGTGTCTTCGCCCGCGTTCGCTCCTACGACATCCTCGTCTCGTTCGTCTTCATGCCGATCGGCATGCTCGCCTTCGGCCCGATCGCCGAGCAGCTGGGGTTCACGGCGACGCTGCTCGGCGCCGCCGCGGTCGCGATCGTCACGAACATCGCAGTCGCCCTCGTGCCAGGCGTGCACGCGGTCGTCGCCGAGCCGCGACCGGCCTGAGCGCTACTGCGCGTTGTCGTCGACGAGCCGCGAGGCGCCGTGCAGGATGTCGTTGGCGACCGCGGTGAAGATCGTGTTCAGCTGCGCCGCGTTCGGCTGGTTGTAGAACTGCGAGGGGTCGCTGGCAATGCCCTGCAGCGCCTGGAGGCCGTTGATCGCCGGGCTCTCGGCCGTCCGGCTGACGGGCGGCCCCTTGATCTCCTTCTGGCAGATGTCGTGACCGACGTCGTACCCGATCGAATAGACGGTCGAGCCGGCGGCGCTGGCCGCCTGGCCGGACGTGATGCCCTGATGGCACGGCGTCAGCAGGTACGGCGAGTTGGCCGGGTAGTAGAGCGGCCCCGTGTTGGCCGCGCCGTCGGACAGGAAGACGATCACCTTCGTCGCCTCCGGCCGGCCGTCCCTCACGAGCTCCGCCTGGGCGGCGTCGATCGCGTTCGCATAGGCGGTGTTCCCGTTCGCCTGCACGCAGTTGATCGTCGAGACGAGGGCGGAGCTCTCGTTCGGAGCGCCGTTGACGCTGTAGTCGCTCGACAGCGGCACGAGCACGTATGGAGCCGTTGGATCGTCGTAGCTCGCCGTGTTCGGCGGCTTGTCGCATTTCGTCGCCATGCTGGAGGCCGGCGGCAGAACCGCCAGGCCGACGTGGTCGAGCGCCGGGTTCATGAAGCTGAGGAACGTCTTCATGCCGTTGCGCGCGTTCTCCATGTCGGTGCAGTTCGGATCCGGCCTGCCCGCCGAGTCGGTACACATCGAGCCGGTGCGGTCGAGCACGAGCATCACGTCGAGAGGCTTCTCGCCGCACGGCGAGCACGCGGTCGCCGAGGCGTGCACCTTGAAGCTGGGCACGCCGAGCAGCTTTGCGAAGGTCGTGTTGATGACACCGGTCTCCTTGACGACGACGGCGTTCGCGGGACTGCAGCCCGGGATCGAGGCGATGCACCTGGTCGAGACGGACATCGTCACGCTGTCGAGCCCGGCCGGATCGTTGTTGCCGCTCGACCCGTAGGTGTTCGCCCACGCGGCTGCAGAGGTCACATCCGGCAGCTCCTGGGCGCCGGCGAGCGCCGCCGCGTCGACCGACGACTGCAGACGCCGCTGTGCCAGGTAGGCGTGGCCGACGTCGAGGCACAGCGCGCAGAAGCCGAGCAGGACGATCAGGAACAGGACGATGACGATCAGCACCTGACCGTCGTCGGACCGCACGCGTTGGCGCACGTGGCTCACAGGTACTTCCCGAGCTCCAGGACAGCGGGGCCGAGGATGACCATGAACAACGCCGGGAAGATGAAGAGCGCTGCCGGGAAGAGCATCTTGATCGGCGCCTTGGCCGCAGCCTCCTCCGCCAGGGAGCGGCGGCGGCGGCGCGAGTCGTCGGCGAGGTTGCGGAGCGTCTGGCCCAGCGAGAGCCCGAGCTGCTCGCCCTGGAGCAGCGACCGGACGAACGACGTGACCTCCGGCGAGTCGAGCCGCTTGGCCATGCGCTTGAGCGCCCGCTCGCTGCTCTCGCCCACGCGGAGCTCCGTCAGCACCAGCGAGAACTCCTCGGCCAACGCCCCTTCCGTGCACTCGACCAGCCGTGCGATCGCACCGAACAGGCCGAGGCCCGCTTCAACCGTTACCGCGAGCAGGTCGAGTGCATCGGGGAGGTCTCTGCCGATCTCGTCCCGGCGTGCCGCAGCTCGGCGTCCGAGCAGGAGCTTGGGGATGAGGAAGCAGACGAGGCCGAGCAGCGACGCGAGCAGGAGAGTCGCGCCGAACGTCTGCCCGGTGATCGCCGCGATCAGCAGCGCCGCGAAGATGCCCGCCGTAACGAGCAGGAACCGGTAGACGACGTACGCCTGGGGCGTCACCCGCCCGGCGAGCCCCGCCGCGGCAAGCCGCTGCGGCAGGACGTCGGCGAGCTTGTCGGAGAGCAGCCGCCGGCCGACCCGCTGGACCAGCTTGTCGTCCGGGGAGCCCGACCGGCCCTTGACGTCTCCCGCCGCCGACGACCAGCGGCGGACGACGGCGACCGCGGATTGGCGGCGCCGGCCCGAGACGGTGAGGGCGCTCGTGGCGACGAAGACCGACGCCGACAGCGTGAGCGCTGCGAGTAGGAGCAGAAGCACCGTTACCACCTCACCTTTCCGACGCGCCGCAGCACGATCGAGCCGCAGGCGATCATGGCCAGAGCGACAAGCGCGAGCATCCGCCCGCTCGAGGTGTGCCAGAGCGGGCTCATGTAGCCGGGGTTGATCAGTGTCAGCACCACCGCCGCGACGATCGGCAGCCCCGTGAGAACGTTGGCCGAGATCCGGACCTGCCCGGTGATCGCCCGCAGGTTGCGCCGGAACTGCTCCCGCGCACGCACCGTCGTCGCGACGAGCTCGAAGAGAGCCGCGAGGCTGCCTCCGACCTGCCGCTGGATCGCGATCGCGTCGAGGACGAACTGGAGGTCGGCCGACCTGATCCGCCGGCCGAGGTCGGCCAGGGCGTCTTCGAGCGACCGGCCCAGGTGAACCTCGGCGACGACCCGTTTGAACTCGCGCCCGGCGGGCTCGCCGACGTCGGTTGCAACGGTCTGGAGCCCGTGGTCGAACCCGTGTCCGGCGCGGAGCGAAGCCGCGAGCGTGTCGAGGATCTCCGGCAGCTGCCGCTCGAAGGCGCGTGACCGCTGAAGTCCTCGCACGTGCAGAACGATCCACGGCGCGGCGAGCGCGGCGCAGCCGCCCGCCACCGCCAGGCCGAGACCGCGCCAGTTGTAGAGCAGCACGAACGAACCGAAGCCGATCAGCGCGTCGAGGCACACGAAGGCACCTGCCTGCGCGTCGAGCCCGGCCCGGTCAATGTGCAACTGCACCGACTCGTTCGTCCCGAACCGGGCGAGCAGGGCCTCGGCGCGTGCGCCCAGACGCTCCACGATCGCGCCCGACCGAGGCGCGCGGGCCAGTTCCGCCACGGCGAGATAGGGACTGAGCTGGCGGCGCACCTGCTCGCGCCGGCGGGTGGCAAGCGCGATCCGGGCCGCGTAGAAGATGAGCCCGGCGACCACCAGCGCGAAGACGATGCCGGCGACGGCGGAGGTCACGTGACCCACCGCCCGCCCGCCGCGACGAGCCGCGGCTCACCGGGGTCGAACGCATTCGCGGGCAGCGTCACGCCGGAGGCGGCCAGCTTGTCGGCGAAGTGCGGCCGGATGCCCGTGGGACGTGCCGCACCGGTTCCCGGCTTCGCGAGGAACAGATCCTGGATCGTGATCACGTCCGACTCCATCCGCAGGACCTCGGTCACGTGCGTGACCACCCTGCTGCCGTCGACGAACCGCGAGATCTGGATCACGACGTCGAACGCGCTCGCGATCTGCTCGCGGATCGCCCGCAGCGGCAGGTCGACGCCCGCCGTCAGGACGAGCACCTCGAGACGCGCGAGCGCATCGCGGGGTGAGTTGGCGTGGATCGTGGTGAGCGAGCCCTCGTGGCCCGTGTTCATCGCCTGGAGCATGTCGACCGTCTCCGGGCCGCGAACCTCGCCGACGATGATGCGGTCGGGCCGCATGCGCAGGGCGTTCCGGACGAGGTCGCGGATGCGAACCTCACCCTGGCCCTCGATGTTCGGCGGCCGCGACTCGAGCGAGACGACGTGCTCCTGATGGAGCCGCAGCTCGGCCGCATCCTCGATCGTGAGGATCCGCTCGGTGTCCGGGATGAAGCTCGAGAGCACGTTCAAGAGCGTCGTCTTGCCGACGCCGGTGCCGCCCGAGATCAGGACGTTGAGCTTGCCGCGCACGCAGCCCTCGAGCACCTCGACGAGCTCCGGCGAGAGCGAGCCCAGTTCGACGAGATCGGCGTCCGTCAACGCGTCGGCCGAGAACTTGCGAATCGTCAGGATCGGGCCCTTCAGCGCGAGCGGCGGCACGATCACGTTCACGCGCGAGCCGTCGGGGAGGCGGGCATCGACCATCGGCGAGGCCTCGTCCACGCGGCGCCCGACCGCGGCGACGATGCGCTCGATCACGCGCATCAGATGGCCGTCGTCGGCGAAGCGTGCGTCGGTCTCGTAGATCACACCCGCGCGCTCGACGAACACCTGGTCGTGACCGTTCACCATCACCTCGGTGATCTCATCGTCGCGAAGGAACGCGTCGATCGGCCCGTAGCCGAGCACCTCGTCGATCACGTCCTCGACGACGCGCTGGCGCTCTTCGGCGGTGAACCGCTCGTTGCGCCGGTCGAGCTCGACCTCGACAACGGTCTGCACCCGGCCCCGAAGCTCGTCCGGCGACGCGCTCAGGGTCTGGAGCTCGGGCCCGATCTTCGCAACGCAAACGTCGTGCAGGGACGCGCGCAGCTCGGCGAAGCGGTCGATCGGCCGGTCGCCGGAGCCGATGCGGGGTTGCAGGGCGGCAGCCGGCTCCTCGAAGCCGTCCGCACCGTTGATCCGTTGCTGCAGAGACATGTCAACTCCTCCCAAAGCTGAAGAGGCGGGCCGCACGGTGCTGCTTGGCGACCCATGTGCCGCCGGCAGTCGAACGGGTGAGCTCCAACATCGCGATGCCGAACGGTGCGTCCGGCTGAGCCAGCACTGCGGGCATCGCCCCGTTCACCGCGAGCGGCACCGAGGGGTCGAGCGGCAGCACCCAGTCCACCTTGCGGTCGAGCGCCGCTTCCACATCGCCGCGGTCCATCAGGTTCGCGCTCGCGCGGTTGAGCACGATGCGCAGGCGATCCTCGGGGAACGACAGCAGCTCGAGTGTCTTCAAGGTCAGCCGAACGTTCTTCAGCGTCGGCACGTCCGGGTTGCACAGAAGCAGCAGCTGGTCGGTCTGGTCGAGCGTCGCGAGCATCGGGCCGTAGAAGAACGGCGCCGTGTCGACGACGACGAAGTCGTACGTCTCCCGCGCAACCTGGAGCAGCGAGCGAATCGCCTCTTCGCCGACGAGCTCGGCGTCCTCCGGGTTCATCGGAGCCGGCAGAACGTCGACCCCGGACCCGTGACGCTCGGTGTAGACGCCGAGCTTCTCGCCGTCCAGAGCGGTGGGCGTGCCGAGCAGCTCGCGGACCGTGTTGTCGGGCGCGAGCCCGAGCATGATCGCGGCGTCGCCGAACTGCAGGTCGAGGTCGATCAGAAGCGTCTTCTTCCCCGCATGCGTCGCCGCAGCGACGGCCAGGTTGGTCGAGACGACCGACTTGCCGGAGCCGCCCTTCGGCGAGAAGACAGTGACGACACGACCGTCGCCGCCGAGGTCCAGCCTGGCGGGCGGTCTGGGCCGCCTTCTCGACGACGAAGAGCACGCTTTCCAGGCTGGCCGGCAGCGAGAGCACATCCGCGATGCCGGCGTCGAGCGCCCAGCGGACGAGCCCGCTCGAGGGCGCAGTCGTCGCCAGCACGACGGGGGCACCGCTGTGCTCGCGCAGCCGCGCAAGCTCCTCGCGAGGCTCGGTGTCGCTCTCATGCACGAGCACGGCGACGTCGAGCGGCTCGGACTGGTCGCGCCCGGCGAGCTCCTCGAGCTCGAAGGCGCCCAGCGCGGAGAGGACGTCGCGGAGCGCCCCCGCCGCCTCGCCGTCACCGGCGAGAGCGACGTGCAGGCGGCGATCAGCGGCCATTGGAGCCGTCCAGGATCGCGGTGGCCGAGGCCGGCGTGCTGCTCGGATCGGTGGCGTGAACCGACGGACGGAGCAGGAGCGACCAGTCGCCGTTCTTCTGCAGCCAGTAGAGGCGCTGGGCCTGCTTGCCGGTCACCTTCAGGTCGACCGATAGCACCTGGCCGGTCGCGCTCGACGACGGTGAAGACGGGGCCTTCAGAACGAGCAGGTTCCGCAGTGCGATCACCGTCGAGTGGGTCTGGCTGCCCTCGGGGATCGTCACGTTTCCGATCACGTCGACCCGGTTCCCCTGCTTGAGGGTTCCCGCGAGCAGTTGGTGCGCGTCACCCGGGAGCTCCATCACGCGTGCGGTGCCCTTCAGGTCGGACAGCAGCCCTTCCTGCTGGGCGGTGCCGAAGCGGCGCGCGACGATCTGCTCGCCGGCGTAGGTCGGCTGGATCGCCACGAGGTTGTTGAGCGCCGCGGTGCTGGCAACGGCCCCCGACGCGACGCTGTTGCCCGCGAACTTGCGCTCGACGAGCCACCCGCCGGAGGCGAGCTGGGCGCCGGTCGTGCCGATCGGGATGTCGCGGGCCGCGACGTATACCTGGGCGTTGCCGGCCGCCGGAGTCGCAGACGACTTGGCGTGCGAGGCGTAGACGAACATCAGCGCCACCGCGCAGGCCGCGAGCGCCGCGGCGATGAGCAGATTCCTCACTCGGTACGAGGCGACCGAGCTCCTGACTCTGTATGACATGTCCAGCATCTGGGTCCCCTGTCGCTAGTACTCGACTCGCTCGGTCGTCGAGCTGTGCAAGTTGCCCGAGGCGACGACGATGCCGAGGATGTTGATCGAATATGGATAGGTCGCAGTGACGGTCACGGTGGCGCCCGGCTGCCAGGGCGGCGCCGTCACGGTCACGTTCAGCTTCGAGGTGTCGAGATCGCTCGCGGCCCCTGTGACCGCCGACTTCGTGGTGGCGGTGGGATTCGGGGCGTTCCGGCTGACGGTCGCCTGCCGGGCCCCCGTCCGAACCGCATCCGCGAGCGCGAGCGAGTTCTTGAACGCGATCCCGTACTGGACGATCCCGAACAGGATCAGGAAGAGGATCGGCGCCACGAGCGCGAATTCCACGAGCGTCTGGCCTTCCTCGTTTTTCCTGACCCTTTTCAACATGTGAATGCTCCTCCGGGTGGGCGGCAGGTGAGCGCCGCAGGGCTCACCTGCCGCCACCAATCGAGTGTCAGCCGCCGACGCCGAGCTGGTTGCCGATGTTCGACAGGGCGCCCGAGATCTGGCCCTCGAAGGTGCCGAGGATCCCCACGAGTGCGACGGCGACGAGCACGCCGATCAGCGAGTACTCGACGAACGTCTGACCCTCTTCGCGCTTCATGCCGAGGTACGCGCGCATGACAACGCCGGTGATCGCATCGATCATTTCCTAGCCCTCCTTGAATTGTTTGCCGGCCGGAATCGATCCGGCCTGCTCCGCATATGGCGGGATTCCGAAGAAGTGGAAACCGCTATGCGTCACCGTGAGGGATGCCGCGAGCCCCAAATACACCCGTAGGGATAGGTGGGGTCCCACCTTGGTCAAGTTGCCGGCGCTGCCATCCCTCGGACGAGTTAGGTCTCACAGCCCGAGGGGAATCTGATTCGGCGCAGCCGAACCAGATTCCCGCGTTGAGGGCCGAGACGCGCGAAACTGGTTCGCGCAAGCGCGAATCAGTTTCGGGTCGAGGGACCTGCGTTCAGGCTTTCGCCGGCGCTTTCTTGCGGTTCGGCATGTGGATGGGACGGCCGAGCGCCATGAGCCCGGCTTCCTTGATCGCCTCGCTGAGCGTCGGGTGCGCGGCCATGCCGTCGGCGACCGTCTCGACGGTCGCCTCCGCGTCGATCGCGACCGTGCCCGCCTCGATCAGGTCGGTGACGTGCGGGCCGACCATCACCAGGCCGAGCAGCTCGCCGTAGCGCGTCTCGCCGTCCTCGCTTTTCCTGATCCTCTTCACCATTGCAATTGCTCCTCCGGGTGGGCGGCAGGTGAGCGCCGCAGGGCTCACCTGCCGCCACCGATCGAGTGGTTAGCCGCCGACGCCGAGCTGGCTGCCGATGTTCGACAGGGCGTCGGAGATCTGACCCTCGAAGGTGCCGAGGATCGCCACGAGTGCGACGGCGACGAGCACGCCGATCAGCGAGTACTCGACGAACGTCTGACCCTCTTCGCGCTTCATGCCGAGGTACGCGCGCATGACAACGCCGGTGATCGCGTCGATCATTTCCTAGCCCTCCTTGAATTGTTTGCCGGCCGGAATCGATCCGACCTGCTCCGCATATCGCGGGATTCCGAAGAAGTGGAAGCCGCTATGCGTCACCGTGAGGGATGCCGCCGCCCCCAAATACACCCGTAGGGATAGGTGGGGTCCTACCTTGGTCAAGTTGCAGGCGTTGCCGTCCCTCGGACGAGTTAGGTCTCCCACCCCGGGGGGAATCCGATTCGGCGCAGCCGAACCAGATTCCCAAAAAAAAAAAAAAAAAAAAAAAAAAAAAAAAAAAAAAAAAAAAAAAAAAAAAAAGGTGGCGTTCAGGCCTTCGCCGGCGCTTTCTTGCGATTCGGCAGGTGGATGGCGCGGCCGAGTGCCACGAGCCCGGCTTCCTTGACCGCCTCGCTGAGCGTCGGGTGCGCCGCCATGCCGTCTGCGACCGTCTCGACGGTGGCCTCCGCATCGATCGCGACCGTGCCCGCCTCGATCAGGTCGGTGACGTGCGGGCCGACCATCACCAGGCCGAGCAGCTCGCCGTAGCGCGTCTCGTGGATCGACTTGACCCAGCCGACGGTCTCGGCCTGCATCACCGCGCGGGCATTCGCCTGCCAAGGGAACACGCCGACAGCGACATCGTCGCCGTATTGCTCGCGCGCCTGGGCCTCGGTGAGGCCGACGCCCGCAATCTCGGGATCGGTGTAGATCGGGCGGGGAACCGCACGGTTGTCGACGATCGCGTCGTGACCCAGCGCGTTCTCCGCGGCGACCTCACCCTCCCGAAACGCCGTGTGCGCGAGCTGCCAGTACCCGGCGCAGTCGCCGACGGCGTAGAGGTGCGGCACGGTGGTGCGGCGATGCTCGTCGGTCGTGATGCCCGTGCGCCTGTCGAACTCGACGCCGGCGGCGTCGAGGCCAATGCCCTCGACACGCGGGCCGCGACCGACCGAGACGAGCATCAGGTCGCAGTCGACGGTCTCGCCGTCGCCGAAGCTCACCTTCAGCGAGTTGCCCTGCTGCTCGACGCCGGTGCACTGCTTGCCGAGCTGGAGCGTGATGCCGCGCTTCCCGAACTGCTTTGCGAGCTCGCGGGCCGCCTCGGCGTCCTCTTGCGGAATCAGCGTGTCGAGCATCTCGATGATCGTCACGTCCGAGCCGAAGCGGCTGAAGATCGATGCGAACTCGGCGCCGATGATGCCGCCGCCGAGGATCAGGAGCCGCTGCGGCACCTCGGTCTGGGCGAGCAGCCCGGTCGAGTCGACGCAGAGGTCCGACTCGAGCCCCGGGATCGGCGGGCGCAGCGGGAACGAGCCCGTCGCCACGATCGCCGACTTGAAGACGACGTCCTCGCCGCCCTCGACCGCGATCGTGTTCGCGTCCGTGAATCTCCCGAAGCCCTTCACCCACTCGACGCCGTTCGTCTTGAAGAGGCTTGCGACGCCGCCCGTCATCTGCTTGACGACGCCCGCCTTCCACTCGTTGGCGGCGCCGAAGTCGAGCTGCGGGCTGTCGACCTTGACGCCGAGCTTCGCGAACGTGTCGTTCGCCTGGTGCAGGAAGTGGGCGGTCTGCACCCAGGCCTTCGTCGGGATGCACCCGACGCGCAGGCACGTGCCGCCGAGCTCGGGCTCCTTCTCGATGCACGCGACCTTCGCGCCCAGCTGGGCGGCGCGGATCGCTGCGGTGTAGCCGCCTGGGCCACCGCCCAGAACTGCGATATCGACATCCATGAGGCGATCGTACCGAGCGGCTACACGACGATGACGATCTTGCCGAACTTGCCGCCTGCGGCGAACCGCTCGTAGGCGTCCTGCGCCCGGTCGAGCGGAAAGGTCTCCTCCACGGGCACGGCGATGCGGCCGTCGGCGAGAAGCGGGAGGACGTCGTCGCGCAGGCGCCGGATCACGTCCGCCTTCTCCTCACGCGAGCGAAAACGCAGCATCGAGCCGTGGATGCGGCCGCGCTTGCGCATCAGCAGACCGAAGTTGACGGTCGCGGTCGCCCCCGCGCCGGTGCCGATCACCGCGATCCGTCCGAGCGGAGCGAGCCGCTCCAGGTTCGTCGCGAGGTTCTCGCCGCCGACCAGCTCGAGGATCACATCGTAAGCGCCACTCGGCTCCGTGTCGGCTCCGAGCTCTTGCAGCTCGGCGCTCGATGGTGGCGCGCCGTGCCGGTGACCTGCGCGCCGAGGGCGACGCCGAGCTGCACGGCCGCGACCCCGACCCCGCCCGCGGCGCCGTTCACGAGCAGCCGCTCACCCGGCCGCAACTGCGCCTGGGTGAAGAGCGCGTCGTGGGCGGTGGCGAACGTCTCGACGAAGCCGCCCGGCCTGCGGCCACGGCGACGTGCTCGGGGACCGGCAGCGTGTGCGACTCGTCGACGACCGCGAGCTCGGCGTGGCCGCCGCCGGGCAGGAGCGCCATCACCCGGCTGCCCTGCGCCGTCTCGCCCGCGCACTCGAGCCCGGGAATGTCGACGGGAGCGCCCGGCGGCGGCGGATATCGTCCCGCGCGCTGCGACAGGTCGGCGCCGTTCACGCCGGCGGCGCGGATCTGGATCAGGATCTCGCCCGGTCCCGGAACCGGATCGGGGCGTTCCTCGATCTGGAGGGCGCCCTCCGCGATAACGGCCGCGCGCATTCCGTCATGCTACGACTGTGAAGCTGGAAGGCGTCCACCATGTCACCTGCATCACGGCCGACGCGCCGGGCAACGTCGCGTTTCTACGCAGGTGAGCTGGGGCTCCGGATGGTCAAGAAGACGGTCAACCAGGACGACCCGACCGTCTACCACCTCTTCTATGCGGACGAGCAAGGCTCGTCGGGCTCGGACATCACGTTCTTCGAGTATCCGGGCACGCGCGCGCGGCCGTGCAGGCGACGGCATGGTGCACCTGGTCTCGTTCCGCGTCGGCTCCGAGGAGTCGCTCGAGTTCTGGCGGGCGCGCGTCGGGGGCACGATCTCGGATCGGCAGCCTGGTCTTCCACGACCCGGAGGGGCTCGAGCTCGAGCTGGTGGTCGACGGGTCGGGCGAGCCGCCGTTGACGGCCGAGGCGCCCGACATCCCGGAGGAGCATCGGATCCGCGGCTTCGCCGGTGTGCGCGCGTACGCCTCTCATCCCGACGAGAGCGAGCAGCTGTTGCGCGCGCTGGGGTTCGTGCCCGGGTGGGAGGTGCGTCGGCGACACCCGGAGCGGTTTCTACCGCTACGACCCGCCGCCGGCCGAGCGCGGGCTGCAGGCCGCGGGCACGGTGCACCACGTCGCCTGGTCGTCGCGGCCCGAGAACCACGAGGCATGGCGCGCGCGGGTGTTCGAGGCCGGCGGCCAGCCGACGCCGGTGATCGACCGCTTCTACTTCAAGTCGATCTACTTCCGCGAGCCCAGCGGCGTGCTGTTCGAGATCGCGACGATCGGACCGGGATTCACCGCAGACGAGCCGTTCGAGACGCTCGGCGAGTCGCTCTCGCTGCCGCCGAACTACGAGCAGTACCGCGACCAGGTCGAGCGCATCCTCGCGCCGCTGCCGAATCCGCGAGCGGAACGCTCCTCGTGATCGTTCGCGAGCGTCCCGCCGCGGGCGATGCGGCCGGTGCGCTCGTCCTCTTCCACGGCCGCGGCGCCGACGAGCACGATCTCTTTCCGCTGCTCGACGTGCTCGACCCCGCGCGGCGGCTGGACGGGTACTGCCCCCGTGGGCCGCTGTCGCTGCCGCCGGGCGGCGCGCACTGGTACGTCGTGCCGCGGGTCGGCTATCCGGACGTGCCGAGCTTCACGTCGTCGTATGCGGAGGCGGCGGAGTGGCTCGACGCGCTGCCGCACTCACGGCTCGTTCTGGGCGGGTTCTCGCAGGGATGCGTGATGGCGCTTGCGCTGGGACTGGGCGCCGGCCGGCCGCGACCGGCCGCGATCTGCGGCTTCTCGGGGTTCATCCCCGTGGTCGACGGGTGGTCGCTGGACACGACGGCGCCGTTGCCGCCGGTCGCGCTCGGCCACGGCACCTTCGATCCGGTGATCCCGGTCGAGTTCGCGCGCGCCGCCCGCGACCAGCTGCTCGCGGCGGGAGCCGAGCTGCTCTACGAGGAGTATCCGCTCCCGCACACCCTCGACCCTTCCTTCCTCGCCGAGGTGCAACGCTGGCTCGCGCCGAAGGTCTGAGACGATGTGGATGAACCTGGTTGCCGCGCAGCGGAACCAGGTTCGAAGCTACAGCGCTGCGCTTCATGACGAGGCCGCCGTCCGATTCGCCCGACGGCTCGAAGCCGTTGCGCCCGTAGAAGGCGACCGCAGGGGAGTCCTTCTCCACCGACAGCGAGACGGCGGCATGTCCCGCGGCCTTCGCCTTCTCGAGCAGCGCATCGAGCAGCTCCTGCCCCACGCCGTGCCGGCGGCGTGACGGCACGACGGAGATCGACAGCTCGGGTGTCTGCTCGTCCACGAAGCCGTACCCTGGCCCGTCGGCCGGGAAGAGCCTGAACCAGGCCGCGCCGACGCGGTGGCCGGTCTCGTGCGCGATCAGGGCCAGGTCGCCCGCACGGCCCCAGTTGTCCACGTAGCGCGTGAGCGGTATGTCGGCGTCGAGCGCGTTGATCCGCCAGGCGTAGGCGTGGGCCAGCATCGAGCGCATGAACGGAACGTCTGCAGGCGAGCCCTTGCGGATCATCGGCGGGTGGTCACAACGCCAGAGCGGGCTCTTCCACGAACTGCTTGACGGTACGCAGGAAGTCGGCGCCCACTGCACCGTCGACGGCGCGGTGATCGACGGTCAACGTCATGCTCAGCATCGGTCGCACCTCGACGACTCCGTCGCGGACGACCGGCGTCTCCATGGTTGCCCCGACGGCCAGGATCGCCGCCTGCGGCGGATTGAGCACCGCGACGAACTGCTCGATGCCGAACATGCCGAGGTTGGAGATCGTGAAGGTGCCGCCTTCCAGATCCTGCGCCGTCAACGTGTTCTCGCGCGCGCGCGCCGACGAGATCGCCCCGTGCAGCCGCGAGCTCGGCGAGCGTCAGCCGCTCGACGCTTCGCACCACCGGCACAACCAGGCCTTGTGGCGCGGCGACCGCGATCCCGACGTTGGCCGTCGGGAACCTCAGCAGCGCATCCTCGGTGTACTGAACGTTCACGTCGCGGTGGCGCATCAACGCATGGGCGCACACCTTGGCGAGCAGGTCGGTGACCGTGACGCGCGCATCCGGGTTCAGCTCGCGCGCGGCGGCGACGAGCCCGTTGGCGCGCGTCATGTCCGCGCTCACGGTCAGCTGGAAGACCGGCGTCTCCCAGGCGGCGGTGAGGCGGCGCGCGATCGTCTTGCGGATCGAGGTCAGCGGGATGGACTCGGTCTCGCCCGCGGGCGCGGCGACCGGCGCCGGTGCGGCGACCCGGCCGCGTTCGACATCCTCGGCGACGATGCGGCCCTCGGGCCCGGTGCCGCGCAGCGAGCGCAGGTCGATCCCGCGCTCGCGGGCGATCCTCCTCGCCAGCGGTGAGGCTTTGATGCGGCCCCCGTTTCGGCGGGCGCTTCCGCCGGCGTCGGTAGCGCACGTTGGGGAAGCCGGAGCCTCTGCTGCGCCGCCTCGGACCGGCGCTCGGCCGGAACCGGCGCTGCGGGTCCGGCTCGCCGTGACCTCTTCGCCGGCCTCGCCGATGTAGGCGATCGTCTGGCCGACCGGCGCCTCACCCGAAGGGAGCACGATCTTCAGCAGCACCCCGGCGAAGTCGGACTCGACCTCCTGGGTGACCTTGTCGGTGTCGACCTCGAAGAGCGGCTCGCCCTTCGCCACCGTGTCACCCTCCGACTTGAGCCACCTGTTGACCGTCCCGGCTTCCATGCCTTGACCGAGGCGCGGGAGCTTGACCTCCTCCGCCATTAGTGGCCTCGCGGTCTTCACGCCGAGACTCTCGGTCGCGAGCACCAAGCGATGCAAGGACGCAGGGAGCGTCGATAGCCAAAGCTATCGACGCGACTGAGGACGCGGCAGCGCGCCGCGTGATCGCGGGCGAGAGGCCGGCGATGAGGGCCATGGAGGTCACTGCCTGCCGACGGTCCGCCGGATCGCTGCCAGCACGTCGTCTGCGTTCGGCACCACGAACTGCTCCATCACCGGCGCGAACGCCAACGGCGCGAACTTGGAGCCCACCCGCTCGATCGGGGCGTCGAGGTAGTCGAACGCCTGGTGCTGGAGCACCGCGGTCACCTCGGCGCCGAACCCCATGCGGGTGACGGCCTCGTGCGCCACGACCGCGCGATTCGTCTTCTTCACGCTCTCCACGAGTGCCGTACTCGTCGAGCGGCTGCAGCGTGCGCGGGTCGATCACCTCGACGGAGATGCCCTCGTCCGCAGCGCGCTCGGCCGCTTCGACCGAAAGGTGCACGAGCGGGCCGATCGCGATCACGGTGACGTCGGTGCCCGCGCGGATCGTTCGGGCCTTGCCGAGCGGGATCGGCTCGATCTCGTCCGGCACCGTTCCCTTCACCGGATAGAGCAGCCGGTGCTCGAAGAAGATCACGGGGTTGTCGTCGTAGATCGACGACCAGAGCAGCCCGCGCACGTCTTCCGGGGTCGACGGGTAGGCGACCTTGAGACCCGGGATGTGGACGAGCCAGGCCTCGAGCTGTTGGGCGTGCTGCGCGCCCGGCGACCAGCCGGCGCCGCCCTGCGTGCGGATCGTCAGCGGCACCTTGACCTGGCCGCCCGACATGTAGCGGTGCTTCGCCGCCTGGTTGACGATCTGCTCGAGCGAGAGCGTGAGGAAGTCCTCGTACATGATCTCGACCACCGGGCGCATGCCCGCCATGGCTGCGCCGATGCCCGCACCGACGATTGCCATCTCGGAGATCGGCGTGTTGCGCACGCGATCGGGCCCGAACTCGTCGAGCAGCCCCTGCGTGACGCCCATCGAGCCGCCCATCTCGGCGATGTCCTCGCCCATGATGAAGATGTCGTCGTCCTTGCGCATCGCGCCGGCGAGCGCCTCGCGGACAGCTTCCCTGTAGGTGATCTCAGGCATAGACGTTCTTGAGGGCGTCCTCGGGCTGGGGATCGGTGCCGTTCTGGGCGAACTCGAGCGCGGCGTCGACGATCTCGTGCGCCTGCGCGTCGAGGCTGTCGAACTCCTCGCCGGTGAGGTCGAGCCGGTCGCGCAGCCGGACGATCGGGTCCTGGTCGGAGGCCTCTTCCCGGTCTTCCTTCGACCGGTAGACCTGCGGATCGCCGATGTAGTGGCCGTGCATGCGGTGGGTCTCGACGTCGAGGAAGACGGGGCCCGCACCGGAGCGCGCGAACTCGAGCGCCTCGCGCGCCGCCTCGTACACCGCCTCGACGTCCTGGCCGTCGACCTTGATCGAGCGCATGTCGTATGCGAGCGCGCGCTTCGACATGTCGTCCCATACCGGCGAGTGCTGCCAGCCCGGCGTCGACTCGGCCCAGCGGTTGTTCTCGCACACGAACACCGTCTTCGTCTTCCAGAGCTGTGCGAGGTTGAGCGACTCGTGGAAAGTGCCGATGTTCGTCGTGCCGTCGCCGAAGAACGCGAGCGCCACCCGTGGCTCGTCGCGCAGCTTGTACGCGAGGCCCGCGCCCGTGACGGCGGGCAGCCCGCCGCCGATCACTGCGTTCGCACCGTAGTTTCCACGTTCGACGTCGTAGAGGTGCATCGAGCCGCCGTAGCCGTGTGAGCAGCCCTCGATCTTCCCGTACAGCTCGGCCATGAGCGCGTTCGGGGAGGTGCCGCGTGCGAGCGTGTGCCCGTGTGCGCGGTGCGTGGACGCGAACGTGTCGCCGTCCTCCATCGCCTGGCAGACGCCGACCGCCACCGCCTCCTGGCCGATCGCAACGTGCAGGAATCCGGGCAGCTCACCGGCGCGGAACCGCTCCTCGACTCTCTCCTCGAAGCGCCGGATGAGGAGCATCTCGCGCAGGAAGTTCTGCAGCGTCTCCTCGTTCAGGGCGCGTTTCTTCTCGACCTTGGCCAAAGCTCCGGCAGTGTACGTTTTGACCATGAGCGTCGCGCAACAGTGGAAGGTCATTGGATCCGAGTTGCCGGCGACGTGGACGAGCGCGTCGCTTCGGCTCGAGTTGCACGACCGCGCGGCCGCCGACCAGGCCGCTGCCACACTGGGGCCGACAGGGCCGTACCGCGTCTCGCCGACGATCCTGCAGTTCTCGGTCGCCCGCGACGGGAGCGCTCTCGGACCCCAAGGTGTCACGCAACTTCTCGCACGCATTCCGAAGGGCACGCTCTCGCTGTCGAACTCGCAGGCCTCGGCACGGGTCGACGAGCCAGAGACCACCTCGCTCGTCGAGAGCTGGGATGCTGCGCTCGACGGCATTCCGTCTGACTGGAGCGATCTCTACGCCGAGGTCGAGTTCACCTCGAGCGACTACATCGAGCCCGCCGCGGTGCTCTGCGTCCAGATGAACCCTCGTCGCGACGGCGTGCGCGCGGCGTTCAACTTCCGCGCCGCCCGCCGCGCCGGCTACGGCGTCGCGCCGGGCATGGCGCGGCGCTGCTTCGAGCGCTGCGACGAGCAGGGATTCGCGGCTCGATCCGTGTGCTGCGCGTGCTCAGCGACACGCACCTCGTCGCCACGCAGGGTCCCGTATGGCAGTCCGCCGGAAACACGATCTGAGTTGACGGACGCTCTCGGCCTGGCCGCCCAAGTCCGCGAGGGCGAAGTCTCGGCGCGCGAGCTCGCCGAGCAGTCGATCGCCCGGATCGAGGCGACGAACCCGGAGCTCAACTTCCTCGTCACCGACTGCTTCGAGCAGGCGCTCGCGGGCGAAGCACGCGACGGCCCGTTCACCGGCGTCCCGATCCTCATCAAGGACCTGAACGAGACCGCCGGCGTCCGCACGACGTTCTCCTCGCGCGCGTTTGCCGACTACGTGCCGCTGGGCGACTCGGCCGTCGTCCGGCGGATCAAGGAGGCGGGCTTCGTCGTGCTCGGGAAATCGAACACACCCGAGTTCGGCAGCACGGCCGTGACGGAGTCGGCCCTGAACGGCGCCTGTCGAAACCCGTGGAACCATGAGCACACGCCCGGCGGTTCGTCCGGCGGCGCGGCCGCCGCGGTCGCTGCGGGCACGATGCCGCTGGCGCACGGCTCCGACGGCGGCGGCTCGATTCGTATCCCGGCGTCGTGCTGCGGGCTGTTCGGCATCAAGCCGTCGCGCGGCCGCGTCTCCCCCGCACCGTATGTCAGCGGGTCGCTCGAGCTGTCCCAGAGCGGGCCGCTCTCGGTGAGCGTCCGCGACTCGGCTGCGTTCCTGGACGTGGTCGCCGGGTACGAGCCGGGCGACGCACACTGGGCGCCACCGCCCGCACGCCCGTTCCTCGACGAGGTCGGCGCCGACCCGGGCCGCCTGCGGATCGCGTTCACCGCGGCCCCGCCGATCCCGCACGAGATCGACCCGCGCGTCGTCGCGGTCGCGCGCGCAGCGGCGGACGCGCTCGCCGCACTCGGTCACGAGGTGATCGAAGGAGGCCCGCAGTGGTCGGACGAGGCGTTGCTCAGCGGCTTCGCGAAGATCTGGCAGGTCGGACCGGCGATGTTCCCCGTCACCGATCCGTCACTGCTCGAGCCGCTCAACCGAGCACTTGCCGAGGCGGCGCACGAGACCTCGAGCGTCGTCTTCGCCAAGGCTGTCGCCGCGCTGGAGCTGGCGGCCCGGCGCATCGTCTCGTTCTGGGACGACGTCGACATCGTGCTCACGCCCGGCCTCGGAAAGCTGCCCGTGCCGATTGGCTGGGTCTTCGAGCCCGACGACCCGTGGGAGCAGTTCCGCCGTGGCGGCGAGTTCACCCCGTTCACGCCGATCGTCAACGTGACGGGCCAGCCCGCCGCGATGGTCCCGTTCGACGTCGTCGACGGGCTGCCCGTCGGCGTGCACCTGATCGGGCCGCCGGCCGGCGAGGCGATGCTCTTCCGCCTGGCCGCCCAGATCGAGGAGGCCCACCCCTGGTCGCAGCGGCTGCTCAGCGCAGCGCAGCGTTGAGCTCGGCTGCCAGCTCGGCGGCGCTCCCCGAATCGGCGGCGATCGCGAGGCAGGTGTCGTCACCGGCGAGGGTCCCGAGGAGCAGCGGATGCCCACACCGGTCGAGCGCCCGCGCGATTGCCGGGGCCGAGCCGATCTCCGACTGCAGAACGACGACGTTCTGCGCCGCCACGACCCGGCGCCCGAACTGCTCGAGCAGGGAATCGAGGGTCTCGCGTGGGTCGACGCGACGCTCCTCCCGGTTCGGCAGGACGTAACGCAGCGTCCCCAGCGCATCCCGGGCCTTCTCGAGCCCGAGCTCGCGAATGTCGCGCGAGACGGTCGCCTGGGTCACCACGCAGCCGACGCCGGCGAGCGCGTCGATCAGCTCCTGCTGCGTCCCGATGCGCCGACGCTCGACCAGGCTCGCGACCAGCTTCTGGCGGTCGGACTTGCTCACCTGGTCCTCGGTCTGCACGCCTCCAGCATTCCCGTTCACGTTTAGACCTGCAAGCACGAGGCAGATAAGCTCGAGGCCATCGTGAGTGACGTCCAGATGAGCAACGGCGAGATGCCCCCGCCGGCTGCGCCCGTCCGCCCCGTCCGGCCCACAGGTCGAACGGCCCCGGCCCGCGAAGACCGGCAGGTCGCCGAGCCCGTGGGCGATCGTCGGCGGAGCGCTCTTCGCGGGGTACGTGCTGGGCAAGGCGGTCGACTGGAGAGGACATGCCCACCCCCACCGCTGACCGGAGAAACGGCGGCACCGGCGGAGCGGCCAGACAGGTCGCCGAGCACGCCTCGGCGCTCGCGAAGCTGGAGATCGAGCTCGCCGGCCTCGAGCTGAAGAAGAAGGCGGCATCGCTCGGGATCGGGGTGGGGCTCGCGGTCACAGCCGGTGTGCTCGCCTTCTTCATGGTCGGGTTCCTGTTCGCGACGCTCGCGGCCGGCCTGGCGACGTTCCTGCCGACCTGGCTCGCACTGCTGATCGTCACGCTGTTCCTCGGCCTGCTCGTCGTGACGCTCGGCCTGATCGGACGCGGCAGGATCCGGAAGGGCTCGCCTCCCGTGCCCGAGCAGGCGATCCGTGAGGCGAAGCTCACCGGCGAGGCGATCCGGCAATGACCGCACCCAGGCGGAGATTCAGAGCGAGATCGAAGCCGAGCGCGAGCAGCTCGCGGACGCCGTCGAGCAGCTGCGCGAGTCGTTCAAGCCGAAGCTGCCCGTGCTGGCGGCCGGCGCGGCCTCGGTCGGATTCGTGCTCGCCGGCGGGATCGGCGCCACGATGCGGGACTTCGCGCGGCGCAGCCGCGAGAGCGCTGAGCGGCCTCGGGCAGACCGGGCGGCGGTCCGAGCGGCTTTCGGGCCGCGAAAGGTCGCGGTCATCGAGCGAACCGGCTCGCAGTTCGTCGCGGAAGACTCATGGGACTTGCGCGGCAGGTCGCGTACAGCTCGCTGCTCGCCTTCTTCCCCGCGATGATCGCGCTGATCGGCCTGCTCGATCTGATCAACGCGTACGGCGTTCTCCAGAGCTTCCTCGATCCCGTCGCGCCGAAGGCCGTCACCGACCTGATCGACTCGTTCCAGCAGGACTCGGGCGGCTCGGGGTCGATCGTCGCGCTCGCTGTCGGGTCGTCCGTGGCCGTCTGGGCAGCGTCCGGAGCGATGGGCTCGGTCGTCAAGGCGGTCAACCGAACCTACGACCGGTTCGAGACGCGGCCGTTCTGGAAGGTGAAGCTGATCTCGATCGTCCTCGTGCTCGTCTCGGCGCTCGTGACCGCGGGAGTGCTCCTCCTGATCGTGCTCGGCGGGACGCTCGGTGATGCGATCTCGCGGCGAACGAACAGCGGCGCGGCCACCTGGGCCTGGAACCTTTTGCGCTGGCCGATTGCGTTCTGCGCCGTGCTGTTCCTCTTCGCGTTGATCTACTATCTCGCGCCGAACGACGGTGGGGGCGCTGGCGCTGGCTCACGACGAGATGGTGACGGGTGGTCTGCTCTGGCTCGCTCTCAGCGGCCTGTTCGCCCTGTACACCTCGTACTCGAACTCGTACACGAAGACGTACGGGACGCTGGCGACCGGGATCATCCTGCTGCTCTGGCTGAACTACTCGGCGTGGGCCATCCTGTTCGGAGCCGAGCTGAACGCCCAGCTCGACCTGCAGGAGGACATCCACGCCGCCGGCGGCGAGCACGCGGGCCTGATCAGGCCGGTCCGCCGCACGCGCTAGGCGCCGGGGTCAGACCCCCCGACATGTCTCACCTGGACCCCCCCCGGCGCGCGACGCATGAACTACTGGACGAGGTAGGGCTCGTCGGAGGAAGGCCGGCGAGATCTCCTCGCCCACGAACTGCGCATACCTCACGCACCCGGAGCGACCACCCCCGAAGAGACCCAGGATGCCGTCGACCGTCGTCAGAAACTGAGGCACCCCGTCGAGCCCGACGGTTGCCTGATAGCTGCTCCACGGCCATTCGTCCGGCTTCCTCGCCAATCCGGCTCGGACCGGATTGAGGACGACGTACCGTGAGAGCTCGAGCACGTATGCCTCGCTGGTCGCGGAATCCGCGACCAGAAGCGGCGTTCGAACAGCGCCCCTTCCCGACCCACGACGGCGTTGAACCATTGCGCGTATTGACCCTTCAGGTACTTCATTCCGTCCGAAAGGTTCGCGTTCGGGGTGTCGAGCACGAGATGGAAATGGACGCCCATCAAGCAGTAGGCATGGACCTGCCAGGTGAATCTTCGGACGACCTTGGCCAGCAGTTCGAGAAAGTGCTCGCGGTCATCGTGAGCGCGATAGAAGATCGGGCGCTTCTCCACGCCGCGACTGCCGACGTGGTACAGGACGTCGGGAGCCTCGAGACGGGGTTCGCGTGCCACCGTCTCGACGGTAGCGACGGCGTTGACGATCCGAAAGCGGCGCGGAGCCAAGTTCGCACACTCGTTACGACTGCCATGGCTGCTTCGGACACGACCGGGGTCTGACCCCGGTAAAAGCACTCGAACGACCGGTCCATCTCAGGCGCGCAGTTTCGCGCCGAAGCGTGCGGCCAGGGCATCGACGACCGCGCTGTGGAGCCTCGTCGCGTCCTCGTCGGACAGCGTCCGTCCGGCAACTGGAATGCCGCCGCGAACGCAATCGACTTCTTCCCCGCCGGGATCGTCCCCGCGGTAGTCGCTCAGGAACCGCACCTCGCGCAACTCTCCCCCGCCGCCTCGCGGGCCGCCGCAAGCAGCTCACCCGCGGATACACCCTCGGCGACGACGACGGCGAAGTCCTGTCGAAGCGGCGGGTAGCTGATCACATCGCGATAGGGAGACGCTCGGGAACGGCGGCGAAGAGCGTCTCCAGGTCGACTCAACGCGCTCCAGTCACCGTCGAGGTCGATGCAGTCCGTACTGCGCCACCCAGCCTGCAGGAAACGCCGCGCCCACCGGAGCTCCGGGTAAGGGCTGCGCGGCTCGAAGCCGGCTCGACATGGAGCGCGCCAAGACCGCCTCAACGGCGCCCTTGGCGCGGAAGAAGTTGCCCTGCACGATCCCTCCGAGCCGCCAGCGCTCGTCGGGCACCCCGCCGCTGCGACCGGCAGATAGACATGCGCCACCTCGAAGAGCGCGACGTCTCCGTTGCCCATCGCGATGTTGTGCCGTGCCGCATCGATCAGTCCACGGCCAGCGTCGTCCGCAACAGCCGCTGCTGCGAGCTGAGCGGCACCGGCAGCTCGAGCGCCTCGGATCGGGGTCGTTCGGCTGCAGCGAGTACGTGTACGCCTCGAAGAAACCTGCGCCGACCAGCACGTCGTCGACCTGGCGGCGGAGACGCTGACGTGCGTCAGCCGGCCGAACATCGCCTGCCGCCCGGCAGCGTCGCCGGCACGTCCTCGAGCCGGAACGCGCCACCTCCTCGACGACGTCGATGTCGCGCCGCACGTCGCGCGCCGCCACGACGGCACGGAGACCTTCCATCGGGTCGACGCCGAAGCCGAGGCGGCCGAGACGCTCGCGCTGCTCCGTTCGGGACTCGAGCCCGATCACCTGGTCCGTCGGCGTGGGCCGGAACGCGATCGCGGCGGCGCCGGCAGGTCTCCCCGCACCTCCGTCTCGCCGGTCCAGCGGGCGCCGGCCAGCTCGACCAGAAGCTGCGATGCGAACGCGCGGCTGCCCCGCGCCTCGGTCGACGCCTTTCTCCCACCGCGTCTGGCTCTCCGTGCGCATGTGATGGCGTCGCCGCTTCGCAGCACGGTCAGCGGCTCGAAGTTCGCCGTCTCGAGCAGGACCGACGTCGTCGAGCCCGCGACCTCGGTGTTCTCGCCGCCCATGACGCCCGCGAGCCCGATCGCAGTGCGCGTCGGCGATCACGAGGTCGCGCGGGTCGAGCTCGCGCCGGTGCCGTCGAGCGTGACGAGCTCCTCCCCCGGTCGCGCACGACGCACGACGATCTGCCCCTCCGCCAGCGTTTCGTCGTCGTACGCGTGCAGCGGGACTGCCGAGCGCGAGCATCACGTAGTTGGTGATGTCGACGACGTTCGAGATCGGGCGCATGCCGGCTCCCATCAGCCGCGCCTTCAACCATGCCGGCGACTCACCGACCGTCACGTCGCGGAAGATGCGCGCGATAAACCGCGGACAGGCATCGAGATCCTCGACGATCACCCGGAACGGCTCGTCGCCATCCCGCGCGGGTCGATGCCGGGCAGCGGCTTCAGGTCGCGCCGGTGAGCGCGGCCACCTCCCGCGCGATCCCGTAGACGGAGGTCAGGTCGGGTCGGTTGTAGAGCGTCTCGATCTCGAGCAGTCGTCGCCGAGCGGCAGCACGTCCGCCAGCGGCGTCCCGGGCACCAGCTCGTCGGCGAGCAGCATGATCCCGCCGTGGTCCGCCCGAGCTCGAGCTCGCGCTCGGAGAGGATCATCCCCTCGGAGACCTCGCCGCGCAGCTTGCGCTTCTAGATCGTGAACTCGCCGCCCGGCATGACGCCGCCCGGCAGACGACGGCGACGGGCACGCCCGCACCGAAGTTCCAGGCGCCAGCGGACGGATCGAGCGCGGCTCGCCCGTCCCCCACGTCGATCTTGGTCAGCTGCAGCTTGTCGGCATTCGGATGCTTGATCGCATCGGGGACCTGCCGACCAAGAAGCTGTTCGTCGTTGCCGTTGGCGCGTTCGGGGACGCCCGCAACGCACGATGCGATCGACCTCGCAGCTCGTCGAAGCCGAGCTGCCGCGCGGACTCCTGGATCGGCAGATAGAAGTCGACGTACTCGCCGAGCCAGGAGACGGGGACCTTCATCAGAACTGCCCCGGACGCGCAGGTCGTTCTCCAGAACGCGCAGGTCAGGCAGGCCGTGGCGCAGCGCAGCGCGATCCGCTCGATGCCGAAGCCGAACGCGAAGCCCTGCCATTGAGCCGGGTCGAGATCGCCGCCCTTGCGGAAGACGTCGGGGTCGACCCAGCCAGGCCGCCCAGTTCGATCCACCCCGAGTGCTTCCAGGTGACGCAGCCCTGGCCGCTGCAGATGAAGCAGGTCACGTCGAACTCGACCGACGGCTCGGTGAACGGGAAGAAGCTCGTGCGCATACGAACCTCGCGCTCCTGGCCGAACAGCGCGCGGGGGGGCTTGCAGCGCCGTTCCCTGCAGGTCGGCGAGCATGATCCCGCGGTCGACGGCGGACGTTGGACCTGGATGAAGATCGGCGAGTGCGTCGGTCGGGCATATCGCGGCGATCGCGGCGGCCGGGCGAGACCATGTAGATCGGCAGCGTGCGCTGTGCATCGCGCGGATCTGATCCGGCGAGGTGTGCATGCGCGGCGCGGTGTCGTCGTTGACGTAGAACGTATGGAATTGAGGAGCTCGACGGATGGCCCTGCGCTGGGTGAGTGCGTCGAAGTTCTCCCAGCGGGTCGCGACCTCGGCGCCGTCCCAGACCTGGTAGCCCGTGCCGAGAAAGATGTCCTCGATCTCGCGACGGATCTGCATCAAGAGATGCAGACGGCCGCGATGGACCCGGTGGCCCGGAATCGTGCGTCGATGCCGGGGTCGGCGAGCCTCGCGTGCGAGGCGTCACGAGATCGTGCTCGCGTCGTCGACCGCCGCCTCGAGCCTTCGCCCGATGCCGTTCAGGAGCATCCCGCTCTCGCGGTCACGCACGGTGCGCAGCGCCTGGGCGAGCTCCGACTTGCGGCCGAGATACCTGACGCGTGCCTCGCCGAGCTCGTCCTCCGACAGGGCGTCGCTGATCGCCGTCAGCGCTTCCGATTCGTACGCGGTCCAGTCCACCGCGGCGAGACTATCCAAGGTTCACTCCTTCGTTTCGTCAGGGCGATCGATGAGGCCCCGGTGCGGCGAAGGAGCGCTAGACGACGCGCCCGGTTGCGCACCGGGGCCGGGGAAAGAGCGTCAGCGACGCGTCTGCATCGGTAGAAAGCGTACCCACGTGTCCGCCTACGACAAGATCGCGCGCGTCTACGACCCCTGGTCGGTCACGGTCGTCGAGGACGTGCCGTTCTACCTCGAGGAGGCAAGGCGCTCCGGCGGGCCCGTGCTCGAGCTGGGCGTCGGCACCGGACGGATCGCCGTGCCGGTGGCCGCCGCAGGCATCGACGTCGTCGGCGTCGACCTCTCGGCAGGAATGCTCGAGGTCGCGCGCGAGACCGCGGAGCTCGCCGGCGTCGAGCTCGACCTGCGCCCGGCGACATGCGCACCCGCCCGTCGAGGGGGAGTTCCCGCTGGTCACCGCCCCGTTCCGCTCACTGCTCCACATGGAGACCGACGACGACCGCCGCGCGGTGCTTCGTGCGGTGCGACGCCGCCTCACGCCGGACGGCCATTTCGTCTTCGACGTCTTCGTCCCGAGCGAGGCCGACATCGCGGAGACGCACGGCCGCTGGCTCGAGCGGGAGCCGGGCATCTGGGAACGCGCCGACTGGCAGGAGGCGACGCGGACGCTGATCCTCCGCGTTCGCAGCGAGACGGACGAATCCGAGATGTCGCTCGCCTGGCTCGACGTGCGCGAGTGGGGCGCTGCTCCGTGAGGAGGGGTTCGTGGTCGGGGCCGTCTACGGCTGGTTCGACCGCAAGCCGTGGCGCGGCGGCGAGGACTCGATCTGGGTCTGCCGGGCGCGACGGACGGCTCGTAGAGCGCGATGCGCCCGACCCAGCGACGTTCAGCGACTCGGCGCCCCTGATCAGGATCGTCACGTCGACGTCGCGCTCGACCTCGGCCGGGAGGCCCTGGCGTCGGCGCCGAGCAGGAACTCACCCGACCCGAGAGTCCGGCGAGAGAGCCTCACCGCCGTGCACGACGAGCGCGAGCCGCCGCCCGCGGCCGGCCCAGGCTCCGAGCGGGACCCGCCAGATCGAGCCGGCGCTCGCGCGCAGCGCCTTCGGCGAGGTCGGGTCGGCGCGGCCCGCCGCGAGAGCGACCGCGGCGCCGAAGGCGTCCGCCGTGCGGTCAGCGTGCCGACGTTGCCGGGATCGGAGACCTGCCGAGCGGGAGCGTCGCGGCCCGCTCTCCCGTTCGGGCAGGTCGGCGCGGCGAAAGACGGCGACCACGCGCGGCGGATGCGGCGCGCTCGCGACCTCGGCGAGCAGCTCGGCTCGACGTCGTCGCCCGCCCACAGCGGTCGACCGGCTGCCGTCGCGGCGTCGACCGCGTCCTCGCCCTCGACGAAGAAGAGCCCGAGCTGTCGCGCCAGCGCTCTCGTGGAGCTTCCGGATCAGCTTCAGCCGCTCGTTGTCCTTCGACCTGGTCGCCTGCCCCACTCGAGCCACTCGCCGTGGAAGTCGAACACGGCGAGGCCGGTCGAGCGTCCGCCGGGATATCGCTCGACCTCGAGCGCGAAGCCGTCGTTCGGCGCGCGGCCGGTGGAGATGAAGACGAGCGGCTCCTCGCGGCCCGCCTCGTGCAGCGCCGCGCGGAGCCGTTCGAGCTCCGCGGCGTCGAGGGACTGCGTCGAGGCCGGTTGGAAGATCAGAGCTGCTCCCCGTCACGCGGTCGCGAAGCAGCCGTGGGAGCGCCTCGACGTAGTCGCCCCGCGCAGCTCCGGCGGGTCGCCGTACGACGTCGATCGCCCGCCGCAGCCGCTCGAGCCGATCTGGCTGGTCGGCCAGACGAAGCCTCCGGGCGGGAGCCGTCGTCGGTCGTCACGTCGACGGGCCAGGTCGAGTCCGCGCCGCCGGACGACCTCGACCTCCCGGTCGAGAAGGCCCGCGGCGGCGGCACGCGGTCGTCGCCGAGAGCTCGGGCGCCGCTGCCAGCCACCGTCGAGTAGCGGTAGGGGTAGGGATCCCAGAGAGGTTGAGCCCGGCGGACGGCCCGAGCTCGAGCGGGTCGAGCGGCTGGCGGCCGGCGCGAGAGGAACGCCGGGAGGAGCGCCCCCGAGCGTTGCACCTCGTTGGTCTGCACGTCCTGCTCGGCCGACCGGCGCGCCGGAAAGCCGCGTGGCGGACGAGCGCGTCGTCGATGTCGTCCCACGACGCCGTCCGCGAGACGAGGTAGTGCAGGCCGGCGAGCAGCCGCTGGGGCAAGTCCCAGGGGGGACCGGGGGCAGGTCGTCGACCCGGGAATCGTGGCGAGCCGACGGCAGAGCGCTGCGTACAGGGGCGAGCGGCCGTCGCAATCGCCGGCCTGGCGCTCGAAGATCTCGTCTGGCGCGTGTCTCGGCTATTTCGCCTGCGAGCGCCGCTTGGCCTGCTCGGCGATCTCGCCGAACTTCGCCGGGTCGTGACGGCGAGGTCGGCGAGCACCTTCCGGTCGAGCTCGACGTTTGCCGCCTTCAGGCCGGCATGAACTGGTTGTAGGAGAGCCCGTTGGCGCGCGCGCCGGCGTTGATGCGCATGATCCAGAGCTTCCGGAACTCGCGCTTCCGCACCTTGCGGTCGCGGTAGGCGTACGCCAGGGAGCGCTCGACCTGCTCCTTCGCGTACGTGTAGTTCGATCTTGAGCCCCCAGTAGCCCTTGGCTTCCTCCAGAACCTTGCGCCGCTTCTTGCGGGCGTGAACGGAGCGCTTGACGCGAGGCATTTTTTTTTTTTTTTTTTTTTTTTTTTTTTTTTTTTTTTTTTTTTTTTTTTTTTTTTTTTTTTTTTTTTTTTTTTTTCCTCTAGTTACGCCTCCCCAGCATCGGTTGACAGTCTTCTCGTTGGCGGGGTCGACCGGGTGGTCCTTATTGAACGCGCGCTTCTGCTTCGGCGACTTGTTCATGAGCTTCCCCGACATCTGGCTGCGCCGCATCAGCTTCCCCGTGCCTGTCACCTTGAACTTCTTCTTCGCCCCCGAGTGTGTCTTCTGCTTCGGCATCCTCTTTCGCTCCTGCGTTCTTCGTTGGGCCGAGCACCATCGTCATTTCCGGCCTTCGAGGAGCGGTTGCGCTCGATGGGACCGATCTCCTTCACGTCGTCCGCCAGGCGCATCAGGAGGTCACGCCCTCGATCCGGATGCTCGCGCTCGCGGCCCCGGAACATGATCGTGACCTTGACCTTCGCGCGCTGGTTGAGGAAGCGCTGGACGTGGCCCTTCTTGGTCTCGTAGTCGTGCATCCCGATCTGGGCCTGAGCTTGATCTCCTTGACGTTGATCTGCGTCTGGTGCTTGCGGGCGAGCTTCGCCTTCTGCTCCAGCTCGTACCGGTACTTCCCGTAGTCCATGACCCGGGCCACCGGTGGGTCCGCCTGGGCCGCGACCTCGACCAGGTCGAGGTTCTTCCCGTACGCGTACTCGCGTGCCTCGTCGGTCGTCTTGATTCCGAGTTGTGCCGTTCTCGCCGATCAGCCGCACCCGCGGGACGCGGATCGCATCGTGATCCGGTCTGGGCTCGGGACGGCGCGGCGGTTCGACCCGGAACCCCTGCGCGGCCTCAATGTTCTCACCAAGCTCGTTTTGACCTCCCCTTCAACGAAAAACCGCTGGCATGCAGCGGCGGAGGATCTCGACAACCCCGGTTGAGCCATCGGTTGAACCTCCGTAGCGTGGTTAGGAGGTGAGAGACGGTTCCGCCCCTGCTTGCCAGGGAATCAGGGTAGCAAGTTCGCCCCGAACTCATCGAGCGAAGGGTGCTCCGGCCGCCGCCGTGCTCCCGGATCGCCAGCGCCTCGTCGGACTCCTTGTCGCCGTAGACGACGACGAACGGGATCTTCTCGACCTCGGCGTTCCGGATCTGCTTCCCGACGGTGTCGTCGGAGTTGTCGACCTCGACGCGGTACGGAGCGAGCCGCTCCGCCAGCTCCTGCGCCGCCTCGCGGTGGCTCCGCCGACCGGCAGGACCTGACCACCGGCGCGATCCAGAACGGGAACGCGCCGGCGTAGTGCTCGATAAGGATGCCGATGAAGCGCTCAAGATCCCATAGGGCGCGGTGGATCACGACCGGCACGTGCTCGGTGTTGTCGGCGCCGATGTAGCGGCAGGTCGAAGCGCGCGGGCATGCTGGCAGTCGAGCTGGACGGTGCCCATCTGCCACGCACGGCCGAGCGCGTCGTGCATGTGGAGGTCGATCTTCGGGCCGTAGAAGGCGCCGTCGCCCTCGTTGATCGAGAGTCGATGCCGCGTCGTTTGAGCGCTGCGATGAGCGCCATCGGTGAAGTCCCAGTCCTTGTCCTCGCCGATCGACTTCTCGGGACGCGTCGAGAGCTCGGCGGAACTCGAGCCGAACAGGCCGTTGATGAATTCGACCAGTCGAGCATGCCGACGACCTCGTCGTGGATCTGCTCGGGGGTGCAGAAGATGTGCGCGTCGTCTTGGGTGACGTGCGCGCACGCGGGTGAGCCCGTGCACGACGCCCGAGAGCTCGTGGCGGTAGCGGTGCCGAACTCGGCGTAGCGCAGCGGCAGATCGCGGTAGCTGCGCAGATGGTTGTCGAAGATCAGCACGTGCCCGGGGCAGTTCATCGGCTTGACGGCGTAGAGCTGCCTTCGCCCTCGTCCGGGATCAAGAACATGTTCTCGCGGTAGAACTCGTAGTGGCCCGACGTCTCCCACAGGTCGCTTTGTAGATGTGCGGCGTCATGACCTCGACGTAGCCGCGCTCGGCGATCCTCGCGCCGCCGCGTCCTCGCAGCTCGTTCCGGATCACCGTCGCCCTTGGGGTGCTACAACGGCGAGCCCGGGCGCGACCTCGTGGAAGCTGAAGAGGTCGAGCTCCTTGCCGAGCTTGCGGTGGTCGCGCTTGCGGCCTCTTCGAGCCGCTCGAGGTAGGCGTCGAGGTCGTTCTGGGTGAAGAATGCGGTGCCGTAGATGCGCTGCAGCTGCGTGTTGTGCTCGTCGCCGCGCCAGTACGCGCCGGCGAGCTTGGTGAGCTTGAACGCCTTGATCGGCCGCGTTCGGGCACGTGCGGGCCGCGGCATAGATCGGTGAAGGCGCCCTGCGGTAGAGCGAGATGTCGCCTTCGGCGGTCCTCGATGAGCTCGCGCTTGTAGGCTCTCCTCTGCTCGGAATCGTCGAGCGCCTCGTCGATCGGATCTCCTGCGCGGACAACGGGATCCTCCGCGATCTCGCGCTGCATCGCGCTCCTCGATCGCGACGAGGTCCCTCGGCGAACGGCTTCTCGAACTCGAAGTCGTAGTAGAAGCCATTCTCGATGGCGGGCCGATGGCGAACTGCACCCCCGGATAGAGATGCTGGACCGCCTCGGCGAGGACGTGGGCCGCCGAGTGACGCAGCATGTAGAGCGCGTCGGGATCCGCCGCGTCGCGGGTGGTCAGGAACTGGATCCGCTGGCCGTCGGCGAGCGGCAGCCGCAGGTCCTGCACCGCGCCGTTCGCGCGCACGAGCACGGCCTGCTCGGCGAGCTTCGCGCCGATCGCGCGCGCGGCGTCGAGCCCCGTCGCGCCGTCGGGTAGCTCGAGCTGCGAATTGTCGGGTAGGACGACGTTCATGGAACCGGACAAGAGTAATCACCTCCGCGAGGACGACAGGAACGAGAAGCTGGACGAGTCGCCGGTCCCCGACCCGGAGGCCGCGGACGGTTCAGCTGAGGACGATCCTCAGGCCGATAGAGGGCCACGCGCGAGCCGGCGACGGTGTGTGCCCGCGCGTGGCAGCGCGTCGTCGTCCGGTTCGCGTTCATGGAGGGATGCTAGCGAAGCGCATCAGACCTGCTCGCCACGGGACGACTCCACGAAGCCCGCCTTCGCCCAGGCGCGAATCGCCCGCTCGTTCCAGGCGTAGGGATCGACCGTGACCTCCAGCCAGCCGGCGTCGAGCAGCGACTGCGCGAGTGCCCGCGCCGCATCCGGCATCAGTCCGCGGCCGCGCACCGCCGGCACGATGAACCCGTCCAGCCCACCGCGTCGCGGCGCATCGTCCTCCCACCACGACTGGAGGTAGCCGACCGGCTCGCCGTCGGCCTCGACGATCCACGCGTCGACGCGCTGACGGTGCAGGCGCTCGAGCACCTGCTCGCGGGTGAACGTCTCGTCGTCCCAGTACGCGGAGACCTCCGGGTCGGCGTGCCAGCCGGCGAGCAGGTCGGCGTCGTCGTCGGTCGCCGATCTGACGACTGTCAGGAGCCGTGTACGTGAAGTCCCACATCACCGAGTCGACCCGCTCGCCGCCGAGCGAGCGATAGAGCCCGTTCGCCGGATCATTGCCGGCGTCGGTCAGGACGAACCCTCGCGGATGCCCCGTGCGCGAGCGATGCCGGCGAGCTTGCCCACGACCTCCTCGTCGCCGGGGCCGAGCAGCCGGATGGTCGTTTGCGGAGCCGTTCCCACGTGAAGACAGCCTACGTTCGGTGCGGCGCGCTCGAGGACCGCCCGATTAGGATCGCCGCGTGGACTTCACGCTCTCGGACGAGCAGGAGCTGATCCGGCAGACGGCGCGTGCGTTCTGCGACGCGGAGATCGCCCCGTTCGCGACCGAGTGGGACCGCGCGGAGGCGATCGACCGCGGCATCGTGGCGAAGCTCGCGGAGCTCGGCTTCCTGGCTGCGGCGCTTCCCGAGGAGCACGGTGGAATGGGCCTCGACATGGTCTCGTACACGCTCGTCGTGGAAGAGATCGGGCGAGCGGACTCGAACGTTCGCGGGATCGTCTCGGTCTCGAACGGCCTCTACGGCAAGACCGTCGCCAGATGGGGCAACAGCGAGCAGAGGGAACGCCTGCTCCCCGCCCTCGCGACCGGTGCCGAGCTCGGCTGCTACGCGCTGACGGAGCCCGGAGCGGGCTCCGACCCCGGCGGCCTCGAGACGCGGGCCGTGCGCGACGGCGCCGACTGGGCGCTGAGCGGGCAGAAGATCTTCATCACCCTCGGCTCGTGGGCGGCACACGCACTCGTCTTCGCCCGCACGGGTGAGCCCGGGCCGCGCGGGATCACCTGCTTCGTCGTTCCGACCGACGCGGCCGGCTTCGAGGCGCGGCCGATCAAGGGCAAGCTCGGGCTGCGCGCCCAGGACACGGCCGAGCTCTTTCTGGACGGTGTCCGCGTCCCCGACGAGAACCGGCTCGGCGAGCTCGGCTCGGGCTTCAAGGTGGCGATGTCGGCGCTCGACCACGGCCGCATCTCGCTCGGCGCAGGCTGCGTGGGCATCGCGCAGGGCTGCCTCGACGCGTCGATCGCCTACACGAAGGAGCGCAGGCAGTTCGGGCGGCCGGTCGCGAGCTTCCAGCTCGTCCAGGAGCTGCTCACCGACATCGCGGTCGAGACCGAGGCCGCGCGTCTGCTCGTCTGGCGCGCGGCGGCGACCGCCGATCGCGGCGAGCGGCATACGGTCGAGGCGTCGATGGCGAAGTACTTCGCGAGCGAGGTGGCGGTTCGCGCGGCGAACGCGGCGGTCCAGGCGCACGGCGGCTACGGATATGTCGACGAGTATCCGGTCGGCAAGTATCTGCGTGACGCCCGGGTGACGACGCTGTACGAAGGCACGAGCCAGATCCAGAAGCTGCTGATCGGACGCGCGCTGACCGGAGAGAGCGCCTTTGCGTGATCAAGCCGCCTGGAGGAACGCGAGCAGGCGGGGCCAGAGGTCCTCGCGGCCGCGCTCGTCCGCGGGCACGAAGAAGTCCCGTGCCAGCGAGCCGGGCTGGTACTCCAGGCCGGGAGTGCCGACGAAGTGGCCGGCCTTGGGGTAGGCGTAGAGCTGCGTCGGCTCGCCGCCGTGAGCCCTTCGCCGCGCCACGATCGTGCGCGCGTAGCGGCAAGAGTTCCAGACCTGGTCGCGGCCTCCGCAGGCGAGGAAGACGGGGGACGGAATGCGCTCGACGGGGATGACCGCCCGCGGGCTGTCGGTCGGCCGCGGCTCGTTCAGGACGGCGGTGTAGGGAAGTGGCTTGCCGGCCACGGTCCAGGGTGATCCGATGCAGGCATGGGCCCTGAAGCCGCCGCGGCCGGCGCCGATCGTGCCGCACGTGACGACCGAGCTCGGGACCAGTGCAGCGACGCCGTGCACGAGGCTCGGATACCGGGCTCCGAGCAGGAGCGCAGCCTGGCTGCCGTACGAGGAGCCGAGCACCGAGACGCGGCTCGCGTCGACCTCGGCGCGCCGGTCGAGCCACTCGAGCGCAGTGCGAAAGTACTCGAGCGGGATGTTCTTCAGCCGGTCCGGCAGTCCGGGCGCGTGGAAATACCCGACCACGAGCGCCGGGATTCCGTGCGCTGCGAGCCGTTCGCCCAGACAGGACGACCCGCCGCCGCCTTCCTCGCCGCCGATCGCGAGCACAGCCGCCTGGCGCCGTGCGCCGGCCGGCGCATACAGCGTCCCCACGAAGCCGTCCCGGGCGACGGTCGCCCGCACCGTCGTGTAGGTCCCCTGCCGCCAGCGGCGCACGAAGGTCGTGGACGCGATCGGCTGCGACGCGGAGATCGCCGTCAACACGAACCGCCTCGGGCCGCTCCCCCACCGGTAGTCGGTGAGCGGCCGTGCGTTGGGCGCCGCCATCGACGTGAGCAGGCCCATCTGCCAGATGCCCGAGTAGGTGCTGCCGATGAGCGGTGTCGCCCGGGCGAGGTCGATCACCCCGTGCTCGTCTGCGCCGAATGCCGCTCGCGCGACGAACAGGGTGCCGTTGGCGTCGGTCGAGCGCAGCTCGAGCCAGACGCCCTGCAGCCGCCTCAGGCCGTCGAACCGAATCCTGATCGCTTGGTCCTCGACCGAGACGGCCGGCGTCACCCGGAGCCGCGGCGAGGAACGCATACCGGAGCCGCATCCCGCCGTCGTGACGACGAGCAGCACCAGACCGCCCAGGAGAATCGTGCGCATCGAGCGCCTTTCCTCTGTCGGCGCAATTTGCCCGCACCGACCGTTCAATTCTATCGCGGACGGGATCCGCCGGCTCAGTGCTTGAGGTGGAACGGCGCCGAGCGCCAGGCGGCCCAGCGCCAGTACCACGGCGGGAGTTTCTTCGGGGCCGTTGCGGGGCGCGTGCCGTGGCCGTGCTGGGCGGCGTACAGGTCCCACGCCCAGTGCGGCAGCGCGCGCGGCAATCCGGCCGGACGCTTCGTCGGCACGACGACGAGTGCGCGCGAGGGCGTGCCCGCGTTTCCGGCCGCGTCGACCGCCTGCACGCGGAAGACGCTCGGTGCATCGGGATGGAACGTGCGCACGATCGCCCGCCGCTTCGGGGCAGGCACGGTCACCAGCGGCGTGCCGCCGAACAGCACGTTGTAGGAGGCGATCGGACCGGCGTTGTCGGTCGAGGGCAGCCAGCTCAACCGGAGCGCGCCCTGGAGGAACCGGCCTGCGAAGCCGTCCGGCCGCGACGGCGGGACGGTGTCGGGGAGCAGCCCGAAGAATCCGGGGACGGTCGTCTGAATGTCGACGCCGCCGTCGGCCGTGGCCTTGTAGGCGGTGGCCGGAAGCGGCTTCCACGTCAGCCCGTCCGTGGAGAAGGACGGTGCAAGGCCGGTCGCGCCCGAGATGTGCACCGTCACCGCGGCGCCGAACGTCGTCAGCGGCGTCGAGGTGTCGGTATCGGTGACCGTCAACTGCACGGCGTAGCCGTCCGCCGGAGGCGGCGTCACCGGCGTCAGCGCGACGGCCACCGCCGTCGAGAAGGCACCGTCGGGCCACGATGCGGTCGCGCGGTTGTCACCCGAGCCCACCGATCCCGCCGGCGGCGGCGGGGGCGGAGGCGGCGGGGCGATGCCGCCGAGGACGGGCCCGTCGACGTAGTTGCTGTCGATGTTGATCGTCACTCCGCCCCAGGTCTCGTTGTGGCCGCCCTTGTACTGATGGACGCGCTGGTGGTTCGCCCAGATGCTGTCGCTGACGTGCGAATCGCCGAAGACGCCTTCCACGCCGTTCCAGTTCGCGATCCAGGCGGCGTCGGGAAGTGATGCGCCGAGTGTGGCGATGTCGCGGATCGTCGACGCTGCGCTGCCGTAGACGCCGGCGACGAAGCCGTGCGCCCGCAACTCGTTCACCCAGGCGGCGACAAATGCCTGCACCACCCGCGTGCACGAGGCGCTCGTCGTCGAGTAGCCCTCCATGTCGAAGTAGATCGGCGTTCCGCCCGGCAGGCCGAACTTCGCGGTCAGCGAGACCGCGTCGTCGGCGGCCGCGCGTCCCTGGGTCGTCGCGGTGGTGAGGTTCGACGAGATCTTCGCGAGCTTCCCGCTGACGCAGGGCGCCTGCAGGCCGACGTAGAGCGGCAGGAGGCTCCAGCCCGAAGCCAGCGTCGACGACACCCACGCCGCGTTGAGGTGACCGTCGGCACAGGCACGGTTGACACCCCCGAGGTAGATGCCGAGTGCGCTGTACGGTGACGCGTTCCAGGCGTTGAGCGCCGCACTCGACGGAGCGGTGCACGCGTCGAACCCATAGCCGGTGTAGACACCGGTGTGCGCCAACCGGTTCGCTGCCGTGCCGCTGGACGGCACCAACACGAGCAGAACCGCTGCGACGATCCCTAGCCTGCGCATCGGGCCAGGATGCAGGACTCCTGTTAGCGAAAGGCAAACACCGACTCGGACTCACGTCCTGCGTCGACGTTCACGGCTTCGCTCCGGCCAGGATCCGGCAGAGCACGGCGGAGTCGATGTTGCCGCCCGACACGATGCACACCACCTTCTTCGCGCCCGCGAGCCGCTCCGAGACCGCAGCCGCGACCGCGAGCGCGCCGGCGCCCTCCGCGATCACCCGGCTGCGCTCTGCGATGAGGCGGACGGCGGCGGCGACCTCGTCGAGCGGCAACGCGAAGGCCCCGTCCAGGAGCTGCGAGGCCTGCTCCCACACGCGCGGGATCAGCTCGCGGCTGCCCGAGCCGTCGACGAACGACGCCTGGTAGTCGACGACGGTCGGCGTGCCCGCTGCCAGGGTCGCGGCGACGGGCGCTCCGGTCTCGGGCTCGACGGCGAAGAAGCGCACATCGGGGCGCGCGGCCTTGACGGCACTCGCGATCCCCGTGACGAGGCCGCCGCCGCCGTAGGGGACGACGACCGTGTCGAAGTCCGCTGCCTGCTCGAGCAGCTCCAGCCCGATCGTGCCGTTCCCGGCCATCACGCGGTCGTCGTCGACGGGGTGGATGAACAAACCGTCGACGCCTTCGTAGGCGCCGGTGACGAGCACCTGCCACCACTCCTCGTACGGCACTTTGATCACGCGGCCGCCGTAGCGTTCGATCGCGTCGATCTTCGTCTGCGGAGCGTGTTCCGGGACGACGATCGTGGCCGGGACGCCGCGCAGGGCCGCTGCATACGCGACGCCCTGCGCCATGTTCCCGGCGCTCGCGGTGAGCACGCCGCCGGCGAGCTCCGCGGCGGTCGCCTGAAGGATCGCGTTGCCGGCGCCGCGGATCTTGAACGAGCGGACGGGCTGCAGGACCTCGAGCTTCAGCCAGATCTCGGCCTCGGAGTCGACGTCGAGCCGAACGAGCGGCGTGCGGATCGCCGTGCCGGCGAGCACGTCGCGGGCACGTTCGATCTCGGCGAGCGCGATCAAAGCGAGACGACCCGGCCGACGTTCTCCTGCTCGGCCCGGCGCACGACGTGCTCGGCGGCGGCGAGATCCTCGACCGCGAGGCCGAGCGACTTGAACACCGTCAGCTCCTCGGGCGACCGCCGCCCCTCCCCCATCCCGGTCAACAACTCGCCGATCTCTGCGCGGATGTGCTCAGGCCCGATCGCGCCCTCGCGCTCCGGGAAGAGATAGTCACCCGCCTCGTTGACCGTCGACTCGCGCCGGTCGACGAAGAGCGCCGCATCGCGCATCGTCGCCGTGTCGAGCTCCCGGGTCGTCGGAATGCTGGAGCCCACCGCGTTGATGTGCACGCCCGGCTTCAACCACGTTCGCTCCAGGATCGGCTCGGCTGCCGACGTCGCGGTGACGATCACGTCCGCGTCGCGCACGGCAGCCTCGGCCGAGCCCGCCTCTTCGACACCGTCGATCCGGCCCGGCGTCCGGCTCCAGACGACGACCCGGTCGAAGTCGCGCACCGCCCGCATCGCCTCGAGATGCGACTGCCCCTGGATGCCTGCCCCCAGGATCGCGAGCGTCCCGGCATCGTCCCGCGCCAGCAGCCTCGTGGCGACGCCGGAGACGGCGGCGGTCCGCACCGCGGTGATCGCGCCCGCGTTCAGGAGCGCCCGGGTCGCGCCCGTCTCTCCGTCGAAGAGCGCAACGAAGCCCTGGTGGGAGTCGAGGCCCCTGGCGCTGTTCCCCGGGAAGATCGCGACGGCCTTCAGCCCGTAGAGTGGCGCGTCGCCGCCGCGATGTGCGGGCATCAGCCCCATCAGGCTCGCTTCGCCGGGCGGCCGGACGACGAACCGAAGCGGGTTGTGCACCTCGCCGCGCGCGAGTGCGGCAAGCGCCTCGGCCATCACGTCGATGCATTCGTCCATCGGCAGCAGCCGCCGCACGTCGAGCTCGTCGAGGATGAGCACCGTCATGAGAAGAACGAGCCTATGCGGTCGCGGTCGGCCGGCGACAGGGCAAGGTCGCGCGCCTCGAGGACCGAATCCAGCTGCGAGGCCCGGTTCGGACCGCACACGGCGCCGTCGACGGCCGCGAGCACCCAGGCGAACGCCAGTGCCGGCATCGAGACTCCCAGCGACGCCGCTTCGGCGCGGAGCCGGTCGAGCGCGTCGAACACCTCGTCGTCGACGAGGTGCCGGTAGGGCTCCGGGCGCAGCGTCATGCGCGAACCGGCCGGGAACGGCTCACCGCGCTCGTACTTGCCGGTCAGCCAGCCGCCGGAGAGAGGGCCGAACGGCACGTAGGAGATCGCGTTCGCCTCGCAGAGCGGCAGGACGTCGTTCTCATCGCCGCGCTCGAGCAGCGAGTACGCGTTCTGCACGAGTGACGGCCGCCCGTGCCGGAGCGCCTCGTCGATGCCGGCGTGGTCGAAGTTCGAGAGGCCCCAGGCCCCGATCAGCCCCTCTTCCTGGAGCCGTTCGAAGCAGACGACCGTCTCGGGCACGGGTGTCCGAGGATCGGGCTCGTGTGCGAGGTAGAGATCGACCCGGTCGACGCCGAGCCGCGACAGGCTGTCCTCGAGCCGGCGGCGGATCCGGTCCGGGGCGAGGCCGACGTCGTCGGGGTCGCCGGCGGGCGAGTGAAACACCTTCGTCGTGAGCACGAGGCCGTCGGGCCGGCGCGCCGCGCGCCAGCGCCCGATCCAGGTCTCGCTGCGGCCGCCGCCGTATGCGTCCGCGGTGTCGAACCAGTGGACGCCGCTCTCCCAGGCGCGGTCCATGATCGCGAACGCCTCGTCCTCGGATGTGCCGCGGCCGAAGAACGCGGGCGACGAGCCGACCCCGCCGAAGTTCCCACATCCGAGCGCTATGCCCTGGAGCCTCACTCGGGCAGGTTCATCCTCGTCAGATCGTTCCGCACGTCCCAGAGCTCGGGATAGAACGAGTGGTGGATCAGCCGGCCCATCACCTCGACCGGCGTGCCCTGCGTGCCGATCACGTCGCCGCCGATCACACGCTGCACGACCTTGAAGTGGCGGACGCGCCAAACGATGATCCGCTCGTCGAGCTCGATCAGCTGCTCTGCGAGCTGGTAGAGCTCCTCGAACTCCCGTCCCCGCGTATAGACCTCCACGAGCGTCAGGCCTGCGCGCTCGTGCGCGGCATGGAACGCCTCGCCGAGCGGCTTGGCGACGCGTCGCAGCTCCCGGAACCCGGGCGAGTCGAACCCGCTGCCGTGCCCGAGGGCCTTTCGCACCTCGGTGTACTCCCACGGCGACATGTGCTCGAGCATGTCGAGCCCCGACGTGACGAGCTTGAAGCAGTCGTTGGCGCGCCGCAGCAGCCGGGTGGCCGCCGCGAGCCGATCGCCTCCGATCAGCCGTTCAGCCTCCTCGATCTCGTTCCAGGCGAGCTTGAGCCAGATCTCGGACGTCTGGTGCACGCTCTGGAAGAGGAGCTCGTCGCGATGGATCCACTCGTCGGCGGTCTTCTGCAGGCGCAGCAGCTCGTCGGTGCGCAGATAGCGCTCGTAGTCCGATCCCCCCTCTCCGGCGAGGACCGGCTTCGCCAGCTCGCTCATCCTTTCGCCTCCGTTCCGTCGAAGATCTTCATCGGCAGGTCGGCGAGCGGCACTCCGCCGCCGGGACCGACGAGCCACGTGTCCTGCATGTAGAGGCACGCCGTGCCGTCCTGCGAGATCGCGTGCGGATGCATCGAGAACACCATTCCCGACCGGAGCTCCGTCTCGTCTCCCTCACCGATCTTCGGCCATTCGATCATCGTCATGCCGATCGAGTGGCCGGTGACATGGCCGAGCTTGAAGCCGCGGTCGACGAACCCTTTCGAGACCGCGCGATGCACGTCGTGTGCCGTCGCACCGTCGCGCAGCGCGCTCGCCGCCGCCTCGTAGTACTCCTCGTACCCCTCGAGCATCTGCCGCGTCGCCACGCTGGGCTCACCGGGGCAGATCGCCCGCGAGACCTCGACCCAGTGGCCGCCGGGGCCGGCGACCTCCAGCGACGGGAGCACCAGATCGGTCGCCTCGATGCGCCTGTCTCCCGCGATCTTGAACTCCGGGAGCGCGCTGCCGTTCGCGCCGGTGAGCACCATGTCCATCGTCAGGCGACCGCAGCCCTCCATGACGAAGTACTGCTCGCAGTGCGCGAGGATCTCTCGCTCCGTCTTGCCCGGGGCGAATTGCTCGAGAAAGATCCGGAACCCCTCGGTGTTGATGCGGACGCTGTCGCGAACGGAGTCGAGCTCGAGCTCGCTCTTGACAGCGCGAGCGTGGTCGAACTCGACGTCCCACGGCACGAGCTCGGCTGCCCCCTCCAGCACACGGCAGTCGCGAACGGCCATCACGTAGTCGAGCCCGTAGACGCCGACCCGCAGCCCGCCGACGGCGTCCGCAAGCCAATCGCCCGGCTTGTCGACGAACACCTGCTCGTCGATCCACGTCGTTCTGTGCTCGCCGACGTAGGTCGCCTCGCGGGGAAAGACGATCGTGGGGTCACCCTCGAGCGGCAGCAGCACATAGGCGTAGCGGTGCACGATCGCGAAGCCCGACATGTAGGTGACGGCACCCTCGAAGCCCGTGTACTCGCTGCCGGAGACGATCACGGCGTCGAGGCCGTCGCGCGCCATCGCCTCCCGCACGAGCCCGTAGCGCCGGTCGACCTCTGCCTTCGGCATCACTGCTCCCACGCCGCCTCAACCCCTTTCACGAGTGCCCAGATGGATGCATGTGTCGGCGTCGGCACGCCGTGACGCCGACCGAACTCGGCGATTCCGCCGTTCAGGTAGTCGACCTCCGTTTGGCGCCTCGCCTCGACATCCTGGAGCATCGAGGCCTTGTGGTCGTACGCGACCTCGGGCCGCGCCGCGTAGTCGATCAGTTCCTCCGGATCGGCGTCGAGCTCGATCCCCTGCGCCGAGGCGACAGCCTTGCCCTCGTCGACCAGCCGCGAGGAGAGCGCCCGCAGATCGGGGCGTTCGCAGAGTCGGCCGTGGGTGAGGCCGGTCAGCGCGCCGAGCGGGTTGGTGGCGGCATTGAAGATCACCTTGCGCCATTGCGGCCCACGCGCGTCGGCGACCGCCGTGGTCGGCATCCCGGCGCGCGTGCACGCTTCCGCGAGGCGCTCCACGTCCGAGAAGGGAGCGGGCCGGCCCTCGAAGGGGCCGAGGGTCGTGTCGCCCTTCACGTCCCATTGGACGACGCCGGGCGCGGTGATCTTTCCGGCCGGGAACGTCGTGCCGCGGATGACACGCTCGACGTGCCGGGCGAGCACCTCTTCGTTGCCGATCCCGTTCTGCACCGTTGCCACGCAGCCGCCGGCGAAGGCGTGGGCGGTCGCCTCGATCGCCGATCCGGTGTGCATCGCCTTCGTGGCGACGATGCCGAAGTCGCACTGCGGCAGCGCGGAGGCGTCGCTCGTCGCACGCAGGCGCCCGATCACCTCCCCGGCGCCGGTCAGCCGAAGGCCGTCCCGGTTGATCGCGTCGACGTGCTCCTGGGCGAGGTCGTACGCCCACACCTCGACGTCGTCGAGCGCGGCCAGGTTCGCCGCGAACAGCGAGCCCACCGCGCCGCAGCCGACAACTGCCACGATCATTGCCACGACTCCTCCTTCGCCTTGATCAGCCGTTCCATCGTCTCGTGCAGCGGCACGGGAACACCGGCGCGATGCGCCTCACGCACGAGCGAGCCCGTGATCATGTCGATCTCCGTCGGGCGGTGGGCCTCCACGTCTTCGAGCATCGATGGGTAGTGGGCGCTGCCGCGCCTCGTTGCGAGCACGTTCATCTCCCACGGATCCTCGCCGAGCGTGACGCCCGCGGCGCGGGCAACCGCCTTGCCCTCGTCCATCAGCGCGCGGACGAGATGGCCGAGGTCGCTCGGCTGCCCGAGTGCGGCGAAGTGCGGGTCGTGCGGCAGCCCCGTCAGCGCCGCGACGGTGTTGACGGTCGCGTTGAAGATCAGCTTCGACCACTGTGCCGGGCGCAGGTCGTCGAACGCCTCGGCTTTCAGGCCGGAGGCGACGATCAGGTCGGCCACCTCCCTCGCATCGGCCGGCGTCGTGCCGCGCGCCGGCCCGATCCAGGTCGCGGTGTCGAGGACGTACTCGACATGCGTGTCCTCGTGCCGCGTGCCGCTCATGAACGTCACCGACGAGAGCAGCCGCCACTCGCCGTAGCGGGACAGCACCTCGTCGGCGCCGATCCCGTTCTGCACGGTCATCACGATGGCGTCGGGCCAGTGACCGGCGAGGCGCGCGGCGACCGAGTCGAGATCGAGGCTCTTGCAGGCGACGATCACGAGGTCCGGCTCGGGCAGCGCTTCCGGCGTGGTCGCGGCGGCGAGCCGGCCCGTGAAGTCCGCCCGCCCGCTGATGCGCAGCCCGTCGCGCTCGAGAGCCGCCGCCTGCTCGTCCCGGCGCACGAGGGCCGAGACCTCGGCGACGCGCGACAGGTGCGCGGCGAAGAGGCCGCCGATCACACCGGCGCCGGCGACACAGACACGCGTCATCTCGGCCACACCTTGAACTCCCGCCCCCCGGTCAGGCCGGCCGGCCTGAGGATCAGGACGATCGCCATCAGCGCGCCCACGACGATCACGCGCGTCCCGGCCGGCAGGTCGATGTGCCAGCCCAGGAACGACGTGCCGTTTTCGGCCACGGCGAGGGACGAGTCGAGGGCGCTGACGGCGAGGGCGCCGACGACCGCCCCCCACAGGCTCGTCGCTCCGCCGATCACGAGCATCGCGAGTGTGATGAACGTCAGATCGAGGTACACGGTCTCGGTGTTCAGCGGCAGCAGGTGGACGTAGAGGCCGCCCGCGAGCCCGCACAGGGCGCCGGAGATCGTGAACGCGATCAGCCGCTGCCGGTAGACGGATGCTCCGACCGCACGCGCCGCGGCATCGTCCTCGCGCGTCGCCCGCAGCAGCCGGCCGAAGCGGCTGCGGCTGTAGGCGAAGGCGACTCCGACGACGATGAGCGCCCCGAGCGCGGCCTGGCGCAGTCCGGTCGTCTCGGGCACGGACGAGAACGTGTTGAGCCCGGGCCCGATCTTCTCTTCGTAGCGCAGCAGGTTGTGGGTGATCTCCAGGACGGCGAACGTCGCGATGCCGGCCGCGAGCCCGGAGAGTCGCATCAACGGCAGCGCCACGAGAAGCGCACAGATCCCGCCTGCGAGCGCGGCGAGCGCGAGCGACGAGACGTTGTCGGTCGTCCGGTCGCGCAGAAAATGAGCGAGGTTGGGCATGATCGCCGGCTTCTCGGAGGCCGGCACCGAGAGCACGCCGGCCGTCCACGCCCCGATCGCAACGAAGCTGATGTGCCCGAACGAGACCACGCCCGAGTTGCCGACGAAGACGTACAGGGCGACGACGATCGCCACCTTCACGAGCGCGTCGGTGAAGTAGCTCTGCGTCGAGGCGGAGACGGTCAGGCCGAGCAGCGCGGCAACGACGATGAGCGCAGCCGGGCCGGCGAGCACCTGCAGATCGACCAGCCTCCTCATACGCGCTCGACGATCTTGGCGCGCGTGAACAGCCCGTTCGGGCGGATGAGCAGGACGACGATCACGGCCGCGAAGATGAACGAGTCGATGTACTGGCTCTGGTTCGTCGGCAGCGCGCCCCCGAGCAGCCCGGTGGCGAAGCCGATCGTGAAGCCGCCGAGCGTCGCGGGCACAGGGCGGTTCATGCCGCCGACGACGACCCCCGCGAGCACGACGATCGTGTCACGCAGGGCGAAGTCCGGCGTGACGAGCGGGTTCTGGACGGTGAGCATCACGGCGACGACCGCCGCGAGCGCACCGGACAGGAGCACCGCCACCCCGATGACGCGGTTCGCGCGCACGCCGAGCATGCGGGCCGTCTGGAAGTCCATCGACGACGCGCGCATGTGCAGGCCGATCTCCGTTCGCTCGAGCAGGAACTGCAGGAGCAGCAGGCAGACGGCGGCGACGACGACAGAGACGATCGTGATCTTGCGGATGTCGGTGGCCCCGATCGTCCAGGGGCGGTTCAGGTAGGCGAGCGACGTGGCGATCTTTCCGAGCGGGCCGAACCAGATCAGCGCGATGCTCTGCAGCAGGAACGCGACGGCGAAGGTGGCGATGAGCATCACCGCGGGCGAGTGGCCGCGCAACGGACGGAAGACGAGATGGTCCATCAGCAGGGACAGCACGAGCACGACCGCGAAGCAGAGGAGGATCGCCGCCCACACGGGCCAGCCCCACTCGGACGCCATCGCGAGCGCGAAGGCCCCGGCCATCACGAGCTGCCCGTAGGCGAAGTTGACGAGCCGCAGGACGCCGAAGACGAGGCCGATGCCGACCGCCATCAGCGCATAGATCGATCCGAGCGCGATCGCGTCCGCAAGCGTCTGCCAGTCGATGTTGAGGACCGCGATCATGAGAAGTAGGCGGCCACCAGAGCCTCGGTGTCGTTCGCGTGCTCGGGCCCGAGCGTCACCCGCAGCTCGCCGCCCGCGATCACGTGGCAGCGATCGGCGGCTGCAACCGTGCGCTGCGCGCGCTGCTCCACGAGCAGCACACCGATGCCCCGGTCGCGAATCGCCGCCAGGGCGCCGAACACGACGTCGACGACGGTCGGTGCGAGCCCGAGCGAAGGCTCGTCGAGGAGCAGCACGTCCGGCTCCGCGACCAGCGCGCGCGCGATCGCAAGCTGCTGTTGCTGGCCGCCGGAGAGCGCACCCGCCTGGCGTTTGCGAAACTCCTCGACGACGGGGAAGAGCTCGTAGACGCTCCGAAAGACCGCTTCGTGGCCCCCGCGGGCGCGGCGGGCGGCGAGCCCGAGGCGCAGGTTCTCCTCGACGGTCAGCTCGGCGAAGATGCGCCGTCCCTCGGGCACGAGCGCGATGCCGTCGCGGGCGACGTCCTCGGGGTTGCGGCCGAGCAGCGAGACGCCGCCGAGCCGCACGTCGCCGGTCGCGGGAGCGACGCCCATGATCGCATGCAGCGTCGACGACTTGCCGGCGCCGTTCGCGCCGATCAGGCCGACGATCTCGCCGGGTGCAACCTGGAACGAGAGACCGTGCACGGCCTGGACGCCGCCGTAACGGACGTCGAGTTGCTCGACGACGAGTGTCCTCATTCCTCTGCCACCGCGGTCTCACCGAGGTACGCCGCCGCGACGTCGAGGTTGGCCCGAATCTCCGTCGGCGCGCCCTCGGCGAGCGTACGCCCCTGGTCGAGGACGTGGATGCGGTCGCAGATCTCCATGATCAGCGCCATGTTGTGATCGATGAGCAGAACGCCCGCACCGTGCTCGTCGCGCACGGACCGGACGAGCTCCGCGAACGCGGGAACCTCGGCCTCCGGCAGGCCGGCGGCGGGCTCGTCGAGCAGGACGAACCGCGGCTCGGTGGCGAGCGCGCGGGCAACGCCGAGCCGGCGCTCGTCGCCGTGCGCAAGCGCGGACGCGGGCGCGTTCTCGTACCGGGCGAGCCCGAGCCGCTCGAGCAGCTCGTCGGCGCGCGTCGCTGCGACGCGCGGACCGGTACCGACGCCGAGCGCCGACACCTCGACGTTCTCGCGCACCGAGAGCGTCCGGAAGCCACGCGTGTGCTGGAACGTGCGCGCGAGCCCGTGGCGTCCACGCCGGTGCGGCGTCCACCGCGTGACGTCCTGTTCGCCCAGCATCACCGTCCCGCTGTCGGGCCGGTCGAAACCGCTCAGGATGTTGACGAGCGTCGACTTCCCGGCGCCGTTCGGCCCGATGAGGCCCACGACCTCTCCGCGGTGAACGGCCAGGTCGACGCCGTGCAGCGCCTGCACCCCTTCGAACGAACGAGAAATGGCGGAGGCCCGGAGTGACTCTCCGGGCCTCCGCCCCGACTGCAGTTCGTCGGCCAAGCCCGAGCTAGATCTTCGGGACGACCTTGGCGACGATGGTGCCGACGAGCCGCGCCTTGTTGTTCTGGATCTTGATCACGCGGTACTGCCGGCCGAACACGGTGTGCAGGGACGGCGAGAAGCTCACGAGGCCCGACAGGGTCGGCACCTTCTTGAACTTCTGCATCTGCGCGGCGAGCGCAGCACCCTTCGTCGAGCCCCCTGCACGCTTGATCGCCGTCACGAGCCCGTCGATCGCGGCGGAGCCCGTGACGAAGCCGCCGGTGCCCGCCTTGACCTGCTTGGCGAGCTTGTTGATGGCCTTGTTCGGGTCGTCACCGAAGATCGACGCATAGGTGACGAAGTAGTAGTTCGTCACCTGCGGGCTCTTCGGCAGCCAGTACGTGCCGTCGCCGGCCCACGAGTTGAGGATCGGCGTGTTGTTGCCGAGTGTCCGCAGCCCCGAGATGAGCGTCCCCAGCGCGCCGAAGGCGCCTGCCGTCGACGTGACGATCACGTCTGCCTTCTTGGCGTCGAGGCGGCTGATGGCGTTCTGCACGTCATTGCCGCCGAGGGAGTGGTAGGTCTCCTCGTCGACGACCTTGCCTCCCAACTGCGCCCAGCGGGCCTTGAATGCCTGGACGACGTTCTTGAAGTAGACGATGACACCGTCGGTTGCGAGCGACGCGGTGCGCCAGCCCTTCGCCCACGCGTACTGCGCCATGGCCGACCCTTCGTCCTGCGCCACGTTGCCGAAGCTGAAGGCGAGCTTGCCTTTCGCGCCGAAGCGCTTCGGCCCCATCTGATCCGTGCCGATGCACGGCGCGACTGCGAGCACGCCGCGGTTGATCGCCTCCTGGACGACGGGCGCCGCGTAGTCGACGTCACAGGTCGTGAAGATCACGTCCGCACCGCCACCGAGCAACTTGAGCGCGCACGCCTTCGCGATCGCAGGCTTGTTGCCCTGCGTGTCGCACGTCTTGATCTGCAACGGACGTCCTTTGACCCCGCCTCTGGCGTTCACCTGCTTGACGCGCAGCTGTGCCGCAGCAAGCGCCGGGTTGTCGAACGGCGCCATGGCGCCCTTGCTGTCGAATGCCCAGCCGATGACGATCGGGCTGGCCTTCGACGACGTGGTGCGCGCCGCCGCAGTTGCCGCGAGCGCGACAACGGCGAACGCGACCACCGCCAGAATGAGCCCCGCACGGGAACCCAGTCTCTTCATGTTGACTCCTTCGCTCGATTTGGGGGGCCAGGGACCAGACATGTAGACGTGAATCCTCTCATGGGGTTTGACATCTGATCAAGGGTTGTGGGAGCGTCCGCGTGGAAATGCCGAGAGCGAGACAGCTCGAGCCACAGCAGCGGATGCGCCACCGGACGATGGCGGAGTATGCGCTCGAGCAGCTGCGCGAGGCGATCATCCTCGGCGAACTGCCCGCCGGGACGCCCCTCCGGCTCGATGAATTGGCTCGCTCGCTGGGGATGAGCATCTCCCCGATCCGCGAGGCGGTCCGCCAACTGGAGGCATTGGGGCTTGCGAAGCACGTGCCGCACCAGGGCGCGAAGGTGCTCGATTTCGATGTCGACGAGCTGCGCGACCTCTTCCAGGTGCGGCTCGCGCTCGAGTCGTTGGCGGTGCGGCGGGCGGCCGAGCGGTTCTCGGACGCGGACGCCCACGCCGCCCGGCGGCATCTCGAGCGGTTCGACGAGATGCGCGCTGCGGGTGATGTCCGGGAGACGATGCGCGCCCACACCGACTTTCATTTCACGCTCTACGAGGCCTCCCAGGCGCCGTGGCTCGTGTCGCTGATCCGGCCGGCGTGGGATCGATCCGAGCGCTTCCGCCCGGCGCTCCTCGCCTCGGCCGGCGAACCGCAGGACCTCCACCGCGCCTTCGACGAGCGCCTGCTCACGGCCTGCTCGGTGCACGATCCACAGGCGGCCGCCCATGCGCTCTACGAGCATCTCGAGCTCGCGAGCGTGTTCTTCAAGACCGAGCTCGGAGGGCACGGCATCTTCGATCCACGATGATTCGGACATGAGAACGGCGCCGCCCATACCGAACGACGGCGTCGTGCGGATCTTCCGCGGGAAGGGCGGGCGTGGCGGCAAGGCGGTGAGCGTCGTCCACGGCCTGCCGCGACGCGAGCTCGCCGCGGTCGCGCGAGACCTGAAGAAGCACTGCGGCTCGGGCGGCACGGTGAAGGACGGCACGGTCGAGATCCAGGGCGACCAGCGCGAGAAGATCGCCGAGCGCCTCACCGCGCAGGGGTACTCGGTCAAGCTCGCCGGCGGTTGAACCGAAATCTGCTCGCCAGAAATTGTCATGATGAAGCCGTGACCGCCGGGCAGCGTGTCCTCTCCGTCGATGTCGGCGGATCGCACGTCAAACTCCTCGTGCAGGGCGAGATGGAGCGGCGCCGGTTCAACTCGGGGCACAAGCTGACACCCGCCAAGATGGTCGAGGGAGTGCTCGCGACGGCCGACGGCTGGTCGTGGGACGTCGCGAGCATCGGGATCCCAACGCCGGTTCGCAACGACAAGGCGTTGGCGGAGCCCGCCAACCTCGGCGAAGGCTGGGTGGGCTTCGACTTCGAGCAGGCGGTCGGGCGGCCGACCAAGGTCGTGAACGACGCGGTGATGCAGGCGCTCGGCAGCTACGAGGGCGGCCGAATGCTCTTCCTCGGACTCGGCACCGGTCTCGGCTCGGCGCTCGTGATCAACGGCGCCGCCGAGCCACTCGAGCTCGCGCACCTTCCGTTCCGCAACGGGACCTTCGAGGACTACGTCGGCGAACGCTCGCTCGAGCGGCGTGGAAAGAAGAAGTGGCGCAGGCTCGTGTTCGAGGTCGTCGACGAGCTCGCGAAGGCGATGCAGCCGGACTACATCGTGATCGGCGGAGGCGGCGTCAAGGAGCTCGACGAGTTGCCTCCGAACGCGAGGCGGGGCAACAACGAGCTGGCCTTCCTCGGCGGCTTCCGCCTCTGGCACCCGGGCCTGGCTCCGACCGAGGCCACGGGAAGCACGCTCAGCGCTTGAGGCGCCCCGCGACACGCTTCGCCAACGGCTGCTCGAGCAGCTGAGCCGCAACCAGCGCCCCTGAGCCGCCGCCGAGGCCGGGCCCTGGATGCGTCGACGCGCCGACGTGCCACACGTTCGCGACCTGTGTCCTGTGCGGCGCCCGCCAGAGGAAGCTCTGGTCGAGCGCCAGCGAGCCGGCGTACGGATCGCCGTGCACCAGGTTCACGTTCGCGGCTTGCAGATCGGCCGGCGACAGGCACGTCCGCGCGAGGATCGACGACTCGAGGTTCGGGACGTGCTGCGCGATCCGCTCCTGAATGCGGTCGGCGTAGCGCTCGCGCAGCCCCTCCGTCCAGGTGCCGTCGCCGGTGTCGAGCTCACCGGCCGCATCCCCCTTGATCCGCCAGGGGAGCTCCTGCAGCTGGATCCACAGCAGTCCCTTTCCCTCGGGCGCGCGCGAGGAGTCCATGGTCAGCGGCTGCCCGACGACGACCGTGGCCTCTGCGGGCAGCAGGCCCCGCTCCGCCTCGTTGACCGCCCGCGAGACGCCGTCCAGGCCCGGCGTGAGATGGACGATCGCCGTCTTCCCGAGACGCTCGTCGCCTTCCCACCGGGGAGGCTCGCTCAGGGCAAAGTGGATCTGCATCGCCGACCGGCCGTACCGGAAGCCCTCTGCCTTGTGCCCCAGGCCGTCGAGCAGCTCCGAGTAGAGCTGGGTCGGCGTGACGTCGCAGACAACCGCGCGGTCCGCCGTCAGCTTCCGGCCGTCGCTCGTGCGCACCCCGCCGCTCGACACGCGCTCGACGTGGACGCCGCTCTCGCAGCTGCCGCCCTGCGCCCGAATGTAGGCGACGAGCGCATCCGCGAGCCTCGCGCCGCCGCCGCGCGGGATCGGCATGCCGCCCTCCTGCAAGGCGACCGCGATCACCTGCGCCATGTAGCCCGAGCCTGCCGCCTCCGGTCCGAGCCCCGTGTGCAGGACCCAGGGCGCCAGCACGCCGTGTGCCTTCGGCGACGCGAACGCCGTCTCCAGCCAGTCGCGCGCCGAGACGAGGAGCTGCCCGGTGAGCGCACGCGCTCCGTCCCGTCCGAGCCTGCGCACCGCCCTCCACCCCAGCGCGGCGCCGTGACGAGACCAGAGCTCCGTCCCGAGGATCCCGAAGGCGAGGTCGGCATTGGGGAGGAATCCGTCGAGCATCGGGCCCCACTCGGCGCCGAGCTCCGCCGCGTTGCCGTCGGCCGTCCGCAGCAGGAAGGCGCTTTCGCCGCCCGGAAACGCAGTGGCCGTCGGAAGCTCCGTGTTCAGATACTCGAGCCCGTGCTGCGCCAGCTCCGCGCCGAGCCGAGCGTGCGCCGGCCCGCCCACCCAGAGGGGATGCCACGCGCTGAAGACGTCGTGCTCGAACCCCGGCGCGGTGATCTCCGCCGTCTTGATCGCGCCGCCGAACCAGTCGTTTCGCTCCAGCACGCACACGTTCCAGCCGTCCTTCGCGAGCAGGGCTGCACACGCCAGCCCGTTGACGCCGCTGCCGACGACGATCGCGTCGTGGTCAGCCAACGATCGCCCTGAACTCGTCGTCGCTGACCAGGCGCCGCTCATCCGCGCCGAGCTTCTTCACCGCCGCCAGCACCTCGGCTCGGCGCCCCTCCGGCAGATCGAGGCCGAGCTCCTCCGCCTTGATGCGAACCGAGTCGAGGCCGCTCTTCTTGCCGAGCACGATCGACCGCTCCGTGGCAACGAGCTTCGACGAGTACGGCTCGATCGACTGCGGGTCGTGGAACTGCGAGGCGACCGCGCCCGACTCGCGCCGGTAGAGCGTCTCGCCGGTCACGGGCTTCCACGGCTCGAGCTCGTAGCCGGACAGCTCGCGCACGCGCGCCGACACCTCCCGGATCCGATCGAGCCGCAGGTTCGACTCGACACCGTAGAGCGCTTTCAGCGTCAACGCGACCTCGCCGAGGTTCGCGTTGCCGGCGCGCTCGCCCATGCCGTTGATCGTTCCGTGCACGTAGGCCGCACCCGCGCCCACCGCGGCGACGGCCGAGGCGGTGGCGACGCCGAAGTCGTTGTGGCCGTGAAAGTGCACGGGCACGTCGACGAGGCCCGTCGTGTGGCCGACGAGCTCCGCCACCGCCTCCGGCGAGGCGATCCCGAGCGTGTCGACGACGACGACCTCCTTCGCCCCCGCCTCGACGGCGGCCGAATAGACCTCGTCGTAGAAGTCTCGCTCGGCGCGAGTCGAGTCGACCCCGAAGAACGCGGCGTGGATTCCGTGCTCGGCGGCGAAACGCATCGCACCGGTGATCCGGTCGAGCATCTTTTCGCGCGAGACGCCGATCGCGTCGAGCTTCAGGTCGGAGATCGGCGACTCGATCACGGAGAACGAGACGCCGAGCTCCACGAGCGCCTCCAGGTCGGCGGGCACCGCACGCGAGAAACCCCAGATCTCGGCCCGCAGCCCGCCGCCTGCGATCAGCTCGACCGCCCGCCAGTCGTCATCGGAGACGCGCGGGAACCCAGCCTCGATCCGGTCGACGCCTAGATCGTCGAGGAGGCGCGCGATTTCCAGCTTCTGGGCAGGGTCGAGCACGACGCCGACCGTCTGCTCGCCGTCGCGCAGCGTGGTGTCGTACAGGCCGACCCTGCCTCCGATCTCGTATGCGTCGTTGAGAGCGCCGGTCCAGATGAGCTCAGACAACGACGATTCCGTCCGGGAAGGGCGAGAGCTTCTCGGCTCCCGTCTCGGTGATCAGAAAGTTGTCCTCGACGCGCAGCCCGCCGCCGCCTTCCCAGTAGCAGCCGGGCTCGATCGCGAAGACCATGCCCGCTTCGATCGTGCCGCCGGCCGCACGGTGCGGGTACGGCGGTTCGTGCGCCCGCGCGCCGATGCCGTGGCAGATCGGGTGCGTCGGCTGGGCCGGATAGCCGAGCTCGGAGAGACCGTCGCGCACGAGCACGTCGAGCTCGGCCATGCTCGCGCCCGGCTCGCAGTGGTCGATCGCGCTGCGGTAGACGGCCAGCAGCCCCTGCTCGAGCGCGCGATAGTCCTCACGGGGCTCGCCGACGCAGAGGAGCTTCGTGTGGTCGGCCCAGTAGCCGTCGGCGCAGACCCAGATCTCGAACAGGGTCGGCTCGCCCTCGACGACCGGGAGCTCCCCCGTCGCCGTGAACGTCTTGATGCCGCGGCCGGCCCAGATCAGCGAGAAGCCGAACGCCAGCTCGACCTTGCCGTCCCAGCCCGTGCCACGGCCGTGCACGAAGGCCTGCCAGAGCGCGGCGACCTCGCTCTCCTTCATCCCGGGCCTGATCAGGCCGCGGACGTGCTCGGTCGCGGCCGCGCAGATCTCGTTCGCAAGGCGCAGCCGCTCGATTTCCTGCTGGGTCTTGATCGACCGTGCGGGCACGATCACCGACATCGCGTCCTGCGCGTCCGGCCAGGCGTCGAACCAGGCCTTCGTGAAGGTCGTCGGCTCGCCGACCATCCGGTCGGTCGCCTGCGTGCCCATCGACAGCTCGAGCCCGACCCGCTCGTAGCCCGCGGTCGCGGCCCGCGCGGCTTCGAGAGTGCGCGCGGGAACCGGCCGAGGATCGTCGGGCGCATAGCCCTGCACGAGCCGGACGTCCGCCGCCCACGCCATCCGCTCGGCGTCCTCCTCGGAAGCCTCGAGGCAGATCAGCACCGGCTCACCTTCACGCGGGAAGACGCAGGCGTCGTAGCCCTTCATGCTCCAGAAGTTCGTCAGATAGAGAACGTTGTCGGGCGCCCGCACGACGAGCGCGTCGAGCTCGCGCTCGGCCATCAGCGCGCGGACGCGGTCGAGCTTCGCGTCATCGCGCGCCCACATCAGTGGGCCTCGTCTCCCCACGGGCGGATCCGCGGAGGCGGAGGCTCGCCGTGGCCCTCCTGCCACGAGACGACGGGGTTGCGCAGGACGCCGATCCGCTCGATCTGCGCCTCGATCACGTCGCCCGGCCTCAGGTAGAGAAGCGCGCGCTCCTCCGGCGACTTGAAGCCCGCGACGCCGGAGACCGTCCCCGTGGAGAGCACGTCGCCCGCCGAATAGCCGAGTGCCGAGAAGTTCGACAGGATCTCCGGGATCGTCACGCTCATGCGACTCGAGTGCGACTCCTGACGCGTCTCGCCGTTCACCCGCAGCTCCATCGCCAGGTCGTGTGGATCCGGGATCTCGTCGGCGGTGACGATCCAAGGGCCGAGCGGGCAGAACGTGTCGATCGCCTTGCAGAAGCTGAAGACACCCGATTTCATCTCGCCGCGCTGGATGTCGCGCGCCGTGATGTCGTTGAAGATCACGTAACCGGCGATGTAATCCACCGCCTCTTCGGGCGAGAACCACTTCCCCGCACGCTTGAGCACGACCGCCAGCTCGAGCTCGTAGTCGAGCTCCTCCGTGAGGTGCTCGGGATAGATGATCGGCTCGTCCGGACCGATGATCGCGTCGACGTTCTGGAAGAAGTTGATCCACGGAGCGATCGCGTGCGCCCAGTCGACGTTCTTCGACTCCTCCTCGTGCTCACGGAAGTTGCCGGCGGTATGGAAGAACTTCTTCGGGACGATCGGAGCCTGCAGCCGCACGTCCGCGAACGCCGTCCGCTCCGCGGAGTCCTCGGCTCCGCCGCGCTCGAAGTAGTCGCGCATCGTCGGCACCTCGAGCCGAACGACCTCCTCCCCGTCGATCCGGCCGACCTTCCCGCCGTCGTAGGTGATCAGCCTCATCCGCAGATCCTCTGCGCGACGAGGGCATAGGTCTCGGCGGTCTTGACGAGGCCGTCGATGTCGAGGTTCTCGCCGAGCTCCACGTCCATCAGGCCGGTGGATGTCCCGTAGTTCAGCGTCGGGATCCCGTAGCGGGTCAGGGCGGAAGCGTCGCTGAACCAGCGCGTGACGTCTCGAGCGGGCACCTCGCCGAAGACCTGTTCGTGGGCGGCGTCGACCGCCTGAACGAGCTCGTGCCCCTCCTCGATCTCGGCGCCGGGCGCGGTCACGTAGACCTCGCCCTCGATCCCGTAGTCGGGGAACCGGTCCGCGAGCGAGCGCACGAGCTCGAGCACCTCGCGGCGTGCGGTGCTCATCTCCTTGGTCGGCGGCACGCGCACGTCGAGGAAGAGGTCGGTGTGGTGCGGCGTGCGCGACACGCGCCAGCCGAAGCCGCCGCGCACGGCGCCGACGTTGACGATCGCCTGCGCCCCGCGGTAGGCGTTCGACGGATCGCTCTCCCAGGTGGGGATCCACTCGAGCACGGCCTGGGTCACCTCGTGCATGCGCAGGATCGAGTTCTCACCGCGCTTGCCCTCGCTGAACGCGGAGTGGATGAAGTTGCCGTGCGTGCGGATGCGCAGCCAGAGCGTCCCGAAGTGCCCGAGCACGACCTTGCCTTCGGTCGGCTCGCCGAGCAGGCACATGTCGGCGACGCCGCCGTGCGAGACCAGGTACCTGGTGCCGGCGGCATAGCCGCGGTACTGCGCGCCCTGCGCCTCCGCGTACTGGGTCTTCTCGATCTCCCCGCACACGGCGGCGATCAGCACGTCGCCGCGCAAGCGCACCCCGGCGTCCTGCAGCGATCGGACCGCCTCCACATAGCACGCGAGCGCGCCCTTCATGTTCGAGATCCCGAGCCCGTAGAGACGCCCGTTCTTCACGAACGCGCTGGGCTGGAACCCCGGCACGTTCTTCAACCACGGCTCGCGGCCGGAGTACGACGTGTCCATGTGCCCGTTGAACATCAGCGACTTGCCGCCACCCGTCCCGCGCCAGGTCCCAAGCGCGTTCGCGCGGCCTTCCTCGACCTGCTGCCATTGAATCTGCAGGCCCATCCGCTCGAAGAGGGAGGCCATCAGCTCCGCCAGCCGCTGCTCGTCGCCGGTGAAGCTGTGCACGTCGATCAGCGCACTCGCCGTCTCGACGAGCCTGCTCTTGTTGATCCTCAAACCGCTCCCCCACCGATCCGGACGTGCCGCGAAGGGCCACGTCGGGTGTCAGACACAGAAAAGAAACGGTGACGATTCATCCACTGCCGCGAAGGGCCACGTCGGGTGTCAGACACAGACCAGAAACCGTGACGATTCATCCACAGCCGGCGGGGCACCGTCAGCTCCGGACGTGTGGAAGAACGCGCTCTCCGAAGAGGCGGATCTGCTCGTGGCGGTCCGCGCCCCACAGCTCGAGCATCACATGGGTGCAGCCGGCGTCCTTGTACTCCTCGATGGCGGCGATGCAGTCCGCCGGCGTGCCGGCGATCGGCTTGCACTTGTCGAGGATCGCGTCGGAGACGACCTCCTTCGCGGCCAGCCTGCCGCCGCGCTCCATCGCCTCGGCGACGGGCCGTATCTCGTCCTGCTCGAGGCCGGCGACGTCGAGCAGCGTGTCCGCGGCCCCCTGGATGTTCTGCACCTTGTTCGCCAGGTACATCCCGGCGATCTCACGCGCACCGTCACGCCCCTGGTCGCGGTCGGTGGCGTGGATCGAGGCGACGACCGTACAGCCGATGTCGATGTCCGCCTGGACGTTTTCGCGCGTATGGCGCACGAAGGCCGGAGTCGTGATCGACGGGGTCAGGCAGCCGTCGGCGATCTCGCCGGCGAGCGCCTGCATCTTCGGCGCGGTCGCGGCGACATACACCGGCGGCACGCCGCGCGGCGTGTGCGCCTCCGGCCGCAACGCGGGGACGTCGGCGCTCCACGTATCGCCGTCGTACTCGAAGCGCTCGCCGCCGAGCACGCCGCGCACGATCTCGACGGCATCGCGCATCGGCCCGAGCGTCTTCCTGGTCTGCATCTTGGTGTTGTTGAGGAAGATCTTCGAGGTCCCGAAGCCAACGATGAACCGGCCCGGGCCCGCGGCCTCCTGCACGACCCGCGCGTCCATTGCGACCTGTACGGGATGCCGGGTCGAGGCGGCGATGATTCCCCAGCCGATCGTCAGCTGCTTCGTCTCGCGCGCCATCAACGCGGAGACGACGGTCGACGACCGCGCCTCCATGCCGTGCTTGCGCCACCACGGATACGCCTCGGCGAGCCAGATTGTGTCCATGCCCGCCTCGTCCATCGCACGCGCCGATGCCAGCATCTCGTCGAGCGGCTCCATGGTGAGCTGCATGACGCCGATCCGAAACGGCACTGCCATCAAGCAGCTCCGCCCGCGACCGCATCCTGCACCTGGCGGTCGAGTGCGGAGAGCACGTGCTCCACCTGCTGGTTGACGATCGGCTGAAGCACGCGTTGCCCCATCGAGCCGACCGGCCCTGCGATCTTCACATCGGCCGCCCACTTCATCGCCGTTCCCTCGTCGACGTCGTTCAGCTCGAACGAGGTGATCATCGAAAGCATCGCCCCGACACCTTTGCCCTTGATGTTCAACTGGGCGTACTCGGGCTCGCGCTCCTCGGTCTTGTCCATGTCGATCTTCATCTTCAGACCGCCGAGCCCGAGCGGGATCTTCACGTTCGCGGTCCAGCGCTTTGCGTCGTGAATGTCGAAGCTCTCGACACCGGGCATCGTCTTCGCCATCGAAGCCGGATCGTTCAACACCCGCCAAACGGCCTGCCGCGGCGCCGCAAAGGTGCGCTCACCTGAAACGTTCATACCCGCTCCCGGTCCGGCAAAGCCGGCCCGTCGCTCTTTGCCGGCTCCGTCGAGCCTACGCCGGAAACGTTCATGCGTCCACCACGCTGACACGTCCGCCGGCCTCGGCGGGGCGTTCCAACAACTCCCAGACGCGGTGGTACGGATTGCAGCTGTCGGAGACGATCGCGTCGCCGTGCCCACGCAACGCGTCCTGCACGGCCGCGCAGACCGCGTGGATGCCGGCTCCGCCGCCCTCGCCCATCCCCTTCGTGCCGAGCGGCGTGAACGGCGACGGGCTCTCGATCGCACCTGTCTTGAGCGGCGGCATGTCCAGCGCGTGCGGGACGTGGTAGTCGTAGAAGTTCGGCGTCAACAGGTTGCCGTCCTCGTCGTAGGCGAAGTGCTCGTGGGTCGCCGCGCCGAGCGCGTGCGCCGTGGCGCCCATCACCTGCCCCTCGACGATCTGCGGATTGATGCGCCTGCCGCAGTCGTCGACGGCGGCATAGTCGACGATGTCGTAGGCGCCGGTCTCCGGGTCGATCTCGATCACGGCGGCATGGATCTGAGTCGCGTACGTCAGCGTCAGGTTGCCGAACTTTCGTTCGATGTCCGGCACCTGGAACGGCGGCCGGTAGACGTACCGACAGTTGAGCGTCACGCCGAGATCCTCCGGCAGCCCCGCGTTGTTCGCGTTGATGATCGCACCGCAGGCCATGAACGGCAGGAACGCCTCGGGATTCTCCTTGATGCGGACGCCGCCCTCGGCGAGCTCCAGCGCGTCGGCCGGCACACCGCCGAAAACCGCCCCGGCGAGCTTCTTGATCTCGGCGGCGAGCATGTCCGTCGCACCCTTGACCGCGCTGAGGCCCGTGACGGCGAACTGCGATGCGTAGGTGCCGGAGAAGCCCGCGTGCGAGTTCCAGTAGGAGTCGTGTCCCGCGCGCACGTGCACGTCGTCGACCGAGCACTCGAGTATGTCCGCGACCACCTGCGCGGCGGTCGTCTCGTGTCCCTGGCCCTGCGGCGTCGTCCCGAGCGTGACCACGATCTCGCCGAAGATGTCGAGCTTCACCGTCGCGACCTCGTTGTTGCCGGAGAACTGAAGCTCGGGATTGATCATGCGCGACTGGCCGAAGTTGTTCGTCCCGCTGTCGAGCGTCGAGCCAATCCCGAGTCCCAACAGCTTTCCGCGCGCAGCTGCCTCGGAACGTCGCGCCGCCACGTTCCGATGGTCGACCAGCTCCAGCGCCATGTCGAGCATCCTCGAGTAGTCGCCCGAGTCGTAGACGCAGCCGTTCGGCGTCTCGTACGGCATGTCCTCGGCCTTGATGTAGTTGCGCTTGCGCATCTCGACCGGATCGATGTCCAACTCGTGGGCGACGATGTCGATCACGCGCTCGGTGAACCAGAGGTGCTGCATACGCGAGTACCCGCGATTCGGCGACACGGGCGCCTTGTTGGTCGCGACCTGAGTGAAGTCGACGCGGATATTGCGCCACTTGTACATTCCGGGAGTGACCTGGGCCCAGATGACGCCTCCCAGCGGCTCGTAGCGAAGCCACGCGCCCGCGTCGTCGAGCGCCTTCGTCCGGAAGCCGAGCAGGGTCCCGTCGTTCAAGACGGCGACTTCCGTCTCCTGGAACCAGCGCTCGTTGCCGTGCGACATCGACATGTGGAAGTCGGTGCGCCACTCGGTCCACTGCACGGGCCGGCCGAGCTTGCGCGCGAGCAGGCAGCAGACGACGAGCTGAGGGTGCGACGTGATCTTGTTGCCGAAACCGCCGCCGATGTCCTGCGTCACAAAACGAAGCTTGTCGAGCCCGGTGCGCATGGCCGGGCCCATCATGATCGCGGCGAAGCCCGGGAACTGGTTGTTCGTGTGAATCGTCCACTGCCCGATGCCCTTGTTGTATTCGACGAGCGCACCGTCGCATTCGAGCGGCGTGGAGTTGAACCGGTGGAAGTGCAGCTCGTCGATCTTCACGATCTTGTCGGCCTCGGCGAACGCGGCGTCGAGATCGCCCCACTCGTACGTGCCGTGCCACATCAGGTTGCCGCCCGCATCCTCGTGGATCGTCGGGGCACCGTCGTCCTGCGCCCGGCGCGCGTCGGTGACGGCGTCGAGCGGCTCGTACTCGATCTCGATCAGCTCCGACGCATCGCGGGCGCGCTCGCGGGTGTCGGCCACGACCGCGACGATCGCCTCGCCCACGTAGCGCACCTTGCCGACGGCCAGCGCATAGTCCTTGAGGTTCGCACCCGGCACCGACGAGATCTGGAAGAACGGATCGGTGAGCGCGGCAACCTCTTCCCCCGTCAGCGTGCCGTGGACGCCCGGCATCTGCTCCGCCTTCGAGACATCGATCGACGTGATGTGCGCGTGGGCGTACGGCGAGCGCACGAAGTGGATGAAGCCCATGCCGTGCCGCTTGACGTCGTCGACGAAGACGCCCTGCCCCTGCACGAGCCGGCGGTCCTCCTTGCGCGGGACGCTCTGGCCCTTCCAGACCTCGGCCGGTGCCTCGACCTCGGTCGTCTCGGGCGCGATCGTGGTCGACGACGTCATTCGGACGCCGCCTTGACGGCCTCGACGATGTTCCAGTAGCCGGTGCAGCGGCAGATGTTCCCCTGCAGGCCCTTCTTGATCTCGCCTTCCGAGGGGTGCGGGCTCCGACGCAGGAGCGCCGTGGCGCTCATCAGCATCCCGGGGGTGCAGTAGCCGCACTGGAGCGCGTGGTTGTCCTTGAACGCCTGTTGCAGCTTCGAGAGCTCGTCGCCGTCGGCGAGGCCCTCGACCGTCTCCACGGTGGCGCCGTCGGCCTGGACGGCGAGCATCATGCAGCTCTTCACCAGCGAGCCGTCCACGATCACCGAGCACGCCCCACAGTTACCGGTGTCGCAGCCGATGTGGCTTCCGGTCAGGTCGAGGTCGTCGCGGATGAAATGGATGAGGAGCTTCCGCGCTTCGACCTCGCGCTCGTAGACGGTGCCGTTGATCGTGACGGTGATCGACCTGGACGACGTGACGGTGCTCAATCCCGGCTCCTGGCTTGGTTGACGGCGCGAACTGCGAGCACCTCGGCGAGGTGGGTGCGGTACTCGCTGGAGGAGTGGACGTCCGACGGCGGTTCGAGGCTCGCGCTGCGCACGGCGTCGCGCACGGCTTCCTCCTCGGCGGAGGCCGGGTGCAGGACGACGGGCACCGCGTCGACGCAGCCGAGCGCAACGGTCACGCTGCCGTTCACCGAGGCGGCGGCGCTCGCTATGCAGGTCCCGTCGACGCCGAGCGTGACGGCGGCGAAGCCGTCGCCGCGGCCGGCCGGGACGGTGATCTTCGTCAGCACCTCGCCGGCGCCGACCGCCGTCAGGTAGACGCCCAGGAAGAACTCTGCTGCCGGCACCACCCGGTGGCCGTCCGAACCGGCGATCGTCATCTGCGCACCGAGTGCCGCAATCAGGGGCGGCAGGTGATTCGTCGGATCGCTCGTGCAGAGGTTCCCCCCGATCGTGCCGCGGTTTCGCACCTGCACGTCGGCGATCTGCGCACAGACCTCGCCGACGATCGGCCGGGCGCGCGCCTCGCCGGATTCGACGAGCTGGGTGTAGGTCGTCATGGCTCCGATCTCGAGCGTTCCGTCCGCCCCGAGCTCGATTCCCCTCAGCTCCTCGATCGCGGCCAGGTCGATCAGGGCGTCCGGCGATCCCGCACGTGCCTTCATCACGTTGACCAGGGTCTGGCCGCCGGCGAGCACACGGGCGCCGTCGTCGGCCGCGAGCAGCTCGATCGCTTCCGCAAGCGATCCCGGCCGCGCATATCCGACCTCACGAAGAAGCATGCTCAGGTGTCTTATAAAATGTCAGGCAGGGCCGGCGCAAGTCGGAACCGTACTCACAAGCGAATCTGATTCGCGCAGCGAACCAGATTCACGAGTCTCGAGCTGCCACGCCGTCGGAGAAAACGCGCGAACCTGGTTCCCGGCTTCGCCGGCAATCAGGTTCGGATCAGATTGCGGTGGCGCTCGAGCGCCGCGAGGACCGTGTCGATGTCCTCCTCGGTGTTGTAGGCGTGCGCGGAGATCCGCAGGTTGCCGTCGCGCTCCGAGGTGACGATTCCGTCCTCCTGGAGGGCGGCGACGAGGTGCGGCGCATCCGTCGAGCGGATGCAGACGAGCGCGCCGCGCTTCTCCGGGTCACGGGGGGTTACGACCACCCCGCCGAGCTCGTCGACACCGCCGATCAGTCGCTCGTTCAGCGCGGTCACATGGGCACGGGTCTCGCCGACGCCGATCTCCTCCATCAGCTCCAGGCCGGCGATGCCGGCATAGATCGAGGGAACCGGCGGCGTTCCCGACTGGAACCGCCGTGCAGTGGGCGAGGGCGAGTAGTCGTTGATGTCCATCTCGAAGATGTTCTGGTCGGCGAACCAGCCCGTCTGGGTCGGCAGAAGCCGTTCGCTGAGGCCGGGCTTCGTCCACATGAACGCGAGCCCCGCCGAACCGAGCAGGTACTTGAGCACACCGGCCGCGAGCACGTCGACCCCGAGCTCGGCCACGTCGAGCGGGTAGGTGCCGATCGCCTGATACGCGTCGAGCACGACGAGCGCCCCGCGCTCGCGGGCGATTTGTGCGATCTCCTCGACGGCGAGCCGCGAGCCGTTGCGGTAACAGACCGCAGCGATCGAGACGACTGCGGTCTGCTCGTCGATTGCCTCGTCGAACCGTTCCACGGGGATCTCCGCCCCGTCCGCACGCACGTGCACGACCTCCGCGCCGCGCAGCTCCTGGGCGTGCCAGATCTGGCCGATCGTCGGGAACTCGAAATCGCTGATCACGACCTTCGGCCGGGCCGAGAAGTCGATCGCGCTTGCGAGCGGGCTCACCCCGGCCGAGAGCGATGTGGTGACGGCGACGTCATCTGCCGCGCCGCCGACGAAGCGCGCGAAGGTCGCGCGTGCGGTCTCGGCGCGCTCGACCCAGTACTCCCAGGGCGCCCCGTGCCGGTCCCAGCCCGTCAGATAGTCGCCGTACGCGGCGCGCACCGCATCCGACAGAGCACCCTGCGAGCACGAGTTGATGTAGGTGAGCCCCTCGAAGATCGGGAAGTGCGAGCGACACGCCGCGACACCGCCCTTAGCGTCCAAGGTAGGCCTTCCGGAGGTTCTCGTCCTCCCGCAGCTCCGCGGCCTTCCCTTCGAGCACGAGGCGGCCGGTCGAGAGGACGTAGCCGCGGTCGGCGATCGAGAGCGAGACATTTGCGTTCTGCTCGACGACGAGGATCGCGACACCCGACTCGTGAACCTGCTTGATGATCTCGAAGTTCCGCTCGACGAGGATCGGCGCAAGCCCCATCGACGGCTCGTCCATCAGGAGCAGCTTCGGGCGCGACATCAACGCTCGTCCCATGGCGACCATCTGCTGTTCGCCGCCCGACAAGGTGCCTGCGAGCTGGGAGCGCCGGTCGCGAAGCAGCGGGAACAGCTCGTAGACGCGATCGAAGTCCTCCTTCGAGCCGCCGCCGCGCAGATACGCCCCCATCTCCAGGTTCTCCAGCACCGTCATCGGCCCGAAAAGCCGCCGGTTCTCCGGAACGATCGCGAGGCCGCGTGCGATGCGGTAGCTCGTCGGACGCTTCGTCACCTCCTCGCCGTCGATGCGCACCGCGCCGTTGCGGGGGCGAACGATGCCGAGGATCGTCTTCAGCGTCGTCGACTTGCCCGAAGCGTTGCCGCCGAGCAGACAGACGAGCTCGCCCTGCTCGACCTTGATCGACAGCCCCTGCAGGATGTGAATCTGCCCGTAGTACGTGTCGACCGCATCGAGCTCGAGCAGACTGGGTGCAGCTGGAGCCGTCATTTGCGCTCCGTCGTCCCGAGCCCGAGATAGGCCTCGACGACGGCCCCGTTCGTCGCGACGGACTCATACGACCCTTCCGCGATCTTGATGCCGTGGTCGAGTGCGACGACGCGGTCGGAGATGCCCTCGACGACGTGCATGTCGTGCTCGATCACGAGGATCGTGTACCCACCGTCCTCGCGAAGCTTGGCGATCAGCTCCGTGATCTCGTGTGTCTCCTTCGGGTTCATCCCGGCGGCAGGCTCGTCGAGCAGCAGGATGCGCGGGTTGGTGGCGGTCGCGCGGGCGATCTCGAGGCGGCGGCGATTCGCGTACGAGAGCGAGTATGCGGGCTGGTCCCAGCGGTAGCCCATCAGGCGCTCCCCGAAGAAGGCGAGCCGGTCGTGAGCGAGCTGCTCGATCTCCCGCTCCTCCCGTCTCATGCCGGGGGTTCGCAGCATCGAACGAAGGACGCCCGCCCGCGTGTGACCGTAGGCGGCCGTCATCACGTTCTCCTTCACCGACATGTTGAGGAAGAGCCGCAGCGTCTGGAAGGTGCGCGAGATCCCGCGCCGGCTGATCTGATGGGGCTCGAGACCCACGATCGTCTTGCCGTCGAGCAGGATGTCGCCGGACTCGGGCCGGTAGATGCCCGTGATCAGGTTGAAGAGCGTCGTCTTTCCGGCGCCGTTCGGCCCGATCACGCTGACGATCTCGCCTTCGTCCACCCGGAGGTCGAGCTCGTCGACCACGCGCAACCCGCCGAACGACAGCGAGACCCCCTTCAGCTCCAGCGTCGAGCTTCCCGGAGAGCCCACTAGACGATCTCCACCCGGCGCTCGCCCAGGAGGCCGTTCGGGCGCACGATCATCAACGCGATCAGAATCAGGCCGAGCACGATGTAGCGCGCCGGCTCGGGCTTCGCCAGCATCACGTTCTCCCACACGAACGCCGCAAGATAGAGCGTCGGCACGAGCAGCACGAGACGCAGCCGACCGCGGACGAGAGTGAGGACCAGAGCCATCGCGATCAAGCCGATGTACGAGACGGGCGCCACCCAGCGGGCGAGATGCTCGGGCGCGACGACCCAATGGTTGACGTCGGACGCGAGCCCGCTGCCCTTCTCGCCCGCCACCCACGAGGAATCGATCGCTCGCGCGAGCTCGTGCACCGCGAAGCCGAAGACGATCATGGCAGCCATGACGTACGCGAGCGTCCGGCGCCTGAACGCGAACGCCAGACCGGCGACCAGCGCGACGAAGAAGATGATGCGCGACTTCCCGGGGTCGCGCAGCATCTCGAGCAGCGGGCTGATGATCACGGCGCCCAGCACGACCCCGGCCTGGTTTCCCGCGCCGCCCAGGATGACCATCGTGTAGACGGTGATCAGCAGGACGAAATAGAAGGTGAGTGGGAACACGCTTGCGTTGAGCGCCGCGAACAGCGTCCCGGTCAGGGCGGCGACCGCCGCGCCGAATCCGAAGCTCATCAGCTTCAGCCAGTCGACCGGCATGCCCATCGCCTCGGCCGCAAGCGAGTCCTCGCGCAGAGACCGCCAGGCGCGACCGGTGCGTGACACGTTGACGAAGCGGAGCGCCACGAAGACGACCGCGAAGAACGCGAGGGCGACGTACAGGTACGACACGGCGAAGACGCCTTCGTGTGCGACCGCCAGCTTGTGCCCGAAGAGACTGAATGGATCGACGTTGAGGATGCCGTTCGGGCCGCCGGTCAGGTTGTGCCCGAACGCGTTGTCGCCGTTCGTCATCAGCGTCTGGAAGAGCTCCAGGAAGAACAGGGTGACGATCGCCAGGTAGTCGCCGGTGAGCCGTCGTGACGGCAGACCGAGGAGCAGGCCGAGGATCGCACCGATCCCGAGAGTGATCGGGACCGACACGAGTGAGGGGAAGTGCAGGCCGAACTTGTCGGAGTCGAGGATCGCGTAGGTGTAGGCACCGATCCCGTAGAACGCGACGAACCCGAGGTCGAGCAGGCCGCCCCAACCGACCACCACGTTGAGGCCGAGCGCCAGCAGCATGTAGAGCACCGTGTCGAACCCGACCCGGCGGACGTACCCGCTCGACGAGACCACCGGCAGCAGCGAGAACGCGGCGAGGAACAGCACGAGCCACACCCACCAGGCAACCCGGCGCAGCCGCTCCTCCATGGCCCCGAACCGGCGCCGTTCTGCGTGGCGCGCAACCCACTCGTCCTGGCCGACTGCCGGGCCCTCGGCGGGTGTGTGCGAGTCGTGCGGCGTGGAGTCGCTCACAGGCTCTTCCTCATACCTTCCGGATGTCGGCGCGCCCCAGGAGGCCCTGCGGGCGAAAGATCATGAACCCGATCAAGATGGAGAAGACGACCAGGTCGGACCACTTCGTCGAGATGTAGCCCTGCGTGTACGACTCCGCGAACCCGAGCATCAGGCCGCCCACCATGGCGCCCGGGATCGAGCCGATTCCCCCGATCACCGCCGCCGTGAAGCCCTTCAGCCCTGCGATGAAGCCGATCGACACCGTGGTCGGCACGCGCAACGCGAACAGGACACCGGCCGCACCGGCCAGCGCCGATCCGAGCACGAACGTGAACACGATCACCTTGTCGATGTCGATGCCCATCATCGCGGCAGCCTCGCGATCGACAGAGGTCGCGCGCATCGCCTTGCCGGTGCGCGTGCGGTTGACGAGGAACCAGAGCACGATCATCAGGAAGAAGGCCGAGACGATCGTGATGATGCGCAGGAGTGGCAGGCGAACATCGCCGATGTCGATGCCCTTGAGGTAGAGCGCGCCGTTCGACAGGTCGAACGTGTCGTAGTTGCGCGGCGTCGCTCCGAAGAGGAGCTGCATCGAGTTCGCGAGGAAGAACGAGACGCCGAGCGCGCTGATCAGAGGCGCGATCCGCGGCGCGTCGCGGAGCGGCCGGTACGCGAATCGCTCGATGACGACGCCGAGCACTGCGCACCCCGCCATCGCAGCCAGAGTGACGAGGGTGAGGAGAAGCCAGACCGGCACCACAGGGCTCGAGACGCCGCCGAGCAGCTGCAGGCAGCCGTAGCCGATGAACGTGCCGACCATGAACACGTCGCCGTGGGCGAAGTTCAGGAGCTTCAGCACGCCGTAGACCAGCGTGTACCCGAGGGCGATCAGCGCATAGACGCTGCCCAGGGTGAGCGCGTCGATCGTGAGCTGGATGAACGTGTCCATGGGGGGTTGAGGACGAGTTCTACAACGATCAGGGGGCGGCCCGGAAATCGGGCCGCCCCCTGATCACGTGTCATTTGGGCTCGTCGGTTAGCTGACGAGTTTGTACGAGCCGTTCGACTGGATCTGGAAGATGTAGAACTTCGCGTTCAGCGGGTCGTTCGACTTCGTCGACCAGCGGAACTTCCCACCGAGGATCCAGTTGTTGATCTTGACCTTCTTGACCGTGCGGAGCACGGCCAGGCGAGTCGTGGAACCGTGCCCTGCCTTGCAGGCCCGCGAGATCGCCGTGAGAGCGATCTGCGCCGCGCCGTAGCTCGGCGGCCCGAAGGAGCCGACGGACTTCCCGGGGTTGGCCTTCTTCCAGCCTGCGATCAGGGCGGCGTCCGCCTTGATGCCCGTGATGTCCGGCGCGAAGTTGGACACGTACGAGCCCGGCACCTTGAACTGCGACGAGTCGTTCGAGCCGTCACTGCCGAACACCTTCGCCTTCTTTCCCTGCTCCAGCAGCTGCTGGGCGAACGTCTGCGCGTCGCCCGGCTTCTGGGTCGGGAAGAAGACCACATCGGCATCGTTCGGGACCTTGGTCACGAACGCCGAGTAGTCGGTCGTCGTGTTCGACGCGGAGAGGCGGGTCGTGGAGACACCGGCCTTCTTGAGCGTCGCCTCCGCGGCATTCGCGAGACCAACGGAGTACGGCTCCTGGAAGTCCATGATCACGACCTTCTTCGCCTTCAGGGTCTTGATCATGTAGTTCGCGTCCGTCGGGCCCTGGATGTAGTCGCCGGGGACGTCACGGAAGAATGCCGTCGTTCCTTCGAGCTGGCCGCCGACTCTCTTCGTCAGGTCCGTCTTGGTTGCGGACGGCGAGAGATGCGCGAGCTTCGCCGAGAAGTAGGCCTGCGTCGAGGCGACCGCGGCGCCCGACGTCGCGGGCCCGAGCACCATGAGGACGCTCTTGTCGGCGATGTACTTCTGCGCCAGTGCCTGGGCAGGAGCGGGGCCCTGCTCGACCGGCGTGTCGCCGAAGACGAACTTGACCTTCAGACCGAGCTTCGGAGCGAGCGTCTTGACCGCATACGACGCCCAGCTGCCCTGCTCGGCGCCGAGGAAGCCGGCGCCTCCGGTGACCGGTGTGACGAGCGGCAGGGTGATGGTCTTCTTGCAGTTGAAGCTCGCGGTCGCCTTGACCGCGACCTTGTGGGCGCCCTGCGCGCTCGCGGCCACGACCGAGGTCATGAGAACCGCAAGGGCGAGGCCGATCGCCTTCTTCATCTAGGTGTCCTCCTTCGTGGGGGCACGACGTTTTGGTCGCCGGGGTAGGCGCTGAAGCCGGGAGTGTTGTCCGTGACGCTCACGGTGTCAATGATCAAATCCTGAGCGCTGCGACCCGGCCCGTCGCATCGAGAGTATTGAACCCATCCACCATTCGACGCCGAACGGCTCGAAAATGTTGTGCGGCACTTCCGTCGGGGCGCCCGGGCCGGCACGTAGGTTTACGAACCAGATGCGGTATGCCATGCATGAATCCCAGGCTTCGGACGGGCGCCTCTTCGAGTGTGCGGAGCTCGCTCAGCGCGTCCGTCTCCTCGCGGGCGAGCGCCGGGACGACAGCTCCGACGAGGTGCTCTATGTCCTGTCCGGGTCCGGCAACGCGACGATCGACGGCCGGGACCATGCCCTGCGGCCCGGCACCGCACTGTTCGTCGCGCGCGGCACTCCGTGGACGGTGGGCGGGGACGTGCGAGCCGTCTCCGTGCTCGTGCACGACCCCGCGCCGGCCGGGGCGACGCACGCGGTCGTGGATCTGACCGCCGCCGAGGAGGGCCGGGCGACCGCGGGGCGGGCCTTCCTCCTGGGGGCCACCCCCGAGGTGGGCTGCAGGTCGGTGACCCAGTTCATAGGCATGATCCCGCCCGGGCGCGCCCCCGAGCACTTTCACCGCTACGACGAGGTGATCTACGTGCTCGCAGGAGAGGGCGTGCTCGAAATCGGAGGCGAGCAGGCTCCCATCCGGCCCGGGACCTGCATCCACCTGCCCCGCGAGCTCGTCCACTGCCTCGTCAACACCGGCGAGGGTGAGCTGCGGGTGCTCGGCGTCTTCACCCCCGCGGGCTCCCCGGCCGAGGCCTACTACCCGGACGGCACACTCGCCGCCTTTCCGGAAGGGGGCTGACGATGCCGAGGATCGAGCGGACGGCAGACGTCGTCTGGGAAGGGAACGTCGCGCGCGGGCGGGGCTCGATCACGGCGGGCACCGGGACGTTCAGCTCGCTCCCGTTCTCACTCCCGAGCCGCATCGGCACGCCCGACGGCAAGACCAGCCCCGAGGAACTGCTCGCGGCGGCGCACGCCGGCTGCCTGACGATGTCGCTCGCAGGCGAGCTGACGCAGGCCGGGACGCCGCCGGGGCACCTCGAGGTCACCTGCCGGATCATCATGGACGAGGTCGAGGGTGAAGGCCATCAGATCGTCGGGTCGCAGGTGACGATCAGGGCCGAGGCCGAGGGCGTCGACGACGCGGCGCTCGCCGCGGCGATCGAGCGCGCCGACGCGGGCTGTCCGTTCTCGACGCTGCTCCGGAAGGCAGGAGCCGCCGTCGAGATCGGCCGCGCCTAGAGCGCCTCCGCTAGAGCGCTTCCACGACCTCCGCCCGCACGGCCTCCGCCGTCCGGGCGATCGCGGCCGCGACGGGCGGCGTGAGCTCGTCGCCGAGCTCGAAGCTGCCCCCTTCGATCCCGAAGAGAACCGTGTGCCCGGGCAGCCGCCCGAGGGCGCGCGCCAGCTCGACCGCCTCGGCCAACCCGACATGATGGGTCGAGCCGCGGAAGAGGCCGGCGGGCAGCTCGGCGCTCGAGCAGTCGAAGCGGTGCAGCGTGCCGGGCGCGGCACCCGACGAGACGGCGTCGACCAGCCAGAGCCTGACGGCCCCTTCCCAGGCGTCGATCAGCGCGGTGGGCTCGCCTTCACGCTCGAGCAGATCGACGTCGAGCGGCAGTGTCCCCTCGAGGAGGCGCCCCACCGCGAGGCCCGCAGCGTCGTCGCGACGCCAGGGGTTCCCCACACAGACGACCTTCAGCGCCGCTCGACCTCGAGCTTCAGGAAATGGGTCGCGCACGAGATGCACGGATCGTAGTTTCGAATCGTCTGCTCGCAGAGAATCGACAGCTCGTCGTCGGGAACATCGAGCGAGCGCTCGACCACGCCGCGGAGGTCCTCCTCGATCGTCCGCTGGTTCTGCGAGGTCGGCGGGATGATGTTCGCCTCGAGAATCGTCCCGGCGTCGTCGATCGCGTACCGGTGGTAGAGGATGCCGCGCGGCGCCTCGGTACAGCCGAACCCGACACCCGCGCGCGGCTCGAGCTCCACGGACGGAGCGTCCGGCTCCTCGTACTCGGCGATCAACCGCAGCGCCTCGTCGGCGGCGTACACCAGCTCGACGCTGCGCACGACGATGCTGCGGAACGGGTTGCGCTCGGAGGCGTGGAGACCCACCGCTTCGGCCGACTCGCGCGCGAGCGGTGAAAGCCGGTCGGCCGACATGGCGAACCGAGCGAGTGGGCCGCACAGATAGGAGCCGCGCTCGATCACCTTCGAGTGGAGCGCGTTCGACCAGGGCACGTGCTCCTCGACGAAGTGCTCGTCGTACTCCGCCACGGCGATGTCGAGACCACGGTTCGAGACGATGCGGCCCCGGTCGATCGGATACTCGCCGGGTGCGTCGAGGGCGACGAGCTCGTAGTCCTGCTGGTAGTCGGGAAAGTCGAAGCCGGCGGTGACGCGGACGGCCTCCAGCGCGATCTCCCGCGCGCGCTCGAGCTTCTCGACGAGCGGGGCGAGCTCGCGCTTGCGCGGCGTGCGATACCAGCCGCCGACCTTCACATTGATGGGATGCACCTCGCGACCGCCCACCACCGACATCAGCTCGTTGCCGATCTTCTTCAGCTCGAGCGCACGCTCGACGAGCTCGGGGCTGTCGCGGGCCAGCTCGATCGCGCTCGAGTAGCCCAGGAAATCGGGTGCGTGCAGCATGAAGACATGCAGCGCGTGGCTCTCGATCCACTCGCCGCAGTAGAGCAGCCGGCGCAGCGCGCGCAGCTGCCCGCCGACCTCCACGCCGCATGCCTGCTCCATCGCAAGCACCGAGCTCATCTGGTAGGCGACCGGGCAGATGCCGCAGATCCGGGCCGTGATGTCGGGCACCTCGGTGAAGGCACGCCCGCGCAGGAACGCCTCGAAGAACCTCGGCGGCTCGTAGATGTTCAGCTTGACCTCCTCGACGCGGCCGTTCTCGATTCGCACGAGCATCGCGCCCTCGCCCTCGACCCGGGCGAGATAGTCGGTCTTGATCGTCTTCGTCCGCCGCTCAGCCATCGGTCGAACGTACCTTGTCGAATGCCGCGACGTTGAAGGTGCCGAAGGCGCGCTCGACCGCAGCGTCGCTCATCCCCAGCACGCGCAGCCGGTGGGTGAGGGACACGGTGTTCGGCGTCTCCATCGGCCCGAAGCACCCGTAGCACCCGCGGTTGAAGGCGGGGCAGATCGCACCGCAGCCGGCGTGCGTGACCGGCCCGAGGCACGGCGTGCCGTGGGCGACGGTCACGCAGACCGTGCCGCGGGCCTTGCACTCCATGCAGACGCTGGTCGACGGGACGTTCGGCCGCCGACCGCGCAGCAACGCCGTGATCACTTCGAGCAACTGCCGCTTGTTGATCGGGCAGCCGTTCAGCTCGAAGTCGACCGCGACATGAGCGGAGATCGGGGTCGAGCTCGCGAGCGTCGAGACGTACTCGGGCGTCGCGTAGACGATCGACAGGAACTCGTCGACGTCGCCGAAGTTCTTGAGCGCCTGAATCCCGCCGGCGGTCGCACAGGCACCGATCGTGACGAGCTTCCGCGACGAGCGGCGAACCTCCATGATCCGCTCGAGGTCGTGTGGCGTGGTGACCGAGCCCTCGACGAGCGAGAGGTCGTAGGGACCTTCGACGGTCGCGCTGCTGGCCTCGAGGAAGTACGCGATCTCGATCTCACCGGCGAGCGAGAGCAGCTCGTCTTCGCAGTCGAGAAGCGAGAGCTGGCAGCCGTCGCACGAGGAGAACTTCCAGACGGCAAGCTTTGGTTTGCGTTGCTCGGATGTCACAGCTCGCGTACCCCCATCAGGTTCGCGACCTCGTCGTAGCGGTAGACGGGGCCGTCACGACAGATCAGCGTCGGGCCGAGCTGGCAGTGACCGCAGTGCCCGAGCCCGCAGCGCATGTTCCGCTCCATCGAGAAGTAGATCCGGTCGCTCGGCACACCGCGCTCGAGGAGGCCGCGGGCTGCGAAGTGCATCATGACCTCCGGCCCACAGACGAAGGCGACGGTCGCCTCCGGATCGAAACGCGCACTGTCGATCAGTTTCGGCACGACGCCGACCTTGCCCAGCCAGCCACCCTCGGCCGAGTCCACCGTGACGTCGACCTGCAGGTCGAACCGGGCGCGCCACCTGCCGAGGTCGTCGGGGTAGAGAAGGTCTGCCGGGGTGCGGCTGCCGTAGAGCAGCGCCACGTCACCGAACTCGCCGCGGCGACGGAGCACCTGCAGCACGGCAGGGCGCAACGGCGCCAGGCCGATGCCGCCGGCCACGACGACGACGTCGGCTCCGACGGCCTGCTCCACCGGCCACACGTTCCCGAACGGGCCGCGCACGCCGAGCACCTCTCCGGGCTGCGCCCCGCAGATCGCCGCGCTCACGGCACCGACGGCACGCACCGTGTGGACGAGCGGGCCACCGGGCTCGCCGGAGACCGAGATCGGCACCTCGCCGATTCCGAACGCGTACAGCATGGTGAACTGTCCGGGGGCGAAGTCGATCCGCTCGCCCGCCACCGGCTCGAGCTCCAGCGTCCAGGTGTCGGCCAGCTCCTGCGTGCGCCGGGTGATCCGAAACGGATCCGGCGTCATCGGGCCGAGCGACCGGTGGAGCTCAGCTTGATCCGGCATACCCGTAGACGTCGAGCAGACGCTGCCGCGTCCATTGCAGGCGGCCGATCACGACCTGGGTGAACCGCGACATCAGGTCGTATCCGAGCCGGAGGTCGGTCTCGCACTTCCCGCGCAGACATGCTCCGTCGAAGCTCGTGGCACGCACGACCGAGAGAGCGCGCGCGTCGAAGTGCCAGCGATAAGGCGGGAAGAGCCATGACCAGCCGAGCACCTCACCGGCGTCGATCGTCTCGATCGTCACGGGGCCGCGCGTCGGGACGAACGTCTCCAGCGCGACGCTGCCGTGCCTGAGCACGTAGAACGTGTCGGCTTCTGCTCCGTCTCGGAACAACAGCTCGCCCTCGCGAAACTGCACGTTCCGGCCGCAGCCCGCGATCAACTCGAGCTCCGGCTGCGTCAGGCCGCTGAAGAGCGGCACGGCTTCGAGGATCTGCTCAATCGTCTGCATGACCAACTCCCTCGTCTGCGCGGATCGCGGTCAGCTCTTCGGTCACGTCGATCCCGACCGGGCACCACGCGATGCAGCGCCCGCAGCCGACGCAACCCGAGCTGTCGAACTGGTCGTACCAGGTGCCGAACTTGTGGGTGAGCCACTGGCGGTAGCGTGAGCGCGCCGACGGGCGAATGCTGCCGCCGTGAATGTACGAATGGTCGACCGAGAAGCAGGAGTCCCACGACCGCGTTCTTTCGGCGTGCTCACCGGTCAGGTCGGTGACGTCCTCGACGCTCGAGCAGAAGCAGGTCGGGCAGACGAGCGTGCAGTTGCCGCAGGTGAGGCAGCGGGTCGCCACCTCGTCCCAGCGCTCGCTCTCCAGGTTCCGCGCCAGCAGGTCGCGCAGGTCCGTGGCGTCCACGCTCCGGCCCATCCGTTCGGCCGCGCGATCGATCGAGGCCGCCGCGGACTCCAGGTCCTGCGGCTCGGCCGCGCGGGACGGCAGCCTGCCCATCACCTCCGCCCCGCGCTCGGTCCCGGCCTCGACGAGCAGGCGATGGGCTCCATCGAGGATCTCCGTGAGCGCAAGGTCGTAGCCCTTCTCGGCTTTCGGTCCCGTTCCCATCGAGGTGCAGAAACAGGTACCGGACGGCTCGAAACAGTTGACCGCGACGATGAACGCGTCCTTGCGCCGCGCGGCGTAGTCACGGTCGGCGAAGCTGCCGCCGAGAAACACCCGGTCCTGGATCGCGATCCCGTGCAGCTCGCAGGCGCGCACACCGATCAACGCGAGCGGCGGGTCGTCGCAGGGCTCCTCCTCGACCTCGAAGCCGTCGGCGCCGCGCTTGGCCTGCCACAGCCGGATCTTCGGCGGGAAGAGAAACTGCTTCCACGAGTGTGGACCGACCGCGTACCCGAAGCGGGCCTCGTCGCCGCGCCGCTCGAGCCGGTACGAGCCGGCGTCGCTGACGTCCTTCCAGCCGATCGGAAGGTCCGCAGCGGACTCGACCTCCTCGTAGACGATCGCCCCGTCCCGCACGGTCGGGCCCAGCACGCGATAGCCGCGGTCCGACAGAGCACCGATCAGGTCGGCGAGCCCTTCGGGCGCGATCACACATGTCCGTACAGAGTCCACGAGTCGACAGTCACCCTTGCAGGATCCACGCCCGCGACCATCGGTAGGCCCACCGAGCCGACGGTGCGGCTTTGCCGCAGATGCTACGCCGCGCGGCTGCCCATCCACCACTACCATCGAGGAATGGCGGCCGGCGAGCGGGCGGGAATCGACAGGCGCGCGATGACGGCGCTCTCGGGCGGGCACCTGGCGGTCGACTTCGCGTCGGGCAGCGTCCCGGCTCTGATCCCGTTCATGACCGACCGCTTTCACCTGAGCTACGCGCTGGCGGCGATGCTGCTGCTCGCCGCAACCACGTCGTCGGCCCTCGTTCAGCCTCTCTTCGGCCTCTGGTCCGACCGGCGAGGCGCCCTGTGGCTGATTCCCGGCGGCACGCTGCTCGCCGCCGTCGGCATCGGCGGCGCCGCGGTCTCGCCTTCATACCCGCTCGTCCTGCTGCTCGTTCTCGCAGGCGGGCTCGGAGTTGCGGCGTTCCATCCCGAGGGCGCCAAGTTCGCCTCGTATGCGAGCGGCCACAAGCGGGCGAGCGGCATGTCGTACTTCAACAGCGGCGGGAACGTCGGCTACGCCCTCGGCGCGTTCGTGACCGCGCAGCTCGTCGTCTGGCTCGGCCTCGTCGGCGGGCTCGTCGCGATGGTGCCCGTCTTCGGCACGGCCCTCGTCCTCGCGCGGGCGGCGCCGTCCCTGTCCTTGCTGACACCGCTCGGCCGCACGGGCGAGCTGGCGCGGGGCGACGACCGGCGCCGGGCGATGGCGCTGCTTTCGCTCGTGATCGCGCTGCGCAGCGTCGCGTGGTTCACGCTGCTCGCGTTCGTCCCGCTCTGGGTCGTCTCGCTCGGCCACTCGAAGGCGGACGGAAGCCGGCTGCTCTTTCTGATGCTGCTGGCAGGCGCGGTCGGGACGCTCATCCTCGGGGCCGTCGCCGACCGCATCGGGCTGCGGACGACACTCGTCGTCACACAGGCCCTGCTCGCGCCCCTGATCATCGTGTTCGTCTACGTGGGAGGCGTGGCGGGCGTGGTCGCGCTCATGCTGGTGGGCGTCTGTGTCGTGGGCACCTTCGGCGTGACGATGGTGTTGAGCCAGCTGTACCTGCCGCGGCACGTGGGGATGGCCTCGGGGCTGTCGGTCGGCCTCGCGATGGGCGTGGGCGGCGTCGCAGCGGTCGTCCTCGGTGCGGTCGCCGACGCCGTCGACCTCAAGGCTGCGCTCACGCTCTGCGCCGTCGCACCCGCGATCGGCGTCTTCTTCTGTCTTCGGCTGCCCGCGCCGGCGCGACGGGCGGCCCGCCAGAGCGCTGCCCCGGCCGGAGCCCTGGAACCGGCCGGCTCGTAACAGCTACCGGACGAGCCGTGCGAGCGCGTCGAGCGCGACGCGTTCGCCCTCGAGGGTCTCGACCGGCCGGTCGACGCGTTCCGCACGCTCGACCGCGAGGCCGCTCCCGTTCAGGTCCGAGACGACATCGAGCGCCGTGTACAGCACCCGCGGGTCACGGGGACCGCCGTAGCCGTCGGCGAGATTCGCGCTGTCATGGCCGACGAGCAGGAACGTCCCACCTTCGGCAACCGCCGCCGCGGCCGCGCGGAGGATCGGGCGGCGGATCTCGGCCACAACCTGGAGGTAGAAGACCAGCACGAGGTCGAATGCCCGCACCGGCGGCCGATACGCGCGAAGGTCGGCCTCGAGCCACTCCCCGTCGACGCCATGCTCCGCAGCGAGCCGGTGCGCCTTGTCGATGGCGACACCCGAGAAGTCGACGCCGGTGATCCGCCAGCCGCGCTCGGCGAGCCAGACGGCGTTCCGGCCCTCGCCGCAGGCGAGGTCGAGCGCCCTCCCTGGCTGGAGACCCTCTGCCTCGGCGACGAGAAAGCGATTCGGCTCTGCCGTCCAGAGCAGACCGCGTTCGGCGTAGCGCTGGTTCCAGTCGGCCTGCTCCACCCGGTCAGCATGCCGGACCGGCGTGGATCGCGCGCCCTCATCCCCATGGGACGATGCCGCTCCCGAAGCGATCCTGCTTCGCTCGTCCGCGTGAGCACCGACACGACCAAGCGAGCGTTTCACAGCCCCGTGCGCGCTCTCGACGGGATCCGCCCGTACGACCGGTCCTGGCTCTCGAAGGACATTGTCGCCGGCATCACGCTCGCTGCGCTCGCCATCCCGGAGGTGATGGGCTACACGAAGATCGCAGGCACGCCCGTGATCACCGGGCTCTACACGATCCTGATCCCAATCGCGGCGTTTGCGCTCCTCGGGTCGTCCAAGCACCTCGTCGTGGGCGGCGACTCGGCCACCGCGGCGATCATGTACGCGGGAATCGCGGGCCTCGGCATCGCAGGCCTGCAGCCCAACAGCAGCCAGTGGCTCGCACTGGCGAGCCTCAGCGCGTTGCTCGCGGCCGGGTTCCTCTTCCTCGCCCGGATCGCGCGGCTCGGCTTCCTCGCGAACTTCCTGTCGCGAACGGTGCTCGTCGGTTTCCTGACGGGCGTCGGGATTCAGGTGGCGATGGGGCAAGTGGGTGGGATGTTCGGCATCCCACCCCCGAACGTCTCGCCGAATGCGTTGAGCGGAACCGTGCGAAAGTTCGGGCTCACGCTGTGGGACATCGGCGACGCCTCCTGGCAGACGACGCTCGTCTCGGCGGCAGTGCTCGCGATCCTGATCGTGTTCGGGCGCTACGTGAAGTCGGTTCCGGGCGGGCTCGTCGCGGTGATCGGGATGATCGCACTGAGCTGGATCTTCGACTTCTCGAGCCACGACATCTCGACGCTCGGGCTGGTCCCGAGCGGCCTGCCGCACATCGGACTGCCGAAAGGCATCACGTGGAGCGAAGGAACCGGGCTCCTCACGACCGCAGCGTCGCTCTTCCTCGTCATCCTCGCCCAGAGCGCAGCGACCTCGCGCGCCTACGCCGTCAAGTACCGCGAGCCGTTCGACGAGGGCGTCGACCTGGTCGGTCTCGGCGTCGCGAACATCGCGGCGGGCCTGAGCAGCACGTTCGTCGTCAACGGCAGCCCCACCAAGACCGAGATGGCCGACGAGGGCGGCAGCCATACGCAGGTCGCGCAGCTCACGACGGCCGTCGTCGTCGCGATCGTGCTCCTGTTTCTCACCAAGCCCCTGCAGTACCTGCCGAACGCCGTGCTCTCGTCGGTCGTCTTCCTGATCGGCCTCAAGCTCGTGGACATCAAGGGCATGCGCGAGATCCTGCGCCTGCGAAAAGACGAGTTCATCGTTGCGACCGTGACGGCATTGGTCGTCGTGGGGATCGGTGTCGAGCAGGGAATCATCCTCGCGATCGTCCTCTCGCTGATCCTGCACGTGCAGCGGCATTACGCGCCCGTGGACGTCGTCCTCGCCTGGGACCACGAGCACCACGTCCACGCTCTGCAACCCGGCCCGGGCGTGACGAGCGAGCCCGGGCTCGTCGTCTACCGCTTCGGCGCCGGCATCTTCTACGCAAACGCACAGCGCCTCTCGGACGAGCTCCTCGCGTTCGCAAACGCCCCGGCGCCACCCCGTTGGGTCGTTCTCGATGCGACGAGCATCGACGACATCGACTACACCGGCGGAAAGACACTCGCTGAGGTCGCCGGCGAGCTGCGACAGAGTGGAGTCCAGCTCGCCGTGGCCGCTGTTCGCGATTCGGTGCGCACCGAGCTCGACCGCTTCGGCGTGACGAGCATCATCGGCGAGGGCCGGATCTACGAGACGGTGCAGACGGCGGTCGAGGCGTTCCACGCCGAGTCGTCGTCCGCCCGCTGACGCCCGTCCCGTCGCTCAGAGCGGCCCGAGCCCCCAGGTGCCGACGAACGAATCGCCGGGGGCGAGCACGATCAGGTCCTCTCCGGACCGAAAGGCATTCGGCGGGCACGTCATCGGCTCGACGGCCAGGCTCCGGCGGTTGACGTCCGGAAGGGGGTCGCCGGTGAACAGCATCAGCCAGCGGTAGCGCTCGTCCAGCCACAGCACGAGACCGGCTCCGCCGGTGGGCGGCCGGAGCTCGACGCGGGCGAGACCGTCCGGGCCGCGATCGAAGTCGGTGAACGCGTGGTCGAGCCGCGTTGTCCCGATCGGCCTGGGCTGCAGGAAGTCGTGCTCCGTCCCCTGCACGGCGACCCTCCCGGTCGGAATGCCGTGCTCGTCGGAGTGCAGGACCGTTCGACCCGGCGCGCTGAGCACGACGGAGTCGACCGTCTCCGTTCCGATCGTGAGATAGGGATGGGCGCCGCTTCCGAACGGGCACGGCTCGGGGCCGACGTTCGTGGCGGTGGTCTGAACGCGGAGCCCTGTCTGCGAGAGCGAATACTCGATCGAGAGGTCGAGCGAGAACGGATAGCCGGGCTGCGGAGGCAGCGCGTGCTCCATGACGACCCGGCTCGCGTCGCGCTCGGCAACCGTCCAGCTCGCCCACCGGACGAGGCCGTGGATCGCGTTGCCGGCCGACGGCTCGTCGAGTGCGAGCTGATGAGGGCGGCCTCCGTACACGTAGGAGCCGCCCTGGATCCGGTTCGGCCAGGGCATCAGGACCTGCCCGCGACCCGACGTGCTCATCTCGGTGACCGGGTAGCCGTCGAGACCGACACCGTCCGCGACGCGGTAGGACCGCAGCCCTCCGCCGACTTCGACGACGACGGCGCGCTGCTCCCCGGATGCGATCTCGACCTGCTCGCCGGATGGCGCGTTCACGAGGGGGGTGCCGTCTTCTGCATCGCGGCGTCGAAGGCGATCCCCGACGGGGCGAAGTCCGTGCGGCGAACGAACGCCAGGGCATCGGGCGCTCCCCAGTCACGGTCCACGCCGCTGTCCTCCCACTCGACCGACAGCGGCCCGTCGTACCCGATGCGGTTCAACGCGCGGAAGAAGCTCTCGAAGTCGACATCGCCGTGTCCGGGCGAGACGAAGTCCCAGCCCCGCGCTTCCTCGCCGAAGTCGAGATGCGAGCCCAGGATCGACCGGCGCCCGTCGAGCCGTTTCAGCGAGTCCTTGACGTGGACGTGGTAGATGCGGTCGCCGAACTCGAACGCGAACTGTGCGGCGTCGAGGCCCTGATGGCAGAAGTGGCTCGGGTCGAGGTTGATGCCGAACGCCTCGCGGTTGCCGATCGCATCCAGGCTCCTGCGCGTGGTCACGAAGTCGTAGGCGATCTCGGTCGGATGCACCTCGAGGCCGAACCGCACGCCCTCCGCGTCGAACACGTCGAGGATCGGGCCCCAGCGCTCGGCGAAATCGTCGTAGCCGCGCGCAATCGCACCGAAATCGTTGGGCGGGAAGGAGTAGATGAGGTGCCAGATCGATGAGCCTGTGAAGCCGTTGACCTGCGTGACTCCGAGCCGTGCCGCGGCGCGGGCCGTGTCCTTCATCCGTTCGGCTGCGCGCATCCGAACGCCGTCCGGATCTCCGTCACCGTAGATCTCCGGCGGCAGGATCCCTCGGTGCCGCGCGTCGATCCTGTCGCAGACGGCCTGGCCCACGAGGTGGGCGCCGATCGCCCACACGCCGAGCCCGTGCGTCTCGAGGAGCTCGCGGCGCCCGCGTGCGTAGCCACTGTCGAGAATCGCCTTGTCGACCTCGAAGTGGTCTCCCCAGCAGGCGAGCTCGAGACCGTCGAACCCCCAGCCGGCGCAGCGCGCAGCGAGGTCGCCGAGCGGCAGGTCGGCCCACTGGCCGGTGAACAACGTGCACGGACGGGCCATCGGTCTCCCTCCTTTTCGCCCGAGGCGACGATCCTACGATGCTTTAGGTTGTCGTGATGAGGCTTGCCCCCGAGCTGGTCGAACGGTTCGCGGCGGCAGCGAACGTCATTCGCGAGCCGGAGCAGCTGCGGACCTACGAGTGCGACGGGCTGACAGGCCGCCGTGTGATTCCAGCTCTGGTCGCGCTCCCGGCCGACACCGCGGAGGTTCAGGCGGTCGTTTCGATCTGCAACGACGCGGGGATCCCGTTCGTCGCCCGCGGGGCGGGCACGGGGCTCTCGGGCGGCGCGCTGCCGGTCGCCGAGGGGATCGTCATCTCGCTCGCGCGGATGAACCGCATCCTCTCGCTCGACATCGAGCGGGGCGAGGTCGTCGTCGAGCCCGGCGTCGCGAATCTCGACGTGACGCGCGCGGTCTCGGGCGAGGGCTTCTACTACGCGCCCGACCCGTCCTCGCAGCAGGTGTGCACGATCGGGGGCAACGTCGCCGAGAACGCGGGCGGCGCGCACTGCCTGAAGTACGGCTTCACCGTCCACCATGTGCTGGCTGCCGAGATCGTGCTGCCGGACGGTGAACTGGTCGAGCTGTCGGTGTGGGACGACGGCCCCGACCTGCTCGGCCTGTTCGTCGGCTCCGAGGGGACGCTCGGGATCGCGACGCGGCTGACGCTCCGGGTGCTGCCCGCCCCGGAGGCGGTGTGGACGCTGCTCGCCGGCTTCGAGCACACGGACGGAGCGGGCGCCGCCGTCTCCGGCACCATCGCGGCGGGCATTCTCCCGGCGGCGATCGAGATGATGGACGCGATCACGATCGAGGCGGCGGAGGCTGCGGTCGGAGCGGGCTATCCGCCCGGTTGCGGCGCGGTGCTGATCATCGAGCTCGACGGGCGCGCCGCGCAGGTCGAGCACGATCTGGGGCTCGTCGAGGAGATCTGCCGGGCTGCGGGCGCGGTCGACATCCGGCTTGCCTCCGATCCGGACGACCGGGCGGCGGTGTGGCGGGGCCGCAAGGCGGCGTTCGCCGCGATGGGCCGGGTCAGCCCCAACTACTACGTCCAGGACGGCGTCGTCCCACGCACCCGGCTCCCGGAGGTGCTTCGGCGGATCGACGACCTCTCGCGTGAGCACGGCCTACGCGTCGGCAACGTCTTCCACGCCGGCGACGGCAACCTGCACCCGCTCGTGCTCTACGACGCGCGGATCGACGGCGAGGCCGAGCGCGCCGAGCAGCTCGCCGGCCGCATCCTCGAGGCCTGTGTCGAAGTGGGCGGGTCGCTCACCGGCGAGCACGGCGTCGGCACCGACAAGGCGTGCGCGATGCCGCTGATGTTCAGCGAGGAGGACCTCGCCGTGATGAAGCGGGTGCGCGCCGCATTCGATCCGGCCGGTCTTGCGAACCCCGGCAAGCTGTTCCCGACGCCGCGGCTCTGTGGCGAGGTGCCCGGTCCGTATCGCGCCCACCCGCTGGAGCTGGCCGGCCATGCCGAGCGTCTCTGAGCCCGGGATCGTCGAGCACGAGCCCGGCGACCTGACCTGCGTCGTCGACGGCGACCTGCGGCTGGCCGCCCTGCAGAGCGCACTCGCACCGCACGGACAGCGCTTCTCGCTCGACCCGCCGGGAGACCCGACGCTCGCCGAATGCCTGCTCGACGACCTCTCCGGCCCGCTGCGCCACCGCTTCGGCACGATGCGCGACCTGGTGATCGGCGTCGGCGTCGTGCTGCCGGACGGAACTCGCGCGCATTCGGGCGGCAAGGTCGTGAAGAACGTCGCCGGCTACGACCTCGGCAAGCTCTTCTGCGGCTCGGGCGGGCGGCTCGGCTCGGCCGAACGGCTCGCCCTGCGGCTGCACCCCCGCCCCGCTGCCGCGGAGACGGTTCGCGTCGGCGCTGAACACTGGGGCGAGCTGCACCGGTCCGGTCTCTGCCCGAGCTCCGTCGACGTTCTCGGCGGCTCGATGTTCGTGCTGTTCGAGGGCGCGCGGTCGGCGGTCGCCGAGCAGGCGGCCGCGCTCGGCGGCGAACGGGTCGACCCGTGGGACGAGGTGCGCGAGCTGCAGGCGAGCCTTCCGGGCCGTGCCCGCTGGGACGGCGGGAGCGCTCCGCTCGTCCGACCGGGCCCCCGCGTCGCCTTCCTCGAGCGGGGCGAGCCCCGGTCGTGGAGCCCGCTGGCCGAGCGCGTCCTGGAGGCTCTGTGCAGCCCGAGCTGATCGCCGACTGCGTGCACTGCGGCTTCTGCCTGCCGGCCTGTCCCACCTACACCCTGTGGCACGAGGAGATGGACTCACCGCGCGGCCGGATCCACCTGATGAGCGGTCTCGTCGACGGAACGCTCGAGCTGACCGACACGGTGGTCGAGCACTTCGACCGCTGCCTGGGCTGCATGGCGTGCGTGCCCGCCTGCCCGTCCGGGGTGCGGTACGACCGGCTGATCGAATCGACGCGCGCGCACCTCGAGTCCCGGCACCGGCGCGGAGCCGGCGAGCGGCTGCTGCGGCGCCTGATCTTCGACGTCGTCCCGCACCGCAGGCGGCTTCGGGCGGCGCTCCTCCTGCGCCGCCTGCCTGCGCCCGGCCCACTCGGGCCGCTCCGTGCGCTGGCCCCGCCGTGGCGTCACCCGGCCTGGCCGCCGGAGCATCTGCCCGGCGCCGGCCCACGAGTCGCCCTCGTCGCGGGCTGCGTCCAGAGCGTCCTCTTCGGCGACGTGAATGCTGCGACGGCACGCGTGCTCGCGGCGGACGGCTTCGACGTGCACGTCCCCCGGGCGCAGGGCTGCTGCGGCGCTCTGCACGCCCATGCGGGGCTCCAGGACGAGGGCATCGCGAGAGCCCGCACGCTGGAGGAGTCGCTGCGCGGCTACGACGCGATCGTCACGAACGCCGCCGGCTGCGGCTCGCATCTGAAAGACCACGGCAAGGCGCGCGTTGTCGACGTCTCGGAACTGCTCGCCGAGTCGCCGGCCCCGGCAGCCCGCCACCCGCTGCCGGTCAGGGTGGCGCTCCAGGACTCCTGCCACCTGAAGCACGCACAGGGGATCACCGCTCTGCCGCGGGCCGCGCTGGGCACGATCCCGAGCCTTCAGATCGTCGAGCCCGACGAGCAGGATCTCTGTTGCGGCAGTGCCGGCATCTACAACCTCGTGCAGCCGCTCGCGGCCGGCGAGCTGGGCGACCGGAAGGCGAGCCGCGTCGCTGCAACCGAGGCGGACGCCTATGCGAGCGGCAACCCGGGGTGCCTCGTGCAGGTGACGGCCGCCCTCCGTCGGGCGGGACATCCGCTGCCGGCGTTCCATCCGATCGAACTGATCGACGCCTCGATCCGAGGCGTCGCAGCGCCGGAACTGCTCGCGTCCGCGCGCCGCTAGTGCTCGACGTGGATCCGGCCTGCGGCCTCTCGCAACGGTCCGCCGAACCGCCCCGCGCGCAGGGCAAGCGCCTCACCGAGGATCGAGACGGCTGTCTCGGCCGGGCTCTCCGCCCCGATGTCGAGACCGGCCGGACCACGCAGGCGACCCAGCTGTTGCTCGGTGACGCCCGCCTCGAGCAGCCGCTCGCGGCGCTTCGCCTGCGCGCGCCGGCTTCCGAGCGCGCCCACGTAGAACGCCTCCGAGCGCAGGGCGACAGCGAGCGCCGGAATGTCGAACTTGTCGTCATGGGTCAAGACGACGACCGCCGTGTCGCGATCGGGGCCGATCTCCGCGAACGCCGGCTCGGGCCAATCGGCAACGATCTCGTCGGCGCTCGGCACGCGCTCGGGCGTCGCGTACTGTGCGCGCGCATCGACGCAGATCGTGCGCCAACCGACCTGCTTCGCCGCCGCGCAGAGCGCCTCGCCGGTGTCGACGGCGCCGACGACGACGAGTCGAGGCGGCGGTCCGTAGACCTCGGCGAAGACCTCGAGCCCCTCGTGCTCGAAGATCCCGCTGCGCCGCAGCGTCGCCGCGCCGGGCGCGAGCCCCAGTGGGTCGTCGCCGATCACCTCGCCGCGGTCGAGAAGCACGAGAACCTTGGTCCCCAGCTCGCGATCGCCCGCCACCACCGTGAACAACACCGCCCGGTCGTCACCGTGGGCGAGGGCGAGCAGGTGCTCGGCGAGTGTCAATCCAGCCGCTCGAGGAAGACGTCGATCTCGCCGCCGCACGGCAGGCCGACGCCGAGCGCCTGGTCGTCCGTGATGCCGTACGTCAGCAGCCGCGGCTCCCCCGAGGCGATCACGTCACGCGCCTGGACGGCAACGTCGTTCTCGACGCACCCGCCCGAGACCGATCCGCACATCTCGCCCTGCTCGGAGATCGCGAACTTCGCGCCCACTGGGCGCGGCGCCGAGCGGCGCGTCGCCACCACGGTCGCGATCGCGATCCTCTCACCGCGCTCCCGCCAGCGTTCGACTTCCCCGACGATCTCCTTCACGCGCCAAAGCCTCCGTTCGGTTCCAGTGAGGACTCTAGCGTCGCTGTGACGCGATACGGTCGATCGGTGAGCGGCTCCGACGAGCGGTTCCTGGTCACTGGTGCACTCGGTTGCATCGGCGCGTGGACCTGCGCGGTCCTTGCGGAGTCCGGCGCCTCGGTCGTCGGCTACGACGTCGGAGACGATTCCCGCCGTCTACGGCTCGCGGGCGCCGACGACGTACCGGTCGTCCGCGGCGACATCGGCGACAGACCGACGCTCGATCGTGTGCTCGACGAACAGGCGATCACCCACGTCGTCCATCTCGCGGCGCTCCTGATCCCGCAGATCAAGGCGGATCCTCCACTCGGAACGGCGATCAACGTCGGCGGGACGGTCAACGTCCTCGACGCCGCCAAGACCCGCAACATCCGTGTCGCCTACGCCAGCTCGGCCGCGGTCTACTCGCGCGTCGACGACAACGGGCGGCCTGTCGCAAACGAGGCGGCAGGTCATCCGACGACGTTCTACGGCGTGCACAAGCAAGCGTGCGAAGGCCTCGCGCGCATCTTCTGGCAGGAGGAGCAGGTCGCCTCGATCGGCATCCGCCCTTTCATCGTCTACGGGCCGGGACGCGACTCCGGCCTGACCGCATCCCCGAGCCTGGCGATGGCTGCGGCCGCTCGCGGCGAGGACTCCCGGATCGCCTTCGGCGGCCGGACGCAGCTGCAGTTCGCACCCGACACCGCGCGCGTCTTCGTCGCAGCCGCCCGCGCCGCCACGGAGGGCGCGCGCGTCTTCAACCTCGGAGGCCCGGCAGTGGCGCTCGGTGACGTAGCCCTCGCCGTCGAGGCTGCCGGCAACGTCTCGTGCTCGGTCGAGGAGGCAGCACGGCTTCCGTTTCCCGACGAGTTCGACAACGGCGCCCTCGAGGACACGATCGGGCCGATCGGCTGGACACCGCTGGACGAAGGCGTCCGCTTCACGATCGAGCGGCTCCGGGCCTTGCCCGATGCTAGCCGGTGACCGGGTTGCTGATCGAGCCGACACCGTCGATCTCGATCGTGATCTCGTCGCCGGGCTTCAGCCAGACGGGCGGATCGCGAAACGCGCCGACTCCGGCGGGCGTGCCGGTGATGATCAGGTCACCCGGCTCCAGCGTGATCGCCTGCGAGATGAACGACACGATGTCGGCGACACCGAAGATCATGTTCGAGGTGCTGGAGTCCTGCATCACCTCGCCGTTCAGGATCGCGCGAATCGGCAGCGCCTGAGGATCGGGCACCTCGCTTGCGGCCACCAGGTCCCCGACGGGGAGGAACGTGTCGAGCGACTTGCCGCGCACCCACTGGCGGTCGGCGAACTGAAGGTCGCGCCCGGAGACGTCGTTGGCGACGACGTACCCCTCGACGAAGTCGAGAGCCGCGCCGGCCGCCACACCGGCCGCGCGCCGGCCGATCACGACCCCGAGCTCGGCCTCGTAGTCGACCTGCTTCGAGATCGCAGGGAGCCGGATGGCGGCTCCGTCCCCGAGCAGCGTGTTCGGCCACTTGGCGAAGAGCAGCGGGCGTTCGGGCAGCGTCAGCCCCTGCTCCTCCGCATGGTCGCGGTAGTTGAGACCGACGCAAACGATCTTCTGGGGGCGGTCGATCACGCCGAGGAGCCTAGTCCAGCCCGTAGGATCGCCCGAGTGACGGCGGCAACCGGGGAGCGGAAACTCGGTATGAACATGATGCTCTGGTCCCCCGACGTGAGCGGGCCCGAGCACGACGCCACCTTCGAGCTGCTCTGCGAGCTCGGCTACGACGGTGTGGAGATCCCGATCTTCGACGACGAGGTCGAGAAGTACGAGCGCCTCGGCCGGCGGCTCGACCGGCTCGGCCTGACGGCCCTGGCTGTCGGCGCACGGTCCGGCGAGGACAGCCCGATCAGCGGCGACCCGGAGGTGAGAGCGCGCGGCGTGGCGGCGACCAAGGCCACCATCGACGCCTGTGCGGCTCTGGGCTCGCGGCTGCTCTGTGGGCCGCTCGCCGCTCCGCTCGGCGTCCTCAGTGGTGCGCCGCCGACGCGAGAGGAGCGCGCGCACTCGGTCGAGAGCCTGCGCGCCGTGGCGGAGCACGCGGCGTCGCGCGACGTGACGATTGCCGTCGAGTACCTGAGCCGCTTCGAGATGTACCTCGTGAACTGTGCCGAGGACGCAGCCGCTCTCGTCCGCGAGGTCGGCCATCCCAACTGTCGGCTGATGTACGACACGTTCCACGCGCACATCGAGGAGTCGGATCCGCGCGCGGCCCTGCGCGGCTGCGCCGACGTGCTCGTCCATTTTCACGCGGCCGAGAACCATCGCGGCACGCCGGGCAGCGGTCAGGTCGACTGGGATGCCACCTTCGACGCGCTCGCCGAGATCGGCTACGACGGATGGGTCGTGATCGAGGCTTTCGGGGACTCGGAGCCCGAATTCGCCTCCGCGACCAAGGTCTGGCGGCGAACGTTCTCGAGCGAGGAGCAACTCGCCCGCGACGGCGCAGCGTTCCTGCGGCCGCGCCTGGAGCGGCTCTGAGCTCCCGGTACCGGTCGCCCTGTCCGCCCCGCAGGGGTCCGCCCCCGGCAGGCGAACGATTCACCATCGGTTCCTTCGGGAATGCCCTGTTCGACAATGGAGAGCAAAAAGATGTTGAAGGTCGTCATCGCGGATGATCACCGCCTGATCCTCGCCGGGATCAAACGCGCACTCGAGGACGACGGTGGTTTCGACGTCGTCGGCGAGGCGAGCACCGGAGAGAAGGTCCTCCCGCTCGTCGCGCAGACCAGTCCCGACCTCGTCGTGCTCGACCTGCGCATGCCGGGAATGGACGGCCTCATCTGCCTCGACCAGATCAAGAAGCGCCACCCGTCGGTGAAGGTCGTCGTGCTGTCCGTCTCGACAGACGAGAAGCTGATCGAGAACGTCCTCAAGCGCGGCGCGAGCGCCTACATCGTCAAGAGCGTCAACCCCGTGGATCTGCCCGGGGCACTACGGCAGGCGGTCGAGGGCAACGTCTTCAGCACGATCGGCCTCCCCGATGCCACCGCCGCCGGCGCCGCCAAGGCTGCAGGGTTGACCGACCGCGAGGCCGTCATCCTGGGAGCTCTCGCCCGCGGCCTCTCCAACGAGCAGATCGCAAAGGAGCTCTGGGTTGCCGAGCAGACGGTCAAGTTCCACTTGACGAACGTCTACCGGAAGCTCGGCGTGTCGAACCGGACCGAGGCGGCCCGCTACGCCTACCAGCAGGGCCTCGTCGACAGCCCCTTGTACGAGCACGAATGACGCGGTCGCATTTCGCCTACACGAGATCGACGCGGACAAGGCGGCCCGATGCGCGCTGGGCTGCCTCCCACGCACGGACGCGGAGGTAGATCGCCATGCGCATCGCCTCGAGGTTGTAGGAGCCGAGCAGCGAGACCTCGATCGTGTCCTCGTCGACCGCGGCGACCACGAGGTCCGGCCGCGACTGAAGATCGGCGATCAGCACGTCGCGTAGCCCGGGATCACTCAGTCGGAGAGTCGTCACGGTCTCCTTCCTGCAAGCGAGAGCGCTCGTCGAAGTGGCGTCTGGAACAGGTCGGACAGAAGAACGCGAGCGCCGGAGACTCATCGGTTCCGGGCTCGTCGACCCGGTAGGCGCGCCATCCCTGCCAATACAGGCCGCTCGAGGCAGCACACTCGACGCACTGGACGGTCGTGGCCCTTGCATGTTGATGATCCCGGCTGCCCGCGCTCATCTGTCCTCCCTCCCCGTGGGGTCAGCTTGTGAGGTCGAGCGGTCTCGAGCCACCGACGTTCGAGTTGACTCCTTGCGACCTACGGCCTGGCCCGAACGAGGGATCAGGCGGCGCGGGCGGCGCGCCGGGGCGCCGAAAGAGCAGTCGCGAGCTCGGCGAGTTGCGACTGCTCGAGCGCCAACCGTTCGAGCTCGCGCGCCTCACCGCGCCTGAGCGAGACGACGTGCGAGCTGTTGAGCGCCCAGTCGAGCACGAGCGCGAGGTCGCGACGTTTCGACGACGCGCCCGCGTGTCCGTGCGCGAGCCGCTGAGCGCATTCGATCTGCGCACGCGAAACCGCGACTACCCGACCTCGAATCTCAAGCCTGACCATCTCCGCCCGGCGGACTGTAGTGCGGGCGTCGGACGGCCACGGCGAAGCCGGTCACCGTCCGCACGTCGACCCGCGCGCGCACGGCCAGGGCCTCGCGCCGCGGCGGCTCGTGCTGTACACAGAACTGGCCCATCGTCAGCACCTTGCAGCCGGGCCGGCTGCAGGGTCGAACAAGTGACATGTCGTCAATGACCTCCCAGCCGCTTCCGCCGAGCATCGCACGACGGCATGCTCGACTGCAGGCGGTTCACCGGTAAATCTGCGCAATTTGCGGGGGTTTTGCCGACCACGCCGGCCGCGGTATTCCTACCGGTCGAGAAAAGGAGGATACTCGTGAGGCGGCGCGCGGCTGCGGACTGTGCGGCAACCATCCCCTTCCGCGCGCCGCATTCATCTTCCTGCCGGCGCCTCGGGAAAGAGGCAGCGATCGGCGAGAGCTTCTAGGACATCTAGCGGCCCGTGGCCTCGACGGCACGCCGGGGCGGGCCGGTCGCAGCGAGCCCCTTCAGAGCCGGGAGAGCCCGGGAGATGAATGCCTCCACGAGCTCGGGATCGAACTGCAGCCCGGCCGACGCGCGCAGCTCTTCGATCGCCCGCTCGCTGGTGCTGGCGTGGCGGTAGGGCCGTTCGGAGGTGATGGCGTCGTAGGCGTCGCAGATCGCGATCATGCGGGCCGCGAGCGGGATCTCCTCTCCCCGGAGACCGTCCGGGTAGCCCGTCCCGTCCCATCGCTCGTGCGTGGAGCGGACCGTGAGCGCGACGTGCTCGAGACCCTCGGCCGCCGCGATGATTCGCTCCCCGATCAGCGTGTGCTGCTGGACGATTCTCCATTCCTCGTCGTCGAGCCGCCCGGGCTTCTGCAGGATCGTCTCGGGCAGGGCGAGCTTGCCGACGTCGTGCAGCTCCGCCGCCGCGCGAACGAGCTTCGCCTGGCTGCCGACGAGCCCGAGCTCCGAGGCGAGCGCAGCCGAGTACCGCGCCACGCCGTTCATGCGCATCCCGAGCGATTCGTCACGTTCGACGAGGGCCTGGAGCAGGACGCCGCGGCTCTCGCCTCCCCCGACGCCGAGCCCCTTCTCCGCGTACATTCTCCGGTCGGCGACCTGGAGTGCGTCGTGCGTGTTCTCGGCTTCGTCGCGGAGCAGCACGTGGCCGCTCGAGCAGCTGATCGCAAAAGCCTCGCCCGATTCGCGCAGGCTCGCGCTCGCTGCAGCCCGTACCCACGGCAGGTCGAGGGTCGACCCTGAGACGAAGATGCAGAACTCGTCGCCGCCGAGACGAAAGACCTCTCCCCGCGACCCGACCGAGTCGCGCAGGCGGGCGCCGAGCCGCTGAAGCAGCGCATCGCCTGCGCCGTGGCCGAACGCGTCGTTGTAGGCCTTGAAGCCGTCCAGGTCGAACAGGAGCAGAAGCGACGGTTCGTCGGCGGCGGCGAGGAAGTACTCGTCGAGCCGTCGCACGAGCGCGCGTCGGTTGCCGAGCCCGGTCAGCGCGTCACTCAGCGACTCGGCACGGGTCTGCCGCAGCAGCGCGAGGTATTCCCTGAACGTGAACATCAGTCGACCGATCACGGCCAGGAGGCCGAGTGAGGCCGCGATCAGGGCAATCGTCTGCACGCGGGAGAAGTGGTCCCAGACTTCGATGGCCAGGCAGGCCAGGGCCATGCCGACCGGAGCAAGGACGAACGACATCCCATCCAGCCGGCCCCGTGGGCGGTGACGCGGCGACACGAGCGAGCCCGCAGCGATCAGAGCGAACCCGGCGGGCCAGCCGAGATCGAGCCACCCGCCGTACCGGTACGTGTCGTTCGCAACCTCCACGAGGTAGACGGAGTCCGCCGCTGCGAAGAGCACCAACCCGCTCCCGACGAGCAGCCACATCCGGTTCAACCGCCAGCCGGAGAGGCCGAAGGCGCCGCAGACCAGGGCGAGCAGCAATGCGTCGCCCGACGGGTAGGCGAGGTTCGTGGCGACGGCCGCGAAGCTGCCCGTGGAGGAGTGCCACACCGGTCCGAGCACGAGGCCGGTGGCGAGCGCACAGATGGTGAACCCGCCGATCAGGCCGTCGAGCCAGACGACACCGCCGAAGTCGACCAGCGACGAACGGACGAGCAGGGCGAGCCCGACGAACACCGGGACGTACAACCCGAGATAGCCGACGTCGGCGAAGGATGGAAACGGCTGCACTGCCAGTCCCTGCAGGGCGAAGGTGTAGTAGATGTCTCCGAACGTCCACGCGAAGATCCCGACCGCGATCCAGACCCAGGCTGCGCCGGCTCCACGAAGCCCGCGCACCAGGCACGTCGTGGCGGCGAGGACGCCGATCCCGTCGTAGAGCCAGTCGCTGAAGAACTTCGAGGCACCCGGGCCACCGAGGCCCGTCCGCAGCTGGACGGCGACGGCCGCGAACAGTACGCCGGTCGAGGCGAGCACGGCGAGGGGCAGCCGCCGCCCCGACGGCAGGTCGGTTTCGGTGTCGTCTTCCCGCGGGCTCATCCGCGCGGCCGAATAGGCGTTCACAGCCTCGGTTTCGGCAGCGGTCGGGCTCGTACGGCTCCCCCGGATGGGGTAACCCGTCCGGCCGCCGCCGCTCTCCGTCCTGCCGGGGGTCGCAACCGGGTGAGAGCGAGGTACGAGGCCCCGCCGCATCGGGCCTTGCCCTCACCCGGTCGCAGCGGCTACATCGGCAGATCGCGCCTTCGACTGAAGCCGATCTCCGGCGCGGAAGGCAAGGAGCGCGCACGCCGCCGGTCACGCGTTGGCCGGCGGCCGACTCCAGGGGAGAGGGGACGGAGCCAGCCGCCGAACCGCGGCGCGGTCTCCGACTCCCCCGGAGACTGCCGGAACCTTCGTCGGGCGCTGCGACTGTCCTTCGGAGGTGGATCGGGGGAAGCCGCCGCGGGTGGACTAGCGGACGACGAACGTCCGGCTGACCACGAGCCTCTGCCGGCCTGGATTGAACGCCGCCTTGAGCACGATCCGATACGCGTAACGGCCGGGCGAGAGGTGGCGCTTCGGAAAGCGCACGCGCGGCGTCCAGTTGGCCTTCGCATAGCCGACGGCCCGCAGCTTCGGCCGGAGTGGCACGGGCACGTCCGTCGTGGTGCGCGTGGCCCTGCGGACGGGCACGACGGTCGCGACGTACCGTGCGTCCTCTGCGGTGCGGACGGCGAAGCCCCATGCACGCTGCCTCGAGGACACCTTCGGAACCGTCAACCCGCGGAAGAACACCCGCGCGCCGAGGACGCCGCGCGCGTGCTTCCACACGACGCGCCGCCCGGTGCAGCGGCCACCGGTGGCGGAGATCGCATTCGTGACGGCGGTGTACGACGGCCGTTCCGTTCCGTCGGCGCGCAGCAGCCCACTCTGGAATCCCGTGAGAGATGTCTCGTCGATGAACGGCAGGAAGAAGAGATCCTTCAATGAGCTGTCACATTCCGACGAGCGGACGAGCTGAGCGTAGACGGCCGCTTGACGCGCCTCCGTCGTGACCGGGACGTTCTCGACCCCGGTGTAGAGGCTGTCGGGAGCGTCGGAGGCGACGCGAACCTGCCAGCCGATCTCGTCGATCATGATCCCGAGACCGTTCTCCGTCGTGGGCTGCCCGGTGCCGTTGAAGGCGTCCCAGAGGCCCTGCTTGACACGAGCGAGGTTCGCGTAGCCCGCCATCGGCCATTCCAGGCCCTTCTTGAGCGAATCAAGGGAGGAGCGCGGGTACGGATGGAACGCGAACTGATCCATCAGCGGCGCTTTGCGCTTGCTGGCGCGATAGGCGGCGCCGAGGTCGTAGAGGAACCGGAGCGGCGACGTGGAGCGGTTGTTCGGCGCGCGCGCGTTGTCGTTCCCGCGTCCCGAGAGCGCACCGCCGACAACGACGATCGCGGGGTCGACCTTCTTCAGGGCGTCGTAGGAGAGGGCGAGCACGTGCTCGTAGTCACGACCCGCAACAGCCTTGCTCTTCCGGAACTGCGGCTGCCAAAAGCGAGGCTGGTTCGGCTCGTTGCCGATCACGAACGTCTTGACCGTCGGGTAGGTGGTCGCGAGCAGCGCGACGAAGTCGGCGAAGCGCCTCGCCTGGAGCAGATTGCCGCCGATGGCGTTCGCACGCGACGGCCGCACCGAGAAGACGATGTCCACACCGAGCGCCGAGGCCGCGGGGATCGTCCGGTCGAGAAAGGGCTTCTCCTCGATCACCGTGGGATTCGCCGGATCCCAGGTCACCGTCACGCGATCGTTGCTCAACCCGCTCGCTGCGATCCGGGTGTAGAAGGCGGCGCCCGAATCGTCGGCGTACTTGCCGGCGTCGTCGGCGACGCCGAACTTGATCGTGCCCGGTGCTGCCACGGCGTGGCCGCAAACCACGCTGAAGAACGCCATGGCGACGATTGCCGCGCAAACGTGCTGCCCCATCCCGGGCACCTTTTAGCACACAGACCGGCCGGCCTCACCCCGGTCCGTGTGCCCGGCCGAGGCCGCAGGCGAGGCGCCGCCGGTGCAGGAAGCGAGGTGCAGTGCGGGGAAATGGCTCCTCGTGAGCAACGGCCACCAAGGTGGAGCCCCGGCTGCGGACTGGCTCCGCACGGAGCGCGAGCACCTGGTGGCGCACGACTACGACACCGTCGACCGTGACCTCGAGCGTCTGGGCATGACGATCTCACGGCACCCGTCGGAGGCCGGAGTCGTCTGGCGTCTCACGCTCCCGCGGGGCGAGCAGGTCGAAGCCTGGGAGCCGGGGAACGACGGCCTCGCTCCACCAGGCGAGATCATGCGGTTGATCGACGGCGTCGTCCGGGGGAAAGGACTCGTACCGTCGGCGCCGGTCAGCAGTGACGTCGGCGCGACGCGCCTTCGCGAGCTGCTCGAGAGCCAGCGCCGGGCGCTGCTCACTCACGATCCGGGCGCACGCGTCGGCACGTGCAGCGAGAACGTCAGACGGCACCGGGTCGCTGCGCGCCGCAGCCGCACGGCGCTCCGAGCCGCGCGCGCCTACGTCGACCCGGGCTGGCGTCGAAGCCTGGAGCAGCCGCTGCGCAGCCTGGGCAGGGCGACGGGCCCGGTCCGCGACCTCGACGTGCTGCTCGACCACCTCCCACCACACCTGCAAGGGCTCGACGAGGAAGACCGGCCCGGCGCGAACGGCCTGCTGGCCGGCCTCGCCGTGCATCGCGACGACGCCCAGCGACGACTGCTCGCGGCCCTGGACGACGAGTCGTACCGCCTACTCCTCGCACGTCTCCATCTACCGCCGCGCCTGCGCGACGGAGTCGAGTCGATCCCGCTCGACCGGATCGCACGTCGCGAGTTTCGCGGCCTCGCGAAGACCGTCAAGCGGCTCGGAAAACGTCCCCGGGGCGCCGCGCTGCACGAGCTGCGGATCTCACTCAAGCGTGCGCGGTACGCCGCCGAGCTGGCCGCCCCCTCGGGCGCCGCGGCCGATGCCTTCTTCGACGCGGCAAAGACGCTGCAACGACTGCTCGGCGAGCACCAGGACGCCGCGGTGGCCGAATCGCTGCTTCGCTCGGTCACCGTCGTCGACGATCCGACCGCCGCCGCGTTCGTCGCCGGCCGGATCGCCGAGCGTCAGGTCGCCCGCCGGAGGCGTGCCGAGCAAGAGATTCCGGCGGCCTGGCGGCGCCTCGCCAGGCGCGGGTCGCGCCTCTTTCGCCGCTGAGCGGACACTCGTCGCTCGCCGGCCGGGCCGACCCGTGGGCGTCCCGCGCAATCCAGTCGCCCTGTCGATGCGTAGAGAACGCAACGCAATCGAAGGGAAAGGACGGTTGGAATGACTCACCCTCTTCGTCTCGGGGTCGCGCTGCTTCTTGCCGGGTCGCTGGGCCTCGCCGGTTTCATGCTCGCCGGCACGAACGCACACGGCGCCACGCATCAGAGCGCAACCAGGGCATCCGTCACGCTCCGAAAGACCAAGCTGGGAGCGATACTCGTCAACGCGAAAGGTCGCACCCTCTACCTCTTCACCAAGGACAAACGAGGCCGGAGCTCGTGTGCCGGGTCGTGCGCGAAGTACTGGCCGCCGGCGATCACGCGGGCGAAGCCGACCGCGGGGCCAGGCACCAAGGCCACTCTGCTCGGAACGACGACCCGGAGCGACGGGAGCAGGCAGCTCACGTACAACCACCACCCGCTCTACGGCTTCGCGCTCGACAAGCGGGCGGGTCAGACAAACGGAGAAGGCTCTGCCGCCTTCGGGGCACGATGGTGGGCCGTGTCCGGGCGCGGCCTCGCGGTGACCGCTGCGGCGAGAACACCCACCGTGACGGGCACGACGACGACATCCGGCGCCACCACCACGACGGAGGAGACGACGACGTCCCGGTACCCGTAGCCACGACGACTCGCGCGGCTGCAGCCCGCGGCCGAGATCTACTTGCAAACGCACGTTCTTCCTGCTTATCTGGCTGGCGGGATGGGGGAACGGAGGCCTGCGGGAGCAACGGGCCGCGGGCGTGCGGCGCGCTTCGTCGCCGTCGCCGTGGCGGCCCTGTTCGGCGCGGTCCTCGTGCCGCAGGCGCTCGCGGGAACGATCACGGTCACATCGAACGCCGACTCGGGGGCCGGCAGCCTCCGCGATGCGATCACCCAGGCGAACGCCGCCCCGGCCCCGGCGGAGATCGACTTCGCGATCGGCAGCGGGCTCGTGACGATCGCGCCGTTCACTCCGTTGCCGCCCATCACCAAACCGGTCGTGATCAACGGCCTCTCCCAGCCGGGGATCGATCCTCCCGACATCGTCCTCGACGGCAGCGGGTGCGCAAACGGCGGCTCGCCCTGCGACGGCCTCGTCGTCCAGGCCGGAAGCTCCACGATCGAAGGGCTGGCGGTCGTCGGCTTCTCGGGGCGGGGAGTCGTCTTCGACGGAAGCGAGACGGGAAACGGGGGGAACACGCTGGAGTCGTCCTACATCGGCTGGGACCCGAACACGTCGTTTTTCCACGGAAGCGACGACACCGGGGTCGCGATCGTCTCGAGCCCCGACAACACGATCGGCGGCCCGAGTCCCGAGGCGGCGGTGATCGTCGCCGGAAACGGTCACGGGGAAGGCAGCCAGACCGAGGTGCTCATCACCGGCTCGACGAGCTCCGGCAACGTCGTCACCGGGAGCTGGATCGGGCTCGGAGCGGACCGTACGAGCTCGGCGGACTCGGCCAACGGGATCGTGATCACCGGCGGAGCGCACGAGAACACGGTCGGCGGCGCGCAGGCGGCGGGCAACACCCTCTACGCCTTCTACCAGGACGGGATCGACGTTCGAGACGCAGGCAGCGGAAACGTCATCGCCGGGAACTCGATCGGCCTCGATGCCGACGGCGGAATGAACGCGCACAGCGACACGGGCATCGGTGTGGAGGGAAGCCCAAACACGGTGATCGGCGACGGCGCCGTCCCACCGCAGTACGCCGACACCGCCCGCGGCAACGTGGTGGTCGGTGCGACCGGAGACGTCGGCATCTACATCACCGGTTCGTCGGGAGGAACGTCGCTCGCAGGCAACTTCATCGGCACGGATCGTGAGGGCGACGCGGGGCTCGGAAACGGCGACGGCGTGCGCACGCTCTCGGTGACCGGCGGCGTCACGATCGGGCCGGGGAACACGATCGCCGGCAACCTCGGCGACGGTGTCCAGATCTCCGGCGGCTCGAGCCAGCGGGTCGTCGCGAACTCGATCCACGGCAACGGGATCGGCGACGGCGGCGGCAAGGGGATCCACGTCTACCCCGGGGCCAACGACGACATCGTCCCGCCGTCGATCGCCGACGCATCGACGCTGGGCGGGACCACGACGGGCCACGGGACGTTCCAGGGCGCACCGAGCCAGACGGTCTGGGTCGAACTGTTCAACAGCCCGAGCTGCGACCCGAACGGCGGGGGTGACACCTACCTCGGAGCGGTCACGGCGACGGCGGACGGGAACGGCAAGGCGGTGTTCTCGTTCTCGATCGGGACGGGAACAGGCACGGCCTTCGTCACCGCGACCGCGACGGACACCTCGTCGGCCGACACGTCCGAATTCTCCAACTGCCTGGCCTCGTCGAACGGGGCCGCAGGCCTCGGGACGCTCGTGGGCGACGTCGTGCAGGATCCGGGCGGAAGCTCCCCCGACGAGTACCCCGTCGACCTGAGCGCTACCGGAAGCGAGGACTGGGCGATCTGGGGGTACGCCGGCGACGGCACGAGCACGTCTCTCGTTCCCGACGAGCGGAAGGCGAACGGCTCCGCGATCAGCAAGCTCACGAACATCGACCCGGATCCCTCCGTGCCGCTTCGCGGGCTCGGCCAGTTCAACTGCGGCAATCCCACCTGCCCACCGTTCCTCTTCGGCTGGAGCGACGGGCAGTCACAGGCCTCGGCGGAGAGCGTGCGCGGCGGGATCCAACACGACGGAGAGCAGATCGGGACATCCACGCTGGGCAAGGGATTCGCGTTCGACGTTCCCGCGGACCCGACCACGAGGACGTTGAAGGTCTATGTCTCGACGAACCGTGCCGACGGCGAGCTGACCGCGACCCTCTCGGATGAATCCGCCGAGAACTACGTGAACACGCTCCCCCAGGCTGTCGACATGCGCTCTGCGATCTACACGATCACGTACGCAGCGGCGTCGGCAGGACAGACGCTGCACGTGCAGTGGGTCGAGACTGCCGACAACTGCGATCCGGCGTACTCATGCGACAACGCCGCGCTGTATGCGGTGGCGCTCTCCGGCGGCGGCACCGCGACCGGAGCGACCGCCGACCTGACGAGCGCCGCGAGCGTCGGGATCTCCGGTTCGAACGACAAGCTCGCCGACATTCCGCTGCGCGCCTTCGAGCCGGCGTCGAACGGGACGACGCCGGCGCCGATCAACGGCCTCCCGATCAACGGGCTCCCGATCAACGGGCTCCCCATCAACGGCCTCCCGATCAACGGGCTCCCGATCAACGGGCTCCCCATCAACGGCCTCCCGATCAACGGGCTCCCGATCAACGGGCTCCCGATCAACGGCCTGCCGATCAACGGCCTCCCGATCAACGGCCTCCCCATCAACGGGCTCGAGCTCGCGCAAGGCTGGGCGGACATTCTCGCCGGCACGACCCTGGAGGGAGTGCCGCTGCAGACGATCACGCTGCAGGATGTGCTCCGCCTCGCTCCCCAGCCCGCTGCGGTCGAGCACCTCACCCTCGGGCAGCTCGAGGTCGCAGACAGCGCGCTCGGACGGCTGACGATCGGCGCGCTCGCGCTCGGTGCGACTCCGATCAACGGGCTCGGACTGGACCAGCCCTCCCTCGACGCGCTTCTGGCCTGGTGCAAGAGCACGGTTCCGGCCGCCGACGCTGCGAACTGCAGCACGGCGAGCATCGGCAACGCCAGCCTGTTCGCCCTCGGCCTCGCCGGCGCACCGATCAACGGCCTCCCGATCAACGGGCTGCCGATCAACGGCCTGCCGATCAACGGCCTGCCGATCAACGGACTGCCGATCAACGGGCTGAACCTGTCGGCCTCGCCGATCAACGGGCTGCCGATCAACGGGCTCCCGATCAACGGGCTCGACAAGATCGTCGACTGTACGAGCTTCGACTGCAGCAAGACCCTGGGCGAGGCTGCGGCAGCCGGTGCGATCAAACCGGCTGCGACGATCCTCGACCTGCTGAACGTCCTCCTCGAAGCAGGCAGCCCGGTGCAGGACACGCTGACGCTCGGCGATGTGCTCGGGCTTCTGATCCAGCGCGCCGACGTGCCGTGGGAGACCCTCTCGCCGCGGCTCCTCTCCGCCTTCGACCCGACCCGGCCGACGCTGCAGATGACGGCGGGCTTCACGGTGCAGGGCACGGGGCAGGCGGCGGTTACGGTCGAGGTCGCGCTGCCCGACGGCTTCGACTTCGATCCCGGCTCGGCACAGCTCGTCGTCCCCGGCACCGACAACCAGAGCCTCCCCGACCCGACCGTCGACGGATCGACGATCTCGTGGACGTTGCCGGGCCTCAACCTGGGAACGCCCTACTCGATCGAGTTCGGGGTGCGCTCGGGCACGACCGTCGGGCCGACGCAGGCGACCGAGACGGTCACCTCCGGAAACGTCTCCCACTCGAGCATCGCGTCGTTCGAGGTCACCGACAGCTTCGAGCCGAACGGCACCGCAGCCACGGCTCGGACGATCGCACCCGACCAGAACGTGGAGATGTCGGCGATCGCCAAGTCCGGCACCGTCGACTACTACCAGGTCACGCTCCCGGCGGCGGGCACACGGCTGCAGGTGCATCTGACGAACCTCGCCGCAGACTACGACCTCGCGCTGTACTCGAACCGGACGACCTCGGTTCGCACCGCGCCGACCGACGGCGCGCCGCTGCAGGACGGCGTGATCGCCGACCAGTCGCTCAACCTGGAGGGCGGGCCGAACGCGCAGCTGACCCCGACGGCCCTCCAGGACGTGCCCGATCCCGGCATCCCGGTTGTCCAGGTGTCGGCGAACCGCGGCACCGACGACGAGGACGTCGGCATGGTCTCGCCCGGCGGCGGCACCGCCACCATCGCCGTCTTCGGCTACAACGGCGCGTCGAGCCCGCAGCCGTACACGCTGCGCGTGACGACGCAGGCGCCGCAGCAGCTCACCTGCCCCGCGCGCACGTTCGCAGGCGGGGGAACCGCCGGGGCCGCGCCCGCCGTCTCGTCGCTGCCGGGCAACCTGAACACGCTCATCCTCGTCGACGAGAAGCGGATCGGCGACACCTACGGGTCGGGAGCCGAGTCGGACGTCGTGACGGCGCTCGACCACCTCGCGGGTGACGGATCGCTCGGCGTCAGCGGCGCGGTGATCCCCGTCGAAGGGCTCGCGCAGGCCCAGTACACCGCCTGGGACACCAACCCCTGCAGCGTCGATGCGGCCAACGCCGTCGCGAACGCGATCGCCGACGAGATCGATGCAGTGAAGGCCGCCCGCCCGACCCTGAAGTACGTGGTCTTCGCGGGCGGCGACGACCAGATCCCGTTCTTCCGGATCCCCGACCTCTCGCGGATCGCGAACGAGACGGGCTTCGCCGGGCAGTTCGGCCAGAACGAGTACTACGGCGCGCTTGCGGGCGGCGACCTCCTGACCGACAACCCCTACCTCGACACGCGGCCGATCCCGGCGAGCGGCCGCCAGCTGTTCGTTCCCGATCTCGTCGGAGGCCGGCTCGTCGAGAAGCCGTCGCAGATCGTTGATGCCGTCAGCCGCTTCGAGACGTCGAACGGGACCCTCCGCAGCTCGACCGCCTTCGTCTCCGGCTACGACTTCATCACCGACGGCAGCCAACTCGTTCAGAGCCGGCTCGCCTCGATCCTCGGCAGCGGCAACGTGCGCGCCCTGATCAGCGACACGTGGTCGAAGAGCACCCTGCTCGGTGCGCTCGGGGCGTTCCCATCCGGCGGGCCGGCCGCGATCAACGACTGGAACGGCCACTACGACAACTACCAGGCACTGGCGGCGGACGGCGACCAGTCGAATCTCCTCTCGGCCGCCGACCTGACCGGATCGGACGCGCTCTCGGGCGGGATCTTCTTCACCATGGGCTGCCACGCCGGATTCCAGACCACCGACGCGATCGTCGGCACGTCCGCCGCCGACAAGCTCGACTGGGCGGAGTACTTCGCCGGCACCGGCACGGGCTTCGTCGGCAACACCGGGTTCGGGCTCGGGAACACCGACAGCGTCGCATTCTCCGAGGAGCTGATGGCCGACCTCGCCGGCCACCTCGACGGGTCGATCTCGATCGGCGAGGCCCTCGCTCAGGCGAAGCGGGACTACTACCTGTCGCGGACGGCGTTCAGCTCCTACGACGAGAAGACGCTCTCCGAGGCCGAGCTCTACGGCCTGCCGATGTACGGCGTCGGGAGCGCCCCGGCGGCGCTCGCCGCAACCCCGCTCGCGACCGTGTCGCCCGATCCGGTGCCCGGCTCGACCAGCTCGACGAGCCCCTCCGAGGGGTCGCTGCACCCACTCGCCGGAACGAGCGCCGACGTGGCGGCCTTCGACGCCGTCCCGCTCTTCAGCAGCCTGCAGACCGGCGCGCACGGCCAGTACTTCACGAACGCCGGCCAAATGCAGGCACCGAACTACCGGCCGCTCCAGCCCTATCTCACGCTGCCCGCCACCCGAAGCGGCTCGAGGGCGCACGGCGTCCTGATCGACGGACTGACGAGCGACGACCACACCCCGTTCGACCCGGACAACGTGCGGCCGACCCTCGACCTGTCGGCGCACGAGCCCGAGCCGCAGTTCGACGAGGAGGCGTGGCCGACCAAGGTGCCGACCCTCGTGACGCTCGACGATGCGAACGGCCTGCAGCAGAGCCTCGACCTGACGACCGGCCAGTTCTTCACGGACGACACCAGCCACCAGGGCGTCGAGCGCCTCTGGACACACATCGGCGGACGCGTCACCTACTCGCCGAGCGCCGACTTCGTGCCGCCGACGATCGACTCGATCGACGCGTACCTGAGCAACGGCGTCGTCGCTTTCACGGGAACCTTCAGCGACCTCGACCAGAACGGCAACGCCGGCACGGTCGCTCTCGCGCAGGTCGTCTACGACGTCGACAACAGCGGCACCTGGGTCTCCCTGCCGCTCCAGCAGCAGAGCGGCGGAGCATGGACAGGCGGGGTGTCGTTCAGCGGCACCCACGTCCAGTTCTTCGTCGAAGCCTGCGACACCGCCGGCAACTGTGGGTTCAGCTCCAACAAGGGGCGCTACTTCGACGCGCAGCCGCTGCCGAGCCAGGGCACCGGGACGGTCACGCTGACGCCGGACCGGGGGCCCGACGCGCAGCCCTGGTACAAGAGCTCGCTCACGGTCACGGTCGCAACGAGCGGGACCGGCACGGTGACCGTCTCGGTCGACGGCGGGCCGTTCCAGCCGGCGACGGGGCCGGTGACGCTGTCGGGCGACGGCGCGCATGTGGTCGACGCCCGCTCCTCGGACGGATCGGAGGCGACCGCCGTCTTCCTGATCGACGGCCGCGGCCCGCAGGTCACTCCCGCCGTCAACCCGGACCCGCCCGACGGGACGAACGGCTGGTACACCACGGCTCCTCTCGTCACGTTCACGTGCACGGACGACCTCTCGGGCGTCGCGCCGGGCGCGTGCCTCATCGACGGCGGCACGAGCAACCACGTGACGCTCGGTCAGGGGGCCTCGCCCCAGTCGGTCTCCGCAAGCGCGACCGACAACGCGGGCAACACGGGTAGCGGGTCGATCTCGGGGCTGAAGGTCGACCTCACGGACCCGGCTGTGCCGGTCTTCCACGGCATCCAGGACGGGCAGCACTACTCGCTCCCAGACCTGCCGCCGGCCTCGGCGATCAGCTGCTCGTCGAGCGATGCGATCTCCGGCCTCGCCGGCTGCGTGGTCAGCGGCTACAGCGCCACGGCCGGAGCCCACGTCCTCACCGCGACGGCAACCGACAATGCGGGCCGCACCAAGACCTCGACGCTCACCTACACCGTCGTCGCCTCGTCGCTGGACGGGAAGATCCTGATCTCCCGCCGCTTCCGGATCTGGCTCCTCGACCCGTCGAGCGGCGCCGCGAGCAGGCTGTCCGGCAGCAGCGGCCCCTACGACGACGAGCCGGCACGCTCGCCGGACGGCAAGAAGGTGATCTTCGCGCGCCGCACAAGGTCGCTCGGCTCATCCCAGCTCTGGGTGATGAACGCCGACGGCACCGGGGCGAAGCAGCTGACGACGACGTCGGGCGACTCCAGCAATCCGCGCTGGTCGCGGGACGGCTCACAGGTCGCGTTCCAGTCGACGCGCCCCGGCTCGAAGGGCTACGACGTGTGGATCGCGACCTGGAACCCCGCCACCTCGACGCTGAGTGGCTACCAGAACCTGACGGACGCTTCCGGCAACGACATCGGCCCGACGTTCTCACCGTCAGGCACCGGCAAGATCGCCTTCGCGAGCGACCGTCTGCACGGTCAGTTCGACATCTACACGATGACGACCTCGGGTGGCGGCCCCACGCGCATCACGACCGACCCACGCACGGATTTCGACCCCGCCTGGTCGCCGGGCGGGACGCAGATCGCCTTCTCCAGCAACCGGGCCGCCGGCATCGGGAGCTTCGAGATCTACCTCATGAACGCGGACGGCAGCGGCACACGAAGGCTGACGACCCAGTTCGGGGTGCAGCGGGAGCCCTACTGGTTCACGAGCACGCGGCTCGACTTCACATCGGACAAGCTGTTCGGCGGCGGGATCGCGACGCTCGACCTGTCCACCTCGCAGCCGCCGACGCGCGTCAGCGGATCACGCCTCGGCGACTCGAGCCCCGGCTAGGTCGGTCCAGGAACTACGGCAGCGGCACGGCCGGCAGGGCGACGACCCCGAGCCGCGCGAGGATCGCCTCGGCCTCGTGCGCCTCGTCGTCGTTCGCGAAACCGGTCATCACCTTCGCGTGCAGGGTCCGTCCGCGCTCGTACTCCGCCCCGAGCGACCGTGCGAGCCGCAGGCTCTCCTCGAAGTGCGGCGGGGCCTCGTCGGGCGTCCGGGCCTGAACGGCAGCCAGCCCGAGCAGCCGCTCGAGCAGCGCCGAGCGCACGCCGAGCTCACCGGTCGAGCGCATCCGCTCGAGCGCGGTGTTCGCCAGGTCGACGACATCGCCGTGCCGTCCCTCGAGGATGAACGCCTGGGCCCGACGGGCATCGGCCTCGATCAGGAGGCTCTCGGCGCCGAGGTCCTCCAGCCGGGCGCGGGCATCGTCGAGATGCCGATGCGCGTCCGTGAACCGGCCTTCCTCGGCTGCGAGCCGCCCGAGGTTGATCGTGACCAGTGCCTCGCCGACCGGGAACTTCGCCGCGCGGTAGGTGCGAAGCGCGATGCCGAACAGCTCCGCCGCCTCGTCGAGACGGCCCTGGTCGAGCAGGATCTCGGCCCGGTTGTTCGTCGCGTGGCCGCCGGTGAGGACGTCGCCCGCCCGCCGGACGACCTCCTCGGAGCGGTGGTAGAGGTCGAGGGCCTCGTCCCAGGCGCCTTCGTAGTACGCGCGCACCCCCATGTTGTTGAGCACGGTCGCCTGCCGGTGCAGCAGCCCGAGCTCGTCGAAGATCGCGAGCGCGCGCTCGAGAAACTCGCGTGCCGGTCCACCGCGGTCGCCTTCTGCTGCAGCGAGCACGTAGTACGCATCGGCGAGCGTTGCCCGGTCGTCGAGCGCAGAAGCGCCCTCGGCCGCACGTGCGGCGAACGCCGCGCACTCGTCGATCTTTCCCTGCCGGTAGAGGACGATCGCGCGGGCGAGCTCCAGCGCGACCGCCTCCGCTTCGTCCGCCTCCCCCGCCGCTTCGTCGTACAGGGCGAGGGCGACGTCGTAGTGGCCGCCCCGCTCGGCGACGACGCCGCGCTTTCGCATCAGGCGGGCCGCGGCGCCGCCGTGCTCGAGCCCGCGCACATACGCCTCGTCCGCGTCGCCGTACCGTGCCGCGAGCTCGCGGACGTCGCCGAGCGCCTCGCAGACCCGCGCCAGTTCCATGTCCGCCGGCGCAACCGTCTCAGCCGCGGCGAGCGAGCGCTCGTAGAAGGTGCCTGCGTCGACGTTCGCGTATTTGGAACGGGCGTCGTCTCCGGCAATCACCGCGTACCGCCACGCCTTCTCGAACAGGCCCGCTTCGAGGAAGTGGAGCGAGAGAACCTCGGCGTCCAGGTCCGCCTCCGGAGAGCGGCGCTCCAGCGCCTCGCCCACGAGCAGGTGGATCTCGCGCCGTCGCGCGTACGAGAGCCCGGCGTACGCCGCATCGCGCACGAGATCGTGGCGGAAGCTGAGATGCTCGGGCCCGGCCCACTCGATGAAATCGGCAAGCCTTGCCCACTGCTCCGGGTCGCCGACCTCTTCGGGGAGGATCTCCGCGAGCAGGTCGAGCTCGAAGGTGCGCGCAATCACCGACGCGTGGCGCAGGAGCAGCCGGTCGGCCGGATGGAGCATGTCGATCCGGCTCGTGAGCACCGACTCGATCGTTTCGGGGAGTGTGTCGTCGCTGCCGGGAACGAGCGCGAGCTCCCTGATGAAGAGCGGGTTCCCGGCCGCCCGGTCGGTGAGCGCCGCAAGCTCCGCGTCGGAGAGCGTGGCGTCGCCGGCGGCGGCGACTGCGAGCGACCGTGCATCCTCGGCGCCCAGCGGTTCGAGCTCCAGCACCGTGGCGGCGGAGCCGAGGAGCGGCCCGGCCGGCCGGCGGGTCGTGACGACGAGCCACGGCCGCGGCCCGGGATGAGCGAGCTTCGAGAGGACGAGCCGCGACGCGTCGTCCAACCAGTGTGTGTCCTCGACGAGGATCGCCGTGGGCATCACGAGGATGCGCATCAGGAACTGGTCGAGCACGTCGTGCAGTCGATCGCGCCTGAACGCGGGGTCGATCTCGTCCACCTCGGGCGTCTGCACGACCTCGGCGTCGAACGGGAGCGCGAGCAGCGGCAGCCACTGTGCGAGATCGGGCATCACCGCCTGGGCAAAGGCGGTCAGCTTGGCGCCTGCGGCCGCCGGAGGCTCGTCCGGGAGGATCCCGACCAGCGGGCGGAGGAGCGCCCGCAGGGGTGCGAACGGCGTCGAGGCATCGTTCGGTTCGCAGCGGGCGCGCAGAATCTGGAACCCGAGCGCGCTCGACACCAGCTCCTCCAGGAGGCGTGACTTGCCCGCGCCCGCGTCGCCCACGAGCTCGACCGCCCTGCTCTGCCGCATCCGCACTGCGTCGAGTGCCTCACGCAGCGTCGCGAGCTCCTCCCGGCGGCCGACGAACGGCAGCGACGGACGCAGCACCTCGACGGCGTTCGCGACGATCCGGCCGATCGCGTAGCCGGTGATCGGCCTCGACTTGCCCTTCATCAGAAACTGGCGCGCTGTCGTCTCGAACTGCGTGCGTGACCGTTGCAGGACGTCGCCGGTTGCGAGGATCTCGCCCAGCGACGCGCGCGCGGCCAGGCGCGCGGCGAGGTTCACGGTGTCCCCCATCACGGCGTAGTTGAGACGGGTCGGCGAGCCGATCGGCCCTGCGAGCACCCTGCCGCGGTTGACACCGACGGCGATCGGCAGGCTCGCTCCCTGGTCGACGATCGACCGCAGTGCCAGCAGCATCCGCTCCTCGTCGTTGCCCCCGCTCGCCGGCGCGCCCGCGACGAGGTACAGCTTCCCACCGTCGCGGTCGATGTCGGATTCGAGCCAGGTGATCGAGCGCTCGTTCGTCTGCGACGAGACGACGTCGGCGAGCTCGTCGAGCGCAGCCGCAGCCTCGTCGGGCAACTCGACGAGCGCGTCGGTGCCCGAGAACTTGATGAACGCGGCCGTCGCCTGCCGGTGCTCGGCTTCGACGGCGTCCTCCTCGATCGGGATGAGCAGGGATTCCGGCACGAACTCCGCGAGGTCGGCCGACACCGTGTCCACGTCGCGCGGAGGCGGCAACTCTCGAGGCGTCGCCTCGGGGCGCAGCACGAAGGCATCGGCTCGCGCCTCGCCCACCATCCCCACGAGCGCCTCGGCGGTTCGCGCCGAGACGAGGATCTCGCCCGACTCGGCGGCGTCCTCGAGCTCGAGCGTCGCCGACGCAGACGGGCCGCAGACGATCAGCTCGCGATGGTGGCGGCCGAGCAGGAAGAAGTGACAAGGCCCGGAGACGAGACCGCCGGCCATGCCGAGCCGCACCGGCCCGACGCTCGACTCGGCGCTCCCGGCCTCCGCCACGAACGCCTGCATCGCAAGAGCCGCGTGCGCGCCCCGTTCCTCGTGCCCCTCGCCGTCGAACAGCAGGAGCAGGGCGTCCCCGCGGAACTTGAGCACATCTCCGCCGTAGCGACCCCCGATGTCGATCAGCCCGGAGTAGCACCTGCTGATCAGCGTGATCAGCTCCTCCGCGCCGAGCCTGCCCCGCGCGGCGAGACGCTCGGAGAGAGCGGTGAAGCCCGAGATGTCCAGACCGAGGAGCGATGCATCGAGGACACGGCCGAGCTGGTCGCCCACCCCGCGCTGCCACGTCGCGGTGAGACGCGGAACGAACGGCCGGAGCGCCGACGCGGTTTCGGTGGTCACTGCTACACCGCTTGCTGCTCCAGGCGCTCGGCGAGGGCCTGGAGGACCTTCTCGTTCACCGACGGCATCCCCTTTGCAACGCGCCGGAAGGCGCGGTCCGTGAGGATGAGCAGGTGGCACGGCGCGGTCGATGTGACGGTGGCGGTTCGCGCCCCGCCTGTCAGAAGCGCAATCTCCCCGAAGAAGTCACCGCCGCCGAGCGTGTTGATCCGCCTGCCGCCCCGGTGCACTTCGGCATCACCGCTGACGAGCACCACGAACTCACGACCGCTCTGGCCCTCGACGGTGAGCGAGCGCCCGGCGGGCACGTCGAGCTCGTCCGCCTCGGCGGCGATCGCCGCCAATTCGCTCTTCGAACAGTGGGCGAAGAGCGGCACCGACTTCAGCAGTTCCACCTTGGCGTTGCGGCGCAGGGCCATCGGTCGATCGTAGTCGATCGAGTCCCTCGAACTGCGACGCCCCCGGCGCGTCGTCTACGGTTCGCCCCCGTGAAGGCGCGGATCTGGGGATGCCGAGGCTCACTCGCCACGCCGGGGGAGAACACGGTGCGCTACGGCGGCAACACGACGTGCCTGGAGCTGCGGAGCGCCGGCGGCGCCGTCGTGGTCGTCGACGCCGGCACGGGAATCCGCAATCTCGGGCGCGCGCTGGCCGAAGAGTCGCTCCATCACCTCGACCTCCTCCTCACGCATCTGCACCTCGACCACATCGAGGGGCTCGGGTTCTTCGCGCTCCTCTTCGACCCGGAGTCCACGATCAAGATCCACGGTCCCCGTCCGACCAACGGGACGCTCAAGGAGAAGATCGCGGCCTATCTCTCGCCGCCCTACTTCCCGGTGCCGTTCGAGCGGATCGACGCGAGGTTGAGCTTCGAGGAGATCGAGACCGACTGCTGGGACATCAACGGCCTGCGCATCTCCTCGACGCCGGTCTGCCACCCGGGGGCGACGCTCGCCTACCGCGTCGAGGAGAGCGGGGCGACCCTCGCCTTCGTTCCCGACAACGAGCCCGGGCTGGAGCCCGAATCCGGGCTGGCGGTCGCGGGCGGCGCCGACGTGCTGCTCCACGATTCCCAGTACACGGATGAGGAGTACTCGACCCGTGTCGGTTGGGGGCACACGTCGCTGAGGGACTACTCCGACTATCTTCGTGCCGCCTCGCCGGGGCGCGCGGTGATGATCCATCACGACCCGGCTCACGGCGACGACCAGCTCGAGCAGATGCTGGAAGAGGCGCGTGAGGGGTCGGGACACGACGAGCTCAGCCTCGGGCACGAGGGGCTCGAGATCGAGATCGGTTGACACGCCTGCGACCCGGATCGTCTAGGATCGCCGAGTGGCCGCGCCCGTCGAACTGCTGAAACAGGTTCCCCTGTTCCAGGGCCTCGACAACAAGAGCCTCAAGACCCTCGCCGAGACGTTCGTCGACCGGGCATTCGTCGCGGGCCAGGAGCTCACGGTGGAGGGCAGCGGCGGCGTCGGCTTCTTCCTGATCGAGTCGGGCGAGGCCCGCGTGAGTGTCGACGGCGAAGAACGGCGTGTGCTCGGGGCCGGCGACTACTTCGGCGAGGTTGCGCTCCTCGACGCCGGCCTTCGCACGGCGACGGTCACCGCGATCGGCGACGGCAAGATGTACGGACTGACCCAGTGGCAGTTTCGACCGCTGGTCGAGGAGAACGCGGCTATCGCGTGGCCTCTCCTCCAGGCGATGGCCAGGCGCACCCGCGAGCTCGAACAGCGAAGCTGAGGCTCGCCCCGGGGGACTAGGATCGGCGGGTGACGCCGGTTCAGCACCTGAGCGACGAACTGCTCGTCGCCCGCTGCCGCAGCGGCGACTCCGAAGCATGGGCCGTGCTCGTCGAGCGGTTCTCGCGGTATGTCTATGCCATCTGCATCCGCGGCTTCCGTCTCTCGCAGCACGACGCCGAAGACGTGTTCCAGGACGTCTTCGCGAGGACGTACGAACGGCTCGGCCGGCTCCGCGACGACGCAGCCATTCGCCCCTGGATCGGGCAGCTCACCCGCCGGTGCTGCCTCGACAGGCTCCGCGGCGCACGCGAAGATGGAGCCGGTCGCGACGACGAGGACATCGCGGACGCCGACAGGCTCGCCGACGTGGAGGAGGCACTGGACGTCCAGCAGGCACTGAGGGCGCTCGGCGAGCCGTGCCGGGACATCCTCGACCGGTTCTTCGCACGCGACGAGAGCTACCGGACGATCGGCGCCGCCCTCGAGCTGCCCCCGGGGACGATTGCGAGCCGCATCTCGCGCTGCCTGGAAAAGTTGAAGCTCCAGTTGGAAGATTCCGGCTCCCGCGACCGTCCTGTTGATGGGTGATCAGATGAGAAGCAACGAGTCAATCGAAGAGCTGGCACGCCTGCTCGCCGTGTTGCAGCCGGCCCCGCGGGGCTGGGTGGAGGCGGCACAGGAGCTGCCGCGGCTCAACGCCGAGCTGGACGGTCTGGTCGCCCGCGCCGAGCAGGATGCCGAGCTTCGCGCCCGGCTCGTCTCCGATCTCGAGTCGGCCCTTGCGGAGTCGGGCATCGACCCCACCCCGCGCGTCCTCGCCGAAGCTCGCCGCCGGCTCGAGTCCTGAAACCGAATTGAATCTCGAAGCGGCCGAGATCTCCGCCGGCGACACGCTCGCCGCCCTCGGCTCGGTCGATCATCCCGCAGCCGCCGGATCCGCCGCCGCCCTGACGGGGGCCCTGGCCGCAGCGATCGTCTGCAAGGCGGCGCGGTCGGCGGCGAGACCGGCAACGGCGGCGCAGGCGATCTCGCTGCAGGAACGCCTCCTGCGACTTGCCCGGGCCGACGCCGAGGTTCTTGCGGCCGCCCGAACGGCGCTCCGGCCCCCGCACGGGCCGGAGACCGGTACGCCGCGCGACTTCGCGCTCGGGCAGGCTCTGCGCAACTCCTCGGTGGTACCGGCGGGGATCGCAGAGACGTGCGCGGATGTGGCGCGGCTCGCAGAGACCGAGCACGGCTCTGTCGAGCCCGATTTCGCACCCGACGTCACGGCCGCCGCGGTCCTCGCAGCGGGCGCCGCGCACGCCGCCGCCTCTCTGGTCGCGGTCAATCTGCTCGCCTGCGACAACGAGGCCGACGTGGCCGCCGCACGACACGCGGCGGCGACCGCGGCCGAGGTTGTCGCGCGGCTCGTCGAGCCTTAGCATGCCGCGATGACAAGCGGCAACGAGCAGGCCGCTCGGCGGGAGGCAATGCCGGCGTGGTCGCTGACCAACGAGGCGGCGGCGGACATCGGCATCGCGAATCCCCTGCCCGAGCGGGTCGACGCCGAGTGGGCGTTCGGCGGCTCGGCAGGGGACGGCGTCAAGGTGTGCATCCTCGACAGCGGCGTCGAAGCCTCCCACCCGCTCGTCGGCGTGCTCGCAGGGGCGGTGTCCGTCTCCGTCGGCCCGGACGGCGAAGCCGTGGCGGAGGACGACGCCGAGGGCGACCTGTGCGGGCACGGGACGGCGTGCGCCGGCATCGTCCGCGCGATCGCGCCCAAGGCCGAGCTCTACTCGGTTCGTGTCCTCGGAGCCGGGTACAAGGGGTCGGGAAAAGTTCTGCTCGCGGGCCTGCGCTGGGCGATCGGACAGGGCTACGACGTCGTCAACATGAGCCTCTCGACAACGAAGCGGGAGCTCGGTGACCACCTGCACGAGCTCACCGACACGGCCTACTTCCGGCGAACCGTGCTCGTCGCGGCCGCCCACAACATGCCCGTCGAATCGTTCCCGTGGCGCTTCTCGTCGGTGATCTCCGTCGGCAGCCACGAGGAGAGCGACTCGTTCGTCTACTACGCCAACCCCGATCCCCCCGTCGAGTTCTTCGCGCGCGGCGTCGACGTGGATGTCGCCTGGCTCGGCGGCGGCACGATCCGGGCCTCCGGCAACAGCTTCGCCACGCCGTGCATCTCGGGAATCGCGGCCCTGATCCTCAGCAAGCACCCGGGCCTGACCCCGTTCCAGCTGAAGACCGTGCTGCATCTGACCTCCCAAAATGTCAAGGAGAGCCATGCCTGACCGTCTCTACACCGCCGTTGCAGCAGGTGTGATGGCGTCCGAGGAGGACTTCACCCGGCTCCTCCGGTCGATCGTCGAGGTCGCCCGCGCGATCTTCGGCGCGCAGGGATCGTCCATCTTCCTGCTCGACGAGGACACGGACGAGCTCGTCTTCGCCGCCGTCGCCGGCGACCAGGACCAGTTTCTCGTGGGGCAGCGTTTCCCGTCGTCGACGGGGATCGCCGGCTGGGTGGCTTCGTCGCAGACGCCGCTCGTGCTCGAGGACGTGCGGGCCGATCCGCGCTTCGCCCGTGACATCGCCGAGAAGAGCGGCTATGTGCCGAGGGGGATCATGGCCGTGCCCCTGCTCGACGAGGAGCGTGTCCTCGGCGTGCTGCAGGTGCTCGATCGTCCGTCGGACGCCCGCTTCTCGTTGAAGGAGATGGACCTGCTCGGCCTGTTCGCGGCCCAGGCCGCGATCGCGCTCTCACTGCTCGCGACCGCGAGAAGCGCCAGGGCCGTACTGGCCGGCGACGCCCGGGCCTCGCTCGTCGCCGAGCTCGCCGGCACGTTCGAGCGCCTCGAGGGCGGTTCCGCCGAAGCGGCGGAGGCCCTGCTGCGCAGCCTCACCGAGCTCCTCGGCCGCCCACAGCACTGATCCGGCTCCGAGAACGAGAGAGGGCCCCGCGCCGCGGGGCCCTCTCGAAACCGCAGAACTGCTCGGCTTACGCCATACGGTGCGCTTCGACGTCGTCCCCGTCGCTCTCCTCAACGGTCGGGTCCTTCGCAAGGCGATGCGCCTCGACGTCGTCGTCAGCCTGCTCCGCATCCTCATTTGCTTGGAGCCGGTCGCGCTCTTCAGACATTTGAAGCCTCCTCCTGGAACTGGAACCCGCTCGGTCGCGGATGACACAGACACCTACTAGACGGTCGGAGTGACCGAAATCTTCCCTCACCCTTCCATACGGCGCAAATGGATGCAATTGTCCGGCGGTGGGCCAGGCCGGCGGCCAATTCTCCGAGTCCCTCGCGGCGGTCCGCAGCGTCTTCGCCAATCCCAACCTGCGCCGCATCGAGCTCGCCTATGCCGGCTCTGCGATCGGGAACTACGCGTTCTCGGTGGCGATCACGATCTACGCCTTCCACCACGGCGGCGTGGCCGCGGTCGGCATCGTCACGGCCGTTCGACAGGCGGCTGCGGCCTCGATCGCTCCGTTCGCCGCGTCCCTCTCGGACCGGTTCCGCCGGGAGCACGTGATGCTGGCCTCCGACGCCGGCCGCATCGGCTGCACCGGCGGCATCGCCGTGCTCGTCTCGAGCGGGGCGCCGAGGATCTCGGTCTATGCGCTCGCGGTCGGCGCCTCGATCTTCGGCGCGGTGTTCCGCCCGGCCGAGGCCTCGCTCGTCCCGCTCGTCGCCGGAACTCCACAGGAGCTGACCGCGGCAAATGTCACGGCGAGCACGTTCGACAGCGTCGGCATCTTCGTCGGCCCCGCGCTCGGCGCGTTCCTGATCGCGTTCTCGGGCTACACGGCCGCCTTCGCCGTCATCGCGGCGACGTTCGCGTGGAGCGCGCTCTTCGTGCTGCGGATCTCGTCCGGAGCGCGCGCGGCGGGCCGTTCGTCGACCGACGAGGACGACAGCGGCGCGGGCGGGCTGCGGTCGCTGTTCGACGGCTTCCGCACGATCGCCCGGGAGCCCCGCCTGCGCCTTCTGATCGGGCTCTACGACGCTCAGTGCTTCGTCGCCGGCGCGCTCGGCGTCCTGATCGTCGCAACCGCGATCGACGTGCTGGGAATCGGCAACGCCGGCGTCGGCGTCCTCCAGTCGGCCTGCGGGATCGGCGCGATCGCAGGCGCCGGCGTCGCGCTCACACTCGTCTCCCGCTCCCGCCTCGGCCGTGACCTCGCACTGGGGCTCGTGCTCTGGGGGGTGCCGCTCATTGTGATCGGAGCGCTTCCCTCTACCTTCGTCGCCGTCGTCGCGCTCGCCGTCCTCGGCATCGGGAACACCCTGGTCGACATCTCCTCGATGACCCTGATCCAGCGGACGGCGGTCCCGGAAGTCGCAGGCCGCATCTTCGGCGTGCTCGAGAGCTCCATCGTCGCCTCGCTCGCGCTCGGCGCCCTCGCCGCGCCCGCGCTCATCACCTGGTTGGGGACCCGCGGCGCGCTCCTGGCCGTGGGGGTGATCCTCCCGGCCCTGGCGGTTGCCACCGCCAGGAGGCTCGCGGTGATCGACGCCGCGGCTCACGTCCCGCAGGAGCAGATTGCCGCGCTCCGCACCGTGCCGTTCCTGACGGTGCTGCCACTTCAGATGATCGAGTACCTGGCGGGGCAGATGCAGCGAATCGAATTGCCGGGCGGCACCGCGCTCTTTCAGCGCGGCGATCACGGCGACTCCTTCTACATCCTCGACCAGGGGACACTCGAGATCGATCTGCCGGACGGTGTCAAACGCGAGACCGCACCCGCCTTCGTCGGTGAGATCGCGCTGCTCCGGGACATCCCGCGCACCGCGACCGTTCGGGCAGGCAGCGACGTCGCACTCTGGGCGCTCGGTCGGGAGGCGTTCCTCGCCGCTGTCGGCGGCCACGCGCGGGCAAGGGGCCATGCCGACAGCATCGTCTTCGCGCGGCTCGACACCGCGAACGCGAACGCCCTATAGGGCGGCGTGGCGCTCGGCGATCAACGCGCGCAGACGCTCGGCGACCTCCGGCGCCTGTCTCTCGAGCGCCCACACGCTCGTCTTGAAGAGCGCGATCAGGCGCACGGGCGAGAGCGCGACGACCGAGGCCATACGCCGGCCCGAAGCGACGACCGCCATCTCACCGAACACGTCTCCAGGCCCGAGCGTGTTCAGTCTCGTGCCGTCGGCGATGACGGCCGCGGTGCCGCTCTCGATCGCGTAGAGGGCATGACCGAAGTCGCCCTCGGAAACCAGCGTCGCTTCCTCGTCGGCCTCGACCTCGGCGGCAGCGGCCAGGACGGTGAACGCGTGGAAGACACGCGGCAGCGAACTGGTGACCGGCTCGAGCTGCCGCGATTCGGCCCGCCGGGCGCCGGCCAGTCCAGGCCCCCACGCCAGGCTGGTCCGGCGCCCCGACCGAGAGGTCACGCGCCCCGGGGGAGCGGGTGGACCAACGAGTGATCCACGCTCCCCCGGGGCACGCGCGTGGTCAGCTCTTCATCGTCGCCTTGGGAACGAGGCGGCTCACGACATCCGACGGAGTGGCCGTGCCCGCGATCAGCTTCCCGAGCTGCGTGTTGAGGGTGTGTGCCAGCGGCAGCGAGGCCACTTCGGTGATCGGGTACCGGAAGACGTTCGCCGCGGTCAGAGGCGTGGCAAGCATCGCCATCTGCGGCACGGCGTAGGCCTTCGAGGTGACATTCCGGTTCGGGGAGAGGAAGTCTCCTCCCCGTGCCGCCCAGATGGCTGCGGCGTCCGGAGTCGCGAGGTACGTGAGCAGCGCCCGTGCGTCCACGCTGTCCCTGGTCATGACGACCGCGTTGGCGTCACCGATCACGCGCGGCGGCGCCTTCGAACTGGCAGCCGGGAAGGCGAAGGCCGCGAACTTCGAAAGCGGCCGAACAGCCTTTGCCGAGTAGAGCACCGGGTAGACGGCGCTGCCGCCGGGGACCATGTAGGCCTTCAAGGGGCTGCCGAAGACCTGCTGAACCGCGGTCGCATAGGTCGCCTTGGTCGCAGCAGTTGCCCCGCCGGCGATGGAGCCGCTGAGGAACCGCTTCATGACCGTGAGCGTCCTCATCACGGACGGATCGCTCCACGAGATCGCGCCCGACATCAGCTTGTCGTAGCGGGCGGTTCCCTGGAGGGTGAGGTAGAGGTTCGCGAACAGGTCGGGCAGCGTGATTCCACTGGCGCCGCTGATCGCGAGCGGCGCGTGACCGCGCGCCTTCACCTTTGCGACAGTCGCTTTCAGGCCGGCCCAGCTCGTCGGGGCGCTGAGGCCCATCGCGCCGAACAGCTTCTGGTCGTACCAGAACGCCGACCGGTTGGTCGCCTTGAAGAACAGGCCGACGAGATGGCCGTTCACCGAGCCGAGCTGCTTCCACGCGAACGCGTAGTTCGCCTTCACATCGGGAGCAAGGAAGCCGATCGACTTCAACTTGCCCGCCTTCGCGAGGTCGGCCATCGCGACCCGGTCGGTCGGAAGCGTGAGGACGGCCAGGTCGGGTGAGTCGGTCGACGTTGTGCTCGTGAGCGAGGTCGCAACGTCACCCTTGGCGGTCGAATAGGTCACCGTGGTGCCCGGATTCTTCGCCATGAACCCCGCGAGTACCGCCTGGAACGATTTGGCATTGTTGCCGCTCCAGGGGCCGACGATCGTGAGGCTCCCGTTCGCCGTGGACTCCGACGCCGCCGCCGCCACCGCCGCGAGCGCGACCGTGAGACAGAGAGCGGTTAAGAGCGCCAGTCGTTTCTTCATCGGTTTCATCCTCCTTCTGGGGCTGACTCACCCCAATTGCTCTCAACCATGGTGGAGCGCGGATGTCACGAACGGCCCCGGGGCGATGAACACCATGTCTCGGTTTCGTACGAGTTCACTCACAACCGCCGGCCGGTGCGGCCTTTCGAACGGTTCGCCCGGAAACGCGCGGCAAGTGGGGGCCGCGCTAGGACAGCGGCATGTGCTCCGGCAGCGCCGCGAGCTCGGCGCGTAGACCGTGGAGGCGGACGATCCTCAGTGCGGGATCGACCGCCTCCACCAGCGCCGCCGGAACGACGGGCCTGCGTGACCGCAGACGGCCTTGCACCCGGAGCACGAGAAAGTCGGGAACGCTGCTCCCGAAGGGGAAGAGAGGCGTCTCGACCGTGCCGAGCGCTCCATCGGCTGCTTCGACGCGAAAGCCGCTGCAGCGTCTCAGGAGCATCTCGACAGGCTCGTCACCGTGGGGCACGGGACCCACCCTACGACCGGTACGTCAGCGTCCGTTCCAACTCACGCAAGGAATCCTTGACGATTCGACCCGGGGCGCCGGTTCAGTGCGCGACGAGCTTGTAGCCGACCTCACGGACGGTCACGATTCGTTCGGGGCGAGACGGGTCGACCTCGATCTTGCGCCGGAGATTCGAGATGTGGACGTCGGCGGCGCGAGCGGTGCCGACGTACGACGCCTCCCACAGATGCTCCATGATCTGCCACCTGCTGAACACGCGTCCCGGCTCGCCCGCAAACAACGCGAGCACCTTGAACTCGGACGGCGTCAGCCTGATGTCGGTGTCGCCGATCGTCACCCTGTGTGCGAGCAGGTCGATCCCGAGATCTGCGATGACGATCTGGCCCGACGGCTCGCCGGCAGAGTCGCGCTCGAGGTCCTGCCGGCGCAGGACTGCGCGAATCCGGCTGGCCAGCTCGCGCGCAGAGAACGGCTTCGTGACGTAATCGTCGGCCCCGAGCTCGAGCCCGAGCACCCGGTCGACCTCCGCGTCCTTTGCGGACAACATGATGATCGGAACGATGCTCTCGGCCCGAAGCTGCCGGCAGACCTCGGTGCCCTGGAGGCCGGGCATCATCACGTCGAGGACGACGACGTCGTACCCGTTCGCGCGAGCCGCCTCGAGGGCGGCTGGACCGTCGCGGACCGTGTCGACCTCGAAGCCCTCCGCCTCGAGCGTGTACCGGACCGGGTCGACGATGTCCTGCTCGTCGTCGGCGAAGAGCACGCGGGTCTTCATCCGACGTGAGCCTCCTCGACGACGCCGAACTGCGCCCGCACCACGGTGCCCGTGCCCGGCTGCGATTCGACGCGTACCGATCCGCCGAGCGCGCGAACGGCCTCCCGCACGATCGCCAGCCCGAGACCGAATCCGCCCCTGCCGTCACCACCCTGGAAGAAACGGTCGAACACGCGATCACGAACCTCGGGGGAGATGCCGCTCCCGTCGTCCCGGACCTCGAGCGTGACCGAGCTAGCTCCCGCCCGGCCGGAGAGCGTGACCGCCGTCGGGCTCGAATGGCGGAGCGCGTTCTCGGCGAGGCTGAACACGATCTGCTCGAAGAGCTCTTCCCGCCCGAGCGCCATCAGGTCGTCCGGACAGTCGACGACGAAGCTGACCTCCCCGTCCACCGTCGCGCCGAGACTCGCCGCCACCTCTTCCAGCAAGGGTCGGAGCCGGATTGGCTCGAGGCCGATCGCCTCCTGACCCGTCTGCACCCGGGCGAGCATCAGCAGCGCACGCCGTAGACGCACGAGCCGTCCGGTCTGCCGCTCGATCAACTCGAGGAACTGCTCGCGCTGGCCGGGGACGTCTTTCGCTCCACCCTGAAGGGCCTCCAGCGAGGCGGCAATGGCGGTGACCGGCGTGCCGAGCTCGTGCGCCGCGTTGGTGACGAACTCGCGTTCGGAGCGCTCGCGCCGCTCGCGCTCGGACACGTCCGCGACGACGAGGATCGCGTCGCGCGTGCCGGTCGCCGCGGGAATCCCCGCCAGTGCGTACACCCGGTTGGCCTCGACGACCCGGGCGTGCACGACACTCCGAAGCTCGGCCGCGAACAGATCCTCGACGAAGCTGCGCAGTGGGAAGTCCGGCCACGGCTCTCCGAGGGACCGCCCGACGTCGACGACGATCGGGTCGAACAGCTCGCGTGCGGGCTCGTTCGCATACACGACCTCGAACCGGCGATCGACCGCGATGACTCCTTCTTCGAGCGAGTCGAGCAGCCGGTGAAGCCGGTCCCGCTCGAGCTCGAGACTGTGAAACGAGTCTCTCAGCCGAACCCGCATCTGGTCGACGGTCGCGCCGAGCGACCCCACCTCGTCGTGGAAGCGCACCTCGAGCGGCCGGTCGAAGCCCCCCGCCGCGATTGCTGCGGCGGCACGCGCGATTCGGCCCAGGCGGGCGGCGATCAGCGTGGCGACGAGAAGCCCGACGAGCGCGCCCACGCCCACCGCGAGCAGCGCCGAGCGAATCACCTCGCTCTGAACGATCCCGAGCTCCTGCCGCAGATCCGGCCGGGGCGTGTACGTGACGATCGCGCCGCCGCCCGCGGTCGTCAGACGAAGACCGACGACGAACGCCTTCCCCTTCTTGTAACTGTCGACGAACCTGCCGCCGTGCAGGGCAGTGCGAAGTGCCTCCGTTCCCGAGGGAACCGCGCGGTACGAGACGCCGCGCGAGACGAGCGGCGAGGTCGCGTGACCGGATCTCGAGAAGACGAAGAGGGACAGACGGTGGCGTTCGGCGATCACGGATGTGGCCCGTGCCGCGTCGCCGCGCTCGATCGCACGCGAGATCGACTGGGCGGCCGCCACGCTCTGGCCGACGGCAAGGGCCTGTCCGCGGTCGCGAAGCGCCGTATCTGCGCGGTGGCTGAAGACCTCGGCGACGGAGAGAGCGGTGAGGGCCGCAATCGCCGCGAAGGCGAGCCCGAGCCACCAGCGCATGCTTATCGCACCCCTTCGCACCCAGCCATTATGGCGATGTGCGGGGCTTTCTGGATCGAATGTGAGCGGATCCTGACGGGGGTCTGACGCCCACCTGATCTCTGCGACACACACTCGCGACGTGGTCGGCGTGCCCAGGCATGCCGCACAAGGACGTTCGCAGACCGTCAACGCAACAAGGGGGTAATCCCATGAAACCGATCGCATTCAGCCGTCGCATCCTGCTCGCGGCGGTGCTCGCCACCGTCGCGGCCGGCTGCATCGCTCAGATCGTCACGAGCGCCCGGGCCGCCGGGTCGGCGTCCGCTGCCGAGTATCAGTACGGCACGCCGGCACCCACCAAAGCGCCGGCGCTCAGCGGCAGTGCCGTCGTCGGCCAAAAGCTGACGACGACGAACGGCAACTGGTCGAGCCCGACGCCGATCTCGGCCTGGGCGTACCGCTGGGCCCGCTGCGACGCCAAGGGCGCGAACTGCCTCGCGATCGTCTCGGCGACGTCGAGCACCTACACGGTGACCGCAACGGACGTCGGCTACACGCTGCGCGCGTATGTGTGGGCGACGAACGCCGTCGGGACGACCGCGCAGTTCTCGGCCCCGAGCGCAGTTGTCGCCTCGAGCGCATCGTCGGGGAGCTCGAAGGTCCGGTTGGCCGCTTCGGTCGTGCTTCCGAACCGCCTGGTGATCAACGCCGTGAGCTACTCGCAGAATCCGATCCGCTCGCGGCTGGCACCGACACGGATGCGCATCCACGTCAACGACGGCAACGGCAAGTCGGTGCAGGGCGCGCTCGTCTACGCGATCGGTGTGCCCTATAACCGCATCGCCAACGCGCCGGAGGTCCCGACGGATTCCACCGGATGGGCGACCGTCAGCCTGTCTCCGCTGAAGTCGTTCCCGAGGACGGGTTACCTCGTGCTCTTCCTGCGAGCCCGCGTGCAGGGCCAGGATCTCCTCGGCGGAACCTCGACGAGGCGGCTCGTGCAGGTTTCGATCGGTGTTCCGAACGGTTCCTAGCAACGGGGCCCAGGCCCCGGAGCTCCGGGTGGCAGCCTCCTTCGGGAGACTGCCACCCTGGGTCGGGGCGCTGCTCACCGGAGGAGCCGTCGTGCTGCTCGCCGCCGCCAACGGCGGCTACTTCTCCTCCGTCTGGCCGTTCGCGGCACTCGCATTCGGAGCGACGGGGCTCCTGCTCGCCGCGATCTCCGACGTTCACGGCCCGCCGCCCGCCGCCGTCTGGTTCGCCTGCGCGCTCGCCGCGCTCGCCGCGTGGACAGCGCTCACGGCGCTGTGGTCGTCGGAGCCTGGAACGTCGCTCGTCGAGGCCGAGCGGGCCCTGCTGTACCTCTGCGCCGTCGCGGCGTTCGTCGTCGGGCGGAGAGGCCTCGTTGTCGGCACGATCGGCGGCGCCACGGTCGTGTCGGCCTGGGCGCTCGTCGAGCGGATGACGACGACGCAGGCCCTCGACCCGTCCGAGGGCAGGCTCCTCGTCGGCCCGATCGGCTATGCGAACGCGCTCGGCGCCCTCGCGGCGATGGGCATCGCCGGAGCCGTCATCGCCGCTTCTCGCTCGAGAGGATGGACGCGACTCGCGTTCACCGCCTGCCTGGTGCCGCTCGTGCCCGCACTCGTGCTCACGAACAGCCGCGGCGCCTGGCTGGCCTGCGCCGCCGGCGTTGTCCTGGGGCTGCTCATGACGTACCGCAGCCGGGCGGAGGCGGCGGCGGCGGTCGCCGGGGCAGCCGCGGTCCTCGTGGTCGGGCTCTCGATTCACGCGAGCGTCCTCGGCAATCGCGCTGCCTACTGGGGCGTCGCCCGGGATGCGGCCGGCTCGCACCTCGTGACGGGCTCGGGCGGCGGCACGTTCGGAGCGGTCTACGCCCTCCGGCTGCCGGGCGGGCCCCCCGCGCAGGACGCGCACAGCCTCTACCTCGAGACGCTCGACGAGCTCGGGCTCGTCGGGCTGACGTTGCTGCTCGCCGCGCTTGCACTGCCGCTCGTGGTCGGACTTGCACGGGCGGGAACCTCGCCGACGGCGATCGCCGTCTACGTGGTGTTCATCCTGCATGCCGGGATCGACTGGGACTGGGAGATGCCCGTAGTGACCGTCGCGGGCCTCGCCGCGGCCGTGTGTTTGCTCACCTCGAGCGCGCGGGCGGACACGGCCGAAGGCGGCACTCCCGTGTGAGCAAAACCTCACGCAAACGTGACGTGCGGCTAACGGCCGGCGATCAGGGTGATGCGGGTGATCGTTCAGGTCGTCAAGTTTCGAAGCGGGCTGTCGGCGGACGATGTGCGCCGGACGATCGGCGAACGAGCACCGGCCTACGAGGCGCTTCCAGGTCTCTTGCAGAAGCTCTACATCCGCGATCCGCGAACGGGCGACTACGGTGGTGTGTACCTCTGGGACGACGGCACGTCGCTGCAAGAGTTCCGCCGCTCGGACCTCGCACGCACGATCGGCGAGGCTTACCGGGTCGAGGGGAGGCCCCGGACCGAGAGCTTCGACGTGATGGCCGTCCTGCGTGCGGCGGAGGGCCTGGCCGTCACCCGCTGAGAGCTGGGGGAAGAGCCGGCCGGCCCCGCCGAAACGGGGCCGGCCGGCGCAGGTGGCCGCGCCGTCGAGGGACGCGCTTGCCACCGTCGAACGATCACGCGATCCTCTTGGTATGGCGCCTCGCCCCTCGGGCACGGTCACCTTTCTCTTCACCGATGTCGAAGGCTCGACGTCGCTGCTCCACGAGCTCGGGCCCTCGGCATACGCCGCCGAGCTGGCGCTCCACCACTCGGCCCTGCGCCATGCATGGCAGTCGCACCAGGGCGTCGAGATCGACACGCAGGGCGACTCGTTCTTCGTTGCGTTCAGCCGGGCGGGGGATGCCGTCGAGGCGGCCCGTGCAGCACAGGCCGCCCTGAGCGAGCACGGCATTTCGGTGCGCATGGGCATCCATACCGGCGAGCCGCTGCTGACGAAGGACGGGTACGTGGGAATGGACGTTCACCGCGCCGCGCGGATCGCGGCGGCCGCGCACGGCGGGCAGGTCCTGCTCTCGCACGCGACCCGCGATCTGGTCGCCGCCGACGAAGACGTCGTCGACCTCGGCGAGCACCGGCTGAAGGACCTGACGAGACCGGAGCGCCTCTATCAACTCGGCCGCGGCTCGTTTCCCCCGCTGCGGAGCCTGAACAGGTCGAATCTGCCCGAGACGGCGCATCCGCTCGTGGGACGAATCGTCGAGCAGCTCGAGCTCGAAGAGCTGCTCCGGCGTGTTCGCCTGGTGACGATCACGGGAGCCGGCGGCACGGGCAAGACGCGCCTGGCGCTCCAGATCGCGGCCGAGCTCCTGGACGAGTTCCCGGACGGTGTTCATTTCGTCCCGCTCGCCGGCTTGACCGACGCGGGGCTCGTTCTCCCGGTCGCCCTGCAGGCGCTCGGGCTCTCCGAGGCCGACAATGCGAATCGGCAGGCGCTGCTCGTCCTCGACAACTTCGAGCACGTCCGCGGGGCAGCGCCCGACATCGCCAGGTTCCTCACGGGCTCGCCGGGGCCGACGCTCCTCGTGACGAGCCGGATGCCGCTGCACGTCTCGATGGAGACCGAGTATCCACTCGACACTCTGCCCCAGGGCGCTGCGGTCGAGCTGTTCCTCGACCGTGCACACGCGGTGCGCCGAAGCGCACAGCCGTCGGCGGAGGTCGAGGAGATCTGCCGGCGGCTGGACTGTCTGCCGCTGGCGCTCGAGCTCGCAGCGGCGCGGCTTCGGCTGCTCGACCCGGCCGCGCTGCTGCAGCGCCTCGATTCGCGCCTGTCTCTGCTGACACGCGGGCCTGCGGACATGCCCGAGCGTCAGCAGACGCTCGAGGCGACGATCGCGTGGAGCTACGACCTGCTCGACCGGGAGGCGCAGAGCGTCTTCGTGCGGCTGTCGGTCTTCACGCGCACCTTCGACATCGAGGCCGCCGAATCCGTGGCCGACGCCGATCTGGAGACGCTGACGACGCTCGCCGAGGCAAATCTCCTCAAGGTGCGCGGTGACAGCCGGTTCCTCGTCCTCGAGACGATTCGCGAGTTTGCCCGCCGGCGGCTGCCTCTCGATGAGGCGCTGCGGTTGCCGAGCCGCCATGCCCAGTACTACCTCTCGGCCGCCGAGAGCGCGGCGCCGCACCTGACCGGGCACGACGCCGAAGAGTGGCTCGCCGCCGTCGACGCCGACTACGGCAACTTCCTGGCGGCGCTCGACTGGTTCGCGCTCGAGGCACCGTCGACCGTGCCGCGCCTGACGATCTCCCTCTGGCGCTTCTGGCTCGTGCGGGGGCGCTACGAAGAAGGGCAGCGGGCGATCGAGCGGGCTCTGGGCCTGAGCCCGACGCCGCTCGAGCACGCGGAGCTGCAGTACCAGCTGGGCGCGATCGTCATCTCGCGTGGCGCGACCGCGCGCGGACGAGCGGTCTTCCAGGACGCCCTCGAACGGTTCAGGGCGGAGGGCCGGCAGCACGGCGAGGCCCGCAGCCTCAGTGCGCTCGGGCACGTCGCCGCGGACGCGGGCGCGTGGAGCGAGGCGGTCGATCTCTACGAGGAGGCAGCGGCCGTGTTTCGCCGCAGCGGCGACCGCTTCGGGCTCGGCGGAGTCCTCGGCGATCTCGCGAACACCTACCTTCGCTCGAATCTGCCAGAGAAGGCTCTGCCGCTGGCAACCGAAAGCCGTGCGATCCAGCGCGAGGTGGGCAACCGCCAGGGCGAGGCGCTGGCACTCGCAATCGAAGGCTACGCCCGGCTCGGGCTCGGGCTCCTGTCACCGGCCCGACAGGCGCTCGCAGAAGGCACGCGGATCGCCCACAGGCTCGGCTACCTCCACGGCCTGGTGTTCAGCCTGAACGGGCTGGCCGCCGTCGCCCACCGCTCCGGCGACGACGGCCGAGCTCGAGCGCTGTTCGAAGCGGCTCAGGCGCTTCGCGACGAGATGGGAATCGTCCACGATCCAGACGACGTTCTCGTCGCCGGCGATCGGGCCGGTCTCCCCGGCCGCAGCCGACCCGTCCGCGCCGCGGACTTCGACCTCGACCGCGCGATCGCCCTCGCGCTCGCAGACTAGGTTTCGGCCTCGATTTCCTCGGCGTCGAAGAGACGGAGCACCTCGCGCCCGTGCAGGGCGTCGAGGATCCCGTCGAGGTTCCCGTCCTTGACGAGCACGTAGGCATAGCTCGGATCGTCGCAGTCGTCGAACCAGAGTCGCTCGAACGTGCCGCCGTGCCTCTCGCAGACGGACGCGACGTCGGCGCAGGTTCGTCGCCCCGGATTCCCTGTGATCGCGTTGATCTTCACGAAGTTGTGTGGCACTTCTCCTCCTCGTGTTCACGCGATCATCGCCACCCGGGGCCGGCGATGCAAGGCGTCAGTAGGCGGGAAGTGGAGGCGGGAGCGGGCGGCCGGCGTTGGAGGGCGTGGGCGTGGTCGTGGCCGCCGCCGCGGTCTCGGCCGCCGGCGACGCGCGGGCGTCGGTGCGGGCATGCCAGAGGTCGATGTTCAGACGCTCGATCTCCTCGACGAGCATCGTGATCGCCCTCCCGGCGGCGCGCACCTCTTCGCGCGGGTCGGTCTGCAGCCCTTCTCCCCAGCGTCGCAGTGTCTCGACCTTCACCTCGTCGAGCCGCTCCTGCGGCGTGCTCAAGCGCTGTCCGGGACGTCGTCGGCGGGCGAGACTGTCAACAGGTTTTCCACAATTCAGCACCACCAGTCCCTGCGACCACGCGGAGGCCGGACCCCGGTGTTGATAACAGCCCTGCGCTCCGCGCGTGGTCTCCCCGAGCGCATCCGGGCAAAAATTCACCGAGCCGGTGGCGTTTTCGTCCACCGCTCCCACGAACCTTCGGCTTGCGCCTACGGCCCTCGGGAACGGCTTCGGTCTACTAACGCTCCGCGCTCGGTGCACTTGGCAACGTAGCGACGGCATGGCGAACCTTCAAGACCGGCCGCGCAGGACGGACCGCAGTTTGCGTCAATTCGGTGACGGCCGGGCGTGTCGAATCCCTGAAGCGAGGGAGGGGAGCCGAGGCCCTGGTCGGGCTCGTCGAACTGCGGGAAACCCACATCATGACTCCGGGTTCTCCGGGATTCCGAACGAGCCCTGACGGGAGACGCTGACCACATGACCCTCCATCCGAAGAACCCCACCGACCTGGCGCTCGCTCCCGTGTCCGCCGCGATCGACCTCAACCTGCAGCGGCTGCGCGACCTCGCGCCGCCGGAGATCGACTACGAGCTCGCGCTCGAGCTCAACCTCAGCACCCATGGCAGCACCCGCGAGGATCGAACGCGCTGGGTGCAGGAGAGCGCGGTCCGTTTCGTCGACCTCCACGACTGGCAGACGGAGATCACCGCGGACGGCGACCGGCTTCGACTCTCCGGGGGATCCGTGACGATCGACCTGGGGCTGAGCGCGACGCTGTTGCGCTACATCGAGCACGGCCAAAACGGCTCGGCCTCGTAGGCCCGCCCCATCAGGGAAAGAGCGTCGCCGCGTGGTCGGGCACGTAGCGGAAGAGCTCACGCGGCGGCCGCTGATAGTCGCTCTCGGGCGGGCGCGGCGGCAGCTCGACAGGGGTCTCCAGCACGTCCTCGTACGGGACGACGGACAGCAGGTGCGCGATGCAGTTGAGGCGAGCGCGGCGCTTGTCGTCGCCCTCGACGACGTACCACGGCGCCTCGTCGATGTCCGTGTGGACGAACATCTCATCCTTCGCGCGTGAGTAGTCGACCCACCGCGCGCGGGACTCGAGGTCCAGCGGCGACAGCTTCCAGCTCCGGAGTGGATCCTCGAGCCTCGAGCGGAAGCGCCGCTCCTGCTCCTCGTCGCTGACCGAGAACCAGTACTTGATCAGCTGAATGCCGTCTTCGACAAGGAGGCGCTCGAAGATCGGGCACTGCTGCAGGAAGCGCCGGTATTCGGCCGGCGTGCAGAACCCCATCACGTGCTCGACGCCGGCACGGTTGTACCAGCTGCGGTCGAACACGACGATCTCGCCCGCGCTCGGCAGGTGGGCGATGTAACGCTGGAAGTACCACTGGCCCTGCTCACGCTCGGTCGGCGCGGGCAGCGCGACGATCCGCGCGACGCGCGGATTCAGGTACTCCGTCACCCGCTTGATCGCACCGCCCTTGCCGGCCGCGTCACGCCCCTCGAACAGGACGACGAGGCGCGCGCCCGTCGTGCGCACCCATTCCTTCAGCTGGACGAGCTCGCCCTGCAGGCGCGCCAGCTCGTGCTCGTACAGCTTGCGCGGCACTTTCGTCGCGTGGTCGTGCGGCATCAATCAGCTAACGCGCGAGTGCGTTGGCGAGCGCTCGCCGCCCGACGACCGTGACGAGGTGCTCGCGGTAGGCGCTCGAGCCGGCCTGATCCGAGGGTGGCTCCGTGCCGTCGGCGAGGAGCGCGGCCGCAGCGGCGACCGAAGATCCGCCGGCGAGCGCCGCTTCGGCCGCGCTCGCGCGCAGCGGTGTGCCCCCCATGCCGACCAGGCCGATCGAGGCACGCTCGACCGCGCCGTTTCTCCGCTGCACGATCGCTGCCACCCCGACCGTCGCCCAGTCCTGGGCGCGTCGATGCGCTTTCAGATACGCCCATCCGGCCCGGCCGCCGAGCTTCGGGACCCGAATCTCGGTCAACATCTCGGTGGGGCCGACGGCGGTCTCGAAGACGCCCGTGAAGAACTCGGAGGCGGGAACGACCCGTTCGCCCTGCCCGCCGCAGACGACCAGTTCCGCGTCGAGCGCCAACATGACCGCGGGCAGGTCGGATGCGGGGTCGCCGTGCGCGAGCGAGCCGCCGATCGTCCCGCGGTGACGGACCTGCGGATCGCCGATCAGGCCGGCGGTGTGACTCACGATCGGGCAGTGCTCCTGCAGAAGCGGTGCGCCCGCGACGGTACGGTGGCGTGTGAGGGCGCCGATCACGACCTGCTCGCCGGCATCGCGCACGTACGAGAGCTCGGCGAGACGACCGATGTCGACCAGCCGCTGCGGGCGGGCGATCCTCAGCTTGAGCGCCGGGATCAGCGAATGGCCTCCGGCCAGGAGCTTCGCATCACCCCCGCTGAGCAGTTCGAGGGCGTGGTCGACGCCCGCCGCGACGTCGTAGTCGAACCGGGCGGGGATCACCGTCCTGCCTCCTCGATCGCACGCCAGACCCGTTCCGGGGTCGTCGGCATCCCGATGTCCGTGACCCCGAGGTGCGAGAGCGCGTCGATCACCGCGTTCACGACTGCGGGCGCGGCGGCGATCGTTCCGGTCTCGCCGACGCCCTTGACGCCGAGCGGGTTGGTCGGGCTCTTCGTCTCGGTGCGGGCGAGCTCGAAGCTCGGGAGCTCTGCGGCGGACGGAACCAGGTAGGTCGTCATGTTCGTGGTCATCAGGTTGCCGTCGTCGTCGTAGACGCCTTCTTCGTAGAGCGCGGTCGCGATCCCCTGGGCGACACCGCCGTGGATCTGGCCGTCGACGATGAGCGGGTTGATGACGGTGCCGCAGTCGTCGACGGCGACGTAGCGGACGAGGCGGGCATCGCCGGTCTCGGTGTCGACCTCGACGACGGCGGCGTGCGCGCCGCCGGGCCACGAGAAGTTGGGTGGATCGTAGACCGCCGTCTCCTCGAGCCCGGGCTCCATCCCGTCGGGAAGATCGTGCGCAGTCCAGGCCGCGAGCGCGGCCGCCTTGATCCCGATCGCCTTCTGCGGGTCTCCCTTGACGTGGAACTCGCCGGCCTCGAATTCGAGGTCGTCCGGTGCGATCTCGAGCTGGTGAGCGGCGATCAGACGCGCCTTCTGGAGCACCTTCTGGCTCGCATGCCACAGGGCGACGCCGCCGACCGCGAGCGAGCGGCTGCCGTACGTGTCGAGGCCGTGCTGGGACACCGCGGTGTCGCCGTGGAGGACCTCCACCTCGGCCGGATCGACGCCGAGCTGGTCGGCGACGATCTGCGACCACGCCGTCTCGTGCCCCTGGCCGTGCGGCGAGGTGCCGGTCACGACCTGCACCGAGCCGAGCGGCTGGAACCGGATCGTGGCCGACTCCCACCCGCCCGCGGCGTAGCGGATCGCGCCGAGGATCCGCGAGGGCGCGAGCCCGCACATCTCGTTGTAGGTCGAGAAGCCGACGCCGGTCTGCACGGCGTCGCTGCGCTCACGGCGGGCGGCCTGGTCGGCGCGGATCGAGTCCAGGTCGAGCAGCTCGAGCAGCTTGTCGAGGGTCGCGTGATAGTCGCCGGAGTCGATCGTGAGACCCGAGGCGATCTGCTTCGGGAAGTCGGAGATGAAGTTCCGGCGGCGCAGCTCCACCGGGTCCAGGCCCAGTTCGAGGGCGAGCCGGTCGATCGTCCGTTCGATCACGTAGGTCGCCTCGGGCCGTCCCGCACCGCGGTAGGCGTCGGTCGGCGTCGTGTTGGTGAACACCCCGGTGAACGTCACCGAGTATGCGCCGATGTCGTACGGCCCGGCGTAGACCCAGGCACCGAGGAGCGGAATCCCCGGCGTGACCAGCTGCAGGTAGGCGCCCATCGCCGCCTTCACGTCGGCGCGGCAGCCGAGGATCTTGCCGTCCTTCGTGGCGGCGAGCTCGTACGTCGTCACGAAGTCGCGGCCGTGGATCGTCGCCTGGTACCCCTCGGAGCGCTCTTCGGTCCACTTCACGGGCCGGAGGAGCCTCCGGGCGAGCGCAACGGCGAGCGCCTCCTCCGCGTAGACGTCGAGCTTCGAGCCGAAACCGCCGCCCACGTCGGGCGCGATCACGCGAACCCGCGCCTCGTCGATGCCGAGCACGAGCGCGAGCCCGAAGCGCAGGATGTGCGGCACCTGGGTCGCGGAGTGCACGGTCACGTCTCCCCCGGCACCGACCTCTGCGAGCACGGCGCGCGGCTCGATCGCGTTCGGGATCAGGCGCGGCTGACGGTAGGTGTGCGAGACCACGTGCTCCGCGGAAGCGAAGACGTCGTCCACACCGTCGGTCGCGAGCTTCCACACGTAGCACTCGTTCGTGCCGAAGGGCTCGTGCACGAGGGGCGAGCCGTCCTCGAGCGAAGCGGTCACCTCGACGGCGGCCGGGAGGGGCTCGTACGAGACGTCGACCAGCTCTGCAGCGTCCGTCGCGAGAAGACGCGACTCGGCCACGACCACGGCGACGCCGTCGCCCTGGTAACGCGCCTCGTCGACCGCAAGGGGGAAGTGCTCGGGCGAGCGCATCTCCTCGGTCACCGGCCAGGCGCACGGGAGGGGGCTCTTCCAGTCGTCTCGCAGGTCGGCACCGGTGAAGACGGCGACGACGCCGTCCGAAGCCATGGCTGCCGCCGTGTCGATCGATGTGATCCGCGCCCGGGCGTACGGGCTGCGAACGACAGCCATCACGAGCTGACCCGCCGCGGTCAGGTTGTCGACGTAGGTGCCCTCCCCCAGGAGGAGCGCCCGGTCCTCTTTGCGCCTCATCGGGGCTCCGATGAAGGGGGTGCGGGCCTCGGCCGCGCTCATCAGGCGTTCCCGGCGGCCGAGAGAACCGCCTGGACGATGTTCTGATAGCCCGTGCACCGGCACAGGTTCCCCTCGAGCCCGATCCGCACCGCGTCCTCGTCCATCGCCTCGCCGTGCTCGATCAGCGAGACGGCGGCCATCACCATTCCCGGCGTGCAGTAGCCGCATTGCAGGGCGTGCTGGTCGTGGAAGGCCTCTTGAACGGGATGCAGCCGGCCGTTCACCGCCAGGCCCTCGATCGTCGTGATCTCCGCGCCGTCGGCCTGAACGCCGAGGACAGTGCACGACTTGACCGACTCACCGTCCAGCAGAACCGTGCAGGCGCCGCACGCGGAGGTGTCGCAGCCGACGTTCGTCCCGGTCAGGCCGAGGCGCTCACGGAGCACGTAGACCAGCAGCTCGCGCGGCTCGAGCTCCAACTCGTGCCGCATGCCGTTGACCGTCACCACCGTCGTCGCAGTCACGAGCCTCCTCCTCTTTCGGTGCCGCAGTGGATGCTACGGCGGGCCGGGCTTCGGTTCAACCTCGTCGCCGCCGCAGCCGAGCGATCGGTGCGACCTATGCGGCATGCCGGTGCGACCCATTCGACGCCGGCGGCGCGACCTATTGACTCCGCAACGGTTTGCAGTACCGTTCATGCCGTTTTGCGGCGCCTTCTCGGGGGAGTGAAGGCAAAGGCGACCAAGGCGGCGGCCCCGGGGAGAGTGATGGGGCCGACCGCCGAGGTCGCCGTGCGCCCGGTCTGCGGAGCACCGGGACGCATGCGCCCCGTTCGGGGTCAGAGCGCTCGAGTCCTCTAGCACCCCGCCCGTCTCAATCGACGTTCGCTTCGTCCCGGTACATGACGCGGTGGCGCTTCGTGCTGATCCAATCCTCGATCGCGTCATCGTCCATGAACTTCGCGCGATCGAAGCGGTCCCAGCTGAGGATCTCGTCCAGGCCCTTCTTCCACCGCTTGTAAACGGGCTTTGCAGGTGGGCCGAAGCACATCACGTCGAGAATCGAGAGCTCGTCCGGGACATCGAGCAGCGGCTTGAGCGCGTCCTGCGCATCCTGCTGTCCGATTGCGGTCACCCACCAGACGCTGTAGCCGAGAGCGGTCGCGGCCAGATGCGCAGACATCGTCGCTGCGGCGACACTCTGCAGCAGGATCCGCTCGGCGTTCTCGAAGTACGGGCGGTTCACCTCCGAGCCGGGGTCCTCGCTGCGCAGGACGGGGAACGCGCGAACCAGCCTGAAGTCGGTGGCCACGACGATGAAGCCCGGGGCGGTGGCCATGCCGCGGTAGTCGGGGGTCGGGAACTTCATCCCCAGCCGTGCTCGACGATGCTGCTCGGCGACGAAGTACTCCGCGATCCGCTGCTTCGTCTCCGGCCGCGTGACGGCGATGAAGTGCCAGGGCTGCGCGTTCGCCCCGGACGGGCCGTGCCGCGCCGCGTCGACGACCAGCTCGACATGCTCGCGCGGGACCACGTAGTCGGCCCGGAATGCCCGGGTCGTGATCCGGTTGCGTGCCACCTCCATGAACGCGTCGTACCGCACCCGGTCGCCCAGTTCGAACGGGGCGATGTCGTTCGACACACGGCTCACTCGGCCACCTCCACGGGTTTGCACCTGTCGCTGTGACCTGAACGATATCGCCGGCCGACGGCCGGTCAGCGAAAGACGACCAGAGCCCGGCCGCGCAACCCGCCCGCTTCCATTAGCCGGTGCGCGTCGGCGGCCCGCTCCGGCGGGAACGTCGCCGCAACGCGGAGCATCAGCACTCCCTCGGCTGCGAGCTCACGCAGGTCCGCCAGCCAGTCGGTCCGCTCGATCACGTCGCCGATCCAGACGCGCCGTACGTGGATGCCCGCCTCGACGTCGTCGCCGTCCCAGCCGCGCACGTAGGCCAGCGCGCCGCCCGGCCGGATCGCCGGGAACATGCTCCGTCCGAGCAGAGCCGTGTCGTAGACCGCGTCGACTCCGCGCGGCGCGAGCGCGCGAAGCGCCTCGACGAGCCCGTCGCCGCGGGGCAGGAGCTCGTCGGCGCCGAAGCCGCGGACGAGCTCCTCGTCTTCGAGCTTGGCGTCGGCGAGCACGCGCAGTCCTCGCCGCTTCGCGAGCGGGATCACGTACGACGCGAGCAGGCCGGCGCCGCCCGTGACGGCGAGCGTCCGGCCCGGCGCGAGGTCGAGCAGCTCGAGGCCGCGCAGCGCCGTCAGACCGTTCATCGGGAGCGTCGCGGCCTGCTCGAGGGTCGTCCCGGCCGGGACCACCACGACCGAAGCCGCCGGAACGACGACCAGCTCCGCCTGCGCGCCGCCTTCCGGCCGCCGCGGCATGACGGCCGCCATCACCTCGTCGCCCGGCGCGAGCCGTGCCACGCCGGCTCCGACCGACTCGACGACGCCGGCGGCGTCCATGCCCGGGACCCACGGCGGCTCGATTCCTTCGGCGCCCCGTTGGCGCAGGCCGATGTCCGTCGGGTTCACGGCGGCGGCCCGCACGGCGATGCGAACCTCCCCCGCGCCGGGGTCGCGCACCTCGCGTTCGGCGAGCCGCAGGACCTCAGGCCCGCCGGGCTCCGGGATCACGAGCGCCCGCGTCACAGCCATTGCAGCAGCTCCGTCACGGTCGAGACGGTCAGGTGGGGCCGGCGAGCCGCCGGGACTGCCGCAAGGTCGAGACCGCCGCTGATGCCGGTCCGGACGAGCACCGTCGCGGAGCCGCCGAGCCGGCCCAGAGCAATGTCCAGATGGAGGTCGTCGCCGACGACGGCCGCCTCGGCAGGTGCGACCCCCAGGCGGCGCGCGTACTCGCGGACCGCCGGTCGCGAGGGCTTGCCGACGACGACCGGCCGGGCGCCGCTCGCCTTTGCGATCGCGGCCGTGACCATGGCGCCGCGGCTCAGGATCGGCCCGTTCGCGCCCGCGTAGGCGCGGACGTAGCTGCCGGTCAGCAGCCGTGCACCGCCGATCACCGCCTGTGCGGCGCGCTCCAGCTCGTCGAAGCCGGTCCAGTCGGTGTGGGCGACGAAGACCACGTCGACGCGCCGGTCGCGGCCGTCGACGAGGTTGAGCCCGCAGCCTGCAAGATACGCATGCGCCTCGTCGGTCAGGAAGCCGAGCACCGCTGCGCCTCGACGACGCTCGAGGTACGCCTGCACGGAGCAGAGCGGCGTGATCACCTGGTCGTCCTCGATCGGCAGACCGGCGGCGCGCAGGTCGGCCGCGAACGCGGCGGGCGCCTTGTGGCTGCCGTTCGTGAAGATCACGAAGCGCCGGCCCGAGGAGCGAATCCGGTCGAGCACCTCGCGCGCACCCTCGATCGCCTCCACCGTGTGCGGGCCGGAGCGGTGCACGAGCGTCCCGTCCACGTCGAAGACGAAACCGCGGGCCTCCTCAAGACGCACGGCGCCACACCACCAGTTCGTCGCCCTTCTGCACGCGCAGGTAGGAGATCTCCTGCCGCCGTTGGAGCTCGCGGAGCAGCCGCACGACCGGCGCTCGTCCACCGCCGGAGGATCCCGCACTCTCCGCGATCGGCCGCATCGCGTCGACCTGCTCGGCCGGCATGACGACTCGCAGCAGCAGCTCCTCCTCGGAGATCCGCGTCCCGAGACGCCGGCGTGCACCCTCGAGACTCACAGGCCTCGCCTCGCGCAGCTTGACCGTCTGCGGGAGCGCGAGCACCCGCGCGGCGATCTCGGGATCGACGGGCGCTGCGAACTCACCGTAGTGCCCGAGGAAGTAGCGGACGGTCTCGTCTGAGACGTTCGTCCAGCGCTCGTCGTCGATCACGTTGCGCACCGCCTGTGTCGCCATGAACTGCGAGACCGGTGTGACGAGGATCGGGTAGCCCATCTCGGCGCGAACGCGCCCGATCTCCTCGAGCACGGCCTCGAAGAGCCCCGGCCGCCGGATCTCCTCGAGCATCCGGCGGGTCGTCGTCACCATCCCGCCCGGCAGCTGATGGTGGTAGTAAGCCGCGTCGTAGACGCGCGGCTCGCCCGGCGGCAGACCCTTCGCGCGGGCCAGCTCGGCGAAGTGCGTCGACATCGTTGCGAGCGCCTCGGCGTCGAGCGCGTGCCGGTACCCCTCCGCCTCGAGATTCGCCAGCGTCGACTCGGCGGTCGGCTGCGAGGTGCCGTTGCCGACCGGGCCTACCGCGGTGTGCAGCACGTCGAACCCCGCCTTCAGCCCTTCCATGTAGACGAACGGCGCAAGCCCGATCGTGCAGTGGCTGTGCAGCTCGACCGTCCGGCCGGTGGCGAGGAAGTGTGGTGCGAGCTCGCGCACCGCATCGGGGGTCAGCAGGCCGCCCGGATCTTTGAGGTAGAAGCGGTCGATGTCGGGGCAGTCGGCGAGCGCGGCGAGCCGCGCGGCGTAATACGCATGTGTGTGGACCGGACTGATCGAGTAGGTCATGCCGACGACGATCTCCTCGACGCCCTCCTGTCGCGCCATTCGCGCGATGCGCCGCAGCGCCTGCGGGTCGTTGGACGGCTCGGCGATCTGGAAGCGGCGGATGCCGTTGCGCACGACGCAGCGGAATGCCAGCCGCATCACGTCTTCGTCGCACGGCTGCCAGGAGATGAAACGCATACCGGTGGTGATGAAGTTGAGCAGCGTCGCCGGCAGCCCCGCGCGCAGCAGCCGCAGCAGCTCCCACGGATCTTCGCGGTGGAAGCGCACCGAGACGCCCATGTGCGTGCTCGATGTGAAGTCGAGCGCGTGGAAGCCGACTCGCTCGATCGTGGGCGCGATCGAGAGAATGTCGTGGGCGGTCAGCCCGGTCGCGCTCCAGAGGCTCTGGTTGCCGTCGCGGGTCGTCGTGTCGACGATCTCGATCGTCCGGCTCATGGCTCGACCCGAAACAGGGGTTGTCCCTGCTCGACCAGCTGCGCATTCTCGGCGCAGACCTCGACGATCGTCCCCGCGACGCCTGCGGCGACCGAGCTCATCATCTTCATCACCTCGATCAGGCAGACGGTCGAGTCGGCATCGACGCGCATCCCGACGTCGACGAACGGCGCCGCGCCCGGCGCCTCGGCGCGGTAGAAGGTCCCGAGCATCGGCGACTCGATCGTGACGGCCCCGTCCGAGGCCGCCGGGGCGGCGGCGGGCTCGTCGCCGAGCTGGTCGGCGTCGGGAGCCGCGCCGCCGCGCACGACGTGCAGCGAGAAACCGCCGGACTCGACCTGCAGCTCGTCGAGCTCCGACTCGTCGATCAGCCGCAGGATCTCCCGGACGTCGTCGTCGTCGAGCGGCATCAGCGGCCCTTCCCCACCCCGAAGGCGCTCATGACGGCCTCGATCGCCGAGCCGGGCGCGGTCTCTGCGTGCCCCGGCAGCACCGTCACCGGCCGCGACTGCAGGACGTGCAGCTCGCGCTCCGGCCCGATCGCCCACTCGATGTCCTGGCGGGCACCGAAGTGGCGGTCGATGCGGCTTCCGATCTCGACGAGCGCCGCGAGCGCAGCGTCGTCCAGGGATGGTGTCGATCGAAGCTCCTCGGGCACTTCGGTGAGCTCGGCTCCGTGCCCGCCGGCGACGTACCGAACCGTCTTCTCGGATATCTGCCGACGCACCACCTCGCCCGTGATCTTGCTGATCAGGTAGTCGTCGGGCGTCACCTCGCCGCCGACGACCGCCAGCCCGAGCCCCCAGCTCGCGTTGATCGCAACCACGCTGGGATCGCCGCTGACCGGGTTGCAGGTGAACATGACGCCCGACACCTCGGCGTCGACCATCACCTGGACCGCGACGCCCATCGCCGGGAGATCGGCGCCGCCGAGCCGGGCGCGGTACGCGATCGCCGGCGCACCGTAGAGGCTCGCCCAGCAGTCGCGCACGGCGGCGCAGACGGGCTCCGTCCCGCGCACCCACAGGTAGGTGTCCTGCTGTCCCGCGAAGGTCGCCTCGCTCCCGTCCTCGCCGAGCGCGCTCGAGCGGACGGCGACCGGCTGCGAACCGAGCTCGGCGTAGCGTTCGGCGATCTCCGCCCGGAGTGCGTCCGGAACCGGCGCGGACCGGATCGCGTCGCCGATCGCGCGCGCCGCCCTCTCGACGGTGCCGACGTCGTCCAACGCGACGCGCGCGAGCTCGGCGTCGATCGTCCGGCGGAGCCCGACTTCCTCGATGAACGCGCTGTACGCCGAGGTCGACACGGCGAAGCCCGGCGGCACGGGGATCCCTCCGGCGAGCAGCTCTCCGAGCTCGGCGCTCTTGCCGCCGAACTCGGCGCTGTCCGCGTGGCGGAGCTCGGCCAGCGAGCGGGTGTGCCCCATCAATCGAGGATGGTGACGGTGCCGGCGGAACCGTCGACCCGGATGCGCTGACCGGTTGCGATCTGCGAGGTGGCGCGCCCGGTGCCGACGACGGCGGGCAGCGCGTACTCGCGGCAGACGATCGCGGCGTGGGACATGACACCGCCGATGTCGGTGACCGCAGCACGGATCTTCGAGAAGATCGGCGCCCACGCAGGTGATGTGATGCTGCAAACCAGGATCTCCCCGTCGCGGATGTCGCCGATCTCGCCCACCGTCTTGACGACGCGCGCGACGCCCTCGACGACGCCCGGCGATGCGGGCGTGCCGGTCACCTCGGACCCGCCCTCCTCGTGCTGCGCCCAGGCGTGGACACGCTGCGTCGTGACGCCCCAGAGCATGATCAGCGCCGGGTCGAGCACCGCCTCGGGTACCGCGCCGACCGCGGGCGGGGGCGTCCACTCGGCGAGCCTCTCGAGCAGCTCCTTGCGGCGTGCGACGATCGGCGGCCAGTACCTCGGGCCGCGCGGACGCCCACCCGTGGCCCACGTGAGCAGTAGCTCGTCGAGCGCCGCATGCACCTCGAGTCGCGACAGCTGGAAGACGTCCTCGCGGTCCTCGAGGAACCCGTGGGCGGCGAGCAGGTCGCCGAACTCGCGGATCGTGTTCCACCAGCTCGTGAGGAACCAGTAGTCGCAGAGGAACTTGTGCTCCTCGACGTAGGGGAAGACGGTGCGCGACAGCGCCAGCAGCTCGTCGAAGGCCTTGCGCGCGTCGTCGTCGAGCAGGGCGCCGTATTCGGTGGCGAGCCGTTCACGCTCGGCGGCGATGTGGTCGGTCGGCCGATCGATCTCCTCGCCGGCCTGCAACGCACCGATGTGGCCGATCAGCGACGCGTAGGGGATGCGCGGATCGTCGAGCCAGCTCGTGTACGTGTGGTAGAGACCGTCGCCGGTCGCCATGTGGAACCAGGGGTCCTTCACTCCCTCGAGCTCCGCGAGCCACGTGCGACCCGGGTCGGTCTGTGCGAGCTCCGCGTCGATCTCCTCCGGCGAACGGCCCTCCACGAACGCGCCGGCGACGCCCAGGTCGATCGCGAGCCGCGCCAGCCGCCGAAGCTCGGCGTCGGGCCTGAAGAGCGAGACGTCGATGCCGGCGACCATCTGCGCGACGTGCTGGTCGGGGATGTCCGGCAGGTTCGCCTTGCAGAGCTCGGCGAAGGTCATGTACGCGCCGTATCCGAGCAGCAGGAACTCGAAATGGTGCTGCCACATCACGTCGGCGAGCCTCAGCGCCTTGCGATAGGCGTCGAGGATGGCGCAGTAGCTCGTCTCCTGGTCGCCGAACGCGACCTCGTCGGGCTCGTACTCGCCGAGCGCGGGCACGTGCAGCTCGCCGAGCTCGGCGATCAACGACTCCATCTTCGTGCGCCATTTGCCGTACAGCTCGTCCCAGTGCTCGTAGTAGTAGCCGGCGCGCTGCTGGAAGTACTCCGCGCGCGCGGCGACCTGCGCCGGATCGGTCACCGGGTTGCCCGAGATGTAGATGTAGCCGTTGATGCAGCGCCAGTCGATCCCCATCGCCGGTGGGACGGCGAAGACGCGGTTCTGCCACGTGCCGAGCGCCTGGTAGGCGGTGTCGATGCAGATCGCATCGAATGCCGGCATCGGAATCGGGAAGTGCATCGAGTTCCAGAACCAGAACCGCTGCTCGTCCTCCGCGCGCCGCTCCTCGTCGAAGAAGGCGTAGTACGGGTACATGTCCTGCCAGCCCTCGCAACCCGCGGGCGTCTCCACCTCGTACGGGCTCGGGAACGAACCGACGCTTGCGGGTGCCGTCATGTCTCCTCCTGGAAGCGGTGGCCGGTCGGTCGGATTCTCTCATCCCGGCGACCGCAGGGGGGGACTTCGTCCGCGCGTCCTCCGTCAGAAGCGCCTGTCGGCCCGCTTCTTCTCGTCTCGGCGCATGAATACCCATTCGACGATCAGAACCAGCCCGACGAAGAGGGCGATTGCGAACACCAGATGGCCCATCCTGATGACCGTAGGAGAGGTTCGGCTTCCGCGCACCGAACCTTCGGGTTGCTTTTCCTTGCCGCTTCGTCGCGGGATAGGTCAGTCGTACACTCCCAGCGTGAGCCTCACGGGGAAGATGCTTGGGACCTGGTCCACGGAGGCGATCGGAGTGCGTCCGCGAGCGCCGAGGCGCCGTCGCGGAGAACCGGTTCGCCGTGCGTGACCAGTACCCGCTCGACGTCGAGGTGCGCGAGCGGTTGCAGTGTCGGCAGAAGACGCTGCTCATACGCGACACGCATGCGCGCGGTATCCCGCTCACGCGGCCAAACGCGCAGGCCCCCGTCGATCCCCAGCACGGTGTCTCCGAACGCGAGCGCCCGGTGGGACGGAAACTCGAACGGAATCTCGGCGCGGCGCGGACGTCCGATCGGGTACGCACGGACGCCACCGTCGAGGGTCTCACCTCCCATCAACGGACGGAACACAGAACGATCGTCGAGCCGAGTCGCGCAATACTCATGCCCGAAGATGGTGACGTCGTGCTGGTGGCGCCATCGCAGCCATAGAAGCTCGGACTGACGCACATGAAACGGCGTCGTGACCAGGATGCGCACGCGGCCCCGCACGAGCTCATCGAGCGTCGATAACAGCCCCTCGACCTCACCTCGGACTGGGGGATCAATCACGATCGTGTTGCCGCCGTCGCGCAGCGCGTATCCCGTCATCGTCGTCGGCACGCCCCTCCGAGGGAAGGTGAGGCGCCACAATCCGGGCGCGATCTCAGCGAACACAGACACGAAGATCACCCAAACGCCGCAGGAGCTCGGAACGTTCCCCATGCACCCGCACGTCAATCATTTCGTGCGGGCCGCACTAGGAGGCGTTGGTTGCTTTGAGATACGCGAGCACGGCGAGCACCCGGCGGTGGTCGTCGGCCGACTGCGTGAGGCCGAGCTTGCCCATGATCGAGCTGACGTGCGCCTCGACGGTCTTCTCGGTGAGCCACAGCCGCTTGGCGATGCCGGCGTTCGTGCGTCCCTCGGCCATGAGCCCGAGCACCTCGCGCTCGCGGGGGCTGAGCGCGGCGAGCGTCTCGTCGTCGTGCGATGGGGCGAGCAGCTGCGTGACCACCTCCGGGTCGAGCGCCGACCCGCCGCGGCAGACACGCTCTGCCGTCTCCAAGAACTCGTCGACGTCGAGCACCCGGTCCTTGAGCAGGTAGCCGAACCCGCCGCCGGAGCCGACGAGGTCGACGGCGTGGCGTCCCTCGACGTGCTGGGAGAGCACGAGCACGGCGGTACCGGGGTGCTCCTGGCGGATCGCCGCGGCCGCCCGCATCCCCTCGTCCTCGTAGGTCGGGGGCATGCGCACGTCGACGATCGCCAGGTCGGGCTCGTGCTCGGCGACCACCGCGAGCAGGCTCTCGGCGTCCCCGACCCGCGCCAGCACGGTGTGGCCGGCGTCCTCGAGGAGCCCCGACAGTCCCTCCCGCAGGAGGACGGTGTCCTCGGCGATCACGACTCGCACGGAATCGCAACCTCGATGTGAGTGCCGCCGCCGACCGGGCTCGCGAGGTCCAGCGAGCCGCCGTGTGCGGCGACGCGGTCGATCAGGCCGGCAAGACCCGAGCCACGACGGACGGTGGCGCCGCCGACGCCGTCGTCGGAGACCGTCAGGCAGAGGGTGCCGTTGTCGCGGTGCGCGCGGATCGCGACTCGCGAGGCGGACGCGTATTTGACTGCGTTCGTCAGCGCCTCGCAGACGACGAAGTACGCCGCGGCCTCGACGCTCGCCGCGACGCGCCCGACCGGCGCGCTCACGTCGACGTCGACGGGCAACGAGCGTGCGAGGTCGTCGAGGGCGGCAGCGAGCCCCTCGTCGAGCCGTGCCGGGCGGACGCCGGCCGCGATCTGGCGCAGGTCGGCGATCGCCGAACCGACCTCGTCGACGATCGCATCGAAGGCAGGTGAGAGAACCTGCGCCTCGCGTGGCAGCGTCCGCTGGAGGCGCCTGAGGCGCAGACCGAGCGAGACGAGACGCTGCTGCGCGCCGTCGTGCAGGTCGCGCTCGAGCCGACGCCGCTCCTCGTAGCCGGCCTCGACGATGCGCGCCCTCGAGGCCTGGACTTCCTGCAGCTGCAGGCGCAGCTCGACGCGGAGGCGTGCGATCTCCACCGAGAGCGTCGCCGCGTGCAGCGCCTCGGTGAGAAAGCTCGTTCGGTCGGCGAGCGCGGGATCGTGGACGAGCACGGCGGCCGGCGAGCCGTCGCGGCTGATCTCGGTGCGCGCCCTGCCGTCGGGGGGCTTGCTCCAGACGAGCTCTCCCGCCGCGTTCGCATACGTGTCGCTCGACGGAAGCCAGTACAGGAGCTCGGAGAGTGGATCGTCGAGCGCCTCGGCGAGGACTGCTCCGATCTCCTCCGGAGCCCGCTTTCCCTCCCGCACGCCCGCCTCGAGCTCCCGGACGAGCCGCAGGGCCTCGAAGCGCCGCCGGTCGAAGCGGCGGTCGACCGCGCGCTGCACCCGCGCGCGCAGCGGCCGGAACCCGAGCGCGACGACGAGCGTCGCGGCGGCCGTGACCCACACCGAGCCGCGACCGAGCAGAACACCGCCCGCCAGGGCGACGACCGCGTAGCCGGCGCCGAGCAGGAAGCTGAGCGTCACGTAGACGACGGTGCCGTTGATCAGTCGTTCGATCGCGTAGAGGCGATAGCGCACGACGGCGATCCCGATCGCCGTCGCGACGGCGGCTTCCATCGTCAGCAGGAACGCGAACAGGACGGCGCCCGGGCCGCCGAAGGCGATGTGGGTGATCGCGCAGAAGACGAGCCCGAGCGGAATCAGCGAGGCGGCCCAGGCGAGCCACAGCGTCTGCAGCCGCTCGATCCCGGTCGACCGGCGCAGGCGCAGCCTGATCGCGATCGCCCCGGCGAACAGCGAGCCGAGGATGCCGAGCCAGAGCGGCGCCCAGATCCACTCGAGCCAGTGCGGGAAGATCACATGCGCCATCGGATTCGAGACGCTCTCGTCGGGGTGGTCGAATGCCGACCGGTCGAACATCGCGACGGCCATGAAGCCGACGAAGCAGAACGCGCCGATTCCGGCGACGTAACGCCAGCGGCGGCTCAGCAGCCGGCCGTCGGGAAAGACGAACGCCACCGCGATCGGCCACGCATAGAGGAGCGGCCAGGACGCGCGGGCGATCTGCAGCGACCAGCCGCGCGAGCCGACGAGTTCCGGCCACGTGCCGGCGAGAAACGCGCCGACGAGCAGGATCCACGCGATCGTGTTCCGCGGCTGCCGCAAGGCGATGCCGAGTCCGACGATCGCGGGCGCGAGCACCGCGAGCAGCGCGAACGGCCAGATCCAGGCGGAGGCGCCGGCGTCGGGATTCGGCAGCCAGCCTGCGGCGTCGAGCACGACCACGCTCGAGGCGGCGAGCGCGAGCGACCAGGCGGCGAGGCGGGTTCCGCGCATCGCCGCATTCTTGGCGGTGCTGCCTGCGAAGGCAATAGGTGCCAGCACCGAAGCACGGTCCCGGGACAGCGCCGACCGGGTCCCGGGGCAGCGCCGATGTGCCAGGCGCGCCGCCCGCCTACCGTCGCCCCGACCTCTATGAAAGGAGCTAGAGACATGTTGAACCGCCTGCTCCCGTTGAGCGGCATCGTCTTCGTCACGCTCGTGGCAGTCGCGTTTGCCGCGCTCGGGGGGAATACCCCCGGCGGCGACGCGTCGGCCGAGCGGGTGACGTCCTACTACCTCGCCCACAACGGCGCCGAGACCGCCGCCGCCTACGTGCTCGCGATCGCCGTCGGGTTCCTGGCGCTGTTCGCGGTCGCCGCCTGGCGACAGGCCGCGCCCGGCATGTGGCGGCTGCTCTTCGTCACCGGTGCCGCGATCGCCGCCGCCGGGTTCCTCGCGGCCGCGACGTTCCACTTCGCGCTCACGAGCGGCGTCCATCACCACGTCCTGCCGGCAACGGCCCAGGCGCTGAACGAGCTCGACGCCTATGACTACCTTCCGTTCTCGATCGGCGTCGGGATCATGCTGGTCGGCGCCGCCGGGCTCGCAATCCCGAAGCGCGGCCTCGAGCAGGCCCTTGGCTGGTCGGCGCTCGTGCTCGGGATCGGCGCGTTCACCCCGCTCGGCTTCTTCACGTTCCTCGCGTCCGGCGTGTGGATCGCCGTCGCGAGCATCGCGCTGACGGTTGCGGGCGAGCGCAAGCAGGCCCGCTCGACCTCGAAGCTGACCGAGGCGGTGACGGCATGACCCGGTTGCGCGCCGCCCTCGCGATCTGCATCCTCGCCGCCGCCGTCGCTGCAGCGCAGGCGACAGGGGCCGGAGGCCCGACCACGCTGACCTTCCTCGACGTGAGCGTCCGGTCGACACCGGCGTTCGACGCCGGCCGGGGTGAGCCGCGGCCCGGCGACCGCCTGTTCCTCGCGGACGCGCTCTACGCCTGGCACGGGTCGCATCGCGGCGCCCGGGCCGGTACTACCGTCTCGACGCTCACCTTCATGTCGTCGTTCGGGAAGCGGGGGGCGACCGTCGACCTCGCCGGGCAAGTCTTCCTGCACGGGGGCTCCCTTCGTGTCGAGGGCGTCGTGCAGGTTCTGCCCGGGAAGAACCACTTCGTCCTCCCCATCGTCGGAGGCACCGGCAGCTACGCCGGCGCCCGCGGCACCCTCGACCTGAAGGACATCGTGGCAAGCGGAGACCGCTCGTCGCTCGTCATCCACCTCGTCGGCTGAATGCGGGGGCCGGCGCGGCGGCGCCGGCCCCCGGCTCAGGTCCTCGTTTCCGCCTGCAGCAACCCGAGGGAACGACGCAGTCACCGGATCCGGAGTCGCGCGGACTGTGATCAGCGTCGGCCCGGATGCCCGGAATCTGCACGGCGCGCAGGGTTGAGGTAGCTGCGACCGGCCGGTCGCGCTGCGCGTTCAGCATGGCGCTGAAAGGAGAAATCGTGACCCTGGTCAAACATGAGTCGCACTTGAGGTTGAACCCGTTCGAGGTTGCGCAGGCGCAGTTGCGCCGAGTCGCAGAGACGTTCGCAATCGACGACGGTCTGGTGCGAGTTCTCGAGAGGTGCAAGAAGGCGGTCGTCGTCTCAGTCCCGACCAGGATGGACGACGGAACAATCCAGGTCTTCGACGGCTACCGCGTCCAACACAACATGGCGCGCGGGCCCTCGAAAGGCGGTATTCGATACCACCCGGACGTCACGCTCGACGAGGTGCAGGCGCTCGCCATGTGGATGACATGGAAGTGCGCGCTGACCGGTATTCCCTTCGGCGGCGCAAAGGGAGGGATTGCCTGTGAGCCGAAGGCCATGTCGCGGGGTGAGCTCGAGCGGATGACGCGCCGCTACGCCAGTGAGATCGTCAGAGAGATCGGCCCGCAGATCGACATCCCCGCACCGGACGTGAACACGAACGGCGAGACGATGGCATGGCTCTTCGACACCTACTCGATGAACAAGGGCTACCCGGTCCTGAGCGTCGTCACCGGCAAGCCGCTGGCGATCGGCGGTTCTCTCGGGCGGGAGGAAGCGACGTCACGCGGGGCACTGTTCACGATTCGTGAGGCCCTGCAGAGGCTCGACCGCCGCTTCGAAGACCTGACCTGCGTCGTCCAGGGATTCGGCAATGTCGGCAGCTTCCTCGCGGTGTTCCTGCACGAGCAGGGGTCGAAGGTGATTGGGATCTCCGACTCGACCGTCGCCCTCCACAACCCCAAGGGCATCGACATCCCTGCAGCGCTCGCCTGGAAGCACGAGCATAGAACGCTGCGAGGCCTGCCCGGGGCCGACGAGATCAATCCCGCCGAGTTGCTCGAGCTCGAATGCGACCTGCTCGCGCCATGCGCGCTGGAACAGGTGATCGACGGCGACAACGCCGACCGCATCAAGGCGTCGATCATCTGCGAGGGGGCGAATGGCCCCGTCACCCCCGACGCCGACGCAATCCTCGAAGACGCGGGAGTGCTGATCCTGCCCGACATCCTGGCGAACGCGGGAGGCGTCGTCGTCTCCTACTTCGAGTGGGTGCAGGGACTTCAGGAGTACTTCTGGAAGGAGCACGAGGTCAACGAGCGCCTCGACGAGATCATCACACGCGCGTTCGACGAGACATGGCAGGTCAGCCAGACGCGCAAGGTGCCGATGCGGGTTGCTGCGTACGGCCTCGCCGTGCAGCGGGTGGCCGAGGCCACGACCACGCGCGGGATCTATCCATAACAATGTGAGGAGTGCTGCGCCCCGAAACAGGCCGCAGCACTCCTCCCACACCAGGCAGAGTGAAGGGTCGTTGTGAGCTGACGCGTGCATCGACTAGAACTGCCTGATGCGGGTGGCGCTCTTCGCACGGGTCCCGGGATTGGTCGTACGGATGGATGAGCTGTTGCGGGAACTCGGTCATGACTGCGTCGGGGTCGTGACGACCGAGGGGCCGCGCGGCCGCTACGGCAGCGAGCCGTTCTCGGTGCTGCTCGACGTGCGGCCGCCGCACCTCGACGTGCTCGTTGCGAGTGGGCCGGATCGGTTCGCGACGCTGCTCGGGGCGCTCGAGCCGGACCTGGCGCTCTGCGGGGGCTTCCCGGTGCGGATCCCGGCCGATGCGATCGCGGTGCCGCGTCACGGGATCATGAACGGTCATCCGGCGCTCTTGCCTCGCTATCGCGGGCCGAACCCGATCGGTTGGGCACTCCGCAACGGCGACGACGAGCTCGGCTTCACCTTCCACCGCATGGACGCCGACATCGACACCGGAGCGGTGCTCGCCCAGGGCTCCGCGCCAATCGCCCACGCGGAGCGGGCCGAGGAAGTGATCGAAGCGCTGTTTGATCTGTGGGCGTCGCTGCTGCCCTCTGCACTCGAGCGCGTGGAGGCCGGCGACGCCGGGGAGACGCAGGACGAGGAGGGCGCGAGCTATGCGGGCTTCTTCGAGCCGGAGTTCGCCGAGATCGACTGGTCGCGTTCCGCTGAGGAGGTGCACAGGCAGGTGCGTGCCTGGTGGGTGGCCGCGGCCCGGAACGGCGTCCGCGGGCCGCTCGCCCAGGTTGGGGGCGAACGCGCCCTGGTGCGGCGAACACGCCTCGACGGCTCTGAGGGCGGCACACGCATCGACTGCGGCGACGCGCCGATCTGGGTGCTCGAGACGGCTCCGCCGCCCTCGCATCCCTAGCGAAAGCACGCCAATCGCCCTACGACGTTGGACGGAGACGCGTGCCGTCCTGCTGTACATTCCGCCCAGGAGCTTGACTCTCGCCCGCCGGATCGTTTATTTATACTGAACAGTGAGCGCAAGTCAGGACCCGCGTCCGGCCGTGGGGTTGATTGGACTCGGCAACATGGGCAGCGCGTTCGCAGAGCGCCTCCTCGACGCCGGCTATCAGCTCTCGGTTCACAACCGGAACCGCCAGAAGACCGAACCCCTGGCTGCACGCGGCGCGGCCGTATCCGAGACCGCCGCCGAGCTCGCCGCCGCCTCCGACATCGTGCTCACCTCGCTCTCCGACGACGACGCATTCGAGTCGATCGCGGCTTCTGTCCTCGAAGCCGCAGGGCCGGGCACGGTTCTCGTCGATACGAGCACGGTCTCACCGGGGGCGTCGGCGCGCGTCGCGGCGCTCGCCGAGCGGGCGTCGGTCCTCTACGTGCGCGCTCCCGTGAGCGGCAACCCCAGTGTCGTGCGGGCCGGAAACCTGGCCTTCATCGTCTCCGGCCCGGGTACCGCCTGCGAGCGCGCCGAGCCGGTCCTGCTCGCGATCGGGCCGACCATCCATCTCGTCGGCGACGCAGAGCAGGCGCGGATCGTCAAGCTTGCGATCAACCTCGTCATCGCGGGCCTCGCGCAGCTGATGTCCGAGGCGCTCGTTCTCGGAGAGGCGTCGGGGGTCTCCCGGGCTTCGCTGCTCGAGACGATGGGCAGCTCGGCCGCCGGCGCGCCGTTCGTGAAGTACAAGACCGAGGCGCTGCTGCACGACGACTACTCGGCCACATTCACGACCAGCCTCATGGAGAAGGACATCGACCTCGTGCTCGAAGCGGCCGAGGCCGCGCGGGTTCGACTGCCACTGGCAGGGGAGATCAAGACCCTCGTGCGCTCCGCGATCGAGTCAGGCTACGGTGACGACGACTTCATGGCGCTCTTTCTCCATCTGCGGAGCGAGTCCGATCAGGAGGTGCTGCGATGACGATGCGAAGCAGGGCGGCGGGCGGCTCGCCCGACGCGACGCGGGCTGTGGACTGGGAGCAGCGGATCGACTTCCCGAAACTCCGCGGCGATCGCCTGGCGCGGGCGAAGGATGCGCTCGACGCATCCGACCTCGGCGGGCTGCTCCTCTTCGACCCGAACAACATCCGGTATGTCACGAGCACGCACATCGGCGAGTGGGCGCGCGACAAGAACGCGCGCTTCGCGCTGCTCCCGCGTGGCCACGACCCGATCCTCTGGGACTTCGGCTCCGCAGCCCGTCATCACCAGCTCTTCGCACCCTGGCTCGCGCCCGAGAACTTCCGCGCGGGCGTCGCGCCGATGCGCGGCGCGATGCCGGTCGAGACGGGCATCCCCGACCGGCTCGGCGAGCGGATCGCGCTCGAGCTTCGCGAGCGCGGGCTCGCAGGCGAGCCCCTCGGTGTGGACATGGCCGACCTCGTCACGATCGAGGCGTTGCAGCGCGCCGGCGTTCAGGTCACCGACGGCTCGCAGGCCATGCTCGAGGCCCGCAAGATCAAGACCGCGGAGGAGATCGCGCTGCTCGACCAATCGGCCGGGCTGGTCGACGCGGTCTACGAGGAGATCTACCGGATGCTGCGGCCCGGCGTCTACGAGCACGAGATCGTCGGGCGGGCACACCAGCTGCTTTTCGAGATGGGGTCCGAGCACGTCGAGGCGATCAACGCCGTCTCGGGCGACCGCTGCAACCCACACCCGCACGTCTTCTCGGACCGGCTCCTGCGCCCGGGGGACCAGGCGTTCTTCGACATCATCCATTCGTTCATGGGCTATCGGACGTGCTACTACCGCACCTTCAATGTGGGCGGGGTCAGTCCGGCGCAGCTCGACGCGTACAAGCGGTGCCGGGAGTGGCTGGACGCCGCGATCGCCCTCGTCGGGCCGGGGATGACGACCGACCGGATCGCCGAGGTGTGGCCGACCGCCAAGGAGCTCGGCTTTGCCGACGAGGAGACCTGCTTCGGGCTTCAGTTCGGGCACGGGATCGGCGTCGGGCTGTACGAGCCGCCGATGATCTCGCGCGTGCATTCGCTCGATCATCCCGTCGAGATCGAGGAGGGAATGGTCTTTGCGCTCGAGACGTACTGTGCCGCGACCGACGGCCGTTCGGCCGCGAGGATCGAGGAGGAGGTCGTCGTCACGGCCACCGGTTGCGACGTGATCACCCGCTTCCCGGCCGACGAGCTGCTCGTTGCAGGGAGGACGTACGTTCGCGGCGCCGACCTGCTGCCCGACGGTGCGGCCGGTGGCGACGGAGTCGCAAGCGGAGTGGCCGCGTCGACACTGGTGGGAGCCGGCTCCGGCGCATGAGCCGTAGGCTTGACGGAGGCGACCAAAGAGCGAAGGCGCCGGCTTTACCGGCGCCGGAGCGGATGCTCATTGGACCACCGGAGGTTGCCCAATGAGCCCAACGAGCTCCGAGACCGGTACGCGCTACCTCGCGGACGGCTTGCCGTCGTATCGCCTCGTCCGGCGGGAGGACGTGCAGCTCACAGAGGCGCTTCCCGGCCACTCGAGCAACCTCGAGTCGTGCCGCCTCGTCGGCGGCTCACTCGGTTCGACGCACATGGCGCTGACGCTGGTCTCCCTTCAGAGCGGGCACGTCGACGCGCACGTCCATTCGTTCGAGACAGGCTTTTACGTGCTCGAGGGCGATCCCGTCCTCTTTCTCGACGGCCGCGGCGTGCAGCTCGAGCCAGGCGCCTGCGGCGTCGTGCCGGTCGGCGTGCCGCACGCGTTCCGGTCGGAGGCCACCGCGTTGTGGATCGAGATGGCGTCGCCGCGTCCCCGCCTGGACGGGAGCGACACGTTCTTCCTCGGCCCGCCGCCGGACGCGCCGGCCGAGCGCCTCGACGTCCGCGACCCCCGCAACCGCAATCTGTTCCTCCTCGGCGAAGGGCAGATGGACCTCGATGTCCTGAAGCGCGGTGCCGCCGTCGGCGCGCCCACCGTCTCGTCGAGCATGGCGACGGCTGTTCTCGCCTACAGCGGCATCGCGGTGAAGATGCTCGTCGACCAGCGCCTCGACGCACAGCTCCACACGATGTTCATGGTCGACTACCAGCCCGGCGCCGTGGCGCACCCGCACGATCATCCCTTCGAAGAGTCGTACTACATGCTCGAAGGCGAGGTCGACGTCGTCGGGGACGGTGACCGCTACTCGCTTCGTCCGGGCGATGTCTTCTGGACCGCCGCGGGCTGCGTGCACGCGTTCTACGAAGTGCGGGGCGGTCCTGTGCGCTGGCTCGAGACGTCGGCACCAGGCCCTCCATCGCGGCACTCGTACCGGTTCGAGCGCGACTGGGATTACCTCGCCGAACGGCTCGCCTCCGAGGTGGGTGCGGCGTGAGCGGGATGAGCCGGACGGGCGGCCGCGTGCTCGACGACCTCGAGCTCTACACGCGTATCTACCGCCAGATACTCCTCATCCGCGGCTTCGAGGAGCTCGTGCAGTCACTGTTCCTGAAGGGCGAGGTGTACGGCACGACACACCTCTACTCGGGTCAGGAGGCGGTGGCGACCGGCGTTGCGAGCCTGCTCGAGGAGCGCGACCGCGTGGCGGCCACGTATCGCGGGCACGGCCATGCCCTCGCGCTCGGCGTCGATCCGCAGGCGCTGCTCGACGAGATGCTCGGGCGCGCGACAGGAGTGAACGGCGGCCGCGCCGGCTCGATGAACGTGACGTCGCCGGCCGACCGCCTGATCGGCTCGTTCGGGATCGTCGGCGGCAGCATTGCCGCCGCCACCGGAGCGGCACTCGCGCTCTCGCGCACCACCGGCGGTGTTGCCGTCGCGTACTTCGGCGACGGCGCAATGAACCAGGGGTACGTCTTCGAGTGCCTCAACTTCGCGCAGGTGCAGAGGCTGCCGCTCGTCCTCGTATGCGAGAACAACGGCTACGGCGAGTACACACCGTTCCGCTCGGTCACCGCCGGAGAGATCCGCGCACGCGCCGAGGTGATGGAGGTCCCAGCCGAGACAGTCGACGGAATGAGCGTCTGGACCGTTCGCGAAGCAGCGGCGCGCGCAATCGACCACGCACGCTCAGGCAAGGGCCCCGCATTCGTCGAGGCGCTGACCTACCGCTTCTTCGGGCATTCGCGCAGCGATCCTGGCGCATACCGCGCTGAGGGCGAGCTCGATGAATGGAGGGCGCGCGACCCGATCGTCGTGCTGCGCACACAACTCGAGGACGACGGTGCCGGCGCATCGGCCCTCGACGAGCTCGAGCGCGAGGTAACCGATGAGCTCGAGCGGATGCGCGAGCGCAGCCTCGCCGCGCCGTTTCCGTCCGGCCTCACCGTCGGCGAGTTCAAGGAGTAGTGCGTCCATTCCCGCCGAGCTGACGATGCCGAAGCTGTCCGACTCGGAGGCGGACGTCGTGATCGTCCGTTGGCTGAAGGGGCCCGGCGAGGGGTTTCGGCGTGGAGAGGCGCTGATGGAGGTCGAGACGGACAAGGCGACCGTCGTCTTCGAGGCCGAAGACGACGGGACACTCGGGGCGATCCTGGTCTCCGAGGGCGAGTCGGCGGCCGTCGGGCAGCCAATCGCGCGGCTTGCAGGCGACGACGGCGCAGCCCCCGTCGAGCGACGGCCCGCCCAGGGTGCGACGAACGGCTCGCCCCCGTCCCGCGCACGGCCGAATGCGACACCGGTCGCGCGGCGGGCCGCGGTGGAGCTCGGCCTCTCGCTCCAAGAGGTCGCCGGGACCGGGCCGGGCGGAAGGATCACGAGCGAGGACGTCCGGCGGGCGGCGGAGACCGCGCCGGCCCGACCGGTGGGAGATGCCCGCGGAGACGTCACCGTCGTCGAGCTGACGCCAACGCAGCTGACCATTGCGCGTCGGATGGCGGAGTCAGCCGCAGAGATCCCGACCTTCACCGTCTCGGCAGACGCCGATGTGTCGCAGATCGTCGCGCTTCGCGACGGCGCACGGGAGGAGTCGCAAGACGCGCCGTCGCTCAACGACTTCGTGGTGAAGGCGGCGGCCCTGGCTCTGCGCGAGTTTCCTCGCTTCAACGCCCGGTACGCCGACGGGAGGATCGAGTGTTACTCGCGGGTCAACCTCGGGGTCGCCGTTGCGGCGGAGAATGCGCTGCTCGTCCCCGTCGTCGCCGACGCCGACCGGACGAGCCTCACCGAGATCGCGGCCGAGACACGACGGCTCGTGGCGGGGGCGCGCAACCGTTCGCTTCAACTCGAAGATCTGCGCGGCGGGACGTTCACTCTCTCGAACCTCGGGATGCTCGGCGTGCGTTCGTTCACCGCGATCGTCGACCCGCAGCAGACGGCGATCCTGGCCGTCGGCTCGGCACGTCGCGCGCCGGTGGAGGACGACGTACGGCGGGTCGTGTTCCGGGACGTGATGACGCTCACCCTGAGCTGCGACCACCGGGTCGTCTACGGCGCCGACGGCGCCCGCTTCCTGTCCCGCGTCTGCGAGCTGCTCGAGCGGCCGCTGGTGCTCGCGTCCTGATGCCACCGATCGCCTTCCGCACCGCGATCCGGGACGCGCTCGACGAGGAGCTTGCGTTCGACGAGCGGGTGATCCTCTTCGGCGAGGACATCGCCGTGGCCGGCGGCGTCTTCGCGACGACGCCGGGCCTCTACGAGAAATACGGCCCACAGCGCGTCTTCGACACGCCCATCTCGGAGCTCGCTCTGGCCGGCGCCGCATTTGGCTCGGCGGTGAACGGGCTGCGTCCCGTTGTCGAGATCATGTTCGGCGACTTCTTGACGCTCGCGATGGACACGGTCGTCAATCAGGCGACGAAGTACTGGTTCCTGACGGGGGAGCAGGTGAGCGTGCCGCTCGTCTTCCGGTCTGTCGTCGGCGCGGGCGGCCGATTCGGCGCGATCCATTCCCAGATGCCCGCCTCGTGGTTCATGGGCGTTCCCGGCCTGAAGATCGTCGCTCCCTCGACGCCGGCAGACGCGAAGGCGCTTCTCAAGGCCGCCGTTCGCGACGACAACCCGGTGCTCTTCTTCGAGCACAAGCGTCTGTACGGGCTCGAGGGAGAGGTGAACGGCGCCGTCGGCGAGCTCGGCAAGGCAGCCGTCGTGCGCGAGGGAAGCGACATCACGCTGGTCACGGCGATGAAGAGCGTCCACGACGGTCTCGATGCGGCGGAGCGGCTCGAGCGAGACGGGATTTCGGTCGAGGTGATCGACCTCCGCACACTGCGCCCGATCGATGTCGACACCGTTCTCGCCTCCGTCCGCAAGACGAACCGCGTCGTGGTCGTCGAGGAGGGGCCCCTGACCGGCGGCTGGGCCGGCGAGGTGCTCGCCTGTGTCACCGAGCAGGCGCTCGGGCATCTCGACGACGCGTGGCGGATCGCGACTCCGAATACGCCGATTCCCTACAGCCCACCGCTCGAAGACGCGTTCCTTCCGGGGGCGGACCGGATCGTCGCGGAGATCCTGCGGCGGCTACGGTAAGAACGATGGTCACCACCGATCGCAGCTTCGAGTCCTCGAAGGTCGGGAGCCGTCTGCGGCAGGAGCGCGAGCGGCGCGGCATGAGCCTGCGCGAGCTGGCCCGCCGGGTCGGCGTCTCCCCCAGCCTCGTCTCGCAGATCGAGCTCGACCGCGTCAATCCCTCGGTGAGCACTCTCTACGCTCTCGTCTCGGAGCTCGGGATGACGATGAGCGACGTGTTCGGCGACGGAGCTCAGCCGGCGCCGCCCCGAGTCCCCCGTTCGCACTCCGATCACGAAGGCGGCCTCCTCACGCACCCCGACGCACGGCGCGTGATCAACCTCGCCTCCGGCGTGCGCTGGGAGCGCCTCACACCGCGCAGCGACCCGGACGTCGAGTTTCTCCACGTCGTCTATCCGGTCGGCGCGGAGTCGTGCCCGCACGACGCGCTCGTCACCCACGGCGGCCGTGAGTACGGCTACGTCACGAGCGGGCGACTGGGCGTCCGCGTCGGTTTCGACGAGTACGAGCTCGGCCCCGACACGTCGATCGTCTTCGACTCCTCCTCGCCGCACCGACTCTGGACGATCGGCGGCGAGCCCGTCCACGCCGTGTGGGTCGTGATCGGCCGCGCAGCCGACGCGCGCGCAGAGGCGAGCCCCGCCGACTCGTTCTAGAGCGTCGCGGGAGTCTCCACCGGGTCGGCGCGGTGTCGTGCTATCCGGAACCGCGCGAGCAGCTCGGGCGACTGGTAGAGCAGGAGCGCGAGCAGGATCAGCATGCCGATTGCCATGTCCGCGTATTCGGTCGGCTGCTGGAAGAACGGGAGGACGTTGTTGATCTCGGTGAGGAAGAACGCCGCCAGGAGCGTCCCGAAGAACGACCCTTTCCCGCCCGCGAGGCTGGCACCGCCGAGCACGGCGGCTGCGATGCTCTCGAGCGCCTGATTGCCGATGATCGGCGAGCCGACCTGCACCTCGGCCGCGAGGAAGAAACCGGCGATGGATGCCATGACCGAGCAGACGACGAACGCGAGGATGATCGTGCGGCCGGTGGACATCCCGAGCCTGCGCGACGAGGTCTCGTCGAGCCCGACCGAGCGGAGCGCGAGACCCGGCCGCGAGCGGTACAGCCACAGGTCCGCGAGCCCGGCGAGGACGACGACACAGATGAACGCGATTGGCAGCCAGCCGACGCTCTTGGTCAGGGCGTTGGTCACGTCGGTGTTGATCGCGCCCTGCGGATAGGCGCGAAGCCAAAGAGCAGCGCCCTCGAGGATGCTGAGCGTGCCGAGCGTCGCGACGATCGACGGGAGCCGCAGCACCCGAATCAGGAGTGCGTTGACGAGACCGGTGGCGACGCCCACGCCGATGAGGGCGAGCGAGCCGGTCACGAGCGCGAAGCCCGAGGTCGTCGGTGTCAGCGTGAACGATGCGATGACGACGCACAGCGTCATCAGCGCTGCGACGGAGACGTCGAAGCCGCCGACGAGCAGCGCGACCGCTTGACCCATGGAGACGATGATCAGCGGCATGGCGGCGAGGAGCAGGCTGTTGAGGTTCTCCTTGCTCAGAAACGCGGACGAATGCGCATCCGCGTAGACGCCCAGCGCAACGATCAGCGCGGTCATCAGCACGAGCGGCAGCCAGCCCCGCGTCACGCGTGCGCACCTTCATCTTCGCGGACGGGCATCGCGGAACCCGCGCGCGAGCCGACGATCGCCTCGATGATTCGCCGCTCCCCGAGCTCGTGGCGCGGGATCTCCTCGACGATGCGCCCGCGCGACATGACGATGACGCGGTCGCAGAGGCCCGCTAGCTCGAGCGGATCGCTGGACTTGACGACGGCGGCGATTCCTTCGTCAGCCTTCGCCCGCAATGCCTCGTAGATGTCGAACCGTGCACCGACGTCGACGCCCTGCGTGGGCTCCTCGGCGAGGATGACCTTGACGTCTCCGCGGAGGAACGGGCGAATGAGCGACACCTTCTGTTGGTTGCCGCCCGAGAGCGATTGGACGGGCTGTTCGGTCGACGCCATGCGGACGCGCAGGCGCTCCACGAGCCCTGCGATCGCATGCCGCTCGCGCCCGCGCAGAACGATTCCGCCGCGGGCGAGCCGGCCGAGGGCCTGGATGGTCGCGTTCGCGCGGACACTCAGGACGGGAAACAACGCCTCGCCGCGCCGATCGCCGCTGAGCAGGACGACCCCAGCGCGGAGCGGTCCCGCCGGCGAGCGCGTGTCGAGCTTCGCGCCATCGCAGGATGCGCTGCCGAACGCCGGCTCGACGCCGGCGAGCGCCCGCAGGAACGGCACCTGGCCGTTGCCCTCGGCGCCCGCGATCCCGAGGATCTCCCCTTTCCTGACCTCCAGATCGACAGGGCCGAAGCGCTCGCCCCGCCAGCCCGACACGGCGAGCACGACGTCTGCGTGCTCGGAACGGGCGGGTCGCTCCGGGAAGGCCACGGTGAGCGGCCGTCCGATCATGAGTGCGACCAGCGCATCCTCCGAGACCGACGCCGACTCGAACGTCCCCTGCCAGACGCCGTCGCGAAGCACCGTGACGCGGTCGGCGACCGCGAGCACCTCGGGCAGACGGTGGCTGACATAGACGACGCCGACTCCTGCCCGCACCTGCTCGAGCACGAGTGTGTGGAAGCGCTCGACGTCCTCCGGCCCGAGCGCCGTGGTGGGCTCGTCGAGGAGCAGCACCTTCGGCCGGGTCAGCAAGGCCTTCGCAACCTCCAGGAGCTGCCGCTCGGCCAGGGGAAGCGGGCCGGTGAGCGCCGAGACCGGGATCTCGAGGTTGAAGGTCGCAAGCGTCTGCTCCGCCCAACTCTGCATGCGCCCGTACGACGGCCGCGCGTCGGCGGGCACCGCGAGATAGAGGTTCTCGGCGACCGAGAGATCGAGGACGTGCGAGTAGTCCTGGTAGGCAATGCCCAGCCCGAGCCGCCGAGCCGCGGCGGGCGAATGGTGGGTGAGGCGGCTCGCGCCGATCTCGACGGTTCCCTCGTCGGGTGGGAGGAAGCCGCTTGCGATTCCCAGCAATGTCGATTTCCCGGACCCGTTCTCCCCGACGAGGGCGTGGATCTCGCCCGCGTGGCAGTCGATGCTGACGTCGCGGAGGGCTTGGACCGCTCCGAACGCCTTCGACAGCCCGCGAACGGACAAGACGTCGGATGTCACGGGCCCGGGATTCGACATTGCAGGATTCAGCTTCTCGTGCGCGATCCTCCTATGGGTACATCTGGTGGAGCAGGCTGACTGGGATGAGTGAGGTCGGGGATGCCGTAGGCGGATACCCCTTCGTGCACATGTCCCGCTTGGCCTGGTTCTGCAGCTGAATCGGGAAGACGATCGTGGGCGGGATCTTCGCCCCGGCCAGCTTCATCATGTCGGCGGTCAGGGCGATTCGGATCTGCGAGTTGCCCGCCGTGTAGTAGAAGACCTTGAGGGCCGGGTCCTTCAACTGGTCGGCCAGGCAGCCCATCGCAGACTCGTCGGTCCGGTAGGTGAACACGCCCTTGTAGGGGATACCGGCGGACTTGTATGCCGCGTAGCCGCCCTGTGACATGAAGAGCGCGTCCTCGTAGCTGATTCCCTTCAGGTCCGGGTATTTCGCGAGGATGCCGGCGACGATGCCCTGGACCTTCGACGGATCCCAGTTCGTCGGCTGGTTCGCGACCACCTTGATCGAGGGCTTGAGCGCAGCCTGCTCGCACTTCTGCCAGCCGAGCGACAGCGGGTTCCCGGGGAAGCCGCCGAGGAAGGCGATGTTGCCGGACTTGACCTGCGTGTTCATCACGTACGCGAACGTCTTGCCGAGCTTGCAGGTGTCTTCACCGACCACCGTCGTGTAGTTCGATCCCGGGCCGGTCACATAGCCCCAGGCGTACGTCGACACAGGGATGCCGGCCTTCGTCGCCTGCTGGAAGACCGGGATCATGGCGTCGCCGAAGTCGGGGTAGGTGACGATCGCGCTCACGTGCTGCGCGATCACCGACTTGAAGTCCGCGATCGCCTGGTTCAGGTCGGAGTGCGCGCTTCTGTAGATGATCTTTCCGATCTTGGGATATGTGAGCGCCTGGAGGATGAACTCCATCTTCGACATCTGACGGAAAGTGTTCTCGCCGAAGCCCTCGACATACGCGACGGTGAGCTTGCCGCCCGTCCCGGTGCTACAGCCGTTGTTCTTCCAGCACTTGAGCGCAAGCGCGTAGTCGACCTTCTTCGGGGACCGCCCGAATGCAGCCAGCGAGATGTTGCGCGCCGTCTTGTTGGCCGGCAGCAACTTCGCCTTGAAGAGCGCGTGCGCAAGGGTGGTCGACGGCGCCTTGTAGATCTCGCCGAAGCCGCTGCCCTTGCCGATCAGGGCGCCGCCCTTCCCCACGTAGCCCGAGGGGCCGGTGGAGGCCGAGTGCGCCCCTCCAGCGGTGCCACTCGCAGCCCCGATAAGTGCGACCAGTGCCGCACTCGCGACCAGCAGCACCGCAAGGATCTGGTGCTTCCGTCTCATCCGTGACTCCTTCCGTCGGTTCGTCATTGACGTTCTTCTGGGGGGTATGGCTTTGCCCGCCTAGACGCCGTCGGCTGCTCGAGTCGTCGGCGTGACGACTCGCATGCCCCAGGCGATGACGGCGGCGACGCGATCGCCCGAGACGACCATTCCCGCGATGATCGCGATGCCGAAGACGATGTACTGCATTGCCGACGAGAGCCCCATGATCAGGAGCATCTGCGTCAGCAGGGTGAGGGCGAACGCGGCGATCCAGGTGGACGTCGCGCTCGCGAGACCGCCCGAGAGGGATGCACCGGCGATCACCACCGCTGCGATCGGCGCGAGCAGGTACGCCGAGCCGAAGGCGGGGTCGATGCTGAAGCTCACGCCCGCGAGCAGGACGGCCGCTCCTGCATAGAGCGTGCCGGCCGCGGTGTAGGCCAGCACGACGTAGGTTCGGACATGGAGCCCTGCCATCCACGCACCTCTCGGGTTCGCGCCCACGGCCTGGAACCGGCGACCGACGACCGTGTAGCGAAGGACGAGGGCGAGCAGGATGGTGATCGCCACCCCGACCCAGAAGACGCTGCTGACCCCGAGCGGCTTCGCGGTTGCCCAGGATGACAGCCGATTCGGCACGTTCGGGCGGTTGGTCACGACGTCGCGCGAGTACTTGCTGCTCCAGGCGAGGACGATCAGTCCCACGGCCAGCGTCACGATCAGTGGGTTGAGCCTCAGCACGCCGACGAGGATGCCGTTGACGACGCCCACGAGTACGCCGACACCGAGTGCGGCCAGGACCGCGACGGGGAGCTTGTGGTCCGAGCCTGCTCCGATCCCGGCGACCAGGTTTCCCGCGGCGGCCATCACCCCGGGTGTCGACAGGTCGATGCCCCCTTGAATGACCACGAGCATCTGGCCGAGCGACGCGATCGCGAGGACGGTGGCGATCGGGAGGATGTACGAGAACGAGGTGTGCCCCAGAGCGTCCGGCGCTGCGATCGCGGCGATCACGAGGAGTGCGCCGGTGGCCAGCCACACCGGCAGGAAGCGCGCGGCGACCGCGGCCGTGCTGGCGAGTCGTCGAACGTGGGCGGCCGCGAATCGTCCCCTTGGGGGCGGCGTTGGAGTACTGGCCGCGACCACGGGACATTCTGACCAGGTCCGGCGAACAGTGTCAATGATGGCTTAACGATTCGAGACCGGGATGTGGCACGCGCCGCCGAGAATATCTTGAGGTTTGGCCGTTCGACGTTGACGCCGCCGGGCACAAGCGTTTATGGTCGCTGTACATGCGGCGGCGCGCGAACCACCGCACCGAATCCCTGTCTGAAGAGGCTAAGGAGTAAGCATGAGCTCGCAGCGGCTACTGATCCGCAACGGCTTCGTCGTCTCGATCGATCCCGAAGTCGGCGACATCCCAGATGGTGAGGTCCTCGTCGAGGACGGCAAGATCGTCGACATCGGGAGGAACCTCGGCGTCTCGGACGCGGAGCAGATCGACGCCACCGGGATGATCGTGATGCCCGGCTTCATCGACACCCACCGGCACACCTGGCAGACGCCGGTCCGCGGCGTCCTTCCATCGTGCACGCTTGACCACTACTTCGCGGTCATGCTCGGCCAGGTCGGGGGCTTCTATCGTCCCGAGGACGTCCATATCGGCGACTACGCCGGCTCGCTCGAGGCGCTCAACGCGGGCGTCACGACGCTGCTCGACTGGTCGCACATCAGCAACACACCGGACCACTCGGACGCGGCGGTCCAGGGGCTGAAGGATGCGGGCATCCGCGCTGTGTACGCCCATGGCATGCCAACGGGCGGCGAGTGGTGGTCGTTCAGCGAGCTCGAGCACCCGGCCGACATCCGCCGGATCCGCGAGACGTACTTCTCGTCCGACGACGGGCTCATCACACTCGCGATGGCAGCCCGCCAGCCCGGAAACGTGAACTTCGACGTCGCAAAGCACGACTGGGCCCTCGCGCGCGAGCTCGGGATCCTCATCAGCGTGCATGTGGGCATGCGCCTCCACACCTTGCATTACCAGCCCGTGAAGGACATGCACGACCTCGGGCTGATGGGCCCGGACGTCTGCTACATCCACATGACCGACCTCACCGACCAGGAGCTCGACTGGATCGCGGAGACGGGCGGCAAGGCGTCGATCGCGCCGTACGTCGAGATGCTCATGGGCCACGGGCGGCCTCCGACCGGGAAGATGCTGGCCCGCGGTGTCCGCCCGTCGCTCAGCGTCGACGTCGTTTCGAGCGTTCCGGGCGAGATGTTCACGCAGATGCGAACGGCACTCGCCTACGACCGGATCCTCGAGTTCACCGACACCCCGGACATTGCATTCGCGCCGAAGCTCACGCACACGGACGTGCTCGAGTTCGCGACCATCGACGGGGCACGGTCGATCATGCTGGAGGACCGGGTCGGCTCGCTCACACCCGGCAAGCAGGCCGACATCGTGCTGCTCAAGACCGACGTGATCAACACTGTGCCGGTGCTCGACCCAAAGGCGACGATCGTCACGTTCGCGGATACGTCGAACGTCGACTCGGTGTTCGTCGCCGGCCGCGCGGTCAAGCGGGACGGGCAACTCCTCGGCGTGGACATGAAGTCGGTCATCCAGAAGCTCGAGGAGTCGCGCAACCACATTCTCGGGCAGGGCGGTCTGCTGCCCGAGTGGGCCATGGAGACGGCAGGGGCGCACTCCCACTGAGCGAGCCCGATCGGAGGGGCGGGCCGAGGCCCGCCCCTCCGATCCTCGAAAGGAGAACCGAAAGATGGCGAGCAAGAGCGTCGTTGTTGTGGGCGGAACGCGTGGCCTCGGCCGCGAGGTCGCGCAGTTCTATGCCGACCAGGGACGCGACGTCGTGGTCAGCGGCCGCGATGCGTCCGCGGCCGAGGCGTGCGCCGCGGAGATCGGCGGCTCGACGCGCGGCATCGGGCTCGACCTGGCGGAGCCGCAGACGCTCGCCGAGCGGCTCGCGGACGTCGGCGAGGTCGAGTACCTCGTCCTCGCAGCCATCGAGCGCGACAGCAACTCCGTCAAGGACTACGACATCGCGGCGGCGACGCGGCTCGTCACGCTCAAGCTCGTCGGCTACACCGAGGTCGTCCACACGCTCCTGCCGAGGCTCGCCGACGACGCGGCGATCCTGATCTTCGGCGGCCTCGCCCGCGACCGGCCCTATCCCGGCTCGACGACAGTCACCGCGGTGAACGGCGCCGTCACGAGCATGGTCCGGACGCTGGTGATCGAGCTGGCCCCGAGGCGCGTGAACGCGCTCCATCCCGCGATCGTCGGCGACAGCCCGCAGTGGAAGGACATGCCCGCCGAGCGCTTTCAGGCGCTCGTGCAGCGCACGCCGACCGGCCGGCTCGTGACGATGGCGCAGGTCGTGGACGCCTCGCGCTTCCTGCTCGAGAACGGCGGGATCAACGGCCTCAACCTGGCGGTCGACGGCGGCTGGCTCTGCATGTGACCTAGATGGTTGATCGGGAATTCAACGCCGCCCCGGCTGCGGGCGGGCCTCCCCGGAACACCGTCAATTACCGATCAACCATCTATCTCCCTGCGCGGTCGGCGGCGGGGATCGAGTGGTTCGCGAGGAAGAGCTCGTCGGGGTCGTAGATCGACTTCACCTGTTGCAGGCGCTGCCAGCTCGTCTCGGGGAAGATCGTCCGCGGGTCGGCCGGCGACTCGGTGAAGTTCAGGTAGCGGCGACCGCTGTCCCACGGTTCGAGCCCCGATAGCAGGAGCTCGACGTGCTGCTCGACGGCCTCCTTCAGCTCCAGGTCACCGGCGATGCCGAACGTGAAGAGCAGGAACGGCTGGTCGATCGTGTCGAGGCAGCCGTGGGCGGGTGACCCAACGCGAAGCGCGCCGCCGAGATGGCGAACCTCGACGTGAAGGAGCGGCGACCCGACGAACGACTCGACGAGCGCGTCGGTGGCTGCCGGCGAATACTCATCGAGCAGGATCCCGTCACCGGCGTAGGGAAGCGGGAAGTCCGGATCCATGTTCACGAGGCTGAGGTCGCGCGCGGGCATCATCGTCACGTTGTCGAGCACCGGGGCGAGCTCGCGGAGCGGCTGCACCAGCGCCGCGCCCGCAGTCTCGCTGCCCAGAAACGCAACCTCGACGAGCGAGAACGACCGCCCGCGGAGATGCTCGGGCAGAAACGGAGCATCGGGGAGCTGCAGGAGCCTGCCGATCGACTCGCACTCCACGGGGACGGCGTCGACCGAGGAACGCCATGCGTTGAGGATCTCGGCCGCACGCTCGATCGGCCAGAAGAAGGCGCCGGCATACACCTGCTCGATGGGATAGAGCGCGAACTCGATCGCCGTCACCGCACCGAAGTTCCCGCCGCCGCCGCGCACCGCCCAGAACAGGTCGCTCTCCTCCTCGAAGTCGGCCCGGACGAGGCGCCCGTCCGCCGTGACGAGCTCGACCGCGAGCACGCTGTTCGCGGCGAGGCCGTGCTTGCGGATCAGCCAGTTGAAGCCACCACCTAGCGTGTAGCCGACGATGCCGACGTCGGGCGAGGTGCCTGCGAGATAGGCGAGGCCGTGCTCGCCCGCCGCCTCCGCGACCGCATTCGCGAGCACGCCCGCCTCGGCCCGTGCGCGCCGGCCCTCGACGTCGATCTCGACCCCGCGAATTCGCTCCGTCTTGAGGAGGAGGGCGTCGTTGCTCCAGTCGATCGACCCCGCGTTGTGGCCGCCGGCGTTGAAGGCGATCCGCAGGCCGTGCTCGCCGGCGAACCGCACCGTCTCGACCACGTCTTGGGCCGACTCGGGGAAGACAACGGCCACGGGCCGCTGATCGACCGCGAGGTTCCACGATCGCCGTGCCTCCTCCCAAGCAGCATCGGCAGGCAGGACGACGTCGCCCGCCAAACGGCTGCCGAGGGATCCTAGGACCTTCATGCGAGTTCGAACGTAGAGCGACGGTTTCGGGCTGTCAACCGTCTCGTTCACGCGCGGTGTCGCTCGCCGCCCAGGGCGGATCGGCAGAGTAGCGGCGTGCGCAGGATCCTGGTCTTGGCAAGCGCAATCGTCTTCTTCGACACGCTCTTTTTCGCGGTGTTGACACCATTGTTGCCGCACTACGCGGCGACTCTGGAGCTCGACAAGACGCAGGCGGGGGTGCTCGCAGCCGCATACCCGGCTGGTGTGTTCGTCGGAGCGATTCCGAGTGGCATTGTCGCCGCGCGCGCGGGCGTGAAGCCGACGGTCCTCGCGGGCTTGACGGTGGTCGCTCTGTGCACCGTGGTCTTCGGGATCGCGACCGAGGCGTGGCAACTGGACGTCGCGCGCTTCCTGCAGGGAACGGCGAGCGCGTTCTCGTGGACCGGCGCGCTCGCGTGGCTCGTTGCCGCATCTCCGGCGAGCAAGCGCGGCAGCGTGATCGGAACGGCGTTTGCCGCGGCGGTCGGCGGGGCGTTACTCGGACCGGTCATGGGCGGCATTGCGTCGGTCACGGGCACGGGTTGGACGTTCGGTGTCGTCGGTGTCGCCTCGCTCGGGCTGGTCGCCTGGGCGGCGAAGACACCGTCCATTCGGCCGCAGAAACCACAACCGCTGCAGCTCGGGCGTGTGCTCCGGGATCGCCGCGTACTCGGGGCGTTCTGGTTCGTCGTCCTCCCCGCGCTGCTCTTCGGCACGGTCTCCGTCCTCGCACCGCTCCGCCTCTCTGCCCTCGGCTTCACCTCGGTCGCAATCGGAACCGTCTTCCTCGTCACCGGCGCCTGCGAAGCCGTGAACAACATCTTCGTCGGACGACTCACGGACGACCGCGGCCCGCTCTACCCCATTCGCATGGGACTCGCGGCTTCCGTCCTCATCGCAGCGATCTATCCCTGGCCCAACAACGCGTATGTCCTCGCATCCGTCGTCGTCTGCGGCGGTCTCGCCTTCGGAACGTTCTTCACGCCCGCCATGACGCTCCTTACGAACCTGACCGAGCAACAAGGCCTCGACCACGGATACACGTTCGCCCTGATCAGTCTCGCTTGGGCACCCGGCCAAGCGCTCGGCGCCGCGGGCGGTGGCGCACTCGCCCACGCCACCCGTGACACGGTCCCCTACCTCACTCTCTCGATCGTCTGTGCGGTAACGCTCGCAGCGCTCTGGCGCCTCTCAACGGACCGCGATGACCCCCGGGCAAAGGCACCAGGCATGATGCGAACTCATGAAACCCAGGAGTCGACAGATTGCCACGTCGACCGAACGCATGGTCGACTATGACCGCAATTCATACATGCAGGATCAGATGGTCCGCAGCCGTGCGGAGTGGTTGCGCGCCGCGGTGGAGCGCATCGGGCCGGTCGAACCCGAGTTCACGGCAATGGACTATGGGTGCGGCCCCGGTCACAGCGCGCTCGCTGCCGTCGCGCCGGCGATCGAAGCGTATCGGCGCATCAACCCACAGGGCACCATGGTCATCCGCCATTCCGATCAGGTCGGCAATGACTGGAACGCCCTCCTCGCGCTCGCGTTCGGCGCCGACGGTTATCAGCGCGACGGTTCCGGTATTCGCACCGAAGCCGTTGTCGGATCCTTCTACACGCAACTGGCAGCGCCGGGCTCGGTCGCGCTCGGCACCTGCTTTGCGGCAAGCCACTGGCTGAGCAGCGCGCCCTCGCCTTCCTCGCCGGGAACGGTGTGGTTTGCCGATCTGGAAGGCGACGCGCGCACGGAATTCGCGGCGCTCGCCCGGGCCGACTGGACGCAATTTCTGCGTTGCCGCGCGGTGGAGTTGCGGCCGGGCGGGGTGGCGATCGTGTCGACGCTCGGCAGCATCCCCGATGACAGCGAGATAAACGGCGTCAGGGCGTCGGCGAGAAGGCTCTATCGCGCCATCTTCGACGTGGCGAACCAGATGGTGACCGATGGTCTGATCGAGGCGGCGGCCCTCGACCGTTTCGTGTTCCCGCTCTGGTTCCCGACGGCGAAAGACGCGTGCGCCCCGATCACGGGAGAGTCCGATCTGAGAGAGGCATTCGAAGTCATCGAAGCGTCCGTGACGCCGGCCCCGGTTCACCCCGATGACGTCTACGAAGACTCACTCGGCGATCCCCGCGCCTATGCACGACTCTACGCGGGCTATATCCGCGGATTCGGCGAGTCGACACTGCGGCTGCACCTGTTCGGTCCTTCAGCGAAGAATGCCGCAGAGGTCGACACGCTCACCGAGGAATTCTTCGGGCGTCTGACTCGCTACTACCTGGCCGAGCCGGGGCGGCACGCGTCGGAGACAATGGTCATGACCATCGTCCTCCGCCGCCGGTAGGTGGGCCTCACATCAACCTCCCGCTGCGCGGGGGGCAGGTCGAGACGCTCACAGTTGCACGCCAGCCCGAAGCCGTACCGGAACGGACGGTGGCCGTGTGTCGGCCACCGTCCTCGACGGGTCAGGCCGAGGCGTGCGAGGTACGCAGCGGCGCGAACCAGCGCTTCTCGAGCACTGTCGCGAGTACGACCGACAGCACGTAGAGCGCCATCAATGGCACCATCTCCATCGTCGTCGTCACCGGGTCGACGCCGGGGAGGGCGACGGCGAGCACTGCCATTGCGGCGAGGCCGCCGCGCCAGCTTCGACGCAGACGTGCGGCGGTGAAGACGCGCACTCGGACGAGGGCGAGCACGAACACCGGCACCTCGAAGGCGACGCCGACGGCGACGAGGCCACTTAGCCCCGAGAAGACCGCTCGAGCGCGAACGATGACGTAGCGGTGCGGACATTGTGCGGACACAGCTCGACTCAAGTTGCTCGCCGGGAAAACAAGAGCCCCGCACTTGCGGGGCCCTTTGTCATGGGCGGTACTGGGCTCGAACCAGTGACCCCCAGCTTGTCGAGCTGGTGCTCTCCCAACTGAGCTAACCGCCCAAAACATCCCCATTTGCAGGGATTTTAATAGATTCCTAACAGGTTCTGCTCTCCCAATAGTTGCGGAGCGCCTCTAAAGATACAGTCAGCCGCCGACTCTCGATCGGGGCCGGGCGGTACTGGGGTGCACGAATGCTCACAGCGTTCGAGCATGACCCTGAGCGCTTTCCATTGTCGTTTGGCGACGACGGTCGTTGAGTAGATTTCGCTACTAGCGGTTTGAGTGCATCCGACGAGAGGGACAGTCCTGTCACGCCGGAGGTCGCGGGTTCGAGTCCCGTCGCTCCCGCTCACAAAGACCCCGGAAACGGGGTCTTTTTCGTTCCTCAGACTGGCCGCTCGCTCCTGTCCCGCGTCACGAATGTGGCAGGGTTTCGGGCTCGGTTGGCTTGATGGTCTGGTGGTCGTCGATGGCTTCGAGGTGGACGTCGAGCGGGCGGCGCATGCCGATTCCTTCGTGTGGCCGGACCTCGTTGAAGAGCTGCCGGTAGGTCTCGACTTCGACGCCGAGGGTGTGGCCGTCGTCGATCTCGAGCCGGTAGAGGTGTTCGTACTTGAGCGAGCCGAAGGCTCTTTCGCGGACGCCGTTCTGGCCGGGCGAGTTGCGACGGGTGCGGATGTGGATCAGCTCGGGGCGGCGGTCGATGTAGGCGGCGAAGCGGACCGACTTGAAGCACGGCCCGTTGTCTGTGACGAGCGCGATCGGCCGGATCTCGCCTGTCACGCGATCGACGAGTAGCTCGGCGAGCGGGCGACCGGCGAGCCGTTCACTCTCGCTGATCGCCTGCTCGACAGTCTCGATCGCGTCGCGGTGATTCTGCGTAGTGGAGACGTGCCAGCCGAGCTCGAGCTTCGACCAGTAGTCGGCGACGCCGCCGATCCGCCAGATGCCGCCGTGGCGTGTCTCGAACTCGCTGAAGTCGAGCTGCCAGACCTGGTTTGGCCCGGAGGGTGGCACCACGAACGCCGCCCGCCGCGCCTGCGCCAACTGCCGGCGTTCGGCCTGATAGTCGATCGGCTGGACGCGGCCGCTGCGTCTGAGCGCTCTGAGCACCGTCGCGTCGGGGGCGTCGTGGCCGTCGACGCGCATCAGCATCGCCAGCTTGCGATGCCCCCAGGCCGGAAAGCGATCCGCGTAGGCGATCGCTGTCGGCTCGACGCGGTCGCGCGCCGGCGCCGGCCACGGCCCCTTCGCCGGCCGGCCCTGACGCTGCCGTTGCTGCCAGCGCCGGTAGGAGCGCTCCGGCACCCCGATCAGCTCGGCGAAGCGGCTCGTCGGCATCGCGGCCTCGAGGCGGATCACCTCGAGGTCCTCGTAGGCCCCAGCCGATGCTCGGCGCTCTTCTTCCAGACCCGCAGCTCGACGTGCGCCTCACCGAGCGCGGCCTTCAGCTCCTCGACCTCCTCGAGCAGCTGCCGCTCACGCGCGTTCGGGCCGGGCTTGCCGTTCTCCGCCAGACCCTGTTTGCCGTTCTCGAGAAACAGCCGCTTCCAGTTTGAGATCGACTGCTCAGACGCCTTGCCCCGGCGAGCCGCCTCAGCGATCGACAACTCGCCACTGATGACTGCAAGGACGAGCCGATATCTGTCTTCAACAGAAAAAACAGAAGGACGTGCCACGAGCTGCTCCCTTCACGAGGAGCCCGACACTAACCCCACTGCCAGATTTCGTGACGCGGGACAGAGGGAGGCGGAGAAGCTTCAGGCGCAGGGTTTGACGATCCCGCAGTCGTGTAAGCGGCTGGGGATCAGGACCAGACGTTTTACCGTTGGCGGATCAAGTACGGGGCGTTGAAGGAAGACGAGGCGCAGCGGTTGAAGGCGCTCGAGCAGGAAAACAGCCGGCTGAAGAAGATCGTGGCGGAGCAGGCGTTGGACATTTCGATGTTGAAGGATCTGCAGCGGGGAAAATGGTGAGCCCGACGCGTCGGCGAGACGCGGCGAAGTACTTGCAGCGTCGGCACAGGGTGTCGGAGCGTCGGGCCTGCCGGGTTGTTGGGCAGCATCGCTCGACGCAACGCTACGAGCGTGTGGCGGCTGAGTATGAGTTGCGGCTGGTCGGCGGGATGAACGAGCTGGCGGCGGCGCATCCGCGCTGGGGCTATCGGACGGTCTGGCAGCTTTTGCGGACTGAGGGCTGGCAGATCAACCGCAAACGGATCGAGCGGCTGTGGCGGCTGGAGGGCCACCGGGTGCCGCGCCGGCGCAGCCAAAGCTCGGGCAGAAAGGCGCAGGGCTCGGCGGAGAAGTCGATCTGGAGCCTGCCCGCGACGCGGCCCAACCACATCTGGTCGTACGACTTCATGAGTAGCCGGACAAGCGACGGCGGTCCGACCCGGATCCTCAACGTCGTCGACGAGTACACCCGGGTCGCGGTCGGCTCTCGGGTCGCCCGTTCGATCGGAGCGCGCGAGGTGATCAGCGAGCTCGAGCGTCTCTTCGAAAAGCACGGCAAGCCGGAGCTGCTGCGCTCCGACGACGGCCGCGAGTTCATCGCCGACAGCCTCGGCGACTGGCTCGCCGGCCAGGGCGTCAAGACGGCGTTCATCGAGAAGGGCAGCCCGCAACAAAACGCGTTCGTCGAGCGCTTCAACGGCACGATGCGCGACGAGGTCCTCACGGCGAAGAGGTCGACAGCGTCCTCGAAGCCCGCGTCGTGATCAGCGACTGGCTGGTCACCTACAACACGCTGCGGCCCCACGCGGGCTCGGAATGTTGACGCCCGCCGCGTTTGCGGCAAGCTGCAAAGAGGGACCGAAGTGAGAGGAACTTCCCTCAGCAAAACCGGACCAGTCAAGCGGGCACGCGCGTCGACCAAGTCGACGACGCTCAACAGACGTGGGCCGGTCCGGACCCTCAATAGAAATGGACCAAACCCAGGGGGCCAGTCACAAGTCATAGGAGCATCATTCCGAAGCTGTGAGTGTGTGGGTTGTCCCGTCTGATCGGGATGAACGCTCACACCCCGGTTTCGAGTCGCCTTCCAGCGGTGGCAAACGACCGAGCGCGATCATAAAGTCTTCCGAAGATGAGCGCGAGCGATGTTGCCGGACTTCTCGTTCTGCTCGGCGTTGTCGGTGTGCTCGCCGCGATCGTTGGCAGCGGGATCGAAGCAGGACCGGTCAAGTTCCCGTCGATCCCGGGGGCCCGGCAAAAGCCGCTCGCGCTAGCAAGCACGCTCGTGCTCGTCGGCGGTCTCACGTGGTTGATCGTCCAGCGCCACCACGGCGACAACACGGCACCGCCGTCAACGCGTCGCCAGACGCCCGCCGTTGGAAGCAAGCTACGTGTCGTGCTCATCCCCAACGCCGCTCGCAGACAGGTCGGAACGCGACTTGCAGTCCGATCCGAGGTCTACGACACAAACGGACAACAGCTTGGCAACGGACAGTGCGCCCTTAATTGGCGGGACGCAGCGAACGGCTCGAGCGCGACAACCGGATGCACCTCGACCTTCACCGAGCCCTCAATCCGGCCGGCAGGCGTACACCACATCAGCGCCGCCGCGCAGGGAACAGGCGGATTGCTCGCAGACGGCAGAGGGTCCGTCGAGGTCATGGTCGATCGGTGAACCCGAGCGGCGCGGGAGACAGCGTCCCCCGTGGAAGAGTTTGGGATCTCTCAACTCGTCCGCGTCGGCAGGTCGTGCATGCCAGGGCGCGCTGCGGTCGGGTAGGTTCGAGTCGTGTCAGCAAAGAGAGCGTCCGGACCGAGCTCATCCGGGGCAGGCGCTGCGGGGCAGGCGGTGGTCGCGGATTCGTTGACGAAGCGCTTTGGTTCCGTGCTCGCCGTCGACTCGCTCTCGTTCGGACTCGCGCCGGGCACGATCACCGGGTTTCTCGGCCCGAACGGTGCAGGCAAGACGACGACGCTGCGGATGTTGCTCGGGCTGATCAAGCCGAGCGCCGGCACCGCTCGGATCTTCGACTCCCCCTACGGGGAGCTGAATGAACCGGCCCTGCGGGTCGGCGCGGTCTTGGAGTCGACGGATTTTCACCCCGGTCGTTCCGGGCGTGACCATCTTCGGATGTTGAGTCGAGCGGCGCGTTTGCCCGACGATCGCGTTGATGAAGTGCTGCGTCTGGTCGAGCTCGATGGAGCGGCGCGACGCCGCGTCAAGGGCTACTCGCTTGGCATGCGGCAGCGGCTTGGCCTCGCAGCCGCCTTGCTCGGCGATCCGGAACTGCTGATCCTCGACGAGCCGGCGAACGGGCTGGATCCAGAAGGCGTGCGTTGGCTGCGCGACTTCCTTCGCACGTTTGCCGCCGGTGAGCGCACCGTGTTGGTCTCGAGCCACGTCCTCGCCGAGGTCGCGCAGACCGTCGACCAGGTACTGATCATCAACCGCGGCAAACTCGTCGTCGAGTCATCACTCGAGCAACTGACGTCCCGCGTCGGCGGATCAGTTCGAGTCCGCACCCCCGAGCGGGCGAAGCTACAGCAGGCGCTGCAGCACGAGCACATCGAAGCAACGGCGGTCGACGAGCAGGTACTACTCGTGCACGGAGTGAGTAGCGAGCAGGTCGGCGATCTCGCGTTCGCCGCCCGCGTGCCGGTCCACGAACTCGCGGCCGACGGCTCTTCGCTGGAAGACATCTTCCTCCAACTCACCTCGGAGCCACCGCAGTGATCGGGCAGGCCAACGCCGAGCTCCTGAAGATCCGCTCGACCCGCACGACGATCGGGATCGTGCTCGGGATGATCGCCCTGATCCTTCTCTTCTCACTTCTCTCCGGACTCCTCACGAAAGCACCGAGTCTGACGAGCACCGAGGATCAGCGCGGCCTGCTCAGCGTCGGCAGCCTCGCCGGGGTCTTCTCCGCGCTCGCCGGGATCATGCTCGTGACCAGCGAATACCGCTTCGGCACAATCCGCCCCACCTTCCTGTTCACGCCCAAACGGTCGCGCGTGATCGGCGCCAAACTCGCCGCCGGGCTTGTAGCTGGAATCGTCTTCGGGCTGGTCGGCGAAGGACTCGGCTTCGGGATCGGCTATGCCGTCCTGGCCGGACGCGGCATCGACTACGCCCTCAACGCCAACCAGACGGCCTTGCTCCTGCTGGGCACGCTTGCCGGAGTCGCGCTCTGGGGCGCGCTCGGAGTCGGCATCGGCGCGGTCGTCCGCAACCAAGTCGGTGCAGTCATCGGCCTCCTCGCCTGGGGATTCGTCGTCGAAAATCTCCTCTTCGCCTTCGTCCCCTCCGTCGGCCGCTTCGCACCCGCCCACGCCTCGGACGCCCTCATCGGGCTCACCACGGACCATCTCCTCCACGCCGCAGCGGCCGGCGCCACCCTCCTCGCCTGGACGATCGCATTCGCGCTCGCCGCCACCGCCCTCGCCGCACACCGCGACGTCAACTAACCCTCCCGCCTCACCAGCGCGGTCGCGGTCTTCAAGCCGAGTGGAGAGCTTCCGCTCTCCCAACAGCCAAAGCGATAGAAACGAAACGTAGCTGACCTGTACATCGGGCCTAGGTCCCGCCAAGCTGTCGGCTGACGTAGCGGCTCGCGGGCGGCCGGGCTGATCCGCGCGAGCCCTCGCCGCTCGCCGGCGCCAACGTCTTGAAGGTGATCTGACGGCGGTGCACATCCAACGCGCATACGATCTGCATCGGGACCTCCTCGAGCTCCACGGTCTTGACGACCCGCGTGGCCTACCACGCCAGTGCCGAGGAGGCCCCACCACATGTCACCTATGACTGTCAAGTCGCCAGCGGCTCGATTAGGCGGTAGAGGTTGCGGGCGAGGTAGCGCTTGAGGCAGCGGTTTGCTTCGCGTCGTGTTTTGCCTTCTTGGAGGCGGCGTTCGAGCGGGGCCGCCAGGGCGCGCCGCGATAAGCGAGCCGCGACGCGGCCCCGAGCAGCGACAGCCGGTGCGAATCAGAGTTTCTAGTCAGTAGCTGAAGACAGTTGTGTCGCTCCCTGCCCATTCCAACATGGGTGTTGCTCCCGCGACTTTCGTGTTCGCGATCTTCTCGGCGTCTTCGAGATCGCGCGCGCTGAGGCAGATCGGACACATCCATAGCTCGCCGCCTCCGTCTGCGAACTGCTCGAGTAGTCGTTCGAGCGGCGGGCAGCCTTTGCACGTCACGCCCGACATCTCGCCTGGCAAGCCGAGCCGCACCGCATCTTTCGTTGCCCAGACGACGACTTGCTTGCCTTGATCCAGTGCCGCTGTGGCAACGAGGAAGGCAACGAGCACGCGTTCCCCGTCCTCCATACCTGTCGCCAGATTGATGAGAACCTTGTCGGACACCTTCGACTCCTTTCTGCGGCTTAAGTTGTCTTCAGCGCGAGGAGCGAGATGCTCTTGACGCCGTATTTCTCGGTTGCGTTGTCGGCCTGCGCGGAGACGAAGCGGGTATTGCTCGTTCTCGCGCACGCTCTCGACGGTGAAGCCTGCCTCTTCGAACGTCTGCCTGGCAGTAGCGGCTTTTCTGTCATCGGCGATACCCAGCCACCTACCCTGCTACACACCCCTGCTCGCAGCCGACCCTAGAACCCGCACATGTTCTAGGCCAGCTCGTTTGCAATGTTGGGAGGATGCACGTCGCCCACCGTGTCGGTTAGCGTCAGCCTCTGGGACGGATCTGGCGACGCTTGCGATGACCGCAGCAGCGATGAATGCGTGGGAGATCGCCGAGGCGGCATCGTCATCGTCTCTCGATAAGAATTCACCGTATGCCCGACCGCTCCTTACGCGCTCTGACGCCGAGATTCGAGGATGCGCTTGCCTACGCCGCTCAGCTCCATACCGAGCAGGTGCGCAAGGGAACGTTCATTCCGTACATCTCGCACCCGCTGGCGGTCTGCGCGATCGTGCTCGAAGACGGAGGCGACAAGGACGAGGCAATCGCGGCGCTGCTCCACGACGGCCCGGAAGACGCTGGCGGCGAACAGACGCTGAAAGAGATCGAGCGAAGGTTCGGTACAAGGGTCGCCGGCGTCGTCCGCGAGTGCTCGGACACGTTCGAGAATACGGAGCCGCAGTGGAAGCAACGCAAGGAGCGATACATCGGCCACCTCGAGCACGCCTCGGCGGAGGCGCTGCGCGTCTCGCTCGCCGACAGACTCCACAACGTCCGCTCGATCCTGCGCGACCACGCCGCGGTCCGGGACAGCCTCTGGGATCGCTTCAACGCCAGCCGCAACGACACCGTCTGGTACTACAGCTCCCTTGCTGAGGTCTTCGGTCGCTGCCGACCCGGCCCGATGGCCGATGAGCTCAAGGAGCAGGTTAAAGAGCTCAGGAGCCTAGGTAGCTGAGCATCGGGACGTCTCGTGAGGGTCCGCCGCCTGGTGCAGACCGAATGCGACCTGTTGGACGCCGCCGACCATCCGACCGCTGGCTGGTAGTTCCTAAGGACGTTGTTCATCCAGGCATCCCTGGAGGCTGTGCGCGGCATACGCCTTGCAGTTGACGCTCCGTCGATGCGCCGGCGGGAGACCCAGCTCGATGACCGCCGCCTCATGCCCAGGCGTGATGTTTGCTCGAACGCGAGAGCGAGGGCGGCTAGACCTTCCGGTTTGCAACCACATCCCAGCTCGCCTGTACCGGCGCGTCAAGGCTGCCGTCAGGCTTTTGTGCCCGGTATTCGACTTTGATCTGGCCGAAGCTGAGCGTGACCTGATCGACCGGATATGGCTGCACGGGCGTCGACGCGATCTCGTAGGAGGAGACAAGCACGTTTGTGAGCGAGATGACCAGGAACTCTTGCGGTGCCTTGCCCGTTTTGCGGGCGGTCAGGACCGCCGACTTCAGGTGTTGCCCAGAGGCGCACGCGAGCAGCAGCTGCGGTGATGCTTTGTTGGTGCGCATCACGACGTGCAGGTCGTGGAACTGCACCTTCCCTGCTCCGGCGCCGCTCGCCGTGGCGGGGCTCTGCTGTATCGCCTCGCCCCAACTGAATGACTCAGGCTGGATCTCGCCTTTGTGTTTGACATCGAGGGATTCACCTGTGATCCCCTCGATCTTCAGGAAGTAGTCCACTGCGGCCACGCTGCCTCCGATCGTCAACGACAAGGCGCCGGCCGCAATCGGCAGCCCGACTTTAACTGACTCCGATCGTCCTGTCAGTCGCCCGGCTGTCTCCCGAATTCGTTTCGGCCGTCGCGCCAGGGCGAGTCGCGGCGTGGTTGGTTCCATCGGCTTCTTGTAGGGATTGACACAAGTTCGCTGAGGTGAGAACGTGAGCGTTCAGCAGCGAGAAGCCTTCTCGACGCCGAGTTCAACCGGCAAACGTTGGCGGTTACTTCACTAGCTCCGCCACGGCACGGTGGTGGGCCTGATTCTTGCTTCTCTTGGAAGGGTTCGGCCCCAGCGCCGCGAGTTCACTGTTCCATCGTTCGTCCAAGAACGCAACAGCCCACGGCTGGAATTGCGGTGTCTCTTGCGATTCGACCGTGAGCTCAATGTCGCCCGAAGTCATCCCCTCACCCGCCGCCCCGGCGGGAAACAAGGCGACGTATGCGTCCGGGTCACGGGCGGCCGTATCTTGGACGACGGAGCCGTCGGCCTGAGAAAGGATCTGCCCGTACAACTCGGGGTCGTCGATACGCAATCGGTGCGCGGCAAGCATTGAGCGCCTGCCAGAGCCGGTGCGCTCCCTGCTCTCCCAGTAGTTTGAGCAGCGACCCTAAGAATACAGCGAGCCGTTGGTGACGTATGCCGCTCTCGGGAACATCGAACACCACCTGCCATCGGCAAGCAACCTCTTGAAGAGGCCTGTCGCGATCGTGGCGATCTCGTCCGCGATTTCCTCGATCCAGTCGCTGCTCGAAACCGTGCGGGGGGAGCGGGGCATCACGGTTCTCCCAGGTCCGATCTCAGCGTGGCGGACTGTTGCCAGGCCGCGACGCCGAGCGAACTCGGTGTGGTCGAGCTTCCAGCCGAAGGGTTTGTACGGATGGGCAGTCGTGGCCGCACCGGATGCCATATCCGCCCGCAAACCATTCAATGGAGGTTGAACAGTGGGCTGCAGGCAGATCTCGACTCACTGCCAAACCCGATGACCAACAAGACCCCTCAGCCCACGCGCATTGCCTCCCTCCGCGCTCTTGCCGACCCGGTGCGGCTCGCGCTGATCGACGAGCTTGCGCGCGAGGACGCCTGTGCCTGCGAGTTGCGGAAGACGCTCGGTCTGTCGGCGCCGCTGCTCTCGCACCACCTGAAGGTGCTGCGGGAGGCAGGACTCGTGTCGTGCGAAAAGGCCGGCAGGCGGGTGGAGGTCACGCTCAACAGGGACGTGCTCACCCGACTCGCGGGATCGCTGGCCGCGTGAACGCGATCGCCCTCCGCACACGGGTAGCGCAGGAGCGGCATACGCTGTGGCTGCTCGGGGCCGGCGTAGTCGGCTGGTTCACGCTCTACCACTGGCTGCTGCCGTTCTGGGACTGGCTGCTCTACGGCGTCTTCGCGCTCCCGCAGGGGCCGCGCTGGTCCGAGGCCCTCCACTTCTTCCTGTACGACACGACGAAGATCCTGCTGCTGCTCATTGGGATCATCTTCGTCGCCCGCATCCTCCGAAGCTTTCTCTCGATCGAACGGACGCGTGCCTTGCTCGGCGGCAAACGCGAGGGCGCGGGCAACGTCGCCGCTGCGTGCCTCGGCGTCGCGACACCCTTCTGTTCCTGTAGCGCCGTCCCGGCGTTCATCGGCTTCGTCGCTACGGGGGTGCCGCTCGGGATCACGCTCACCTTCCTGATCGCGAGCCCGATGGTCAACGAGGTCGCGGTCATTCTCCTCTACGGGATGTTCGGCCTGGAGATCGCCGTTCTCTACATCGCCTCGGGGCTGCTGATCGCGATCATCGCCGGAGGCATCCTCGGGCGGCTGCGTCTGGAGCGCTACATCGAACCCTTCGTCCTCGAGGCCGCCGCGAAGGCAGGTCCAGTCAACACGGTCGAGGCGAAGCCGACCTGGGCGGAACGCTTCGAACTCGGCCGCGACGAGGTGAAGCTGATCGTCGGTAAAGCCTGGCCGTACCTGCTCGCCGGGATCGCACTCGGCGCCGTCATCCACGGCTGGATGCCAACCGACTTCTTCGCCCGCCACGCCTCCGAGTCGAACCCGCTCGCCGTCCCCTTCGCCCTCCTGATCGGCGTGCCGCTCTACTCGAACGCCGCCGGGATCCTGCCGATGATCGCCGTCCTGCACGCAAAAGGACTCGCGATGGGAACACTGCTTGCGTTCATGATGAGCGTCGTCGCGCTCTCCCTGCCCGAAATGATCCTGCTCCGCCGCGTCCTGCGCCCCCAGCTCCTCGCCGCCTTCATCGCCGTCGTCGCCGTCGGCATCCTCGCCACGGGCTTCCTCTTCAACGCCATCCTCTGAAAGGACGCACCATGCCCACCGTCAAGATCCTTGGCTCCGGATGCGCCAACTGCCAACGGCTCACTCAGCTCACCGCGCAAGCCCTGACCGAACTCGGCATCCAAGCACAGGTCGAGAAGGTCACCGACTACACCGAGATCGCCGCCTACGGAATCATGAGCACCCCAGCGCTCGTCGTCGACGAACAGGTCATCATGGCAGGCCGCATCCCGGCACTTTCGTCGCTCAAGGCCGCGTTGGCTGAGCGGCTGGCCGCGGGCGCATCTCCATTCAGTCTCCACACCGCCTCCACGGAGCCTCCGTGCGGTGCCGCTTGGATTGGGCCAGCTCAGCCATCCAAGACAAGGAGTTGACATGAGATCCAATCGGAAGCGTCACGTTGTTGTAGCCGGTGTTGTTGCCCTGTCTCTGCTCGGCGCCGGTGCAGCCGTTGCTGCGATCGGCAGTGGCCCCTCTTCGCCGGCCCGCCACGCCTTTCACCAGGGAGGGATGAACCACGGCGGTATGGCCGGCGGTGTCGTCATGGATGCTGCGGCCGAGTACATCGGCGTCAGCGAGACCGCTCTGAGGAGCGAGCGTCACGATGGCAAGTCGCTTGCCCAGATCGCGGTCGAGCACGGGAAGACCGCGGCTGGGCTGGAACAGACGCTCGTCGCGGCGTTCAAGGCAAACTCGAATACAGCTGTCGCGGCGGGCCGGATCACGGCTGACCAGGCTGCCCAGGCGGTTGTGACCTTTCAGTCGAGGGTGCAGACGATGATCTATCGCACGGCCACAGGGCCGATGGAAGGCCGCGGTGAAGGGATGGGCATGGGCCAGGGCGCCGGAATGGGCCTCGGCATGGGCGGAGGCGGGCGCTGACCCGCCAGGCCGCATGACCGGTCGTGCCTCGACGGTGCTCGTGGTCGAGGATGAGCGCAAGCTCCGCGACCTCCTACGCGGCTATCTCGAACGCGAGGGCCTCGGTGTCCTGACGACAGGGTCAGGCGCCGAGGCCATTGCTCTGGTTCGGGAATCCGGCCCCAACCTGGTGATTCTCGACCTCGGCCTTCCGGACGTCTCAGGCGAGGAAGTTGCGCGGGAGGTCAGGCAGTTCTCCGCGGTGCCAATCCTGATGCTCACCGCGAAGGCATCCAGTGAGGACCGCGTCCACGGCCTCGAACTCGGAGCGGACGACTACCTGACGAAGCCGTTCAGCCCGCGCGAACTCGTCCTCCGGGCAAAGGCGATCCTGCGCCGCGCCGCGAGCCTCGACACCGACGAACCTCCGCGCTCGTTCGGCCGAGGACAGCTCATAATCGACGAAGCACGCCGCGACGTCCGCATTGGCGACGAATCTGTCGCACTGACGCCGACAGAGTTCGGGATCATCACCGCACTCGCAAGGATGCCCGGCCGGATCTATACCCGCTACGAGCTGATCAACCGCGTCCGCGGCTACGAGTTCGAAGGCTACGAGCGGACGATCGACTCTCACATCAAGAACCTCCGTCGCAAGATCGAACGCGACCCGCACCACCCCGAGGTCATCGTGACCGTCCTTTCCGGCGGCTACCGACTCGGACTGTCCCGTGACTCCTAGCCGCAGCGGTCGCAGCTTGCGCTCGAGGCTGCTCGGCGCCTTCGTCGGCGTCGCAGCCGTCTCGATCGCCGCGTTCGCCGGACTGACCCTCTGGGCCGGACGAGCCGACATCAACCAACTGATCCACCGGCAGCAACAACAGACGGTCGCAAACACGGTCACCGCGATCGCAGAGAGCTACCGTGCAGCCGGCGGCTGGCCCGATTCCGATCTCCGGGCGGCTCGCGCGATCGCAGTCAGCGGCGGCGCGCTCATCGAGATCCGCGACCGCGCCGGCACACTCGTGCTCCGGGCGGGCCGGGGCCTCGGCCCCCGAGGCGCGGCCGGAGTGCCCGCGATAGAGCGACTCGACACGGCCTACGGCGCCGCACGCTCCACTCCGATCATCGTTGCGAACTCCACGGTTGGAACGGCAAGCGTCCGTTTCCCGAAGAACGCGCTGCCGCCTGCCGAGCGGCAACTACGCGACGCACTGACCCGAACCACGATCTATGGCGTCCTGATCGCAGCGGCCATTGCCCTGCTCGTCGGGTTCGTCGTCGCCGAGGGCATCACCCGGCCGCTGCGCCGGCTGATCGGCGCCGTCCACCGGCTGGAAGGCGGCGACCGCAACGCCCGAGCGAACCTGGCCGCACCAGGCGAGCTCGGCGAGCTCGGCACAGCAGTCGACGCGATGGCCGCCACGCTCGAACGCCAGGACGAGCTCCGGCGCGCGCTGACCGCCGACGTCGCACACGAGCTCCGCACCCCGGTGACCATCCTCAGGGCGCAATGCGAAGCCATCCTCGACGGCGTCGCGGCGCCAAGCCAGCAACAAGTCGCATCGCTGCACGAGGAGGTGCTCCGCCTCGGCCGCGTCATCGAGGATCTCGAGACACTCGCATCCGCGGAAGCCGCCGGGCTACGGCTCGATCGAACAACGGTGAACCTCACCGCGCTGCTCGAAGAGACGGTGGAACTGGTTGCGCCACAGTTCGAGGCCGGAGAGGTGGAACTCCTCACGCGCTCCGAGACTGCAAGCGTGGGCGGCGACCGACTTCGTCTCGGTCAGATCATCCGAAACCTGCTCTCGAATGCACTCAAGTTCACACCACCAGGCGGCAAGGTCGAAGTCAACCTCGCCACCAACGATCGACAGGTCGAACTGACCGTCACCGACACTGGTGTCGGCATCGCTCCAGACGAGCTCCCACACGTCTTCGACCGATTCTGGCGCGGCACGAACGGACGGACAGCTGCCGGCAGCGGCATCGGCCTTGCCGTCGTCGAGGAACTCGTCCACGCTCACGACGGCGAGGTAGCCGCGACCAGCGAACTCGGCCATGGCGCGGCCTTCACCATACGGCTGCCGCGCCTGTGACTGATCACCGCGCTGTTCGCGCTGCTCAGCCCGACGTTGTCACCAGTTCGTTACCGTGACGCGCAGTGGATTGGTCGTTGTTCCATACGCTGAACGGCGCTTTCCGGCATCACGACGGCGCCCAGGACGCCGCGCAGTTCTACAATGCGTGGGCAATCTTCGTTCTCGTCGCCGTTGGCGGTGCGGTCTGGTTCGTGGCCCGCCCAGGCGGTTCGCCACGCTCGAAGCTAGGCGCCCTCTCCGCTACCGCATCGGCCGTGCTCGCGCTGATCGTCAATGTCCTCCTCGGTCACCTCTGGTTCCACGATCGCCCCTTCGTGGACCACCCCCGCGCGACCTTACTGCTCGTTCACCACGCGGCCGACAACTCGTTCCCAAGCGACCATGCCAGCGTCGCCTTCGCTGTCGCGTTCGCTGTGCTCGCCTTCCATCGCCGACTCGGGCTGCTGCTGCTGCTCGGGGCAGCCGCAATCGCGATCGACAGGATCTTCGTCGGCGTTCACTATCCTGTCGACGTCGCAGCGAGCCTGCTGATCGGGCTTGCGTCGGCCCTCGTTGTCACAACGATTGGGCGTCCTCAGATCATGTGGGCCACCGGACAGTTGAGCCGCCTTTCGGACCCGGTAGTCAGCGGCACACGCGGGCTCCTCGCTTCCCGCCGACCGTAAGACCGTCGATTGCGTTTCTCGTCTTCGTGCAGTCAGTGTGAGTTGCGTGAGCTGTGGCTGAGCCGGATCATTGCGATCATCTTCAGGTTGATGACTGCGAACCGCCACAACTGCCAAGGCACGAACGTTCGCATGAAGACCGTGGTGTGAGTCGGTTTTGTCGCGTAGAACTGGTTGGTCTCCGCGACGTGGGGCTTCTTCATCTCGTTCGCCATCGCGCTACTCCGGGATCAGTGACCAGCCCGGCCGAAGCCGCGCTTTGTAGAGGAACATGTGATGGAGCAGGATCTTGATCCAATGCCCTGCCAGGCCGATCTCGCCGAAGGTGCGCTTCATGTCGCGGCCGTACTCCGGGTAGCGCTCCCAGTCGGGGACGATCGGGAAGACCGTCATCGATGCGGCCGTGCCGGTGAACGGGTTTGCGCCGGCGGAGGCGACGCAGGCGGCCCCCATCTCTGACATCGAGGCGACACGGGTGGGAGTGTCGGCACCGTGGATCATGTCGACGATGCTGTGCGTGACGGCTTTCGCGATCATCGCGGAGGGCATTCCGGTGCGCGGAGGTGCCGGCGCCACCGGGGCGCCGCTCGGGGTAGCGCGAGGCCGCGAGATCTGATGCGGCGGGGCGAAGGCGATTCCCGCGGCGAATACGTTCTCATAGACCGGTGACTGGTAGGTGCGCGGCCAGTCGGCCGCACGCCACTCCTCGTACGTCTTCGCACGGTAGTCGGCGTCGACGCGCATGAAACCGCTGGGCATGAACAACTGCTCGGTGATCTCTGCACCGCTACGGTCGAACGCGGCCAAGCCGACGCCCGTGAATGGAGGCAGCAACATGGCGAAGTCGAACTCCTCCTCGCCTTCCAGTCCGTCGACGGTCTCGTACTCGACACGGCCCGGCTCGACTTTGCGCACGTGAGCGCGCGTGATCCAATCGATGTTCCGTTCGCTGAACAGCGAGGCGGTGAAGATGCTGCTCGGGGTGATGTAGCCGCCGCGCTTCAGATGCATGCCGCCCATCCCGAAGTCGCCGAGCTCGTACTCGTTGGTGATCCAGACGATGTCGGCGAGCTCCCGCACCTTGCGAGCACGCAGCTCGAACTCGAGGTTGACGATGTACTCGAACGCGGCACCCTCACAGGTGCACGTTCCGTGCCCGACGCCGACGAGGAAACGCTGCCGCTCGCCCTTGCGCATCCGCTCGACTGCTTCATCGAGTGCGCGAGAGGCATGAGCAGCGTGGTCGGCGGTACACACCGACAGGCTGTTCGCCGAGGGTCCAAGCCCTTCGGTCATATCGAAGCGAAGCTGCGGACCGGTTGCGTTGATCAGGAAGTCGTAGGGGATCCGCTCACCCGAGTCGGTGACGACGAACGGAGAGCTGTCCTCGGCGCCGCCCTCCGGATGAATCTCACGCGCGGCCGCATGCACGAACTCGATCCCCGCACGGTCGTAGATCGGCTGGAGCGGGAAGGTCACCTTCTCGGGCTTCATCAGGCCGACGCCGACCCAGATGTTCGACGGGATCCAGTTGTAGAAGTCGCGCGGGCTGACGACCGTGACCGTGTGATCCTTGCCGAGCCACTTCCGCGCGAACGATGCTGCGGTGTGACCGGCGACGCCCGAACCGAGGACGACGACGCGACTCATCTGAGGTAGTCGTACAGGCGCACACCGCGGCTTCCATCAGGGGAAGCCCGCATCCGGTGACGGGCGCAGCTCATGCGGCGATGGGAGTTCCAGGGGAACGGGTGATCTGCTCGCTGAACTCGATGCCGGCCCCGATGGCGCGTCGGACTGGGCAGGCTTCGGCGACCTTGTCCAACAGCGCGATTTGCTCGGCGCTGAGGTCACCGCCGAGGTGGATCGAGACGTCGCAGTGCCGCGGTGTGGAGCGATGGTCGTAGTCGACGTCGACGGAGACGTCTCCCAGCTCCCAGCGTTTCCGGTTCGCGAACATGACGAGCGTCGTCGAGACGCACGACGCGAGAGCCGCTGGCAGGAGCTCGTGTGGTGCCGGGGCGCTCCCTTCGCCTCCGACCTCTTCCGGTTCGTCGGTGATCAGGCGATGCTTACCGTCGATCACGATCTCCTGACGCAGCGTTCCGCGAATCGAGCGCGATGTGGCGGTAAGACTCATGCTGCATCAACTGCTTCGCCGTGCTTCTCGATTGTGTCGTCCAGGAAGCTGCCGATCGTCGCAGCCGGATGCGCGCCGACGAAGCCGCCGACCGGCTTGCCGTCACGGAAGACGGCGACGGTCGGGATGCTTTGGATCCCGTACTGCGCGGCGAGTGCCTGCTCAGCGTCGACGTCGACCTTCGTGAGCTCGATTTGACCAGCCCGCTTCGCAACCTCGGTCTCGATCGCAGGGCCGAGCATGCGGCACGGGCCGCACCAGGCTGCCCAGAAGTCGACGACGACCGGCAGCTCATGCGAGCGCTCGATCACGTCGCGCTGGAAGGTTTTGGTGGTCACGTTCATTTCTCTGTTCATCCCTTTCAGTGAGCGAGCGGGTTTGGCTTCGAGACGCGGGTACTCAGGTGGAGCGCGGCATAGAGGGGGCAGAAGCTGACGGAGCTCGTGGCGAGCATCACGCCGGCGAGGACGAGCAGGACGATTCCGGCGAGACTGCCGACGCCGACGAGCAGCGCAACGACGACGAGGAGCGGCGCCGCGACGAAGGTGCGGAGCCTGCGATCGAGCGTGCTCATGTTCTTGGTCATTTCGGTCTCCTCAAATCAGGTGGGGATGCCGCCGACGAGGGCGGCCAGGGTCGAGAGCTGGGACTGGAGCGAACCGCACACCTGCTCGCACAGGGCGAAGACGCCTGCATCAACGACGCGGTAGTACACGTGATTGCCTTCCTTGCGCCGAGCGACGATTCCGGACTCTGCGAGCACGCTCAGGTGCTTGGAGACGTTCTGCTGGCCAGCGCCGAGATGCTCTGCAAGCGAGTTGACGCTGAGCTCTCCGTCGCGCAAGAGGTCGAGGATGCGCACGCGCATCGGCTCGCCGATCGCGCGGATGCGACGCGCGATCAGTTCGGCGAGGTCATCGGGGATCGGGTGTGGAAGCGACTGCATCGTTCTCCCTCTGTTACTCTCTTCAACGATTTAGTTGTATAGTAGCAGAGTGCAGCCGGTTCAGGTGGAGAAGACGCTGACCCGGACGAGCGGAGCCCGTCCCCGCGGCTGCGCCGGCCGGCTCAGAGCACGAGCACGTTCGCGAAGACCTGCCATGCGAGCAGGCTCTTCGCGATGAGGCTCAACCAGAGGTACCAGCGCTCGCCGTAGCGGTAGTCGCGCCAGCGCCCGACTCGTTTGTACTGGAGGGCCTGGTTCACCGCGAAGCTGTTGAACAGGATGAAGAGGGAGACGAAGATCGCGTAGACGAACGTCGGCGGCGCGTGTCCTCGTGCCGCCGAGACGCCGATCTGCACCGCGATGGCGATCCACGCCACTGCGCCGACGATGCAGCCGAGCGCAAATGGAAGCCAGCGCGTCCGCGCACGGTCCGGCGGGTTGAGCAGCTCCATCAGCCAGCCGAGGAAGATCATCGCCGCGTTCACCGCGAAGAGGGCGAACAACGCGACATAGTCGGCGATGCCGCTCAGCATCGCGATCAGGACGACCATCAGCGACGCCGACACGGAATACTCGAGCCAACGGAACGGATTGACACCCGCTGCGAGACCTCGCTCGTAGCGCGCGCGGCACGGCGGGAGCGCGACGAGAGCGTGATCGAGCGCCGCGAGCAACAGGAAAGCGCCGACGAGCGGGCCGAGGCGGAGGTCGAACAGCAACGCCTGCTTCGGCAGCCCACTTCCCGGCGGGCCCTCCATGAAGGCGCCGGTCACGGGAAGCGCGAAGTTGGTCGAGAGCGCGAGGATCACGGCCGCCTGCGCCGCGTGGAGCACCGCAAGCGACGCATTGCCGCGCCGAAGCGCTCTGTCGTCCATGGCAGGAGCGTACTGGGGTGGAGTGCCCCCGTTTCGGTGGACACCTGAGCGCTTGGTCGGCAGTGTCCGGCCTGGCAGGAAGGATCGTCCGTCATGCCAAGGGGATCGAACTTCAAGAAGCCGTACCCGCCGGAGTTCCGGCGTGAGGCGGTCGCGCTGTATCGCAGTAGCGGCCGCTCGTTGAATGAGGTCGCGGGCGACCTCGGGATCTCGACCGAGACGCTGCGAGTCTGGGCCGCGCAGGCCGAGGTCGACGCCGGCAAGCGCGAGGGTTTGACGAGCGAGGAGCGCTCGGAGCTGCGCGAGCTGCGCCGGAAGGTGCGGATGCTCGAGCAGGAGCGGGAGATCTTGAAAAAAGCCGCGGTCTTCTTCGCGCGGGAGAGCGAGACGCGGTGAGCTGCTTCAGATTCATCGCGGCGGAGAAGACCAACTACATCGGGAGTTGCAGGAACTCGCTCCGGCTGGCAGTCAGTTGGCGCGGCGAGGAGTTGAACGCGCGTTGCGGCGTCGCGAGCGCGTGGCGGCAGCGAGCCGAACCCACTCCGAAGCTCGATCCGCCCGATTGCCGTTCGTGCGGCCGACGGAAGGAGCGCCGAGGCGCGCTTCCACATCGAGTAGAACGAGGGGTAGTCGGGGAGGTCGAACTGATACGGCGTTGCCGAGTCGATCAGGGCCACACCGGCGACCTGACTCGGATACTGCGCGGCGTAGACGAGCGCGACCGCTGTGGTCATGTAATCGACTCCTCTCTTGACATCGGACACTGTTGTCTGATTTATTAGGTCAGACAGTATCGTCCAAGTTGAAGGGAGTCAAGCCATGCACCACAAGCCGAAGCACACGCAGCACCACAGCGCGACTCAGCACGACGGGGTAGACGGCACAGACGCTGGCAGCACGACTCACCGCTGGCTTCTGCCGGTGTTGCTCGTCGCTCAGCTGATGGTCATCCTCGACATCACGGCGGTTAACATCGCGCTCCCGCACATCGCAACGGACCTGCAGCTGAGTGGCTCGAAGATCAGCTGGGCGATCACGAGCTACTCCCTGATCTTCGGAAGCCTCCTGCTGTTCGGCGGCCGCGCCGCCGACCTCCTTGGCCGCCGCCGCATGTTCCTCGCCGGCCTTGGCGTCTTCACCGCCTCATCGTTCGCCTCGGCGATGGCAGGCAGCGCCGCGATGCTTTTCGCTTCTCGCGCAGGACAGGGCCTCGGCGCCGCGATCCTCTCCCCGGCAGCTCTCTCGATCGTGACATCGTCCTTCCACGGAGCCGCTCGTGGGAAAGCGCTCGCCGCTTGGGGCGCAGTCGGCGGAGCGGGCGCAGCGATCGGCGTTCTCGTCGGCGGCGTCCTCACCCAGTTCACCGACTGGCGGACGATCTTCTACGTCAACCTCCCCGTCGCCGCAGCTCTGCTCGTCGCCTCGCTGAAGGTCGTTCCGGCCGACACCCACAAGCCCCGCTGGCGCGGCCTCGACCTTGCAGGCGCAGCCCTCGCCACCACCAGCCTCGCCGCAATCGTCTACGGGATCACGCAGGCAAACTCCGCCGGCTGGACGTCCATCCAGACGCACGTCTGCGGAATCGGCGGCCTCGCGGGACTCGCAGCGTTCGCGATCTACGAGCTGCACATCGACGCGCCGCTCCTCCGCATCGAACGCATCGCCGACCGCTCGATCGGCGGCGGCCTCCTACTCATGCTCGCGACTGCAGGGACGATCTTTGGGCTCTTCCTGCTCTGCTCGCTCTACCTCCAAAACGTGCTCGGCTGGGGCCCGCTCGCAACTGGTCTCGCCTTCGTCCCGCTCGCTCTCTCAGCAGGGATCGGATCGCACGCGGCCGGCCACCTCATCGCGAAGCACGGCATTCGTGGCCCGCTTGCCGGAGCGTTTGCGGTCGCAGCACTCGGCATGTTCCTCCTCTCCCGTGTCGGCGAACACGGCAGCTACCTGACCGACGTCCTGCCCGGCATGCTGATCGCCGGTGTAGCCCTCGGCGTCGCAACCGTGTCCGTCTCAATGGCGATCCTGACCGGAACAAGGCAGGAAGAAAGCGGAATGATCTCTGGCCTCAACTCGACGGGTCACGAGATCGGCGGCACCCTCGGCATCGCGATCTTCTCGACGATCGCCGCCGGGTCGAGCGCTGCCATTCTTGGCCCGCAAGCAGCTTCGGGAATCGGACGTGCGTTCCTGATCGCCGCTCTCGTCGCTAGCCTCGCCAGCGTGGTGGCACTGGCGGTCCTCCCCCGCGCCCAACACTTCCTCGCGAAGCTGCGGCTCAACCCACAGTCGATGCCCGTCCACTGAACCGATGACCAAGACGAAGACAACGACCGACGCGTCCGCCCCGAAACGCCGCCGGGCGGACGCCGAGCGCAGCATCTCCGCGATCACGAATGCAGCCCTCGACGCGCTGGCCAGCGACCCCGAAATCAGCATGGCGGGGATCGCCCGCCGCGCCGGCGTCGTACGCGCGACCATCTACATGCACTTCCCGACACGCGAGGCGCTCCTCGACGCCGTGATGGAGCACGCAACGGGCCAGGTCGCGGAGGCAATCCGGAACGCCGAGCCCGGTCGTGGGGAGCCGAAGCAAGCGCTAGAGCGAGTGCTCCTCGCGACGTGGCGGCAACTCAGCCAGTTCCACAACATCTTGCAGATCAACATCAACCGGCTCTCCGCCAAGGAACTCCGTCGTCGACACCTCCCGATGACAACGCAAATCGTCCCTCTCCTCGAACGTGGCCAAGCGGAAGGTGTCTTCCGAACCGATGTCTCCGCCGAGTGGCTGATCGCGGTCGTGCGCGGGATCGTCCACGTAGCAAGCACCGAACTGCAAGCCGGGCGCCTCTCCGAAGTCGACGTAGAGCGGACGATGCTGACGACCGCGTTTGCAGCCATTAGTTGACGGCACTACCGGCCGAGGCCCTCCTGGGCGAGGACATTCGGGATCGCTGACCCTTCTCCAGAGGTTCACGCCACGACGTCTCAACGGGAATAGGAACGAAAAGTGGCGTCGGCGGGGCGTATGCGGCAACGTAACGCTATGGATGGAGAACGCTATGACGTCGTGGTGGTCGGCGGTGGCGCCGCCGGGCTCAGCGCTGCACTCGTCCTTGGCCGCGCCCGGCGGCGAGTTGCCGTCGTCGATGCAGGCGAACCGCGCAACGCGCCCGCAGCGCGAATGCATGGCTTCCTCTCACGCGACGGCATGTCGCCAGCAGACCTCCTCGCTGTGGGACGCGACGAGGCAGCTGCCTACGGCATCGAGTTCATCTCTGGGCTCGTCACTTCGATCGAGCACGGGTTCTCGATGACCCTCGCCGATGGCGAACCTGTGCGAGCAAGACGACTCTTGATCGCCACCGGAGCGGTTGACGAGCTGCCGCCGATTCCCGGGCTTCGAGAACGCTGGGCTAAGGACTTCCTCCACTGTCCCTACTGCCACGGCTGGGAAGTTCGCGACCAGCCGCTTGGAGTACTCGGAACGAGCATCGGCTCCGTCGAGCACGCACAGCTCATCCGCCAATGGTCGGACGACTTGATCTTCTTCACGCACACCCACGCCCTGACGGAGGTGGAGCGCGAGCAGCTTGAAGCGCGCGGCACCCGCGTCGTCGATGGCGAAGTTCGAGGGCTAGTCGTCGAAGACGATCGCCTCAGGGGCTTGGTGCTCAGCGACGGTCGAACCGTCGAGCGGACCGCTCTTTTCATCCGACCCAAGATCCGCCCCCGTCTGGACGGCCTCCCGGAACACCTCGGCTTCGAGGTCGACGACCTCGGCTTCGTCCGCGTAGACACCGCTGGAAGGACAAGCGTCTCAGGCGTTTGGGCAGCCGGGAACGTCTCGAACCCGCGGGCGCAAGTGATCACCGCGGCGGGTGAAGGGTCAGCGGCCGCGATCTCAATCAACGCCGACCTTGTCGAGGAGGACGCGCGCGACGCACTTTCAAGCGGTGGCCAAAGAGGCAGCATCGAAGCGGAAAAGGAGTTGAAGTGACCAAGAGATCCGACCAAAGGCGCGCCGGCTAACGAACCCCACGCGCGCTGACACATGCGCGAGCTCGCACTCTCCCAACCATCGGCCTGGCTTTGGCGGGGGATCAATCGAGCGACCGAGTCAGTTGGCCTGTTCTTCGACGGCGTCTTTGACGTCCCGGCGGAGTTTCTCTGAGGCGTGGTAGCGGGTGGTTGGGCCTCTGCCTTGCTGCGTGACGAGGCCTGCATCGAGTAGCCGTCGGAAGTCGGCCGACGCGGTCGCTCGCGACACGTCGGCTTCGGCCTCGTAGCTGCTCCTGTCGGTGCCGCCGATCAGGCTTTGTTCGAGCGCGATCACGAGCCTGTCGGGCCAGCCGCGTGTCTCGACGAGACGCTCGAGGCAGGTCCAGCGTGCCGATGCGGTCGCGATCTGGCGCAGGCGCTGTCGTGCCTGATCCAGGTGTGCGTCGATACAGAAACCAATCCAAGGGGTGCCGTCTCGTGTCGGCTGATAGTGGCCGCCTTGCACCTGCTGGAGGGCGGCGTAGTACTGCGGCGTGTGGGACGCCAGGTACTCCTCGATCGATCCGAACTCGGGAGAGAGGAGTCCGTCGCGGGCGAGGACGAGCGATTGCACGATTCGGGAGATGCGGCCATTGCCGTCTCGGAACGGGTGAACTGAGACGAGATGGAGGTGTGCCATCGCAGCGCGTACGACAACGTGTTCATCTGGGTCGCTCGTGCGGAGCCACTCGATCACTTCGCGCATCAGTGGGACAACTTCTTCGCCGTCGGGGGCCTGGTAAGCAAGCGTCCGGTCCGGGGCGGTGACTCCTATCGGTCCTGTGCGCCAGTGGCCAGGGCTTTTGTCCCGCTGGAAGTAGCAAGCGTCGAAGTGGAGATCGAGGATCACGCGTTCTGCCCATTCGAAGGCCGGATCGAGCGCCATGACGCCGACGTGATCCATCGCACGTGCGTACGAGGCCACGGCCAACCGATTCTCGTCGGACTGTTCAATCCCGGAGGCTGCGCCGGCGACCACGTTTTCGACCTCCCCTGGTGCGAGCTCAAATCCTTCGATCGAGACCGAGCTCTCGACCGAAGCCGCTCGCACCTGCCTCCGGAGCGTCCCGATCCACGGGCTTGGATACGCCGTTTCGCGCCCAAGCTGCTGCCGCAGCTCCTCCAACTCGCCGAGGCGAGCTTGCAGCCCCTCCGGGAGAGACGGGATGCCGTAGATCATGCTCTGAGTGTACGATTAATCGTCTAAACGTCAAATCGACTGATAGATCGTTTCTCTCTTCGCCCGCTACTACCTCGCCCGGCGGCCCGTCCCTTCCACACCCCCAGCGTCGAGACGCAAGAAGATGTGGCGCCACCTCCCTCTACAGCCTGAAAACGTCGATCTCATACGCGATTCTGACAAACCGTGATAACCCCGTTCTCGTGGCAAGACGAGGCGGTTGACTTCTCTCCGCGTCGCTGTCATTGTCCGAGCTGGCAACTCGGGAGAGACGAAGAGCGACGTTCATGCGGCTGGGCCCCTCTGTTGGTGTCGATCTGGCGATGCGCGCTGCAAGCGTGACTGCTTTGGCGCTGCTTGATGCGAGGGTGTGCTGACGTGGCTCGCACCAAGCTGAGGCGGCTCGGGATCGCGACCGTAATCCTCGCGGTGACCGCAGCCGTGGTCAGCCTGAGTGCGGCTGGTGGTTCGGGGCCGACGTCCGCGGGTGCGACGCTGACGGCCACAGGTAGTGGTTCCGTGACCTTCGTACCCGATACTGCAACACTGGACTTTGGCGCCAGCACGCAGCGCACGAAGGCCGACGCAGCCATCTCGGCCAACGCGGGCGCGATGAACGCGATCATCGCGGCCCTCAAACAAGCGGGTGCAAGCCACGTATCGACGAACACGGTCTCGCTCTCGGCCCAGTACAACCGAGAACAGACCGCGATCACGGGGTTCCAGACGAGCAACTCAGTCCACGCGTCGGTTGCCGTGGACCAGGTCGGGAAGATCATCGACGCCGCCGTGGCCGCCGGCGCGACGAACATCAACGGGCCCTCGTTCGCATCGAGCATCGATCTCGAGAGCCTCTACCGAACAGCGCTGCGCAGCGCGATCGTCCAGGCCCGCGCACGAGCGGGAGTGATTGCCGACGCCGCCGGGGTCACGCTTGGACACATCGTCAGCATCGACCCGGGATCAAACTACGGTGCGACCGCGGTGCCGGCTTCGGCTTCGTCGCCCCCCTCGACACCGGTGCTACCCCCGACACAGCAGGTCACAGCGTCAGTGACACTCGTCTTCGCAGCAAGTTAGAGAGAGACCCGAACTAGATGTTCTGGCGCGTTGCCGGCTGCTGTGAAGTAGACCATGATCCTGATATGCGCAAGCATTGGGCCCGCGGCTTCCTGCGGCCGCCCCCGGTAACCACTCTCTCGGTGCTGTGCGCTGCGTTCCTCACGTTTGGGTGTTGGGCGAATTCAGCCTCCGCATCGCAGCTGATCGACCGCGACCCGACCGCCCCGACGCTGCAGCTGAACGCGAAGGGTGAGGCACTGTTGACCTACCGCGCTCACGGACAGCTGCGGCACGTGCTCGCCTGGGGCGGCATCAACGCACGTGCGCCGAGTGCTGGGCTTCCTCAGGTTGCGTTTTCGCTCGACTACACCGGCGGCTACGGCAAGTACTTCAAGAACAACGCGACAGCGCGTGCGCTCGCTGCTGAATACCGCAAGATCCGTGGGTCGGCAGGCGCCACAAGCAGCCCGATCGCCGCAAAGCTACGCCAGCTCCAGAAAGCGGCCGACCTCCACTGGAAGACCGCATTCCACGGCGGCTGCGGTCACTACACCGGGCCGACGATCCCCTGGCCCGTCATCGAGTGCACCGCCTCCGACGGATCGAACTGGGCCATCCAGGAATGGCAACGCGAACTCCCCGACTACGGCGTCACCCCGACCGCCGCCCAGAACGTCGAAGAGCTGCGCCTCTCCCACTGGACCGGCCCGCTACCCCAACTCGAGGTTCACACCGACTGGGCCTACGGGGGGCAGTATGACCACCTGTTTGGCACCCTCACCTACCTCGGCCAACCCGCCTTCGGCTTCCGCTCAACGAAGACCGGCAACCCGCTCGACAACTTCGGCCGAAACATCTACATCGACACCTTCAACTCCGCCTACGGGGCTGGCTGGCGGCGCGAAAACAGCGCCCTCACCCACAAGAACACCGGAGCCTTCTGCTACGCCTTCGTCCCACAAGCCGGCCACCCCGCCGGCAACGGCAGCCGCTACCGCATCTCGGTGATCGGGCCGGGCGTCACCCCCGACATCACCTGGGAAGGCCCGACGCCCGGACCCTACGACGCAGCCGCAGACCAAACCGCAAACGCCCAGATCGCCGCCCTGCACGACAAGATTTGCCAGCCTAACTAGACAGGGCCGTGCGGAGCATCGGTTGGCGCTGAGAGCTCACTGGGGCTCGCGGCGCAGCAGGTCGAGCAACGGCCCGATCTCATAGCCGAACTGCTCCGGATGGCGCATCTCCTTCTTGCGGTTGATCGCGTACTGGTTTCTGCGACCCGCTCGGCGGCGCGTCACGTAGCCCTCTGCGACAAGGTCGGCGACGATCCGCTGGGCCGCCCGCTCTGTGATTCCGACGCGCGCCGCGATGTCCCTCAGACGGGTGTCTGGATTCGCGGAGATACAGAGCAGGACCTGCGTGTGATTTGTGACGAAATGCCAGCCAGCCTGAGTGTCTCTGCTTGACATAGCTGATTAGTAAGTCGTATGTTCTGATTCCGGTATCAGGTTGCGTCGGTCCGGTTTGACTCGACAACCTACCAAGCCCCAGCCAGTTTCGAGGGAGGAACGATGTCGTCCAGAAGCAACTCGACTTCGATCGCCGAAGAACGTGCGCACGCCGGCGGACGGCAGATTCGCCGTTACGTCAACGAGTCGTTGGCGCGCACCGCGAGAGAAGCAGGAGGACATGGCCCCGAGCCGTGCGATTTCGTGTGCGAGTGCGGTCATCTGAGCTGCACCGAGGTTGTCCGGATGCCGCTCTCGAGCTTCGACGAGTCGTCTCCGCCGGGCTCGATCGTCGGTCACGGCGAGGGCGCCGACAGCCCTCCCACGCCGGCCTGAACTGGGATGACGACAACGACCAAGTGCGGCAAGCTGAGGCCGTCCACGAACAACTCCGCGCTTCACGAGCGCTGGATCAGGCGGTCCTCGGCTGCGCGCGGCGACGAGGTCCGGCACTAGCCGGGGAGCTCGGTCATGGAGGAGCGTGTGCGCAACGGTGGCTGCCTTTGCGGGGCGGTCGGGTACAGCGTCCGCGGCTAGCCCGTGCATGTCGGCCGCTGCCACTGCGCCGACTGCCGAAGGGAATCCGGCAGTGCATTCACGGTGTACGCGCAGTGGCCGGTCGAAGCCTTCGAGCTGACCGGTGAGATCGCCGCCTACGACGGTCGGGGCTTCTGTCCTCGGTGCGGCTCCCGTCTGCTCAACCCACCCGAGGAGGCGGACGACCTCGTCGAGATTCGGATCGGGACGCTCGACGACGCACCGTTCGTCCTGAAGCCCGAGGCGGAGATCTGGGTCAAACGCCGCGAGCCCTGGATCGCCCCGGTCTCCGGTGCTGCGCAGTACGACGAGAACCGCCGCTAGCTGCGGGCCGTGCGCCCGTCGTCCGGGACCGGGTGCGTGGAACGCGCCGCGTTGAGCCCCGCCAGCGGCGTCTCGTCGAGACCGGCACCGAGCGCGGGCAGCGAATCGAAGACGGAGACCGCGCCGTGATCTCGAAGCTCCTGCTCGGACCAGCCGCCGGTGATCACGCAGACGGCCGGGAGACCGGCGTTGGCGGCGGCCTCGATGTCCCAGCGCGAGTCTCCGACCATCACGGCGTCGGCCGTGCCGGCGCGTTCCAGTGCGGCCTCGATCACGTCGGGGTGCGGCTTCGTCCGGTCGACGTCGTCGGCGGTCGTCCAACCATCGACGATTCCGCGCACGTCGAGCTCATCGAGGAAGTGATCGAGGTCGCGGGCGCTCGACGACGACGCGAGCACGACCACGAGCCCTCGCCGCTTCAGCTCCGCGACGAGCTCGCGTGCCCCCTCGAGTGGGGCGCACTCGTCACGGAGTCTCTGGAACTCCTCGGCGGAGACGGCTCGCAACGCGTCGCCGAGTCGCCGCTCGACCCGGTCGCCCGCCACCGCCGCCACGAGTTTGTCGCCGCCCATGCCGATGTGACGGTGGATCCGCCACATCGGCAGGACGAGGTCGTGACGGCGAAACGCCCGGTACCACGCCAGGGCGTGCTGGTAGTTCGAATCGACGAGCGTCCCGTCGAGATCGAGCAGTGCGGCGCGGCTCAGGAGGTGGCCTCCGTCTTCTCGCGCCGGCGCGCATGCTTCCCCTCGCAGAACTCCTCGATCATCTTGCCGTTGAAAGCGGGGATGTCGTCCGGCTTGCGGCTCGTCACGAGACCCTGGTCGACCACGACTTCCCTGTCGACCCACGTGCCGCCGGCGTTGCGAATATCCGTCTGCAGCGTCGGCCACGACGTGACCTCGCGCCCCTTCACGACACCCGCCTCGACGAGCACCCACAGCCCATGGCAGATCGCCGCGACGGGCTTTCCCGCTTCGAAGAACGCCTGCACGAACGCGACCACGTTCTCGTCGCCGCGCAGCTGGTCCGGGTTCCCGACACCGCCGGGAATCAGTAACGCGTCGTAGTCGGACGCATCGGCCTCCTCGATCGTCTTGTCGACCTTCAGCCTGTCGGCCTTGTCGAAGTGGTTGAACCCCTGGATCTCTCCGGGCTTCAGCGAGATGAGCTGCGTCGCGGCACCGGCCGCCTCGAGCGCCTGCCGCGGCTCGACCAGCTCGACCTGCTCCACCATGTCCGCCGCGATGATCGCGACGGTCTTGCCGTGCAGCTTCCTGTCCGCCACTGGACCCTCCTCGAGAATCGACATTCGGTCACCAGCCACATCGCCGAAACGACCCGGCAACAAACCCGGCCGATCGCCGCCGTCCGAGCAGATCCCGGCTCAGCCCGTGTCCTGCGAAGGGAGGATGACGGTCGGAATCTCGACGTCCGCCGGATCGACGCCGCGGACCGTGACGTCGACGATCGTCGCGACGAGGGAGGCGATCGGCACGGACAGCAGCACGTAGAAGCCGCCCAGCAGCACGCCGATCACCGACACCGAGATGAGCGTGAGCAGCGGCGAGAGCCCGACCGCCCCACCGAGCACACGCGGCGTGACCAGGTAGTCCTCGAGCAGACGGATCACGAGCAGCACCGCCCCCGCGGCGGCCGCCGTCTGCCAGGACACCGTCAGCCCCACACCCGTCGCGAGCAGGAGCGCCGCGAGCGGCCCGACGACCGGAATCACCTCCAGGATTCCTGTTGCGATGCCGATCAGGAGCCAGTAGGGCTCGCCGACGACCCACAGGGCGAGCGAGGCGAGCGAGGCGACGAATGCGATCAGCACGAGCTCGCCGCGCACGAACGCGCCGAGCTTCTGATCGATCAGCGTCCACGTGTCGCGGACCGCCTTGCGCCTCGGGCGAGGCAGGAAGCTCGTCACGAGATCGACCGCTCGCTCGCGCTCGAAGATCCAATAGGCGGCGACCGCGAACGTGAACAGGATCCCGACCAGGACCTTCAGCGCCTGCTCCCCGACCGACAGCGCCGGCTGGACGAACCTGTCCGCAGGCGGAAGGTTGTCGAGCCGGCGAGCGAGGATGTCGAGCACCTTCGCCTTGATGCCCTGACCGGTGCCGGGGTGGTGCGTCTGAGCGGTGTGCAGCGCCGCCTGAACCTGGTCGGCCAGCGTCGGCACCACGAAGGAGAGGAAGAGGGCAACAGCTCCGAGCACTGCCGCGTAATGGATGAGCACCCCGACCGGGCGCGGGATGCGCCAGGCGGCGAGGCGGTCGATGCCGGGACGCATCGCCGCCGCAATCGTGATCCCCAACAGGATGAGAGCGAGCACCACCTTGAGCTCCCAGAGAGCGACGGCGACGACCACCACGACCAACGCCACAGACGTCGCGACGAACGCGCGTCGGGCGGTGGCGACCGTGGACCAACATTCGTCGTCCATTGCCAGCCTGCGATACCCGGTGCCGACGCGCCGAAACGGCGGACGCCCACAGCGCGGTGCGGAAGCTATGCCTGAACGCGACTCGCCGCGGCAGTGAGCGTTGCGAAGCCGGCCTGGAGGAAGTCGTTCGCTCCGCCGACTGCAGGTACCAGGCTGAGCGTCCGCCCGAACCGCGGCGCGAGGACGTCGGCACCTGCGATCGCCGCCGCGAGCCACGTTCCGACGCAGGAGTCGTGGCTCGCCGACGCGGTGCTCGACCTGCTCCGCGACCACGGAGTGGCGTTCGTGGTTGCTGGACCGCGCGAGCGCCCCGACGCTCTTCCGGGAAGAGGTGACGGCAGAGTTCGCCTACGTCCGCCTCCACGAGCGCGGGGATTGGGCAACGATCAGCGGGGCTCGCCGCGATGACGATCTCCCGCTCGACCGAGATGCCTTCAGTGACTGTGTGCCGGGCCGGTCGGGAGCCGGACGGCCGCGAGCAGTTCGTCGATCGTCCGACGCTCCCCCGGGCCAGCCGCGCACTCGCTCGCCTTCCCGCCGAGCGCGACCGCGACATCGACCGCGGCCTCGGCGCGCGCGCTGCTTCCAGCATCCTCGGCAGCGCTGCGGATGCTCCGAAGCGCCTCGAGCAGAACCCGCACGATCCGGACATTCTGCGCCGAGTGGTCGCCGACCTCCGCGAGAGCGTCGAGGTAGTCCTCGAACTGCCGGCGACGGACGATCAGCGTGAGCGAGCGCTCCGGAAAGCGTCGAACCGACGGCGGGAAGCCGCGCTGCGCAAGGCTGACGAGGATCGAGCGGAGGTAGCCGACGCACGTTCTCGCGGTCGTCGGGTCGTTGATCCCCGGCGACATCGCCTTCACGGCCGTGTCGACGAGCTGGCGGAGACCGAAGTCGACGTCCTGGGCGAGATCGCGTTCCCGATCGATTCGACACGCTCTACGCACCGCGGACACGGAGTCGTCGGCCTGTCCCGCCGGCCAGACGGCAATGAGGGGCTGCTCGATGCTCACGAAGTCACCCGGCCTCACGAGAACGGCGGCATGCTCGACCTCGTCGGAGAGCTCGGCGACGAGTGCGTCGAGATCGATGTGCTGCACGTAGCCCGGGAATCGCGGCGGGACGAGATCGGGCTCGTCCGCCAACCACGTCTGCAGGAGTGCGGCGTCGTCCTCCTCGAGCGCATCGCCGTAGGGCGCCGGATAGAGCGCGTCCAGCCGAGCCAGCGTCTTGCGCGCGATGTCACCGGTGACGTAGGAGACCTGGATCAGCTGTGAGACGTGGTGGATGAACACGATCAGGAGCACGACCGCGACGATCGCGAGGGCCGAGGCGACCGACACTGCGAGCCGCGGGACGAAGTCGACGCGAACCGAGCGGAGGACGAGGATCGAGTACGCGAAGATCCCGACGTAGGAGCCGACGGTGACCTGCGTGAGCCGGTCGCCGAAGAAGGAGCGGAGGATTCGTGGACTGAACTGGCTCGAGGTCAGCTGCAGGACGACGACGGTGATCGAGAAGGTCAGGCCGGCGACGGTGATCAGCGAGCCTGCGATCACCGAGAGAACCGTGCGCGCCGCAGGTGCATCGCCCGCGAACAGCGGGCTTCCCGCGAGGCCGGTACGCGAGTCGACGCCGACCAGCACCACCGCGGCCACGCCGTACACGACCGCGATCGCCGCCGGCACGAACCAGAGTCCCTGCAGCAGGTTCCGGAAAGCGTCGCGGGGAGCCCTCACGGCTGCTCGGCCCCGCACTCGAGGAGGAGAACGTGCAGGAAGGCCTGGGCGAGGTAGCTCACCTCGGTCGCGCGCTCGAGCTCCTTCACCTGGACGTCGAGGAACCGGCAGAACACGTCGCCCTCGCGTCGTTCAACCAGACGTCGACCGGGCGGAGTCGCGCCACGCAGGAACGCCGCTGTCGGCCGAGCGCAGCCACGGCTCGAGCATGCGCTCGATCGCCCTGCAGCCGCGGACACCCTGGAGGCGGGCCTGAACGCGCCGCCCTTCGACGACGATCAGCGCAGGCACCTCCGTCGCGCCCAGCTTCTCGGCGAGATCCGGGCGCTCGAGGCAGTCGATGCGCTTCAGCGCGAAGGCACTATGGTTCTGACGGCGCTGGAGAACCTGCGCGAGGAAGCCCTCGGCACGACGCGAGGGCCCTGACGTCGAGGAATAGACAAAGCAGAGCAGGGGCCTGCAGTCGTCGAGACGCGCGCCGTTCCGGGTCATGGTTCGACCAGCCGGACGTGACTCGGCGGGGATGTCGGTGTCGACGCCGCGCCGTGAGGCCCGTGAGCGAGGATGGGTTCGCCATCGTCTGCGCCGGTCCGTTCGTCGTACTCGGCGAGCGTGATCAACACGGGCTCGACGCATTCGACGTCGTCGCACTCACAGATGAATTCCCTGGGGCTGTCGACTGTTGCCTGCGATCGCTCCGACCCGGCGAGCTCGCGGAGCCGGTCGTTCAACACACGGAAGCCATTCCAATCGGCGCTGGGCTCTCGCAGGCCGTTCGCGCGCAGGAGGGTTTCGTACAGGCGGGCCACTTGTTATCCTCCGAGACGGTTAACAAGACGTGATACAGAACTCGCGGTTATAAATACACGAAAGGAGTGACGTTTGTCAAGCGAGGCACATGACAACCCGGGCGAGACGCACAAACCGTGGACGTTCGTCACCAACCACACGCAAGTCCTGCTCTGCATCGCCCAAGATCCCGAGGTCCGTCTCCGAGATGTCGCCCTCACGGTCGGGATCACGGAGCGAGCGGCTCAGCGCATTCTCGCCGACCTGATCCAGACCGGATACGTCAGCCGCGACCGCGTTGGGCGCCGCAACCGATACACGATCGACCGCGCGCAGGCCCTCCGGCACAGCGCTCAATACGGGCTCAACATCGGTCACCTCCTCGAGTCACTCGAGACGGCCCCGAGCGATCTCGGCGAAACCGGCTGACGTCGAAGCCTCGGCCCTGGCTAGCCGAGCAGCATTCCTTCGGCCGCCTCCGACGGTTCGGGGTCGGGCAGTCGCGTCATCCGGAAGCCGCTGAAGAGGCCGAGGAGGGCCGCGATGAGGGGGACGAGCAGCGCGACCTGGAGCGCCCTCGGCCTCGCCTCGGTGTTGATGTGGAGGATCTCGGCCTTGACGTCGGCGGGCTGCCCGACGAGCAGCTCCTCGAGGTGCGTGTTCGTCATCACCTCGGCGTTCTTCTCGAGGCCCTTCGAGACCTGCTGCTGCTCGGTAGCGGTGAGCACCTTGCTCTGGTCGGCGTAATGGGTGAACAGCAGCGAGAGCGACGCGAGCATGATCGCCCCGGAAAACGCGAGCCCGAAGGAAAGACCGAACGACCCGCCCGCCGAGTTCACGCCGGCCGCCTCGCTGACTCGCTGCTCCTCGATCGGCGAGAGCGTGTAGTTGTTCAACTGAGACACGAGCAGGCCCAGGCCGGCGCCGGCGATCAGCAGCGGCACCACCATCGCCCAGCCGGAGTGCGCCCGCGGCACGATCGGGATCAGGACGGCAACACCGATCAGCAGCAGCAGGAAGCCGGCCCGGATGATCCTGCCCGGGCTGCGTCTTCCGGCTTTCTTGCCGGCGAGCAGAGCGACGAAGAACATGCTGAGCGAGAGGGGAGCGATCGAGAGCCCCGACTCGAGCGCGTTGTACTCCAGCACCATCTGCAGGTAGATCGGAAGCGCGATCATCAGGCCGCCGAGCGCGATCTGCTGGAGCGTCTGCCCCGAGATCCCGAGGCGGAAGTACTTCGACGAGAAGAGGCCGGCGTCGATGAGGGCCGGCTTGCCCTCGCGCTTGCGCTTGCGAAGCCACCACGCGAGCGAGCCCAGGGCGACGACGCCGACCGCGATCAGCGCCCCCACCGCCTCGCCGCCCTCCTGCCAGACCAGGATCCCGAGCACCACCCCACCCATGCCGAGGGCGGACAAGACCGCACCGACGACGTCGACGTGCCGGTCGCCGGTGTACGGCACGTCCTTGACGCGCCTCGTCCCGAGGAGCACGATCGCGATGATCACGACCTCACCGGCGAACGCCACCCGCCACGAGAGATACGTCGTGACGAAGCCGCCGACGAGCGGCCCGACCGCGGCGGCGATCGCGGCCGACGCGCCAACGAGCGCATACGCGCGCCGCTGCATCGCCCCGTGGAAGTTGCCGTGGATCAGCGACTGCATCGCCGGGAGCAGCAGCGACGCCCCGAGGCCCCCGATCACCGCCCAGAAGACGATGATCGGACCCAGGCTCTGTGACAGCGTCATCGAGACCGCTCCGGCTGCGTAGCCGAAGAGCCCCAGCACGTATGCTCGCTTCCGGCCGATGAGGTCCCCGATCTTGCTGCCGATCAGGATGAACGCAGCCGAGACGAGCGCCTCCAACGCGATCGCCGACTGCACGCCGCTCGCGGTCGTGTCGAGATCGTGCACGACCGCCGAGATCGACACGTTCATCAGCGACGTGTCGACCACCAGCACGAACATCGCCATTGCGAGCAGAATTGCGAGTCGCTCGTCGCCGCTCGACTCCTCGGACCGTGTCGCCGTCGCGACCTGGTCGGTCACGAGGGCGAGCCCTCTCCGTCGAGCTCCCTGCGCGCGTCGAACGTTCTCATCGGGTCCGAGACACTACGCGACCTTCGCCGGGCCCGCCCGCCCGCAACTCGCCACCACTCCGGCGGATGTGTGTGCCATGCTGCCGTCGCGATGCCTGCCGGAGCCGATGCCGACATGAGTGCTCCTGCGCCCGTCGACACCGCAAAGGAGCGCATCGAGCTGCTCACCCCCTACCGGGTGAATGCGCAGACGATGGCCCTGAGCGGCAATCCCGACGTGAAGTTCATGCACTGCCTGCCCCTGTTCCACAACACCGATTCGCCGGCTTCCCTCGTCTTCGACGAGGCCGAGAACCGGCTGCACACGATCAAGGCGGTCATGGTCGCCACGCTCGCGGGCTGACGGTGCGGATCGTCGTCGCACTGGGTGGGAACGCGCTCCTCGAGCGTGGCGAGCCGCTGACCGCCGAGAACCAGCGCGCGAACGCCCACACCGCCTGCGCCGCCCTCGCCCCCGTCGCGCTCGAGCACGAGCTCGTGATCTCGCACGGCAACGGCCCCCAGGTGGGCCTGCTCGCCCTGATGGGCTCCGCGTACACGGCGGTCGAGACCTACCCGCTCGACGTCCTCGGCGCGCAGACCGAGGGCATGATCGGGTACCTGATCGAGCAGGAGCTCGGGAACCTCCTGCCCGCCGAGAGGCCGCTCGCGACGCTGCTGACGATGATCGAGGTGGACGGCGACGATCCCGCGTTTGCGGACCCGACCAAGCCGATCGGGCCGGTCTACGAGCAGGAGGAGGCCGACAGGCTGGCGGCCGAGAAGGGCTGGGCGTTCAAGCCCGACGGCCCGAGCTTCCGGCGGGTCGTTCCGTCACCGAGACCGACGCGGATCTTCGAGATCCGGCCGATCCGGTTGCTGCTCGAGCAGGGCGCGGTCGTGATCTGCGCCGGCGGCGGCGGCATCCCGACCCGTTACACCGACGAGCCTGTGCCGGCCGGCAGGCGACTCGTCGGCGTCGAGGCCGTGATCGACAAGGACCTCGCAAGCGCGCTGCTCGCCATCGACCTCGAGGCCGACCTGCTCCTGATCGTGACCGACGTCGACGCCGCCTACGCCGGCTGGGGCACGCCCGAGCAGCGGCCGATCCGGCGCGCCGACCCGGCGACACTGAGAGATCAGGGATTTGCCGAGGGGTCGATGGGCCCGAAGGTGCTCGCCGCGTGCGAGTTCGTCGAGAAGACGGGCAAGCGGGCGATGATCGGCTCGATGACCGACACGCCGGCGCTGCTCACGGGTGACGCCGGAACGACCGTTACGCTCGACACAACCGGCCTGGAGCTCGGCTCACCGGGCTGAGCGAGAATCCCCGATGCACCGGACCGAAGGAGACTGACGATGGCGACGACCGAGGAAGCCCCGGCCACCGAGACCACGGCCGTCGCATGGCATGCGCTCCAGCCCGACGAGGTCGCGAGCCGGATCGGCGTCGACCCTGCGCGCGGCCTCCCAGCCGCGGAAGCCACCTCGCGTCTGGCATCGGTCGGACCGAACAGGTTCGCAGTGGCCGAGGTGGAGCCGCGTTGGCGCGCCTTCGTGCGCCAGTACCGCGACCCGATGCAGATCGTGCTGCTCATCGCCGGGATCGGCAGCATCTACCCCCTCCACGAGCTCGGTACCGGGCTCGTCCTGCTCTTCCTGACCCTGTTCAACGCGGTGCTCGGCCTGCGCCAGGAGGGAAAGGCGGCGGAGGCGGTGGCAGCCCTGCAGAAGATGATGATCGTCAAGGCGCGTGTGCGCCGCGACGGTGAGCTCCTGCAGATCCCGGCGGAGCAGCTCGTCCCGGGCGACGTCGTCTCGATCGAGGCGGGCGACGTCGTGCCCGCCGACGGCCGCCTGCTCTCGGCCGCGACGCTCGAGATCGCCGAGTCGGCCCTGACCGGCGAAAGCCTCCCGGTCTCGAAGGGGGTGGCCGCCGTCGAGTCGGAGGACACGCCGCTCGGCGACCGGACGGGCATGGTGTTCATGAACACGAACACGACCCGCGGCACCGGGACGTTCATCGTCACCTCCACCGGGATGGCGACCGAGGTCGGCCACATCTCGAACATGCTCCAGAGCACCGAGGAGCAGGACACGCCCCTGACGAAGCAGCTGAAGAAGCTGACGAGCCAGATCCTCGTCATCTCGGGCGCGTCCGTCGCCGTCTCGGTCGCGCTCAACCTGTCGCGCGGCGAGAGCTTCGACACGGTCTTCACGGCAGCGATCGCGTTCGCGATCTCTGCGATCCCGACCGGCCTCCCCGCCGTCGTCACGACCATCCTCTCCTACGGCACGCAGATGCTCGCGAAGGCGAACGCGATCATGAAGCGGCTCCGCTCGACGGAGACGCTCGGCTCGACCTCGGCGATCAACTCCGACAAGACCGGGACGCTGACGCTGAACCAGATGACCGCGGTCGAGCTGACGATCCCCGGGCGCCGCTACACGATCTCCGGCGGTGGCTACTCGACCGACGGAACGATCAAGCACGTCTTCGGGCAGGCCGAGGTGCCGCTCGACCAGTTCCTGCTGCCGATGGCGCTCTGCGCCGACGCCGTCGTCAAGGACGGCGACCTGATCGGCGACCCCACCGAGGGCGCGCTCGTCGTCCTCGCCGAGAAGGGCGGGATCGACACCGCCACGACCCGCGCGCAGTACCCGCGGGTCGCGGAGCTGCCGTTCGACGCCGACTACAAGATGATGGCGACGTTCCACAGGATGAAGGACGAGTCCGGGAAGGACGTCGTCCGTTGCCTCGTCAAGGGCGCGCCGGACCAGCTGCTCGCCCGAGCGGCGCTGCGGCCAGCGCCGGACGACCTCTCGATCGTGGCGGTCGACGACGAGTTCAAGCAGCGCTACAAGGACGAGAACGAGCGCCTCGCGAGCCAGGGCCTCCGCGTGATGGCCACGGGCCGCAAGGACTTCGACCCGGAGACGTTCGACCCCTCGGCCGACCTGCTCCCGCTGCTCGACGGCATGACGGTGCTCGCGCTCGCCGGCATCGTCGACCCGCCCCGGGCGGCCGCGAAGGCGGCGATCGCAACCGCCCACGAGGCCGGGATGCAGATGCGGATGATCACCGGCGACCATGCCGTGACGGCAGCGGCGATCGCGAAGGAGCTCGGCATCCCCGGCAAGGCGATCACCGGGGCCGAGTTCAAGGCCATGTCCGACGCCGAGCTCGACACGGCGATCGACGACATCGGGGTGATCGCCCGGGTGGCTCCCGAGGACAAGGTACGGCTCGTGAATGCCCTGAAGCGGAAGGGGCACATCGTCGCGATGACCGGCGACGGCGTGAACGACGCGCCTGCATTGAAGACGGCGGACATCGGCATCGCGATGGGGATCACCGGCACCGAGGTCTCCAAGGAGGCCGCGACGATGATCCTGACCGACGACAACTTCGCGACCATCGTCAAGGCGGTCCAGCTCGGACGCGGGCTCTACGACAACCTGACGAAGTACATCCGCTTCCAGATGGGCGTGCTCGTCGGCTTCATCGTCACGTTCCTCGGGGCGAGCATCTTCAACATCGTCGGCGGCGTGCCGTTCGTGCCGCTTCAGACGCTGTACGTGAACTTCACGACCCAGGTGCTGCAGTCGATCGGCCTCGGCTACGGCCGGCCCGCCGAGGGCCTGATGAGGCGTAAGCCGCGGCCGTCGGACGAGCCGATCCTGCCACGGCCGCTCCTCATCTGGGTCGGGGTCGCCGGGCTCGTGCTCGGAGGGGCGACGCTCGGTCTGATCGCCTGGGCCGACGACCACTACGGCTCGAGCGCGGTCGCGCGCACGATGGGCCTGACGATGTTCGCGATCAGCAACGTCGTCTTCTCCCTCTGCACGCGCGACGAGAAGCGCTCGGTGTTCTCGCTCGAGGTGCTCGAGGACCGGATGTTCGTCTACTGCACCGGCGGCTCGATCGTGGCGATCGTGCTCGGCGCCGAGCTCGGCATCCTGCAGCGGGTGCTCCACACCGTCCACCTGACCGGGCACCAGTGGCTCATCTGCATCGTCGTGGGGCTGGCGATCATCCCCGTGTCGGAAGGCCGGCGGCTGCTCCTCGCGCGCCGGAGTCCCCCGCCCGGCGACGAAACGGACGCCCTGGCGACCGGAACCATCTAGACGGCGCCACCGTGACGTCGTCCAAGACGGAGGGGCAGGAGCCGGGGGCGCCGAGGCTGGCGCGCCTGCTCCCGATCGTCTCGTGGCTGCCCGCGTACGACCGGCGCTGGCTTCGCGGGGACGTCGCAGCAGGGATCGCGGTGACGGCGCTCGTCGTCCCGAAGAACCTCGGCTACGCGGGGATCGCGGGTGTCCCGGTCGAGAACGGGCTCTACGCGGCCGCGGCCGGCGCGCTGGTGTACGCACTCTTCTGCACGTCCCGTCATATCTCGACGGGCCCGTCCTCGTCGCTCGCCGCCGTCGCCGGCGGTGCGGTGCTGGCGACCGGGCTCGCCGGCAAGGACGCGGCAGGGCTCGTCGCAGCGATCACGCTCGTCACCGGCGCGCTGTTCCTCCTCCTCGCCGTGTTCCGGATGGGATGGATTGCGCAATTCCTCTCGAAGGCGGTCGTGACAGGGTTCCTGGCCGGCGCGGCGATCGACGTCGTGATCGGCGAGCTGCCGAAGCTCACCGGCACGTCGTCGAGCGGCGACAGCGCCTGGCGCGAGCTCTGGACCTGGATCCAGGGCCTCGGAGACATAAGTTGGACGACGCTCGTCGTCGGCGCCGTGTCCCTCGCGGTGATCCTCGGCCTACGGTTCACCGTTCCTGCCGTACCGGGCGCGCTCGTGCTCGTGGCCGGGGGGCTCGTCGCCTCCGCGGTCTTCGACCTCGGCGCGCACGGGGTCTCGGTTGTGGGACATGTCCCCCGCGGGCTGCCCGCCCCGGAGCTCCCGCACTGGCACCTCGTTCGCACGCACCTCTCGACGATCGGGATCGCCTCGCTCGCGCTTCTCCTGATCGGCTTCTCGCAGACCGCGGGGGACGCGCGGGCGTTCGCGACGCGTCACCGTTACCGCATCGACGTCAACCAGGAGTCGGTCGCCCAGGGAATGGCGAATGCCACCGCAGGGGTCTTCCAGGGCATGCCCGTCTCGACGAGTCTCTCGGCGAGCTCGCTGAACGAGTCGGCGGGCGCCCGGACTCCGCTCGCCTCGCTCGTCACCGGCGGCCTCGTCCTCGCGACGCTGGTCGTGCTCGCGCCGCTGTTCTCGCACCTCCCGAAGGCCGTGCTCGCCGCAGTGATCATCGATGCGGTGCTGTTCGGGATGATCGACATCCGGGAGCTGCGGCGTCTCCGCAGGGTCGCAAGGATCGACTTCTGGATCGCCGTCGCCGCGATCATCGGCGTCCTCTCCGCCGGCGTGCTCGCCGGCGTGGCGGTGGGCGTCGTCCTCTCGCTCGGCTGGCTCGTCTATGTCGCGGCCACGCCACAGATGCCGGTGCTCGGCCGCGAGCCGGGCACAGACGTGTACCGCGAGCTCGACGAGTACCCCGACGACGAGACTCTCCCCGGGATCGTCGTCGTGCGCCTCGACAGCGGCCTCTTCTTCGCGACCGCCGAGGCCCTCGACACCCGGATCCGGGAGGTGATCGCAGAGACCGACCCGCCCGTGCGCGGCATCGTGCTGAACCTCGAGGGAGTCGACTTCACGGATTCACAGGGCGTCGCCAAGCTCACGGAACTGCACGACGTCGCCAAGACCGAAGGCGTCGTCCTACGCCTCGCCCGCGTGAAGCCGCAGGTGCTCGAGGTCCTCGAGCGCGACGGCGTCGCCGCGACGTTCGGCCCCGGCTCCATCCACCGCACGCTGCACCAGGCGGTCGAAGCCCAGCTCGCCGAGGGCTAGGGGCCGCCCGTGCTCTAGGAGGGCCGGCCGGCAACGGGAACCGCGGTCGGCCGCCGCCAGCGCTGGTACGCCGCGGAAACGCCCTCCATCTCGGGCCGGCGATCCTTGGGGTGAGCCCGATACCAGTTCGCGTAGCGGGCCGTCAGCGGACGGGAGGTGAGCCCGTGAGCGACGATGGAAAGGAGGACGGTGAACACGACGACGGTCGTGATGGTCGAGACGTGCGGCAGGTCCGCCTCCTCCAGGACGACGACCGTGAAGACGATCGAGGCGAGCCCCCGCGGCCCGAACCAGCCGATGAATGCGACGGTCACCGCTCGCGCACGCATCCCGACGAGTGCCACCCCAACGGGCAGCATCCGGACAACGGTCAGGCTCAGGACACCGTAGAGCCCGGTCGTCCAGGCGATCCCGGTGAGGGCCGGCCCGACGAACGCCGCTCCGAAGACGATGAACGTGGCGGCATTCGCAAGCCCTCCGAGCTCGTCCAGCAGGTAGGTGACCTCGCCGTCGCTGCGATGGACCGCGCCGAACACAAACCCGGCCACGAACGCCGCGATGAAGCCGCTGCCGCCGAGCGGGGCGGCCAGCCCGTATGCGAGCGCCGCCGTTGCCACCGGCAGTACCTGCAGCCACGATGCCTCGACCAGGCCGTGGCGCCGGGAGAGGCGGAGCAGGAGCGCGCCCGCTGCGCCGGCGACGGCCCCGAACAGAATCCCGTACCCGATCGCCTCTGCGACGATCGCGAACGCCCGGTGAATCGTCTCGCTGTTCGCCTCGGTCTCGCCGATCGCGAGCGCGATGTAGAGAAGCGGCACGCAGATCCCGTCGTTCAGGCCCGACTCGACGTTCAGGCCCTGCCGGATCCGCGAGGGGAGGCGCGGGTCGGTCACGACCGACTGCCCGAGTGCGGCGTCGGTCGGCGCCAGGATGATCGCCAGCACGAGGGCCTCGGCCAGGCTGAGCCCGCCGAACATCCCGGCGGCGAGAGCGCATCCTGCCAGGATCGTCAACGGCAGGCCGATGCCGAGCAGGCGCACCGGGACGACGTACTCGCGCCGCAGCGCGGCGATGTCGATGCGCGACGCGTCGGCGAACAGCACCAGGGTGAGCGTCGCCTCGGCGAGAAGGCGGACTGGGTCGCTCCGCACCCCGATGTCGATCCATCCGAGCCCGTCGGTGCCGAACAGGAGCCCGCACGAGACGAAGAAGATGGCCGCGGTGAGGGGCGTTCGGTCGAGGCCGCGAGACGCGGCCGCATAGACCACGATGATTCCCGCGACGACGGCGAGCGTCCAACCCGACACCGGGGGATCCTACGACCGGGGTGCGGGGGCGAGTTGGGCTTCGACAACGCGGCCCTGCCGCAGTAGCGTTCGGCGGAGCCGGTTTTCGCGGCGACGCCACACCCGCTAAGCACTGAGAGGAGCCATGGCGACAACCAAAGAGACACAGGCGGGTTTCAGCAGCGAGGAGATCCAGGATCTGCTCGCCCTGATGAAGGACTCGGACAGCGTCGAGCTCAAGGTGACCGTTCCCGACTCCGCCCTCCGTTCGACGATCACGGCGCTCGGCATCGATCCACTCGATGCGCAGATCCGGCTCGTCACCTTCTTCGACACGCCTGACCTCACCCTGAACAAGGCCGGCGTCGTTGTCCGCGCGCGACGGATCCAGGGAAAGGGCAACGACTCGGTCGTGAAGCTGCGGCCCGTGGTGCCGCCGGAACTGCCGGCTGAGCTGCGTCGCTCGGCCGGCTTCAATGTCGAGGTCGACGCACTGCCGGGCGGGTTCGTCTGCTCCGGGTCGATGAAAGGGACGTTGCGGCCGAACGACGTTCAGCGCGCGCTGCGGGGCGAGCTTCCCAAGCGAAAGCTGTTCTCGAAGGAGCAGCGCGCGTTCTTCACAGCCCACGCACCCGAGGGCGTAGCGCTCGACGACCTCTCGATCCTCGGCCCGATCTTCGTGCTCAAGTATCGCTTCGCCCCCGAGGACCTCGGACGGCGGCTCGTGACCGAGGTCTGGCTCTACCCCGACGGAAGCCGGATCCTCGAGCTCTCGACCCGCTGCGGAACGACCGAGGCCTTCCAGGTCGCCGCGGAGGCACGAGCGTTCCTCGCCGGCCGGGGCGTCGACCTCACCGGCGAGCAGCAGACGAAGACCCGCAAGGCACTCGAGTTCTTCACCGAGGGCCTGAAGGCCGGGGACGCGTGACGATCATCCCCCGCTGGGAGTGGCGGACCTTCGGCGAGAGTTTCGGGCCAGCCGAGGAGCAGTTCGCCGCGAGGACGCCGGAGAAGGTGCAGGAGAGCGAGGAGACGTACCTCCTTTCGACGCAAAGCGACGCTTCGGTGAAGGTCCGCGGCGGCCTGATGGACGTGAAGCACCTCGAAACCGTGAACGACGACGGCCTCGAACAGTGGCTGCCGGTCATGAAAGGTGAGTTCCCGCTGCCCGCGGCGGACGCCGCCGCGGTGCTCGATGAGCTCGGGATGCCCCCGGTGCCGCTCGACCGCGACACGTACACACTCGACCAACTCGTCGGCGAAGTCGTCTCGCCGCGCGCGGAGCTCCGCGCGGTCGACGTGCGCAAGCGTCGGACGCACTTCATCGTCGACGGAGCCATGGCCGAGCTCTCGGAGCTGACGGTGGACGGTCGTGCGACGCGCACGATCGCCGTCGAGCTCGAGGATCCGGCGGTCGTGATCGCCGCGGTGCGCGAGCTCGGTCTCGCGGACCGGCGAAACACCTGCATGGCCCGGGGGCTCAAGGCCCTGGCGGGCCTCGAATGAGCCGGAGGCTGAGGAGCGGCGGATGAGTCGCTTCGCCGTCATCGACGTCGGGACGAACTCGGTCAAGTTCCACGTCGGCGAACTCGACCCCGACGGCACCTGGCGGACGATCGCCGACCGCGCCGAGGTCACGAGGCTCGGCGAGGGCCTCGGCGATGGAGGACGCCTGGGGGCTGGCCCGATCGCACGAACGGTCGAGGCGATCGGAAGCATGGCGGCCGAGGCCGATCGTGACGGCGTCGAGGCGATCGCCGCCGTCGGCACGGCGGGGATGCGAATCGCCTCGAACACCGGCGAGCTCGTCGACGCGGTGCGCGAGCGGTGCGGCGTCGAGATCGAGGTGATCCCCGGCGAGGAGGAGGCCAGGCTCGCCTACGTCGCGGCGACGTCAGGGCTCGGCGTCACCGGCGGCTCGCTCGTCGTGTTCGACACCGGCGGAGGCAGCTCGCAGTTCACCTTCGGGGCGCCCGGCCGGATCGAGGAGCAGTTCAGCCTGAACGTCGGAGCCGCGCGCTTCACCGAGCGGTTCGCCCTCGACGGGGCCGTGCCGCCGGAGACCGTCGCCGCTGCCCTCGGGGCGATCGACGCCGACCTCTCCCGCCTCGACGGCCGCGCGGCACCCGAGCTGCTCATCGGGATGGGCGGCGGCATCACGAACATGGCGGCGGTCATGCACGAGCTCGAGCGCTACGACTCCGAGGTGATCCAGGGGACCGAGCTGGACACCCTCGAGATCGACCGCCAGATCGAGCTCTACCGCACCCGGTCGCCAGATGAACGCCGCGCCCTGCCGGGGCTTCAGCCCAAGCGGGCCGAAGTGATCCTCGCCGGCGCCTGCATCGTACGGACGGTGCTGGAGAAGCTCGGCCGCGACTCGCTCGTCGTCAGCGACCGCGGCCTCCGGCACGGCCTTCTCGTCGAGCGCTTCGGACCGTGAGCGATTGGGAGGCCGTCGTTGGGATGCTGACAACATCCTTTGGCACTGGAGGCTAGGATCGAACGCGACCTGCACTCGTGGACGAGGAGGAAGCGATGAGCGAAAGCGAAATCGAGATCGGCCCGGTCGACTACCTCATCCTCGAGTGGCCGGCCGGCACGCAACCGACGGGGGAAGGCCTGGCGCACATCGTCGACCTGACCAAGCGGGGGCTGATTCGCGTGCTCGATCTCGCGTTCGTGCGGAAGAACGAGGACGGCACCACCGGCGCGCTCGCGATCACGGACCTCGATCACGACGGCAGCCTCGACCTGGTGCAGTTCGAAGGAGCCTCGTCGGGGATCATGGGGCAGGAAGACTACGACGAGGCCGGCGCTGCCCTCGAGGCGGGCGCCGCTGCGGCGATTCTGGTTTTCGAGAACACGTGGGCCGCCCCGTTCGTCAGCGCAGTCCGGGCGGGCGGGGCGCAGGTTGTCGCGAGCGGGCGGATCCGCGTCGACGATCTACTCGAGGCCCTCGACGCCGCCGAAGCCTAGGACTGCCAACAGAATTCGAAAGGAGCGAACGACGATGCCACTTCTCCGCGGAATCGCCCGGACAGCCGTGATCGCCGGTACCGCGACCGCCGTGTCGAACCGCGTCTCGCGTCGACAGGCTGCGCGCTGGGCGAACAGGACGCGCAGCAGCAGCAGTACGCCCAGGTGCCGCCGCCCGCGGCGGCACCGGCGGCCACTTCCCAGAGCGACAGGCTCGAGCAACTGAAGACGCTCGGAGAGCTGAAGGCAGCGGGCGTGCTCGCCGACGCCGAGTTCGAAGTCCAGAAGGAGAAGATCCTCCAGAGCTGAGCGGCCGCCCGCCCTGCGAAAGTCAGTGGCTGGGCGAAGGCGGCCCCTCGACGAGCTCGAAACCCGGACGATCGGCTGCCCGCCAGGGGAAGAGCCCGTCCGTCCGGTCGCGCGCCAGTCGGCGGCGGACCTCCCCGGCGGTCACACCTCGATCGTCGGCGGCGAACAACGTCGCGCGCGCCCGCTGGGCGTCGCCGTCGACGACGAGCACCGGCACGGGGGCGGCAGACGCCTCGAAGCGCGGCTCGTCCACGATCACGAGCGAGTACTCGCCCGCGAGCAGTGCCTTGCTCACCGCGTCGCGGAGATCCTCGATCTCGCTGCGGATCCGCCCCTCGAAGCCGAGCCGTGCGAGGCGCTGCTCGAGGGCGCGCTCCTGCGCCGGCTCGAGAGCCGTCTCATCCATCGTCCGCGCGACGAGCAGCTCACCGTGTCCGCCGTCGGGCCGGGCGAGGAGCGCCGCAGCGCGAACGGCCTCGTCCGACGGGACAGCCGCTCGGGCGATCACGAGGACGTTTGCGCCGAGACGCAGCGCGACAGGCGACCTGGCCGGCATCCAGCCGATCACCTTCTGCGTGAGAAGAGCAGAGACGACGATGCTGACGAGGATGAGCACGAGCACCGCGTTGACGACAGTCGTGCCGAAGACGCCGATCTCGAAGCCGATCAGCGTCACCGCGAGCGTCGCGGCGGCTTGCGGCGCGGTGAGCACGAACATCGCCCCGCGCTCCGGACGGCTGAAGCCGAGCGGTTGTCACCGAGGCCGGCGTCGCGCAACGTCGGGTAGACGATCAGCGTGTGCGACGCAAGCAGCGCACCGAGGAGGAACATCGCGGGAACCGACCAACCCAGAGCCCAGCCGACGCCGAGCCCGGCAAGGCCGGGGATCGCGAACGCGAGCAGACCCAGCACGACCGCCGCGCGCTGGTACTCCCGGAGAACGTGGAGATCGATCTCGAGACCCGCAACGAACATCAGGTACAGCAGCCCCAGCTGACCGAGCGCGGGCACCGTCTGGTCGCCCGCGTGGATCAATCCGAGACCGTGCGCGCCGATGGCGAAGCCGCCGAGAACCAGCCCGATCAGTCCGGGCAGCCCGAAGCGCGTGAGCAGGATCGGGCCGAGCAGGATGACGCTGAACAGCACGAGGAACTCGAGCACCGGGCCGGACGTGTGTCCCATCGCGATCACGAACGTCAACGATCTCCTCTCCTTCTCACGTCAGTCCTCGGTCCGGATCAGCGGGACGTCGCTCTCACTCTCGCCGAGCCAACGGCTGGTGAGCTTCCCGATCGTCCCGTCGGCCTGCAGGCTCCGAATCGCGGAGTCGACGGTCTCCCCGTTCGGCGAGCCGTCGGGCAGCGCGGCGGCGAGACCATGGCCTCCGGGTAGCTGCCCGAGAACCCGATAGCGCCGAGGCTCGTCGTGTGCGAGGCCGAGTGCGACCGGCAGGTCGAGCAGGAGGGCATCGGCCCTCCCCGAGCTCAGCACGCGAAGCGCCTCGGTCCGATCTTCGACCGCGATCGGCGCGGAGCTCGGACTGGACCTCGTTCGTGACGATCGGGGTCAGTGTCGATGTCCGGGAGATCACCCAGCGCAGCTTCTGCAACTCCTGCACGTCGTCGGCGGCGACACCACGCCGGGCCAGCACGCCCGCCGGCGCGATCAGGTAGGGCGTGCTGAAGTCGAGCGACCGCTCCCGCTTGTCCGTCGGCGAAAGCTGGGAGAGTGCCAGGTCGGCTCCCCGCAGCTGCCCCGCGACGAGGTCGGCGAACGGGACCTGCACCACTGCGACGCGTTCGAGCCCCAGGTGGTGTGCGAGCGCCTGCGCGAGTCCCGCCTCGAAGCCCTGCGTCGGTGGATTGCCCTCCCAGAACCCCGGTGCCGGCAGGAACGCGGTCGCGACCGTCAGCACACCGGGCCTCGCGGGCTCGAACCGAGCGCCGGCGGCACTCTGGTCGCTCGTGCACGCAGACGCGGCAAGCGTCGCGCACACGACACTTGCCGCGAGGAGGAACCGCGTGAGGGGCGTCCGTCTCGTCAGGATGGCTTCAACGTGTGACTCGCGGACGCTCCGCGAGCTCACGAGAATAGCCAATCGCCCGCCTGCGGGCCAAGGGCCGGCGGCGGGCTCGCTACCCGCGCAGCTACTAGGTCATCGCCTCGATGAGCGTACTGGCCAACGGATCTCCGAAGAGCGTCTCGATGCGACTGACCTTGAGCCGATTGTCGGTGATGAAGGTCGACGGCACGATGCGGACACCGTCCTTGTCCTCGAGCTCGAACCTGCTGGAGAGCGCGGCGCCAGATCGCACGTAGTCGAAGCTCACTGTCGCGTGGATCGGCTGGCCCGCCGCCACCAGCTCGATGCCGCCGATTCCGGGCTTGACATTGATGTCCAGCTCACCGCCGGCGGCGAGTGGAATGCCGTCGATCGAGACACGCAGGTGATCTCGGCCCGCACCGAGCTTGTTGTCCACGTGCAGGCTGAAGACCTTGTCCCGATAGCCCTTCACGGTGATGGCGTTCGTATGGGTCCCCAGGTCCTTCACCTGAATGACGTGCGTCTCGCCGGCAACCGTCTCGGCGGAGAGCATCAGCTGGGTGAGCCCCTGCTTGATCCCGTACTGCAGGCGGCCGGAGCGCAGTCCATGCGTCGTGTGAATGTAGTTCTTCGAGACGGGAGGGAAAGCGACCGCGGTCGGCCGACCGGCGAGCGCTCCTCCGAGAATCTCCTTCACCACGGCCGAGTCGGTCAGATGAAACATCAGCCGCCCCTGATTGGCCGCCACGAACGCGGGGTGACGAGCGAACTGCTCGCGGATGTGGGCCGGCGCCAACTGACAGAGGTATTCCTTCAACGTGATCCGCGTCCAATTGTCTCCCGAGCGCTTGTTCGGTGGGACGGAGCGCGAAAAGACTCTCGGCTCCGACCGCATGCGCACCTCGGACGTCAATACGCCGTACGGGCGCGGCCGCCGGTCTTTGTGTGGATCCGTTGGCTGAGGCGCGGTGCGTTCCTTCGCACAGTCGCTCCGGTGGCTGTCGAAGCCCTTGACCGAGACGAACTTGTTCGCGAGCGAGGCGCCTGCCTGCAGCCGTGCGACTGAATCCGATCCGAACGCGTCGAGGTCGACACCGTCCTCGTCCGTGAGAGTGACGGTCTCGCTGTCCGCGCCCACGAGCATGATGACGCCTGTGAGCAGCAGGACGATCGCGTCGTAGATCGGCGTCCTTGGTTGCTCGTTCACGAGGTCGAACGGCATGTAGTGAAAACGACCGCCGGTCCACGCACCGCCGTGGTATTGGTTGCTGCCGCCGTCGTAGCTGTACGTGTTGCTGCCCGGGTCGACCGTGAGAGTTCTCGGCCCTGGATCACCCGACGAAAGCGATGGGAAGTTCGGGTCGTGGACGAGCATCCTCCAGGGGCTGACGCTGTCGTCCCAGCCCACAGGCAGGATGCAGTGTGGGGCCCCGCTGAAATCGTAGTTCTGCGAAATGCAGACGACGGGATCGCAGCCGGAGCGGTAGGCGTCACGCGTCGCGCGGAAGACGCTGACCGGATCGTGGGTCTCTCCGGATAGGAACTGCCCGACGAACCACCAGACCGCCGGTGCGCCCACCTGATACTGGTGCTTGATGTTGAACTCATTCCGCACCGCGTCATCCCACGCCGTGAAACGGTCGAGGGGTAGTCGCAGAATGGCACGATCTTTCTTGCTGTAGATCGCCTCGAGCGACATGCCGAAGCAGTTGCCGTTCTTCGCCAGGCCCTCCACCACGGCTGAATAGAAGAGCTCGGCGAGCCAGTCGGTGGGATCCCACCATTCGGTCTCGCTGTCGACGTCGCTGAACGCGGAGGCGTACTGATCCCACGTGAGCGGGTCTGTCCCCCTGTTCTGCACGCCCCACCACTTCTGCCGCTCCGTCAGCAGCGCCTCATCGATGCGCCGGGACACCGACCAGGTGATCGAGTTGATGTCGTCGAACGCCCCGCTGTTGATCAGACCGGTCGGGTTGCCCCGCAGCCCCCACGCGTTCGCCATGTCGAGCGTGGACTGGTAATCGCCCAGGTGATCGTCGTCGTCCGGCCAGTCGCTGTCCCACACATCCAGGCGAAATGTGATGATCCGACTCGGGTCGTTCGGCACGATCCCGTTGGGCCCGAGATCGAAGGTCTTTTCGACGTCGTAGATGTTGTGGCCGTCCGAGTCGCCGCTCGCGGGAATGCGTTCGGAGTGGATGACGTGTCCGTTGTCCTCGAAGGTCGCGTACATGTAGACGTCGTTCTGGCCGCGCCCCCAGCCTTCCGATTCGACAGTGTCGACCCGGCCCAGCGTGAGATCGAATGGGAGGCAGACGTACGTCTCGGCCGTACTCCCGAACCACACGATGCTGCCGTGCTGGAACGTGGTGTACCTCGCAGGCGCGGACGCGCCGGGGATATCTGTCTCGTCGGAGGTGGGGAAACCGAGATCCCCGCCGGGCCCGCCGACGCTCTGATATGCCGCTCGAATGTCACCGTGTACTTCGAATGCGCCTGTACCCGTGCTCCAGTAGATGGTGCATCTCTCGAACTCGCTCGCACGCCCTATCGCAGCAGAGTTGGACATGACATCCCCCTCGTCGCTCACCGGGAAACCCCATGCGACCGCTCCGCCGGACGAGAGGAACTTCGCCTGGATGGCGCCGTGAACCTCGAAGGCCTTCGACGCACCCGACCTCAGGTACATCTGCCCGTGCTGAAAGTCCTGCCGCTGGCCGCCGCCTATGCCCACCGCTGGACGTACCGGCAGGCCGATCGCGCCCGCCTCACCCATGCCCTCATAGTCGACCCAGATCTGACCCATGACGGCAACGGCCTGTGACTTGATCGACCAGTAGATCCCGCCGCGGCTGAAGAGGCTCTTTTGGCTGCCGGCCTGTGCGCCGCCGATCTCATCCGAAATGAGAAAGCCGATCTGCGCACGACCCGCCAGCGCCCAGTAGGCCTGAAGGATGGCGCCGTGCAGCTCGTGCGCCTGCCCGTTCCCGTCGTGGTACATGACGACCCCGCCCGGAAACTCCTGTATCCAGGACGCACTGGGAAGATCGAGATAGAACTCGCCGGAAGGCTCACCAAACGCAAGCGAGACCTTGATCTCTTCTTGCTTGTAGGTGAGGTACCACTGGGGATGAGAGCGGCGTTCGTCGAGCTGGGCTTCGAGCTCGATGGGAATGTCGTCGTGGAGTTGCAACGCCGCCATGGCCCCGCCAAACGGGTCCGCACCGTTGCCCGACGTTCCCGCGAACAGCTGATTCCCCGTGCCGGCGGCAAGCGTTCCGTCGGGAAAGGCGTGCACGGAATAGATCACATCGTCGATGAAGACGGCGAGCGTGTCCGTGTCGTAGACGAGGTCCGCCGTGTACCAGGTACCGAGGTGAAGGTCGATGAAGAACTCCGTGGACGCCCGACCCGAGCCGTAGGCGCCGGTCGTCACCTCGGACACGAGCTGGAAGTCGCTCCCGCCCGCGCCGGGCACGAGAGAAAGACCGAACGGGAGCGCATCCGACTGCACGAGCGTCTCGCGTGCAGTGACCGGTTTCTCGGCCGTGAACACCAGCCGCGCGCAACAGCGCCTGGCATTGAGACTCTCGAGCGGGAGCGTCGTGCTGAGCCGGCCGCCCACGCCGAAATCCAGCGCGTGCGGATAGGCACCGAGCGTCGTGGCGCCGGGGCCTGCCACCACGGTGCACCCGGTCACGGTTGCCGGACACGACGCGTCCGGATTCGCCGGGGTGAGGCTGTCCAGGGTGTAGTCGACGACCTTCACGCTCGCCACACGGTCAGGCTGAGAAAGAAGAAGGAGCCCGCCACTTGGCGGATACGAAAGTGATGGCCCCCCTCCACGAGATTTGCCACATGCGGCTGGATGATCGTCCCGAGGACCGTCAGCTGGCCAAAGCTGCTGCCGTCGATCAGGCATTCGACAACTGCGGGCGACGACGTCGGGAAGCTCTGGAGCTGAGCGTTACAGACGTAGTAGCCATCGGATGGAGCGGTGAAATAGCAGTTGACATGGCCCGTCTTCGTTTGGCCCGAGCCCCAGTACTGGTAACCGTCCCCGGAGAACCAGGCGTGGCTGTCGTTGAGGCAGCGCTGCATGTCGGTGAACTCGTCGAAATGGTCGGCATCCCAGATGTCGAGGAAGGCCGCCGTTCCCGTCTTACGCTGAACGGTGAATGTCGCGATCGGCAGCCACAGGGGGAGCTCGTTGATATTGGGTATCCGCTCGAGCGCCTCGGCTGCGCCTTTCGTCGACCTCAACGCCTTGAGCACGTCCTCGGGCGTGGGAAGTGAATCCGCCAAGGCCACGCGCTCGCGCTCCTCCCGCGGCGGATAGCTCTGCAGCGACTCAACAACCTTGAGCTCGAACTCAGGTTCGTCGTTCACGATGGCCCCTCCTCTACGAGCTGGGGGCGCTGCCCTTTGCCGAACCGAGCGCGCCGCAGAGGCTCGCCACGTGTTTCGCAGCCGGGTCTTTCCGCTCCGCCGACCAGAGGGTCGAGCGCATTGGACCCGGGGAATCGTACTCCGTTCTCGTCGACCTAACAAGAGCGCCGGCTGCGCTCCGCGGACCAACGTGCCCCGCGCTGTCCTTTTCTCTCGCTGCACGAGCTCGAGCGCTCGAGATATTCCGATCTGGACGCATCCAGCATGGACTATTAGACTGTCCGACGATGCAGGCGGCGAAGCAGACTGCCGTGGCCCCGCTGACGACGACCGAATCGGCCGTGCTGGCGTTGCTCGCAATCGAGGGCGAGCACACCGGCTATGACCTGTTCAAGCTCGCTGAGAAGGCGATCGGGCACGTCTGGTCGCCGGCGCGCAGCGGCCTGTACGCGGTACTGCCCCGACTGGCGCGCGCCGGCCTCGTGCGAAGGCGCGCGGTGGCGCAGACGACGAGGGCAGACAAGCAGTTCTACGCGATCACCGCCCAGGGCCGGCGTGCGCTCGACGTCTGGCTCGAGACGGTGGAGCCCGGAGCGACGCAGAGCTTCTATCTCAAGCTCTTCGTCGGCGGCCTGACGACGCCGGATGTTCTACTCGAGCACGTCCGCCAGTTCCAGGCCGATGCGGCTGCGCGACTCGAGACGTACCTCGAGATCGAGCCGACGAACACGAACACCGGCCATGACTGGTACCACCGGCACCTCCTTGAGCTCGGAATCGCCGCCGCGCAGCTCGACTTGAATTGGTCCGACGGTGTCGCACGCGCACTGACCGGGCGGGCGCGGTGAGCGCCTGGACCGGGACGTACTCGCTGCCGGCCAACGCCACGCCCGCGGCGATCACGGTTCAGCTGCACGGCCGCCGAGCGACCGTCGCACTCGGGCCGGGGCACGCCTTCGCACAGGAGGTGACCGCCGTCGTCGCGGGCGCGCATGTGCGCTTCACCGTCCCGCAAGCCTTGGGCTTCGATGGGACGATCAGAGGAGGTCGGCTGTCAGGCTCCGTGCGACAGGGCCGGCTACGGGGAACATTCTCGCTCCGGCGCGGGCTGAACCGCATCGTCTCGCTGCTCGGCGGCTACCGCAGCAGCGCCGGCGCCGAGGCAGCGGTGCTGGAGGCGGACGGTCTGTCGCCGTTCCTGATCGAGCTGCCGTCCGGTGCCACGCACGGAATCGGCCGAGCTCTCACCGTCGGCAACCGCCTCGGCGACACGAGCGGCAACGGCTCGATCGCACCCGACGCGACAGGCTTTGCCTGGCAAGGCACCCACTACGCTCGAGTGCTGCTCCACCAGCGCGAGATTCGCGTCGGCGCCGACGCGGCGACGCTCACCCTGCCTCCAGGCCCGGGGCCGTTCCCCGCCGTGGCGATGGTGCACGGCTCGGGCCAGAGAACGCGGGACGAGTTCGACATATTCACCGTCTACTTCGCCCTGAGCGGCATCGCCGTTCTCGCCGACGACAAGCGCGGCGTCGGCGAGTCAGCCGGCATCTTCCCCGGCGACGCGGCAAACGCGTCGGCGATCGACGTGCTCGCGCGCGACGCCCAAACCGAAGTCGACCTGCTCACGAAACTGGCACGGGTCGACGCGGCCCGCGTCGGGCTCTTCGGCGACAGCCAGGCGGGCTGGATCGCGCCCCTTGCGGCCGCCCGCGAGCCCAGGGTGCACTGGCTGCTCCTCAACTCCGGCCCGACGACGACGGTCGGTGAGAGCGACTACTGGGGCCGACTTGCCGGCGAGTCGGAGACCCCGCCCAGCGGCACGCGCGCAGCGATGCTCGAGCAGGTACGGCGGGCCGGGCCTTCCGGATTCAGCCCCATCCCGTCTCTGCGCAAGCTCGCGATCCCGGGCCTGTGGATATACGGGTCGGACGACCGCAACGTCCCCACCGAGCTCTGCGTTGCGCGGCTCGACCCCTTGAAGGCCGCCCACGACTACACCACCGCCGTCCTGCCGACGGCCCACACACCACTGATCCTCCCCACCGGCCTGCTCTCGAGCCTGCCCCGGTCGCCCGGATTCGACCCGCACTTCTTCCCGACGATTGCCGCCTGGCTCCGACGCGAACGGCTCTAGAACCGCGCCGGTCGCGCGGCGCGCAGCGCGGGAACCGCGTCTTCGCAACGATCGCTTCGGGCTCGTCGGGATCGCAGCGGACGAGCGCGCCGCCTGCCCGCTCACCGCGATCGTCATGTTGCCGCGGACGAGGAACGCGAGGCCGCCGAACATCTTCTGCTCGGTGACCCCGCGCTCGCCCGCGAGCAGCTCGCGGATGCGGAAGCGGCCGAGGATCACCGGGCGCCTACGCCACCTCTCTCAGCCGTCCGGTGTGGACGTCGTAGACGAAACCGCGGATCTCGCTCTTGTGCGGCACGAACGGGCTCGCCTCGATACGGGCGATCGACTGGCGCAGGTCGCCGTCGAGATCGTCGAACGCCTCCGCCGTCCACTCGGGCTTCACGCCGGTGTCGTGCTGCACCTGCCGCCGAAACTCGTCGTCCGAGAAGGTCAGCATTCCACAGTCGGTGTGGTGGATGAGCAGGATCTCGGTGGTGCCGAGCAGGCGCTGGGAGATCACGAGAGACCGGATCGCGTCGTCCGTGATGACGCCGCCGGCGTTGCGGATCACGTGCACATCCCCTTCTTCGACACCGAGCAGGGCGTACACGTTCAGCCGCGCATCCATGCAGGCGACCACGGCCACCCCTGTCGCCGGCGGCAGCGGCAGATCCGCCTTGTCGAAGTCGTCGGCATAGCGAGCCGCGTTGATCAGTAGGTCGTCGGTCCGGGACACTGGGGCGCCTCCTGTGTAGTGACCTTGTTACTTTACAAATTGAAGTAACGTACGCCCCAACGGAGGCTATTCCCGCCTCATCCTTGCCGGTAGCCCGCCGCCTGGTCGCGCACGAGCTCGACGAGGTTGCCGAGCGCGATGTTCAGGTCGAGAATGTGGAGGCCGAGGATCGGCTGCTGGAATCGCGTCAGCAGGGGCCGCCGGTCGGCCTTTCCGGCGGGATGGCCGATCTGCAGCCAGCCGGCGTTCCCGGAGGATTCGCAGCGGGCGGTATAGCCGCCGGGAAAGGCGACCCAGGGTGTCGTCGCTCCGAGTGTGCTGCCGGTGAACGCCAGGACGACGGTTGGAATGTAGGGCTCGAGAGAGCTCTTCCCGCCGCCGAGCGAGGTCGGGTCGACGCACATGATCCGGAGGTTCGGGTCGAGACGGCGCGGGGCGAGCAGGTTGACCCCCGCGTCGGAGCTCGTGCGTCCGAACTGGCTGTTGCTGGGCGGTTTGGCGGTGAAGGCCGAGTAGGCGACGATGCAGCCGGTCTGACGGCTCGACGTGCAGGCCGGAATGTGGGCGAAGTCGCCGCCGGTGGCGCTGCCCTTCCGCACCGTGACGTTGCCGCCGAGCAGGAGCGCCGAGACGAGCCGCCGCCGGAGCGACGGCCGCGAGTCGACCTCCTGCTGGAGCAGGCGGATCAGGATCGTCGCGCCCTGCGAATGGCCGATGAAGACGATTCCGCGGCCGTGGTTGTAGTGAGCCAGGTAGTCGCGAAACGCGCTGCGGACGCTTCGATAGGCGACCAGGGCGTCGGCGAGAGTGATCCGCGCCGGGTGCCTCAGAGCGGCAAGCGTGATCTGCCGGTAAACCGGCGCGTAGACCCGGCATGCCTGCGAGAAGCGGGAGACCTGCGCGGTCGCAACCTCGGACTCGCGCAGCCCGACCTGCAAGTTGGCGTTGATCGCCGGCTGTCCGCTGATCGTCGGATAGACGTAGAAACAGTCGACGGGCGGATCCGTCGCGGGAGCTGCACGCTCGACCTTTGCCCTGCCGCTCGGATCGACTGCGGTCGCCGTCAGATCGGCCAGGCAGGGATTGCTGCGCTCGCCGGGGCGGCAAAGCCATGCCGTGCCCCACCGATCGGGCGCTCCCGGAGCCGGGGCCGGGGTCGTCGTCGCCATCGGCGACGTCGCGCTCTGCTTGCGATCGGAACCTCCGCACCCGGCCAGGAGCACACAGACCGTCACCGCGACCGATAGGACATTGAACCTCGAAAACCGTCGCATGATCACCGTCCGTTCCGGCAAATGCCGAGCCCACGACCGGTGACTTGTAGCACTCCCAGGCCCCATCCACTCGCGACGCGACCGGCGGACGGTGCACCGGTCGCGCCGCCTCTCGTTCTCCTGGCTAGGCGGAAGGCTGGACGATGATGAGCGAGTTTCCGTCCGGGTCGCGCAGCCAGAACATCGGTGGTACCGGGCCGCCCCAGCGGCTGACCTGCTCGTCGACGTCGACGCCGCCCGCCTTCAGCGCAGCGTGGTCAGCGTCGACGTCCGAGGTGTCGAGGCAGATCCCCGTCTGGCCGCCCCCCGCCTCCTGTCCCTGCGGCGGCGGGGCGAGGGCGATCGTCGTCGCCGTCCCGGGCAGCGCGACCTCCACCCATCGCATCTCCTCGCCCATCGGTACGTCGACCACCTTCTCGAAGCCGAGCGCACCGACATAGAAATCGATCGCGCGGTCGGTGTCGGCAACGGTGACGCAGACGCGACCGACCTGCGACAGATTCAACTTGGATGCCACCTTCGGCATGCTGAGCCTCCTTCTTCGTCGGGATTTGCTCCTAGGACGCCCCGATGAACGGAAACTCATCGGCCACGATGCGACGAGTTCCGGCGGAGGGAGAGCGGTCGAGACCGGCACGGTGCCCGGCGCCGCCGCGCTGGTTGGAGCCGCTGTCAGCGGGTCACACCTCGGAACCGCGGCGAGCGGAGCGCGTGCCGGATGACCGCTGCGAACACCCGGGCGCCGTGTGGCGAGGTGTGCGTGCCGTCGACGAGGGTGCCGGGAGCTGCGCTGGCGCCGTACCAGTCGGCGATCGTTGCCCGGCGCCAGGTGGCGACGGCCTCTCGCAACTCGTTGTTGACCTCGCTCTGCCAGGGCCGGTCGACACGGACGTCGACGAACACGACGAGCGCCACGCCGGCGAGCGCGGCCTTGAGCCGCTGCCATTGGGTGTAGTAGACGGGGCCGTTGTCGCCCACGTGGACGATCACCCGCCGCGGCAGCGTCCCCTCCGCGCGGTAGGCGGCAAGCCGGTCGATGACCTCATCGGCCTGACGGGAGATGACGGCGTCGATGCGCAACTGGCTGCCGAGGGCGGCGCGCAGGGCGCCGGAGGCGCCGAGCATGACGGAGTCGCCGACCGCGAGAATCGGCCCACTGTGCGGGAACTGCTGCCGAGGCGGCGCGGTCCTTCCCGCCGCGGACGACGCGGACGTCGGCACCGGCCCGAGCCGCGGCAGTCGTGCGAGCTGAGCGTCGGAGCGTTTCGACGCAGCCATGGCCGTCGCGGTGAATCCCGGCGGCAGGGCACCGACATTCTCCGGTGTGAGCGCGGCGAGCCCGAGGAGAGCCGCCACCGCTGCCGCTGCTGCGACGAAGGTCGGCCGAAGCCTCCCTCCCGTCCTCGCTCTTCGAGCCCGCAGTCGCTCGAGCGCTCCGCCGCGAATCGGCTGCTCGACCAGGCGGTAGGAGAGCTCGGCGAGCAACACTGTCGCCCCGACCTGGAACACGAGAAGGACACCGCGGTTCAGATGCACGTCGACGCCCGGGCGGGTGAACACGAGCACCGGCCAGTGCCAGAGATAGATGGCATAGCTGCGCTCGCCGAGCCAGCGCGGTAGCGGCTGGGCGAGCAGCCGCCCCAAAGCGCTCATCGGATGAACGATCGTCGCGAGCAGCACGGCCGCGCAGACCGCCAGCACCAGAAAGCCGCCGCGATAGAGAGCAGGGTCGCTGTCGTGGACGCGGAGAAACGCATACGCGACGACCGCCAGCGCAAGGACGCTCACGGCGTCCAACGACGCGCGCCCGAACGGCCGCGGCGGGGCCGGCAGCGCTGCGGGCTTCCAGACGAAGGCGAGCAGAACACCGACGAGAAGCGGCGCCGCTCGCGTGTCGGTGCCGTAGTAGACCCGCGACGGATCCGCTCCCGGACTGTAGAGCGCCCACATCAGCGCGGTCGAACCGACCGCGGCTGCCGCCACCAGCAGCGGTAGGGCGCGGCGGGCGAAACGCATTCCGACGACGAGCAGTATCGGCCACACGAGGTAGAACTGCTCCTCGACCGCGAGCGACCACAGATGGCGCAGCAGCGGCGGCCTGCCGAACTGCTCGAAGTAACTGTGGTGCTCGAAGACGAACCGCCAGTTCGCCACATAGAAGATGGCGGCCAGCGCGTCGCCGCGCAGCGCGAGCCGGCCGCGCTCGACGCTCGCGCCGACCACGAGGCAGACGGCGAGCAGCGCGAACAACGCCGGCAGCAGCCGACGCGCGCGTCTCGCCCAGAACTCACCCAGCGCTACGCGGCCCGTGGCCGCGAGCTCCGCCAGCAGGAGCGACGTGATCAGGTAGCCGCTGATCACGAAGAAGACGTCGACACCGAGGAAGCCACCCGGCAGCCAGGAGCGGTCGGCGTGATAGGCGAACACAGCGCCGACCGCTATCGCCCGCAGACCGTCGATGCCGGACATCCGAGGAAGACGCGTCGTCACTTTCGTCCTCGCAGACTACTGCCTCGAGCCCGTCGCCGGCGACGGACGGGCCGGCGTTGCTTCCGACGCGTCAGGAGACGGGTGTGCCGTGGAAGCAGCCGAGGGTGTAGGGGTATTCGAGCGTCGCGTTGTAGTGGTAGATGCGAACACGCTTCCCGCGGAGAGAGACCCATCCGACGTGGCCATGGCAGGCGTCGAGATCGGCGTCCGTCAGAAGCTTCCCGTCCGTGCCGCGAGGGCCGTAGATCGGGTAGCCGTCGAGCGCATAACCGACCAGGCGCTCCTGTGCCTTGACCGTGGTGCCGGTCAGACACGGCGGAATCGAGTGATAGTGGTAGATGCCGCGGGCCTGCGGGTGACCCTCGCACGCGTCCTGCGTCTCATGCGCGAGTGCATCGCGGCTCGCATCGTCGAGGGCGTTGAAGATCGCGACACCGTTGACCGCGACCCCGATCATGCCCATCGGCACACACAGCGGCCGCGGAGCCGACTTCGGGTGCAGTGGAAGCGACAGGAGCACGGTCTGGCGCGCGATCGCGTTCGGGTTGTGGTCGTACGCGTAGGCCGGATCGCTCGGCGCGATCGGGAAGTGCCCGGTCGGAGTCGATCGCGGCAACCCGTCGCCGGTGACGACGAGCCGGTTACCGCGCACCGCGAAGCTGATCTTGCCGTTCCAGTGCACGCTCCCGGCAACGATTGCCTTGGCGGTCAGATCGAACGTCGACCCGTGGATCCACGGCCCGTCGTGTGCAGCGCCTCCCTGCCTGCCCGGGCCCCGCCGGCACGCGTACACATTCCCTCGCTTCGCGAAGTCCGTCACATGCCCGTCGCCCAGCGGCAGCCGCCTGACGTCGGTTGCCGACGGCGCCGACCTCGCCGCCGCGATCGCGAACGGGACGACAACACAGGCAGCCAGCCCGAGCACGACGACGGAGCGCAGGACGCCACGAGAGCTCGCTCGATGCATCTTCACCACGTTCCGACCATTCTCGACGCCGAGGTTCGAACCTCGTCTGCCAAGCGTAAAGCGAACGCAAATGCGTGTGAAGAGTCCGACCGCATGGTCAGGAAGACTCATGCCGTGGACAATTCGCAGCCGAGCGAGGACGGACACGACCGTCTGGCCGAGCGCGTCGCCTTCGTCGTCTACGGGACGATCGCCGTGCTGGCGGCCGTCGGCGGGCTGAGCCTCGAATCCCAGGATCTCGGGGCCTCGGAAGCGGCCATCGTCTTGATCATCGTCGCGCTCGCCGCCGCATTGGGACACTCGATGTGGCGGGCGGTGAGGGCACGAGCCCGGCAAGATCTCGAACCGGGGCGCTCACGCGAGCTCCACGAGCTGGTCAGGTCGTGGCCGATCCTCGCGACAGGGCTTCCCGGGGCGATCTCGATGGTGCTGGCGATCGACGTCTGGTCGGTCTCGACCGGCCTGTGGGTGGCACAAGCGCTCGGCATCACCGTCCTGCTCGTCGCCGGCCTCCTCACCGGCCGGCTGGCCGGTGCGACCCGTCTTCGACAGCTCGGCTACGTGCTCGCCCTGCCGTGCGCGGGCCTACTGATCGTGGCTCTCGAAGTCGCAGCGCACCACGTTTAGTACGCAGCGCGTTCGAAGGGCGCGCCCGCGGGAAGACCGGCCTCACCCGGCTGCGGCACCGCTGAACTCGCGCAGCTCCTCGAGCTCGCGCTCGGTCGGCGGCCGCGACTCCGCGAGCGAATCGGCGGCCACAAGCGGCCAGCCGGTCGCCGCTCGCGCCTCTTCCAGCGTCGCCCCGGGGTGAAGCCGCGTGATGATGAGCTCGCCGCTCTCGTCGGGCTCGAGCACACCGATATCGATGACGACCGCACGTACATTCGCGCCCGACGACGAACGAAAGTCGAGCGCACCGACGAACGCGCGCCGGGACTGACGCAGCATCACGAAGACGTCTCGCACGTTGGTTGCGATCTCAGGCGCGCCGCCCGCCCCGGGCAGGCGGACAGACGGGCGCTCATAGTCGCCGACGATCGTCGAGTTCAGGTTGCCGTGCCTGTCGATCTGCGCAGCGCCGAGGAAGCCGACGTCGATGCGACCGCCCTGAAGCCAGTACGAGAACATCTCGGGCACGGACACGATCAGGTCGGCGGTGTCGGCGAGCTCTCCATCGCCGATCGAGAGCGGAGGGACGGTCGGCTTCGAGCCGATCGGGCCGCTTTCGTAGATCAGCACCGCACCCGGCGCGTGTGTTCGGCGGGCAAGATTGACGGCGAGGCTCGGCAGTCCGATCCCGACGAAACACACCGTCCCATCCGAGACCCGCCGGGAGGCCTCAACGGTCATCATCTCGTCCATCGTGTAGCCGGTCACGCTCGGTGAAATATAGATTATCGCCTCGCCCCGGACGGCCGGCACGGGCCTAGAGCACCCGCGTCTCGATGAACCGCTCGATCGCGCCGACGAACGCAGCCTCGTCCCAGGTGCGCGCGTCGGCATTGTTGGCGTCGATCTCGAGCACTGGGATGCCCGCATCCTCCAGAGCGCGTGTCGTGAAATAGCTGCTTCGCGACTCCGGCGAAACCAGGTGGACGACGCCATCGACCCCGTGCAACTGCGCCTCCTTCAGATACCACTGGTCAGCCCAGCCCGGCATGCCGAGAAAGTCCGAGAACGCGGCGAAACGCGCCGCGAGCGACCGCAGCGGCTCCCCGCCGTACCGTCGGTACCCGTCCGCGGCGATCGCGAGGTACATCGACCAGACGAAGACCGCCCCGTAGCGTTCCTGGAAGTGCTGATAGAGCCCGAGGTTGAACCAGAGGCCCCGGCCGACCCACATCAGCCTGATTCGCTCACCACGGTATGCGGCGTCGCCGCGCGCCACAGCCGCATTCACCTCCTCGTAAAAGCGACGCGCAGCGTCGCGCCCCCACTCCGAGCCTCGATGCCACTGCGGGATCATCACCGCCGGAATGCTGTCCACGATGTCGAGCGGCGCAGGCGCCGTCGCCGCGATCACGTCGCGGGCCTTCCGGCTCCACTCCTGCTGCTCATTCGCGAGCTCGAGGATCGCCTCGAACCGTGCCTCGTCGAACGAGCGCCCGGTGAGCGCTCGAGCACCTCGACCAGCCCGCGGAGCTCGGAGGTCATGAGGTCGAGCCGGGCTGTTCCGATCACCTCCTCCCAGTCGTCTGCGACGCGATCCCACCAGTCCACCGGAAGCGCCTGGTCAACGGCCTTCTCGAACATGAATACCGGCACGCCGAGCTCGCGGTTCCATGCTTCCGCCACGCGCCTGTGCGCATCAGTCCAGACCTGGGTGACGAACAGCGAGACCTGCGGCAGGCCGCCCCAGGGCGCCTCCGCGGAATCCGCCTCGAGAGCGGAGCCGAGGGTGATCGCGCTGTACTGATCGAGATCGTCGGGATAGCCACGCTGGCGCAACAGGCCGAGGTAACGCGGGCCGCATTGCTTGGCCGAGCAGATCGACGCCCACCACTGGTTGACGACATATGGAATGCCCATCGCGCGGAACACCTCGTGCGGCGCATCGGCGTCGGCAACGACGAGCGGTGCGCCGGCGGCGACCTGCTCGCGGAGATCGGCGAACGACGCGCGCTGATGCCGCAACGCGTCGGCGGACGACTCGAGCCGCTTGTTCCCGCGCGCGCTCACGCTCGCCCACCGCCTCCGCCAATTGCCGTCGCGTCTGCGTCGGTGAGATGGCAGGACTGGTGGCGGAAGACGAGGAGCGGAATGCCGCGTTCGGCGAAGGCGCTCCGCTCTGCGGGCAGGCTCCAGGCGAGCGCCTCATCTCCCTCGCGCAGCCAGACGAGGGCGACGTCGACTGCAGCGGCGGCAGCGGCGGCCGCTGCGTCGCCGGCCCGGCGAACCGGTACCGATCGGCCAGCGCCTGGAACGGCTCGGTGTGCTCGTCGACGAGCTTCGCCGTCGCCTGCGCGCCCCACGAATGGTCTTCGCCGACGATCGTCACGCCGTCGGCTTCGATCGCCTCGTAAAGCTCCGGCGTGTCGTGTGAGCTGCCGAGAACGAAGACCCGCCGACGGGGCCGAGCAGGCTCGTGGGGCTCGGCGAGCAACGCTGTGAGGAACTCTTGGTGCTCGCCTGAAGGCATCGCGCTTCCGGCCGCGACGACCGCGAGCAGCTCCGCGCCGGTGAGCTGCGCGGCGCGCCGCCGCGCGTCGATCTGTCCGAGCAGTCGTCTGTTTTCGTTCCCGGCGGCGATTGCCGCAGCAACGTCCGCCTCGACCAGCGGCCGCCCGGCCCAGCCTGCCAGCGAGTCCGCCAGCTCGTGCAGCCGTGCGACGTTGTATACGGCCGTCGTCGGCGTCGGCAGGTGCAGCAGGTCGAGGAAGCGCATCGGCGGCAGCACGGACGCACCGAGCGCACGCAGCGAGGTGTAGAGCCGCACCGTGTGCTCGGAGTCGTGACAGAGCACGAGAAAGTCGATCGGATAGCGGCCCTCCAGAAGCCCCGCGAGCACGAGCCGAACCGACTCGTCGACACCGGGGCCGAGAATCGCGTCCGCTTCGGCGCCGGAGCGGACCTCGACCGGCGCCAGGCGCACCGGCAGAAAACCTGCGGCCTCGATCAGCTCACGCGGCACGTCGGCGCCGACGTAGCCGACCACGCGTCTTCCATCCGCGCGCTGCGCGGAGACACGAAGGAACCGGTCACCCGCGAACGCGCTCAGCGACGACGAGCGCGCTCACGACCCGCCGCCGAGGACCGTCACCTCAGCTCGAGCAATCCGTCCTTGAGGACGGGCCTGCCGTCGTCGTTCACCGACTCGAAGCCCGCGCCACCGTTCGCGCTCCAGACCTTCGTCGTCAGGGTCTCACCCGGGAAGAGAGGCGCCGAGAACCGCACGGCGAGCCGGCGAGACCGCGCGCGGATCGGCAACTCCGAGTGCCTGGAGCGCGGAGCGCCCGGCGTGCGCCATCGCGCAGAGCCCGTGGACGATCCGGCCCGGAAGCCCCACCGAGCGGGCGAACTCGTCATCGAGGTGGATCGCAAAGTCGTCTCCGGATGCAGCCGCATAGCGCTGCGTCTGATCGTCGGCGATCTGTACCGCCACCGCAGCCAGCGGCTCGCCCTCGACATCCAGGCCGTGCGCCGGCGCACGCCCGCCGATGCTCTCCGGGGCCTCGATCCCGCGAAAGAACTCGGTCACGTACTGCTCGTTGACGAGGTCTCCGTCGCCCGTCCGGGTCTCGGTCCGGATCACGAGCGAGGTGCCGTTCGGCCGCGGCAGGAGCGCGACGGGAGTCGCGGTCGAAACGAGTTTGATCCCCGCCTCGATCGGACGGTGCACCCGCACGTCCTGCTCGTAGTGCGACGACCCGCTTCCGGACCTCGTCCGAGGCGACCGAGCGAGAGGCGGGGGCTATTGCAGGCCAGACGGGGAGGATGGCGAACACCGGCCCTCCGGGGACGTCGTCGGTCGCATCGGCGTAGCTCTGCAGCGTCTCCCGGCTCACGTCATAGCTCCATTCCCACCGGGCGTGATCGCCGAGGCGTCGAAGCTCACGAGGTCATCCCGGTGGTCTGGCCCCCGCTCGCCGTGATGACCTGCCCGTGCACAAAGTTCGACCATGGCGTGCAGAGGAAGAAGATCGGCCCGGCGGCATCCTCCGGAGCGGCCGGCCGCCCGAGCGGAATGATCATCGGCGCCATCTGCCGCATCTTCTCGGGGATCCCGAGCTGAATCTCATGGCCGTCCTTGACGAAGGTCTCTCCGCCGCCGTCCGAAGCAGCAGTGAGCCGAGTCTCGACGAAACCGAACGCGACCGCGTTGACGTTGACCTTGAAGCCGCCCCACTCCCGGGCCAGCGTCTTCGTCAAACCGACGAGGCCCGCCTTCGCCGACGAGTAGTTCACTTGGCCGAGATTGCCCTGGGTTCCCGAGATCGACGTCACGTTGACCACCTTGCGAAACACCTCGCGTCCGGCTTCCTTGTCGGCCTTGCCTGCGTCACGGAGATACGGCGCCGCCGCGCGGAGCACCTTGAAGGGCACGACCGTGTGGATCTCGAGCATCGCCCGGAACTGTTCGTCCGACATCTTGTGCGCCATCCCGTCCCATGTGTACCCGGCGTTGTTGACGACGATGTCGATCTGCCCGAAGGCGTCCGCCGCTGCCTGGACGAGAGCCTCCGGGACTCCGTCTCGGGTCAGATCGCCGCCGAAGACGGCAGTCTCCCCTGCGATCTCGGCCGAGACCTCACGCGCCAGATCGGGGTCGAGATCGTTGATGAGCACACGCGCTCCGTGCTGCGCGAGCAATTCCGCCGTGGCTCGGCCTATGCCCCGCGCCGAACCGGTGACGATCGCCGCCTTGCCGTCCAACACTCCCATCCGACACGCCTCCCAGGACTAGACCGAACCGAACCGTCAGGCTACCTGATGATCAGCCGCGGGGAAGCCCGCGTGGAGAGCCCGCACCGCGGTGATCGCCGAAGCCCGGAGCGCCTCGGCCTGCAGCGGCGTGAGATCGGCGAGCATCTCGGCCTCGAGCTCGTCGACGACCTTTTCGCACTTGCGCAGGACCGTTCTGCCCTTGCTGGTGAGCGTGGCCGGGTAGACGCGCTTGTTGTTCGGGTGCGGACGGCGAACGATGAGCCCCTTCCGCTCGAGCGCGTCGATGACCTCGTTCATCGACTGGGCGGTCATGTAGGACCGCCGGGCGAGCTGGGCATTCGTCAGGCCCTCACGCCGGCCGAGGACGCTGAGCGTCGTGTACTGGAGCGTCGTCAGATCGTGCGGCCTCAGCCGCCGGTGGATCTCGTGGCGAATCGCGCGCTCGAGGCGCGCGAAGACGTAGCTGATCCTCGGCTCCGGTTCGAACATGCCTCTTCTGTATCAGGTCTCCTGCGATTCGGGGAGGAGTGCCGCCGAGACGGCCTCTGGACTCAATGCCGGCGGCCTGCGGCGGCCAAAGAGCCCTTCGGCCCCAGTCCCAGATCCTCCAGTCCGTCGAGCACGAGGTCGGGCCGAAGCTGTTCGAGCCGCTGGAACCGCAACGCGATCAGCTCGCCGGCAGATGAAGCCAAAGCCGAGAGCGGCCACGACAGGTGCGTGGCCAGGAACGCCGTCGCCTCGTCGACCGCGCCGTCGAGTGCGAGCTCGCAGAGCCGCCGGTGCTCGATGCTCGACTGCCGGTTGCCGCCGGGCCGCCGCGGCGCGATGAGCGTTCGGAAACGCAGTGCCTGCGTTGCAAGCAGCGACGTCGTGCGCAGCAGTACCTCCGAGCCGCAACCTGAGACCAGGGCGAGGTGGAAGTCCGTGTGCGCGGGCTCGAGGTCGATCGGGCTCTTCGGCGGCAGCGCGTGCGCCCGCCGAAGCGCATCCCAGGCTGCGGCCAGGTCGCCGCGCCACTTCGGATCGTCCGCCTCGATCGAGAGTCGCAGCGCATACGGCTCGACGATCAGGCGCAATTCGTACACCTCCGCCATATCGGTCACCGAGATCTCAGCGACCTTCGCACCGCGCTGGGCGTCGAGAACGATCAGACCCTGCTCCGCGAGCGTTCGCAGCGCTTCTCGCAGCGGAGTCGCGCTCAGCCGCCACTCGGCGGCGAGCTGCTCGACGAAGATCCGCTCGCCGGGTGCGAGATCGCCCGTGATGATCGCGCGCCGCAAACGGTCTTCAGCCCACTCGGTCCGTGTCTGTGGCCGACCTTTCGGATTGCCGGTACTCATCCCACGTGGACATTAGCTCCACGGGCCGACGACGGGGCTACGGCGCAAGCTGTGTGACGAGTGCCTCGCGGGCGCTGTCGACGCGTGTATCCGTTTCGTAGACGAGCCGCCCCAGCTTCAGAACGGAGATCCGGTCGGCGACGGCGAGGCTGAGGTCGAGATTCTGCTCGACCATCAAGATCGTGGCCCCGCGCTCCTCGCGCATCCAGTTCAGCACCTCTGCCACATCGGTGACCACCGACGGCTGCAAGCCGTCGCTGATCTCGTCGAGCACGAGCAAGTCCGGGTCTCCGATCAGAGCTTTCGCGAGCGTGAGCATCTTCTGCTCTCCGCCGCTCAACGTCCCTGCGCGCTGGCGCAGCCGTTGCCCGAGGACGGGGAACCGTTCGAGCGCCACCTCCCGGAGCTCCGGAGGGCAGCGGCTCCCTCGTCCAACATCGAGGTTCTCGGCGACGGTGAGATCGCCGTAGAGCGTCTTCTCCTGAGGTGCATACGAGACGCCGGAGCGCACTATGCGGTAGGTCTGCCAACGCGTGACGTCCGAGGCGCCGATCTGGATGCGTCCCCTCTTCGGGCGCAGATATCCCATCAGCGCCTTCAGAAGCGTCGTCTTCCCCATCCCGTTCCGGCCGACGATCGCGACGGCCCCGCGGTCCGCGACCTCGAAGGACGCATCCTCCACGATCACGGCAGACCCATAGCCGACCGTCAGCGACTCGACACGGACGTTCACTCGGGGGCCGTCCCCACGTAGGCCCTGCGCACGACCTCCGACGCGGCGACCTCTTCAGGCGTCCCGACCGCCGCGACCTGGCCGCCGTGCAGCACGACGACGCGATCCGCGACACGCGCGACGAAGTCGAGGTCGTGCTCGATCAGAACGACGGTCAGGCCGCGGGCGAGCATCCGCCGGAGCACATCGCCGATCACGTGCCGCTCGTTGCTCGTCAGACCTGCCGTCGGCTCGTCGAGGAGGAGGAGCGCGGGGTTCATCGACACGACGGCACTCAGCTCGAGCCCCTGCTTCAAGCCGTGCGCGAGCGATGGGGCGAGCTCGTTCTCGCGGCCGGCGAGCCCGGCCGCATCGACGATGTCCAGCACCGGCTGGATGACCGCCACCTCTTGCGTGCGCCGCCAGATCGAGGGAATGTGACCCACTCCCGACGCCAGAAGGATCGTCTCGGCGACGGTCAGGCTGGAGAACAGCTCGGGCACCTGGAACTTGCGCACGACGCCCCGACGCGCGATCCGGTGGGCCGGTGTTCGACCGCGCGAGAATCGCGCCCGGCGGACCGCGTAGTCGATCGTCCCGTCGATCGGGAGACGACCCTCCGTCATGACGTTGACCAGTGTCGACTTGCCGGCACCGTTCGGGCCGACGATACAGAGCAGCTCGCCCCGGAGAACGTCGAAATCAACCCCGCGGAGAACGTGTAGGTCGCCGTACGAGAAGCGAACATCGCCGATCTTCGCGATCTCCGGCGTTTGAGAGCCGGAGGACACGTGGTGCGCGCCCGACGGCACGAGGCGCCGGTGGTCGTGTCGCCATTCACTACCGAGCACATACCGGCGGAAGAGCCTCGCCAGCGGCGGCAGGATGCCGTCGGGAATGAAGACGACGACCGCGACGAAGAGAAGGCCGACGATCAGCGTCCACTCGGTCGGGAACGACGCGCTCAGTTTCGACTCGGCGAAGCTCAATCCGATCGCACCGATCGCCGGGCCGATGATGGTGCCCCGGCCGCCGACCGCAACCCAGACGAGCATCTCGGTCGAGAACACGAACCCGAAGAAGGGCGCCGACACGAACCCGAAGACCATCCCGTAGAGACCGCCTGCGACGCCGCCGAGAGCGGCGCCGATGACGAAGATCGAGATCTTGACCGCCTCGACGTCGCGACCGAGATACCGGACCCGTCGCTCGTCGTCGCGCACCGCGCGCATCAAGAGGCCGAAGTCGCTGCGCACGAACACGAGCGCAAGTGCGATCGAGACGAGCAGCGTCGCCGCGACGATGAAGTACCACGTCGTGCCCGAGAACCCGGTGTAGGCAAAACCGAACAGGCCGTTGTCGCCACCGGTGTACTGAGGCTCCTCCCCGAAGATCGTCTGCGAGACGACGGCAAGAGCCAGCGTCACGACTGCGATGTACAGCGGTCCGGCGCCCTGCTGGTAGAACGCGAACGCCCCGAGCGCGCCGGCGACCACGGCGGCTGCGAGCGCGCCGACGAGGAGGCCGAGCAGGTGCCTGCCGAGCCCCGGGTGGACGCCGACCAGCAGTCCCGAGCTCGCGAGCTTCGTGGTCATGAGCCCCACGCCCAGGGTCCCGATCGAGAACCACAGTGAGTGGCCGAGGTCCGGGATCCCGGTATAGCCCCAGACGAGATCGAGGCTCACGGCCGCGATCGCATAGATCAACGCCTGGGTCAGCAGCGACAGGTAGTAGTCGCCGAGCAGGCTCGGCATCAAGAGAGCAAGGCCGACGAGTGCGATCACGGCCAGGCTGCCCAGCGCCCGGTCGCGGCGCAACGCGCCTCTCATGCTCGCCGCCAGGTGAACCCGTCTGGGAAGAAGCGGAGGAGAACGACTGCCACGCCGATCACGAACGCCTGCGACCAGATCGGGTTGGCATAGCGCGTGAACAGCACCTGCGGACCTGGCGATGATCGTGCAGGCGACGACGAGACCGCGCAGGTTACGTCCCGCGAGCAGTGTCGCGAGAAACGCGGGCGCAAAGTACCCGATTCCGAAGCTCGTGTCGACGCCGGCAAGCGGCCCAAGGATGGCGCCCGCGCCGCCGGCGAGGGCGCAACCGGCGATGAAGGTCAGTTGACGTGCGCGGTTCGTGTTGATGCCGTGAGCACGGGCGAGAATCTCATCGCTGATGACAGCCCGAATCGTCAACCCCATCGGGGTGAAGCGCACGACACGGCAAGGCCGGCGACCAGCGCCACGGCAAAGACGATCAGGAGCAGGCGATAGGTCGGGTAGACCGTCCCGAGAATCGTCGATGCACCGGGAGTCGGAAGGTTGAGAGGTTCGGTCCCCGGGCCGTAGATCAGGATCAGAGCCTGCGTGATCACGAGGGAGAGCCCCCAGGTCGCGAGGATCGTGTCGAGCGACCGCGCACAGGCGGCGCACCACGACGATCTCGATCACGGCGCCTGCAGCGGCCGCGGTCAGAGCGGCCAACGGGATCGCGAGCCAGAAGTTGATGCCGTGCCGCGTGTAGGTGACCTGTGCGAACACCCCGATCGCCATCAACCCCGTCTGAGCGAGGTTGATGACGCGGAGCATCCCGAAGATGAGCAGGAGGCCCGAGACGACGAGGACGAGCGTCGCAGCAGCGACGGCGATGTCCAGCGCGAGCGTCATCGGGCCTCCTGGTCGAGTTGCGAGCTGCCGATCAGCAGGTTGGAACCGGCGGCAGCTTTCCGTAGCTGGCGAGCACCTTGAAGTTGCCGTTCGCATCAGCTTGTCCCACGAACACGGTCTGGGTGCTGAAGCCCTTGGACGTCGGCATGTAACGGATCACCCCGCTCGGCGCGATGATGCTCGTCTTGCTCAACGCCGCGATCACCCTGGCGCCGTCCGTCGAGTTCGACGTCTTCAGGGCCTTCGAGAGAACCATCACGGCGTCCCAGAGCTCGACGCTCTGCGCATCGGCGACGCCTTTGCTGCCGAACCGCTTCGCGAGGACCTTCTTGTAGAACGCGTTCTGCTTGCTCGGCAACGCCGGCAGGTACGTGTTGGTCGTGAAGACACCCTTGATCGCCGGGCCGGTCGCCTTGGCGAGTGCGGTGGTGAACAGCGGATCGAACTTGAGGAGGCCCGAGACACGCGGGTCGCTTGCCACTTCCTTCCAGAAGGACACCTCGTCATTGCCGATCAGGATGTCGACGATCGCCTCCGGCTTCGCTGACGCGATCTTCGAGATCTCTCCGCTCCAGTCGGTCGTGCCAATGGGCTCGTAGCTCGTGCCGAGCACGCCGCTGCCCATTCCCGCCTGAAGCGCCGCGGCGGCCGTCTTGGCCGACGAGAAGTTGTCACCGACGAAATAGACCGACTTGACGTTCTTCTTCTTCAGGTACTTGATCATCGTCCCGATCTGCTGACTCGGGATGAAGCCCGTCAGGAACATGTTCGACGGGCAGAAATCGCCCGCGCTCGGCTGACCCGCGACGTAGGGGATGTTCTTCGACAGAAGATACGGATTGCATGCGGCGCGCGCCGGAGTCGACTCGAAGCCGATGATCGCCTGCACATGCTCCTGGTTGACGAGCCGGTTGCAGGCATTCGCGGCGCCCTGGGGGTTGCCCGCGTCATCGGCGAAGGTCATCTGCAGCGGCCGGCCCGCCAGGTTGTTCTGGTTCGCGACGCGCAGCGCTCCGAGGATGCCCTGCCGGGCAAGCTCAAAGTTCGTCGACTGCGAACCGGACGACGTCGCGATGAAGCCGATCTTGTAGGGCGTCTTCGACGCCGGCGCCGCGGTCGCAGCCACTACACCGATGACGACGAGCGCAGTGGCGAGCGCGACGAACAAGCGGCGGAGACGCCTGTATTCCAATCTCACCTGATTCCTCCTCGTTAGGACGGCATGGCTGCAAAGAAGCCACGAATGGTCACTTACAAGACGTCAATCGAATCTATATGTTGGTCGCGCAAGTGGCGGGACTCTGCACCCGGAGCGAGGTGCCTGTCAAGCCGCTGGAAAGAGCTCCGCGGCGACGCCTTCCACCTCCTCGAGACGCAGAATCCGCTCCGCAAGCCGCTGCGCTTCGGGCGCGGACGGCGTGACCGCGGCATGACTCACGCAGTCGAGGAACTTCCCGACGAGTGCGTCGAGCGACAGCGGGTGCTCAGGGCTTCCCGAGAGCGTCGATATCTCACGCGTGAGCGTCGTTCCATCGGTGGTTACGACGGTGAGCAGCCCCTTCGAGCTGTCGAACGAATCGTTCACCTCGAACACGATCCGGTCGGCGAGCTTCAGCACCGAGTCGTCGGACAGCCGGTCTTGTCGGAATCCGGCAAGAGTCACGGCACCGTCCCGCAGCGCGAGCGCGGTCGTGAAATACGCGCTGAACTTTGCGTCGATGATGGTCTGCGGGCGAAGCTTCCGCTCCCTCGGCTCGGCGACGATCGAGCCGACCACGGGCGAACCGACGAGCTGCACCACCTCGATCTCCTCTGCGCGCAACCCCGCTTCGCCGACGAGCGCCAGCGCCGCCTCGACGAATGCGTGCGTTCCTCGGCAGGAGGGCCACGGCTTGAAGCTGATCTCGGCGCCGGCGTACGTCTCGCCGAGCCCGGCGAGAAGGACGTCCTCGCTGGGAGCCTCGCCGACATAAACGGCGAAGAACCCGGAGGGCCCTTCGAAGGGATGGTCGTACCCGCGCACGCCGCGACGGGCGAGGAACGCGGAAACGGAAGCCGCGTGCGCGGGGAACGCATCGCGCACGCTGCGAACGACCGAACCGGGGCTGTGCATGAGCTCGCCGTGACTGCCGAGCTGACCCAGCACCAGCGAGAACGCATCGAGCGTCTGCCGCTCGTCGAGCCCGAGCAGGTTTGCTGCTGCGCCCGTTGCACCGAGCCCGGCGAGCAGCGAGGGCGGATACCAGCCGCGCTCGTGCAGGCGCCGACCGGCAGCGAGCGAGAGGCGGCAAGTGAGGTCGCAGCCGACGGCCATCGCCGCGAGGAACCGCCGGCCGTCGATCGAAGGGTCGGACTCCGCAAGGGCGAGCAGCGCCGGTACCACCGGCGCGTTCGGGTGAACGAGCGCCACGTCGTGCGAGTCCTCGAAGTCGAGGGCATGGGCGAGCGCGCCGTTCGCGAGTGCAGCGGCAAGCGGCGTTGTGCGTTCGCCGAAGCCGAGGACCGTGCATGGACCGGCCGTCCCCTGCTCGCGCGCCAGGTCGACGAACGGGAGGCCCTCGGGCGCCAGCGTACTCGCCGCCATCGAGACCCCGACCGCGTCGAGCAAGGAGCGCTTCGCGGCCTCGATCGCGCGCGGTTCGACATCGTCGAACGTCGTCCGGCTGCAGTGACGCGCGAGCGTCGAAGACACTCCCATCGCGGTATAGGTGTATAAGGATACCTGACATGTTGTCAAGTGACGGAGTGGTAAAGCTCTCGTTCGTCGGCGACCTGATCCTTCACGCTCCCGACACTCCCGGTTACTTCGCACGCTGCCGAGAGGCGCTCGTGAGCGACATCCAGGTCGCCCAGGTCGAGTGGCCTCACACCACCCGCGGAGCCGTCTGCGCGCTCGAGGTCCCGGCCCCGGCCGCGCCGCCGAGAACCTCACGGCGCTGCCGCAGCTCGGCTTCCGGGTCGCGACCGTTGCGTCGAACCACACGTTCGACCAGGGCCCCTACGGCGTGCAGGACACGCTGACCGAGCTCAGGAGGCTTGGCCTCGCGACGACGGGCAGCGGCATGACGATGGAGGAGGCACGGCGGCCGGCTGTCGTCGAGCATGGAGCGCTCCGCGTCGGATTCCTCGACTACAACGCGGTCGGCCCGCGCGAGTCGTGGGCGACGTCGGTGAAGTCGGGCGCAGCCTATGTGCGCATATCCCAGCACTACGAAGTCGAGCTGGCGTCCCCAGGGGCCCTCGCAACCGAGTTCACCTCGCCGGACTACGACTCGCTGCAGGACGTGCAGGACGACATCGAGCGGCTGAAGTCGGAGGTCGACGTCGTCTCGGTCTCCCTGCACAAGGGGATCGGCTTCGTGCGTGCTCAACTGGCGCAGTACGAGCGCCCGCTGGCGCGCGCGGCGATCGACGCAGGCGCCGACGTCGTCGTCGGCCATCACGCACACATCCTGCGCGGCGTCGAGGTCTACCGCGACCGCCCGATCTTCCATGGGATCAACCACTTCGTCACCGCCTACGACCCGAGCTCGAACCCGGCCGGCCCGGATGCGCCGCGAAACCGCCCGCTGCCGAAGCGGTCGCCGATCCTCCAGCAGCTCGGCACACCCGACCGCGACGTCAAGAATTTTCCCTATGCACGCGATTCGCGCCACACGATGATCGCTCGCGTCGCCGTCGACGCGGCCGGTGTGGTGAAGGCAGGCTTCGTTCCCTGCTGGATCGACGAGGAGGCCCGCCCTGTCGCACACGGAAACGACGCGCAGGGGCGCGAGACGGCGGAGTACGTTGAGGCGATCACCCTCGAGGCGGGCCTTGAGGCGACCTTCGAGTGGGACGGCGGTGAGGTGATCTTCTACCGGCGGGCCTGAGCCCGACCGGTCCGAAGCCGCTCCACAAAGCGCATCGCGATCGCGGTCTGCTCGGTCTGCGGATCGTCCTCGACATGGCTCTCGTCGTCGAAGATCATCGTCGCAGGCCGTTCGGGCGTGTACGCAGGCCACGGCGGCAGCCCGCTTTCGGGCGTATCCGGATCGCCCGTCTCCGCGAAGGCGGCCCAGGCACGGCTGAGACGGTCGGCGAGCGTCTGCGGCCTCGCGCCGCCGCCGTTCAGCGCCCGGGCCGCCTCGATGTTGTCGAACACGAAGGCGATCTCCAGCGCATGCGGGGACATCAGCTTGCCGCCGTACACGGGCGTCTCCCAGTCAAAGCGGTAGAGAAAGCTGGGCGCTCCAGCGAGTGCCGCATGGCGGCCGGCGATCACCGGCGCGAACGGGAGCATCGTCAGGTCGCAGTGCAGGTACTGCAGGAGCCGCGCCGGAGACGCCTGCGGATACAGCGACCGGTAGACGGCGAGCGCCGGCCCTGCGTCGTCGCCGAGCAGGCGAGCCGAATGTGCCGCGAAACCGCGCTCGTCGAGCTCGAGCACCTCGTCCGGACTGAACAGCGCCATCTCGGTGCGGTTGAATCCGATGAGCACCGGCACCTCCCGCGAGAGCGGAGAAGCGGTCGGCTCGAATGGATGTGTAGGGACGACGTCGGCGTCGAGGACGGGCACGAAGCCCGCAATCAGGTTCGGCACAACCCGGGCCGAGAGCTGCTCCTCGACCTCGAACTGGGCGGCGAGGATCGCTCGGTGGGCAGCGTCCGCAGCCCGCCTGCACGACCTTCGCTCAGCCCCAGCGCGGCGAGGAGCCGCTCGGCGACCCGATTCGCATCCTCGGGTTCGGCGACCTCGAGCAGAGATCCGCTCTGAATCGCAGCGCGGTGGAAGAGCCCGGCGGCGGGCAGGGTCGCCAGCGACACCGACACCTTCCAGCCGCCGCCCGACTCACCGAAGAGCAGCACTCGATTCGGGTCTCCACCGAACGCAGCGATGTTCTCGTGCACCCAGCGGAGCGCGGCGGCGATGTCGAGCGTCCCGAGGTTTCCCGTGTGCGCGAATCGGTCCCCACAGAGCTCCCCAAGCTCCGTGTACCCGAGCGCCCCGAGCCGGTGGTTGAGCGTCACGACGACGACCCCGTTCCGGGCTGCGAGGCGGGCCCCATCGTAGGCTGCCGACGAGCCCGAGAGGGCGTTGAAGCCCCCACCATGGAGCCACACCATGACGGGTCGGCCGGCCCCGGGCTCGAGCGTCCCGGTCCAGACGTTCAGGAACAGACAGTCCTCGCTCTCGCCTTCGTCTGCCGAGGGCGTCCGGCGCGAACGCAGCAGCCCGGGTGCGGCCGGCCGGGCGCCGCCGGGTTGCGGAACCGCCCCGAGGGGTCGCTCTGCGGCGCCCGTGGCCCGTACTCCGCAGCGTCGGCGACGCCGGCCCAGGGCTCCGGTGTGCGCGGCGGGCGAAACCGATTCTCCCCAGCGGTGGTCGCGCCGTACCGGATCCCCTTGAACGCCGCCGCACCACCACCGCGTCGTCCGCGGACACGGCCGTGCGCGGTCTCGACGATCGGCTGCGAGGTCACCCGGCCGCCTCCACCGCCACGCGGGCCTCACCCACACCGGAGGAGCGCGCCATGAGCACCGCACAGACGAAAACCGCCAGCCAGAAGACGCCGGTGACGGCGAACGCAACGCGATAGCCGACCACGGAGACGTGCGCACCGGCGGTCCCGGCAGCAAGGATGCTGCTGAGCGTCGCGACGCCGATCGCCGCTCCGAAGCGTCGGTTCGCGTTGTACAGGCTCGACGCGTGTCCGGTCTCGGCGTGCGTCACCTGCGCGAACGCAACGGTCTGGTTGGGCAGCTGGACGGAGATCATCGAGAACCCTGTCAGCAGCATGAGCGCGCGGAACACCCAGAGCTCTCCGCCACCGGTAGCCATGGAGAGCCGCACCGATCAGAGCCAGACCGGCGCAGCCGGCGATCACGAGCCTGCGGGGGCCGACTCGGGGATACACACGCGAGATCAGTTGCGAGCCCACCAGAAGGCCGATCGCCTCCGGGAACGTCGTGAGCCCCGACTGGAACGCAGAGAGCCCGAGGCTCTCCTGAAGGAAGAGCGGCCCGACGTAGAGCAGCCCGGAGAACGCGGCAAGTGTCAAGACGACGATCACGTTCGCCTGGGCGAAGAGAGGCTGTGCGAGCAATCGCGACCGCAGCAGCGGGTGACGTTCTCGCAGCTCGAAGACCACCAGTAGGCCTGTGAGCAGTGCACCGACGACGAGCGAGGCGAGGATCTCCGGCGACGACCAGCCGCGTGCGGCACCGTTGGAGAGCGCATACATCAGGACGCCGAGCCCGAGCGCCGCGAGAACGAAGCCGGGAAGGTCGAACCGGCCCACCTCGAGCTCGTGGTGCTCGCGCACGAACACAGCGGCAGTCGACGAGAATCCCGCCGAGCAGCGGCCCGAGCGCCGGCGCGATCGAGGTCGGCAGCACGAGGACGCGCGCCGCCCGGACCCGTTCTCCGGGTGAATAGGCGCGGAAGAGCATCGTGGTACCGACCGGCGCCAGCAGGCCGCCGCCGATTCCCTGGAACACCCGGAAGCAGCGAGTTCCGGCAGCGTCGCGGCCGCGCCACACAGTGCCGACGCCACCGTGAACAAGGTGAGTCAGCAGACGAACACCCGTTTCGTGCCGAAGCGATCGCCGAGCCAGCCGCCCGCGGGAATCGCTACCGCGAGGCTGACCAGATCGCCGACGGACACCATCCCGGTCGACGCGAGGCTGACATCGAAGCTGCGGCTGATCGACGGGAGAGCGACGTTGACGATCGTCGTGTCGACGATGTTCATGAACACGCTCGTCGCAAAGACGACACCCACTGCGACCCGCTGGTCGATCATTCGGGCAGCGATTCTATAGAGTATTTTTCGTGTCCTCGCCGGCGGATGGTTCGACCCGTGCGTTCGTCGATGCGGCCGACGGCACGCGGTTGTCGTACGTGGTGTGGAGCAGAGGACGCGGTCCGGTCGCGCTGCTGCTGCACGGTGGAATGGCCTGCGCCCTCGACTGGTGGCAGGTCGCAGACGCACTGGCGGACGAGTGACCGTGGTCGCCCCGGATCAGCGCGGCTGCGGTGAAAGCGACTGGGATCCACATGCGCGCTACGGCATCGAGCAGATCCTGGAGGACGTCGCGGTGCTCGAGTCGGACGTCGACCTCGGGCAGGCGGCAGTGATCGGCCATTCCCTAGGCGCTGCTGCAGCCTGCCTGCTCGCGGCGCGCAGGCCCGAGCTCGTGCGCGGTCTCGTTCTGGAGGACGGCGGTCCCCGCGACGACGCTCCGCGCCCGGTCGTCTTCGACCGGCCGATCCCGCGGGAGTTCGCCTCCGTCGAGGCCGCCCGCGACTATCTCCACGAGACCGGGCTCGGCGGCCGCGGCCGTGCGCCGTGGGTGCTCGACACACGATTCAAGAGGCGCCACGACGACGGGGTCGCCTGGCGCGCCGACGTTGACGGCGCGGCGCGGTGGGCCGCGGCAGGCGGTGAGCCACTGGTCCTGTCGCTATGGAACGAGGTCCCCGCAGCTGCGATGCCCGACGCTCGTCGTCCGGGGCGCGGAGTCGGCCGTGTTTCCGGCCGACGTGCCGCCACGGCTCGCGGCGCTCAACCCGCTCGTCTCCACGGTCGAGATCCCCAGCGCCGGGCACGGCGTCCACTACGAGCGGCCCGAGGCCTTCATCGCCGCGGTGCAAGACTTCCTGTCGACCGTATGACCGGCTCGCAGACGCAGCGCCCGCTCGATGGCATGGTCGTCGCCGACCTGACGATCGCCCTCGCAGGTCCCTACGCGACCATGCTGCTCGCCGGGCTCGGAGCGACCGTGATCAAGATCGAGAATCCTCGCCGGGGCGGCGACCAGGCCCGAGCGAACGCGCCGTATGTCGGCAGCAGGGGCTTCAGCCTCGCACGCTCGAGTGAGGACGACATGTCGGCGGCGATGCTCGAGCGTGGTCGGAACAAGCTGAGTGTGACGCTGGACCTGAAAGACCCACGGGGACGAGAGCTGTTCGGCGAGCTCGTCCGCCACGCGGACGTCGTCGTCGAGAACTTCGCGGCGGGCACGGCCGACCGCCTCGGCACCGGTTATGCGTTCTGTGCGGAGCTGAACGAACGAGTCGTCTACACCGCGATCAGTGGCTTCGGCGCGGCCCGCCCCGGGCGGAAGGGAATGGACACGATCTTCCAGGCGCTCAGCGGACTGATGACCGTGTCCGGGTCCGAGGGCGATCCTCCTGTCCGCAGCGGCATTCCGTTCGGCGACATGACCGGCCCGCTGTTCGCAGTGATCGGCACGCTCGCAGCGCTTCACCAGCGCGAGCGCACCGGCCGCGGGCAGTTCGTCGATGTGTCGCTCGTGGGTGCGCTGACGTCGATGGTGGCGACCGAGCCGTTCGACAAGCTCGAGTCGCTCGGCGTCCCCATCCGCACCGGGAACACGGTCCCTCGACTGGCTCCCTTTGGCATCTTCCCGGCCTCGGACGGCAACGTCGCGATCTGCGCTCCGACGGATGTGATGGCGCGGGCGGTGTTCGACGCACTCGGCCGGCCGGAACTCGCCGGCGACGAGCGGTTCGCGACCCGCGACGCACGGGTCCGCAACTGGGCCGAGCTGCACGAGCTGATCGGCCGCTGGACATCGAACCGAACCGTGGCCGCTGCGCTGGCGGCGCTCGAGAGCTCCGGTGCGCCCGCGGCCCCGGTGCGCACGCCCGCGGAGGCCGTCCGCGACCCCGACCGCCTTGCCCAGGGAGACACGGCGCAGCTCGTCCACCCCATGCTCGGCCCGGTCGACGACCTCTACGGCAGCGGGCTGCCCATCCGCTTCTCCGGTGCGGCGAGCGGCTTCGATCGGCCGCCCCCCGGTCTCGGCGAGCACAACGAGTTCGTCTTGGGAACGATGCTCGGACACGATGAGGAGCAACTCACGCGGTTGCGGGCCGACGGTGTCATCTGAGCTCCGCCTTCTGCTCGTCGGCGACCTGATCCTCGACGAGCCCGACCCGGACTCGTTCTTCGAGCCGTGCCGGTCGCTGCTGCAGACGGCCGACGTCCTCGTCGGCCAGGTCGAGGTGCCCCACTCGCGACGCGGGCACGTGCAGAGCACCGACGTGCCTGCCCGGCCCTCCGATCCCGACAATCTCGCTGCGCTGCAGAACGTCGGCCTCGACGTCGCCACCCTGGCCGGCAATCACATCGCGGACGCGGGCCGGGAGGGCATCGAGGACACAGTCGATGGTCTGCGCGCACTCGGGATCGCGACGGCGGGCGCCGGTCTGAACGCCGGCGAAGCGCGGAAGCCCGCGGTCATCGAGGCGAAGGGGATGCGCGTCGGCGTCCTGTCGTACAACTGCGTCGGCCCCCGCGACGGCTGGGCGCGACCCTCGAAGGCCGGCTGCGCGCACCTCGCGATCCTCACCCACTACGAGCTCGATCACGCAGGACCGGGCGGTCCGCCGCGGATCTACACCTTCGCCACTCCCGAGAGCCTCGGCGCGTTCTGCGAGGACGTCGCCGCGCTCCGAGCGGCGGTGGACGTCGTCGTCGTGGCGCTGCACAAGGGGCTCGGGCACGTCCGGGCGCGACTGGCGCAGTACGAGAGCGAGATCGCACGCAGCGCGATCGACGCCGGCGCCGACGTCGTGGTCGGGCACCATGCGCACATTCTGCGCGGAATCGAAATGCACCGGGGCAAGCCGATCTACCACGGCCTCGGAAACTTCGTCACGGTGACCGGCGCCCTTTCGGCCGCGAACGCGGAGACACCCGAGGCGGCAGCCTGGGCAAAGCGCCGCGTCGAGCTCTTCGGGTTCACACCCGACCCGGCGATGCCGACGTATCCGTTCAACCCCGAGAGCCGGCACACGATCGTCGCCGATTGCCGCGCCCGCGCGGACGGCTCCGTCGACGCCGGCTTCATCCCGTGCTGGATCGACGACGACGCCAGGCCGGTCCCGCTCGGCCCCGGGGAGGGCGACTTCGTCGTCGACTACGTGACGGAGATCGGACACGAGGCAGGACTGGCAACGAGCTACGAATGGGTCGGTAACCGGGTGCGGGTGACCGGGTGATCGTCGAGACCTCCGCCGGCACGCTGCGCGGCGCGACGACCGGCGGAGTGCACGCCTTCAAGGGCGTCCCGTACGCAGCGGCTGCCCGCTTCCAACCTCCGACCCCCGCCGACTCGTGGGACGGCATCCGTGAGGCCGGCGCCTACGGACCGACGGCGCCTCAGCCGCCGCCTCCGCCCTGGCGCCTCGATCAGGTCGTGGACGCGCCGGCGAGCGGTGAGGACTGCCTCGTTTTGAACGTCTGGAGCAATTCGCTCCAGGGCCGGAAGCCGGTGCTCGTCTGGTTCCACGGTGGCGGCTTCAGCACCGGCTCCGGCTCTCTGCCCTGGTACGACGGCTCGTCGCTCGCCCGGCGGGGGGATGTCGTCGTCGTCACGCTCAACCACCGCCTGGGCCTGCTCGGCTTCCTGGATCTCGGCTCGGCGGCCAGCGAGCCGTACGGGAACGCCGGGAACGCCGGAATGCTCGATCTCGTCTCGGCGCTCAGGTGGGTGCGGGACAACATCGCGGCCTTCGGCGGCGATCCGGACCGCGTGACGATCTTCGGCGAGTCCGGAGGCGGCGGCAAGGTCTGCGTGATGCTCGCGATGCCTGCCGCGCGCGGCCTGTTCCACGGGGCGGCGATCCAGAGCGGCGTCTTCCTCGGAGGCCCCGGGGAACGGGGTCAGACGCCGGAGGGCGCCGCGGAGATCGCGGCGGCGGTGATCGGCCGGCTCGGAAGCGTCGAGGAACTGCTCGCCGCGCCCGTCGAGCATTTGATCGAGGTGCAGCAGGTGGTCGAGCGGGTGCACCGGCCCGGCTCGGGCGGCGTGATGCCGTTCTGCCCGATCGCGGACGGGCGGGTGGTGCTCGACCATCCGCTCCGGGCGCTCGCGACGGGGGCGGCCGCCGACGTGCCGCTCGTGATCGGGACCAACGCCCACGAGACGACCTTGTTCCTGTGGCTCGCCGACCCGGGCTTCCGCGCCGACCCACATGGCTGGACGCTCACGGACGACGAGCTGGCAACGCGGCTCAGGGGCTACGCAGGGGATCACACCGAAGAGCTCGTGAGCGCCTACCGAACCGTGCACACGGGCATCGACAACCGCGACCTGTTCATCGCGATCTCGAGCGACAACATGCGCATCGGATCGCTTCGCCTGACAGAGGCGAGGTTGCACGGGGGCAACGCTCCCGTCTACTCCTATCTCTTCACGTGGGAAAGCCCGCTCGTGGGCGGGGCGCTCGGAGCATCCCACGGCTTCGAGATCCCCTTCGTCTTCGATACCGCCGAACGCCGCACGGCCACGCGTCAGGGGCCTGGACGGGAGCGGCTTGCCGAACAGATGAGCACCGCGTGGGCGAGCTTCTCCGCGACGGGCATCCCGACGATCCCGGGCCTCGGCGCCTGGCCCGCATACACGCTCGAGCGGCGCGCGACGGTCGCTTTCGGCGCTCCGACCGAACTGGCAGACGATCCCGGCTCGGCCGAGCGCCTGGCCTGGAGCGGCGAATAATCTATATTTCCTCGTTCGCCGCTTCGCGGCAAGTCAAGACGATGACCGACACGGCCCGCAGAACACGTGACTTCGACCCGCTCGGGCCCGAGACGTTCACGAGCTTCCACGAGCAGTTCACCGAGCTGCGCCGGGAGTGCCCCGTCGCGCACAGCGACGCCTGGAACGGCTTCTGGGCGCTCACCCGCTACGACGACGTCGTCGCCGCGGCGGGCGATCCGTCGCTCTTCACGACAACCGTGCAGAACGTCGTGCCGAAGGTGGCGTTCACCGGCCGGCGCCCACCCCTGCACCTCGATCCGCCCGACCACACGCCCTACCGGCGCGCACTGAATCCCTATTTCACGGCGCCCAAGATCGCCGCGATGGAGCCCGCGCTGCGATGCACGGTCGCCGAGCTTCTGCAGCCGCTGATCGACCGCGGCGGCGGCGACATCTGCGCCGAGTTCACCCACAGGCTGCCGGGTCACGCGTTGGCCGACTTCTTCAACCTGACCCCCGCCCAGGGAATGGAGATACGCGAGGCGACCCGCGAGTTCGTCGCCGCCGTGCAGCGGTTCGACATGGAATCGGTCAAGAAGACGAGCCTCGCCCTGTACGACATCGCGCGGGCGATGATCGCCGACCGGAGAGCCAACCCGCGCGATCCGGAGGACGACCCGGTGGCGGGCCTTCTGGCGGCGCGCCTCGACGGCGAGCCTCTGCCCGACGACATGCTTCTCGGCACGATTCGCCAGTTCATCGTCGTCGGAATGGTCGCGCCCTGCGTGTTCATCGGCAGCATGGCGGTGCACCTCGCACAGAACCCCGAGCTGCAGCAAGAGCTCCGCGACGACCTCGACCTGGTGCCTGCGGCTGTCGAGGAGTACCTCCGGTTGCTCACCCCGTACCGTGGGTTCGCGCGGACGGCGACGCGCGAGGTCGAGATCGGCGGCCGAACGATCGGCAAGGACGATCCAGTGGCCGTCGTCTACGCATCGGCGAACCGGGACGAATCCGTCTTTCCGGATCCGCACAGGTTCCTGTTGAACCGGCCGAACATCAAGAAGCATGTCGCCTTCGGCGTCGGCCCGCACCGCTGCGCAGGTGCGCCGCTCGCAGTGCTGATGCTGCGCGTGACGCTCGAGGAGCTGCTCGCCCGCAGCGCCTCGATCGAGCAGGACGGCGATCCCGCGATGACGGGCTGGCCCGAGTGGGGCACGCTCTCCGCCCCGCTCCGGATCGCGCCCGCAGTCTCGCGGTGACTGGCGACCCGAAGCCCGACTTCGACCCACTTGCGGCCGACTTCGCCTGCGACCCGCACGCCACCTGGGCGCGCCTCCGCGAGACGTGCCCCGTCGCCCGCGGCGGGCGCTGGGACTTCTGGGCGCTGACCCGTTACGAGGACATCGTCGCGGCCAGCTCGAGGCCGGCGGAGTTCACGAGCGCGTTCGGCATCGTCATCCCTCCAAACCCGGTCTCCGGCCGGCGCGCTCCGCTCCATTTCGATCCACCCGAGCACGCCCGCTACCGGCGGCCGCTGAACGCCGTGCTGCGCGACGAACGGATCGCGGCGCTCGAGCCGGAGATCCGGCTGTTCGCCGGGGAGCTGCTCGAGCCGTTCGTGGCTCGGGGCGGTGGCGAGTTCGTGTCGGAAGTGGCATCGCGCTTCGCGGGGCTCGTCTTCGCCCGCTTCCTGAACGTCAGCCGGGAGCGCGGCGAGGAGCTGAACGCGCTGGGTGAGCGCTTCGAGCACGCTCAGGCGCACTTCGACGCCGAGACGGCAGAGGCAACGAACCAGCGTCTCTACGCCGAGTGCCGGAACCTGGTCCTCGAGCGCCGTCGCCGCCCGCTCGACCCGGCCGCAGACGTGATCAGTGCGCTCCTCGAGGTCGAGGTCGACGGCGTTCCGGTCGAGGACGAGTTCGTCGCCGGCAGCGTGCGTCAACTGCTGATCGCCGCGCACGTCGCGCCGACGGCCGTCATCTCGAGTGCCGCTTCGCACCTCGCCTCGGACGGCGAGCTTCAGGGACGACTGCGCGCCGGGCCTGCGGCGATCCCGGTCGCGGCCGAGGAGCTCCTGCGCTTCTACGCACCAAATCAGGGCTTCGCGCGAACTGCAACTGCCGATGTGGAGCTCGAGGGGCGCACGATCCGAAAGGGCGAGATGGTCGCCCTGGTGCTCCCGTCGGCGAACCGCGATCCTGCGGTCTTCGACGGTCCGGAGCAGTTCCGCTCGAACCGCGAGCCGAACCTGCACCTGACGTTCGGCCACGGCCCGCACAAGTGCCCCGGGGCGACGGCCGGCCGGGCGGAGCTGCGGATCGTCCTCGAGGAACTGCTCGCACGCACCTCGAGCTTCGAGCCCGGCGGCACGCCGGCGATGCTCGGCTGGCCGGTGTACGGCCCGGAACGCCTGCCGCTGCGCTGTTCAGCGTAAGGCCGGTTCAGCGCCGGCCGGCGATCAGCGCCAGCCGGTCGCGGTGGACGACCTCGACACCGGGCGGCCGGGCTTCGACCTCCTTCGCGTCGACGGAGCTGATCCCGCGCGCGATCACCGTCGCGTCGGGATGACAGATGTCGAGCCCGTCGCCGGCGCGAAAATCGTGCGTCCACGACGTGATCCCGACCGCGAGCAGGCTGCTGCCCTGCTCGGTGATCGCACGGGCTGCACCGGCATCGATCTGCACCTTCGACGCGGTCGCCTTGCCGTACCGGAGCCACAGCTTGAACGCCGACTCGTTGGTCGAGGCCGGCGCGAACCGCGTGCCTGCCGACCCGCCGCGCAGCAGTGAGCCGAGGGCACGGGGAGACGCGATCACCGTCTCGACACCGCCCGCCGCGGCGAGCGCCGAGGCGCGGATCTTGCTCTCGATGCCGCCGGCACCGAGGGTGGTCGGCGGGCCGAGGACGGCGGCTCCCAGCTGCGCCCCGTCGGAGACGACCGTCGCGCCCGCGACCCCCGGCGGACGGCTCATGACCCCCTCCGCCGAGGTGAGGAGGAAGAGACCGGCGGCGCGGAGGAGAACCGCGACCTGAGCGGCGAGCACGTCGTTGTCGCCGAAGCTGATCTCGTCGGTCGCGGTCGCATCGTTCTCGTTCAGGATCGGGATCGCAGGCACGTCGAAGAGCGCCCGCAGAGCATTGCCGACGTTGAGGTAGGAGCGGCGCTCGGTGATCTCGACCGGGGTCAGGAGAACCTGCGCGACCGGAAGACCAAGCGGCGCGAACGCCTCGTGCCACACGCGCTGCAGCTCGGCCTGCCCGAGCGCCGAGGCTGCCTGGAGCGGGCCGAGCCTCCTCCGGCCGCTGCGCAGCCTCGCGATCGCCGAGCCGAGGGCGATCGCGCCGGAGGAGACGATCACGACCGGAGTCCCCGCGCGGACGACCGCGCCGACCTCTGCCGCGACGCCGTTGACGAGCCCCCAGCGCGGACGGCACTCCTCGTCCACGACGAGGTTCGACCCCAGCTTCACGACGACGGGTGCGTTCATCGCCGCTGCGTTCCGTCGCCGACCACCCGGAACTGGCGCAGCCACAGATCGCGATAGGTCACCGGGCCCCGCGGTCCGGGCGCCCCGTCGACGTTGATCCCGGTCTCGGGCGACCCGGTGAGCGCGAACCCGTCGGTGAAGCGGGTCGGGGCATGCCAGAACGACGCGGTGCCCCGATAGGTGTCGAGGAACAGCGAGGCGGCATCGGCATCCTCGGTCACGATGCCGGCGGCGAGCCCCGAGGTCTCGTCGTTCGCGAGCGCGACCGCCTCCGCCAGCGATGCCACCGTGTCGACCGACACCGTCGCCACCCGCTCGGGCTCGCTCGCCCATTCGTGGCCGACGGGACGGTCGAGCGCACCGAGCTCCGCGAAGCGCCGCGCGCGCTCGGTTCCGCGCACGTCGAGGCCGAGCCCGCGCATCTCCTCGGCCAGCACGGGCAGCCAGCCCGCGACGGCCTCGTGGACGACGAGCAGATTCAGCCGGTTGCAGACCCCGAGCCGATCGAGGCTGGCGACGATCAGCCGGCGGGCCCGCTCGAGATCGGCGCCGCGATCGAGATAGAGCAGTGCGCCGCCCTCGGCGTGGGCGAGCGTCCGGACGCCGTTCGCCGCAGCCGTGCGCGTCAAGGCGGCAGTCGTCTCTCCGCTCCCGCGCAGGATCACGAGCGGCACCGCATCGGGGAGGGAGACGAGCGCGGCGGCGCCGGCTCGTTCCGAGGCGCGCACGAGCCCCACCGCCGCGGGGGGCAGCCCCGCATCTGCCAATGCGGGCCGGATGACCTCGTCGACGAGGACGGTCACCGTCCTGAGCGCCGCCCCGCCGGTCCGCAGCACGCAGGCATTCAGGCTCTTCAGCAGCTGCGAGGCGACATCGACGGCGACGTTCGGGCGCGCCTCGAAATTCGCTCCGACCACCCCGATCGGGATGCGTCTCGTCGAGACCGACAGGCCGTTCTCGAGCTGCCAGGTCTCGATCTCCCGCTCGAGCGCGGGGAGCTCGGCCATCACCCGCAGCTGGCGCGTCATCTCTCCGATCCGTTCGGCGTCCAGCCTCAGCCGATCGAGCGAACCGGGATCCAGCGAGTCGCCGGCGGCAGCGATGTCCGCGGCGTTCGCCGCGAGCACCTCGGCCTGCTCGGCGTCGAGGTGACGCGCGGCCGCGCGAAGTGCCCGCTCGACGTCCTCGTCGTTCAGAAAGGCGGCGGCCGCCCGCGCCGCCTGCGCCTCGCCTCGAACGAGATCGAGCAGCTCCTGGTCGTTCAGTCCGGTCGTCGACCCGCTCACCTTCGCATTATCCGCACGGCGCTTCGCTCGGCACAAGGACCTCGGCGACGACGCCGGCGGTCCGTCACGAGACTGCACCAATTCTGCGCCGTTCGTGAACGGACACTTTCGCCCGCCGCACGGTGCGGCTACCAAGGAACGACACCACCCCTTCGTCGACCAAGGAGCCGACTCCATGCGCAGATGCATCCACCCGACCCTCCTGCTCGCGGCCGTGCTGGCCCTCCTCGCCGTGCCGATCGCGAGCGGCGCGTCGCCCGACCTCGTCGTCAGCCAGGTGTACGCCGGCGGCGGGAACTCCGGCGCAACGTACGCCAACGACTTCGTCGAGCTGTTCAACCGAGGCTCCTCGCCGGTCGACCTCTCCGGCTGGTCGGTGCAGTACGCGACGGCCTCCGGCACGAGCTGGCAGGTGACGGCGCTCGGCGGGTCGCTCGTGCCGGGCCATCACTACCTGGTGGCGCTCGCCTCGGGCGGAACGGACGGCTCGGCACTGCCCGCAGGGGACGCTACGGGCACGTCGAATCTCGCGGCCTCCGGCGGGAAGGTCGCACTCGTCGACGACACCGCAGCGCTCACCTGTGGCGCGACGGCAGGGAGCTGCAGCGCGGTGGCGGTCATCCGCGACCTCGTCGGCTACGGATCGGCCACCGACTACGAGGGCGCCGCCGCCCCGGCCCTCTCCAGTACGTCAGCTGCGATCCGGGGGTCGAACGGCTGCGACGAATCCGATGCGAACGGCACGGACTTCACGACCGGCACGCCGGCTCCCCGCACCACCTCGTCGCCCACGACGACCTGCACCGGCAGCCCGCCGCCCGACGGCTCCGGCTCCGGCACGGCGGATGTCGCGCTCGACCTCCAGTCGACGCTCTCGATCTCGCTCGAGCAGGCGACGCTGAGCTTCGGCAGCGTCTCCCCCGGCGACTCGCCCGCAGCCCTTTCGGACCACGTCACGGTCACGAGCACGAACGGCCCCGGCTACACGCTCAGCGCCCACAGGAGCGCATTCACGCCGGCCGACCTCCCGCTCGGACTGTCCGCAACAGCCCCGGCAGGTGGGCAGCTCGGCCCGGCCCTGGCCGGCGGTGCGCGGGCGGCGCTCCCGATCGCACCGGCTGCCGACCTCGTGATCGGCACGACCGCGGCGCCGAGCGCCGTCGCGGGTGACCCGTGGGCGACGAGCGTCGCGTTCACCTCCCCGCTCCCGGCGCTGATCGCCGGCCACTACTCGGCCTCCGTGACCTTCACGGTCATCGCGCGGTGACGGGAGCCTCCCAGCTCGTGGCGGCGTCGGCGACGGCGGTCGCGCTCGCCCTCTCCGCGGCCGCGCCGGCGCCGCCGCGACCGGCGCTCACCGCCTCTCCCGGCCGCGTCCTCCTGGACGGCGCGGCGCGGGCCGAGGTGCACGTGAGCGCCCGGCACGGGTCGGAGCTCGTCGACGTCGCGCTCGCGCCCTATGCGCTCGACCTGCGCGGACGACCCCGACTCGGCGGCGCCGCGCGCGCGCCCCGGTGGGTGTCGGCCAGACCGGCGCGGCTGCGCGTCGGGGCGAAGGGAGCAGTCGTGAAGCTGGCGGCTGCTCCCCCTCGCGGCGCTCGAGCGGGTGACCGGCCGTTCGCCCTCGTCCTCACGACCCGGAGGTCACGGGGCCACGGTGTCACGGTCCGGCTGCGGATCGGCGTGCTCGTCGTGGCACACGTGCCGGGAAAGGCGGTGCGCCGGCTGGTGATCGGGCCGCTGCGCGTCCGTCGGGCGGGGCGTACCCGCATCCTGGAGCTCGCAATCCGAAACGCCGGCAATGTCGTGGAACGGCTCCCGCACGGTCGCCTGGTGCTGGCGCTGCTTCGACACGGACATGCCGTCGCGCGTCTGCGCCCCTCGGCCCGCGAGATCATGCCACGCAGCCGGGCGCTCGTTTCGTCGGGCTTCCGTGGGCCGCTTCGCGGCCCCGTGATGGTGCGCGTGAGCTTCGGGACATTCGTCCACCGCTACACGGTGCGCCTCTAGACATCACGGCTCAGAAGATCTCCGCGCACCATGGCTCGACCGCCGTGCGGAACAGCTCGTCGGCACGTGCAGCGGCCCCGGGCTCGAGCTCCTCGACACGAAGCGCCCGGGCGAGCCCGCCGAAGTCGAAGCCGCCGAGGAACACCGAGCCGAGCTCGGCGACGCCGAGCCGCAGGCCCGGCTTCGCCCTGGTGCTTTCGACGCCGTCGGCAGAGACCCGCCAGCGGCCCCTGTTCGCCGGCAGCAGGGCGTCGACGACCTCGAGCACGACCGGATCGGCATCGGCATAGGTACGTGCTGCGAGCGCACCGGGCACGTCGACCATTCGAACCCAGACGCCGTCGTTGAGCGTGAACTGCATGCGGCGCGGCTCGGCGAGCAGCAGAAACAGCGGATGATCGAGGGGGAGCAGGTCCGCCGTGAACTCCGCCGTCCAGTCGAAGTCGAGCAGCCACCGCCACAGCTCGCGAGCGGCATCCGGGGCCGGCGCGACGGCCTCGATGATCGTGACGGCGCCTTTGCTGTAGCCGTATTGCCACTCCTGCTGCACGCGGTAGAGCGCGTAGCCGGCGGGCTCACCGTCGAGCACGAGCAGGGCGCGGTTCAGCGGCCCTTGCTGCCTGCGGCCCGGGTCGTCGAAGAGCTTGCGGGTCTCCCACCAGTCCTTGCTGCGCCGGAACATACCCGGCCGCTGGAGGAACACCTGGTCGTACAGGGCGGGGAACGTGCGCGCGGCTTCTTCCAGCTCGACGAGGCGCACGGCGCCGCGCGGCTCGAACGGCTCGGCGAAGCGCGCGCGGTCCCGGGCGAGCCTCATCTCACCGATCCGCGAGGCAAGGCCGTAGCCGAACCGCCCGTAGATCGTCGACTCGGACGCCCACAGGTAGGCGACGAGGTCGCCGCGCTCGCGGCAGTCCTCGAGCTGCGTCTTCATCATCGACGTCAAGACCCCCCGCCGGCGATGTGTGGGCAGCACACCGACCACCGTCACGCCCGCGGCCGGGATTTCGCCGCCGCCGGGAACCGACAGGCGAAACGTGAACGCACCGGCTCCGCCGACGATGCGGTCGTCGTCGAATGCCGCGTGCATGCGCTCGACCTCGATCAGCTGCGAGAAGCGCTCGGCCTGTTCGAGCTGGTTCTCCTGACCGAAGTAGTGGCTGATCGCGTTGAGCGCATCGCGGAGCTCCTCCACCGACGCGCAGGGCCGGACCTCGATATCCATTTCTCTACCCTAACCGCTCGAGCGGTGCGTACTCGAGCATCAGTCGGCGCTCGCTGCCGTCCTCGAAGCGGACCGTCACGACCCCGCCCGCCTCGATCTGCGTCACGATCCCCGTGCCGAGCGAGGCGTGACGCACGGTGTTCCCGGTCGAGAGCTCGGGCAGGTGCTCGCGCGGTTTGAACTCCCGCTGCACGTTCTGTCGCCCGTAGTCCGACCAGGAGGCGGGCCGAAGCCGCTCGCGCTCGACGCCCGACTGCGGCAGCTCGTCGAGGAAACGCGAGGGCAGGTTCGCCTCGCTTCGGCCGAACAGATTGCGGCGCATCGCGTGGGTGAGCAGGAGCCGCTCCTGGGCGCGCGTCATGCCGACGTAGCAGAGGCGCCGCTCCTCTTCGAGGGAGTTCTCCTCGATCGAGCGCGCGTGCGGGAAGATCCCCTCTTCCATCCCGATCATGAAGACCGCGCGGAACTCGAGCCCCTTCGCGTTGTGCAACGTCATCAAGGTCACTTGGCCGCCGTCGTCCTCGTCACGGATCGCGTCCTGATCCGAATAGAGCGAGATCTCTTGGAGGAAGCCGCTGAGCGACGGCTCCTCGGCTGCCGCGTCGTACTCGCGCGCGACGCCGACCAGCTCCTGGAGATTCTCGATCCGCCCGCTCGCCTCGATCGTACGCTCGGCCTCGAGTGCATCGAGGTAGCCGGTGCGATCGAGCACCGCCTCGACGATCGTCGCCACGCCCGCGTCGCCCGCGGTCGCCATCAGCGACTCCATCACGCCTCGAAACTGCGTGACCGCCCTGCCGGATGCGGCAGCGACGCCGGCCTCCGCCACGTGGCCCGTTGCCTCCCACAGCGAGCTGCCCAGCCCATCGGCGTACGCGACGAGCCGGGCGATGGAGGTGTCGCCGATCCCGCGTCGCGGCCGGTTCGCGATCCGCATCAGCGAGACCGCGTCGAACGGGTTGTCGATCACCTGCAGGTAGGCGATCGCGTCCTTGATCTCTGCGCGCTCGTAGAAGCGCGGGCCGCCGATCACCTGGTAGGCGATGCCCTGGCGCACGAGCACGTCCTCCAGCACGCGGCTCTGTGCATTCGTGCGGTAGACGACCGCGATCTCGCGCGCGCTGTAGCCCTCTTCGATCCTGGCCGCGATCTCGACCGCGACGAACCGTGCCTCGGAGTGCTCGTCCTCGGTCTCGACGACACGGACGAGCTCTCCCTCTCCGAGGTCGGACCAGAGGTTCTTCTCCTTGCGCTCGCGGTTGTGCGAGATCACCTGGTTCGCTGCCTGCAGAATCGAGTTCGTCGAGCGGTAGTTCTGCTCGAGGGGGATCACCTTCGTGTTCGGAAAGTCCCGCTCGAAATCGAGGATGTTCCGGATGTCCGCGCCCCTGAAGCCGTACACAGACTGGTCGGGATCCCCAACGGCCATGATGTTCTTGGACAGGCCGACGAGCAGCTGCAGCAGCACGTACTGCGCGTGGTTCGTGTCCTGATACTCGTCGACCAGCACGTACCGGAACGCCTTCGCCCATTTCGAGCGCGCCTCGGGGAAGCGCTGCAGGACGTCGACGGTGAGCATCAGCATGTCGTCGAAGTCGACGGCGTTGGACGAGAAGAGCCGGCGCTGGTAGAGGCTGTAGACGTCTGCGACCGTCTGGTCGTAGAAGCTCGCGACCTGCGCGGCGTACTCGTCAGGCCCGATCAGCTGGTTCTTCGCGTTCGAGATCTGGGAGTGGATGCCGCGCGGAACGAACCGCTTTGGATCGCGCTCGAGCTCCTCCAGGCACGCCTTGACGAGGCGCACCTGGTCGGCCTGGTCGTAGATCGTGAAGTTCGAGCGGTACCCGAGCCGCTCCGCCTCGCTGCGGAGCATGCGGCCGCACGCGGAGTGGAACGTCATGATCCAGATCGCACGCGCGATCGGGCCGAGCGTCCGGGCGACGCGCTCCTTCATCTCGCCTGCCGCCTTGTTGGTGAAGGTGATCGCGAGGATCTCGTTCGGCTTGACCCCGCACGCGGCCAGGAGGTGCGCGACCCGGTACGTGAGGACGCGCGTCTTCCCCGAGCCCGCTCCCGCGATCACGAGCAACGGCCCCTCTGTGGTCAGCACGGCCTCGCGCTGGGCAGGGTTCAGATCGGCGAGATAGGTCTCCGGCTGCGTGCTGGCCACTCCCACCGAGAGTAGCGGTCAGGTGAGCCGGTCGAGCTCGGCCTCCAGCCAGGCCCCGGCCTCCTCTAGCAGGTCCGGATCGGACGACTTGAGGACGACTTCCACCTCGGCCCCAGAGGCGTCGAAGCTCGGATAGGAGCCCACCTGCACGTCCGGCCAGCGCCGGGTCGCCTCCACGAGCGCGGGCGTGATGGTCGACTCGCGGGTGCGGCGGCGGCGCCGCCACGAGACGATCGGCCGGTCGCCGTGCAGCTCACCGGCGTAGCGGTCGAACATCGCCTCCATCTCGCTCGGCAGGCCCGGAAGCACCCAGGCGTTCTCGACCTTGAACCCGGGCGCGCCGCCGAGCGGGTTCTCCAGGGGGCGGGAGCCACGAGGCAGAGCCGCCCAGCGGGCGGCGTAGTCGGGGTTGTGCGCGAAGCGCCTGCGCAGGTCGGCGGCGAGCTCCGCCACCTCCTCCTGCGGCACCCCGAACGATGCCGCGAGCGCGTCCCGGGTGATGTCGTCGGGCGTCCCGCCAAGCCCACCGGTGACGATCAGGTGATCGACGAGCGGCGCTTCGCGCCGTACGAATGCGACGATGCGGTCGAGCTCGTCGGGGACAGCCGCGCTCAGGACGACCCTGACGCCGAGCTCCTCGAGCCGGCGCGCGATCCAGGACGCGTTCGTGTTCTCGGTGTCACCGGACACGACCTCGTTCCCGATCGTCAGGATGGCGGCGAGCACATGACGAGTATCCGCGAGATCGACATCGAACGTGACGCTCCCCACCTCGTCGAGCTGGCGCGGGCGACGTCTCCGACAGCCGTGATCAACGTCGCGTCGATGGTTCACCGCCTGCTGACGGTGCCCGAGCGAGCTCAGGCACGTGGCTGGGTCGCCGAGGTCGACGGGCGTGTGGTCGGCCGGGTCGACTGCTTCCTCAACCTCTTCGAGACCTCGTCTCGGATCGCCAACCTGCCAATCGCCGTGCGCGAGGAGCAGCGACGGCGCGGCATCGGGTCCGCGCTGTACGAGATCGGCCTCGACCACGCGCGGGCGATCGGAGCCGAGCAGCTGATCGTCACCTTCCACGAGAACGAGGCCGGCATCGCGTTCGCGAAGAGCCGCGGCTTCGCAGAGGTGCGGACCGAGACCGAATCTTCGCTCGACCCGCGCAGCGTCGTCGAGCGGCCGCCCGCCGGGCTCGACCTCCAGCCGTTGACGACCGCCGACCTGCACCTCGCCTACGAGGTCGATATGGAGGCGACGGCCGACATGCCGGCGACGGAGCCGTTCGAGGGGATGGCGTACGCCGAGTGGGAGGAGCACGTCCTTCGTCATCCGCTGTTCGCGCCGGCGGGCAGCTTCATCGTGGTCGTCGACGGCGACGCTGCGGCGCTTTCCCTGCTGACGGCCGATCTCGAGAGCGGCCGTGCAATGAACTGGATGACCGGCACGCGACGCGCCTACCGCGGCCGCGGGCTCGCGCTGGCGGTCAAGCTGGCATCGATCGAGTGGGCGGCAGCGAGCGGGATCACGCGAATGCTCACCCTCAACGACGCGACGAACGCGCCGATGCTCGCCGTCAACCGCCGCCTCGGCTACGCGCCGATCGGCCGGCGCGTCGAGTGGCTCAAGCGGCTAGGGGGAACGGCTTCTTCGCCAGTGCCGCCAGGACCTGCGAGGTGACCCACACCGGGGTCGTCAGGTATCTGGCCGAGTAGCGATAGCTGCCGTCGGGGCGCCGCAGCCTCGCCAGGTAGGCGAACGCGCGCCGCGGCGGCTTCTGACCCGCCGCGACGAGGCCCTGGATCGCCCAGGCGGTCGACTGTGCGTCCGAGCCGCGTCCGTGGGTGAGCTCGAAGCCGCCGTCGGGACGCTGGAAGGTGCGCAGGAAGCGGGCGGCGCGCGTCACGGCGGCGCCGTGGACGCCCGCGACCCGGAGCGCCTCGAGCGCCGCTGCCGTGTCGTTGGAGTCGGCCTGGCCGTTCTTGAACCAGGCGAACCCGCCGACCTTGGTCTGCTGGGCGAGCATGAACCGCGTCGTCGCGGGAGACGAGTGACCGAGAGCGAGCACGCCCCAGTAGGTCGAGTTGAGCGTCTCGCCGATCTGACCGTCCGCGCGAACGTGGAGGCGCGCGAGGAGCAAGGCGTTTCGTGCGCCGAGGGCCTGCTCGGCCAGGGCGACGATCGCCACGTCGTTCGAGGTGCGGAGCGACGCCTCCTGCGACTGGAGGTACGCGAGCGATCCAGGCGAGGCGGCACCCGCGGCCCGCAGCCCCAGGGCCGCCCAGGACGTGAGGAGCGCATCCGGCGACCCGCCCGGCTCGGCATACGCCCCCGCGGCGGCGTGGCTCTGGAGAAAGGACACCGGCGAGACGGCGACCAGGACGGCTGCGACGAGCGATGCTAGGCCCATACGACCACCGTTCGGAGGCGTGAGCCGTAGCGGTCGAGCATCCGCCGCAGCTCCGGCCCGGCGGCGAGGGCGATCAGGACGTTGCCGGTTGCATGCGTCGCGTCGAACCAGAGGCCGCGCCCGAGGACGGCGACGAGCGACGGCAGGGTGTGCGGCGCGAACCCATACCAGAGCCACACGTCCATGCTCATGCTGAACGCGAAGCCGAGCACCGCACTGACGGCCGCGAGCGCCCAGCGGCTGCGCAGTGCCGGCCCGAGCAGCGCACCGACCGCCCCGCACGCGCCCCACCCGAGCATCTGCTGCGGCGTCCAGATCCCCTGCCCGAGGAAGAGGTTCGAGACGAAGGCCGCCAGCGCACCCGTCGCGACTCCGGCCCGCATGCCGAGCGACGCGCCGGCGACGATCGCGACCACCGTCACCGGCTGCACGCCCGGTACGGCGGCGAACAGCACCCGGCCTGCCGCCGCCCCTGCAGCGAGAGTCGCCACCACCGCCAACTCGCGCGTCGAGCCGGTCCCCGCCTCGAACCAGGCAACGCCCGCGACGACCAGCGCGATCGCACCGAGCGCGGTCGCGAGCGCACCGTCGTTGACGACGAGCGCAGCGAGCAGCAGCGCGAACGAGATGGCGATCAGCCTACGCACGTATGCCCTCCCGCACGCCGAGCTCGACAACGCGGTCGGCCACCTCGGCGGCCCACGGCAGATCATGCGTGACGACGAGCGTCCCTCGGGTCGCTGCCTCGGCACGCAAGAGCTGCGCCAGCTCGACCTTGCGCTCCGGATCGATGCCGCGGGTCGGCTCGTCGAGCACGAGGAAGTCGGGCTCGATCGCGAGCACCGCGGCGAGCGACAGCCGCTCACGCTCGCCCGCGGAGAGATCGCGGGGATGCCGCTCGGCGTGTCCGGAGAGCCCGAGCTTGCCGAGGGCAACCCGGGCGCGCTCCTCGTCGGTTCCCAGTGCAACCTCGTCGACCACGCGTTCCGTGACGAGGTGACGGCCCGGATCCTGGGCGAGGTAGGCGGCCCGCTGCCGGACCGCCTCGCCGGCAGCAGGCTCCAGCAGCCCGGCCGCGATCTGCGCCAGGGTCGTCTTGCCGACACCGTTTTGGCCCACCAGTGCGACGATCTCGCCGCGCCGCACCTCGATCGAGGCGTCTTCGAGCACGATGTGGTCGCCGTAGGCGAAGAGGGCGCCGCTGACCCGTGCGACCACGTCGGGTGCGTGAGGCAGGTAGAGCGGGCGATGCTCGGCGAGCCAGCACAGCGCACGCTCGCGAGGCGCATCGAGCACGATGCGGCCCTCGTCCATGAAGAGGACACGACCGCAGTGGGCAAGCGGACGCGCCGGGCGCTGCTCGGAGACGAGCACGGCGCAGGGCAGCCGCTCGACCAGGTCGAAGAACGCGTCTGCACCGTCCGGGTCGAGCTGCGACGCAGGCTCGTCGAGCAGCAGAAGCCGGGGTCGCAGCGCAAGGGCCGACGCGAGCGCCACACGCTGCAGCTCACCGCCGGACAACTCGCCGGTCGAGCGATGCGCGAGCGGCTCGGCACCGACGAGCGCCAAGGCCTCCTCCACCCGGGCCCAGATCTCCTCCGGCGGCGCACCGATGTTCTCGAGCCCGAAGGCGATCTCGTTCGACACCTTGGCCATCACGACCTGGTCCTCCGGGTCCTGGAACACCGACGCGACGGTGCCCGCGAGCTGCGCGGGCCTGGCCTCGCGCGTGTCGATCCCGCCGAGGAGGACGCTGCCGGAGAAGCTGCCGCCGTGAAAGTGCGGAACGAGCCCGGCGAGCGCCCGCAGAAGTGTCGACTTCCCCGATCCCGACGGGCCGAGCAGGGCGACGTGCTCGCCGTCTTCGATCGCCAGCGTCACGTCGTCGAGCACCTGAGGCCCGGAGCCGTAGGCGAAGCGGAGCCGGTCGACGAACGCTAGAGCCACATCGCCCCCACGACGACGATGAGGACCGAGGCGGCGAGAGCCAGCAGGTCGAGCCAGGACCATGAGCCGTGCGGCGCCCGCGTGCGTCCCGAGCGGCCGTAGCCGCGCGCCTCCATCGCCTCCGCGAGATCGAGCCCGCGTTCCAGCGACCCGGCGAGGAGCGGCGAGAGTGAACGCATCGCACTCAGTTCGACGCCGCGACCGCGAAGCGCCAGGCGCAGATCACGCGCGTCACGCTCGAGCAGCGGCACGAGGCGGGTCGCGAGCCCGACGGCGACGGTGGAACGTCGCGCCCAGCCGGCAGACGCGAGCAGGCGGTCGTGGTCGAGGAGCAGCGCGTAGACGGCGAAGGCGAGTCCGACGGCAACCAGCCGCAGAGCCTGGAAAAGCCCGTTCGCGAGCTCCTCCGTCGTCACGTCGAGCCGGCCGAGCACCGGGATCGTCGGCCCCGTCCAGAGCGGGTGCGACCCGATCACCTCGACGAACGGAGTGAGCAGGAACACCGTGAGCCCGGTGATCAGCGTGCCGATCAGGTACGGCCAGCGGCGGCGGGCCGGCGCACGGAGCGCGGCGAGGAACAGCACCGCCGCGATCAGGCCGACCGACCACAGCTGCGTGGCCAGGAGCGCCGCGACCGCGAGGGCGGCAAGCAGCGCGGCAGCAGGCGCGGCGCGGAGGCTTACCCCGGTCAATAGCGGTACCTCAACGCGTGCGGATTGCGGGCGAGCCGTTCGGCGATCGCCCGGCCGAGCTCCAACCGCGCGCCGTCGTGGAAGCGCTCGATGTGCACGGTCTGCGGCGGCAGCTTGCCTCCGATGACAATGGAGTTGCGCGGCTGCACCTTGGCGGCCACGACGCCGTGCACCTGCGCGGCGATCCGGACTGCGAGCCCGTGATCGGCTCCGGTCACGCTCGTCGTGCCGGGGAAACCGTGCAGGAACGGCTCGGGGTAGGAACCGACGACCACGGGGACGCTCATCGAGGCGCCGCTCCAACGGCGGTAGTCCCACCAGAGGACGTCGCCCGGATGCAGCGTCACCTCGGTCGCGCTCCGGTCGCCCTCGATCCCGTCCACGAAGAAGAACCAGTCACGCTGCTGCGTCAGCGAGCCGGAGATCCCGTCGATCGACTGTAGATACCGGCCTCCGTACCGTGTCGTCACCTCGAGCTTCCGCTCGACCGCCTGGATCCCGTCGAGCCCCGCGGGCACCGCGCCCGTGAACATCACCCGGCTGCCGCGGTCGCGCGTCACCCAGAGCGTCGCCGTGCCGTGCTCGCGCTTGCCCCCGCCGCAACCGGCGAGGGCAAGCGTGACAGCGAGGACGACCGCGGCCTTCACTTCACCGCGTTCGAGCGGACGGCGCCGGTCGCGGTGGCGCGCACGAGCACGCCCGGATGCGGCCCGGGGCAGAGCGATTTCGCCGTCGAGCCGGCGATGGTCTTCTGCGAGCCGACATGCCAGACGAGGCCGGTGACCGCCGCGGCCTTCCCGTTGTCGTCGAATGCCGCCGCCGTGTAGCAGCCCTTGCCGGACGCCTTCACCTCGAGGGTCGGCGGCCCGCCCGTTTCGCCGAAGGTCGCGTAGTACCAGAGGACATGATCGCCGTTCTCCAGCTGTACTTGGTCGGCGCCGACCGGCGGTGAGACATCGTTCACCTTGAACACCCAGCCGCTGTCGGCCGCACCGCCGTACCGGCCGATCTGGTCGACGTAGTTGCCAAAACTCGACTGGGTCAGGTGGTAGTAGAGCTCACCGGCGAGCGAGGCCTGCTCGAGAGCGCCGAGCGCGTTCCCGGCAGTGACGGTGGCCTCCTGCGGGGCGAACAGCGTCTTGGTCTTGCCTTCGATGCGAACGTGGACGGTCGCCGCGAGAGCGGTCGCCGGCAGGACGAACAAGAGGGCGACGAGCACGAGTAGCCGTTGGGCCACGATTCCTCCTTCCGCGAGGGGATCGGTATGGAGGGCGGCCGGCAGGTCTTCTGACTCGAGGCTCCCCCTCCGCCGCCTTCCCAAGCTCGCGCTCAGTGGCCTCGTGGCGGAGGGCAACTCCCCTTACAGCGGCGGGACCGTCCCGGATTCGCACCGGGTTCCCTCACCGTTCGCCCGTTTCGCACGCGAATATAGCCGTCACGGTCCCCTACGGGCGCTCTAGGCTACGGGCATGGACCACGGCGAGCTCACCGACCGCCAGCTCGAGGCGCTCCTCGGCCGGCTCGACCGGGTCGTCGAGGAGCTCGCGCGACTGAACGCCCGCGAGGAGCGTCGTGAGGAGCTGACGGTGATCGCGCACGAGCTGCGCAACCTCAACGACTCGCTCCAGGCGATCACCTACGCGGCGCTCGGCACGCAGGGGCCGCAGGTGCGCCGCCGCCGCACGGGTTAGCTCAGGGCAGCCGGTAGATGTCGAGCACGCCGGTCGTGGCGTGGTCGTTCGCGTTGCCCTCGGGCATCACGACGCGGCCGTCGGCGACGATCGGGCTCTGCCAGTGCGCCTCCCCCGACGGCAGGGTCGCCACCTCCTTGCCGGTCGCCGGCACGTAGACGTGCACCAACCCGCTCTCGGCGACGTACAGCAGGTTGCCGGCTATCACCGGCGACGTGGCACTCGTGCTGTTCGACCAGACCGCGTGCAGCCGCCCACCGCGGAGCTGCCACGCCATCGTGCCGCTGCCGTCGGCGACGAACACCCACGTGCCCTTCCAGACCGCGGGCTCGCTGAAGAGCATCGCGCCTCCGGGTGTCGGCACCGTCTGCAACTCGCCGCCGGTCTTGGCATTCACGCCGGGCAGCCGATGCAGCTGCAGCAGCCGCAGCTTGCCGTCCTTCCCGCCCTGCACGGCGTAGCCGCCCGCGAGCAGAGCCGGGCTCGTGGAACCAAGGTCGAGATCGCCCGTGTTCAGCCGCTTCTGATCGACCGGCGTCCAGTGCCGCAGCATCCGCGACGCATCCGGTGAGAGCACGATCACGCTGTCGCCCCAGTCGGTGCTGCCGTTGAAGGGAGCATTTCCGGTTGCGACGACGAGATTGCCGTTCGCCGGATCCACTGCCGCACCGTTGCGCGACCAGATCGCGGAATCGCTCGACGGGCACGTGCGGGGCAGGATCAGTGTGCGCCGGTTGCTGCAGAGCGAGTTCCAGACGTGCGCGATCCGCCCGGTCTTCTCCGACATCGTCACGACATGGCCCTGGTAGGGCGGCTCGTCGCCGATGTACCCACCGGTCGTGGCGATCACGAGGCCGCGTGAGACGTTCAGCGACGACGTGATCTTCTCGTGGCTCGGGTCGCGGGTGATCGTCGTCGTCCACAGCACCTTGCCGTCGCTCAGGCGAAGCTTGCGGATCCGCCCGTCCGAGGCTGCGGCATAGACAGCGGTGCGATCCGTGGACGCGATCGGCGTGGCATTCGTGATCTGCGCCGAGCCTGCCAGACGCGAGTACGCCGACGGTGTGAAGCGCCAGATCACCTTGCCCGTGTCGGCGTTCAACGCCTCGGTGCGACCGTAGGTGGTCGTGACGACGAGCCTCCCGCGGACGTAGATCGGCGACGAGTCGACGGTCCCGTCGAGCTGCACCCGGCGCCGGATGAGCGTCGAGACGTTCTCAGCGGTGATCTTCGCGTCGGGAGAGACGTTATGGCGGGCTGCGTCGTATCCAAAACGACCCCAGTCGGTGTTCGGCGCACCGGACAACGCGACGGCGGGAACAGCCGCCACGAGCGCCGCAGCGACTGCCGCCGGCCACCTCAATGTGCTGCCAGATCCTCGGTCTTGACCCAAGGCCCCGGCGGAGTGAGCAGCGACTCCGCCTGCAGATAGGCGAGGCCGGCCAGCGGCAGGTCGCTCCACCGCTCGAAACAGAAGTAGCGCCGACGCCAGTGCGGGAAGAACTTGCGGTTGAAGCTGTGCAAACGCTCGACCTGGAACAGGCGATCGGCCTTCAGGAGGCTCCACCGGACCGCCCGGGTGGCCGCACCCGCGTCCTCGTCGGCGCGGAGAAAGTCGGCGAAGACCGCGAAGTTCAGGGACACCTCGGTGACATCGTGCGCTCGAGCCCACCCCACCGCCTCGGTGATCAGGTACTCCATCAGCCCATTCGGGGTGTCCTTACGACGCCGCATCGACGAGAGCGAGTAGCCCTCGCTGGCCGGTGACGGCACGAGCTGCAGGAAGCCGCCGACCCTCCCGTTCGGGCTGACGGCGACGGCCAGCACCGTGTCCGGGTACCGGAAGAGCGCGTCCATCGCCATCGTGAACCCTCGCTCCGGCCACGTCCCCCGCCACTCCTCGGAGACCGTGCGCAATTCGGCACGCAGCTGCTCGTCGGCGTCCGCCGTGGAGAGCATCCGCACCTCGTAGCCGCTCTTCTGGAGGCGCGAAACCGACTGCCGCACCTTACGAATCGCCCGTCCCTCGAGCGAGAACTCGGCCGGTTTGATCAGCGCTTCGTCACCGAGATACATCGACTTGAATCCGATCTCGGTGAAGTCCGCGAGTGCCTCGTTCGACGCGCCGGCGATCGCGACCCGCCAGCCTTTCGTGCGCGCGACTCGGACGAATTCGCTCATCAGCTCGCCCCGCTCGCGCTGCTCGCCGATCGGGTCGCCGGCGACGAGCGCGGTGCTGCCGATCACGCGGTACGCGAGAAACGACTTGCCACTCGGCGCGAAGAAGTAGCTCTTGTCCCGGCGCAGCGCGAAGTAGGCGAGGCTGTCGGTGCCGTGCTCCCGCACGAGCTCCGTTGCACGCTCTCGATCCTCGGCGCAGGGTGGCACCACCGGAAGCGGACGCAACCAGAGCCACAGCGCGCGAAACCCGAGCCCCGCGACGAGCAACAGCCCTGCTTCCTCGATGCGGGCCGAGACATCGTCGGTCGTGTAGAAGACGACCACGAAGAGCACGGCGGCGAGCATCAGCGCCCCGACGACCTGGACGAGGGGCAGCACCGTCGCCGGGTCGCCCGGGGCGACGAAGTGGCGGCGGGAACGGAACAGCGCCACGAGCAACAGCAGATGGACGGTGGCTTCCTCGAAGTCGAGCCCCTTCGCGAGGTGCGCGAGCGCCGAGGCGATCACGATTGCGACCGCGAGAGACCACGCGCGCCGCTTGCGCCGGGCGAGCCCGCGCGAGAAGAAGATCATCCCCACCCCGAGCGCCAGGGTGATCGTCCGGGCGGCGTCCGGCACGCCGGGAGGCAGCACGCCGCCGATCAGGCGCACGCGGTCGGCCGCCTCGGGGGTCAGCGCGGAGATGATCGAGATGAGGCCCGCGATCGCTGCGAACCAGGCCAGCAGCACGGGTGTCGCCGGGCGACGCACACGAGGAGGGTAGCGCGCCTCTCGGCCCGCTCTACGGCGGTCTCAGTCGTTCAGGAGGATGCGCCGGAGCTCGTCTTCCTTGCCCGGCTCGAGGATCGCGAGCACCTGGTCGCCTTCCTCGAGTTGGGTCTCCTCGTCGGGGATCTCGGCCTTGCCGTTGCGAACCACGGAGATGAGCCGAGCCCCGTCCGGGAGCCGCAACGCCCGTACGCGCTTTCCCTGGCAGTTCGCGCTCTTGTCGACGGTCACCTCGACGATCTCGAGATTCTCCTTGCGCAGCTCGAGCAACTGGATCAATCCGTGCTCCGGCACCTCGTGCTCGATCAGGCCCATGATCGCGGCGGTGGCGCTGACGGTGGGCGAGATCCCGAGCAGGTCGAAGTAGGGCTGGTTGCGCGGATCGTTGATCCGCGCGATCACGTTGCCGACGCCGTAGCGTTCGCGGGCAAGCTGACAGATGACGATGTTGTCCTCGTCGTCGCCGGTTGCCGCAACGAGCAGGTCCGGCGGTCGTTTGATACCGGCGCGCTCGAGCACGAAGAGCTCGGTCGCATCGCCCCTGATCACCTGATGCTCGAACTCGGCCTCCAGCTTGTCGAACCGGTAGGGCTTCTGCTCGACCAGCGTAACCTCGTGACCCGCGCGCGACAGCGAGCGAGTGAGGTTCGCGCCGACCTTGCCCCCGCCTGCGATCAGCACGTACATCAGACAGGCGCCTCCTCGGACTGTCGAACGGCACCGACGAGTGTCTCGATCGCGGCCGACGTCGGGCAGACGATCCGCAGCCCGCGCGCCGCGTAGAACTGCGCACGGGCCGGGTCGAGAACGCGCACGATCACCGTCGGCACCTCGAACTGCTTCTGCGCGGCCTGAGCGATGACGAGATTCGTGTTGTCGCCGTCGGTGGTCACGACGACGGCATCGGCCTCCTCGATCCCGGCTTCGCGCAGGAGCTGAAAGTCCATGCCGTGCCCGACCAGGAATCCCCCGGCCCACTGCTCACCCAGGCGCCCGAGCGCATCCTCGTTCTCGTCGCAGACCGTGACGTCCCAGTTCGACGCCTGGAGCTGCTGCGCCACCGCCGAGCCGACGCGCCCACACCCGATCACGATTGCCTTCATGCGATCGCCAGCGTACTCGGTGGAGCGGGGTCGCGGACGCCTCCGGCGCGTTCAGGTGGGTCAGGTCGCGGCGAGCTCCTCGTCCATGACGGTCTGGGGGAAGGCGACGATCAGGACCTCGCACGGCGCCTTGCGGAGCACGTAGTCGACGGTCGGCGAGAAGAAACGAGACTGGCGGCGCCAGCGCGGCGCGGATCCGAGGACGATCAGGTCGGCGTCGATCTCGTGAGCGCGCTCGACGATCGCCTCGCCGATCGCCCGCGACCGGACGATCGCGCCGTCGACGATCACCGACTGCTCGTCTCCGAGCAACTTCGCCTCCGCCAGCGAAGCCTCGGCCCGCTCGTCCTCGTCGTGGAGCGGGGCGTCGAGCGGCAGCTCCAGAGGCACCCGGATCACGTGCAGTGCATGGATCTTGGCGTCGGGGTCGCCGGCCAGTCTGATCGCCGTCGCGAGCATCTCCTCGCCGATGATCCCGAGCTTCATCGGCACCAGGATCGAAGTGAACTGGAGCGCTGCCTCGGACGGCCGCTCGTCGGGCGCAATCACCTTCTCCATCAGGCCCTCGCCGTGAACGAGACGCACACCGACGAAGACGAAGAGGCCGACGGCGAGCCACGCGGGCCCTGCGTAGCGCGCCGCGGGATGCGTCGCGAGCGCGATCACGAAGATCGCGCCGGTCCCGATTGCGCCGACGATTGCCGGCACCGGAATCTGGGAGCCCCCGATGCGGACGTTGAACGGCGCGCGGTAGGGGCGAACCAACTCGGGCTCACTGATCCGCAGCTTGATCACCGCGAGCTGGGCCGCAGTGAATGCGATCAGGACGCCGAACGAGAAGAGGCTCGCGAGGAACGCGACGTTCTGGTGCATGAACGACGTGACGATCACGATCCCCGACGAGACGACCGCCACCGCGACAATCGCCTGCGGGGAGACCTGCGCGCGTCGGCTCAACCGGCCGAAGCTGCGAGGCAGCTGGCCGTGCTCCCCGAGCGAGTATGCGAGCCTCGCGAAGCCGGAGATCGACGTCGTCACCGCGACGAGCAGGATCAGAGCACCGGTGATCCCGACGTAGAACTCGAGTAGGCCTCCGAGCCCGCCCGGCAGCTCGTCGCCGATGCTCTGTGCAACACCGAGCAGCGGTGCCTGGATCCAGCGCCCTCCGAGCTGGGTGTCCGGGCCCGGGAAGGCCGACAACGCGACAACGGCGATCGCGACATAGATCGTCACCACCGTCGCGATTCCCCCGAACACCGAGCGCGGCAGGTCGACTCCGGGACGTCGCGCCTCCGCCGCGAGGTTGGCCACGGTCTCGAGGCCGGTGAAGGCAAGCATCGCAAGCGGCAGCGCGAAGGCGAGCGAATGCCAGGTTGGGTTCGTGCCGAGCGACGTGCCGTGGGTGAGCGCGTGAGGGGAAAAGACGAGCAGGGATCCGAGAGCCACCAGCAGCAACTGCGTCAGCAGGTCGAGAGCCGGGACCACGATGCCTGCGCTAAAGAGCGAGGGCGGCCGCACGATCCTGATCGATGCGACGCCGACGATCACGGCCACGGCGACGACGACGTCCCATGGGTTGCGATCGAGCGCAGACACCCCCAGCGCACCGGAGAGGTAGTGCGGCAGAAACAGCGCCGACAGGGCGATCACGATCAGGTAGTCCAGGAACAGGGCCCAGCCGGTGAGGAATCCGGCGAGATCGTTCGACGCCCGGCGCACGAAGGTCGCGGCGCCGCCGGTCTCGGGCAGGGCCGCCGTCCCCTCCGCATAGGAGAGCGAGACGATCAGGAAGAGCACGCCCACGCCGAGCAGGACGAGCGGAGTGAAACCGAGCGCGTGGGCGGCGACGATCCCGAGCGCGAAGTAGATCGAGGAAGCGATCTCGCCGTAGGCGACGGAGAAGAGAGCGCGCGCGTCGAGCTCGCGGCGTAGACCTGGAAGCTTCCGGGCCACTAGTACACCCGTCCGTAAGTTATGGCCGCCTCCCGGCGGCGTCTCGCCGTCCGTGGCCTCGTCCTCGGTCGCCCCGATAGTGTGGCTATCGAGGCTCCCTGCGTCCTTGCCACGAACGCCGAGCCACTCGCCGGATAACCGACGGAACTTACGGACGGATGCACTAGCTCTTCCTCCTCAGCATCAAGAGTCGGCCTACTCCAGCGGCGATGAAGAGCACGCCGAGGATCAGCCCGACGCCAAAGCCGTGCATGAGCGTGATCGTGATCATGGTAAGCCCGAGCAGGATCATCGCGAGCGCGAGGAACGTCACGAGACCGCCGTAGGTGCTCATCCGACGGTCCTTCCGGCGGCGACCATCACGCGGGACGGCGAGTGCTTGAGGACGAAATCGACGGTGCCGCCGAAGATCGCCTTGTGCTGGCCGCGGCGGGCGCCGAGGACGATGATCTCCGCTCCGCGGCGATCGGCCTCCTCGATGATCGCCCTGCCTGCGTTGCGCGCCCGAATGACACGCTCGGCGATCCGCACGCCGTAGGGCTCGGCAACGGCACGGGCCCGGTCGAGCAGCTCGTTGGCGTCCTCGAGCTGCTCCGTCAGATCCGCGTCGAGCGGCAGCTCGAGGGGGACCACGACGACACGCAGCAGCGCGATGCGGCCTGCCCGCTCCGTCGCGAGACGCGCGGCGAGCTCCACCGCCTCGCGGGACTCCTCGCCTGCCACGACCGGCACGAGGATCGACCGGTACTCGAGGGCGAGTGCCGCGCCGAGCGGCACCGGCGCACGCGTCGTCACGGTGAGCGGAAGCTGCAGGCTGCGGCGGTAGAGCACGTAGAACACGAGACCCACCCCGAGCCAGGCAAAGCCGGCATACCGCGTCGGCGGGTCCTGGACGACGACGACGAGCCAGGCCGCGCCCGTCCCGAGCCCACCGATGATCGCGAACAGCGGCCAGTCGACCCCGTTCAGCCTGACGTTCGGACGGGCCTCCCACTCGCGCTCTTTCCCCTGGGCGCGCACGCGCAGGGCGACGATCGAGGCATGAGCGATCGTGAACGAGAGCATCGCCCCGAACGCATACATCCGTCCGAGGAAGTCGACCTTGCCCGAGAGCACGAAGATCGACGGGCCGATCGCACCGAACACGATCAGGGCGAGCCACGGAGTCTTCAGCTTCGGATGAAGTCGCCGGAACACCTCCGGCAGCTGCCGGTGGCTCGACATGGAATAGGTGATCCGCGACGCACCGATCACACCGGCGTTGGTGGCGATGAAGAGGATCGTCGCCGCGAGAATCCCGACGTAGACCTTCGCCGTCGAGAGCAGGTACCCGTGCAGGCCGAGATTCTCGACGAGACCGAGCACCGGGTCGTTCTTGAAACCCAGTGGCGGCGCCTCCCCGAGCTTGGTGACGTACCGGCCTCCCTCGTGGACGACGGGCATCGCCGACAGCGCGATGAACGGCAGGGTGAAGTAGATGGCGAAAACGGCGATCGCAACCCAGGAGATCGCCCGCGGAATCGTCCTCACCGGATCGCGAGCCTCTTCGGCGAGATTCGAGACCGTCTCGATCCCGGTGTACGCGATCATCCCGACAGGGATCGCGAGCAGGAACGCGCTCCAGGTCGGGGCGACGCCGAAGTGCACGTTGCTCCACAAGACGTGGGGATGGAAGATCAGGAAGAAGCCGAGCAGCACGAGCATGAGCTGCGTCGCGAAGTCGATGACGGCGAGCACGATGTTGAGGTTCGCCGCCTCCTTGATTCCCACGATGTTGATGCCGACGAGCAGCCACGTCAGCGCAATCCCGACGACGATGTCCCAGGGGTTCGTGCGGAGCGGAGCCCAGAAGATCGAGAGGTAGTGTGGGACGAAGATCACCGAGATCGCGACGGTGATCACGTAGTTGAGCATCTGCGCCCAGGCCGCGAAGAAGGAGACCAACTCGTTGAACGCGTGCCGGGCGAAGCTCGACGAGCCTCCGGCCTCCGGATAACGCACCGTGCCTTCGGCGTAGGTCGCCGCTGTCGCGGCGAAGATCAGGCCGCTGATGATGAAGACGAGCGGTGTGAGGCCGAGCGCGATGCTGGCGACGAGGCCGAGCGCGTAGTAGATCGACGATCCGACGTTGCCGTAGGCGGTCGCGAAGAGCGCGGGTGCGCCGAGGACGCGCTCCAGACCGGTTGATTGGCGGCGCCGCCGGGGCACGACGGCGGATGCTACGCCTGGAACGGGACGCTGCTGAGAATCACATGAGGCTCGAAGAGGAGACAGCGCTTGATCGCCAACGCCCGGCGGCTGCGCAGCCACCGCAGGTTCGGTTGGAGGCGCTCCGGCAGAACGATCGCCACCGCCGTCCCCGGGTCGTCGGTGAGGCCCCGCACGTAGGCGAGGATCGAAGACCCCAGCGGCCCGTCCAGCGGCGCATCGTCGACGGGGATCCCGAGCTCCGCCGCGTCCCAGCTGCGGTCGCCGAAGTGCACGGCCCGGAGGTCGTCAGCCGCCAGCAGGCGTGCATAGTCGACGCCGCGGCGTGTCGCGTCGTCGGCGTCGCCCGCGAGCACGCGCACGGCGAGCCGCTCGGGCAGCCGCCCCTCGGGGTGGCGTTCGGATGTGACCGCCGACAGGTCCGCGACGACGACCCCCGGCTCGGTCAGCAGCCGTAGCTTCAACCTGAATTGCGCTCGCTGAGCGGCCACGACGAGCGACCGCTTCGAGTACTGCTCGGGCAGGACGACTGTCACGACGACGTCGGGATCGCCGTCGCGGAGCCGAGCGATCTCGCCGAGCACGGCCTCGGTGGCGTCGGTGCCGCGTGGCCGCACGTCGAGCTTCGAGTCGCCGCCCGTGTAGTCGAACCAGCGCGCATGGATGCCCGAGTCGCTTCCCTTCACCGGAACGTGCAGGGCGTCGAACTCCCCGCCTCCGATCCGACGGGCATACCAGACCGCACCTTCGGCGGCGACATCGAGAGCCTCGGCGTAGATGAGCACACGGTTCTGCACTGCGGGACCGTACCGTGAACAGCGGGGTTGGCTCGGAACGTCCGAGACGACATACCCGAGGTTCCGGGCCACGCGCCGAGAGAGCGCGTTCAAGCTGCGTCGGCAGCCGTTCCCGGCCTGAGCACTATCGTCTCGGTAGGTGCATGGGTGAGGACCCAGGCGAGGTCCTTCGCACTGAAACCGGGCGCGGGCGCCACGATCCGGTCGAAGGGCTCCAGCTCCCAGAGCCGGCGAAGCGCGTGCGTCAGCGAACGCCCCTTCTCGATCCGCGCATCCACCGGCACGCCTGCACGAAGCGCCGCGAGCTCGACCGCCTCGAGCAGTGGCACGGCCACCGAGACCTGCTCCTTCCTCGGCGAGTCTTCCGGGTACTGCAGCGGCACCACCAGGAGGTAGGCCGCGACGAGCGTGGCTTCCTCTGCCCGGGCGATGCGGATCGCCGCGTTCAGCACGGTCGGATCGAGGGCGCCCGAGAATGGAACCAGGATGCGCCTGCTGGGTACGTATCGCGCGTGCCGGCGGGATCGGGCAGCCAGCGTCCCGGCCACCATGGCAAAGACCCCGACGAGCACGACGAGGGCGGCGATCATCGACGCTCCTCACGGTCTGCGCGGTTCGCGATCACGCGGATGTCGATTCCGGGAAGCTCGCGCACCAGGGCCGAGACGAGCGAGCCGCGCAGGATCTCGCGGCCCCGGCTCTCGTTCGGCGTTCCGACGAGCACATACGTCGATCCGCGCTCACCGACGACGCGCTGGACGGTGCCGACGAGACTGTCCCCTTCCTCCTCGAGGAGGTGCGCCCCGAGCACCACGGCCAGCCGGCGCAGCGCGGCGAGCTGGACCTGCTCGTCGGCGCTCAGCTCGTGACCGTGACGCCGGACCCAGAGCGCGTCGAGCGGCGCGCCCAGGCGCTCAGCCGAGCGCCACGCACGGCGAAGGATCCGCTGCGAGCGCGGCTCGGGGGTCACGAGCGCCAGCACGCGCTCTGCGACCGCATGTGCGCTGAGCGGGTCGAGCACGACCGCCTGACGGCGTGCGCCCACGCCCTCTGCCACCTCGCGCAAGGCGAGCTCGCGCAGCCCGGAGAGCCGGTCGGCGCGGAAGAAGTTGTCGAGTGCAACCCCGACACGCTCGGGTGAGTAGACCTTGCCGGCGCGCAGGCGCTCCTGCAGCGCCTCGGGCGTCAGATCGACCAGCACGACCTCGTCGGCATCCTCGAGCACCTTGTCGGGGAACGTCTCGCGCACACGGACGTCGGTGAGCTCGGCGATCGCGTCGTTGAGGCTCTCCAGGTGCTGGATGTTGACCGTCGAAATCACGTCGACTCCGGCCGCCAGCACCTCGTTGATGTCCTGCCAGCGCTTCTCGTTCCGCGCCTCGGGCACGTTCGTGTGCGCGAGCTCGTCGATCAGGGCCAGCTCGGGCGCGCGGCGGACGACCGCATCGACGTCCATCTCCTCGAGCTCGAGGCCGCCGTGACTCGAGCGCAGACGCCGCGCCTGCTCGAGCCCTTCCGAGAGAGCCGTGGTCTCCGGGCGGTCGTGCGGCTCGAGGTAGCCGATCACGACATCCCGACCGTCGGCGTGTGCCGACCGGCCCTCCTGCAGCATGCGGTAGGTCTTGCCGACGCCCGCCGCCATCCCCAACAGGATCCGATAGCGGCCGCGCACTGCGTCCGACCCTACGCCCCGAACACGTTGTGGACGATCAGGTCGATCAGCTTGATCCCGATGAAGGGCAGGATCATCCCACCGAGCCCGTAGATACCGAGGTTGCGGCGCAACAGAGCTGTCGCGCCGATTGCACGGTACTTGACGCCTCGAAGAGCAAGCGGGATCAGCGCCGGGATGATCAGGGCGTTGAAGATGATCGCCGAGATGATCGCGCTCTTCGGGTCACCCAGGTGCATGATGTTCAGCTTCTGCAACGGCCCACGCTGACCCGGCACCGTCGCATAGGTGTACGCAAACATCGCCGGTAGGATCGCGAAGTACTTCGCAACGTCGTTCGCGATCGAGAACGTCGTCAATGCGCCGCGGGTGATCAGCAGCTGCTTGCCGACCTCGACGATCTCGATGAGCTTCGTCGGGTTCGAGTCGAGGTCGACCATGTTGCCGGCCTCCTTCGCTGCGGACGTGCCCGTGTTCATGGCGACGCCGACATCGGCTTGTGCCAGCGCCGGAGCGTCGTTGGTCCCGTCGCCGGTCATCGCGACCATGCGGCCCTTCGACTGCTCCTCCTTGATCAGTGCCATCTTGGTCTCCGGCGTCGCCTCGGCGAGAAAGTCGTCGACCCCGGCTTCCTGCGCGATCACGGCGGCCGTCACGCGGTTGTCGCCGGTGATCATCACCGTGCGGATGCCCATCCGGCGGAGCTCGTCGAAGCGCTCGTCCATGCCGCCCTTGACGATGTCCTTCAAATGGACGACGCCGAGCGCAAAGTTGTCCTTGGCGACGACGAGCGGCGTGCCGCCCTGCTCCGCCACGCCCTGCACGATCCGGTCCAGGTCGGCAGGTGCGCTCCCACCCTGCTCGGAGATGAACCGCTTGAGCGCGTCGCCGGCCCCTTTGCGGATCAGCGTTCCGTTCATGTTGACGCCGCTCATGCGGGTCGTCGCGCTGAACGGGACGAACTCGTGCTCGCCGAGGATCCGCTCGCGCAGGCCGAACCGCTCCTTCGCGAGCACGACGATCGAGCGGCCCTCTGGTGTCTCGTCGGCAAGCGACGCGAGCTGGGCGACCTCGGCGAGCTCGTGCTCCTCGACACCCTCGACCGGCAGGAACTCGGCCGCCTGGCGGTTTCCCAGCGTGATCGTGCCCGTCTTGTCGAGCAGCAGCACGTCGACGTCGCCCGACGCTTCGACTGCCCGGCCGGACATCGCGAGCACGTTGCGCTGCACGAGCCGGTCCATGCCTGCAATGCCAATTGCGGACAGGAGCGCACCGATCGTCGTCGGGATCAACGCCACGAGCAGTGCAATCAGGGCGGTCTGCGAGGTCGGGGTGCCTGCGTAGATCGCGTACGGGCGCAGTGTCGCCACGGCCGCGACGAAGGTGATCGTCAGACCGGAGAGCAGAATGTTGAGCGCGATCTCGTTCGGCGTCTTGCGCCGCTCGGCGCCCTCGACGAGCGCGATCATGCGGTCGAGGAACGACTTGCCCGGTTCCTGCGTGACCTCGATCACGAGCCGGTCGGAGAGCAGCTTGGTGCCGCCGGTGACTGCGGAGCGGTCGCCTCCCGACTCGCGAATGACCGGTGCAGATTCACCTGTGATCGCCGACTCGTCGACCGAGCCGACGCCCTCGATGATCTCGCCGTCGGCCGGGATGACCTCGCCGGCCTCGACGATGACGACGTCCCCACGCTGCAGATCGGCGGCCGGAACCGTTCGACCGTCACGCAGAATCGCATTCGTGGTCGTCCGCGTAGCGCGCAGCGCGTTCGCCTGTGCCTTGCCGCGACCTTCGGCGATCGCCTCCGCGAAGTTCGCAAGGAGCACGGTCAGCCAGAGCCAGATGGCAATGGTGGCGACGAACCAGAGGCCGCTCGTCTCTCCCCGGAAGAGGTTGAGGAAGAAGATCCCCGTCGTGATCACACTGCCGAGCTCGACGATGAACATCACCGGGTTCCGAACCTGCGAGCGCGGGTCGAGCTTCGGGAACGAGTCGCGGATCGCAGCGAGCACCAGCTCGCGCGAGAAGACGCTGCCGCGTGCACGGGCCATCGGTTACTTCTTTCCCACGGTGTCGAGAGCGAGATTCAGCTCGAGGACGTTGACGCCGGGCTCGCCGAGGAAGCCGAGGCTGCGCCCGTCCGTGTTGTTCTCGACCAGCTTCTGCACGGTCGCGAGAGGCAGGTGGCGAACCGCAGCGATGCGGCGCGACTGCAGTGCGGCATTCGCGGGTGAGATGTCGGGGTCGATCCCCGACGCCGAGGTCGTGACGGCGTCGACCGGGATGTCGCCGATCTTCAGGCCGGCGTTGTACGGCCCCTCGAGCTCGAGGATCGCAGCTGCTGCCGCCTTGACGTTCTTGGCGAGCTCGGGGCTCGTCGGCCCGAGATTCGCGAAGGTCGTGGCGCCCGCGTTGTATGCGGGAGCCGTCGCTGAGGGGCGCGAGTGGAAGTACCTGGGCGCCGTGAAGCTCTGGGCGGCAAGGCGCGAGCCCACGACGATGCCGTTCCGGGTGATCAGGCTGCCGTTCGCCTTGTTCTTGAAAGCGACCTGAGCGAGCCCGGTCAGCACGATCGGGTAGACGAAGCCGAAGACCAGCGTCGTCAGCACGATCACGATCAGGGCACGAACGAGGGCGCGCATCAGTGCATCAACCCCTCGACGATCGGCCCGAGGGTCAGCGCGGGGAAGATCATCAGCCCGGCCGTCAGGGCGATCACACCGACGAGCAGGACGATGAACGTCGGACCGTCGGTCCGGAACGTGCCTGCCGAGGCCGGCACGGCCTTCTTCTTCGCCAGGGATCCACCGAGCGCGAGCGCCGCGATCAGCGGGACGAACCGGCCGAGGTAGAGAGCGACGACGCCGAGCTGGGCGGAGAAGCTCGTCGCGCCGAAACCTGCAAACGCGCTGCCGTTGTTGTTCGACTGCGAGTCGTAGGCGTAGAGCGTCTCGGTGAAGCCGTGGACGCCGCTGTTGAAGATCGACGCGAGGCCGGAGTGGGTCGAAATCGAGATCGCCGTCAGCGTCAGCACCATCGTCGGCACGAACAGGGCTCCGACGGCGGCGATCTTGATCTCACGTGCCTCGATCTTCTTCCCGAGCCACTCGGGTGTTCGCCCGACCATCAGGCCGGCCACGAAGACCGCGATCAGGATGTAGAAGAACATGCCGTAGAGCCCTGACCCGACTCCGCCGAAGATCACCTCGCCGAGGAAGAGGTTGACGAGTGGCACGGCGCCACCGGCCGGCGTCTGGGCGTCGAAGCCGCTGTTGACCGAGCCGTTCGAGGCATCGCTCGTCGCGACCGTCCAGATCGTGCTATTCGCAAGGCCGAAGCGGACCTCCTTGTCGGCCATGTTGCCGCCCGACTGTCCGCTGCCCTGCGTGATGTTGACGCCCGACTGGCGCAGGACAGCCGACCCATGCTGCTCCGCGGGCAGGTTGACGGCGACGCCGAACGCGAAGACGATGAACATCGCGATGAAGACCATCAGGGCGTGGCGGCGGGCAAAGACCAACCTGCCGAACATGAACACCTGCCCCGCCGGGATCAGCAGGATCGCGAGCATCTCGAGAAAGTTCGAGAGGCCGTTCGGATTCTCGAACGGCACGGACGAGTTCGAGTTGTAGAAGCCGCCGCCGTTCGTCCCGAGCTGCTTGATCGCGATCTGCGAGGCGGCCGGGCCGCGCGCGATCGTCTGGTGTGCTCCCTGCAACGTCGTCGCCGTCGCATGGCCGTGGAACGTCTGCGGCACACCCTGCCAGATCAGCAGCGCCGCGAGCGCGATCGAGAGCGGCAGGAGAATGTAGACAAGCGACCGATAGAGATCGCGCCAGAAATTTCCCAGGTTGCTGCTCGAGCGGCGCGCGATTCCGCGAACGACAGCGATCAGCACGGCCATCCCGACCGCTGCCGAGACGAAGTTCTGGACGGCCAGACCGGCCATCTGCGTCAGGTACGACATCGTGTACTCGCCGCCGTAGTACTGCCAGTTCGTGTTGGTGACGAAGCTGGCTGTCGCGTTGACGGCGATGTGCGGCGCGACACCCTTCAGGTGATCTGGGTTCAGGAACAGGTGGCCCTGGAGGCGCTGAATCGCGTACAAGAGGGCACTGAAGGCGACGCTGAAGATGAGGACTGTCTTCGCGTAGGCCTTCCAGTCCTGCTCGTCGCTGCTACCGCGGCCGAGCAGCCGCAGGAAGCCGCGCTCGACCGGATCCAGCTTTTCGCGCGAATAGGCCCGCGCCATGAAGGTCCCGAGCGGATAGCCGAGCGCAACGAGCACGACGCCGTAGAAGACGATCTGGGCGATGCCCTGGCCGCTCATCTCGACAACCGCAGGCTGCGTGCGAGCGCCGGAACGCGCGCCAGGCCGCGCCGGATCACTTCACGTCCGTTGAAACTGAGCCCGAGGACGAGCAGCACCAGGAGGGCGACGGCGGAGTGGTCCATCAGAACCGCTCCCCGCGAAACAGCGCGTAGACCAGATACGCGAGCACGGCGATCGACATGACGAGCCCGAAGGCGTCGGCGGCCGACATCAGACCTTCTCCATGACGAACAGGAAGAAGAAACAGAATGCGAAGCACACCGCGGCGATGCCGAGTGCGGCCAGGTCGAACATCAACAGACCTCCGGCTGGTCGAAGACGGCACGCAGAGACGACTCGACGTCGTCCCGTTCGGTGAACAGGCAGCTGCCCGGCCTCGTCAGTAGCTCGTTGACGGCGAGCATCCCGCCGGCGGCGACGGGCGCGTCGTCGAGCAGGCGCGCCCCGATCGCTTCGGGCAGGGCGAGATGTGGGCGAAGCCGGCTGGTGCGGAGCGGTGCAGCGCCCGGCAGCTTCGTACCGTTGAGCTCACCGAGCACGCCGCGCGGCGAACGCGCGCGGAGCTTCCGCTCGCGGTTCGCCGTCAGCTCCTCGACACGCCGTGGAAAGCGCGACTCGAAGCCGTGACCGATCCAATAGTCGGCCTCGGCCCTGGCCCGGCGGCGTTCGCGCCAGGCACGTGGATGAGCAATCGTTGCCACGCCTCCGAAGGTAGGCCGCGCCGCATCAAGGCGGCCTCAAGCCTGCGTGGCGCGGCCTTAAAGCTTTCTCAAGATTCGTTCGGATCGACCAGCCGGTAGCCGGCTCCCGGCTCGGTCAGCACGTAACGCGGATGGGACGGATCCGGCTCGATCTTCGCGCGCAAATGCGACACGTAGACATGCAGGTAGTGCGCCTCGACCTGGTACGCCGGCCCCCACACCTCGCGGAGCAACATTCGGTGCGTCAGCAGCTTTCCCCGGTTCTGGGCCAGCATGCGCAGCAGGTCGAACTCGTGCGGGGTGAGCTTGACCCGCTCCCCGTTGCGTGTCACCAGCCGCCCAGGCACGTCGATGTGAAGCTCCCCCACGTCGATCACCGGGCCTGACTCGGGCGCCGACCGCCGGAGCACTGCCCGCAGGCGCGCGAGCAACTCCTCGACGCTGAACGGCTTTGTCACGTAGTCGTCCGCGCCCGCATCGAGCGCCGCGATCTTCTCTCGCTCCTCGCCGACCGCGGAGAGCACGATCACGGGCGCCTCGGTCCAGGTCCGCAGCTCACGGCAGACGTCGGTGCCGCTTCCGTCGGGGAGCACGAGGTCGAGGATCACCGCCGCGGGTGGATGCGCCGCCGCCGCCGTAAGCGCCGCCTCGGCGGTGTCCGCCGTGTCCACGTCGAAGCCTGCGCCGCGGAGGGTCGTGCCCAGTGCGCGCAGGATCTGCGGCTCGTCGTCGACGACCAGGACCCGCTGCTTCATGCGGGCAGCTCCACCGGCGCCTCGACGACGGGGAGCGCTAGGGCGAAGGTCGCGCCCTGGGCAGGCCGCGACTCGGCCCAGAGCCTGCCGCCGTTCGCGGCTGCGAACCCACGGGCGATCGCGAGCCCCAGCCCGGCGCCCGAGCGCTGGTCGCCGCCGCTGCGGTAGAAGGGCTCGAAGACGCGGTCGAGCTCGTCCTCGTTGAGACCAGGCCCCTGGTCGACGATCCGCACGATCGCCTCCTGCCGCGTAGCGGTGATCCGAACATGCACGCGAGCCTCTGCCGGCGAGAACTTCAGCGCGTTCTCGACCAGGTTGGCGAGGACGCGCTGGATCTGCACGGCGTCGACGTTCACGAGCGGTCCTTCCCCCACGATGTCGACCCGATCGCTGCCCGGGAGATCGTGGACCGCGTCACGGACCAGGTCGTCGAGCGACCACACCTCGGCATCCGGCTCCGCCCCGCCGGCCTCGAGCCGAGAGAGGTCGAGCAGGTCGCCGACCAGCCTGCCGAGCCGCTCCGCGTCGACGGCGATCGTGTCGAGCAGCACGCGGCGATCGTCGTCCGTGAAGACGAGCGTCTCGCTGCGGAGAGCGCCGATCGCGGTCGTGATCCCCGTCAGGGGCGAGCGCAGGTCGTGCGAGACGGCGCGCAGCAATGCAGTCTTCACCAGGTCGCTTCGGCGCAGCATCTCGGCCTCGAGCGCCTCCTGCTCGAGCCGGCTGCGGTCGAACGCCACCGCGAGCAGCGCCGCGAGCGCCGGCAGAAAGCGCTGCCGCACGGCGAGATTTGGGTCGGCGCCGACCGGCGTGTAGAGCGTGCCCACGGTCCTCCCCTCGACCTCGAGCGGGATCGGCGCGTCGCCGCCGCGTCGCAGCGACGGCCCCAGCTCGACCTCGGCGCGCTCGATGCCGAGCACGTGCGCCGCCTGCTCGCCGACCCAGCCGAGCTCGGTCTCGAGCGGGCGGCCGCCGAGGAGGTGCGTGGCGATCTGGGCGAGCAGCGACGACTCGCGCTCCCGCTGCTCGGCATCCGCGGCCCGGCGCCGGTTGCGGGCTGCGAGCTCGCTGACGACGACCGCCGTGGCCGAATACGCGAGCAGGGCGAACCAGTTCGTCGACTCGGCGAGCGTGAACGTGTGCACCGGCGGCAGGAAGAACCAGTTGAAGGCGAGCATGCTCGCGAGAGCGACTGGTAGCGACCAGCGGAGCCCCCAGGCGATCGCCACGGGCAGCACCGCGAAGACGTAGAGGACGCCGAGGCTCAGCGTCGGCGCCAACGGATCGAGCGCCCAGACGAGCAGCGTCGCGGCGGTCACCGCCGCAATCGACCCTGCGAGCTTTACCGCCATACCGAGACCGTAGCGCCGAGGCCCGGCGAACCGGGCCTCGGCGCTCCTGAACTGACTAGCCGTGGATCGAGATGAGCAGCGGAATGATCAGGATCGCGACGATGTTCGTGATCTTGATCATCGGGTTGATCGCGGGACCCGCTGTGTCCTTGTAGGGATCGCCGACGGTGTCGCCTGTCACCGAGGCGGCGTGCGCTTCCGAGCCCTTGCCGCCGTAGGCGCCGTCCTCGATCGACTTCTTCGCATTGTCCCAGGCGCCGCCGCCGGAGGTCATCGCGATCGCGAGGAAGAGCCCGGTGACGATCGTCCCGATCAACAGCCCGCCGAGCATCTTCACGTTGATGATCCCGACGATGATCGGAAAGGCGATCGGGATCAGCGCCGGTGCGAGCATCGACTTGATCGCGGAGCCCGTGACGATGCTGACCGCACGGCTGTAATCCGGTTTCTCGGTGAAGTCCATGATCCCGGGGTGCTCGCGGAACTGGCGGCGCACCTCCTGCACGACCTCGCCGCCGACGCGGCCGACCGCCTGCATGGCGAGCGAGGCGAACAGGAACGGCATCAGCCCGCCGATGAAGAGCCCGGCGATCACCCAGGCGTCGGAGAGCGTGAAGATCGTCGGGAGCCCTTGGTCGGCGAGCCCGGTCGTGTACGAGTCGAACAGGATCAGCGCGGCGAGAGCGGCCGAGCCGATCGCATAGCCCTTCGTGACCGCCTTCGTCGTATTCCCGACCGCGTCGAGCGGGTCGGTGATCGCCCGGACGCCCTCCGGCAGGTCGGCCATCTCCGCGATGCCGCCTGCGTTGTCGGTCACCGGGCCGTACGCGTCGAGTGCGACGATCAGACCGGTCATCGAGAGCTGCGCCATCACGGCGACGCCGATCCCGAACAGGCCGGCGAAGTGATGGGCGACGAGAATGCCGGCGACGATCACGATCACCGGTGCGGCCGTGGCCTGCATACCCATCGCGAGACCTTCGATGATGTTCGTCGCGTGGCCCGTCTGCGACGCCTTGGCGATCGCCTTGACCGGGTTCCAGCGCGTGCCCGTGTAGTACTCGGTGATCGCGACGAGCAGGAAGGTGACGACCAGGCCGACGATCGCCGACAGGTACAGATCGGTGAAGCCGTAGCGGCCCGTGTCGAATCCCATCGTGACCGGGATGAAGCCGAGCGCCGACAGGATCGTCGCCACGAGCACGGCCTTGTACAGGGCGTTGATGACCGCGTTCTCGCCCTTGCCGAGCCGGGCGAAGAACGTGCCGATCACGGATGCAACCGCAGAGACGCCGCCGAGCGCGAGCGGGTAGAGGTACAGCTTCGCGTCGGGGTAGTGCGTGCCGAGGAGCATGACCGCGACCGCCGTGACGGCGTAGGTCTCGAACAGGTCGGCCGCCATGCCTGCGCAGTCGCCGACGTTGTCGCCGACGTTGTCGGCGATGACGGCGGCGTTCCGCGGGTCGTCCTCGGGGATGCCGGCTTCGAGCTTGCCGACGAGGTCGGCGCCGACGTCGGCGGCCTTCGTGAAGATGCCTCCGCCGAGCCTGGCGAACACCGAGATCAACGATCCGCCGAAGGCAAGCCCGACGAGGTCGTGGATCGCCGAGGACGGCGTGTGGTTCAGCCCTGCGGTGAGGAACCAGTAGTAGCCGGAGACACCGGCCAGGCCGAGCCCGACGACGAGCAGGCCCGTCACCGAGCCGGCACGGAAGGCAACGTTGAGCGCCGGCGCGAGCCCGTTGCGCGCGGCCTCGGCCGTGCGGGCGTTCGAGCGGACGGCGACGTTCATGCCGATGAAGCCGGCCGCCGCCGAGAGCACGGCACCGATGAGGAAACCGAACGCGGTGCCCCAGCCGAGCTTGTCGTAGACCCCGAGCAGGATGAATGGTGCGATCGCCACGATCGCGATCGTCCTGTACTGCTTCTTCAGATACGCCGCGGCGCCCTCCTGGACGGCGGCGGAGATCTCCCGCATCCGTTCGTTCCCGGCGGGCTGCTTGAGCAGCCACCAGATCAGGTACAGCCCGTACGCCACCGCAATGCCGGCACCGACGAGGCCGACAAGCACGGCGTGATGCATGAACCAATCCATCCGTTTCGCTCCCTCACAAAGTCAAGCGCCGAAGGGCTTCGGCGCGGGCGTTTATGTATCACAAGCTCCGGGGGAGCCTAAGGGTTCACCGCCTTCGAGTATGCGATCTGGAGACGCGTCAGGGCCAGCGCGAGGTCGTCGGCCAACTCGCCCTCCAGGTGCGGAGTAAGTGCCGCCAGGGCGTCGATCGCCTTCCGCGCCTCGTCGAGATCGTTCCGTTCCAGCTTCGCGTAGGCCAGGCTTGCGATCGTCGAGGCGGCCGAGACGAGGAACTGCCCGACGCTCAACGACGCGAGTTGCGCCTGGAGAGCCTCGACGTCGAGGTCGTCGTTCGGCTCGTCAGCCATCCGATTTCGACCCCGCGGGCTCCCCGATTCGCACCTGCTCGGAGTAGATCTCCTCCAGCCCGGCGCCCTCGTCGAACCGGGCGATCTGACGCTCCGCGGCATTGCGCTCGGGAACATTCAGGAAGGGCGACGCACCGATCTCGCCCGCCACGGGGGCGACCCATTCGAGCAACCGGTCGAGCCTGGCACGGGCGTGCACCTGCTCACCACGATCGAAGTCGAGCAGCTCACCGGAGAGGCCGTAGCGGGTCGCCCGCCACATGTTCTCCTCGAGCAGGCGGTGGGGCAGGCTCGGCAACGGCTCCCCCTCGTCGAGCGCCCGGGCGCATCGCACGGCCAGGCTGTAACAGAAGGCGGCGAGTGACTGCGCCTCCGCCAGGTCCGGCTGCCCGTCCGCGATGCGGATCTCGATCGTCGGGTAGGCCAGGTGCGGGCGAACGCTCCACCAGATCTGCGTGTGCTCCGTGATCGAACCGGTCCGATAGAGAAGGGAGACGTAGTCCTCCCACCCACGCCAGTCACCGTAGGCATCCGGGATGCCGCAGCGAGGGAACATGCGCGTGAAGATCTCCGTGCGCGCCGAGTGCAGCCCCGAGTTGACGGACTCGACGAACGGCGAGCTCGCGGAAAGCGCGAGAACCTCGGGCAGAAAGTTGCGCAACGCGTCGTGCACCGCGATCGCGCGGTCGGCGCCGGCAATCCCGATGTGGACGTGCAGGCCGAAGGTGTTGTTGCGCCAGACGACATAGCGAAGGAGCTCGTCGTTTCGCCGGTAGTGGGGCGTGTCGATGATCCGCTGATCCTGCCAGCGGCTCCATGGATGCGTCCCGGTGCCGCCGAGTGCGATCTGCAGCTCGCGTGCCACGCTGTGAATCTGGCTGCGCCGCTCCTGCATCGCCGCCGCCGCCTCGCCGAAGCTCTCGCACCTCCCGGTGCGCACCTCGACCTCGGAGGCGATCAGCTCCCCGACCACATTCGGCGCGAGCTCGGTCTCGAGCGCCGCCGCGTAGATCTCTTCGAAGCGTCCCGTCAGGGCGAGCGTGTGCGAATCGAGCAGCGCGAACTCCTCTTCGACGGCGAGGGTGAAGTCGGTGCCGGCCTCGAAGTCGTCGCGGCTCCGCGCGATGAGCTCCTGCCAGGAGACGCGTTGCTCGTCGCCCATTCCGCGCAGAGGGTAGCCGTGCCGGCCGGTCAGACGGGCGCGAGCAACCGGCCCGCGATGCTCCGCCAGGACCAGCGGTCGACGACCGCGTGTCGCGCCGCGCGCCGCAGCGCATCGTGCTCCTGCGGGGCGAGCGCGAGGAGCTCGCCCAGTGTGCGGGCCAGATCGGCAGCATCCCCGGTCTCGAAGGACGCAAGGTGCCGGAACCGCTCGGGGTACTCCTCCTCGAGCCCGGCCGCCACCTCGGCCAGGCCGGAGTGTCGCGCCACGAGCGGCGGCGAGCCCGCCGCTGCGGCCTCGGCCGCCACCATGCCGAACGCCTCGGGGAAGATCGACGGCACCACTGTCGCATCCGCGAGCGGCAACAGGTGCACCAGGTGACGGTGCTCAAGGGGGCCGGTGAAGAGCGTGCGCGGGGGCGCGGCCGCTTCGAGCACGGGGCGACAAGGCCCGAAGCCGACGACGATCAGCCGCGCGTCGAGGCTCCGCATCGCCTCGAGCAGCACCTGGACGCCTTTCTGCTCGATCAGCTTCCCGAAGTAGAGGACGAGCGGCCCGGGCTCGGCCAGGAAGGTCGCGAACCGGTCGGCATTGCCGTCGTCCGGCAGGCGCTCGTCGCCGCCGTTCGGAGGATCGTTCCGCGCCTCGGCCAGCAGGTCGCCGAGGGCGGCCCGGCGGTCCTGCAGGACGAACGTGTCGATGTCGACGCCCGGAGGCACCTCGAGCACGGGCTCCACGGCTCCTACGACGTCCTCGAGGACCTCACGAATGTGCGCGGAGCCGACGAAGGTCGCCTCGGCGCGCGCGAGTGCGGCCCTTCCCCACTCCCCGAGGTCCGGGCGGCCGCGCATCGAATACTCGAGCTCGGAACCGTGCGCCTTCACCCGAAACGGCGCCCCGCTCGCCGCACCGACGGGGCCGCCCATCAGCACGTGGTTGCAGAACACCAGATCGGCCGGCATGAGACCTCGGAGCACAGCCGCATTCGCATCGACGTACGCGCGTCGCTCGCCCTCGGTGAAGTCCTGCAGGAGCTTCGGGACGAGACCTTCGTAGCGGTCCATGACGAACACGGGCAGCAGGCTTCCCGGAAGGTCGACCGACACGGTCCTCGCGCTGCCCAGGTCGTATTGCTCCGGTGCTCGCTCTTGTGAGACGACGACGACGTCGTGGCCTGCGCGGCTCCATTCGCGCGCAAGCGCACGGGAGTAGACATTCGACCCGGTTCCTCCGAGGAGGTACCCGTGCCAGAGCAGGATGCGCACAGTGCTCGACGCTACGCCAGATGAAAATACAGTGCGTGCAGCAACTCGACCGCGGGGTTCGACGTGTGCACGGTCACGTCGCTCGGCACGTCGAGCAGACCCTCGGAGTAGTTGAAGATGATCCGCACCCCGGCGTCGACGAGATCGTCGGCCACCTTCTGCGCAGCCCCGGCCGGCACTGCGAGCACACCGACCACGATGTTCTTGTCGCGCACGACGTCCTTGAGCCTGCGCTCGTCCTCGACGGTCGCTCCGCCCACGTCGGCGCCAATCATGCTCGGACTCGAATCGAAGACAGCCGCGATGTTGATGCCGTGCTCGGCGAAGATCTGCGAGCTTGCGATCGCCTGGCCGAGCCGCCCGGCGCCCACGAGCGCAATGTTGTGCTGCCCCTGCGTGCGAAGGATCTTGCGAATCTCGGAGAGCAGGGAGTCGATCGAGTAGCCGACACCGCGCTTGCCGAACTTCCCGAAGTTGGAAAGATCGCGGCGAATCTGTGTGGCGTTGATGCTCGTGTAGTCGGCGATCTCCTGCGAGGAGATGCGATCCTTCCCCATCTTCTTGGACTGGGTCAGCACCTGCAGGTAGCGCGAGAGCCGGGCGGCGACCCCGACGGTGAGGCGGTCCGGAGCCTCGCCCGGGACGGGAGCTTGCAACATCACGAGCGCATTGTGCCCAAGGCTCACCGTCGACCGTACGGTTGTCACAAACTACAGGGTTTGTGACACTTTTCGGCGCAACGCTGCCTCGTCGACGTAGTAGACGAACGCCCGCTCGCCGTCGACCTCGACAACCGGCAGCCATTCGCGGTACCGGGCTTCGAGGGCCTCGTCGCCGGTGATGTCGACCGCCTGGTACGGGATGCCGACGCGGTCGAGCACGCCGCGGGCACGCTCGCAGAGCGAGCAGTCACGAGCCGTGTACAGGACGATCTCAGGGATAGAGACCGCGCGTCACGGTTGCTTGCGCGACGCGCTGCACGGCGAGGCCGTAGGCGGCCATGCGCATCGAGACCCTGCGGTCCGTGTAGGTCGACCATGTCTCGTCGAACGCACGGCGGACGATCTCGCTCAGGCGGGCGTTGACCTCGTCCTCCTTCCAGAAGTACTCCTGCAGGCCCTGCACCCACTCGAAGTAGGAGACGACGACACCGCCTGCGTTCGCAAGGACGTCCGGCAGGATCAGCACTCCGTTCGACTCGAGGATGTCGTCGGCGGCAGGCGTGAGCGGTCCGTTCGCTCCTTCGACGATCACCTTCGCCCTCACTTCGGCAGCGTTCTCCTCCGTCACGACCTGCTCGAGCGCACAGGGCGCGAAGACGTCGCAGTCCAGGGCGATGAGCTCCTCGTTCGTGATGCGGTCCCCACCTTTCAACTGCGAAAGGGAGCCACCGGAGCGCTTGTGCGCGAACGCTGCCGCAACGTCGATGCCGTTTGCGTTGTGCACGCCGCCCGTCGAGTCGGAGACCGCCACCACCCTTGCGCCGAGCTCTCCGACGAACTTGGCGAAGAACGAGCCGACATTGCCGAAGCCCTGCACCGCGACCTTCAAGCCGTCCATCGAACGGCCCTGCTTCTCGAGTGCGGACTCGAGGCAGAAGACCCCGCCCCGCGCGGTCGCCTCCTCACGGCCGAGCGACCCGCCGATCGTCAGCGGCTTGCCCGTGACGACACCCAGCACCGAGTGGCCCTTGTTCATCGAGTAGGTGTCGAAGATCCATGCCATCGTCGCGGCGTTCGTCCCGACATCCGGTGCAGGGATGTCCTTCTCCGGGCCGATCTCGTTGATGATCTCGGAGGTGAACCGGCGCGTCATGCGCTCCAGCTCGCCGCGCGACATCTTCTTCGGGTCACAGCACACGCCGCCCTTCGCACCACCGAAGGGAAGCCCCATCAACGAGCACTTCCAGGTCATCCACATCGCGAGCGCCTTGACCTCGTCGAGCGTCACATCGGGGTGGTAGCGGATGCCGCCCTTGGACGGGCCACGCGAGACGTTGTGCGTGACGCGAAAGCCTTGGAACGCGCGGACGGAGCCGTCGTCGAGCGACGTGGGGATCGAGACCTCGACGGCCTTCTTGCACTCCTGCATGATGTTGATGAGCCGCTCGTCGATCCCGAACGTGTCGGCAACCCTGTGGAGCTGCTGCTGGGCGAGCCGGAAGGGGTTCTCGCGCAGGTGGGACTCGGGGGCCACAGCGGCCATCGAGAGCCAAGCCTACTTCAGTTCGAAGGAGACCTGCGCCCGGTCCGGCTTCGCGTCGAGCGGCAAGGTCGGCCAGGCAGCGAGTCGCAGCTCGTACGAGCCCGCCGGCAACCGGAGGCTCGTGGGGCCGCGGCCGGTGATGCCGAAGCTGTACGACCCCGGCAGCAGATCGCGCAGGCGGGCCATCACGCCGAGGTACCTGCCGCCCGCCGAGTAGAGCAGGATGTCCAGCCGCGACACGGCCTGGATCTGCAAGCCGTCGTCGTGGGCGACGGCCCCCGCCTGCACGCTGAGGATCGCGGGATCCGTGTCCGAAGCGGCAAACGACGTGCGGTCGATCGCAACGCGACCCAGCAACGAGCCCGGCGGACGCTCGAACCCGAGCGCCCACGGAACGTGCAGTGGCTCGGAGCCCGAGGCCGCTATCTGCACGACGCCGGTGACGATCCGGGCCTTGGGCGCCGCCGCAGCACGAACGGTGACCCGAACGCGGGCCGCCCGGCCGGCGCGCAGCACGATGTGATTCGGGACGACGGTGAACCGGAGCGCCTCCGACTCTCCGCCGGCGACGGCGCTGATCGACAGTTGGAGACGACGCGTCGAGACGTTGCGGACGACGAGCCGGCGCGTGGCGTGCCAGCGGGCGCCTTGCCAGATCCCGAAGCCGAGGGTCGTCGGCTGAGCCGCGACCTCGCCGACGGCCGAAGCCCCGAGGCGGAAGGTGCCGGCACCGACCGCCGTCGAGGGCGCACGCCCCTGCTGGGCGTAGCCGACGAGCAGGCTTTCGAGCGAGCGCCCGTCCAGGTTCGGCCGCATCTGGGCGAGGAGCGCGGCGGCGCCGGCGACGGTCGCAGCCGCGCCGCTCGTGCCGTTGACCGTGCCGTAGAGCGGCGAGCCGTCCGGGGAAGCGCCGGGCTCGGCCGTTGCGAGCGCGATTCCTGGAGCAGCGACGTTCGGCTTGATGCCGGCGTCGAACGCAAGCCCGACCGACGAGAAGCCCGCCACGTGGCCACGCGCCTCGTTCGTGTCGGCATGCTGGGTTCCGATCGCGATCCCGACGTCGATGCCGGCGCGCTGCGCCGCGAGCAGCTCGGCCGCCGCCGCCGTCGGCACGACGACGACGGGCGCAGTCTCGTCCTCGGCGACACGGAAGGCCCCGGCCGGAAGCGAGGACCCGTAGAGGACGACGGCGGCCGCCCCGGCGCGCGACGCTGCAATCGCAGCCCCCTCCGGATCGACACCGGCCGGAGCGACCACGGCACGGCCCGCGACGATGCTCAGGCCCTTCGCATCGAAGTAGTCGAGGCTCTGCGACCCCGCGGGGCCCCTCGTCGATCGAGGAGTCGCGACGCGGAGAACGAGCGAATGGGACGGCGCCACGGCGTCGAGCAGCGGCAGCTTCTCGTCGAGTATCACGTCGAGGCCCCGGCGCAGGACGACCCGAACCCGAGGCAGATCGGTGCGCGAATCGGTTGCGCCCACCGCGAGCGCGGCGGGCGCTCCGGCGGGTGCGGCGATCGAGCCGAAGGTCGGGCCGGCGGTGCCGTCGTTGCCCGCGGGCGCCACGACGACCGTGTTCAGGTCGAGAGCGCCCTGGACGGCCTGAGCCTCGGGACCGTCGGTGAAGGCCGCGTACGGCGCCGCCACTCCGAGTAGAGCCAGCCGCACCGCATCGTGCGTGTCGCCGTCCCCGTTCGGATCGACGGCCCGCTCGAGGCCGGCGATCACCTGGTCGGTGCGCCCGAACACGACCTCCTGCCCGTCGGCCGCCGCCTGCCAGCCTGCGACGCGAATCGGCAGGACGGTCGCCCCGGGAGCGACGCCGTGCAGACCGCCGGGACCGCCGGAGCCGACGAGGATGCCCGCCATCTCGGTCCCGTGCCGTTCGATCTGCGACGAATCGCGAGGATCGCGGCGTGCGGTCGCGTCCTCACGGTGATCGACGACATCGATGCCCGGGAGCACCGTGCCGCGAAGATAGGGATGCGTCGCGTCGACCCCGGTGTCGAGGAGCGCGATCGTGACCCCGCGACCGTCGAAGCCGGGCAACTCGGCGTCCGCTCGACGGCCGCTCGCCGGTCCGAACTCGTTGGATGCGAGCACCTGCTCGGAGATCGACGCGGGGAAGGCGGCACGCACGGGGAACACACCTGCGACTTCGGGCATCTGGCCGAGCAGTGAGATCGCACGCGGATCGAGAGCCGCCGCGAAACCGTCGATCACGCGTGCGTAGCTGTAGTCCGGCCGCACGGTCACGCCGAGGGCCGCGAGTTTCGTCAGCACCTGCTGCTGCGCCGCGAAAGCCTGGGTCGTCCATGAGCGCTCCTGGGCCTCGGTCGCGTAGTGCACGTGCGCGAGCCTCTCCGCGACGGACGGGGAATGGAGGAGGACGATCGATCGCTGCCCCGCGAGCGTCGCGGCACGAGGCCCTCCGACGAGGCCGAGCCAGCTGACCGTCTCCCCGCTGGTGCGTGCGTCGCGACCCCGGGCGGTGACGGTCGCCCCGAGCAGGATCGCCAGGGAGGCCACCCCCAGAGCTGCGGCGCTACGCCGTGGGACGCGCATCGAGCGAAAGGTAGTCGGGATACGGGACGTGGTCGGCATAGCGGGCGGCCGAGGCGATCATCGCGGCGTTGTCGGTACACAGGGGCAGGGGTGCGAGCGCCGCGCCTGGCAAGGCCGCGCGAAGCCCGGAGTTGGCCGCGACGCCGCCGACGACGGCGACCCGGTCGGCCCCGGCCGCCTCGAGCTTCTCGACGAGGGCCCGCACGATCGCCCGCTGGTAGCCCGCGGCGAGATCGGCCCGCCGCTTCGCGAGCTCGGCCGGGTCGAGATCCCGGACCGTGTAGAGAAGCGCGGTCTTCAGCCCCGAGAACGAGAAGTCGAGGCCCGGCACGCGGGCGACCGGGAAGTCGTACGCCGACGGGTCGCCCTGCCGGGCGAGTGCGTCGATCTCCCTCCCTCCCGGATAGCCGAGCCCCAGCAAACGAGCGCCTTTGTCGAAGGCCTCACCGGCCGCGTCGTCGAGGGTCGTCCCGAGCACGCGGAAGCCGCTGCGCTCCTGGACGTCGAGGAGCATCGTGTGGCCGCCGCTTGCAAGCAGGCAGGTGAACGGCGGTTGCAGATCGAGCGGTCGCAGGTAGAGGGAGGCGACGTGGCCGTGCAGATGATCGACGGGCACGAGCGGCAACCGTCGTGCCCAGGCGAGTGCCTTGGCCGCGGACACCCCGACGAGCAGGGCACCGATCAGCCCGGGACGCGAGGTGACGGCGACCGCATCGATCTCCGCGTCGCCGAGTGCCTCGTGAATGACGGGCGCGATCAGCTCGAGATGCCGACGGCTCGCCACCTCGGGCACGACCCCGCCGAAGCGCGCGTGCAACTCGTCCTGCGAGGCGACGATGCTGGTGACGATCTCTCCCGCCGACGTGACCAGAGCCGCTGCGGTCTCGTCGCACGACGTCTCGATCC
>CAWGXF010000011.1:0-22742 GCA_963826485.1 uncultured Thermoleophilia bacterium
GTTGCGCCGCACGGAGTTCGCGCGGCTCGACTCGGGCGGGCATGTCTACCTCGACTACACCGGCGCCGGCCTCCATGCCGAGTCTCAACTCGAGGAGCACGTGAAGATGCTTCGGAGCCAGGTCTTCGGCAATCCGCACTCGGCCAACCTGACGTCGGCGGCGATGACGGAACTGGTCGAGCAGGCGCGTGCCGCCGTGCACGAGTTCTTTCGCGCGTCGCCGGAGGAGTACGTCGTCGTGTTCACACCGAACGCGACCGGAGCGCTGAGGCTCGTCGGCGAGGCATACCCGTTCCGGCGGGATGACCGGTTCCTCCTGACCTTCGACAACCACAACTCGGTGAACGGCATCCGCGAGTTCGCCCGTGCTCGCGGCGCCGAGACGACCTATGTGCCGAGCTCCGCGCCCGAGCTGCGGGTCGACGAACGAAGCCTCGCGCGCTATCTCACCGAGGTGCCGGGCGTCCACAACAACCTGTTCGCCTTCCCGGCGCAGTCGAACTTCTCGGGCGTCCATCACCCGCTCGCCTGGATCGACCAGGCGCATGACAACGGCTGGGATGTCCTGCTCGACGCGGCTGCGTACGTGCCCACCAACAGGCTCGACCTGTCGCGTCATCATCCCGACTTCGTCGCGCTGTCGTTCTACAAGATGTTCGGCTGGCCGACCGGCATCGGCGCTCTGATCGCCCGCCTCGAGGCGCTCGAGAAGCTCGAGCGGCCCTGGTTCTCTGGCGGCACGATCGTCGCGGCGTTCGTGCAGCGCGAGTGGTACGAGTCCGCGCCCGGACCGGCGCATTTCGAGGACGGGACCACCAACTTCCTCAACCTTCCGGCGATCGAGACCGGTCTCGCGTTCCTCGAGCGAGTGGGGATCGAGAGGATCCATGCTCATGTCGGGATGCTGACCGCCGAGCTGCTCGCCGTGCTCTCGGCCGTGCGACATGAAGACGGCTCGCCGGCCGCGAGGATCTACGGGCCCGCCTCCGTCGCCGACCGCGGCGCGACGGTCGCCTTCAACTTCATCCACCCCGACGGCAGGGTGGTCGACGAGCGCTACGTCGATCGCGTCGCCCGCCGTCACGCGCTCTCGCTTCGCACCGGCTGCTTCTGCAACCCCGGTGCCGGTGAGGTGGCATTCACCATCTCTCGCGAGACGCTCGTCGGCGGTGAGTTCGGCCCGGGGATGAGCCTCGACGACTATGTTCGGGCGATCGGCCTGCCGTCGGGCGGCGCCGTGCGCGTCTCCTTCGGTCTGCCCGCAAACCAAGCCGACGTCGACCGTTTCGCCGCGTTCGCGGCCGAGTTCGTCGACCTTTCCGACGTCCCGGCCGACCTGCCCCCGCGGGCCGGGTGCTAGTGGTTCGCGGCGGTCAGCAGCGCCTTGAGGTCGTCGGCCTGCCGCGCGACTGAGCCGCAGACCTCTTCGCAGAGCCGGTAGACGCTCTCGTCGATGACGCGGTAGCGCAGCACGCTGCCGTGCCTCCGCCGGGCCACGATGCCGGAGTCGGTCAGCACCGCGAGGTGCTTCGAGACGTTCTGCTGAGTCGAGCCGACGGCGTCCGTCAGCTCCTGGACGGTCGCCTCGGCTGCCCTGAGGCGGTCGAGGAGCTTGATCCGTGTCGGCTCGGCGATCACGCGGAGACGCCGCGCGATCAACTCGACGACTTCGTCTGAGAGTGGATGTTGGAGTGCCACGTTCGATCACCGCCTTCTGCGGGGAGGTCGGCCGAGGGCCGACCTCCCCACAGGGGCTATGTCACAGGGTGCGCCTTGTGGTGGCGCAGGTGAACGGCGTCGGTCTGGTAGAGGCCGATGCCGGAGAGCAGAACGAGCAGGGCGCCGGGAACGACGAAGAACCAGGTGAACAGGGTGAACCTCGGCAGGCTGCTGAGCTGGTCGAAGTTGTTCACGTTGCCCTGCATCGCGACGACGAGAGGCTCGTAGTGCGAGAGCCCGGCCGGGACCTGGGAGGCGATCGGCACCGCCGCCTTCATCGTCCCGACGAGCTGGCTGAAGTCCTTTGCCGCTGCCGGCGGGATCTGCAGGCCCGCGGCCTGCATGCCGGCGAGATAGTTCTGGAACTTGGCCGCGTTCGCGTCCGTGTACATGGGCGTGATCTGCCCGAGTGGGACGAACACGTTGTAGTAGTAGTCCGCCGTCTTCTGGACCTGGTCGGGGGCCATGATCGGCTGGAAGTCGTTGATCATCCGCTCGCCCGCCGCCGACTTGCCCGGCAGCCCCATTGCGAGCGGCGCCACGATCAGCGCCACGCCGATCACGAGCACGCCCCACCACAGCGCCTTGCCATTCATCTTCGAACCTCCTGGATGTGGCCCAAAGCGTCTCCCTCCGGCGCCCGGGGAGCGTCCGGCGCGACCCTGATGCGGGGCGCACAAAGTACTCAACTGTTGGCTTGATCAGGCTAAATGTGGTGTTACAACCTCGCGATCGCGTAGTTGTCCCGGACGCCCGCGGCCCCACCCGAATCGACACTCTCGGAACAACGCCTGGAGGTTCGAGAGAGATGCTCGACGAGAAGTACGTCACGAGTCCGGCGACACTCAGCGAAGAGTCCGTCCGGGCGATCGTCCAGGACGAGCTCGCGCGGGGCCGGCAGCACGACCCCGCCGGCACGAAGGCCGCCTTCATCGCGTCGAAGGGAACGCTCGACTGGGCCTATCCGCCGCTGATCCTGGCGACGACCGCGGCCGCGTCCGGCATGGACGCGTCCGTCTTCTTCACCTTTTACGGCCTCAACATCGTCCACAAGGGCTACGAGCAGCTGCTGAAGGTCTCGCCGCTCGGCAACCCGGCGATGCCGATGCCGGTGACGATGCCGAACTTCGTGCTGGGGCTGCCCGGGATGGGGCCGATGGCCACCCACATGATGAAGTCGAAGTTCGCCGGCAAGAACGTCGCGCCGATCCGTGAGCTGCTCGAATCGGCCCAGGACCTCGGCGTGCGGCTGATCGCGTGCCAGATGACGATGGACGTCTTCGGCTACGCGGCGGACGACTTCATCGACGGGGTCGAGTTCGCCGGCGCCGCGGCGTTCCTCGCCGAGGCGCGCCAGGCGCACGTGACCCTCTTCGTCTAGGAGGCACGATGACCGAGGCACAGATCGAAGTCACGCAGGAGCTGGATGCTCGCGGGCTGCTCTGCCCGATGCCGGTGATCAAGACCGCGAAGGCCGTCAAGGCCCTTGCGCCCGGCGACGTGCTCAAGCTCCTCGCAACCGACCGCGGCTCGATTGCCGACATCCCCGCGTGGGCGGAGAGCACCGGCAACGAGCTGCTCGACTGGCACGACGACGGCGACGTTCTCGTCTTCCTCGTGCGCAAAGGACAGGTGTAACACCCATGGCAGACCAGGAGAAGCTCGTGATCATGGTCACGCACGGGCCCGACGAGCCGGAGCTCGCGACGATCCCGTTCGCGATGGCGGGCGCCGCCGTCGCCTCGGACGTGGACGTCGTGCTGGGGTTCCAGGGCGACGGCTGTCTGCTCGTCAAGAAGGGCGTTGCCGACACGGTCACCGCGCCGGAGTTCGCTCCGCTCGGCGGCCTCCTCGAGAGCGTCCACGAGCTGGGCGGCAAGCTGCTCGTCTGCTCTCCGTGTGTGAAGAGCCGCGGCCTCAGCGAGGACGACCTCGTCGAGGGCGCGGAGGTCGTCGCCGCCGCGCGGTTCGTCGCGGAGGTCACGTCGGCCACCAACAGCCTCGTCTACTGAAGGAGGAACGGAGATGTCCACCATCCTCGGCGAGACCGACCTGACCGAGCTCACCGCGGCGAAGATCGTCGACGCCCGCGGCGCCGCTTGCCCAGGCCCGCTGCTCGAGGCGAAGAAGGCGATGGGCGCCGTCGCCGTCGGCGACGTGCTCGAGCTGTGGTCGAGCGACTCGCAGACCAAGAACGACGTCGCCGCATGGTCGGGCAAGGTCGGCCACGAGTTCCTCGGTGTCGTCGCGACCGAAGGGTACGAGCGCGTCTTCATCCGCAGGATGAAGTGACCGCGACGCTCGCACCCGTTCACGAGCCCGCGCGGGCAACCGCCCCGCGGGTGCTCGTGTTCTCGACGAACACGATCTCCGACCCCGGGATCGACCTGGCGGGAAGCTCGCACATGCACTACTCGCCGAACGTCGTCGTGATCAGCCTTCCGTGTACGAGCGGCATTCGGCCGGCCTGGATCCTGCACGCGCTCCAGCAGGGCTTCGACGGCGTCTTCGTCGCCTCCGACGGCGACGAGTGCTCGTATCTCGCAGACTGCAGCGAGCGGTCGTCGCGAATCGTGGCCGAGGCTCAGGAGCTGCTCGCCGCCGAGGGCATCGACGGTCGGCGGCTGAAGCTCGCCGCGATCTGCTCGGTCTGCGCAGCGCCGTTCACCAAGCACGTGCACGAGTTCTGCTCTGCGCTCGCCGAGCTGGAGGAGCGGTGATGGACTACGACGTCCTGATCGTCGGCAGCGGCATCGGGGGTATGGAGTCCGCTCTGAAGCTCGGCGACATGGGCTACCGGGTGCTCGTCGTCGAGAAGGAGCCGAGCGTCGGCGGCAAGATGATCCTGCTCAGCAAGGTCTTCCCGACGCTCGACTGTGCGAGCTGCATCTCGACGCCGAAGATGGCGGCGACGGTGCATCACCCCAACGTGACCGTCTTCACCGGGTCGGAGGTGGGCGAGATCGCGCGTGACCGGGGCGGCAGCTTCCGCGCGACCGTCCACCGCAAGCCGCGCTTCGTCGACGAGGCTCTCTGCACCGGCTGCCGGCAATGCGAGCTCGCCTGCACCGTCTCGGTGCCCGACCAGTTCAACGGCGAGCTCGTGTCACGGCGTGCGGCGCACATCGCGTTCCCGCAGGCGGTTCCCCAGAAGGCGCTGATCGAGCGTGCAGGCACGTCGCCCTGCACGTTTGCGTGCCCCGCGGGCATCAAGGCCCACGGCTACGTCTCGCTCGTGCGCAGCGGCGAGTACGAGAAGGCGTTCGACCTCGTGCTCGAGGCGACACCCCTCGTCGGGAGTCTCGGCCGGGCCTGCTACGCGCCCTGCGAGGCCGAGTGCACCCGGAGCTGCCTCGAGGGGACGCTCCCGATCCGCCGGTTGAAGCGCTTCGTCGCCGACCGGCACTACGACTTGGTCGACCAGTCGCGGGTCGAGCAGCCGGAGCTGAACGGCAGGCGTGTCGCGATCGTCGGCTCGGGCCCGGCGGGGCTCACCGCCGCCTTCCAGCTCGCGCGCCAGGGGTACGGCGTGAAGATCTTCGAGGCCGCGCCCGTGCCCGGGGGCGCCCTGCGGCTCGCCATTCCGTCCTACCGGCTCCCCGCCGAGGTGGTCGAGCGCGACGTCGCGAACGTCACGGACCAGGGAGTCGAGATCGCGACGAGCACACGCATCGACGATCTCGAAGCGCTCAGACGCGACGGCTACGACGCGGTGCTCGTCGCGACCGGCACGCCGGTCCCGGCCCGTCTCCGCGTCCCGGGCGAGGAGCTCGCCGGGGTCTCGAGCGCGCTCTCCTTCCTGCGGGAGATCAAGCTGGGGTCGCCCGCCGAGCTGGCCGGCAAGCACGTCGTCGTGATCGGCGGCGGCAACGTCGCGATCGACGCCGCGCGCAGCGCGCGCCGGCTCGGAGCCGCCTGCGTGCACATGGTCTGCCTGGAGCGGCGCGACGAGATGCCTGCCTACGCCTGGGAGGTCGACGAGGCGATGGCCGACGGCATAGAGCTGCATGACGCATGGGGAATCGCCGGCTTCGCCGGCGCGGATCGTGTCGAGATGGTCGAGCTCAAGCGCTGCACCTCGGTGTTCGACGAGCACCACCGCTTCAGCCCTTCCTATGACGAGAGCACGCTCGAAAGCATCGCCTGCGACGCGGCGATCGTCGCGGTCGGCATGGGTGCCGACACCGCCGCCTTCCCCCGGCTCGCGCCCGCGGGTGCAAGGACGCTTCAGGTCGACCCTCTGACGCTGCAGACCTCCGAGGAGGGCATCTTCGCCGCCGGGGACGCCGTCGACGGGCCGTCGATGATCACCGACGCCGTCGGCCGGGGACGCAAGGCGGCGCACATGATCGACCGCTACCTGCGGGGGCTGGAGCTGACGGGCTTCGTCGAGCCGTTGCCCGTGGTCGGCCAGGCCGATGTGCTCGCCCGCCAGACGAGCCACAGCGTGCGCGAGCCGCTGGCGGCGGGCAAGTCGTTTGCGGACGCGCCGACGGACTTCAGCGAGCTCGAGCCGCCGCTCACCGAGGACGAGGCCCGCACCGCAGCAGGCCGCTGCCTCGACTGCGGGGTGTGCTCGGAGTGCCACGAGTGCATCGCGGCGTGTCCTGCCGATGCGATCGCTCTCGACATGCGCGAGCAGGATCTCGACGTCGAGGTCGGGGCCGTGATCGTCTCCACCGGATTCAAGCTCTTCCCGGCGGACCTCAAGCCGCAGTACGGCTACGGCAGGTTCCGGAACGTGATCACCGGCATGCAGATGGAGCGACTGCTGGCGCCGACTCGGCCGTACAACACGGTCCTGCGCCCAGGCGACGGTCGTGTGCCCGAGCGGATCGCCTACGTGATGTGCACCGGCTCGCGCGACCAGACTGTCGGCAACCCGCTCTGCTCGAAGTTCTGCTGCATGTACTCGATCAAGCAGAACCAGCTGATCATGGGCGCGCTTCCCCTCGCCGACGTGACGGTGCACTACATCGACATCCGCGCAGTGGGCAAGGGATATGACGAGTTCTTCGAGCAGTCGAAGTCGATGGGGGCGACGTTCGTGAAGGGGCGCGTCTCGGAGATCACCGAGAACGACGACGGCAACCTGATCCTCCGGTACGAGGACATCGAGAACGGCGGCGGTGTCGCCGAGGCGGAGTACGACCTCGTCGTGCTGGCGGTCGGCGTGCAGCCGAACCGCGACGCGGGCCGGCTGTTCACCGTCGAGGAGCTCGCGCTGGACGACGCCGACTACGTGGAGGAGACCGAGGAGGATCTGAACCCCGGCCGCACGAGCATTCCCGGCGTCTTCGTCGCAGGGGCGGCATCGGGCGCCAAGGACATCCCCGAATCGATCCTGCATGCGGGAGCCGCGGCCGCACAGGCGGCCGCCCATCTCGAGCGCGGGCGTGCGAAGGTGCAGGTGCCGGCATGACCGAGCGGCGGATCGGTGTGTACGTCTGCAACTGCGGCGGCAACATCTCCGACTACGTCGACGTCGAACGGGTCGTCGCCGCCGTGCAGGACGAGCCGAATGTCGTCGTGGCGCGGCGCGCGATGTTCACGTGCTCGGACTCGACACAGCAGGAGATCATCGACGACATCCAGGGCCAGGAGCTCGACGGCCTGGTCGTCGCGTCGTGCTCGCCGAAGCTCCACACCTTCACCTTTCGGGCCGTCGCGCAGCGCGCCGGCCTGAACCCGTACGAGTACACACAGGTGAACGTGCGCGAGCAATGCTCGTGGACGCACACCGACGACCCCGACGGCGCGACCCGAAAGGCAATTGCGCTGGTGCGCGCCGGCATCGCCCGCACGCGGCTGACCGAGCCGCTCGAGCCGATCGTCGTCGAGACGACGCCCCGTGCGCTCGTGATCGGTGGCGGGATCGCGGGCATGCGCGCGGCGATCGGTCTCGCCGACGTCGGGCTCGCCGTATTCCTCGTCGAGCGGGAGTCGAAGCTGGGCGGGCATGTCGGCGAACTGGGCGAGCTGTTCCCCCACGGAAAGGACGGGCGAGAGCTGATCGCGCAGCTCGCCGAGGAGATTCGGCGACGGCCGGAGATCACGGTGTTCACGAACGCCGAGCTGAAGGCGAAGGCCGGCACCTTCGGCAACTACCGTGCCGTCGTGCTCGCCGGCGGCGAGTCGATCCACCTCGAGGTGGGGCAGATCGTCGTCGCCACGGGCTTCGACAGCTTCCAGCCGCAGGTGGGCGACCTCGGCTTCGGGATCGACGGCGTGCTGACACTCGAGGAGTGGAAGCGGCTGCTCGACGCGGGTGACGGACCGCTCGTCGTCGCGGGCAAACCGGTGGAGAGCATCGCCTACGTCTACTGCGTGGGCAGCCGGGACGCCGAGCGCCCCTACTGCTCGCGGTTCTGCTGCAGCGCCGCCGTGCACGCGTCGCTCAGGGCGGCCGGACGCGACGCGCACATACGTCAGTACCACCTCTACCGCGATCTCCGCACCTACGGCCGCAACGAGCTGATGCTCAACGAGTCACGGGAGCGCGGCTCGCTCTATCTCAAGTTCGCCGACGACGATCCGCCGGACGTCGCACGCAGCAACGACGACGGCCTGGTCGTGACGGTACGCGACCAGCTGACCGGCGGCGAGGAGCTGACGATCCCGGTCGACGTCGTCGTGCTCGTCACCGGGATGGTGCCCCGCGAGAACGGGTCGCTCGTCGGCGCCCTGAAGGTCCCGATCGGACGCGACGGATTCTTCAACGAGATCCATCCGAAGCTGAGGCCGGTGGAGACCGTCGTGGACGGCGTTTTGATTGCGGGCGCCTGTCAGGGGCCGAAGACGTCCGCCGAGAGCGTGGCGTCCGGGCTCGCCGCCGTCACGCAGGCGGCCGCCGTCCTGAAGCGCGGCGTCGCCGAGCTCGACCCGCAGGTTGCCGTCGTGCACGCCCACGCCTGCACCGGCTGTGCCGAGTGCATCGAGACCTGCCCCTTCGGCGCGATCTCGCTGGTGGCGCAGAACGGTGGAGAGGTGGCCGTGATCGACGCCGCCGGCTGCAAGGGCTGCGGCGCCTGCGCGCCGATCTGTCCGGAGAGCGCGATCGATCTCGAGGGCTACACCGACGCACAGGTGCGCGCGATGATCGACAACCTGCTCGTGGGAGCGCCGTCATGAGCCGCGACATCCGCGAGATCGTCCGCGACGAGCCCCTGATGCGCAGCCGGCTGCTCGAGTTGCTGGGCGACGGGCCGTTGACCGTCCCCGAGCTCGCAGAGACGGGCGGCTTCCCCGAGGACGAGGTGATGGTGTGGCTGATGGGCCTGCGCAAGTACGGCTACGTCGCGGAGGCTCCGGTCGCAGGCGCCGACGGGTATTTCGCCTACGCCGCGGTGGAGGGGAAATGACCGCCGTCGTCCAGCGTGGCCTCGCCGACGAGCTGCGCCGGATCGGGGCGTATGACGCCGAGACGTGCATGCACTGTGGCGTCTGCACGGCGGTCTGCCCGCTCGGGATCGACATGTTGCCGCGGCGGCTCTTCCGCTACGTCGAGCTCGGTCTCGCCGACCGCGTGCGAGACGAGACCGAGACGGTCTTCTCGTGCCTGCTGTGCCGCGCCTGTGAGGAGAGTTGCCCGGCGGGGGTGCACATCACCGAGAACGTTCGCGTCCTGCGCCACTGGCTGCTCGAGGAGGAGCGCTGATGCCGCTGCCCACCCGCGACGTGATCGGCATCCTCACCGACAACCTGCGGTTGCGCGGGTCCGTCCTGCCGATCCCGGCACGACGCGCGACCCGCTGGGCGCGCGAGCTCGACCTTCCCCGCGGCGGGGAGACCGTGCTCTACACCGGGATGATGTACCAGCTGATCCCGTACATCGAGCGTCTCGTCGACCTCGAGCGGAGAATCGGCGACTCACCGCTCTCGCACCTCAGCGGGGTCGCCCGCCGGGCCAACAGGCTCGTCAACGGCGCGGCGCTCGTGGCCCGGCCCTCCGCCGCGGAACGCGCGGAGTACGACCGCGTCCCGACGAACGTCGCGAGGCTGTTGCGGAACGCCGGCATCGAGTTCGGCTACCTGTACGAGGACGACCTCTACTCCGGCGCCCTCGCCCACGATCTCGGCGCCGACTCGGTCGTGGCCGCGCACGCGCGAAGAGTCGCGCGGAGTTTTCGCCGGTACGGGGTCAAGGAAGTCATCACGATCGATCCTCATACGACGACGATGCTGCGCAGTGTCTATCCGACGCTCGTCGAGGACTACGACGTCCGTGTGCGCAGCTACCTGGAGGTGCTCGCCAAGCGTGGGTCGCCGGCGCACCACAACCTGTCGGGCGAGGTCGTGCTCCACGATTCGTGCGTGTACGCGCGGTACGAGAATGTCGTGAGCGAGCCTCGCGACCTGCTCGCCGCGACCGGCCTCGCGGTTGTCGAGCCGAACCATGCGGGGAAATCGACGTGGTGCTGCGGGGGCCCGGCGGAGGCGCTGTACCCCGACAAGGCGGCGGCCGTCGCCTCGAGGCGCGTCGAGCAGCTGGCCGCAGCCGCTCCCGACTGCGTGACGATGTGCCCGATCTGCCTGGTCAACCTTCAGAAGGCGGCGGCGGGAACGGTGCGCTTCCGGGATATCTCCGAGTACCTGGTCGAAGCGGCGGCACCCCCTCGTCGCTGAGGGTGGGTGTCGAATCGGTTGATTGCAGGGCATTTGCCCGGGACGGAGCGGCCCCGGAGTCGAACCGAGCCAGCCTGGGGCTGCCAGACCTGACGGGTTTTGAAGACCATTGGCTGGAGCCCGAGTTACTCGGCGCTGTGCTGGCTCTTCTGGCGTTCCGGTCGGCCAGCGCGACTGTGTGCGCGACTGTTCGGGGCGCCGCGATGGCAGTTTTGGCAGTGCAAAAAGGGCTTGTCTAGGCCGCCTGCGGGTTTTGTTGGAGGTCGGCCGGCTTAAGCGGTGTTGTCAGTTTAGGCGACGGTGCAGAAATCTACACGCGGGCTCTGCGCGACCGTCGACGGTCAGGGCGCAACGGGTGGCAGTGGGTTCATTCCACAGCATTGACGCCGGGCGTCGGAGCCGAGTTCTAGTCCCAAACTACGATGGATCAGTTGAGCATCTCAACGGAGCCGTCTGAGAACGTCACGGCAATGTGAGAGATCACCGCTGACGTTGGCAACGCCACCGCGAAGAAGCCGTTCGCAACCGGGATCTCCGCCCTTCCACGGCCATCGAAGTACGTGACCGTCTCAACGCTCGGCTCAGCGACCCCGTAAGCGATCGGCTGCGTGCCGATATCTGGGTTTCCGCCAAGCCGCCCGAGCATCAAAGGGTTGCTCCTCGTGAGGGGTGGTCCACAGGCTTCGGACACAGATGGGATTGTCAAGCACAGGCGATCACCGCGCTTCGATGAGACAACTTCCGAACCGTTGGGGAGCCTGCCGACGGTGACGTGCTGGTGACCTGACGCGCGAGTGGCGGCTAGCGCAGCCACTGTCCCCGCCGCAATGAGAGCGAACGTCGCCACGTATTTCGGCCGTAGTCTCATCTCCGTTTCCGCGTCCTACGATAGCTCGGAAAGGCCCCGGCGTGATCGAACCGCCGGGGCCTTTTCATGCTCCTGTCTATCGAACAGTCGCCGCGGAGCCGACGTCCGAAGCGACATCCTGGCTCGAGCCCTGGTACGTGAAGACATTGCCCTTCACAGGGACAGTCACATGCCTCGCGCCGACCGTCAGCGCGACGGACTGAACGCCGTTCTCAGCAATGCCAATCGTGGTCGGCGCCGTGCCGCCGACTCCGTCAGGATCAAACGTGCCGTAGTTCAACGGTGAGGCATCCGACAGAGGATCCGCACAGGCGGCCGACTGATCCATGACCACGAGGCAGAGCCTGTTCATCGTTGTCGAAACAACGAACACTCCTACGTTCTTGACTGTTCCGATTCTTCGAGCCGAGTCGAGAATCGGCGTCCCGACCGAATCGCCGGCGATCAGGGACGCGCTGGTGGGGTCAAGGGCGTCTCCATTGTTTGCCGAGCGATTCGCGGTAGCGATTGCCGCCATGACCGGCGCATGTAGTTGCATTGGCAGCCCCACGGATTCGGAGTTCGGGTCGGGGCGCCCTTGTATTCCGCCGGTGTAGTCGGTCCAACACGTACCCGCGGTTGCAGTCCCGGATACGAGTTTGCAGTGCGCCTGCGTCGGGCTGCTGATGGGCGAGCAGGCCAGACCCAAGCTGTAGATCGGGAGCGGCCAGGCATCGTCGCATTCGACGCCGTATCCGTTGTTGATGTAGTCGTAGATTTCGATCGATCGGGCGTTTGTGACGCGTGTCCCGCGTCACGAAATGTGGCAGGGTTTCGGGCTCGGTTGGCTTGATGGTCTGGTGGTCGTCGATGGCTTCGAGGTGGACGTCGAGCGGGCGGCGCATGCCGATTCCTTCGTGTGGCCGGACCTCGTTGAAGAGCTGCCGGTAGGTCTCGACTTCGACGCCGAGGGTGTGGCCGTCGTCGATCTCGAGCCGGTAGAGGTGTTCGTACTTGAGCGAGCCGAAGGCTCTTTCGCGGACGCCGTTCTGGCCGGGCGAGTTGCGACGGGTGCGGATGTGGATCAGCTCGGGGCGGCGGTCGATGTAGGCGGCGAAGCGGACCGACTTGAAGCACGGCCCGTTGTCTGTGACGAGCGCGATCGGCCGGATCTCGCCTGTCACGCGATCGACGAGTAGCTCGGCGAGCGGGCGACCGGCGAGCCGTTCACTCTCGCTGATCGCCTGCTCGACAGTCTCGATCGCGTCGCGGTGATTCTGCGTAGTGGAGACGTGCCAGCCGAGCTCGAGCTTCGACCAGTAGTCGGCGACGCCGCCGATCCGCCAGATGCCGCCGTGGCGTGTCTCGAACTCGCTGAAGTCGAGCTGCCAGACCTGGTTTGGCCCGGAGGGTGGCACCACGAACGCCGCCCGCCGCGCCTGCGCCAACTGCCGGCGTTCGGCCTGATAGTCGATCGGCTGGACGCGGCCGCTGCGTCTGAGCGCTCTGAGCACCGTCGCGTCGGGGGCGTCGTGGCCGTCGACGCGCATCAGCATCGCCAGCTTGCGATGCCCCCAGGCCGGAAAGCGATCCGCGTAGGCGATCGCTGTCGGCTCGACGCGGTCGCGCGCCGGCGCCGGCCACGGCCCCTTCGCCGGCCGGCCCTGACGCTGCCGTTGCTGCCAGCGCCGGTAGGAGCGCTCCGGCACCCCGATCAGCTCGGCGAAGCGGCTCGTCGGCATCGCGGCCTCGAGGCGGATCACCTCGAGGTCCTCGTAGGCCCCAGCCGATGCTCGGCGCTCTTCTTCCAGACCCGCAGCTCGACGTGCGCCTCACCGAGCGCGGCCTTCAGCTCCTCGACCTCCTCGAGCAGCTGCCGCTCACGCGCGTTCGGGCCGGGCTTGCCGTTCTCCGCCAGACCCTGTTTGCCGTTCTCGAGAAACAGCCGCTTCCAGTTTGAGATCGACTGCTCAGACGCCTTGCCCCGGCGAGCCGCCTCAGCGATCGACAACTCGCCACTGATGACTGCAAGGACGAGCCGATATTTGTCTTCAACAGAAAAAACAGAAGGACGTGCCACGAGCTGCTCCCTTCACGAGGAGCCCGACACTAACCCCACTGCCAGATTTCGTGACGCGGGACAGGTGCGCGCATCGTTCCGCGCCGCAGCGCGACCTGGCTTTCCTGCCGCCAGGCAAGCGCGGCCGACAGGCTGGGCAGGGTCTTTCGGATCGGTTTGTGGTCACGGTTCGACCAGACCTGGGCCTGGTAGCTCGGGGTGCACGAGCAGGCGTCGCCTCGATGGAGGCCGCAGCGGCGTGAGTGGCGCAGCTGAATGCCTTCGCGAACCACACGTGAAGTCGACCCGGTGGGGGCGGCGCGATGGGGCCGGAGCTGGCATGTGAACACAGTTAGCTCTGTTCCGCAGGCCCAGCAAGTCGGTGCGCGATGGTCCGCGCGATCGTAAAGCCGCCACCACGAGCCCCGGCTCGAGAATCGAGCCTCGTGCAATACGTCCGCCACGATCTTCTCGGCTCGCCAAGAACCTGCCGTTGTGCTGGCGTTTCTCGGAGACGGAGCGGCCCCGGAGTCGAACCGAGCCAGCCTGGGGCTGCCAGACCTGACGGGTTTTGAAGACCCGCTGGGGCACCGGCCCCCGCCGCTCCATGACACGGATCGTACGGTGAGGTGGTTTGGCTCGGTGAATCGGGGAGATTCCGGATGACAGAGCCTCGCCGATGGTGAGATGCTGATGGATCGATCGAGGAACAGGAGGAGTCATGGAGCTGCAGGAGCTCATTTCGGGTGCTCGCGACGCCGTGAGCGTCAAGCGCGTCTATGGCGAGCCGTACGAGAAGAACGGGCTGACGGTCATTCCGGCCGCGACCGTCCGGGGTGGCGGCGGCGGTGGGATGGGCGAGCACGAGGGCACCGACTCAGGAGGCGGCGGAGGCTTCGGCCTGATGGCGCGTCCCTCCGGGGCGTGGATCGTCGAGGACGGCAACGCGACCTGGAAGCCGGCCGTCGACGTGAACCGGATCGTTCTGGGTGGTCAGGTGATCGGGCTCGCGGCGGTTCTGGTCACGGGCCGGATCCTGCTCGCCCGCACCCGGCGGCGGCGCTCGCCGGCCGACTTCGTCGCGCAGCTTCCGAAGCTGGGTCGCCTGCGCTTCCCGAAGACGGCCCGCTGGTCGTTGCCGGCACTCCGTCCCTGACCGTCACCGTCCCTGACCGTCAACGCCGGCGCCGCAGCGTGCGGATGTCCCCTCGCCGCAGCGTCAGCCCGTCCGTGTCGTAACGCTCGAGCAGGAGCTGGGCGGTGCGGCGACCGACCCCGAGCGCGTCGCGAAAGGCCGCGAGCGTGATCGCGTCGAGCGTCGGCAGGAGCTCGCGCCCGCGGTCGTAGAGCGCGGGTGACACCGCGTAGCCGTCACCGACGCGCCGAATGCGGCCCTCGCTTTCGAGGAATGCTCCCAGTTGCCTGTCGTCGACCTTCGCGATCTCCTCCTGTGCGAGCTGCGCCTCGAGCTCGGCGGCCGCACCGGCGCGTTCTCCGAGCCCGGCCGTCGCGCCGGGCAGATACGCCTTCGCGCCGCGACGTTCGATCTCGAGCAGGTTGAGGACCGACGTCGTCCAGGGCCTGCTCGGGAGCAGCTCGGCGAGCGTCAGCCCGGGATCGAGCGGGCTCGACTCCGCCCGGGCGGCGAGACGCCCACGCACTCCCGCCCGTAGCTCGCGGAGCCACGAATCCGAGAAGTAGTGGTCGCCGGACGAGCGAACGGACGACAGCCCCTGCCCGAGGTCCGCGGGAGAAAGCAGGCCGCGTGCCTGCAGCTCGGCGCCGGTCACCGGATCGTGCACGAGAGCGCCGACGATCTCCTCCGGCGTCCCGTGGTCGAGCACCGCCAGCCGGTCGCGGTCGAGCCGTCGAAGCGGCGCCGGGTCGAGCACGACACCGCCGCCGACGGTGGTGTCGGTGCGCAGGACGACATGGTCACCGCGGGCTGCGACCACGCGCTCCTGCAGCCGCAGCTGTGCGTACTCGCCGTCTCGCAGCACGCGCGCCGCGACGGCTTTCGTGCCGAGATGCACCCTCACGGCGGCGGGAATCTCTGCGAGCGGCTCGAGTCGGATGTCGAGCCGGTAGGAGACAGGGTAGTGACCCGGTTCGACGAGCACGTCCCCGCGCCCAAGGTCACGCCGCTCCACCGTGGGCAGGTTCACGGCCACACGTTGACCTGCCTCGGCCCGCTCGACCGCGGCGTCGTGCACCTGCACCGCGCGCACGCGCACCGTCACCCCCCGAGGCTCGGCGCGCAGCAGGTCGCCGGCAGAGATCGTCCCCGACCAGAGGGTGCCGGTGGCGATCGTCCCGACGCCCTGCAGGGTGAACACCCGGTCGAGGTGGAGACGCGTCGCCGCCGAGACGTCGCGTGCCTCGACGGGGACGCGCGCGAGCGCGGCGCGCAGCTCGTCGAGACCGGAGCCCGTCTTGGCCGAGACGGCGACGACCTCCGTACCGGGGACGAGCTCGCGCGCCTCGTCGAGGGCGAGCTCGAGGGTCTCCTCGTCGACCGCGTCGGCCTTGGTGACCGCGACGACACCGCGTTCGACGCCGAGCAGCCGCAGGACCGCGAGATGTTCGAGCGTCTGCGGCCGTGCTCCCTCCTGCGCGTCGATCACGAGCAGGAAGAGGTCGATGCCGGTGGCGCCGGCGATCATCGTGCGGACGAAGCGCTCGTGCCCCGGGACGTCGACCAGCGAGAGCTGCCGTCCGTCCGGCAGTTCGAGCGGCGCGTAGCCCAGGTCGATCGAGATGCCTCGCCGCCGCTCTTCCGGGAGCCGGTCCGTGTCCTTGCCGGTGAGCGCACGCACGAGCCACGTCTTGCCATGGTCGATGTGCCCGGCGGTGCCGACGGTCAGCGGCATGCGCGAATCGCGGCGGCCACTTCGTCGACGTCGCCGTCCGCCAGCGTCAGGCAATCGAGCAGGAGGCGTCCGTCGCGGACGATCCCGATCACCGGCGGCTCGTTCCCGCGCAGCGGCTCCGCCAGGCCCTCGTCCACCGCGCAGGCGAACGACGGCAACTCCGCGAGCGGCAGTGCGCCGCCACCGACGCGCCCCACCGTCTCCTCGATCTCACCGCCGACCGCCGCGGCGAGGCGCTCCGCCCGGGCACGAACGACCGTCGCCTTCGCGTGCAGCATCTGCAGCACCGGGATCTCGCGACGTGCGCGCGCCGGGTCGAGGTACAGCAGGAGCGTGCCTTCGAGGGCGGCGAGGCCGAGCTTGTCGATGCGCAGCGCACGGTGCAGAGGATGCCGCCGCAACTTCTCGATCAGGTCGCCGCCGCCCACGACGACGCCCGCCTGTGGGCCGCCGAGCAGCTTGTCGCCGCTGAAGCACACGAGGTCGGCGCCGTCGGACAGAGCGCCGCGCACGGTCGGCTCGTCGGAGAGATCGAGCAGGGCGCCGGAGCCGAGATCGTCGAGCAGCGGCAGGTTGTGCCGGCCGGCGACCGCAGCGAGCTCGGGCACGGTCGGCTGCTCGGTGAAGCCGACGACCCGGAAGTTCGATTGATGCACGCGCAGGAGCAGCGCGGTGTCCGTGCCGACGGCACGCTCGTAGTCCGCCGCGCGCGTCCGGTTGGTCGTGCCGACCTCGACGAGCCGCGCGCCGGAGCGCGCGAGCACGTCCGGGATGCGGAATCCGTCGCCGATCTCGATCAGCTCGCCGCGCGAGACGAGCACGTCACGTCCTTCTGCGAGCGCGGCGAGCGCAAGCAGCATCGCACCGGCGTTGTTGTTGACGACGATCCCGGCCTCGCCGCCGGTCAGCCGGCCGAGTATTCGCCCGACGTGGTCTTGGCGGGAGCCTCGCGCCCCCGCAGCGAGGTCGTACTCGAGGTTCGAATAGGCGCTGCCCGCCTCGACGACACGCTCCAGCGCCGCCCGCGGGAGCGGGGCCCGGCCGAGGTTCGTGTGCACGATCACGCCGGTGGCGTTCAGCACCCGCCGCAGTGCCGGCCGCCGGGTGGCCGAGAGCTCGCTCCGAACTCGCGACACGAGGTCACCGGGATCGATGCCGGCGCGGAGCTCCTCGCGCGCCCGGGCGACAACCGTCCGGGCGGCATCGACCGCGAGCGGGTCGTCGACGGTGCGCGCGAGCTCGTCCACGGACGGCAGGTCTCTCAGCTCCACGGCCTGCAGGTTACGCCGAGAGCCCGGCCGCCGGATTGTCCGCGCAGCGTCGCTCGTAGCCTGCGAGCACGTGGCGGACGGCGTCGTCCGGGTCGTCGGTCACGTGCAGGAGATCGATGTCGCCGGCCGAGATCATGCCGCCGGCGAGCGGCTCGCTCAGAATCCAGTCGACCATCTCCCTCCAGTAGCTCGAGTCGAACAAGACCACCGGGAAGTGGCGGATCTTCCCCGTCTGGATCAGCGTGAGCGACTCGTACATCTCGTCGAGCGTCCCGAAGCCGCCGGGGAAGATGACGAAGCCCTCCGACGGGCGGACGAAGCACACCTTGCGCGCATAGAAGTGGTTGAAGGTGTGCTCGATGTCCAGGTACGGGTTCGTCCCCTGCTCGTGCGGCAGCTCGATGTTGAACCCGACCGAGATGCCGCCGCCCTCCTGGGCGCCACGGTTCGCTCCTTCCATCACACCGCCGCCGCCGCCGGTGACGACCGCCCATCCCTGTTCGCCGAAGCGGCGGCCGACGAGGCGCGCGTCCTCGTAGGGCTTGCTCCCCGCGGGCACGCGCGCCGACCCGAACAGGGCGACGGCGGGGCGCGGCACTTCGGCCGCCTTTTCGAAGCCGGCACGGAGCTCCGCCGTGATCTTGGCGATCGACACCTCGATGTCGTTCGTGGGGTGATCGAGGATCTGGCGGTCGTCGATCACAATCGGTGCTGAGGGACGTGGGAGGCGACCATGCCCAGCACGAGCACGAGAGCGGTGCCGAAGTAGAGCGCGTAGATGAAGAGCGCCTTCCCCGGACCGCCGCCGTGGCGGAGGAAGCGCGCCGAGCGCCAGACGGCGCCACCGTCGAAGATCCCGAACGGGATCAGGTTGAAGAGGTTCAGGAAGAAGCCGAAGTAGGCGAGCGCGAGCATCAGGTCCGAGCCGTGCGACTTGCCGATCAGGTAGAAGACGAACGCAGCGGCGCCGCCGAGGATCGGGCCGGCGATCGCGACCCGCGCGGTCTGCCAGGGATTGCCGCGCGTGTACTGCACGTAGGCGCCCAGGAACGGAATGAACACCGGCAGCTTCGGGTGCAGCCCCTCGCGCTGCGCCTCGATGAAGTGCCCGGCCTCGTGGAGGAGGATCAGGAGGACGAGGCCGATCGCGAACCTCCACCCCCAGATCAGTGCGTAGGCCGCGACGGCGATGAAGATCGTCGAGAACTTGACGAGGACGAACGACCATTTCGCCAGCGCGATCGCCCCCGCGATGATCGGCCCGGTGAGCTTCTTCAGGCGTCCGCGCCAGTCGGGGCCGCGCGGCTGAATCGGGTCGTATCCGCGGTAGTCGAAGTCGCCGTCGGTCATGATCCCCTCCCGATCCATTCCTCTCCGCCCTGGTAGACCTCTTTCTTCCACAGGGGCACTCGCTCCTTCAACTCGTCGATCGCGTCCTTGCAGGCGGCGAGCGCAGCCTCGCGATGAGCGGCCGAGACCGCGATCACGACCGACGTCTCCCCGATGCCGACTCGGCCGATCCGGTGGTGGATCGCGATCGCGCGAAGCTCGTAGCGGGCCCGTAGGCCGTCGGCGATCTCCGCCATCACACGCTCGGCCATTCCCTCGTACGCCTCGTAGTCGAGGTGGGTGACGATCCGGTTGCGGGAGTGGATCCGCGTTGTCCCGGTGAACGTCGCGATCGCACCGGCCTCGTCGTCGCGAACCTCCTCGACGACGCGCTCCAGCGACAGCGGCTCTTCGCTGAGCAGGAAGGCGCCGCCGGAGACGGGGGGGATGAGAGCGACCTCGTCGCCGTCCACGAGCGCCTGATCACGGGTCGCGTATTCCTTGTTGACGGCGTACAGCAGGCCGTTCGGCTCGTCGCCGAGGTCGAGAGCGGGCCACACCTCGGCGACGCTGGAGACGTCGATCTCCCGCTGCGCCCAGCCGGCGCGCTCGCGGAGACCGGCGAACAGTCGGACGCGGACGGTCATCGCCGCGAGCATACTTCTCGTCGTGGCGGCGACAGACGGGCGCGAGACGGAGAGCGGGATCGAGGTCAAGGCGGTCTACACAGCCGACGACGCGACAACCGGGCTCGAGCTGCCCGGCGACTATCCGTACACGCGCGGCCCGTACCTCGACATGTATCGCGGTAGGCCGTGGACGATCCGCCAGTACGCCGGCTTCGCGTCGGCGGAGGAGTCGAACGAACGGTATCGCTATCTGCTCGCGCGCGGCCAGACGGGGCTCTCGATCGCCTTCGACCTGCCGACGCAGCTCGGATACGACTCCGACGATCCGCTCGCGCTCGGCGAGGTGGGGCGCACGGGCGTCGCGATCGACTCGGTCGCCGACATGGAGATCCTGCTCGCCGGGATCCCGCTCGCCGACGTGTCGACGTCGATGACGATCAACGCGCCGGCGTCGCTGCTGCTGCTCCTGTACGAGCTCGTCGCCGAGGGGCAGGGCGTCCCCGGCACCGCGCTGCGTGGGACGGTGCAGAACGACATTCTCAAGGAGTACATCGCCCGCGGGAACTACATCTTCCCGCCTCGGCCCTCGATGCGGCTGACGACCGACCTCTTCGCCTACTGCGCGGAGCGCATCCCGTCGTGGAACACGATCTCGATCTCCGGCTACCACATCCGCGAGGCCGGCTCGACGGCGGTGCAGGAGCTTGCCTTCACGATCGCAAACGGCATCGCCTACTGCACGGCTGCGGTCGAAGCCGGGTTGTCGCCGGACGAGTTCGGCGCGCGGCTCTCGTTCTTCTTCAACGCACACAACGATTTCTTCCAGGAGGTTGCGAAGTTCCGTGCAGCGCGCCGGCTCTGGGCGCGCGTGATGCGCGAGCGGTTCGATGCGACGAACCCGAAAGCGCTCGCCCTGCGCTTTCACGCGCAGACCGGGGGGTCGACGCTGACGGCGCAGCAGCCCGAGAACAACATCGTTCGCGTCGCGATCCAGGCGCTGTCGGCGATCGCAGGCGGCGCGCAGTCGCTGCACACGAACTCGTTCGACGAGGCACTCGCGCTCCCGACCGAGCATGCGGCGACGGTCGCGCTCAGAACGCAGCAGATCCTCGCCAACGAGGCGGGCACGACGGCAACCGCTGATCCGCTCGGCGGTTCCTTCTACATCGAGTCGCTCACCGACGAGCTCGAGGCGCGTGCCTGGGAGCTGATCCACCGTGTCGACGGGCTCGGCGGAGCCGTGGACGCCGTCGAGCAGGGCTTGGTCCAGGGCGAGATCGAGGCGGCGGCATTCCGGTGGCAGCAGGAGGTCGAGTCGGGCGCGCGCGTGATCGTCGGTGTCAACGAGTATGCGGCCGAGTCCGAGCAGCCGATCGAGCTCCACTCGATCGACCCCGAGGCCGAGCGGCGACAGCTCGCGCGCACCGCAGCCCTGCGCGCGGGGCGCAACGCGGACGACGCAGCGACGGCGCTCACAGCTGTGCGCGAGGCGGCGAAGGGAACGGAGAACATGCTGATCCCGATGCGGGCGGCATTGCGTGCGCACTGCACGGTCGGTGAGATCTGCGGCGTGCTGCGGGACGAGTGGGGCGAGCACGACCGAGAACGTGCGCCGCACTGACGGCGATGCGGATCCTGCTCGTCTCCCAGATGTACCCGGGGCCGGACGACCCGGACCTCGGCGCCTTCGTCGCGCAGGGCGAGCGCGCCCTGCGCGAGCGCGGGCACGAGATCGAGCTTGCGGTGCTCGACCGCCGCGCGGGCGGGAAGGCTCGGTTTCTGGAGCTGCGCAGGCGTGTTCGGAGCGCCGCCCGGCCGGATGTGGTGTGGGCGCACTTTCTCGTGCCGGCCGGTCTCCTGGCCTGTCGGGTGGACGCTCCGCTCGTGGTGACTGCGCACGGACGCGACGTCCGCAACATCGGTGCCCACCACGGCGTCGCGCTCCTGACAAGGCGCGTCGTGCACCGTGCGTCGACGGTCGTCGCCGTCTCCGAGTACCTGCGACACGAGCTCGAAGAGCGCGTGCCCGACGCCCGCGGCAAGACCGAGGTGGTCGACTCGGGGGTGGATCTCGAGCGCTTCCGCGCCGTGACTCCTGCGGCGAAGCTCGAGTCCCCGGCGTTCGTGCACGTGGGCTCGCTGACCGAACGCAAGAACGTGGTTCGGCTGGCTGATGCGTTCGCGCGCCTCGGCCGCGGCTCGCTCACGTTCGTCGGGGACGGCCCGCTGCGGGCGGCGCTCGAGAGCCGCGGCGACGCGTCGTCGGGCGCGTCCGGCACCAGGAGGTGCCCGCGTGGCTCAGCGCGGCCGACATCATTCGGGCCTGCGCTGATCGAGCCGTTCGGGCAGGCGCTGCCGGAGGCGATGGCGTGCGGCCGCAGCGTCGTGGCGACACGGGTCGGCGGGCCGCCGGAGTTCGTCCCCGACGGGGCCGGCGTGCTGGTGGACCCGCTGGATACGGCCGACCTCGCCCGCGCGCTCGCGGCGGCCGCGTCGCTGCCGTCCCCGAACGATGCCGCCCGGCGCGCCGCGGCCGAGCACGACGTCAGGCGCCAGGCGGAGCGGGTGGAGGCGATCCTCCAGGCCGTTCGAGATCGGCGAGCCTGACCGCGACGAGCGGCCCGACGCTCTCCTCCAGACCGTGGTCGCGGGCGACCGCGAGCGCCTGCTCGTAGCTCTGGAGATTTGTCCGCTGAGATTCCCTGCTTGAGCCGGTTGTCTCCGGTCAGGAGCAGGTCGTGGATCTTCCCTGGCCTCGTCGGTGTTGATAGGGGAATCATCGCTCCAGCGGGCGGCCGGGCTCGGGGATCGTCGCCGGAGCCCGGCATTGGCTAGCCTACGGCCGCGATGCTCCCCGTCTCCGCCGTCTTCGAAGTCCTCCTCAGCGTCGCGCTGATCGGTCTGATCCTGATGCACTCCGGGCGGGACGCGGGCCTCGGCGGCATGGGCTTCACGCCCCCTCGCAGGGCGGCACCCACATCGTCGAGCGCAACCTCACCCGTGTGACGGCCGTGGTCGCGATCCTCTTCTTCGCGAACTCGATCATCCTCTTCAGGCTGCTCAAGTAGTTCGAACCTCTAGACTCGCCCGCATGCAGTTGGCGGGCCTGCACCACATAACGTGCGTGTGCTCCGAGGCGCAGCAGACCCTCGATTTCTACCGTGACGAGGTCGGTTTCACGCTGGTCAAGAAGACGGTCAACTTCGACGACCCGCACAGCTACCACCTCTACTTCGGTGACGTCGTGGGCAGGCCGGGCACGCTGATCACCTTCTTCGAGTGGCCGCGTGCCGATCCCGGCCGCCTCGGTCGCGGCACGCTGGAGTCGATCGGGCTGGGGATCGCCGAGGGTCGCGCAGGAGACGGAGATCGACGACCCGGACGGCTTGCACC